>NZ_JAKRGH010000004.1 GCF_022347565.1 Vibrio sp. Of7-15
CAAGAATTTGAGAACTATCGCCAAGGCGCGGAATTTTTTCATGTCGAACCCGTGACGGTCAAACGCTGGCTTAACGGTTGTGTCGCCCTGAATCCCATGACGGAAAAACTGCTCATCATCAAAGCCATTGGTTATTTACCCAATGACATACGTTGGCAAGGTTTTCGGATCAATGAAGAACTGGGGATTTTCATCACGCCGGACGGCCGTGAATTCAGTCCCAAGGAATTGGCCAGCTTTGCCTATCAACGGGATGAATATCAGCTGCTGTTGCAATTACATGGTCATCCTGACCCCAAAGATGTTCCCAACTACCCAGCCAAGCCGGATGTTAGTTCAGATATTAGGGGAAATGGTTTTTCATTACTCTCGAATTTTTCTAGCAATTTTTTTAGATAATCATAATCAACTTTCATAACGCACTCCATACGAAAACATATAAGTTAGCTCGTTAGTTTTAAAATCAAGGCTGGCACGCCTGAATAACATTGATATAAAGCTATACTTGCGACAACTAGTGGAAAAATAACATCCAAGCCCCAAAGACTAATAAAACGGGCTTTTAGCCGCATTGATAAATTGTCCATCTTTCCGATAGTGTTTCGCCAACTACTAATCAGGGGATTAACCTCGCTAATTACCGATGACAACTGAGTATTGATTGAATCAAGTTGCTGTCTAGCACTCTTAACTTCTTTCGAAACTTCGATTTGAGCCTGTATGCTTTCTTCATCTGATAATGAGTCGAGTTTAGAAGTAGCATTTTTAATCTGCTCACCCGTTACATTGATATGCCCTTCAATAAGGTGCACAAGGTCGAAATATGGTTTTGTTAATTGTTTTTCTCGCTCAAAGTTCCATGCTGAATAATCAATATAGGCATGAAACATAAATGATAAAAAGAAATAAAGTATTATTAAAAATGCCAAACCTTGCGCAATATCATTACCAAGGTTCATATTGGTCGCTTTTAGCCCAAGAAAGCCACTTATTTCAAGGTTTAGGACTGATATGAGAAGACCTATGAATCCGGCAGCTAAAAGGTTTCTTTTAGACTTTCTAGCTACATCACTAAACGGATCAGAAAAAATAACATTTTCTATATCGTTATCTGTAATCGCTTTATATATTTCAGGCCTAACTTGTGCCACATATTTCTCCGAGAGCATAAAAGAGAGCCGACAACAGATATATAAGGATCTGTGCCGTATATATCTGCTTAAATTAGAGTGAGCCCTTTTCTAATTTCAGAACCCGCTCTTCTAATTTGTCGATTAATTGCTTAATCCAACGAATATCCGTTTTAATGGTGGCTGTTGTCCCCACTGCTGATGCAAAGCCGGACGCGATAGCAACCATCAACGTTTGATATATTTCCATGCGCATCCTATCCTTTTCTCTCTTTTCGTACCACATCCCAGAAGCCTACTAAGCTCATGATAATGGTTGGAATTACCCCGCCCAACTCTATCCCTGAGTTCGTTAAGTCGATGTCAATAAGTTGGGTTTGCCCTGTCACCAATGCCGTAGCGGCAGTGCCTAGAAGGACTAAACCTGTCTTTGTGCTGCTTTCATTCAATTTCATAATAAACCTTCTTTTTTAGGTGTTTTATGGTGTATGCGCCGATGACCATGCCCGCGACACTAAGCCCCAGTTTTAAAACAATTTGTTTCTTGGTCATGCAATATCGACCCCCGCCCGCGCTGTTTTCAGCGTGTAATAGTTGCCCACTTCCATCCGTGACATGGCGTGTAATACCTTAGCTAACGTGACATTGTCACTGGTGTTGATAGGCAGTGTGGCGGGAATGCCTGTCCACTTGGAAATCGTCTTTACATAGTGGTCGGTGTCGTTTTCATGGCTGGGCGCAAAGTAGGCAATGATGCCTGACAATTTGTTGATGCCTTGGCGGTTGTAACTGCGAAATATTCTCGCGCCCGTTCGGAACCCGTAAACCGGATTGGTGAATTTTTCGAACTCATCGTCGCTGTCAAAGACGCGATTTAAACGGCATGAAGTGGATGATTTGACGAAGATAGAGCCATTTAAAGACTTTTGGTGCTAACCAACAAGACACATCCAGTGTTATGGGATGTACTAAGTTGTCACCGAGTTTGAGATCATAATCTGGTTTGTAAGCAATCGGATTAGCCCGTAAAACTAAACAATGTGGTCGGTGTTACTTCATAAAATCCTATTGCTGTTGAGGGGAAGTCGTCTATAAATAATATTAATATAAATAGTATTTGGCTGAATTTAATGTCCTTACCTAATAATTTTAAATTAAATGGAATAAGCATTAGACAAAAGATAACAATCATTCTTTTAACGATTATGATGAGCTCTTTAGTGTTAACTGGCACCATTTATCATAAAAAAAGTCAGGAAAAAATTGAGCAAGTTGTAGTAGATCATTTGAAAACTGTTGCCAATAATAAAAAGAATTTAGTTCATCAAGTAATTAGAAAGCATCAAGAAAGAGTGTCATTAATTAGCTCTCGGACTCAGCTTAGGTTAAGTATCAATAAGATAAACATGACTAATGATGAGGAAGTGAAAGAAAAAAACATCACCAAGATAAGAAACATTATCAGTGATGCTCAAGCTCCTATTAAGAGCATCAGGAAGATTGATGTTATAGCCCCTGATTTAAGCATTATTGTGTCGACATCTAACCAAACTACAACGTCTAAGGTGGAAAAAGCGATTCTGCCAGAAAATGAGAATACTTATAAAACATCATTTATTCGTAACCAGATGAACGATTCAACTGACTTATTAATATCAGAAAAGCTGTACCTAAATAGTGAACTGATTGGTTATTTGATTTTGGTTATGGATTTAAGCGATTTCTCTATCATCGCTTCAAACCAGTATGGCCTAGGAAGCTCAGAAGAAACCACCTTAGTGTATAAGAATGAATTGACAGGGAAAGTAATGCCGATATACCCGGAATCTTTGATTTCAGGTTATAGCCCAGGTAGTTGGGTTGATCCGTTTCTTTTATCTAGTCAGAGAAAAGACGATATTTCAACTTACACTGATCATCACCAACAAGAAGTTCTCGCTGTGGCCTACACGTTTGATTCCATCGGATTAGGTATGGTTTATAAGATTGATTATGAAGATGCATTAGGGGTTATTAATGAACAAAAAAACTTTTTAATTATTTCTTCTTTAATCACTATTTTAATCAGTGGTGTTGTTGCTTTGATCTTATCAAGAACGATAACTCAACCTATCATAGATCTTACTTACGTTGCTGCCATGATTGCCAGTGGTGATTTAAGTAGAAGAATACAAACTTTTAGTAAAGATGAACTGGGTATGTTGGCCATGTCATTCAATCAAATGGCCGATAAGTTGATTGATGCGAATCAGGTATTGGAAGAACGAGTTAAAGAAAAAACAAAAGAGTTGTCAAAGGCCAACGAGGGATTGACCAAGTTAAACAAAGATCTAGAACGTTTATCATTGAATGACTCACTGACTGGTATTTCAAATAGAAGAGCATTTGATAATAGATTTGATGTTGAGTGGAAAAGATGCAACAGAGATGGATCATATTTAGGATTAGTGTTGATTGATATTGATTTTTTCAAGAAATACAACGATACCCTTGGTCATACTGCTGGTGATTTATGTTTAAAGCAGGTTGGACAACTTTTATCTCAGTCCGCTCAAAGGAACAGTGATTTAGTTGCAAGGTATGGTGGTGAAGAATTTGTTCTCTTGTTACCCAATACTTCCATTGGTGAAGTATTATCGGTAGCTAACCGACTGAGGAATGCTGTTAATAGTGCTAAGATTGTTCATCCATCTTCACCTATTAGTGGATTTGTCTCTATCAGTGTTGGAGTTGGGTCTGAAATACCAGCTATATCGAAACCAAAAGAAGACTTCCTAGAAAGGGTTGATGTCGCTTTATATGAGTCAAAAAATAAAGGAAGGAATACAATATCCACAGCACATAAATACACTGAATGACTTAGGCATGTTAAGAAGTTAAACCACATGACTTTCAACAATAAACGTATATCGTATAAATTTTTCTTCGGGTGTACTTATTGGTAGTTGAATTCGAGGTACACGTTACTTTTGATCACAGATCCAGCAAACGCAAGCTTAACCCCTATTCTACTAAAATCTAGGGGCCCGTAAAAATTGCTTGCGTCTTCTTTGTACCACACACTTCAAAATCGTTACCTTTACTAGACTACTTATTTTCGGCTATGCGCCACAAAACACCACTCGGATCAGTGACACAAAATTCGAGCATTCCCCATGGTTGCTCAACAAGATCAGTCACCTTTGCACCGAACTCTTCAACAATATTCAGTTTGAGTATGTGCTCATACCAACTTTGAGCATCTTCAACCAAAAGGTGCATCATGGAATTGTTGCTATGAACCGGTTCATAAAAGTCTTGGAGTAAAAATGAACAAGAACCCGATTTAAAATAAGCGATACCTTCAAAGTCCGACACCATTTCAAAACCGATGAACTGATAAAAACGCTTAGAGCACTCAAAGTCTTTGGCGGGAATAAATGACTTTATTTCGACTGTATTCAGGTTTTCCATTTCTCTAACTCCAATTCCTAACGACTGTTTGTAGCCTAACAGTTAGATATATATGGATCTATATGTTTATATGGTCGCTTTTGTTTCACCTAAGAAGCAAAGATCTGTAGCTGACTGAAAACTTAGTTTCAATGGTTAAAAAACCACCTCAAAAATATGATTTTGATTGCATATAGAGTGGGAGGATTTATACTAAAGTGGTAGGCATGGCTTACACCAGTACCCCTTAATATGGCCTCAAACGAGTATTGTTTGAGGCTTTTTTTTAGCCAAAAAAAATCCTTCTACGAATGAAGGCAAGACAAATATGCAATTAATATAATTGTTATTATTGGCGGATACCTTAGAAGTGTACTCCATTAGTGGTAGATTTCCACTTTCTGAGAAAGAAATTTTGTCGGCGTGGTATGAAGACAGAAATTTGATGAGGGGCCTTTTTCAAGCAAAAAAAAGCCTTCGTCGAAGGAAGGCTGCTCAATACGAGATAAAGCTATATATTTGGTGTACAGGTACTATGTTTTATTACCGTATTAATTACTACCCTTGATAATTTATCTTGTTAGCTTTCTCTCACTTTATAAACTTACCCTTTAAAAAATATGCAACACATCCCATTTATTTATATTTAGCGAGGCATTTTTCTTAATTATATATCTATAAAGCAAAGCATCGTTTTCAATTGGAAAATGGAAAAAATTCTGACACTTACGTCTATTTTGTTCAAAAAAAGTCCATTTCATGCCAATAATCGGAGTGTTAAATTCATCAACAAATAAGTGTCTAATATCTTATTTTTTATACATTTTTGTCATTTTGTAATAAGTTTCATATTACATCTGTCAGACTTTTTTACATCTACGTTTATTCATAATCCTAGCTCATTGATTTATATAACTTATTGTTCTGGTTCAGAAATTGCTAGAAAAAACCAATAGAATCTAGGTATTTACAACCCAAGTAAAATAAAAACAAAGGTAATGGTGCTTTATGATATATAAAAATTTTAAAAATCATTATATAAAGCTGGTATTTGGTAGTGGCCTGTTTCTAACTTACAATGCCATGGCAGTTCATTTACCCACACCTACTACCTTATTTTTAGATGACTATTTGGTTGTTGCTACTGGTAGCGGTACATCCAGTGAAATGTTTGAAGCATTTAATTCAAATGGCGGGGAGTTAGGGGCTGATCAAGAAGTTGTCTCTAGTGGTACTGGTTCAGGTGAAAATCCAGAAACTCAAGAGCATCGTTCCTATACCGATATTGGCTTAGATTTAACAGGTACTTTTGTTCCTGAAGATGGCAAAAATCCATTTAACTCAAACAACCGTTGGACAGATGCAGACCCAGATTATGTCGACGGTGACAATATTCTGATTAGTGATTTTTTACCAGGAGCGAGACGTTTAGGTGAAGAGCCTGATTACAGTGGTAATGTCGCTCTTACTGGTGAATATGCTGGCTTCAGTTCTGAAAATACAGATTACTTCGCAAGCCTAGGTATCGACTGCCGTATAGATCCAGATGACTGTTATATTTCAGATGATAAAGATAATAGCTGGTTTGTCGATGATGCAAGCAGCGGTGTGGATCTGGGGACGGGATCTGGCGTCAATCAATTTGATCCTGCTGGTATTTTAAGTGAATTGGGCGACTGGAAAACGTTTATTGAACACCTCGATAAAGAGTTTACTATCAACCATAACATTGAAGATGAAAGCTACAAAGACGGAGGAACTCCTTTCGTTACTGACTTAGATGCGATTGACACCAATAACGATGGCTTTGCTGTTATTGAAATTGATGTATCTGGCGATTTTAGTGTGAATAACAGTGACTGGATTTTAGATTCTGAAAATAATGAAGTCACCGCAATTTTTAAGATTAAAGCGGGTAACGACAGCAACTACCTTTTCTCCAACTCTTCCATTATGCTTGGCGATGGATGTGAAGATGCCAATGGAGATCCGCTTCAAACCAACATTTGTGACGAGGACCCTATATCAGAGCTAGGTGCTATTTTTTACAGTGAAGGAGCGGCGGGAAATCAAGTATTTAACCTTAGTAATGTCATACTTGGTGGTGTTGCTCTTTGGGATTTAGATGCCGATCGTGACACAATCATTACTGCTAATAATATTCAGGGTTGTACACAATTAATCAGTTCAAAGGTAGAGTTAAGCTCCAAGAATAGGCTTCAGCGTTGTGCTCTTTCAGCAAGTGTTACCCCCCCACCACCTATTTCAATTTCTGAACCAGCCGCTCTATTTACATTTTTGTTCGGCTGCCTTGTTACTTTTCGTGTAAAACGTAGAGTAGATGCTTAACTTGCATTTCTGCAATATGAGCTCTAGATTTAAAGAGCGTTAGGCCGACTAGAAACCTACGTGTATGAAATATTCAGCACCGTGTTTTTTATACACGGTGCTTTTTTCTTCGCTAAGACAAAAACTACAGCACTGTTATTGAGTGCTTAGTCATTTCCCCACTAATATCTAGAATTCTACGTTGGTAATGAAACTTAACCATTTGATGATCGATACTAGGAGCTACCCATATAATCAAAGTTCTGTCATCTTTTTTAATCTGCTCGATACGATAAGCCGATAAAGGACCAAACTCCGTATTCACCATTTCTTTGCCTTTTACTTCAAAAAAATAATGAGCAATGTCATCTGAGGTTTGCATAAAGATTTCAAATTGCTTTTCACCAGACATCACACCATGTCTAATTTCGAGTGCTAATGTATTAAAATCAATAATGGCATGATCTGCATTACTAAATGTGAGTTTTTCACCTAAGTTAGTAATCTGACTATTGTGTCCATCTTCACTAAATTCCGCTTCCATACGCACGCTACTAAAACCATCGGTGTTACGTATAAATGAGCGTGTTAAAAATTCTTCCGATTGTGGTTGCCACGAAATTTTCGATTGTTGATTACCACCAAAATCCATGAACAAAAAAGAAAAGTCAGCTGTAATATTGGCTTTTATGCTATTTCCTCTCCACTGTAGTTCTCGCACCATATCTCCGATATTAATCCCTTTATACGATACGTCGTAACTAAATGATTTATTAATATTGACTGGTTGTTTAGTAGCCTGTAAATGTTGATTTTCATCAGCAGCAGAACAGGCAGAAAACATCAGTGACAAAGCAAGAATAGATCTAGAAATTTTCGGTATCATGATTTGAGTTCTTATTTACAACGCAGAAGAGAGTAAACTACCATATGATATTAAGCAAAGAAATAGTATTTAATTATTAGGGTGTTACTTGTTATTGATTCCTTTCAAAATAATATCTTGCAGTAAACTTTGCGCAGAGATCAGCCCTTTGTCATTAAAGTAAATACCTAAAGTACACAAGTTACTTTTCTCTCTTACATTTCGAATCAAACCGTTAAGAATATATTCTTTCCCATTATTTAATTTATTTATACGTATTTGAATTTCTTTGTCTTTTTCTAAAAAAGAATGATTTTCGCACAATACACCGCATCCGCTGCACGAAATATCGGTAATGTTTCCAGAGAAAGAATAATTATCAATATCGATGGTCATTGGAATATCAAGTTCAAACCTAGGCTCTGATCTGAGCTGTCTTACTTGCATAGTCTCAGGTATTGATAAAGCAACCATTGGATTCGGCGGAGAGTAATGACGAAGGACCGTTGTACGAAAGGCAAGTACAGCCCCTTCCCCCTGATTCGAGATCCCTCTTACCGTTAATGGAGCACCTTCGGGAAGAATTTTTTTTGCATCCTGGTAAACGTTTGATGGGATTTGAAAAAGTAACGCACTGTTTACCTGTCGACCTACAAAAAGTGTTTTTATCTTTTCAGAAAATTGGTGTCCAAGCGGTACATCTAACGTAACAGGTGTACCGTGTAATAACAGTGGCAAAGCTTTGTCTGCCGAAATAGAAACTATGTCTCCAGCTTCTTCACGTTGATTCAAACCTAAACCATATCCAATCAAAGTGCACCCTCTTACATTGACCCTAGTTTAATATTAGGTGCTTTTGGGGAAAGCTACATGACAGAATGGTAAGTTAAATCTTTTTTTGTGAGCATTAGCAAAAACATAAGTAAAGTCATCAATATAATCGATAATTATGTTGCCCTACATCATCATGTCTTCTGTTGTGTCACTGTTATCTAATGTTTTTATATAGCGATTGGGCATTGTTGCATTCGTCCAGCGCCCAGCTTTCATTATTTGTAATACATCAACTTTACGTTGTGCTAATCCTACTGCTGCACCTACTCGACATGAGTGTGTCGAAAATGCACGGGAGTTTGGTTCAAAATAATTTTTTGTGATTTTCCATGCACGAGTATATATGTCTTTAATGGCTGTATACCCAACAGGTTTTAAATTCCCTTCACTGTCTTTCATTCGTTTGACTTTATTATGGGCACTAATACCTTGAATGAGATAACCATTATCACCCAGAGATAAATTCGCAGCTCTCATATAGTCTAAAACGGCCTGACTTACAGAGTGTGACAATGTCACGTAGTCAGCTATTCCGCTGATATTTGTCTTACTAAAAGGAATAGCGATTCTTAATCTGCCATTTACATGGGTGGTCATGTCTAAACGAAGATGTCGGAGCTCACTACAGCGCAATAATCCATTATAAGACATGGCCAATGCTGCATAATCTCTCTTTTGGATCAAACTTGCATTCGGGCCTGTCCAAATTTCCTGCAACTCTTTAAGAATTTGAAGATTTAAAGGTGTTGCCTGCTTAATTAATTCTAAGTCTCCTATTTTAGTTAAGGTCGCTTCTTTAACCGTTGCACGTACATACTCATGCAATGTTGGATCGGGTAACCCCAATTTCCGGTGAAATGTAGAGATAGCCCAAATATCTGCTTTTAGCGTACTGGTTCGAACGAGTGATGATCGATACTGAACAAATAATTCAACAGAAGAAAACTTGGCTGGCAGATAAGATAAATCACGTTCTTGGCAAAAGGACTTAAATGCTTTTAAACCACTCTCTAAACGCAGGAATGTTCTTTCACGAAATTGCCCTTTTCTTTGAAAAAACTCTTTTAGTAAAACTTCAACCGCCAGCTGTACTTCTTCAGATTCATAAATAGAAACTTTATGTTCTCTGCACAGTTGAACAAGATCTCTCATGTGATCTGGAGTTGGCACTTCAGATCTTTGTAATTCTGGTAACACGACTTTGAACTCTACCTTGTAGCTAGTCGAAAGATTGTAATTAATAAACCTTTATTAAGCAATAACTTAAACGTGATGAATTTCAGTTATTCACGCTTAAGTTCTTACTAATTTAGTAATGGCTTTATATATTTAAGATCAATAATTTAGATCATAAGAAAATATAAGATCTTATATTTAGTATAAAAGTTAGGCAAATAAGAGTAAGAAAGGTCGCCGAAGAAAATATGCTATTTTGAGAGGTATATTGGTCTATATTAGCGTACGGAAACTTGGTTTGAAATGCTGTTTATATATCTTGAACCCTATTAAAGCATGGGCATTTCGTTCTATTGATACACCTTTCTACATATTGATTTAAGCTAGCCAAGCTTATTTCCATATAAGAATAAAAATTTATAGAGCACCAGTTACTAGCCAAATGTAGTCGAGATTTAAAAACTATAAGCCAAGGAATACTCTCCTATTAACTTCATAATCAAGTTTACTACATGAATAACCTAAAACTTTTAAAAAGTTACAACGTATCAAAGCTCAGTTTTTACCATTTTAAATGACAGTAATATATAGTAACGATTTGATATCAAAATAAATAAAAATGGTTATTTAAATGAAATTTGATTGCATTATTTCGAGTCGGTATTAAACTACCCTCTCTATTTTGCTATCAAATTAGGAATAACAATGGCGCTAACTCTTAGGCTAACAGACGAACAAGAAATCATGCTAGAGCAGCTAAAAAAAGCGACAGACGAAAAATCGTCATCAAAAGCGTTAATTTCTGCTGCAGAACAGTATTTAGAAATGGAAGAAAAGTATCGTTTATTAGAGGAAAAATACGGAAGGCTTAGAGATGCGTATTACGGGCAAAAAGAGAAAGTAGACAATTTTCATGCTGCCTTTGACGAATTGTTTAAAGATCGTTAGAACATAAATACTCTCTTATTTTTTTAGTTTGTTTTATATATCACTCTTAAATTATAGTGCATTAAGATTAAGTAAAAAGCGGCTCTTACAATAAGAGCCGCGATATAAAATACTTTAACTAAGTACAGAGGCAGCTAAAGAAAACCCAACGCACGCTAACGCAATGTATGGAACTCCCCACTTAAATTTTCTCATTAAAGCAAATAGAAAAATCACAAATAACCCATGCCAAACAGAGCTTATTGCACTTGTCCATACAGGGTTAATAAATGCAGCTAACAATAATCCCACAACACAAGCATTAATATATACGATCCCTTGTTTTACCAAAGGATCTTGTGAAATAACCTTCCATGCTGGTAATACCGCAAACAATAAAAATGCCCCAGGTAAGAACACAGCAACTGTCGCGACCACACTACCCAAAACTGGGTTAATACCTGAAATGTTTGCACCAAGATAACCTGCGAGGGTGAACATAGGGCCAGGGACTAATTGCGCAAATGCATAACCCGATATAAATTGATCTGGTGTTACCATCTCTTTCATCATTGGCTCTAGCAATGGCAAAACAACATGTCCTCCACCAAATACAAAACTACCCGCTTGATAAAAAACAGAAAATAAACTGTAAAGTGCTGAGCCAGGAACAAACAAGCTTACCGCGAGACAGGTACTAAACAGAATAAATGCGATTTTATTTATAGAAAATGGTTCTAGTTTATGATGTTCCTCTCTCGTTGCTTTCTTGGCTCGATAAATACCAAAAGCACCAGCAAGAATAAGAATAATTAATTGCGTTGCGACATGTGAGAATAAGACAAGTACAACACAAGTAATCACCGCAAAGCCCGCCGTAATTTTATCGGTAATAAAATTTTTACCCATTGATAAAATAGCATCAGCAACTACGACTACAGCCAAAAGTTTAGCTGCTGTAACCATTATTTGTACCCAATAAAGATCTGGCATTTCCGTATTTAAAATAGCCAAACCTGTTAACAGTGCAAAGGATGGAAAAGTAAAACCAATAAATGCGGCTAGTGCCCCTAAATACCCAGCCTTGTGATACCCGATATACATACCAAGCTGACTACTTGCAGGCCCCGGTAAAAATTGGCATAAGGCAAAACCGGATGAAAACTCTTCGTCTTTTAGCCATTTTTCTTTTTCAACGAATTGTTTACGAAAAAATCCAATGTGTGCAGCTGGGCCGCCAAAACTGTAAAGGCCAAGTATAAAAAATTGAATAAAAACTGAAATCATAATGTCCTCCTAAAGACATCATATTCCCTCAACCATGATTATTGAAATCGTTTGATTTAATCCTTCTAATTAATTAAATCAATTAGCTGTTAATTCAGTCAGTTAGTCAATTGCCAGTTATGCTATAATTCAATCCCAATCTTTTACTGGTAAAAAGCATGTTAGATAACTTACAACAAATGGTTATTCTCGCGACAGTCGCAAATGAACAACACTTTACCCGTGCAGCAGAAAGATTAGGAATATCGAAATCTCATGTAAGTAAACAGATCCGTTACTTAGAGGAAAGGCTGGGATGCCAATTAGTTCAAAGAAGTACAAGAGCGGTATCTCTTACTGAATTGGGCGCACAATATGCCGAGTACGGGCAAAAACTTTTAGACACAGTTTATGAAGCAGATGCGCTGGTCGCGGGCTATCAAGATGAAATTAAAGGCGTTTTGAAAGTTGGCGTTGCTCAATCATTTGGCAATAAACATATTACTCAGGCATTCGCCGAATTTAAGAAGCTTCACCCAAGTTTAGATTTAGACGTAAGCTTATTTGATCATAGACCTCACTTAGTTGAAGAAGGCTTTGATTGCTGGGTAGCATTACATGAAGATCCACCGGAAGGAATGGTCGCTCGAAAAATTGCTGATTGCCGATTCATCGTCTGTGCGTCTCCGGAATATATTGAACAAAACGGCTCACCAACAAGGCCAGCGGAATTGAAGCAACACAACTGCATTACTTATCAAAGCCGTGAAAGGAAATACATTGATTGGGAATTTACACGTGATGGTTTACATCAAACCGTTCGTGTAAGAGGTAATTACAAAATTGATAATGCCCCAGCGGTGTTAGATGCCGCTTGCTCTGGCTTAGGGATCGCTTATCTTGCAACGTATTTAATTGAAAACGAATTAGAAAACGATAAGTTAGTGCAGCTACTTCCAGAATGGAAAGCCGATTTAGATTTACCTATTTACGTCGTTTACCCAAGACGTAAATACTTAGCCCCTAAAGTAAGAAAGTTTATCGATTTTCTTTCCGAGCAATTTGGTAACCCACCCTATTGGGATCTTAAACTTGCTGAGCAAATTAAAAACCTATAAAAAACGCGCTCTAGTTATGAAGCTAGAGCGCGCTTTCTTACTGCTCAACCATAGAGTGACATTGTCACTTCCTCATTATGATTCTCAGTTCTGATTTAACACTGGGTTTGCATACATGCCAATTAAAATGGGATGAGCAGCTTTGGGCAGCTGAGCAAGCTTACTTTCCAGTTCTATTTTTGCTTTTTCACTAGCGGCTTTGTTTTCTTCACCCGCCGCTAGGAAATTAATAGGAAATAGCTTGTAGTTTGTGTGGATCTGACGGTCTATTTCTATCGCTAACGCTTCAGGGTTTTCGAAGTCTTGTTTTATTACCTCACCAAAACTAACATGAACACGCCCTTTTTGACCAATAATACCTTGTACAATACTTTCGATATCTTCAAACTCACCTTTTTCGTAACTACCTGAGCTTTCAATCTGATGTAACTCTTTCGCTTTTGCAACATCACACGGATCATTTTCGTAAGAAATGGAAACAGGTACGATATTCAGCTCTTTCACGTAATCACTGAATGACAACTTACGCTTACGCCCTTCGACGTGGAACATTTTTAAAATAGCAGGATCAGTTTTATCGTTACCATCTTTAGCTCGTCCCTCTTTTTGAGCAATCCAAATAGAGTTACCAGTTTCTAATGAATGCTTGATGTAACCGGAAAGCTGGCCAAGCACTTTCATCATTTCACGTGGGCCTTTTGCCGAACGTTTCACAATGAAACTTTTGTTCAACTTCATTAGTTCTGTCGCACAAGGCTTTTTCAGTAGATTATCACCAATGGCAATGCGTAACGTATTCAAGCCTCGCTGATGCAATCCCCAGTTAACAACAGCTGGATCCATGGCAATATCACGGTGATTAGAAACAAATAAATAAGATTGAGATGGGTCTAAATGCTCTAATCCTGAAAAGGTAATACCATCGCTGGTTTTTTTCAGTGTAGATTCCATGTAGTTAGCAACATGCTGCTGAACATCGTCAACAGTTTTTAAATTCGACCATTTTGTTTTTAGCCAAACTTTTAGCAGTGGCTTTAAAACCCACATAACTACTTTTGAACAATTCGGAAAACGATATTGAATAATAGCCTGAATAAATTCATCGTCTAAGATCAGACGGTTTAATGCCTCAGGAACTTCATTATCATTGTAAGGACGTATATCTTGATATGGGTCTTTTATATTAGTCATCAACGGGAGTTATCTTTAAAAAATCTGTTGTATTCTACGCATTAACAGTAATAATCACAGTGCTCAATGTAAGGTTTTAAATAGATCGGAGGTCTAACCAGACAAAAGCGATGATAATTTAGTCAAATAGCACATTAGTAGTGGCTTCTTGTCGCTAATTATTTGAATTTATCCGATAAAGAAGCGATCATTTATCTTTGTCATTTTATCGAGCATCACCATGAAGCAATCAATAGAGTTCTCTTGTATTTCCCACCCATTCTTAACAATGTCTCCAAGAAGAAATGCAAACCAGTACTCTTTATTGCTGGTTCAGCAAGGCATGGCATTAGTACGAATGGGAAAACATGAACACATCATTTTACCAAACTCTGCTTTTTGGACGCCGTTTGATTGTTTAAGTTCCGTGACATTACTCCCGAATACCAAAACAGTTACTGTAAACTTTTCCATCCGTTTACAAGAGCCATTGAGTGAACAAGGTGGATTTGTTGAACTTTCTCCCTTAGCGCTCGCTTTAATCGAAAAACTAAAAAGTACTTACAATGACGAAAATCGTATTTCACAGCAAAATAATTTATTGCAAGTGTTAAAAGATGAAGTGCTAGAAATGCAGCCTAAACTGGCGACGACCCCACAAGCAGAGATCCTTACTCAATGGGTAAAAGCCATAAATACAAAACAAAGAGAACCAGAACTAAAAATTACGGGGCAATCTACAGCGGAACTGAAAATGGCTCTAAGAGTAAGAGAAGCCGTAAAACTACGTAAATCTGGTAGAAAAGAAGAGTTTATTATCGAGCAGCTTTTTAATGGCAATAAAACAGCCTACCTACAAAGTTGTTTTGCTGTACTCGGTTCAGACTGTATCAATTAAACGGTAATTCAAGCTGAAGTAACACATCAGTATCCGAGCTATCATGCCAGCGCCAATCCAATCGAAACCTTGGCGCTATGCCACTTTTTTCACCAAAGCCTAAACTGAGCTGTAGTCCATGAAGTTTGAGCCAATCTTCATAACTTTCGGCTTCAGTCAGAGTTTCTCCTTGGTATTTCTCTGGTTTCCAAACAGCCAATCCCCAAAAACTGTTTTCTAATCTTTCTGTGAGGATGGGATCATCTTGAGTACGAAAGGCCCACTCCTCCCAATACGTATCTGGAATACGATTTACTTTAATTTGCCTCGACTCTTCAAGCAAATCGATAATTACATCGTCAAGATAGATGTCAATAGAAGAGCTACAACTTAGCCGGTTTTCTGGAGAAAGTGTCGATTGTGGTAAAGGCTGGCAACCTAATTCTGCTACTGCAGGCTGTAAGGAAAGCAAAGCATAACTTAAAGATAAACAACCACTAAACGACATTACCTTCATAACACTTTGCTTCATTAACATCACCTTATCTATATAGCTGATTTTCCATTAGATACCGAGCAACACTAGTCGTCGTTAAGTGGCTAATAGGTGCCCCTTGTTCAAGTGCATTACGTATATCAGTACTTCGTATTGCAATTTTCTCTGGGCATGCTAACACAGACCAAGTGCTCAATATATGTTCAGCTTTAAAAAATTTACTAAAGTTAACAAAGTTATCAGGCCCTAATACAAAAGTAATATCGGCATCTGGGTGATTTTCTTGAGTCTTTTTTAACACTTGGTAAGTGGTAACGCTTTCGTTAGGCTGAAAAAGATCTTTTTCGACCGTGGAAAGCTCAAGATTTGGTAGTTGCACGTCATTAATGAATAATTGAACCATTTCACATCTTTTTTCATAATTGAGCATGGTTTTCCCCCACGCATGGGCAATACTCGGCACAATTAATACTAAATCAAAATGAGATAAGGATTGCAGGACACTTTTATGCCCTAAGCTTGGCGGGTTAAAAGCACTACCAAAAACAGCTATTTTACGCATTTTTACTCCAAATTCGTTACTACGCTCGATATTGTTGTTTTTCTGTCTATTAATCAATAACAAACTGAACATTCTCTGGGATTTCTGTATTATGAGAAGCAGATAATTAAATAAGGTATAAAAGGACCACACTATGGAACAATTGATCCGTGATGAAATGCGAGTTTTACCCGCGATTGATCCTGTATTTGAAATTAACCGCCGTGTTGATTTTATCAAAAAGAAATTATTACAAGCTGGTTGTAAGTCATTAGTTCTGGGTATTAGTGGTGGTGTCGACTCCACTACTTGTGGTCGCCTAGCGCAATTGGCTATAGATAGTCTAAACCAAGAAACTGAGTCTTCTGATTACCAGTTTATTGCTGTGCGCTTACCTTACGGTGAGCAAAAAGATGAAGATGAAGCACAACTTGCTTTGTCTTTTATCAAACCAAGCCATTCTGTAAGCGTAAACATTAAAGCTGGCGTTGATGGCCTTCATGCTAGCTCTCTTGATGCTTTGGCTAATACAAACCTAATTCCTTCTGATTCAGCTAAAGTTGATTTCGTAAAAGGCAATGTAAAAGCGCGTGCTCGTATGGTAGCTCAATACGAAATTGCTGGCCTTGTTGGCGGATTAGTTTTGGGTACTGATCACTCTGCGGAAAATATTACTGGTTTTTATACAAAGTTTGGTGATGGCGCCTGTGATCTAGCCCCGTTGTTCGGTCTAAACAAAAGGCAAGTTCGTCAGCTGGCAAAAGAGTTAGGCGCTCCAGAATTATTAGTAATAAAAACTCCGACAGCAGACTTAGAAGAACTTGCTCCACAGAAAGCGGATGAAGATGCTTTAAATCTAACTTACGATGAAATTGATGATTTCCTTGAAGGGAAGCCAGTAAAAACGGAAGTCACTGAAAAACTAGTACATATCTACAAAGTGACTCAGCACAAACGCCAGCCTATCCCAACGATTTACGATCAAGAGTAAATAAGATAATGATAAGGGTGTGAAAAAGGTATCACACTCTTATCTTTCAACCGTTGCCTTTACTAATTGTTCAATTTCCCACCAAATAGCTTCACATAATCCCGGTCGATAAACTGCTGCTCGAAAGTCTGCATGTTCCTTTTGATAGCGTTCAAAATGGTAGCTTGATATTCGTTTACTGGCTCTTAAATTGGCTAAACGATCGCAACTCTTTACCAACAAAGCAAGGCGACCAGCATCATCTTCCACATTTAAGCACGCAAGATTCTTATTCATGTTCTTTTTGCGAATGAGTCGATTGTCATGTTCGCAATCCGTCACAAAAAAAACAGCATTAGCCACTGTAAACCCAAACTCATGAGCGATTTCATCTACTGTGGTATCGGTGTCTTCCAAGACATCGTGCAACTGTGCCACTATCATCGCCAAATTACCGAACGGAGAAGCAATTTCCGCCACTTCGTCTAAATGGCGATAATAAGGTAAATCGCCATAATTTTGATTCTTATGACGCTCACGGGCAAATGTTTGCGCTTTTAAATATCGATTGTTCATACCAAACCGCATCTCTTAACTATTGTCGGCTCTAGTATAACGGTGTCATATGATAGAAATAATGCAGCTGCTCACATAATAAGCACAAAAAAGCGACCATGATGGCCGCTTATACTACTGTTGCTTTTCTGCTTGTTCTTGCCTAATTTCATCAGCAATCATCTGAATCGCTTCACCACTGCTAACGCCTTTTGACATTAATTCTTGAATGCGTTCTACGGCCGCCTGTTGCTCTGCGTGAGTCAGCGTTGGAAAATCACCCAACATAACTTTAGCCCCTCAAAATAAAAGAGGCTGATTGTAAAAACATTCGTTGCCGATGTCACGTGATTAGTAACCTAAGGCTAAGTTCACTGCACCGCCATAGGAGTTTTCTCCTGCATAACTAAGAGCGACATCCACATTAACAATACCTAACGGAGAAAAACCAATACCGGCACTAATTGTGTCTTCAATATTACTACTCATGTCAGTACTGAAACCACCACGAAGCTGAAGCTGTCCAAAAATATCAAATTCAGCACCAAATCGAAGCATTTGAACATCATCATCAATGCCAGTAAAACGCGTCTGTTCGATCAAGTCCATATCGGCACTTAATGTCGTAAAGCTACCTACAAATGCAACACCTGCTGTCACTTGTCGATTCAGTTCATAAGTATATTGATACGTATTTGTTGCGGTAACAGACGCAGTTTCAAGACTTTGATCAACCATATTCTTACCCGCGACGCCAATTCGGAATGGCCCATAAAACCATACGGCACCAACATCAAAGTTGACGGCACTGTCTTTCGTTTCATTAGTGTCAAAACCATCGGTATCGAAATTTTCTATCTTAGTGGCGTAATTGTAGGTATAAAAACGCTGCATTTTAGGTGAGACACCCAAAGAAATGTGTTGCCCTAAAATATTGAAATACTTCGCAAACGCAACTCCGACTTCAGTTAGGCCAAACGCGACCATCGTAATGTCAGAGTTATTATAATTTGCTGTATCAATCACTGGACGAGCGTAAGACTCTAGATACGTCTTCGCAAAAATATTAGTTGATAAGTACCTGTTAGGAATCGCAATCGCAAACGTTGCACCAGCTCCAAGATAAAACTCATCGCCTTCTAGATCGTTTAATTTCTGATTAATACCAGCCACATCAGAGTTATTGATTGCTTTCTGGAGTTCATCAACGTCGTCAAGCATAGAGTCTTGATCATTTAACTGAACCCCAATACCTGGAATGAGAATACCTGCATCATCTTTTCTAGTGTATAAAGCCACCAGCGCGGGGTTATAAAATGCACCTGTGAGGTAATCGGCAGCAGCTGTACCAGCACCACCCATTGCATCCGTTCGACCATCAACAGCATAAGTCGTAGCCATTACAGATGATGAAGCTAAAGCCATTGCTGCTACTGTTAATTTTAGTGATGTTTTCATCAGTCCCTGCCACTATTATTTTATTCTCTATTCATAATAGCGCCCGATTCACTCAAACCTTTAACAATTAACGGCTTTTCTTTGAGAAAGGTGAAATGCTGCAAAAAAATGGAAATATTATTTGCTAGGCACTTCTTCATCCCAATCGATAGTTTTAGCAATAATTTGGACATCTTCTATGGAGATATTACCTTGCCAACGCTTTTGTGCTAAAGAAACCGACAATACATACCTATCGGCAGGAAGATTTATATCCGGTAATTTCACTGGGTAATTTTTTTCAAACATTTCAGACCAAGATTCATGATATTCTCCATCTTCCACATCATACAAAGACACAGTCATCACAGGTAAAGGACAAAACTCATTTAGCAGCCCTGTTTTATTCGTGATCCAAGTACGCTTAGAGTCCCATCGAACACTCTCTTTTACATTTGGCTCGGCCATAACAACCCAGCTCTCCCAACGCTGGCTAGAGTCCGTTTCCAATACAACCTTGTATAGACCACTTTTAAGGCGTTGATTCAGTTGCTCTGTTTGAACCACATAACGCATTTGCCCATCAGGTACTTGCTTACCCTCTTTCACTTCAGGTACAGCGTTAATAATATTCACTTGCTCAGGCCATTGAAGCACGCTGACTAAAGATAACTTACTGCTGCTTTTAGCATCTACAATTAACTTATGATGAAGCCTACCAGGGCTTTGAACTACCTGCCTTCTAATTACTAAACTGCTCAACCATGCAGGAAGTAACCCTTTACTGAATCCCTTACCACAATCAACTTCTAAAGCTTTATTTAACAATTGATCAAGATGTTCTGAACGATTAGTCGAAGGATAATTTTGCCAAACCTCCACCAGCGAAGTAAACGCTTTATCTGTATCCCCTTCTAATAAATGCTGATGGGTGCTCGTTAACGCATTTTTTTCAATAAACCAATCTGCCGAATAAGCAGAGATAGTAAAAACAGATGCACATAACAGCGCAATCACTTTTTTCATAAAACAACCATCAAAGCATTTACAAAAAGAACATTAAGCTAAATAAACAGTTAGGCTTTCATTTTATAGCCAACACCGCGTAGAGTTTCTATCGTGATATTTTCAATTTTTTGTCGTAATTGGAGTATATGTGTATCGACAGTACGCGTTGTCGGAAAATGATTGTAACCCCATACTTGATCCAATAGCTCATCACGAGTGAATACCCTTCCTAAATTACGAGCCAAAAAGATAAGTAGATCAAACTCAGTTCGAGTTAGTACAACAGGCTTACCATCATTAGTTACTTCACGCGTGTTAATATCAATCGACAACTGCCCCACTTTCACTTTCTGGGAATCTGCCGTGCATTCCATTTCAGGGGAACGAAGGTGAGCTCGTACTCTTGCTAAAAGCTCCGCTTCCGCAAAAGGTTTGGTTAAATAGTCATTTGCCCCTGAATCTAAACCAGTCACTTTATCTCGCACGGAAACAAGCGCAGTCAACAAAATAACTGGAAGAGGTTTGATTGCTTTCCATTCCGAAAGCCAAGTCAGTGAATCCCCTTCAGGTAGCTGGCGATCGAGAATCACTAAATCTGCTCTTTCCCAAAGTGCCGTTACTTTTGTCGCATTCTCAGCATGTAAACATTCGTAACCTGCTTGCTCTAAGCTTACGATAAGGCCATCAGCCAAGTTGCTGTCATCTTCAACTAATAATAGGGTTTGTTTCACAAGGGATCTCCAAAATAAAGGTGGTTGGGGGCCCAATGAGTTTCATAGTTCCGCCCATTCGCTTAACCATTGAGTCTACAATTGTTAAACCTAGGCCTAAGCCACTTTTACTCACAAAAGGTTGTCTTAACTGTTTCCAATTCTTTCTTGTTAATATGCCTTGATCCATTACGCGAATAGATAAGGATCTTTTTTGTACTGTTACCTGCACTGAAATAGGCGCTTCACCATATTTACAAGCATTATTCACCAAATTATCAACACAGGTTCCCAACCAATAAATATTAACTTTAACGGCTGAGTCATTTTCTATTGTGATATCAACTGGGGTTTCGCTTTCTTCATAGCGATAATCTAACCATTCTGACACAGACGGAATCCATTCTGTTGAAAGCGCTTGATGATCCGATTGCAAATAATCTTTACTCGCTTCAGCTAACTGACGTAAACGGCGCGTGTCTTCACATAAACGTCTAAATTCATCATAAACACTTTCGGGAAGTGCCTCAAACTCTCTTCTAAAACCCTCTACCGTTAAAGATAAACTTGCAATTGGGGTTCTTAATTCATGCGTTAAGATCTGAAGCACAAGCATACGATCTTTAAGATCTTTGCGTTTATGATTCCAACGAGATATCCCCCATCCCGCAATCAAAGACACATTCACAATACCAAGCACTAATATGCTGTAAAACAAAACCTGAGAGTTGCTTTTTACTTCCCAGCAAATATTTCCACTACGTACATAGCAACTGTTTACGTCCGATTCAGAGCTCAAAAACAATTCAAGCCCGGCATCATTAATCTTTGCTTGCCAGATATGGCTCTCAAAAATCCGGTAAACCGAGCCTTTACGAATCCACAATTCGCCTTCCGATATAAATGTATCAGAGCCCGAAATAAGTGCAGCAATGGCATCATTGTCCATTCGTTGTAGTCGCCCAAGCAAAGTATCTTCCGATGAAAATGGTCTCTCTTTAATGTGCATGTAATGTTGAAGCTCTTCGATGCGTTCAGGAAAAGCTTGAATATAGCGAGATGCATAGGTCCCGCCACCTGGATGGATCATACTAGAACGAACAAACCAGGAAGTTGGTAATACCGTTTTATTACAGATGGCTCGACTAAATACCAATGCATCTGTCACTAGAGGGTTAACAGGTAGCACGCCTTGGCACTGACCTGAAAATTGATACAGTTTTTGTAATGCATTTAGAGGATACTTCGCCGTTTGAGGCAGCATTGAATCTGGAGATAAAAGTGATGTGGGATAATCACCCTGAATAACACGTATATCATAACGAGCCTCGGTTGGAATACGCTCAAACATAGAACGAAATTGCTCAATCTTTTCTGGAAGCGTTGCCGCCAAAAGACCAAAAGAGACTTGATAACACAGTGCGAATAGTAGTGCTCGAATAACCAACAGAACTCATACCTTTTTTATAAAACAGTCGGTAGGCTCATCTAAGGTACTGAATCGGCGAGCCATTTATACGAGTAAGTATAATCGAACTCCCATTAATAAGAACAGGCTTGAATGCGCTTAATTTAATACTGAGTCCTTTCTCAAAAACCTTACTAAACTCTACACTCGTGATAGCTGTATGTATTCGATAAAAAACGCCAGCGCTTGCTGACGTTTAGCTATGATTGCCACAATGTACCTAATTTAAACGCTTTGACGTAGGTAGTAGTGGTGTTTCATACCATTCAAGTTCAGGATCTTCATCTAGATACCTCGAATCTATGTATAGAGTAGGAAGCTCATCATCTCGATCAACACGACGGTCATCAATGATCATTGATTCAGCTGCCTCTAACGCAGTAGCAACTTGCTGTTTTAATGCGACTAATTTGTTTTCTGCAAGCGCAGCGAGAAAGTCAATATCATGACGAATATAAATGGGCCTAAGCTGGTTTAACGCTAGGCACGCTAAATCAGCCAATTGTTCAGCACTGTATTTCTCTGTATAGCCCAGATCGGAAAGAAGGTTACCGAGTAAAACTTCCATGTAATTATGTACGTCTTCACTGATCTGCATCGTATTCCACCTCTACAACAAAACGGTTATTTTCTATACCAGTAATAACTGTCATATTTATGTCGCGTCCATTTTAAATAATGAAGAATGCCAACAAGATAAACTTCTAGATTACCTGAACACTTCATGAATAAAAGCCTAAGATCAAAAAAGGGAGCGACTCCGCTCCCTTTGCATTATCCAAATAGACTTACTCGATTAAATGTGCTTAGCAATCTCTAGACAAGACTCTTTAGCATCACCGAACAGCATTTGTGTATTCTCTTTAAAGAACAGTGGGTTTTGAACGCCAGCATAACCTGTATTCATAGAACGTTTGAACACAATAACGTTCTGAGCATTCCAAACCTCAAGTACTGGCATGCCAGCAATTGGACTGTTTGGATCTTCAAGAGCCGCTGGGTTAACTGTGTCATTCGCACCAATAACAAGAACCGTATCTGTTTCAGAGAAATCATCGTTGATCTCATCCATTTCTAGTACGACATCGTAAGGTACTTTAGCTTCAGCAAGTAATACGTTCATATGACCAGGCAGACGACCAGCTACTGGGTGAATACCAAAACGAACGTCAATACCTTGTGCACGTAACTTCTCAGTAATTTCATACACTGGGTACTGAGCTTGAGCTACTGCCATGCCGTATCCTGGAGTGATAATCACAGACTTAGACGCTTTTAGCATTTCAGCCAGCTCTTCAGCAGATGTCTCGCGGTGTTCACCTTGCTCTTCCTCACTAGAAGAAGCTACAACATCCGTACCGAAGCCACCAGCAATTACACTGATGAAAGAACGGTTCATTGCTTTACACATGATGTAAGAAAGGATTGCACCTGAAGAACCAACTAGAGCACCAGTAACGATCAGAAGATCATTTGCTAGCATGAAGCCTGCTGCTGCTGCTGCCCAACCAGAGTATGAGTTAAGCATTGATACAACCACTGGCATATCTGCGCCACCGATTGAAGCAACAAGGTGATAACCAAACGCAAAAGCAATCAGCGTCATCACGATTAAGGCAAACATGCTACCTTCAGCGTTCACGAATTGAACCATCAACAAAGTTGAAACAACAATTGCTGCTAGGTTCAATTTATGACGATGTGGAAGCATCAGTGCTTTAGAAGCAACAATGCCGCGTAACTTACAGAAAGCAACAATAGAGCCAGTAAACGTTACAGCACCGATGAATACACCTAAGAATACTTCTACCAAGTGGATGTTTAGTAGAGCACCTGTCAGTTCACCATGATCAATGAAGCTGTTAAAACCAACCAGTACCGCAGCCATACCAACGAAGCTGTGAAGTATCGCAACAAGTTCTGGCATTTCTGTCATTTCTACTTTTTTAGCGTAGAAAATACCAATCGCACCACCAATGATCATCGCAAGAATGATCCAACCTGTACCCGCTGAGTCAGGGCCAAAGATAGTTGCGATAAGAGCAATAGCCATACCAGTAATACCGTAGTAGTTACCAGCTTTTGCCGTTTCTTGCTTAGAAAGGCCAGCCAAACTCATGATAAAGAATACCGCAGCAACAATGTAAGCGGCTTGTACTAATCCTGCAGACATGTGTTACTCCTTAGTCTTTACGGAACATTTCAAGCATACGCTTAGTAACCGTAAAGCCACCAAAAATATTTATGCTTGCAATAAGAACAGCAATGAATGATAAGAAAGTGACCACCCCGATACCTTGACCGATTTGAAGCAGTGCACCTACAACAATAATGCCTGAGATAGCATTAGTTACTGACATTAACGGTGTGTGCAGAGAATGACTCACGTTCCAAACAACGTAGTAACCCACAACACAAGCCAGAACAAATACCGTAAAGTGAGCTAAGAAGTCAGCCGGAGCAACACTTGCAACCCAACCAAATGCCGCAACACCAGCTGCCATGAAACCGTATTTCTTAATAGGAGAAGTTGGCTCTTCTACTTTTGGCTCTGCTTTAACAGGCTCAGCTTTCGCTTGAGGCTGAGCAGAAACTTGAATTGGTGGCGCAGGCCACGTTACTTCACCCTCTTTAACAACCGTTACACCGCGAAGAACAACATCTTCGAAGTCAATGTTGATCGTACCGTCTTTCTCTTTACAAAGAAGTTTTAAAAGGTTTACGAGGTTAGTACCGTAAAGCTGTGAAGACTGTGTAGGTAAACGACCAACCATGTCGGTGTAACCGATAATAGTTACGCCATTTTCAGTAGTAATGACTTTATCAGCTTCAGTGTAAGCACAGTTACCGCCGTTTGCAGCAGCCAAATCCACAATCACACTACCCGGTTTCATTGAATCAACCATTTCTTTGGTGATCAATTTCGGGGCTGGGCGGCCAGGGATCAAAGCTGTTGTAATGATAATATCAACATCTTTGGCTTGTTTCGCATAAAGCTCTTCTGCTTTCTTATTAAAAGCATCCGACATCTCTTTTGCGTAACCATCACCTGCACCAGTATCTTCCTCAAAATCAACTTCAAGGAACTCTGCGCCCATACTTTGTACTTGTTCTTTTACTTCAGGACGAACATCAAAAGCACGAACAATAGCACCTAGGCTACCAGCAGCACCGATAGCCGCTAAACCAGCAACACCAGCACCAGCAACTAATACCTTCGCTGGTGGTACTTTACCCGCAGCTGTAATTTGACCTGTGAAGAAACGACCAAATTCGTGTGCAGCTTCAACAACGGCACGGTAACCCGCGATGTTAGCCATTGAACTTAACGCATCCAATGCCTGAGCACGTGAAATACGAGGTACTGAGTCCATTGCAAGAATATTAATATTCTTTGTCGCAAGCTTCGCCAGTAACTCTTCATTTTGAGCAGGCCAAATAAAGCTGACTAAGCTTGCACCATCTTGGATAAGTTCAAACTCGTCTACGCCAGTCGCTTCATTAAGTTGAGGAGCGTTTACTTTCAGAATTAATTCTGATTTCCACACATCATCAACAGAAACAACAGAAGCACCGGCAGCTTCAAACGCTGAATCGTCAAAGCTTGCGAGAACACCCGCACCTGACTCAACAGCAACTGTAAATCCTAATTTTAATAACTGCTCGACCGTTTTTGGCGTTGCAGCTACTCGTGTTTCACCAGCGAGTATTTCTTTTGGTACACCAATCTGCATAGCTATTCCTTGACTATTGGCACAATTAATAAATAGTTTTTTATCTAACGATGGAAATAAATACAAGCTTTATGTAAGAAAAATACAAACTTTTATTACATATAACTCTTTGTTTGGACCAATACTTACTCTTTAGATGTAAAAAAACAACACTGCAAAGCACTAAGCAGAGGTCTAACCACAGTTAGAAATTCACTTATTATGGGTAAATATAAAAAGATCGACTGTTTGAGAGCGAAATAAAGTGTACTATGCGCCAAACATACTGTTTCCAGTTTGCTCAATGAACATTTTGGCTTTAGTGATCATAAACTCATTCGCATCTTGTTCAGAGGAAAGTACATCAGAGCGGATAAAGAGATGAGTTTTTGTTTCCCCATCAACGACTTTGCAGATTCGACCAGCAATACGATACTGCCCTCCTTCTGATTTCGCCTCAGGATAAATCAAGAATCCATTATGCTCGATTGGCTCAACAACTGCTTTTTTTGTTTCCGCTTTAGCAGAGCCACCAAACAATTTAGATAAAAAACCCACAACTATCTCCTTCGTCCTTAAGAATCTAATAACCTATCATGCCATATAAATTGGCCATTGAAATACCTTAGGAAAATATTTTAAGAGAAAAATAAGAATTGCAGTCATGAAGAAAATAGAAATACAACTAAATAACAATTTGGATAATATTATTTATCCATAAATAAACAAAAAGCGCCGACTTTCGCCAGCGCTTTATAGGTACTTTATTTATAAGCAGTAATGTCAATTAGCGGTAGATACCGATGTCTTTTTGTAAATGTGCAGAAAGATCCGCAGCATTACAAGAGTGAGTCACTTCACCTTTTCCAAAAAGAATATCAACCATATGAGCAATCAATCCTTTGATGTTTACTGCATAGGCTTTCTTGTCCATTGCAGGGGTTGTAGCGATGGTGTCGAAGTTAATTGCCTGTGCCATGATTGCCTCACTAAATATTGTTATTAAAACCTGTTAAACCGAACTCGTTTATGGGCTAATAATATCGGTAATTTCTGCACGCTAAAAATGACAAAAACTCCACTTTCAGATTAGTTTTTCTAATTAATAAAGCATTAACATCAGGCTTGGGTAAATATGCATTAAAAAGAGCAAAAAGTTGAAATTAGATGCAAGTTAACAGAATAAAAGCATAGCTATTGCACTACATTGAAATTTTCCGCAACATTATGGCAACAATAATTATTTTTAGATGCTCATGATTACTTTTATTGCACGCCACTCCCTACTATTAATGGCCTTATCTGCCTTGGCAGGCTTTGCAGTCCCTGAGGCGTCTCAGGCTGTTTTTCCGGTGCTTCCCTATGTATTGTTCTTTTTAATGACGCTTACCTTATTAGGAATAAACCAGCGCACCCTCATCAGCACATTAAAGAAAGCCGTTATTTGGAAATATGCGCTTTATCATTCGTTTGGGCTCATGATAGCGAGCTTGGGCTTTAGCTGGCTGATCAATGCCAACTCTGATCTAACCCTAGCTATCGTTGCGACGGCGGCGACAGGCTCCTTATTTGCGACACCAGCGATTGTAAGGGCTATCGGTTTTGACAGCATGACCGCAATGGCCATGACAATATCTACAACTTTGCTTCTTCCACTGGCCCTGTACTTAACGCTCTTTTTTCTACAAACTTCCGATGTCATCTTAGATCTGCAAAACTACCTACTCAGATTACTTATATTTATCTTTGGCCCTATGCTATTTTCATTTTTAGTACATCAACAGGTATCACAGGAAAACCTTCTGAAAATACATCAAAAAATAGCACCTTATACCATCATTTTGGTCTTTAGCTTTCCATTTGGTCTGGTCGGAGATTTTCGACTGTTGTGGGACACCTCACCAAACGATGCATACTGGTATTTTCTAGTCGCTTCTGCGCTGTGTTTTTCTTTCTTTTTGTTCGCATTCCTGCTCTATCGTAAGCAAGGAACTGAAGCTGCATTAATCGCAGCCGTTACCGCAGGTAATAGAAATGTATTATTAACTTACACCATCGCAGGCTCTTTACTTGGCCCTGCATTTTTACCATTAGCAGGGGCCATACAAGCACCAACCTATTGCTTACCAATATTAACAAAATGCATAGCAAGGTTTTATAAAACTAAAAATAAATAGATTTTCGTGTTAAAGTTATTGCGATGATTAAATATAGGTATACATCATGGCAAAAAATAAGAAACACAAAATAAAATCGAATACTGGTTGTGTTGAACATCACCGAGGTGAAATTCAAGATAATGCCTTAAAAGCACTCGTTACAAGTCAGCTATTCCGATCCAAAGTAGAAAAAGCTAAAAAAGGAAAAGGCTCTTTCCAACGCAAACAAAAGCACAAAGGCCAGACCGATGCCAATCGCTCTGGCCTTTTTATTGAGACATGTTTATCACTTGCTACCTAATTCCCAATAGCTCCTATCACTTCCTTGTTACTCCTTAATCAAACCTCTGCTTTCCATCTCTCACTCTTTATTTATTAAACCATTGAACGACATATAACCAGTTTTAGCCGTAAAACGTTAGCTTTATCAAGTTAATAATAGAATTATCCTTTCAGCGTACTATTTAACTTGAAGCGGTCGTTTAACTTCCTTATGCTGCATAGCGAATTCTCAGGGCGGGGCGAAATTCCCCACCGGCGGTAATCTCATCACTGTATTTAACAACATATCCCTGTTAATGATGTAGAAAGCCCGCGAGCGCTTTACTTAGTTACTTTGTAAAGGTCAGCAGATCTGGTGTAATTCCAGAGCCGACGGTTAAAGTCCGGATGAAAGAGAATAGAACACTTAACAAGCCACTGCTATTGATACAGCTTTGAGCGCTATGAGGTGATCGGTAAATAGTGATATGAGCAAACGTCTCTTCGCTGTTTTCGACTCTATTTTGTCGCGCTTGCCATGCCTGTATTATTCAGCAAGAGCTTGTTGCTGCGCTATTTCCATGCCCTGATTCTGGTCAAAATATTTAATTTTGGAGTTATTACCATGAATCAGTCTCTACTAGCCGAATTCGGCACCCCATTTCAACGCGTTGAAGCTGGCCTTAAAGCGCTTCAAGAAGGTAAAGGTGTTCTTGTTTTAGACGATGAAAATCGCGAGAACGAAGGTGACATCATTTACGCGGCAGAATCTCTTACTGCAGAGCAAATGGCCCTTATGATCCGTGAGTGCTCAGGCATCGTTTGTTTGTGCCTTCCTCAAGAGCGTGTAAAGCAACTTGAACTGCCAATGATGGTTGAACATAACACCAGCGCTAATGAAACAGGATTTACGGTCACTATTGAAGCAGCACAAGGGGTTACTACAGGTGTATCAGCCGCTGATCGTGTAACAACGATTAAAACCGCCATTGCGGATGGTGCTCAGCCTTCAGATCTTTGTCGCCCAGGCCATGTATTCCCTCTTAAGGCGCATGAAGATGGTGTGCTGGGCCGACGTGGTCACACTGAAGCCACTATCGACTTAATGAAATTAGCGGGCCTTGCTCCTTACGGTGTATTGTGTGAGTTAACAAACCCAGATGGCACCATGGCACGCTTACCAGAAGTGGTTAAATTTGGTGAGAAGTTTGATATGCCAGTACTTACTATTGAAGATATGGTGAGCTACATTAACGAGAAAGAAATCAAAAAAGCGTCATAGCTTTAAAGGTAGTTCTAAACAGGTATCTAAAAACAAAAATACCTCTAAATAAAACCGGGCACTGACAGCCCGGTTTTTATTTGTACATTGTATCCAGTGAGATTATCTTATACGCCTGCAGCAGGGATAAAATAAACCAGAGCAGACCATGCAGCAATCCAACCAACGACCATCGCTGCATCAATCCAATCTCGTCTCCACATACAAACCTCCGTGCTTCTGAGCAAAGACCAAACCAAACGCTAATTTAGCTTGGTATGGAGTGGCAAAGTATTTCCCTTGCCTCCTAAATTCTCATCTCAGAATCAACAAAGCAAAAAAAATGCCATAAGTAAAAATACTTTCTAGCGGCTCTCTGCGAGATCAATATTCTTCATATCAAACTCACTCACTGTATCGGGAAACTCATTACGGATAGCAACAAAACGATCAATATTATCAAGCATTAAACGAGTAAGATCAGGATCAAATTGAAAACCACATTCCCTATTATATAAATCAATAACCTTTTCGATAGGCCAAGCTTTTTTATAGCAACGCTCACTCAATAACGCATCAAACACATCAGCAATAGCGGTGATTCGAGCAAAAAGATGGATCTCTTCTCCAGCTTTACCGCTCGGGTAACCCGTTCCATCCCATCGCTCATGATGTTGAAGTGCCACTTGGGCGGCGTAGTGCATGATTTCCCCCTGCCCGCTGACTAATAGCTTATAACCAGCCGTGGTGTGTTGTTGCATCACGCCCCATTCAGCAGCTGTCAGCTTACCCGGTTTATCTAAGATAGCTTCAGGCACTGCAATTTTCCCCACATCATGCATGGGGCTGATCACCTCAATTAAATCGCATTGCTGTTTATCTAACCCTGCAAGCTCCCCTAACAACGCAGAAAGCTTGGCCACACGCTTCACATGATTCCCTGTTTCCCCTGACCGAGTCTCTATGGCTTCACCTAGCATGTGAATCATTTCTTTTTGCACACTCAACGTGTGGGTTTGTAACTCGACAATATGTTGATTCTTTTCATTCAATTCTCGTTTACGACGCAGCGAGTTTTGCTGTAACAAAATAATGGCAATTAAAAGACTGATGATACAACCAGCAATAAATAGAATGAGTGCATTGCTCTCAATAAAGGAAGTCGGCTTATTTATGAACTTAGAGTTGACTGGTAAAAGCTCGTCGCTAATGTGAAATTTATCCAAAACAGCATAATCAAAAACATACCCTTTCAAATGTTCTGAATCATATAAGCCATCAAAGGTATTCCCTAGCAACAACCCTAAGGAGACTATCGACTGATAACCTAAGCCATGTGATTTATTCACATAACCGCCTAATACGCCACTACCAAGATAATGCTGCCAAAATACAAATATTGGCGCGTTACTGTTCGCTGAAAGGACTTTGGCTGTTTCGTTGTAGTGATGAAACACCCCATCACTGAGTTCGGTATTATAATGGGTCAGTAATACTGCATCGTTTGGATCCACATGGGACAGGAATTCTGCTGTCTCTGTCAATGAAATGTTATTGATCACTTCTACCGATATGGAGGGGTACTCACTGATATATTTAAAAAACTCCTCTTTAATGAAGGTAGAGGTGTAACTTTCATCAATTAAAAAGTACAATGTTTTCAGGTTAGGCTTAAGAATCTTAATCAGCTCTATATTCTCTTTGATATTGTCTTTTTCATAGTGAACTTTTACAGGCCCAGTGAAACTACTAAGTTCCGCTTGCTCATTGTTAATACCAACAGCCACAACTGGAATCGAGCCAAATATTTGTTCTGAATACCGATTTAAAAAATCAAAAGCATAATCGTCGGATACGATGATGCCGTCTAATCGTTTATTTTTATACTTTTCTTTTAAATACGCCACCAGCTCATTTTCATAACGCTGAGTACTGATTCGTTTCGTATCCATATACTCAATGGAAAACTCTAACGATTGCTTCGCGTCTTTTACAGCATCTTCAATACCGCGTTGAATATCCGCAGTCCACTGGTAAGAAGGGCTGTATGAATGAAGTATAAGTACTTGAGTAGGTTGAGACTCAGCCAAAGCCAAACGTGAGCATATCAGCCCAGTGAGCAGTATTACTCCTAAAACCAATTTCTTATGAATGTAAATACTACTCATTACTAAAGCCTAAAATTAACTAGTGGATTGATGACTATAAATACGAAACCATATGTTCAAAACAAAAGAGACACAGTGAAAGCACAATACTTTCAGTATGCCTCTTACATGAACGGAACGTCATCCCATTATCGACTAATTTTTATAATACTTTAGACTTTTTCGCTACGCAGCCTGAAACCCTAAATCGTTCAGCCATGCCTTATCAGTATCTAACGCCATCGTGCCGATATGGGTCACACTTGTATATTGTGCTTGATGTGTTTTAATCGCATCATGCACAAAGCTCTTTTTGAGTTCATAATTTTCGTTATCCACCAGAGCAATATCGAAGACTGTCGCAAGTTCATCAGTGACATTATGTATTAACGCACATGCGATTGGAGCAACACCATCCAAACCAATATACAAAGTGTATTCTTCTTCTAAGATAAGCTGAGTCAAGAACTCCAATACATCTTCCCTGTCTTCTTCCCATAAAGAAGCAAGCACAACAGCAAAACGAATCGTTAAACGATGGAAATCAACTTTAGCAATGGTGCCAGTAAAAGAAGGTAAAGTAGTAAGAGAAGAAGCAGGAGCAATAAGAGAGGATGTATAAGATTGTTGACGTGAAAGGTAGCTATCTCGCCCTCTCAAACTTTCTGGGGTAGGAAAAGCCACATCAACCTGACTTGCTAACCACTGGTTTTTCTTTACAAACGCTTGTTCTATCGAAGACTTCATAACAACTCAAACAAATATGACTAGAAGTTCAACCATAACAGAATTTTACTTTCTTTACAGGGGATTATTTTCAATAACGCTGATAACCTTAGATCCCACTAAGTGCCGTGCTTACGGAAACTAGTTTCCTCCAACAGCTTTTTCATTTGCAAATATATTTGTTCCCCTTTTAAAAGTATCTAATACACTCATCAGCTTTTTCTTATCAAGCGGTTTGTATAAAACTGTCTCCACACCTAACTCTAAAAAGTTTTGTGTCGCTATAGGATCAGTGTCTGCTGTACAACCGATAATTCTAATATCAGAAGATATACTTTGTTTGATAATTTTTGTTGCTTCAATACCTGTCATTTCCGGCATGTGGTTATCCATAAAGATGGCGTAGTACGAATTCCGCTTAGCAAAGCTCACGGCCTCTTCACCATTTTTAGCTAAATCCAATTCTGTAAACCCAAAGGACTGTAACATCTTCGTCAGCACCATAGCGTTAACTCGATTATCTTCAACAATCAAAATCTTGCTATCTACACTTCTGGTTCCCTCTGTAACCACGCGTTCTGACGGTATTTGAATTGTTACTTTAGTCTTCTCTTGAGTAGTCCGTTCGAGGGCCACAGCACCCGACAGTTTAGAAACCACTTTGGAGGCAAGCTGGTAGCCTGCAGCAACACCAACAGCCACATCAAGATTATCTGCCAATGAAGAGGTATTCGTTACCAACATATGTTGATAGCTCTTTCCTTTATCGGTCACTTCTACTTCAAATTGCAATATATCACGACCTTGAAGAGCCAAGGATTTAACTACCAGAGAGACACTTCCCTTATCAACATGCGAAGTCGCATTAAGGGCGAAGAAATAATAAATATGATAAATAAGATTTCTATCGCCATGATAAAGTCCCTCCTCCTCTAATTCGTTCTCATAAAGGCACTCAATGCTACTGCACCTTGTAAGTTGACTTATATCATCGGAAACTGATGCGAAAATTTTATTAACATCAACCTTCTCTGAGCAAATATCTAAAGCCTCAGCATCAATATTCGATAACGTAATCATATTTTGAATTATCGAATGAGTAATTTCTCCTGCACGGTGAATTTGAGTAGCGTGCTCCACCACCTCCTGACGGGTTGTTGTTTCTTTTACTTTTTGTGACGTAGCAATAATGCGATTAATTGGTGTACTTAGCTCATGAGTCATGAGTGTCATAAACCGTGATTTATTGTCTGTTGCTTGCACAGCCGTAGACGCCCGTTCCGCCAATTTTTCTTCCAGCTGTTTTCGGTGAGTAATGTCCCGCTCCACTGCCACAAAACGCACCAGCTCCCCTTGCTCAAATACGGGGTTAATAGACAAATCGATCCAATAAGGAGTACCATTTTTATGATAATTGAGGAGTTCCAACTCTATAGGCTGCGCTTCTTTGATTGCTTCTGATAAACGCTTTATATCTTCAAGATCCGTCCCCTTTCCCTGCAATACATCACCCGGCTTTTTTCCTTTCACTTCATCTAAAGAGTAACCTGAAATGTCAGTAAACCCTTTGTTGACCCAGTTTGTGAACCCTTTTTCATCAGTGATAACAATAGCATCACTCGCATATTCAGCAACTTCCCCTAAGGTAGAACGAAACTCAGAAAGCTTTAAATCCGACTCTAAAGACATCACTTTTTTCGTACGATCTAACAAAAAAATCGAGACCACGGTAACTGCCCATATAGCACAAATAGTCAGGGCCCGGTTAACCGTTACGCTCCATAACTCCCCGCCAATAGGTGATGCGTAATAACCCACTAGAGTCAATACAGTACAAATGCTCGCCCAGATAATAGGCGTCGTTGACTTTTTCGAAACCTGCGCAGCTAAGATGACAAACACATAAAGAATCCCCGCAGCAACACCTAATTGAGTCATTATGTCTACCACTAAGACAAGGCTTGCAATAACGGCGAGAATAAAATGCTCTTTGATTGCCTCACTGGCTTTTACATCATCCATAAATACCTCCACGCATGTCTTTAATTAACTGCTCTTGCAAACGATAGATTTGGTGACTATTTACCAACATTCTATTCAGTAGTTTTTGAAGATCCTCGGCATCAGGAAGCTGATCTCCCCTAGTAACCTTTTCAGCCTGTTTAGAAAGAACCACCATTTCTTTCATACTGAATTCAAGTGCAATACTATTAATGCCAAGTAAGGCACTTCGCAGCCCTGCCGTATTAGATAATGAATAAGCACTAAGAAGAAGATCTGCTTTTTCATTGAGCTCAATATTTAATGAGTCCAATAGCTCTAACTTCTCTTGTCTATTTAAGTGATGGGCCGTAAGTAGTGGGCTATGAGTGACTTCTTCTTCTGTCATTGAAAGCTGGTGGATAGGATATCGCACTAAGGAAACAACTTTATTACCCGGTAGTTGATTAGAGCTTAATGCTGAAGGTTTGAAAATTTCGTTTTGAAACTGCTTTAGCGCTTGTTCTAAACTGTTCTTTTGCAACGGCTTGGTTAAGATAAAATGTGCACCAGCTTCAAGAAGATCATCGTGCGCTTCTTTAAAAACATCCGCAGTATAAGCAAAAATGACGGTAGATAACTTAAGATCATGTCGAATACGTTTTATGGTTTCCACACCACTCAAATTGGGCATATGGTTATCCATAATAATCAGATCAAAAGGGGTCTCCTTTACTATTTCCAATGCTTTATGACCGTCCTCAGCTAAGGTTGTAGTATGTCCACATGATTGAAGAAAACGCTGAGCAACCAAAGCATTCACTTTGTTATCTTCAACTAAAAGAATATTAATAGGGTGAGATAACTCTGTTCTAGAAACAGACGAAAGTACTTTTGACGATGTGGTAACTTTCGCCTCTTCTAACCTAAGAGGTAAAGTTAACGTGAACTGTGTACCTACCCCTAATTGGCTAAAGACGGAGATCTCTCCATTCATAAGGTCTATAATTTGTTTCACAATAGAGAGACCAAGCCCTGTTCCACCATATTTTCGAGTTGTTGAAAGCTCAGCCTGCTCAAATGGCGTAAAAATCCCAACTAACTTATTTCGAGCAATCCCTATTCCAGTGTCTGTTACCGTAATTTTAATTCCAGAGTCTGAAGAGCTTAAGATCTCAAAACGTACCTTCACATCCCCTTCATTCGTAAACTTGATGGCATTCCCGGCAAGATTAAACAAAATTTGCCTAATACGGGATGAATCCCCAGTCAATCGAAGGTGATGAGGAATGTTATTTTCTATTTCAAACTGAATGTTTTTATTATTGGCTAAAGGGGCTAGTGACTGCTCTAACGGCAATATAATGTCGGCAAGTTCAAAAGGGGTATTTTCCAAAACCATCTTCCCCTGCTCAACTTTCGAAAAATCTAAAATATCATTAAGCAACGTCACTAAATGCTCACCTGAGTGGATGATCATTTTTATATGCTCTTGAGTATGCACTTCCTTCGTTTCTTCTTGAGCGATCTGAGCCATACCTAACACACCGTTCATAGGAGTTCTTAATTCATGACTCATGGTGGCTAAAAATAAGGACTTGGCTTGATTTGCATGCTCTACACGCTCAATGGCTTGTTGAAAGGCCGCATTGTTACGGTTGAGCTCTTTTAGACGAGAGATATAGGTAAATGTAATAACTGAACAAACAACCAGTATAAAAGCCAACATCAGCTTGATCATCAAGCCTCTAACCTCAAAAGCAAGAGAGCCCATGATCTCTTCCGATTGCTCAACAAAAGCTAAGCTTTCGTGAGCAAGTAAAGCTTCGAAAAGGCGTTGCTTTTGCGCTTCTACCTTGTAAAAAGTACGGGTAGTAAGATCTAAATTGGCCAAATCCCCTTGAAAAAAAACAGGCCCCACATTGTTGACAAGTAAGCGCTTTTTCCCAACATCATTAGCTACATTCGAGATATTAACTTGCGCCGTCATAGATTTAATCAGTGAGTTCTTAAGAATAAGTATCCCAATAACGTGGTCCAACGTATCCGTTATTTTTTGTACCGAATCTGTAAAAATTTTGAGTTGCTCGTAGCTTTCTACCGTATATAAACCAAGAGTGTTGCGCTCCGCAAACTTCCTGATAATGGTCTGTGCCTCTTTTTCTATTTCAACTAATACCTGAGTAAGGTAGTAGGGATCTGATTGAGTATTAAGAGCATGTTGCGTTACTGAATCTTTTACTGTGATAACTTCATGGCCAACTTGGGTAACAAAGGAGCGATAACTAGAAAGACGTTGATACTCTACGTACAAAACAGCAACAAAACTCAGTAAAGCGACTGAAATCACAACAGAGACTGCATAAACCACTTTCGTTTTATTCATTTGCAAACTCCTCTAGAATCGCAGGAGGTTGTCCAGATAGGGATACAAGAAAAGACTTAATATCGTCAATGGTCTGGGGTGCAAGTGTCTTACCTAACTGACTTTCCCCCATGATCTTTATTGCTTCTTCGAGTGATTGAGTTTTCCCGTCATGAAAATAAGGGGCTGTTTTATCTACGTTCCTTAAACTTGCTACTCGAAATAAATACATATCTTCAAGTTTTGAGGTAAACAGATGTCTTCCAGTATCTTTTGAGCGTTCCTCTCCTCTTGCTCCATCACTAAAAACCCCAAATTGCATGACCATCCCACCGCCAATATTTATTCCTCGGTGGCAGCCAATACAACCCTCACCTTGAAAGCTTTCCCATCCACGCACTTGCTGTTCACTAAGGGCAGAATGATCACCTAAAAGATATTGATCAAATGGGGCATTAGGTGTGGTTAAACTACGAATAAATTCAATGAGAACCGTTTTAATAGTATCTTTTGTAATATCTAAGTTCGCCTCATTAAACAAAGTGCTATAACGATGAGAAGACGAAACATACTCTGTGACTACATTCCAGTTTGAATCCATCTCCAGCACATTATGAATTGGACCATCAATTTGCTCCCGTAAGCTATTAACTCTGGCATCCCAGAAAAAACGATAGTTAAAAGCACTGTTAAAAATCGTCAATGAATTACGGCTTCCTTTCCCTCCGACCCCCGTTGACACTTCTTTATGTTCAGCACCGTTAGTACTTAAACTATGGCAACTTTCGCAACTGATGCGTTTATTGGAAGAAAGGTTGGAATCTTTAAATAGCAACCAGCCAATTTTGGCTTGTTTCTTATCGACATTAACCTCATAGGGAATAGGTAATATTGCGGATTGATCGTCAATATCATAAATAGGCACAGACACCGTGCTCTCCGCCAGTAAGTCAAGCGAAGGCTGTGAGACGATCTGTTGAGCATCATTATGACTATGCTCAAGTAACTTTGACGAAGATACAGCCTCATATAAAAGTATTGCTAAAGAGGCTGTTACAATAAAGCCTCCCAAAATTAACCATGGCTTGTTATCCATAATTTGTATCCCATACTTTGATAGTCGAGTGCTACAAATTTCATTTCAATAAAATAAACTTAGGTGCATATGCAAAAGAGGTAAAGTCTAAGATATAAAGCGATAGTTAGAGATAAAGGAGTGAGACTTGCGGTAATTCAGTGGGCATTAGGGGGCGAAATAATCTACAAGTGAATATTCGTATTCAGGCAAGACTTTTTTTTATAAGTAAAACCAATGGTACTACCATTCATTTTTCGCTTTCATTATAGGTTTAATTTAGTAACATTTTTTTATTCTTGTTCGCTGTTTATTTACAATTAAATTGCTATACACTCTTGCATGTTATTTACCTAGCTTATTTGGAGAAAAAATGAAGGCGCTGTCTTTTTCACTGGCTTTTTTGTTATTTACCGGGAGTGTCTCTGCATCCGACAACCTTAATGTCACCATGAAAAAAATGCGAGTGGCTTTTAAACAAGCAGCTGAGGCACAAAGCATTGAAGAAATGAAAACACCGCTTGCTGAATTAGATGTTCTTATTCAGCACTCCAAACAAGGCCAGTATCCTGAAGAAAAGCGCGAACTTTACATGAGTGGTTTTAACAAACTATCCGCGGTAGTCGACATCGTTGAGTCAGAAGTAGAACAAGGCAATTTAGAACAAGCAAAAGAAGCACTGCGTGAAATTGATGAGTTAAGAGTCGAGTATCATAAAAAACGTAACCCAAGTATTTGGAGTCGTTTATTCAGCTAAGTTGAACAAAAAATAGAGAATAAAAAAGGCGAAATCACTTCGCCTTTTTTATTTCATTACCTATGAGTATTAAGTACTTGGCGCATACTGAATCGCCATTGCTTGCCAATGTCTACGTTGCTCTTTCACACGAGACTTCAGCTCTTGATACTGCTTTTGCAACTCAAATAAATCATACTGTTCAGCTAATGCTTTCTTCTTTACTTCTAGCATTTTTTTCTTAACAGCGTATAACTCCGTCATTTGAGCAATAAACGCATCGTACTCATCTTGTAAGTTTTGTTTTATCTGAGCGCAATTAGGGAGTGTCATTACATGATTGTTTGCTCGCTGAAGTAACATTTTGGCTTTTGCTTTTTCTATACGCTCTTCAGGGCAAACTCGTAACTTAGATGTTAAGCCTAACCACGCACAACTTTTAATCAACCATTTTGTTGGATCGTATTGCCACCATTGAATGCCATTACGGTAATCATTTTCGAAAATATGATGGTAATTATGGTAACCCTCACCGAATGTCAAAACCGCCAGTAAGCCATTGTCGCGCGCAGTATTTTTATCTGTGTATGGCTGACTGCCCCATATATGAGCCAAAGAGTTAATAAAGAAAGTCGTGTGGTGATTCAGCACTAAACGAAGCGCGCCTACAACCAATACCATACCAATAACATCGCCGTATATAACACCAAGTGCCACAGGCACACCTAAGTTCATCAACAACGCAAGTGGGACATAATATTTATGCTGCCACATAACGATCTTATCTTTTTGCAGATCACGACAGTTGCTGTAATCAGAATATACGGCAACATTGTAGTGACGCAGCATCCAACCTATGTGTGAGTACCAAAAGCCACGCTTCGCTGAATATGGGTCTTTATCATTATCATCAACATGACGATGATGCACTCGATGATCTGAAGACCAATGCAACGCACTGTTCTGCAAAGCAAATGCCCCACCTAATGCGAAAATAAATCGAAGAACAGGATGCGCTTCATAAGCCTTGTGGGACCATAAACGGTGATAGCCCGCGGTAATAGATAAGTTACAAAAACTAAAAGTTGCAAGTAACCACAACCAATGCTCGATTCCATAGCCTTCAAACCATCCATATAGAGGGACAGCGACTACAGCTAACAGCATACTGAAAGAAAAAATAAAGACGTTAAGCCAAATCAGTGGCGGTTTTTTTTGATCAGACATTCCATGACCTAAATTTCGGCGTACAAGTGTGCGCTAGGTTATCAGCGTACATGTGTTAGTCAAGTTTAAAAGCACATTGAATCGTGTCACTTTGTTTCAACAGGATTCGTTATAAGTTTAGTCTCTTTCTAAAAAACACTAAAATCACACTATCAACACTAAAAGATAACAAGCAGCGTATTAACCTTATTTTCCACCATTGTTTTTGATTTAGAGCAAATAAAAATAAGAAAAACCACCAAACAGTTTAATAAACAACCAGTAATTGATTTATCTAAAAATAGTAAAAATAGGACACTAGAACATAAACCACTGATAAATAATAAATATATTAAAACCATGCAGAATACAGCCGGAAAATGGAAACGATTGCCATCACCCTTTCAACAGATTTGGTAATCAATGGAGGTTTATTTTGATAAGACAGAACATAATGTGACTTACTTCTCAAGATTCTGAGTAAAGAGTCAATAAACTAAGCCCATAACATAACGACACCAAATCAACAGGTTTGGTTAATATAATTTAGTTTAGAAGAGAGACACCAATGACTGAGATCGCATTAGCCGTAGTATCAGGTCTTATTGTGGGCATTATTTTTTCAGCAGTTAAACTGCCGCTTCCAGCTCCTCCGGTATTACCGGGTATTATGGGTATCGTTGGTGTTTACCTTGGTGGTGTGGCTTACACCTCTATCATCGAAAAATTCTTTTCTTAATCTATAAATAATAATTTCAATATTGTTGGAGACATCTTATGGCTACCCCACACATTAACGCACAAGCTGGTGATTTCGCTGAAACAGTACTAATGCCAGGCGATCCACTACGCGCAAAATTCATTGCTGAAAACTTCCTAGAAGATGTTAAGCAAGTTTGTGATGTTCGCAACATGTTCGGTTACACAGGAACATACAAAGGTAAAAAAATCTCTGTAATGGGCCACGGCATGGGCATCCCATCTGCATGTATCTATGTACACGAACTGATCGCTGAGTACGGTGTTAAAAACGTAATCCGCGTTGGTAGTTGTGGTGCTGTTCACGATGACGTGAAACTAATGGATGTTGTAATCGGTATGGGTGCATCAACTGATTCTAAAGTTAACCGTATCCGTTTCAACGACCACGATTTCGCAGCGATTGCTGACTTCGGTCTTCTTGAGACTGCTGTTTCACAAGCGCGTGAACTAGAAGTACCAGTTAAAGTTGGTAACGTATTCTCTGCTGATCTTTTCTACAGCCCAGAGTCTGACCTTTTCGACAAAATGGAAAAACTAGGCATCCTAGGTGTTGATATGGAAGCGGCAGGCATCTACGGTGTTGCTGCGGATCTTGGTGCGAAAGCACTGACTATCCTAACGGTTTCAGATCACATCAAGCGCGGTGAAAAACTAAGCTCTGAAGATCGTCAAAAGTCATTCAATGACATGATGACAGTTGCACTTGAAACTGCAATCAAACTTTAATTTATTGATACTTAATATCTAAGGGGAGAAAGGGTGCCCACAGGGAAACTACCTCCAGCCGCAAAAGGGTTGCAACTCAACTTTTGTAAAACATTGGCGTGTGACAACTTTGGTCTGAGCGACGAACAGCGATATTTGCTGCAACGTACCAACCCTAAGCGTCCGGCATTGGTTTGTCGAGAGTGCGGTGCTTTTCCTCCCCTGCTCAATAATGAAGAGGTACTCGTTGAGTACTCTCGATTGAAGGCTGTTCAAAGCAGCGGCCTTCCTGCATGTAACCATCCAGAATGTGAGAACTTCGGTCTTCCTGTTCTTACTCACCGTTCCCATTACCATGCTTTCGGGTACAGCGGCGATCGCCAACGTTACCGATGCAAAGCGTGTGAAGGAACTTTTGTTGACCGCTGGTCAGGCTTTAATGGCAAAAACCAAGTTCAACAAAAGCTTCTTGCCATGTTATTTACAGGCTACGCCGTGCGAGATATCTGCCGTCGCCTGCACATGAATCCAAAAACCTTTTACGATCAACTGTCGCATATTGCGAGCCGTTGCCGTCGCCAAATGTCTATGTTTGATGCTCGTCTTCCGAAACAGCATTCATCCTTAACTTTGGCTTCAAATGTGACGCAGCTGCAACCTAACAGCCACAACGGTGTGTTATGGATATCAACAGGTGAAGCGAAAAGTGGTTACATTGTTAGCCAACACATTAATTACTCTGCATCAGAAACACCTTCTGGCCCGCTGGATCATGATCCATACGAAGAAAATTCAAGACTTCTGCCCGCCGATTATGTTGGAGAAGCACACAGTCAAGAGCCAACACCAGGGAATACACTAAGTCGAGTGGATGCAAAATACCGTGAAATCTTGGCTCGTGCCAATGTCGAAGATCCGCTTGGTAATGCTATAGAATTAAACTACCCGACAAAAGGTGCGATCATTCGTCCACCGTATGCATCATATGCTCATTACCTGCACTTACATGACTTTATTAATGAATGTGATGAACTAACCATCTATATGCCGCAAGAACCATTGCTTCGTTCTGCCTGTATGACCGTTTTTCTTGAAAGAATGAAGCAAAAGACCATCAACTTAATTTATGTTGTGGAAGACCCAGGCTGGCAACAAGAACAAGAAGCAGAGAAAGTCGATATTGTATTGGTTGGTTGGTGGCGCGATCGCTGGGCATTTACAAAAAATAATAATATTGGAAAAGGCGTGTGTCATTTAGGCAGTAGCACTGGTAATGAAGCTCACTGGTTAAAAGAGGCCAGCTTCCGCTCGGTCAGCCAATTCCAGCAACGATTTCATGATCAATTTTCACAACTGGTGAATGAACCACGGCGAAAATTAAGGCCTGCTGGTTTATTGCCGTTGCTAGATATTTATCGAGCATGGCATAACTTATGCCGTCAAAATCGCACAGGGCAAACACCAGCACAAGAGTTAGGGCTAACATCTTCTCCTCTTACTCTTCAACAACTACTTAGCTAACCGAATAAGCAAGCCTTAAACCGCTTGCTTATTTTTTCATACCTGCAATATCATAAATAAAACGAGATCTGAACAGATGTTCTTGCTGTGAACATTTGTACAAACTTGCAATACTCTCTACAATCACTCCGTCTAATTTGCAGGAGTACCTCATGCCTCAACTTCCATCCCCCTCTGCTGATAACCAGCTAGATGACAATGATACGCTGACAGAAATTGCGATTCTTTATTATCAAGAAGGGGCAACTCAAGAAGAGATTTCCAAAAAGTTTGGTATGTCTCGTGCAAAGATCGGTCGGATGTTACGCAAAGCCCGTGAAGAAGGGATTGTCGAAATTACAGTAAAATTTCACCCTGTTTATAGCGCTCAACTAGAACAAAGACTGGTGGAAACCTTCAATTTAAAGCGAGCTCTAATCGCATTAGATCAATCTGACTCTACAGAACAGCGCAAACAAGTTGCAACCTTAGTTTCAAGCTACCTTGATAGTAACCTACAAGACGACATGGCCGTTGCTGTGGGTCAAGGTCAAAACGTTGCAGCCGTTGCCGATCTTGCGGGTGTGGTGTCACACCGTAACGCCCGTTTTGTCTGTGCGATTGGAGGCACCCACCGTAGTGGAGATATCATCAACGCCGATCATATTTGCCGTCGTTTGGCTAAAAAATACGGCGGCAGTAGTGAGACTCTATACGCCCCTGCTTACGTAACCAGCCCAGAACTGCGTGAAGCTTTCATGTCTCACAGCACTATTACCGAAACCCTTAACCAAGCGAGAAAAGCAGAATTTGCTCTCGTAGGTATTGGTGATATGGATGAAAACAGTCACATGGTAAAACTAGGTTTTTTCAGCCCTAAAGAGTTCGTTGAGGCCCGTTTAAATGAAGGTATTGTTGGTGATATTGGTGGCTTCGACTTTTTTAAACTCGACGGCAGCCACGCCGATACCATGATGCGAGGCCGTGTTATCGGCTTAGAAATGGAAGACCTTCGCCAAATCCCAAATGTGGTTGCAATGGCCAGTGAGAGCCGCAAAGCCTTGTCTATTATGGGTGCACTTCGTACCGGAGTTATTGATGTTCTTGCCACCAGTGTAAGCTGTGCCATGGCACTATTAAACTTAGCGGAAGACACTTCAAAAAACGTGAAGTGATCCTCACTTATTTTAAAAACTAAATTTATGCTGCAAATGATTCTAATCTTTGTGGATTGGATCAGGCTGTCTGGCTATTAATAAGAAAGTATTTAATATTATAATGCCACCAGATGCAGTATAGATGTTAGGGTTTACCGTTGGATGTAACACGAAATAGTATTGACGATTTATTAAAAAAAACCTCTGAATTACTTGAAAAGCACAGTTCACAAGCACAGCAACAGGCTAAAGAGATTCTGCTTCAGTCAGAACTGATCCGCTACCACCTCGGTACAATTAAAGCGTCAATATTACTTTCTCGCACACACTGGCACCTAATGGAGTACGATGCAGGTTTAAAAGCCATAAAATCAGCCCATAAACTGCTTCAAAACCAAGAAAGCGATGATTTATTGCCCGAAGTACTGCATATCTACGCGTTGCAATACTGGGGTAAAGCGCGTCACTTCTCCGCTCAGCAATACTGGATCAATGCCTTAGAGCAAGCATCACTCACCGGTAACATACACATTGAACTGGAAGCATTAATAGGCCTTGGGAATATTTGGCGAATCACCGACGAATTGGAATTGGCGAAAAACACCCATAAATTGGCCGCCGATCGAGCAAGCAAGCTGGCTATCTACTCATTAGCAGGCAAAGCATCTATTCTGTTGGCCTGGGATAAGTACTTACTGGCTGATTATCTTGGCATGCTCAGTACACTCGATGTCGCCGATGCCATGCTCATTCATTGGGACGACCCAACTTGGCAAGCTGAAATTTATGATTTTAGAGGAGTGGCCTATTTAGGGCTGAACCGACTTGACGAAGCAGAAGCCTTTTCACAAAAAGCGTATGACATTGCCCTAGCCCACAATCAAACTTGGATGAAAGCACATTCGGCGATCAGCCAAGCTCGTGTTGCTCAAATGAAACAAAATTTTGTGAAAGCCACTGAGCTGCTTTCCTTAGCTGAAACGACAGCAAAAGCGTTTGATAAAGGCGAATTACTCTCTCAGATTAGCCTATTGCAATCAAAAATTGCTGAACAAACGCACGACTATGAACAAGCACTGATTCATTACAAACGCTTTAGGGCGTATGAAATCGACCTTCTTCAAGAACAAACCAGTGCATTAGGGCGAGATAAAACAAACAATTCTAAAAAGCGCCTAGATATGCGGGCCATAAAACTCATTAACCTTATTCGCTCCCAACTTGAAACAAGCACATCCAATGTTCTTCCCTACCTTGTGCCAGAAACAACATGGTGGGAATATTTATTAGCGAATAAAAGCCAAATACACAATAACGGTCATCATGTCTTACTGATTCAACATCCTGATCATGAGTTCTTAGAGCGAATGATCACTCTCTGTCATGGTCTTTGTGTGCAAGGTGACCAGTTGGCTAAACTTGATAGCACGATTCTCGCCATTCTTATTAAAGCGGATAACTACCAGGCTCAACAATTTTATAGAAACATTCAACAATTTCTAACCATGGCCTCATGGCTACGAACATCACATGATCCAACAAAAGCCAAAGTAGCCCAATTCAGTGTCTCTGCATTTCCTCTGACATTAGAACAACTTAATCAAAAACTTAATAACAACAAGAATGTAGCATGATTGAACAACTTCACAGCAAACTGCATAAAGCGGGTTATCAATTATCTGACTGTCAAGGAGAGGATGCGCTCAGGGCTTGGCAACATGCGTTAGCAGAGTTCGCTTCAACTCCTAAAGAGTCCTCCTATTGCATATTAATGTGTTCGGAGCATTTAGCAGAAATAGGTTTGTTGGATAACAGCATCGACCAACTGATACAAGCAATAAACCTGCTTAAATTGCCTGATGATCGTGAAGAATGGCTAACTCTATATTCGATGCTAAGCTACCGATATACCGATTACGGCCACTACCATGAAGCCCTTGATGCACTCAATGAACTCGCTACAATTTCAGCAGAATTTGGCGAATTAGAATTCTACATTCAAGCCATCATTGGTATCGGTAACCTATGTGGTATTTATGGTGATCACCAACGAGCATTGCGCTATTACAAAATGATAGATGGCTTAGAGGATCACTTAGCCAGCCATGTATTAAAGCTTCGCTATAAACTGTACAAAGTGGCTTGCTTGCTCACTTTAAAACAAAGTGAAAATGCGTTAGAGCTCCTTGAAGAGTGTAAGGATCTCAGCTCAGTTATCGACGACAAGGTACTTATTGGCCAAATTATTTTATATCACGCTAAAGCACTTCGTTTACAAGGACATGTCACCACTGCACTCAAAACCATTACTCAAGCTCAATACTCCATTAATAACCTGCATGCTTACTGGCTTTCCAACATAATGAAAATAGAAATTAGCTTATGCCTGACACAACTTGGTAAAGCTGAGTTTTCAGAAATTGTCGTCAATCATGCCATCAAAAGGGCCAGAGCGTATGGTAGTGACATATTAATCAAACAGTTACTCGAAGCCAAAAGTGATGCTTTGGCATGCTATGGTAACTACAAAGGCGCACTAGAATGTGAAAAAGAAGCACAAGCTATTTCCACGCTTTTGATAAAGCAAATTCCGATTAGTGAGCTTGGCGGTTACTGCATGAGAAAACTTACCAAGCTAGAGCTTCAGTTAAGATTGACCTTATCAGAGCAAGAAAATAAAGAACTAAAAGCCACAACGGCAACTCAGAAAGATACGGTAGCCAAACTGCAACAAGATGTATTCATGGATCCATTAACACAATTACAAAATCGCCGCTGGCTAGACATGCGCTTACAAGTCAACATAGATAGCCACACCCCATTCGCTTTGCTTGTGGTCGATGTAGATCACTTCAAATCCATCAATGACAAATTCTCTCACTTAACGGGGGATAAAGTACTTAAAACTCTCGGTAAAATCATGAATGAAGCTTTATTACCCGATCATCCCCCTACTCGTTTTGGTGGAGAAGAATTTGTGGTGATATTAGAAAACCATACCTTAGAGCATGCCCAAAAGATCGCAGAACAGCTACGAAGTAAAGTCGAGAAATTTAATTGGAGTCATATTCTTGGTGAAAGGAAAGTCACCATTAGCTTAGGGCTAACACTATATAAAGCGGATGAAGATACTCAAGACACATTCCATAGAGCCGACAATGCTCTCTATTCGGCCAAAGCCAGTGGAAGAAATCAGGTTCAGTATCAAATTTAATCACATTTCAAACTCATGTTGCTCGCACAGAAATTGACTTGTGCGAACTACTTTCTCAATTTTTCTTATCTACCTCCCCAAGCTAATCATTCGCTCAGCGAAATAACTATTGCTCATCGACTACCGAAACAAAAAGCAAACGTTTACTTCTTCCTATTTACAAAAACCTCGTAAAAAACTGAGATCCAGGGTCGAAATTGACGATTTTTAATTGACATTCGAACCAGAAAAATAAATGATTAACCCATCAATTGTTCAGCCCCATAACATTTGCTCACAAGCAAAGATTTAGAGGCAAAAACAAATATGCGTAACCGACTCTTGGTTGCCTAAACTAGATGTACCCTACATACATAAAGGTTGAAAGATGAGCACTAAACTTGAACAACTTCGCAAGCTAACTACTGTTGTAGCCGATACAGGTGATATTGAAGCAATCAGTAAGTACCAACCAGAAGATGCAACAACAAACCCATCTTTGATCCTAAAAGCAGCACAAATCGAAGAGTATGCTCCGCTAATCGAAGCCTCTATTGCTTACGCTAAAGAGCAAAGCAACGATAAAGCGCAACAAGTTCAAGACACTTGTGACATGCTAGCTGTTAACATCGGTAAAGAAATCCTAAACATTGTTCCTGGCCGTATCTCAACGGAAGTTGATGCTCGCCTTTCTTACGATACTGAAGGCAGCATCAAAAAAGCACGTCAACTTATCAAAATGTACAACGATGCAGGCATCTCTAACGATCGCATTCTTATCAAACTTGCATCAACTTGGGAAGGTATCCGTGCCGCTGAAGTACTAGAAAAAGAAGGCATCAACTGTAACCTAACGCTTCTTTTCTCTTTCGCTCAGGCTCGTGCATGTGCTGAAGCTGGTGTTTTCCTAATTTCTCCTTTTGTTGGTCGCATCATGGATTGGTACAAAGCAAAAGAAGGCCGTGATTTCGAAGCACAAGAAGATCCAGGCGTAGTTTCTGTAACAAACATCTACAACTATTACAAAGAGCACGGTTACAACACAGTAGTAATGGGCGCTAGCTTCCGTAATACGGGTGAAATCCTCGAGCTTGCTGGTTGTGATCGTCTAACTATCAGCCCACAGCTGCTTCAAGAATTAAGCGATGCTGAAGGTGAAGTGGTTCAAAAACTATCTGCTGACGTTGAAACAAAAGAACGTCCTGAGCTGATGGGCCACGCGGAATTCCTATGGGAACACAACCAAGATGCAATGGCTGTTGAGAAACTAGCTGAAGGTATCCGTAACTTCGCGGTAGACCAAGGCAAACTAGAAGCCATGATTGCAGAACGCCTGTAATCAGAATATAAGCATTCAGAGAGCGGCCTAATTAGCCGCTCTCTTCTTTTACAAATTATCTAAGCTTTGAACAATAAATTCGTAAAAGCGATAACAATAAACTTTGGTGAAGAATTATGGAACGTAAAGTTTTAGCAAATGCAATTCGTGCTCTAAGCATGGACGGAGTTCAACAAGCAAACTCTGGTCACCCAGGCGCACCTATGGGTATGGCTGACATTGCAGAAGTATTGTGGCGTGGTCACTTAAATCATAACCCTCAAAACCCAGAGTGGGCAGATCGCGACCGTTTTATTCTGTCTAACGGCCACGGTTCCATGCTGATCTACTCTTTGCTTCACCTTTCTGGTTATGAGCTATCCATTGAAGAGCTGAAAAATTTCCGTCAACTTCACTCTAAAACACCAGGCCACCCAGAGTACGGCTACGCACCAGGTGTTGAGACAACAACCGGTCCGCTAGGTCAAGGCATCACTAACGCTGTTGGTATGGCGATGGCTGAAAAATCTCTTGCTGCACAGTTCAACCGTGAAGGCCACGAGATTGTTGACCACAACACATACACTTTCCTAGGTGACGGCTGTCTAATGGAAGGTATCTCTCACGAAGCGTGTTCTCTTGCAGGTACTTTAGGCCTAGGCAAACTGATCGCATTCTGGGATGACAACGGTATCTCTATCGACGGTGAAGTTGAAGGTTGGTTCTCTGACGATACACCTAAGCGTTTCGAATCTTACGGCTGGCATGTAATTCCTGCTGTTGATGGCCACGATCCTGAAGCAATTAACGCAGCGATCGAAGCAGCGAAAGCAGAAACAGGTAAACCAACGCTGATCTGTTGTAAAACCATCATCGGTTTCGGTTCTCCGAACAAATCTGGCTCTCACGATTGTCACGGTGCCCCACTAGGCCACGATGAAATCGCTGCTGCACGTGAATTCCTAGGCTGGAACCACGGTCCATTCGAAATCCCAGCAGACGTATACGCTGAGTGGGACGCAAAAGAAGCAGGCGCAGCCAAAGAATCTGCATGGGATGAGAAATTTGCAGCGTACGCAGCAGCACACCCAGAGCTAGCGGCTGAGTTCAAGCGTCGTGTAAACGGTGATCTACCTGCTGAGTGGGAAGAAAAAGCAAACGCAATCATTGCGGATCTTCAAGCAAACCCAGCAAATATTGCTTCTCGTAAAGCATCTCAAAATGCACTAGAAGCGTTCGGTCAAATGCTACCTGAATTCATGGGCGGTTCGGCTGACTTAGCACCTTCTAACCTGACTATGTGGTCTGGTTCTAAATCACTAACGGCCGAAGACTTCTCTGGTAACTACATCCACTACGGTGTACGTGAATTTGGTATGACGGCTATCATGAACGGTATCGCTCTGCACGGTGGTTTCGTACCATACGGTGCAACATTCCTAATGTTCATGGAGTACGCTCGTAACGCAATGCGCATGGCTGCACTGATGAAAGTGCAAAACATCCAAGTGTACACGCACGACTCTATCGGTCTAGGCGAAGATGGCCCAACTCACCAACCGGTTGAGCAAACCTCTTCTCTACGTTTAACGCCAAACATGAGCACATGGCGTCCATGTGACCAAGTTGAATCAGCAGTAGCTTGGAAATTTGCGATTGAGCGTAAAGATGGCCCTACTTCACTGATCTTCTCTCGTCAGAACCTTGCACAGCAAGAGCGTAGTGCAGCACAAGTGGCTGACATTACAAAAGGTGGCTACATCTTAAAAGACAGCGATGGCAAACCAGAGCTGATCATCATTGCTACAGGCTCTGAAGTAGAACTAGCAGTAGCTGCTCACGCTGAACTAACTGCCGAAGGTAAGAAAGTACGTGTTGTTTCAATGCCAGCAACAGACGTATTTGACAAGCAAGATGCTGCTTACCGTGAATCTGTACTTCCATCTGATGTTACTGCACGTATTGCTGTTGAAGCAGGTATTGCAGACTACTGGTACAAGTATGTTGGTCTAAACGGTCGCGTTATAGGTATGACAACATTTGGTGAATCTGCTCCTGCAGGTGAACTGTTCAAGATGTTTGGTTTCACTACTGAAAACGTAGTAAACACAGCTAAAGAGCTGCTTGCTTAATCAAAGTAATTGACTACACCAAAAACTAAAAGCCGAGCCACTGTGCTCGGTTTTTTTATGCCTGATTTTTCATTTTAAATGAAAAAATAGAACAAGAAATCGGAAAGGATAATAAAATCAATAAAGTGGAAGAATATGGAAAGCGTAATAGTAATATTTAAAGCAAAAAAAAGCGGGCAATCTATGCCCGCACAACTAAGCCTAAAATTAGCACATCCATGTAGCTGAGAACCATTACGTGATAGAGAATAGCATCCCCTTTATAAGAAACACAAGCCTGTATGAACTAAAACTGTGATTCAAATCAAGTTAATTCACACTGAAAATAAAGTTTATTGCAAACAGGCAGAAATTAACAGCTAAAAATTTGAACAAATAGTGAGCTAAAATCGAAAAAGTAAGGTCTAATCATTAGAGTCTTTGCCTTTTTCGCTCGATATTTAGATCAAGGTAGAGTGTCGAAAAAAGAAATAAACTCTAGCTACCTGTTTGGTTTGTAAGAAAATTAACCTGTAGCCTTGAATAGAATACCCGCCTGTACTACATTGCGGATACTGACAATTATCGATAGTGATTCATACCATGCTGAAAACTAAAAAAGCTCTATATGCCCTAACTTTCGGATTACTATGCTCCCAGTCAGCGCTTGCTGACATCGTTGCAACACCTGATAACGAAGACATCTGTAAGCGCCAGTTTTCTGAAAAAATTTTTGAAAAACAAATTCAATTTAGCAGCTCTACCAACAGTAACCAGGTACGCCGCAGTGCTGAACGCGTTATAGATAACTCTAGAGAAGTACTTCAAGAATCAAACAGCTACTGTAAAGCTCTTGATTACATAGTAAATAAAGCCGAATTAGAAGCTGACTTTAAACGACCGAAGTCTGGTGAAACTATGTATAAAAATGAAGAGCCCAAGAAAGAAGAGCCTAAGAAAGAATAGCGATTTCCTCTGCAACATACTCTCATTAACTCCCCTTTTTATTCACTATAAGGGTCGTGATTTTACTGCCTAAATTCGCTAAAATTACGCACCTTGTCGCTGGCACTTTTTGTGCTGGAAAATAAATAAGTAATAATTGGTGCCTAATGAGAGTTTTGCGTACATCTGTTCACGCTGATGTTGAACCACTTAACGAAAAAACCATGTTTGATCGTAAAGCTGCCCGAGCCATTGTTCTAGATGGCAATAACATTCTGATGCTTTACACAAAAAGATACCATGATTACACCATTCCAGGTGGTGGCATCGATGACGGCGAAGACATCATTGAGGGTATGATCCGCGAACTGGAAGAAGAAACTGGCGCCAAAAACATACGTAATATTCAAGAATTTGGTATCTACGAAGAATACCGGCCTTGGTACAAACCTGATTTCGATGTAATGCACATGACTTCTTACTGCTATTTGTGTCAAATCGATTCTGAGCTGGGTGAAACCAACTATGAAGATTACGAAATAAAAAATGGCATGAAGCCAGTGTGGATCAACATTTATGATGCCATTGCTCATAACGAGCACACCATCGCAAACAGCGAAAAAAAAGGCATGTCCATTGAACGTGAGACTTTTTTACTCAAGCTGATTGCCAAAGAATTACTACAGAAAAAAGTAGCTTAATTCACAAATCGAAGAAGAAATAACATGTTTGATAAAGAGCAAATACTAAAACTAGCAACCATGAAAATACCATTTGGAAAATACAGTGGTCGGGTGCTTATTGATTTACCAGAAGAGTATTTGCTTTGGTTTGAACGAAAAGGTTTTCCAACTGGCGAATTAGGCACATTAATGGCATTGTGCCTAGCTCTAAAAATTGAAGGGCTTGACGAAGTGGTTAAGCCTTTAAAGCATAAGCAATAATATTAATACGGCACTTCAATATTTTCGATGACATAGTCAATAAACACCCGCACTTTTGAAGGTAAGTTTTGCCTTGATGCGTAATAGATCATAATCGGTGGCCCTTCTGCCGAATACTTCTCCAGTACTGGTACTAACGTCCCTTCATCGAAATACTTTTTGGCTAACCACGTACCAGCCATACTGATCCCCGCCCCTTGCACTGCCAACTCGCACAAAAGTTCAACACTAGAGACGGACACAACGGTATTAGCAGTTTCAAAAGTAATATTCTCCCCATTCGTATCCGTAAAGCGCCATGGGAACAATCTTCTCGATGTTGGCGAGCGATAATTAATACATTCAAACTGGCTTAACTCGCTAGGAGTTGCTGGCTGACCGTATTTATCAATAAACTCAGGAGACGCTATAGCAATTAAGCGCAGCGGACATAATTGGCGTGCCACAATACTGCTGTCAGGATCAATTCGGTTCCCTACCGCAACATCAATCCCCTCTTCGACCAAATCAACCACTCTATCTTCAAAACTCAAATCAAGCTCTACGTCTGGGTATAATTTGCGAAACCCTTTCACCAATGGAATGATGTATAAGCGCCCAAACCCGTAAGGCAAGCTAACCCGTAACTTCCCCTTAGGCTGATCAGCCAAACTTTGTGAGCAAGTAATTACATTTTCAAGCTGCTGAACAATCGGGTTCACTTTATGAAAAAAGCGTTCGCCATCGTCCGTTAGCGTTAGGGAATGAGTAGTACGGTGGAATAACCTTACCCCTAATTCTTTTTCTAATGATTTTATATTTTTACTGACAGCTGCTGGCGTCACACTAAGGTTACGTGCCGCTGCTGAAAAATTCAGGGCTTGTGCAGCATGTATAAATGCAGGTAAATATTTAGTCAGCTCAATATTCATAAAAAACCTGAAATAATATTCTTTATTCTCTCTATCTTACCTCACTCACTATTAACTTTCAGTTGAAACTGTTTATACCTAAGACCTACTACCAGTTTAAATACAAATAAGTAAACTGAGCCTAACAAAACAAACAGCCACTTCTATCACTGTGAAAAATAAGAAATAGGTGCATGATGAACGCTACAATTACCCAATTAATGAATCGCCGTTCTATCCGTAACTTCACGGAAGAAACAATCAATGAACAGCATTTAGAAACCATATTAAAAGCAGCTCAACAAGCACCTACGTCTATTAACGGCCAACAGATTTCCTTGGTTGTCACTCGTAATAAAGAAAAAATTGCAGCCATCGCCGATATTGCTGGCGGCCAACCGCAAGTCGCTTCTGCCGATGTATTTATTACTGTTGTGGTCGATTTTCACCGCCCTAAATCCGCACTAGAATCTATCGGTGCAGAACAAGTGATCCATCAATCTGCTGAAGGTATGATAGTAGGCGCGGTGGATGCTGGCATCATGCTCAATGCACTGCAAACAGCGGCAGAGTCTTTTGGCTACGGAACTACCGCAATAGGCGGTATACGCAATAATCCGCAAGCGTTAATCGAACTCTTAGAGTTACCAGCCAATACTTTCCCATTAGTTGGCACTACCATTGGGGTCATTGATAACACAATGCCTAGCGCAGTAAAACCTCGTGTGGCACTAGACACTTTTGCCATGAATGAGCGTTACGACGCAGATAAAGTGACTCAAGGTGCCCGTGAATACGATAAAGATCTACGCACATGGTGGGATAAAAATGGTCTAACAGACATGCCAAGCTATGCTGACTCAACTGCTCAGTACTACAGCAAAGTCTACTTCCCAACCATAGCTTCAACAATGAAAAAACAAGGTTTTGATTTTAAAGATAATTAAGAGCAATTGTTCTTTACTGCCTTTGCGCTAATATGGACGATGGCGCCTTTTTAATCACAACCGAAAAATTATAATAACACCACTCTCGTGGACTAAAAATTCAAACTGGAGATGCAATGAACAACTTCACTTTCCACAACACAACACGTATTCACTTTGGCCAAGGTCAAATCCAAGCCATCGCAAACGACATCCCTAAAGATAAAAAAGTTCTTGTTCTTTATGGCGGTGGCTCAATCAAATCCAACGGGGTTTATGAGCAAGTTTCAACGGCATTAAGTGAGCACCAATGGGGCGAGTTTTCTGGTATTGAAGCGAACCCACAATACGACACCCTAATGAAAGCAGTACATCAAGTTCGTGAGCAAGGTTTTGATTACTTACTGGCAGTAGGTGGCGGCTCTGTTGTTGATGGCACTAAGTTTGTTGCGGCAGCGGCTCCATTCGAAGGTAATGATCCTTGGGATATTTTAGCAAAAGGTGCAGAAGTCAAATCTGCGATTCCAATTGCTTGTGTGTTAACACTTCCTGCAACAGGCTCTGAAAGTAACTCTGGATCTGTTGTTTCCCGTGGAAATGATAAGTTGTTTTTTGGTACGCCACTGGTTCAGCCTTTATTTGCGGTTCTTGATCCACAAGTCACACTGAGCTTATCAGAGCGACAAGCCGCAAACGGTGTGGTTGACGCCTTTGTTCATGTGATGGAGCAATACTTAACCTACCCTGTGAATGCAAAAGTGCAAGATCGTTTCGCAGAAGGTCTACTAATGACTCTGATTGAAGAAGGCCCGAAAGTCCTTGCCACCCCAGATGATCTTGAAGTTCGCTCCAATATCATGTGGTCTGCCACGCAGGCGCTAAATGGTTTAATCGGTGTTGGCGTACCTCAAGATTGGGCAACACACATGATCGGACATGAGCTAACTGGCCATTTTGGTGTCGATCATGCCCGTAGTTTGAGTATTGTTCTTCCAGCGGTAATGAAGCAATGCCAACAAGACAAAGAAGCAAAACTACTGCAATACGCAGAGCGTGTATTTGGCATTACTGCTGGTAGCAACCAAGAGCGTATTGATGCTGCCATTGCCAAAACCGTTGAGTTTTTCAAGCAAATGAACGTTCCAACATCTCTATCTGATGTAGAGCTAGACAAAGCAGCCATCGATACAGTGCTAACCAGCTTAGAAGCACATGGCATGACAAAACTGGGCGAACACGGCACAGTAGACATCAAGAAAGCACGCATCATTTTAGAAACTGCTTTATAGAGCCAACAGCAAAACGCTAAGCTCATATCAGCCTAAAGCATCGCAAAATCAAAGGGGGCGAACCTAACCAGTTCGCCCCCTTTTGTATTTGTTTATCTTACTATTGCGTTTTGAATACACCGAATCAATACGCGGCTTGCGGCTTGTTACCTTGGATAGTGACTCGGTGCAACCTTCGAGGTGTATCGCCATAATCAATCACCGCATAATGCTGAGTTATCCGGTTGTCCCAAATGGCCAGTGAATTTGGTTTCCAGCGAAATCGTACTTGATATTCCGGCTTACGGGCATAATTGAATAACGTTGCCAGTAGTTCCCGACTTTCATTTTTACTCAAACCGACAAGGCTACGGGTAAATTGCTCGTTAATATATAAACTCACTTCGCCTGTTTCAGGGTGTTTCATTAAAACAGGGTGCTCTACGGGCGGATTTTGCTGTGAAACACTCACTACCTTTTTCTGCCAATCCTGTTTTATGTCGTTCGACTCAATGCCATCAAACGCAAACAGTGAATGCATAGCCGTTACACTTTTCAGTTTTTCCACTAAATCTGCTGGTAATGCGTTCAACACCGCACTCATGGAAACCCAAATAGTATCACCACCATAACATGGGGTGTGTTTAGCATGTAAAACTGAACATTTAGATGGTGCTTCTTGCCAACTCAAATCCGTATGCCAAAAGCTCTCTAATGGCGCATTACCTCGGGTTGTTTCAATCACACTCACCTGAGGAGCTTCGGCTACATTAGGAAAAAAGGGATGAACAGGCTCAAGTTCACCAAAACGCTGCGCTAACTGCAAATGCTCCGTTGGAGTCAACTCTTGATCCCGAAAGAAGATCACCTGATATTGTAGAAAAGCGCGATAAATCTCATCAAATTCAGCATCACTGCACTGTGCCAAATTGATATTATGAATCTCTGCGCCAATGTGTGTTGTTAACGGTTCAATCTTCATTGCTTCTGCCATACCTATACGTGACAAGGTCACAAAAGCCACGATGGGAAATCAAGTTTCAAGTACATCGTGGCTTATTGTCGCTCCTACACTTCTAATGCTTCTTCACTAGCGTCTTCTTCACAGCCAATAAAACCACCAGTTTGGTGATTCCACAGCTGGGCATAAATGCCGTCTTGCTCCAACAGTTCTTGGTGCGAACCTTGCTCAATAATGTTTCCTTCATCTAATACAATCAAGCGGTCCATGGCAGCAATGGTCGACAGGCGGTGTGCGATCGCAATAACCGTTTTGCCTTCCATTAACTGGGTCAAACTTTCTTGAATAGCCGCTTCAACTTCAGAATCCAATGCAGAAGTTGCTTCGTCCAAGACTAAAATTGGCGCATCTTTTAATAAAACCCGAGAAATCGCAATACGCTGGCGCTGACCACCAGACAGTTTCACACCACGCTCTCCCACTTGGGCATCGTAACCACTATTGCCAAAAGTATCCGTCAAGGTTTCAATAAACTCATGCGCATGTGACTGCTTGGTTGCCGCTAGCAATTGTTCTTCGCTGGCGTCAGGGTTACCATACGTAATGTTATCGCGAATTGAACGATGCAGTAATGACGTATCTTGCGTGACCATACCGATCTTACTGCGCAAAGAATCTTGAGTAACATCGGAGATGTTCTGGCCATCAATCTTGATCGCACCCGACTCCACATCATGAAAACGCATCAGCAAATTCACTAAGGTTGACTTACCAGCGCCGGAACGCCCTACTAAACCAATTTTTTCGCCTGGCTTAATATTCAGTTTCAGCTTTTCAATAACACCTTTATCTTCACCATAATGAAAACTGACGTTATCAAACTCAATCCCGCCTTTATCCACTTTAATGTCTGGCGCATTAGGTTTATCTTCAATCGCAATGGGTTTAGATAGCGTGCTCATCCCATCCACAACCGTACCGATGTTTTCAAACAGGCCACCAATCTCCCACATGATCCATTTAGACATACCATTAATTCGTAACGCTAAACTCACTGCAACTGCAATCACGCCCACCGTTACAATAGAGCCCATCCATAACCAAATAGAGATGGCAGCAATCAGGAATACCAGAAGATAGTTAATGATCTCTACACTGATGTTAAAGCCCGTTACTAAACGCATTTGGCGATGAACCGTATCTAAGAAGCCGTTCATACCTTCTTCTGCGTATTCTGTTTCACGGGTTGAGTGAGAGAACAACTTCACCGTCGTGATGTTCGAATAACTGTCAACGATTCGGCCTGTCATGGTTGAACGTGCATCCGCTTGCTCTGAAGCGATTTTTTTCAACTTAGGTACAAAGTAAAATTGAATACCCACATAAGCAAATAACCAAAGCAGCATTGGAGCCATTAAACGCGTGTCCGATTGGCCAATCATCACTACCATTGAGGCAAAGTAAACCGTGATGTAAACCAATACGTCCAACAATTTCATCACCGTTTCACGCACCGATAATGCCGTTTGCATCACTTTGGTGGCAATACGGCCAGCGAAATCATCTTGATAAAAAGACACACTCTGGCGCAATAAATAGCGGTGAGCCAGCCATCGAATCGACATTGGGTAGTTCCCCAATAATGTCTGATGCACTATTAACGAATGCAATAAAACCAATGCGGGCATCACCACCAGCACCAGAATCGCCATACCAAATAAGGTTGCTCCTTCTTCGGCAAGTAGTGTTTCAGGATCATGCGTTGACAACCAGTCAACTAATGTTCCCATAAAACCAAATAGGGACACCTCAATGATGGCGATCAAACCACTAAGTACAGCCATTGCTAACAGTGGTAATTCATAGCCTTTCGTATAGTAACGACAAAAAGCAAACAAAGTATTTGGTGGTTGTTCAGGCTCTTGCTTCGGGAAAGCCGATGTTATTTTTTCGAATTTTTTATACATAACTAATAGCTTATGGTTATATTAAAGAGGAAAGCCTGACACACTCGGTTACTGACTTTTGTTCGGTGTAGTTGAAAGAAAAGTAACGGTTATATGAAAGGAAAAATATCCATATCAGATTAACTTTTTTATCGATAAAAGAATATCTGAAAATGCCATATTACGAGAGTTTAAAAACAGCAGGCCAATAGCAGCCAAAAGAAAATGCTCGCATACCATCCAATTTACTTATGAGTATAGAGCGGAACTTATTGAGAGTTAAGAAAATATGAGGGATAAAAATAGTCATGCGCAACGCTACTCTCAGAAGCAGCGCTGCCCTTAAATACGTTAGTTTAGTAACTCATGGTCTTCTGGGAGTAAGCGCGAGATCCATAAAACCAATTTATGTTTCATATTCGGGCCATCCTCTTTTTCAAGCGCTAAAGGCGTAATTTGCTTATATTGGACCAATAAACGATACACGCACTCTACCTTATCTTTTGGGGATACACCGGCATGTAAGCCATCGTAACCTTGCTGTTTTGCAAACGACATCCCCAGCTCTAATGCTTTTTTTAATAGCTTCGCGTCATTGTTGTTTTTCTTCATCTCTCATCCTTTACTTTTAAAACACATATCAATGTACACAGACCATAGCTATGTGAAAAATCCATCATTTCAAGCTTATAACGTAACATAAAATAATGAGCCTAGCCTCTAATGCCTAAGTTTTATTTACTCAACGAACACTTAACCAAACTCTAAAAAAGATTTACACTTCAAATAACTACCGATAATTTGAGCAAATCATGGTTGAGCCGCTTCCTACAGATTATTACCGAACTAATTTTTTGATACTTATCGACCATGCGGTACACCACTATCATGACTTGCTCAACCAAGATGAACAGCGATGGATTCTTCGTTTCAAGCGATCCTCCCCTCATGCACAATGTTTACTGGTTCGATTACTTGCTCGTAAAGGACATTTCTTTCGCTCCGATAAACTAAACTACACCGAGATAAATAATATTCCTGATGCCGCTCAAGAGCTTGAAAGCAAAGATTTACTGCTGATAAACCCTGACATCAGTATTCTAGAGCTGACATCTGAGCTTTTAACCAAACCTGAAACTCTAGCCTATTTTCCTGTTCTATATGATCACCGAGGGTTGAAAAAAGCGGCTCTCATCGAGAAAGCAGTAGAGCTGAATGTCTCTGTACCTACATTAGAGTTTGATATCTATCAGGTGCCCTCTCACCCAATTCTAGACATTATTTTGGTTTTATTTTTTGGAAATACGCACCAGGATTTAAGTCAATTTGTTTTGTCCGAACTTGGGATGCATCGCTTTGAATCTTACCCACTACCTAGTGAGTTGCGCTTTTTTAATCAACGTGCACAAATTGATGCTTTGCTCGCTATGAAAAGCCTAACTGAGCAGTACTACCTATTGAAAGAAAACAGGCTACTTACTGGTACTAAGCTTATCGAGTTATCAAAAACGCTCCCCGATGAATCAGAGCATCACAACGTAGAACGTAAACGCCAGAAACTTATCAATCTTCTTGCTAGGGAGTTAGAACGAGAACAACAATACAATGCCGCCTTCGACTTATTTTCTCAATCCAGATTGCCCCCAAGCCGAGAAAGGCAAGTTCGAATATTAGAACGAGACGATCAAGATTCAGCCGCAGCAAAGAAAATAAATGAGATGCTTCAAGCACCATTCAACCAAGATGAATATGAAGTTGCACAGCGCTTAGAAGCGAAGTTACTGCGTAAAAAAGGCCAAAGAGTGCCACGAACCCAAAAGCCAAAACACAATGAACTGCACCTGCGGCTTGATTTGTCACAACAGAGGGTTGAATTGGCTGTAGCCGAGAACTTTAAGCAACAGGGCTGGCAAGTGTATTTCAGCGAAAACCAGCTTCTTTGTGCTTTATTTGGGTTGGCTTTTTGGGATGTTTTATTCACACCAGTACAAGGCGCGTTTATTAATGCTTATCAGATACAGCCAAAAGACATGTACTACTCTGAATTTACTCTACGTAGAGCCGATTCAATTGAAAACACGTTTCATTTGTTAAGTAAACATGGATTCCATCACTTACTGCATACCTACAAACAAAAAGAAGGCATTGCTAATAGCTGGGTACAATGGCAACACTGCTCTAAAACACTCATTGAACAAGCAATCAATACCATACCGCAGAAAACACTCATCGCATTATTCCGTTACTTACTCTCCGATCTACAAGCCAACCGAACAGGTATGCCAGATTTGATCTTATTTAAACACAACCAATACCAATGGTTAGAAGTAAAAGGCCCTGGAGATAAGCTACAAAACAATCAATTACGTTGGATTAAGCAGTTTAATCAACTTGATGTGCCTTTTTCAGTTGTATACGTAAACCACTAGGCAGCGCTTCTCAAATATTGAAATTATCGCTATTCACCCAAACACAATAAATACACACTTTGTTACACCCTAAGCCCCGATACTGCTTGGAATGTTCAGTCACCATTAAGTTTCTTTTTTATACACTGTTCATAACAAACCATCACGAGGCCAAACCATGAAGAAGCCAGTCATTCTTTTATTACCCATTATTGTGGCAGGTTGTGCGTATAACCAAAAACCCGTCGTTGACACCTACAATGTTGACCCAGTTCAGTACGATAAAGATTACGGAGAATGTTTAACCATTTCCGAAAACTATGATGTCTCTGAAGATGTGAAAGTTAATGCGACCAACGCAGCAATAGTAGGAACAGCAACAGGCGCACTTGCTGGTTGGGAATTAGATAATGCTGGTGGCGGAGCACTAATTGGCCTTGCTGTGGGCGCAGCCGCTGGTGCCGGAGCTGGTGCTGCTGTCGCCAAAGAAAAACAAGCTTATGTTCTTAGAGAGTGTCTAGTCCAACGCGGCTACAACGTACTAGACCATAAATCATCAAACACAAAAAATGTAACGATTCAAAATCCGTCTTAATTATTTTCTTTAAAGAGATAAAATTATAGGGCGTTAGAATCGACTCATAGGTTGGCTCGCCTACGGTACTAATGCCCTCTTTCACCATACTATCATCCAGCTTTGAATAGTGTGCTATTTGGGGTACTTGATCTTCAGTCCAGTATTAAAACTAAAAAAATCACAGAAAAAATCTGATGGACTTTCCGTTACTTACTGATTTTACTCTATAGTTATCAGGGTAATAACACCTCTTCTGTTGACGAATAGAGCACAAACTATGACAACTCTGCTAATTAAAAATGCCCGCCTACGAAATCAAGATGGCTTCCACCAAATTCTGATCAAAGATGGCCTATTCGCGGATATCAAACCTAATGATCATGATTTCAACTTTAAAGACACCGTTCTGGATGCCGAACAGGGTTTAGCCAATGCACCTTTCTGCGAGCCTCACATCCACCTAGATACCACTCAAACCGCAGGCGAACCAAGTTGGAACCAATCAGGTACATTATTTGAAGGTATTGAGCGTTGGTCTGAACGTAAAGCCATATTATCAATTGAAGACGTAAAAACTCGTGCTAAGCAGACGTTAAAGTGGCAAATCGCCAACGGTATCCAACACGTTCGTACTCATGTGGATGTCTCTGATCCTACTCTTACTGCATTAAAAGCCATGATTGAAGTACGCGAAGAGATGTCCGAGTGGGTTGATTTACAAATAGTGGCTTTCCCCCAAGAAGGCATTATGTCTTTCCCTAATGGTAAAGATCTACTAGAGGAAGCCTTAAAAATAGGTGCTGATGTTGTCGGTGCTATTCCACATTTCGAGTTCACTCGTGAATATGGTGTCGAATCTTTGCATTACGTCTTTGAGCTGGTAAGCAAATACGACTGTCTCGTTGATGTTCACTGTGATGAAATCGACGACGAGCAGTCACGCTTTTTAGAAACCCTTGCCGCTTTAGCGCATAAACATGACATCGGTGAACGTGTCACCGCAAGCCATACCACGGCGATGGGATCTTATAATGGCGCTTATGCGTCTCGCCTATTCCGCCTACTTAAAATGTCAAAAGTGAACTTTGTGGCGAACCCTCTGGTAAACATTCACCTTCAGGGGCGCTTTGATGATTACCCGAAACGCCGCGGTGTCACACGAGTAAAAGAGATGCTCGCTGCAAACATTAATGTATGCTTTGGCCACGATGATGTGTTCGACCCGTGGTACCCATTAGGTACAGCAAATATGCTACAAACGCTTCATATGGGGCTGCATGTATGCCAGTTAATGGGTTATGAGCAAATCAACCAAGGGCTGGATTTAATCAGTTATAACTCAGCAAAAGTCCTTAATATCCAAGACCGATACGGTATTGAAATAGGCAAACCAGCAAACCTGATTATTATTGCGGCTGAAAATGGCTTTGATGCTGTTCGTCGCCAAGCACCAGTACGATATTCCATTCGTGGTGGTAAAATAATCGCCCAAACACAACCTGCTACCACCAGCATTCATTTAAACAGTGAAGAAACCGTCACTTTCAAACGTTAAATAGAGTATTTAACACATTAAAACATAAAGCCATGACTATTCATCGTATAGAAAGTAGTCATGGCTTTTTATATTCTGCACCTGTTAATGCCAGTAAAATTACAGAATTAAACTCATTTTTACGTAGTCTACGTTCTGGTAGCTAAATACACTGCTCTTTTGACTCAAACCCGCTTTTTTATAAAATGGAATCGCCGATGTGGTGACATCACTCCACACGTATTGAATATCGTAATGCTGCAAATACTCAAGAACATGCCGGATCATCGCTTTGCCAAGGCCATGCCCTTGATAATCCGTTAACACCGCTAATTTTCTAATCTTGGCCACATTTCGACCATGGTATTTCAACATGAAAACGGAACAAACCGCCACAACTTCACCATCATGTAAAGCACCAAAGTGATGGCCAAATAAATCCAAATCGACAGGACTTGGCTGCTCATCATCCACAAGTCCCATGGTTTTACGTACTGATTTTGTTTGCTGAAAAGAAATATCTGTAATTCTCAATTGCATGAACTCATCCCTAGGCATTGACAAATGTACAACGTTCATAAAAACAAATATGATTCAGTTATTCACTCATATAATCTATTCTAGTTATAGAATAAGCAGTTAGCTGTGAACTAGAATCAAATCAATATTAATAAGAAGCAGTGGAAGCAATGACAAATCATTCAACTCAAAAGCTCTTACTTTTAACTATAGTCGTTTTCTTTTCTGGGTGTGCTGCCTACGCAGGCTTGAATTACGATCAGCTCTTTGGTGAAGAAAAACCAAAAGAACGTATTTACGATGAAAACTCCGGCATTGCCAAACATTATAATGAGCAAGTAAAACCCATTATCGATAACCGCTGTGTCGTCTGTCACGCCTGTTACGACGCCCCCTGCCAACTAAAAATGTCCTCTCCTGAAGGCATCGATCGCGGCGCTCATAAAAACTTGGTGTACGAGGGGACTCGCCTTCTTGCTGCTAATCCAACACGATTATTTGAAGACGCACAAACCACAGAAGAGTGGCGAGATATTGGCTTTAGTCCAATTCTAAACGAACGTGAGCAAAGCCAACTGGCCAACTTAGAGGCAGGAGTCATGGCACGAATGCTGACGTTAAAATTAAACAACCCACTGCCACAAGACAATCAGCTAGAAGGCTTCGATTTTTCCACAGACAGAGATCAGCAATGTCCGACCATTGAAGAGATGGCAAGCTATGAAGAAAATTACCCAACATGGGGGATGCCTTATGGAATGCCAGCATTAAGTGCAGAAGAGCATGACACCCTAATCCAATGGCTGGCGGAAGGCGCAAACATGAGTGAACCTACGCCGTTAACAACGAAGCAAATCGAAGATATTCGTCAGTGGGAAACGTTCTTAAATGGTGATAGCCTCAAGCAGCAGCTAACTAGCCGCTACATTTACGAGCACCTATTTCTCTCGCACCTCTATTTTTCAAATCATGCTGGAAATCCCACGTTTTTTAAACTTATTCGCTCAGCAACACCGCCAGAGAAGCCAATAACACCGATTGCTTCAAGACGTCCTTATGACGATCCAAAAGTGGATCGAGTCTATTACCGTTTTTCTCCGGTACGTGGCACCATTGTCGATAAAACCCACATGCCTTATGCCCTCAATGGCGATAAATTAAAGCGTCTGAACGATCTTTTCATCAACCGTAGCTACGAGGTTTCTGAATTACCGAGCTACAATGCCGACGTCGCGGCAAACCCTCTTACCGCTTTCATGCAACTGCCTGTGGATGCTCGGTTTAAGTTCATGTTGGATAACGCGCAAAACACCATTATGGGCTTCATCAAAGGACCGGTATGTCGTGGGCAACTAGCACTGAATGTGATTAATGATCGTTTTTGGGTGTTATTTTTAGACCCAGATATGGCCAATATTCCTGAAGTAAATGAATTCTACGCTTCACAAATCGACAATTTAAAGCTCCCTGGAGAACTTGAAAGTAATACTCTCCCTCTGCATCAATGGGTGAAATATTCCAAACAGCAAGGCCGTTACTTAAAAGCAAAATCAGAGTTTATGAACAGCTGGTTCAAAGATGGTCAGCACATTTCAACCGATGTGTTATGGGATGGTAACGGGCATAACGACAACGCTGCCCTAACTGTTTTCCGCCACTTCGACAGCGCTTCTGTTGTAAAAGGTCTTGTGGGTGAACCACCAAAAACCGCATGGATTCTGGATTACTCACTGTTCGAGCGAATTCATTACCTATTAGTGGCCGGATTTGATGTGTATGGTAACTTTGGCCATCAGCTGATCACCCGCATGTTTATGGATTTTCTGCGAATGGAAGGTGAATCGAACTTTTTAGCGCTATTACCGCCGGAAACACGTAAAAAAGAACTCGCTAAGTGGTATCAAAACTCAACACCTCAGCTTAGTCAGTTCTTACAAGGTGATATTCAGCCATTCGAGCAACCGACTCAGGTCAAATACGTTACGGAAAATCACAAAGAAGAGCTGTATAGCAAAATCAAAGATCATTTATCACTGGTGCTCTCAGACAGGTATGAAATTACACATACCCCACTAGCAACACAAAGTGAGAAAGATCTGCAAACCATAGATAAATTATCTCATGATGGCATTTACTTACTGCCTCAGTTGACCATGGTCATGATCGACAGCAAAGATAAATCCAGTAGCCAGCTGTTTACCCTTATTCATAATAATAAGCACAGTAATATTTCCAGCTTATTCAATGAAGACAGTAACCGTCTACCAAAAGAAGACACTCTAACTTTAGTCAAAGGAATCGTCGGCAGCTACCCTGCGGCTTACTGGTCCCTCAATGAAACAGAGATCCCAGAGCTGCTGACTCACCTACGTTCGCTTCGTACAGAAGAAGATTACGTAAAACTACTTGATCGATTTGCAGTCAGACGAAGCTCTGATAAATTTTGGCCATTAAGCGATAAAGTGCATCAGTGGTATCAGCAAGATCAGCCCATAGAAGCGGGATTGTTGGATTACAATCGCTTCCAAAACCGATAGTGCGTAATTTATTACAAAATTACCTATAATAAAAAATCGCCAACCTCAAATGAGCTTGGCGATTTTTTATGCTGTTATAGAAACAGAACATTTATTTGATTGGTTGCTTTTCTAAACAGCTCCGACACAAACAACTTGATGCACTTTTTAGATCAGCGCTGATTTCCCGCTCTTCTAATTCAAAGCACCAACAGGTTAACTTTCCAGCCGAAATATCACACTGACTTGGTTTTCCACACCCCTCACATTGATGAGTTTGTGTCTCTCCTTTCAGCGCATCCATGATATCTCGGCGTTGGTCTTCACCCATGTTTTTCCACTGAATAATTTCAGGTATGGTTCTTTTACAACCAGAACAAATACCACCAGAGTTTTTACACGCCGCAATACACGGAGTTTGCATACACCAACCTCGACTACACAATGAGATGACCGCTAGAGTGCACTTATTATCTTAATTCTAGGCTTAAGTCAAAAACATAACTCAATGCTTAATGGCCGATTGCACATCATAAACTGAGACAGTGCCACTCACTTCATTCGCAACAAGCAGCATCGCATTTTTTGTTGGGCTATAAGCTGCTGGAATAAACTTAATGCCTTCCGGAGCCAGATCCCCCGCTTGCTGATAGCGGCCAGACAATGTCACAGGTGACGTACTATCATCAATTTTATACTCAGCACCCGTCGCACGGTTCAATATATAATCTATATACTTAGCCTCACTTGGCTTAGTGATATCGTAAATAAAAATACCACCCATGCGTTCCAGACCAATAAACGCATAAGTACGATCATTTACCTGCCCAATTGCCAACGCTTCTGGCTCAACACCTTTATCATCAGAACGGCTATCGCCTTTGTTTTTACTTTCATCGCTATTGAACATCGAGCCTAAACGATCAGCAGTAATACGCTCAAAATCAGAACCACTGTCGAATACTTGCTCCCCTTGGCTGTTCCAAATTGAGAATGAACGACCGCCGTAAGCAAACAGTTTTTCAAACACACCATCATTATTTTCATCACCCAATGCGGTCGTCACTTTTAAACGGCCAAGCTCTGCTTTTGACAAATTCTTCGCCTGTGGATGATGTTCTGATAATGCTAATTTACCCGCACGAGTTTCTTCACTGTACCCTAGACAACCATCTTCTTCATCAAACTCAAGACCACCAGCGTTAATACAAGCGACTTCATTCGGAGCGCTAAACCAGTAATCACGCGCATCCCCCTCATTGGCCGTCACAATATACTGCTCACCATCCACCGAGTAACTGGTGATCGTGTCAGGTTGATACAAGCTAAAAACACCTCGGCGGGGCTTAATATTAATGGCTTGATCTTTGTCGCTCACATCAAGCGCATTTTTTTCATCGCCTAAGTCTTTATAACCAAGGCCATGGATTTGCGTAATGGTTAAAGAGCTAAGATCAACTTCTGCTAATGCGTTGTTCTCTTGCAACGATACCCACGCTTTTTTACTATCTTGTGACACGGTAATGTATTCAGGCTCAATATCTTGTGCAAGAGAACTGTTTTTAGGGCTAGCGAATTTAAAGCCATCCGCAATCAAAGCCGCTTTCTGCTCTTCAAACTTTTCAAACCCAAGCATGGTGGCAATACCCTCAGGTTTACCCTGTTTTATCGCTATCACGCTTATCGAACCATTAGGATCACGCTTATAATCACTGCTCGGTTCACCTTCATTGGCAACAATCGCTTTGCTGCCATCCGGTGTGAACGTCACCATATCTGGCAGTGAGCCCACTTCTACCGCGGTAATAAGCTCTGGAGATGCAGAGTCAAGCCTATAGAAAAGCACAACGCCTTTAGCTTGTTTATCTTCATTGGCAACGGCAATAGCCAGTAAGTCGTTGTAAATAGACAGTGAGTTCGCACCACCAAGCGGTACTATTTGTTTGGATGCTAGAGTCACTGATTGAGGAAGTTGCAAATATTGAGCACTTAACGTGCTTGCGGTTAATGGATTCTTTACTGCGGTGGTGTTTACGGCACTCAAGTCAATAATATCAACTCTATTTTTTGCGCCATTTACAACATACGCTTTCTGAGTTTTTTGGTGGTAATCAATGATCTCTGCGGCCCCTTCACCGTAAATCCCACTTTGATAACGCCCCACCATTGTCATCGATAAATCAGCAAATACTGGAAAACTAACTAAAGAAACTAAACCAAGTGCCGCAACGACCGATTGTTTACGCATTTTCATCATCCATTAATAAAAAGAGCTCAGAGCCTAGCGCAAAACAATGACACGTATATGTAAGAAATTAGACATATACATTACAGCACATTGTTTATTTTAAGTGGTAAGAAAATACCTTAATTAACTTGCTAGAAATGAACTCGCATACCAACGACCCCTTCCCAGTCAACTTCGGCTTCATCAACCATATACCAAGCAGGGCCACCCTGTGCATAAAACGTTAAGTTATTACCTTGAACCGGATAATACACACCAAGCCCAGCTCTTGGGCCAAACGTATTCTCTTTATCGTCTTGCCACTTTACACCCATGTAAGAATAAAATGGCCATAATTCAGGCCTTGCAAGCGCATCACCAAAATTAAAGGTGGCATCAACAGCAAGACTTAGATCCGCCAGCCCAACGTGCACTTGAAACTGCTGAGTCGCTAGGCTGACACCTGAATCAGGTTCACCTAAGAACACCCCCATACTAAAACCGGAGTAACCAAAAAATTCCTGTGCATTTACAGCATTAATAGAGCTAGCAAGCACTAAGGCAGTAATAAAACGTTTCATACTTCTCTCATGTAATCATTTTGACCGAATGTAGTCGGTTCCCAGACATATTTCTAGACGAAAACTAATAATATCTTGTTTTTAATACAAAGATCCTAATAGCTTGCGAAAAAAATAGAACTAACTCCATAGCAAAATAAAGGCCACTCTCTATAAAAAATGCAATTAAATGACATTTCATTGAAATACATCTTCGATCAACAAGGTCTGATAGAAAAATAACATGGATACAATGCCTTTTACGGAGCCGATATGCTGATTAAATCGCCAAAACAGTGGGAACTAAAAGAAAATCAAACCACCTCTGAGAGCCATTATCAAAATCGCCGAGATGTGCTTAAGAAATTAGGTTTAGTGGCGGCGACGTTACCTTTTGCACAGCAGTCACAAGCGGGGCTGTTTGACCTATTTGACTCAAAAAAAACCGCCACCGTCGACCGACGTGTGCCTTTAGCGGCAAAATCTTCCCCTTACTCTAACCGAGGATTAAACTTAACCCCTGAGAAAAAGGTACTCAGCTATAACAACTTTTATGAATTTGGTACGGATAAGGCATCACCAGCAGAGCTTGCTGCTAATTTTAAAACCAATCCATGGCAAGTAAAAATAGACGGCTATGTTAATAAGCCTTTCACCATTGATTTTGAAGATATTTTAAAAAAGCTGGTTATCGAAGAGCGCATTTACCGTTTCCGATGTGTTGAAGCATGGTCAATGAACATTCCTTGGATCGGTTTTCGTTTAGGGGATCTTTTAAAAATGGCGGATCCACAAAGCAAAGCAAAATACGTGGCCATGCAAACCCTTTACGATCCAGAGCAAATGCCAGGACAAAAATCTCGCCGTATCGGTGGTGGTATTGACTACCCATATGTAGAAGGCTTAACCATTGAAGAAGCCATGAACCCACTCACTATTATTGCCGTTGGGCTCTATGGCAAAACGCTTGCCCCACAAAATGGCGCACCGCTTCGTTTGGTGGTTCCTTGGAAATATGGCTTTAAGAGCATCAAATCCATTGTAAGAATGTCCCTCACTGGCGTTCAACCTCCGACAACTTGGAATAAATTGGCCGCGCGCGAATACGGCTTTTACGCCAACGTAAACCCGAATGTCGATCACCCACGCTGGAGCCAAGGCTCTGAACGTTTCATCGGGGAAGGGAATTTATTTAGCTCTACCCGCCAAAAAACACTGATGTTTAATGGCTATGGCTCTGAAGTGGCCGATTTGTACAAAGGAATGGATTTAGCGAGGAATTACTAATGAAGCTATTACCAAAACACATTACTGTGCTCAAAGCCTTTGTACATGCCATAAACCTAGCTTGCTTAAGTTGGTTAGTATTGGCTGTTCTCGGTGATCGCCTTGGTGCCGACCCTATTCAAGCATTGTCTCATTTTACGGGAAAAGCCGCTTTAAATATGTTGATCGTCACCATGCTCATTTCACCGGTGGCTCGCCATTTCAAACAAGGTATGCTGGTTCGTGCCAGAAGAATGATTGGCCTTTATAGCTTTTTCTGGGCGCTATTGCATTTAAGTGTTTATGCGTGGCTAGATTTAGGTTTGAACCTTTCACTACTTGGGGAAGAGCTCATTAAGCGTCCATATTTAACCATTGGCGCTGTGTCTTGGTTGGTTCTATTTGCTCTTGCTATTACATCAACACAAAAAATCCAAAGAAAAATGGGGAAACGCTGGCAAACCTTACATAACTGGGTATACCTTGCGGTTATTTTAAGTCCTATCCATTATTACTGGTCTGTTAAATCTGGAATTACTGAACCACTTATTTATATCCTAATTTCTCTGGCTCTACTGGCGCTACGTTGGAAAACATTTAAGCGTTGGGTTAATCACTGCATGCCTGCTCGCTTACAACAGTCCTAATACATCAGTCCAAAATCTGGCAAGTGCTGTATAAACCCCACATAAATAGCACTTGCCAAACAAAATAATATCAACAACTTGCACGATTGTTTACACTTGCGCTATCTCAGGTACAAGGTAAGTTGTTATGTCTGCATCCAGTATGGCTACAGAGTCTGATCTCCAGTCTCAATCTATCCCGGCTCTTTTTTGGAAATACACCTTACCCACCATTGCCGCCATGTTGGTAACGGGGGTTTATGTCGCTATAGACGGCATGTTTGTCGGCCACTTTTTAGGAGAAGAAGGGCTGGCTGGTATCATGCTTGGCTACCCTATTGCTTCAATATTATATGCGGTCGGTGCACTTATTGGCATGGGCGCTTCTGCGCTTGTTTCCATTAAACTGGGCGAAGGTAATCACAAACAAGCCAAAGCCATTGTAGGCACCGCATTTACCATGTGTGCCATTGCTGCATTAGCTTTAAGTACCATCGGACTGTTCTGGAGCTCAGATATTCTAAAATGGCTCGGTGCAGAAGGAAATGTATACGATGCAGCCAAAGAATACTTAGATTGGTACTTCTTACTGGGCTTATTCCCCGTCTATTCTATGGCGTTTTCTTCACTGCTTCGTAATGACGGAAAGCCCACCCAAGTAACCTACATTATGATCTTAGGCGGTGTACTCAATGTCATTCTGGATTGGGTGTTCATTGTCTTAATACCATGGGGACTTATGGGAGCAGCAATTGCAACTATGTTGTCTCAAGCAGTGACGGCGGTTTTATGCCTATTTTACTTTATAGGAAAACGGAGCCAGTTGAGCCTATCCCTTGCTAGCATATTCCCTAACTGGAAGATTTGCCTTCACATTGCCCAGCTTGGTAGCTCTAGCTTCTTAATGTATTTATACCTATCGGTAGTATTAACCCTACATAATAAAGCTTTTTTATGGGTTGGCGATGCTATTCATGTCGCAGCTTATGGGATCGTCAGCTATACCGAAGCGGTCTTCTATCTCATTTTTGAAGGCATCGCTCTAGGAATCCAGCCCATTGCCAGCTTTAACACTGGTGCTAAGCAGTTTGAGCGTGTAAGGCAAATCCGTAACATTGCTTTTGTCGCTACTCTGTTTGTCGCAACCATGGGGTTAATTTTGACGTACGGTTTTCCTGAGTGGGTCATTTATCTGTTCTCAGGTGATAACCCAACCGTCTACCCTGTGGCATTAGAAGGCATGCGTTATTATTTCTGGGGATTACCAATGGAAGGTTTACTGTTAGTTGGAGCAACTTACTTTCAGGCCATCAACCATCCTAAAGACGCTGCTCTACTCACAGGAGGAAAGCTCATTCTCATTATGGTAATGCTATTTTTCTTTAGTATGTTGTGGGATGTTCATGGGGTGTGGCTGGCCTTGCCGATAACCAGTAGTTTGTTGTGCTGTTGGATGTTATATCGAGTAAAAACGCTCAAGTCCCAATAAATAATACAGAAGATGGCGAACTCTATTCGCCATCTAACTAAGCTGTGTTTCGCAAATTACCCAAGAATTTCACATTGTTCGCCATCACGGTATTCTAAAGCTTGAATGCCATTACAGCCTAAATTTTCAAGCTGAATCTTATGCAAGTTCGAGCTCAGAAAAAAACCATATTGAAATTGTTTCTCACCTGAATCCGTGACGACTTCTTTACGATACTTAATCTCACCCAATAGATTAGGAAAAGAACGAATGCGAATTTCACAGCTACCTTCTTGAAGCTTTCGTTCTGAAATAAAACCAAAACCACGTTTCGATACATCAAATACTTTAACGCTGACATAAGGCATTAATCGATGAGCCCAATACACTCTTGCTGTTACTACGGGTTCACAATCATAGCGTGGCCAGCGCCTTTTATTTTCGAAATCCAACTTCTAGCTCCATACATCTTTAATCACGCTAACGACTAAAATTTCCTTTAATCCAGTGAGAAGTATATCTAATAGATTTACATCACACTTTCAATTCTTTTAGCACCGTTTTATGCGCTTCTCCCAGTAAAAAACGTAAGTTACTGATACTCATATACATTGCGTCAAATTATTGATTGAACGACAATTTTTCGGCATTGAATGAAAAAATAGACATCCATATACAACAAAAAAGACAAGATAAAAGGAATTCATAAAATTGATATATTCAGTGTATATACCACATGAATATAAAGCATTAGGAAGATGAAAAAAGTAATAAGAAAGGGAAAAGCAGACAGGAAAAAGTGCGTCCAGCATAAGGACGCACTTCATATTCATAGAGACTTAAAGAACACCAAGCTCTTTTAAGCGCTCCATTAAGTATTCGTTTGCTGTGTACTTTTCAGATAACACAACTTCCGGTTTTGGGTGCAAGAATAATGGTAATGAAATGCGAGATTTCTCTTGGCGACCACCAGATGGGTTGATCACTCGGTGCGTTGTTGATGGGAAGTAACCACCAGATGCTTCTTGCAACATGTCACCAATGTTGATGATCAAGTTACCAAAATCACAAGGAACGTCTAACCACTCGCCGTCTTGCGCTTTCACTTGCAGGCCAGGTTCATTAGCAGCAGGTAAAACCGTTAATAGGTTAATGTCTTCATGAGCTGCAGCGCGGATAGCACCTGGCTCTTCTTCACCCGTCATTGGTGGGTAGTGTAAAACACGCAGTAGAGTCTGTTCGCTGCCATTGATCATTTCAGATAACGCGATAGAAAAGCGCTCTTGTACTTCTGCTGGAGCATGGGCTTCAACCCAACCAAGAAGCTCTTGTGCAAAGGCATTTGCTTTTGCATAGTAATCTAAGATCTGCTCTCTTAGCTCTTCTGGCATTTGACCCCAAGGGTAAACGTGGAAGTACTCTTTAATGTCTTTTACGGAGTGCCCTTTAGCAACTTCTGATACTGATGGCGGGAAATAACCATCTTGAGTATCTGTGTTGTAATGAAACTCTTCTTTACGATCAGAAGTAAAGAATTTGTACCAGTTATCATAAATTGATTCGACTAGCTCTTGAGAGATAGGGTGATTTTTAAGAACACCAAAACCGGTAGTACGTAGTGACTCGACAAAAAGCTCAGCAGCATTCTCTGCTTGATAATCAACGGTAGTAAGTTTCATGGCTGACATTGTTATTATGTTGTTAATCGTGCGGGCAGTGTAAAGCCCGCTTATCGATAAATCAATTTACAGAACAACACGATCAGGAAACACTTTATTTCCCACCATCAACAAAGCTCAGCCCTTTAAAAATGGACGCGCAAACGTTACACAAGGCCAGCAGGTCTCGCGAGTTCTACTGGGTAATCACGCTCTTCTGCAAGCTTCTCTGCATAGGTGATCACAGCCGCCTTAGACAAGGACTCCATCACAGGAAAATGATGTTCCAAGCTTGTCGTTTTTGGTAACAACTGAATATCCACAAGATGCTTTACGATCTCATCGGCAGCAGATAACGCTGATGACGCTTTAACGATTTCAGCCCGAGCATAACGCTCCCCAGAAAAAGACACATTCGCAGCACGAAGGGTTGGATCATCACCCGGTATCTGTTGGGCACCAAATAATGGATTTCCCCCTACTTCGGCATTTTCAAACGTAGGTACAAACTTCGACATGTGATCGATGGCACGCTGCGTTCGAAGCTGAATATTCTCGGCTGACCACCCCTTAGAAATCTTAGTTAAAAATTTCTCATGTAATTTCGGCTGTGCGCTTTTCTCACATGTCGCGACCAAACCGTTTTCGAATAAGGTGATTTCTTCCGTCATACCATGCAATTGAAAAAAACCATCTGGGTAAGGTGTCAGCTGTGCCATTCCTTCTGGTGTTCCACGTTCACCATGAAAAATCACTTCAGGCCACTCTCCTTCACAAGCAGGCCAATGCGTGACGTATGCTGCTTTAAATTCCACCATACGATCCCGCTTTAGATCCGCCATATCATCAATGCTGCCAGTTTTAAAACCAGATGAATTGATCAAATAGTCCACAGGTGTCTGTTTTTCTTCGCCTGGTTGAGTTCGGGAAGAGATTAACCACCCTTGTTTCTCATCCTGCTGAACATTAGTCACCAATGTATGAGTATTCAACTGGCAGTGCTCAATTTTCTCCAGCGCCAAACTAACCGAGGAAGCCAATCGGAAAACACTAACCCCATACTCCTGCACCAGCACAATAGGGAACTTGAGTTCATCTAAATTGATGTTTTTGGCAACAGGTACTAACCAGTCATCCAGTTCTGAAGGGATTTCTGGCGTTGGCTTTTGAGCTAATCGCTCCAAATCATCACGTTGGTACAGTTTGAAGTAATCGCTAGGAGATCCAAGCACTTCATTACGCTTGTCCGAATCAACCAGCACTGTGTATTCTTTTTTTAAGCGTTCTAAACGAGGTAAGAGCTCATCAGGGTTACCTTTATCTCGCAAAGGAACTGCAATCACAGTTGGGCGAACATTGGCAGTATGTGGATAAAGACGAAGGGTCTCGATAGATTGGCGTAATAAGGTAAGACACTGAGATTCTGAGATTTCACGATAAAGATTGCCACCAGCGTGTAAATGGCAAATTGGAGGACCATTTACCAAGCTAGGTCCCTGCTCAAATAAACTCACGGAAACACCGAGTTCAGCAAGCCTTAATGCTATGGTTGAACCGGCAATCCCCCCACCTATAATTCCAACTTTCACTTGGGGTTCACAACTAACGTTACTTTTATTTATTTCTGTCATTATCGTGATAAAACTAACTGATTTTGGGCTAATACTCTGGTTCCATTCTACTTATCTAGCCCCTTTTTGAAAACAAGCAACTCCGATTTATCATACTTTTTAGTACTTTTCTAACGCAGTAAATGGGGAAAGCACACCGTAAAGTGCAACCTGTCACTTATATTTATCATCTAAAGGTGAATAAGTTTTCTCATAATTATTGTGGATATAGATGAAATTTATCTTTCTAGAGCAAGTTATCCAAATTGTTATCCACTGTTTTTGTGGATAAGTGGAAAAGATACCCACTTTGTCAGTGAAATAGAATAAAGAGCAAGAGAGCACTCACGTCTTACTCTTTATGTCTGGCTTAACTAAAATCGTAATTACGCTTAGCTTCTCGCTGCTTGCGCTTATGTCGCCCTTTTCCGTTTTCAGACTCTACATTTGGCTTAGCTCTGTGTTTCTCTCTTAGGTTAAACTCTTCTTCGTTATCATCGTAATCTAACCATTGTTTCCATTTCGCCATATTCAACTACCTACTTATCTTAACCACTGGGTTGTGCGTTATACTTTAGGTAAGAATAAAAACGGATAATGACAATAATAAGACGATTTAGTGACGCAATTTTGAATGTTCAAAAAGTAGACTAAACAGCTGAATTACTAGGGTATTGAGCGCATTCAATGTAAGATACAACAAATTTTGAATAAGGCGTTTCCTCATGGCACTTAAAGCCACTATCTACAAGACCAGCATCAATATTGCCGATATGGATCGTGAAGTTTATCTCGATCAGAATCTCACGATCGCTCAACACCCATCAGAAACACTTCAACGAATGATGTTGCGCATCATGGCTTGGGCACTCAACGCACATGAACAGCTCACCTTTACTAAAGGTTTATGTGACGAAGATGAACCAGAGCTGTGGATAAAAAACTACAGTGACGAAATCGAATTATGGGTAGAGCTTGGTTTGCCTGATGAAAAACGATTAAAAAAATCCAGCATCAAAGGGCAGAAGGTTGCTCTTTATACCTACAATAAAAATGCAGCGGAAGTGTGGTGGAAACAAAATGCTTCTGTTGCTGCTCAATACAAAAATTTGTCGGTATTTTTTGTGGATGACGAAAGCATGGCTGCATTAGCAAACGCGGCTAGCCGTACGATGAAACTGCAGGTAACCATTCAAGATGGTCAAATCTGGTTAAACACAGAAGCTGAATCTCTACTTGTAAACGTAGAAACCTGGCAACAAGGCGAATAATCTAAGCACTTTATTTAGTGACTTCTTTGCGATACTTCGCAGGAGTAATAAGGCAGTGCTTTTTAAATTGATTTGAGAAGTGCTGCTGAGATGAAAAACCACTTTGCAGAGCAATATCTGCCAAGCCTTCAGAGGAGAACGTAAGTAACTCCTTCGCTTTTCGGATTCGCATTTCAAGCACATACTGATGCGGCGTTTTATTAAAATGTTGCCTGAACATACGAGCAAAGTGAAATTCACTCAATTGAGCTTGCTCTGCCAAGGCCGCCAGCGTTAACGGTAATTCTAAATTGTCATTGATAAATTCATCCACGCGTCTTGCAACATGTGTCGCTAGCCCTCCTGCTCTCGTTATCGGTAGAACTTGAGTTTCACAGTGATGACGTAGTAAATGAATCAGTAACATTTCACTCGCGTGAGAAACCGCGATTTGATCAGTGTTGTCATGCCAATCTAAAGAAATAAATACATGCCGGATTAAGTTGGCAATATAAGGTTCATCAACAAAGGTTTCATCTTTTAACTCAATATGTCGTCCCTCTTTATCAAACGTTTTTTCCAGAGTCGACATAAGTTTTTGTTGAGAAAAGTAAAAATGAAAAAAGCGAAATGGCAGGCTAAAGCTCCAGTGAGATTTATGATCAGCAGGCATCAAACACACTTTATCAGGTCCACCAAATAAAGAACCTCCATCCGCGTTTACTCGCCGAGTTCGCTCTCCACCTTGCAAATAAAAACTCAGTGTATGATGCCCTGGCTTACAATACTCGGTTTGCCCGTGCTGGTTACTCCAAATAGCGGCACCATTGTTTTCACTTAACCACACTTGGTTATGCAGCGTTGCAGTGTGAGCGCGCAGTGTATTAAAAACACTCGGTACTCCATGTACGTCTTGTATTTCATTCATGCTCACCCTCCTTATCTTAATCACAGCGCCCATCAATAGTAACTTTTTGACAACAAAGCACCAACAATAAATAAGACGGTGAATAAATTTAACCGCAAGAATGTGTAAAAACCGCAAAAAACGGCAATTTATTTCTTTATCAAATGCATACGTTACAACTAGAACCACTCGAAATAAGGAAATAAAATGAACATAACACTCTATATTGTCACTGTGCTGATTTGGGGATCAACTTGGCTCGCCATTGCTTTTCAATTAGGTGATACGGCCATTACGGTGTCCATTGGTTATCGGTTTGGCCTCGCCTCACTTATTTTATTTGCCTTTTTACTGCTTCGCCGAACACCTGTTCTTCTATCACTACGCAATCACAGTTATGCAGCTATTCTCGGATTATTACTCTTTTGCACTAACTTCATCTGCTTTTATTACGCCACTATGTACATTCCTAGTGGTCTAATTGCCGTTATTTTTTCTTTAGCGCCTATTCTAAATGCCCTCAACTTATGGTGGTTACAATCTAAACGACCAGAAAAAAGTTTAGTTGAGGGAGCCATCATGGGGTGTGCTGGCATCTTACTTTTGTTCCTTCCACAACTATTTAACGACGAACAAAGCCAACACCTTCTTTTAGGTATCGCCCTCGCATTTGCTGGCACTTGTTGCTTCTCTTTTGGAAACATCGTTTCTGCTAAAGCACAAAAATCAAACATGCCATTACTACCAACAACCGCTTGGGGCATGGCTTATGGAAGTTTGTATTTATTTGCACTAAGCCTGTTTAATGGTGAGTCTTTAGCACTACCAAATTCGGAGCAATATTTAGTCGCTTTACTCTACCTTGCTCTATTTGGTTCCGTGATTGGATTCAATACCTATTTATTGCTGGTTGGCCGAATTGGCGCAGAAAAAGCGGCCTATTGCACCGTACTTTTTCCTATCATCGCGTTGGTTTTATCCACCATATTTGAAGGCTACCAGTGGAGCTTGTATGGCCTAATTGGTGTTTTACTCGTGATTATCGGTAACCTGCGTGTATTTGGGTTACTCAATGTAAAACAGTTTACCAACTTACACTGGGCAACCAACCGTTCTAATTAGCTTTTTTGCACTCTTCTTGCCTGATCCATGGCTGCCATACTGTAGGGTTTTCATTAAGCCAATGCACCGCAGCCGCTTTTACTGTCATGCCTTTGTAATCCACCAACGAAGCAAGCTCAGCAATATCAAAATCTTGGAAATTCATAGCCTTAATTATGGCAAATGCACATGGTGAAATCGTGGGTAAACGTGTAGACGTTGCTTTTTTTAACCAGCCATTTTTCGGATTACCACAATCCCATAATGACCGCTTGTTATATCCCCAGTATGGATTAGTTTCACACTCCGGCTTGTACTCGGGAAATTCCACAAACTCCCCATCGTACACATGCCCGACCCAGTTCGGAGTCCAGTTATAAATCATAATGGGCAGCTTCTTCGCAATGGCTTTTTTCAACTCACGATTTAACGCCTCACCATTTGGGTACTCCACTAACGAAAAATTCAAACCAAGGGCTCGAATACGCACATGATCTTGCGTACTCCAAGGGCCTGTCATATAACGCCCTTTAGGGGAAGTTTCTTTGGTCGCAAATACGCTAGCGCACTCTTTTAAGCTCTCCCAACTCGGTAAACCTGGGCACAACTCTTTTACGTAGCTGGGATACCACCATTCTTCTCGGGTTTTCGCATCATGGGATCCGGCATCAATAATACTGTGCCTCGACACAAAAAAATTAAATGCCTCTGCCATGGTACCTTCCCACACTTCGACCTGAACATCTGCACCATGTCCTGTAAGCAAATCCCATTGCTGCTCTGAACGCGCATGAACGTACTCAACAGGAATGTTTTGCGTTTCAATTAATTGGCCAGCAATATAAGACATGACTTCTTGACTACTCCAGTCAAGAACCAAGATTTTAGGAGTGCTATATACATTATGCCCATATGCCAACACGGGTAATAAGCCTGCACACAAACACCACCAGCGAAAAATACGACCTAAAAAGCAAAGGGGGAATAACTTCACAGTCTTACCTCTGTTCCATTAAAACAGGAATAAAGCCGATGACAAAACAAGATGCCACCCATAGATTAACTATAGATGGCAAAGAGGAATTAACACAAAACCTTCCTGTTATGTGCCTAAAATAATAAAAGAATTTAGTAATATACTGCCAAGAGATTTATACATACGATTAGTAGTAAACATCCTGCTTATTTCGTATAAAACCGTGGATTTGTCGCCCCCCAAACTGTATACAACTCAGGAAAAATAACGCCAGAATGATCCTCAAGGTCTGCGATTTCAATACGCTCTTTACCTTGACCACCAAAAAGCACCACTTCGTCTCCAGGCTGAACTCCTTTCACGTCTGTCACGTCCACCATCGTTGTATTCATTGAGGCAACACCAACAACAGGCGCTCGCTGATTAGCAATAAGCACATCACTCTGGTTACCCATTTTCCGCGGGTAACCGTCAGAATACCCCACTGGGATATTGGCAAGAATAGAGTCTCTTTTTAGTATATATGTACTATCGTAACCCACTGTACTACCCGCTGGTAAATGATGAAGAGAAGCAACCCGAGACTTAAAACTAACAATAGAAGGGTATTCCGGGTTTGTGGGTAGATCGCCATAAAGCACACCGCCGGGCCGTACCATATCAAGCTGAGCTTCAGGGACATGAAGAGAAGCATAAGAGTTCGCCACATGAAGGGTCACTTTATCTCGATCTAACTGAGCATTATCGATAAGCCATGTTGTACTCTTCTGAAAATTGACCATTTTTTTACGAATATCATCAGCCTTATAATTAGGAAAATGCGTCATCATACCCACAATCTCCACCCCTTCTGTTTGAGCAATGGACAGTGCTTTTTGTTTGCCAATATCATTCCCCATTTCTAAACCATTTCGCCCCATTCCGCCTGAATTTAAAGCTAAATGTACTCTTATAGGTTGGCTGTGCTTTTGGGCTATTTGAGCGATATTATCAGCCTGCTCTAGCGAACCAATCAGCTCTTCAACTTGGTATTCCAACGCATTTTCTATTTCAACAAAACTGGCTGATCGTACTCGAATCAGCTGGCCTTTAAAGCCACTGGCTCGAACGACTTCAGCTTCAGCATTACTGGCGATGGCTACGCAAGGGATATCATGAGCCAAAATAATCGGCATTAATGCCCATATCCCATTTCCATACGCATCAGCCTTCATGACTGCACAGATTTTCGTGTGCGGATTTAAGTGTGATTTAAATTTCTCAATATTATTGTTCAACGTGGTGACATTAATCTCAAGCCAGGAGTTTGCTTTGTAAAAATCGGACGACGCTGTGAGTGGTTTGTCTTGCAGTAGTGGAGCACTCACCGTAGGAAGTGCTAGCAAAGCGGCAATAGACACCGCTAATAACGATATTTTGGGCATACCCACTTCTTGGATTTTTTTCATACTTGCTCCCTACTGCAAACTCAAGTATTAACTCACCTAACCACCGAGTACCTAATTTAAACGAAAATGACTCATTGCATTTTTGAGTGAAGTAGAAAGCCTCGCTAAGTCTTCACACGCATCAGCTGTTTCTCTACTTCCTGACAATACTCCTTGAGATACTTCATTAATATTTTCAATATTACGATTAAGTTCATCACTCACTGAATCTTGCTGACTACAAGCACTTGCAATCTGATTACCTTTATCAGCAATGTTATCAATGGCAACCTCAATATCCCCCATAATGGCTTGTGTTTGATTCCCTTGCTCCACACACTGCTCAATACTACTTCGGCTATCATCAGTTGCTCGTTGTGCTTGTTCCGTAATTTGCTGTAACTTTTCAACAATAGAAGCAATTTCTCCCGTTGAGTCTTGCGTTCGGCCAGCCAATGTTCTTACTTCGTCCGCTACAACGGCGAAACCACGCCCCGACTCACCGGCCCTTGCAGCCTCAATCGCAGCATTCAAGGCCAATAGATTAGTTTGCTCGGCAATATCTCGGATCACATCCACAACCATATTGATTTGCTTAGATTGTTGCTTCAGTTCTTCAACGGTTTCACCAGTTTGTTTAATTTCTTCTGACACCTGAGTAATTGACTCTAATACCATATCAACATTGCGCGCGCCGTCTTTCACTTGCTCATTCACGCCAGAAGCCTCACTGGCCGAACTTTCTGTATTTAACGCCACCTCAGCCACGGACGACTTCATTTGTGCCATCGCTGTGACCACTTGAGTTAATTGACTTTGCTGATCTTGCATTTCATAGGCAGACTTGCCTGAAATGGCTTTCATTTGATCCACCGAACCACCTAACTGAGTGACCGTTGATAATGCTTGCTCAATCAATTGTCGTAAGCTCGATTGCATTTTAATAGAGGCATCCGCAAGCTCACCTAACTCATCATTCCCTACCGTATCCCGATCCAAAGAGTGCCCTAAATTTCCTTCGGCAATCTTATTAGCCTGAGTTACGATATGCTGAAGTGGAGAACAAATAACCCGCGTCAGTATGACGGTCATGATCACCATTAAAATAAAAATCAAAACATTACTGATAATAGAAGTGGTCGTTAGATCACTTAACGATGAAAGTATCGTTTTGCGATTACTTTGCATGGCTTGATCAAGAATATTAATTAAAGCAGCAATGTCCATTTCCATTTTTTTAAATTGCGTTAACGATTTCGCTAGTATTGGTTGTGCCTTGTCTAGGTCCCCTTTAGCAACTTCTTGATTAAAGGTATCAATTACACGAAGGTAGGCTCCCCAATCTTGCATAAGGCGATTAAAGGTTCTTTCTTCCTCTCCTGGCCATACCGTTTTACCATAAGCCCGCAGCTCAGAATCGATGGCTTGCCTTTCTTGTTGATTCTGTTGAGCTCTCTGGCGGATTTCATTGATGTCTTTTAAGGTTAAAAGCACAAACTGGTTTCTTCGCCACTCCGACATGTGGTCACGAATTGTATCGACGCGTTGCAAAGCAGGGAGGGTATCATCGGAATAATTAAGCAGCTCCGATTTCACATTTTTTAACTCATAAATTAAATATACGCCGTAGCTCAAGCTAACAAAAGCAATGGTTAGAAACGCAAGGGCAATCTTTTTTCCGATGGATATATTATTTAAAAACATTACTGACGCTACCTCAATTCAACAAACAGCGATGACAGAAAATAATGAAGGTTACGAAACTAGACATTCATAACACCGTCTTACTCTAGTAATTATAAATAATAGACAAGATTATCAATTCTGTATGATGCTAGAGAGCCACCTCTGCAATAAATTCCCTCAATAAAGCCGAATCAAACCATAGCCATATCTTTATGAAATGAATAAACACAAAAAAGAACAATTAAAAACCACCTAGTAATGCAATACACAACATACATCACTGTTTTATAAAACATACATTACATTTATGATTTTTATTTGTTACGCTCCGCGCCGATTTTGGTTTATAGATTGTTTCTCTAATGCATAAGCTTCGGAAAAGAAAAGACTTTCAGATAGTAATGGCTGTATTTGTCATTATCTCTTTGCTTTTCCAAATTTACCTTTCAGCAACAATAGTCCTTAATCCAAACCAAATTAATCAGTCAAACTGGTTAAATAAATTACAAGGTGAGAAAGTCTTACTGTGTACCACGGAAGGTTTTAAGTGGGTCAATATCAATGATGTGATTCAACAAAACCAAGCTAAGTCACACTCTAGCTCTGCCGATAACCTTGATCACCAAACACTGCAATATAGCTGCCCAACACTAAAAGCTTGTCAATATTCTCTTTTGTTGATTGTTGGCTTACTTTGCCTACTACAAGCATGGTTAGCTCGATATACCCCAGTTAGAAACGAATACCAATTTCACCAGTGCCAACAAAAAGTCTATTTATTATTGGCCCCTAAACACTCTCCTCCACTGCCTTTGTAAAACAAGTCGTAGTTTGGTCTTTACACACGCTGTACAACCCAAACCCGGCTTTCTACCGAACATAAATCAACTCTGCTGCGATGTGTAGTAGGCGACTTTCTGCGCCTGAACTACATACACACCAGCCGAGGTTAACCTTATTTTTTCAAACATTTAATTTAGTTCAATACAAAGGAATTTTTATGTGGAACAAAACATTACTGTCCATCGCGACTGCGGGTTTATTGATTGGCTGTAATAGCGATAGCTCGAGCAGCTCAAATCAACCTGCCAACACTACTGCTAATCAAAAAGAAGTGTCGATTCAATTTGCTGCCCGCGTTGGCAATGAAGATATTTCGTGTGAGGTAATGCCAACAGCGATTGCAGGAACAGCAAATACCAACCCAGAGTTTACGGATGTTCGGATGTATGTTTCTGAAATCACCCTGATTAATGAAAAAGGCGCAGAAGTCACTCTCGATCTCATTCAAGATGGTAAATGGCAATACAAAAATGTTGCCTTACTGGATTTTGAAACGGGCTCAGGCAGTTGTGCAAATGGAAACAATGCTTTGAACCATGTTGTTAAAGGTACTATTCCCGAAGGTAACTACACTGGTGTGAAATTCACATTAGGGGTTCCCGCAGAGCTAAACCATTATGGCATTGATGGTGAAGACGCCGTGTCTCCTCTCGACGTACTCGGCATGAACTGGAGTTGGCAAAATGGCCATAAACACCTACGAATGGACATAAAAGGATGGAATATCCACCTCGGAACCACGGGGTGTGAATCCGTTAATGTAGTCAATGAAACGGTAGATTGCAGTAACTCTCGTCCGAACCGCCCTGTTTACCAATTCAATAATATTAATTTCGACAACACGACAAGCCGCATTGTGTTTGATTACCAAAAGCTAACGGCAAACAGTGATCTGAGCACCAACGCACCTCAAACGCCTCCAGGCTGTATGTCTTCCAGCACAGACAGTGACTGCCAAAACATTTTCACCAACTTAGGCTTAGATCTAACTACTGGGCAATGTCTTGGTGGCGACTGCACTAACTCTCAAACTTGGGTAAGCGTGGAATAATGTACATGTCAGCAAACTTTATCACTCGTTTGCTGGTATTATTCGCCGTACTTGGTGCGGCGGGTTGTAACAGTGAATCCAGCTATGAAGTCGTTTCATCCAGCAGCTTAAACAGCCAAGGATTCGATTTTCAAACAGGCTCTTTACCACTACCTAAAGAGCCAAGTAATAATATCGCCACGGAAGAAAAGTTTCAGCTAGGGCGTCACCTTTTTTATGACAAACGCCTGTCTGGTAATCAAACTATGTCTTGTGAGTCTTGTCATTTACAAGAACACGCTTTTACTGATGGGTTAGCCACATCGACAGGCTCTACTGGAGAGATCTTACATCGCAATTCCCAAACACTAACGAACATCGCTTATAACGCCAGCTATACGTGGGCAAACCCGATCCTTCAAAGTATTGAAGATCAGCTAGTGATCCCACTGTTTGGGGAGTTTCCTGTTGAAATGGGTATTAATGACGCCAATCGCAGCGAGATCCTTACCCGATTTAACAGCGAGCCTCTTTATTTAGCGCTGTTCAATAACGCTTTTCCAAATGAACAAGAACCGATTAACTTTCCTAACATAATTAAAGCATTAGCTGTGTTTAATCGAGCACTCATATCCAAAGATTCAGATTTTGACAAAGGGACTATGAGTACCTCAGCAATGCGAGGGCAAGATCTCTTCAACAGTGAAAAGATGGAGTGCTTCCATTGTCATAGTGGTTTCAATTTAAGCGACTCTACCTTGCACCAAGACACTGTTTTTGTCAGCCGACCATTTTTCAATACCGGGCTTTATAACCTCGATGAAGAAGGCAGCTACCCATCAACAGACAATGGCTTATTTGATGTCACACAAAACCCACAAGACAAAGGTAAGTTCAGGCCACCTACTCTACGTAACATTGCTTATACCGCCCCTTATATGCACGACGGCAGCGTAGCAACTCTCGAAGATACCCTCAATTTTTACGCTGCGGGAGGAAGAAACATCGAAAGCGGTTTGCATGCCGGTGATGGCCGCAAGAATCCAAATAAAAGTGAGTTTGTGAAAGGCTTTACGATGAGTGCTCAAGAGCGTGATGACTTATTGGCTTTCCTTCACGCATTGAGCGATCCCACTTTCATTGCTAACCCTCGTTACCAAAACCCCTTTTTATCGGAATAACATCATGAGATTAATGAAATACTTAGGCCTGTCCACCAGTCTATTAAGTCCTTTAGTCATGGCTCATGACGGCCATATTCATGCAAATGATGATCTTAGCTGGAAAGGCAGTTTATTTGCTCAAATTGGCTATTTCGACAGTAGTAACAGTACGCAAAATACCGCGATACCCGGAGTACTCTTAGGATCAGAAGCTCATCATCATGAAAAAGGGTTACAGCTTATGCATGGAGAGCTTGCTCTCACTGTAAAAGCTGAATCGATGCTAACGGGAAATATAATCATCGGAAGCCATCATGGTGAATCTCTTGATATAGAAGAACTCTGGTTGCAACCAGATATTACTGAAAGCATAAAATTAAGACTAGGAACACAGCTTTCCGACATCGGCCTTTATAATGCTTACCATGATCATGATTGGGTATTTATGGATGCTAACCTAAGTCAGCAGGCTTTCTTAGCAGGACAATACCGTGACGATAGCCTTCATTTTAGTTGGTTAGGAAACAATCAAACCATCGCCACTTGGGTTGGACGAGGAAGCGCTTACCCGGCATCAACACAAACCGACTCATCGTCACCACACGCTTACGGTGCCTCTTACCAATGGCACTGGAATAGCGATACGATAAGTGGACGCATTAAAACCTCTTTTGCCCATTTTAAAGCATCGCAAAGAGGGAATGACAATAACGATGGTCACAACCATAGCCATGGAAATATCCCCACTATTTCATTTACAGGCAATACTAACCTGATTACTTTGGGCTCTCAGTGGCAATGGAAAAGCCTTGGCTGGGATATCGAGTGGATGACTCAAAATATTGATGCTGAGATTACCGACGCTCAACAAATCAAAGCAAAGCTAGATGCTACTCAGCAAGGCATCAGCAGCCAAGCCTATTGGAATTGGGATAAGCTGCAAATTGCTCTGCGTTACGATACCCTCATAACCAACAACAAGGTCACGAAGAAAAGTACAGACTTTGAACAAGCACTAAATAGTCAAGGCCATAGTCCAGAGCGAATCAGTCTGGCATTTAATTGGCGTTTTCAAGAAAACCAACAAATTCGGTTACAGGGTAACTATGATAAGACCCAGCAAGAGGAACAACAACAATTTTGGCTAGTTTATCAGGGCACACTAAACTACACCCCATAACTAGCACCTTAACTTGAGATAATCCAAACAAAAAGTGACACTGTTACGTATAACAGTGTCACTTTATCTAGCCTGATAACTAACTCGGAATACCTAGTCAACCAATAACTGAGCTTCTTTACGACGTCTTGTTGGGTATCTATCTCCAAAGTTCAACAATTCACGATGAACCTTACCCCAATCGCCTTTGGTTGCGTAGCTCCATAGCTTCGGAGTTCTGCGTGATAAATCTCCATACTGAAAAGCCACGGATGCCACTACAGTTTGCTGTGCACGACTTAACTGGCAAAAACTGCAATAGCCTGCTTTATTCCACTGTTTTTCTAATCCAGTTAACGCTTGATTCTTCGCTACACGATTAATCAATTCCACTTCTTCGTCACTTACTTTCAGCGGCTTTTTGGATAACTGCTTTTGAGCACTTTTGCCGTGCAAATTGGCGTATGGCGTTAGCCTTTGTGCTAATGGGCGTGGAAAAAGCCGTTCTAGCTCGCGACTGTCTCGCTGACCGATATCAAACCCAGAGGCGATAGTCACACCAGAGCGACTATTTTTCGCATCTGGCACATAACCTTCTCGGCAAGTCCCTTCTAGCTGTTGAATAAACCGGAAATCCACTCCGTTTGCCGTTGATGTTGATGTTGATGTTGATGCAGCGTACGAGCTCGATTTCCCTTTTTTATTTTTCTTATGTTTCTGTTTTTTGGATTTAGATAAAAAAGAAGGCAACTTGACTGATTTCACCTTCACCTTTTTTGAAAGCCACTTTACAAGCAGATTTAAGCAGAATTTCGCTATTTTTTTCATTATGTTTTTCAATTAATACGTAAATTCAAGACTGACATGTCTAAACAGTGCCAAAATCTCACTCACGCTACAAATCAAAATTTGTCACCAAATATAAAAATTTACCACCAATCACCCCATCGGACATTGCAAACTATTACCTGCAATTTCTTGAGTACGTTTCAATAAATATTCTTTAAATGCCTGACAACGAGCTGGCATTGGGTGGCGCGGTCGAAAATACAAGTTAATGTCAAACCGGCTGGCAACAAAATCGGTCAATAAAACCTGAAGCTGCCCATTAATTAACGCGTCACGAATGACGGAGTGAGGTAAATACGCAACCCCGGCACCACGAATGGCCATGTCGCGTAAAATTTCACTGTTATCACATTCAAGTGCATCGCTGATCGTCACGGCACGATTAACACCATCGGAGCAAAAATACCAGCGATTGCCACCCACTAATGAACTGGCATACAAACAGCGATGATCGTACAGCTCCTCTGGCTCTTGCGGGGTACCACAGCGTGTCAAATAACTAGGTGCAGCACACGCGTATAAAGGTTCACTCAACAACGGACGGCGGATTAAAAGCGAATCTTTTTCTTCCGTTTCCCGATTGGTCGCTTTGGCGCGAATAAGAAAATCAATGTGTAACGGATCAACGTCGCCAGCCTCAATAAAAAGTCGAAAATTCACCTGCGGGTGCATCTCCATGTACTCTGCGATGATTTCACGTAAGTAGTAAGAAGCAAACAACGGCGTGGATGAAATGGTAATCACTCCTCTTTGCTCATCAGCCATGCTTTCTACTTCCGAGCAAATAGTATCTATCTCCGGCAGTAAGGCTGAAAAACGTCGATACAGCATTTCCCCAGCATCGGTCGCCACCAACTGGCGTGTACTGCGCTTGACTAGCTCCACCGCCATTAAGGTCTCCAGCTCTTTTACCCAACGACTGGCCGCCGCTGCTGAAATCCCCCACTCTTCTGCGGCTACACGAAAAGAGCTGTTTTGGATCACAGAGCAAAAAAACGCAATTTTATCTAACTGTTGCTGACGAAGATTAATTCTACCTAGTGACGTTGACATGAGTTTTCCTTTTTACTCAATAGGTTGCTTAATTTAATAATGCCCAGTAATAAAGGTATCACCAACCGCAGAGTCCATTTCTTGCCACCTTACTCACACTCTTTGCTGCTCTATTTAACAAAGTCTCAACCATTAAACATGTGCATTAATGAAATAATCTTTTTCAAATCTGTTTCTTTGGTCAATAAAAAACGTCGTAACTGTTTGATAAACAAATACTATGTCCACTTAAAATAAATATAAACCCACTCACATATGACCAGGTAAGTTGAGCCAGTTCTCAATTTTCCACTTATCGAGCAAGGTGCTGAATTTACTAATGTTTCCATTCCCTTTTAATCGGGATAGCATGTAAACAAGATGTTGTAAATTATATCAAATGGAGATAATTAATATGGATGTTGTCGTAATTCTGATCACCTTAATAGGCTTAATGTACTTTGCCTATCGCGGTGTTTCAGTTCTTGTTCTTGCCCCTGTTTTGGCCATGACAGCGGCGTTACTCACCAGTGATTTTCCTTCACTGTATGCCCTTTCGAATGTATTTATGCCCGCTGCGGCCAACTATATAAAACTCTATTTTCCCATTTTTATCGCCGGTGCCATTTTTGGTAAACTCATGGGCGCATCTGGCGCGGCACGCACTCTGTCTGAGTTCATCATTAAAAATTTAGGCCCACGCCACGCCATTTTATCGGTCGTATTAGCCACAGCTCTACTTACATATGGTGGCGTATCGCTTTTTGTGGTGGTATTCGCCATGTACCCCATTGGTGCGGAAACGTTCCGGGCGGCTGGAATTCCGAAACGTTTACTACCAGCGGCCATTACTCTTGGTGCTTTCACCTTCACCATGACAGCGCTACCTGGCTCTCCTCAATACCTAAACACCATGCCAACCATCCCATTTGGCACCACCGTGTACGCAGCGCCAATTTTAGGCCTTTTGGCCGCCACTATTATGTTAACGCTTGGTATTTTATGGATTAAGTTTCGTGCAACTAAAGCCATTGCAGCAGGAGAAGGCTACGGGGAGGATATTGAAAGTAACTCTGATACAGAGACGTCGACACCAAAGCCTAATGTGATCATGTCAGTGATCCCTATCTTGCTGATCTTTATCATCAATTTTCTACTAACCAATGTGTATTTTAAATCTGCCGACGTCATCGCCAGTTACGAAGAGTTCGACACCAGCATAAACGGCACTTGGTCAGTGATTTTGGCGTTAGGTGTTGCCATTGCTTTTATGTTGGCGTTTTTCCGCCGCTATATTTTCAACCCAAACAAACAAGTCTTTGATGGCTCAGTAAGCTCACTTCTACCCATTTTTAATACCGCTTCTGAAGTGGGCTATGGCGCGGTAATCACAGCGCTATCAGCCTTTATTGTGGTAAAAGCAGGTATTGCCGCCATCGATATTCCGGATTTGTTTAAAGTTGCCATTACTTCCACCAGCTTGGCCGGCATTATTGGCTCTTCTTCTGGAGGTACGGGCATGGTGTTAGCCCTATTAGGAAATGACTTCTTAAACACAGGGATCAACCCAGAAGTGCTTCACCGGGTCGTTTTATTGGCCGCTGGCGGGCTTGATACGCTACCGCACTGTGGCGCAGTGATCACCTTACTGGCCGTATGTAAATTAAGCCACCGACAAAGTTATGGAGATATTGCCGTCGTAACCATGGCGATACCATTATTGGCCGCCTTCACGGTGATCATGGTTCACCTTGCCACTGGGTTGGTTTAGCTGATCACACAACCGTTTAACCAGTAATTCAGACACGCTTTAGGCCCAGTAATAATGAAACTATCTACTATAACTGTACCTACAGCGTGTTTTTTCTTATTTTTCTTGGCAAGGCTCTACATAAATAGCATCACTTGGAAATCGTCCATCGTTACTTGGATGCTGAGTATGAAGCCGACATAGTTCCTGATGAATACTGATCGCCCCAACACTAAATTGCTCAGACTGCCACTTTCCGTTCGTTAAAATATCAATAGTGAGTTTTTGCCCTTCATCGACATTTTCTGGTAAGTGGATTTCATAACTCTTGCTAAGAACAACCAGCCAATAATCAGACATGGTCACTAACACCCCTTCTCCCGGTGTAGAAACCGCTTTTACATAATTCAATTGCTGTTCACCAGCCCCTACGGTGCCAATAAAACAACATAACAAACAAAGCCATCGCACTCGCTCACCCTCTAGTCTATTCCCGTTAAAAAGCATGCGTACTTAACACCATTTGCATCTAAAACATAAAAGATATGGCTGAATTCATTCTTAACTTTAGCCAATATCCCTGAAGCTAGGGGGATAAACGTTTATTAGAGAGTAAAATCCAGTACCACCTTATTAGAGATAAAAAATATTCAAATTTTGAATAAAAACACTAATTACAACACCATAATCAGAACTAAAAACCAATATCAAGAAATAAACCAAACTTTAAAACCATAAATATATCTTTGGGTAGATTAAAACCAGATTTTCATGCTAACCAGCAGGTTTCACAAGGTAAGACCACTGATATAACCAGATGATACTTCCTAGATAGCCATATCTTGCTTCCCTATGCTCCATTAGTATTGGCTTCCGCTAATAATAGTGACAATAAGAATATTTCGTAACGCATGGAGCGTAAACGGAAACGCTAATCTACACAGGGAATGGGCAATTCATGAAACATAATCTAATCTGCTGTGCCATTGCATTCGCTTTGGTGCCCGCCGCCCTTCACGCTGAACAAGTTCAAGACAACAAAATAGAACAAGAACAACCTTGGCAATTGTCTCTTGGGCTTGATTACAGTAGAAACGGTCATAACAACAGCCACCACCTTGCTGACCGAAATTTATCGGCGAATGCTTCCATCAGATATAACCTAAATTCAGACACCTACTTTACGGCTGAAGTGTCAGGGCTACACCGCTACGATGGAAAGCAAGGCGACTATTGGAATGACATTTGGCTAACTGCCAAAAAAAAGAATGTCTGGAACCCAACAAAAAACATTGATATGTCGATTGGTTCTCGCGTTCTGATCCCAATTTCAGACACATCCCAAAAAACCGATCTCAATACGGCCATACGCGGAGATATCACTTTTTCGCTGTCTCTTGATGATCTGTTAAAAAACCTGCAGCTAAGTGATTCTGTGCGCTTGCAGAAAAATTTTCATAAATACACCACCGCAGGCCACCAACTTTTAGAAGAATACCGAGTAAGCAACGTGCTTTCCGTTGATTACTACAAAAATAAGTGGTTCTTCAGTATTAACTTTGTCACTTCCACGTCTTGGGATTACCGAGGAACGAGCCATTCACCAAAGCTGACTCACGCCGAAGAGATTGGTTACCAGTTCCACGACAACTTTAGTGCCGCTGTCGGCATGACCAACAGTGCGACTTATTACGATCCAGACAGAGGGCCAAACCCGCTAAACACTCTGTTTGATCTGAAGGATCCGACCTACTACATCACCCTAAATTACAACTATTAATAGAATACCAAGGTAATTGATATGTTTAAGAAATTAGCCATTGCATCCATGGTGAGTATCGCGCTCTATGGTTGTGGCGCAGACGAACGCAGCTACGAAACCGTGCCACGAGCACAAGAGCAGATCACAACAAAATCCCTAGACACCGAATCCTTGTGGTTGTACATGCCATCAACAGGAGCAACCCCTCGTTACGCCACCACTCAGCGTGGCTTCTTTCAGGGAACCCCAAAATTAGTCAAACTTCGCTTCGATAAAAACAACGGTATTATTGCCGAAGAAGTAGATAGAGACACCATTCGACCAGGTGAAGACACACGCTACACCGATGTTATAAACCAAGCACCTGTTCTAAAAATCCCTGGGACATTCCAACAATACCGTTGTGCTGAAAACGCGTACGATGAATGTACGAACATCGAAGAATTAAACCAAGATGCCGATGTTAACTGGCAAAGCGCAACCCACTTTACGCCAGACTATTCTGGTATTCAGTCTCTTGCCGTAGACACCGTTGATTCATGGTATACCGCCGATAATGTCGACGAAACGGCGGATCCCCAAGTCACTCACTGGGAATTTGATCCATCCACAGGCACCATCAATGTTGAAGTGGAGCGCACCTTCACGGCCAGCGTCGATGACATGTATCAGTTTGGCAATAGTTTAGAAGACCTTTCATTTAAAACCCGTTTTTTCTATTCCTTAGTTAAGCTAGATACACTGACCAGCGACAATTACGAGACCATTCACTACCCAGGTCGAGACTCTTCTCGTTACGGTTTCTTTAATAATGAAAAAATAGAGCGATCAGAAACAGGGGAAATCGGAGTTCAAGGTCAAAAATTCCGATTACTAAATCGCTTCAACCCAGAAAAAGACAGCATCAAATATTACCTCAGTGACAGCTATTTTGATGAAGGAAGTGAACTGTTCCTAACTACAACGCTGGAAACCATCACTGAGATCAATCGAGTCCTCACTGATACTGGTGTGCCACCTATTGAAATCGTGAACCCAGATAAACCAGCTGGTATTCACACTGGCGACTTACGTCATAACGTTCTGAACTTAATCACCGATCCCGTTGATAGCGGCTTACTCGGTTATGGCCCATCCGCTACCAACCCACTAACGGGTGAAATCGTTCACGCTCACGTAAACCAATATGCTGGTGTTATTCGCACGGCTTCTAGAAAAATGTGGAACCAGCTCACCATGCATTATAACCGTGGTGAAATAGAACGCCCTGATGCATACCAACCAGCACCACCAGCCGCAGATGATGCCGAATCTGGTACAAATGAATCCGTGGTCAGCACGGGATTAGAAGGCATAGAAAATAGCTTTTTAGCGAAACACACGACCTCTATCCTTGCATCTGGCCCAATCACCGTTGCCAACGAGCCTCAATTTGTTAATGGTTCACCGCAATGGCTTTCTCCAGAGCAACAAAACAACACCAGCTTTAGTAAAGACATTGCCGCGCGCCAGCAACGTTTACACAGCCTAGCAGAGCAGAATGTATACGCCGAAGAATTCATGTGGGTGAGTACACAATCAAAAGGCTTGATCAGTGGCATTGATTACTTAGCAGGTGATTATTTTGATAACAGCCATCTTGATGTTAATTCAGATGACTATGAAACACTGGCAAATACCAAGCTTAAAAAATGGAGCAAATTAACCAAAGCACAACAAAGTGAAGTGAGTGATGCCATTTCTCAGCACATGTTCAAATCAACATTAGTGCACGAGCTTGGCCATAACCTAGGCTTACGTCATAACTTCATGGGCTCTGTCGATAAAGCCAACTTTTACCAGAAAGATGAAGTCGCCAGTTTTGGTTACGATAAAGTTCCAGCGTACAGCTCAGTCATGGATTATGGTGCTTCGATTTTTGATGAACTACCAACCTTTGGTAAATATGACATCGCCGCCCTACGCTTTGGCTATGGTCGTAAAATCGCATCAGAAAAACACGATCCAACCACAGACGAAACCACGACAGAGCTGCACAGCCTATCTGAGCTTGATAAAGAACTACAAGCCAATGCCCAAGCCTACCCACTTGGCACTATTGATCAGATGACAAAACAGCTAAAAGAAGATGCGCCAACCGCAGTCGTCAAATATTTTAACTACTGTACTGATGAAAATGTACGTAGCACAACCACGTGTAACCGTTTTGATGAAGGCACCAACATTCTAGAGCTTACCCGTTTTAGAATTCAAAAATATTGGGATAGCTACGATCAAGTTAACAAACGTGATGGCCGCGAGCAGTTCTATGAATACGAGCTACAAAACTACGCCTTCTCACGCTGGTATCAATTCAATGAAATCCGTTCTGTTGTAGAAGACTTGGGTGACATTGATTATCAACTGTCGCAACTAAAAGGCTCAGAAGACAGCTACGGGAAAAACGTCGCTAACTACTACACCGATAACTGTACCCGTACTTCACTACGCGACAGATTACCCGCTGGTGCACAAATGGTGTGTAATACTTTCGATGCCTCGCTAGAAGCAGCAGACTTTTTCGTCAAGGTTATGAGCACACCAGACAAAGTGTGTGAGCTGGAAATTACCCCATCAGGCTCACAGCCAATCACACGTTTTGTGGCACTATCTGATTTATGGAGCTCTTACGGCCCCGCCATGCAGCATAAAATAACGCTGCCAGAATCCTGTTTTGATGCTGATTTACTCGCGGCCGTGACAGGCGGCAGCGAAAAAATCAAAGTCATGTCAGAAACCCGTGACGGCCGCTCTTTCGCCAACATGCGAGCGAATAACCCTTACAACAACTCATCTACCGCTGTAGACCAATTCGGCATTTGGCCAGATAAATTGATCGCAGCACAAATGCTGGTAAAACGTGATGATTTTTATCGTGCACGTGACAAATCCAACATTGCCCTGCTCGATGTTTCAAGTACCTTAAGTGGCACACAAGGCACACCTCAAAAGATGAAAACTTACTTAGGCTATCTGGGCTTTGGTATGGACTCATTTGTGGATCCAATTTTTGTCGATGCTGATGGCAACCGCACAACTCCGGCCATGCCATACGTACCAGATGTTAAGCGTGCGATTGATGCTCCGCCGTACCTCTATGGCTTGAAGTCATTCTTCCAAATGTCAGACAGTACGGTAACGCCACTGTTCTCTGCGCTGCTTCATAACTTAGTCGCGTTTGGCCAAGCAGAAGAATATGGCCTTGCTGATAGCTCACAAGATTTGATCGACGACATTTCGTTAACCAAACCAGATAACTCTGTCGATAGCGAAGGCAGCGTAGAGTTTAGTTTAAAAACAAGAAACTACGTTGTAACACGCCGTAATGGCTTGGCCAAAAACATGGCAGAAAAAGCCCTACTGATTAATGGCAGAGAAGACGACTTAGCCAAGCTAGAAAATGCTAACTACCGTACTAAAAATAACCTGAAAGCAAGTGGCGTAAAAACACTGGATGATTACACCCTAATCATGCTTCGAGATCCAAATGCAGTTGCCTTATTAAAAGACGCTCCGCACTTTGAATCTCTGTTCCGAGCATCAGGCTTCCCTGTTCGAACGCCTGCGAAATTCACTTTCGACAGTGCTAAAAAATGTTATTCACCAGCAGACAATACGGCTCGTTGTCACAGCAAAGACAACTTATTTGCCGCTTGGAATGCGATTCGTAATAACAAAGACGAGCACCCTGAATATTTAGAGCAGCTGCTTTCTAGTGCCGATTTCTATGCTGGCTACATTGAAGATGCCATTAAAGAAACACCAGAAGATGCTGATATTTATGATATTGATCCTGAAACCATTTGGCTATGGGACTCAAGGCAATACATACAATATCGCTATGCGCTAGAGCAACTACCTGCCCTTTAATCTCTGCCCTTAAACACACCAAAGGCTGGACTCTATAATGAGCCAGCCTTTTTTCATAAGTAATAAATGTGTAAAAATATGTTGCTAAAAGTTCTAACTTATATACAAATAGCATGACTCGCAGTGAAGTATTTAGGAGTCCGGCAGTATGCGTTCAGCAAGTTCAGAGTATTTATTAGCAGCATTAAGAAGCGTTATCAAAACAAAAGGAAGAACCTACCGGGAACTTGCAGACAAGGTCGGCGTGCCCCTTTCTACCTTTAAACGTCATTTATACAGCCCAAATATTACTCTCGACCGCCTTTTAGATTACTGCCGAGAAACAGACACAACGTTAGATGAGTTACAAAAAATTGCGATTAAGTTACAGCATGATAACGAAAGCTTTTTTAGCCAAACCCAAGATGAAATTTTCTATAAGTTCCCTTACCTTTATGATTTTTATAGAGAAATAAGGCACATTCGTGGCTGTGATAGCCGTGAGTACATGAAAGAAAAATATGGCCTAGATGACGTATCTGTTTATGCCTATTTCCGAGCTCTAGAAATGCTCGGACTAGTGAAAATAACTGATGACAATAAAGTCAATTTGAACGGCCCGTTTTACTACCGCTTTGCTGATGGCTCAAAGCTCAGCTTTAAATATAAAGAGCTTTTAAAAGAACAAGCTCTCGATAACCCCAACTGCGTTCGTGTTGGGTTTTCACGCATGAACTTGAAAGAAAGCCAACTAGAGTCATTAAATAAATTACTCACACAAGAGATCCTCAAATACCACTCTGAGAACATGAAAAAAGGCGACAACAACGAAAATACACCACACAATGTTTTACTGTTTGTCACGCCACACGAACCTTTACAGTTTTCAGAAGGGATCCGTCTTTTACCCAATACGTTCTTACAGCAAGTGAAAGACAATATCTCTAGCTTAGAAGGTTCTACGTAAAATATAATTTTGATGCGTTCTAGGCTGCGCCTCTTAATTATTGGCTCCATCACCATTAGAAATGCTTAACTAAAACTTGCAATCAAAGTCTTCTGGGGGGTCACATTCAACTAAAGTGAGCTCCCCATGTTGATTCTTGTAATCTGTAATTTCATTGGTTTCAGATTGAGTAACGGCGGCGATCTGGCGTACTAAAAGCACCTCAGTATCCACACCAGGCAACGCTGATCTGGTAAAAGTATCGATTTCGCGACTGCCCATCGAACATGACAACGTACAATGTGTGAAACTTCGCTTTATTAGAGCTAGTGTCATACTTTAATCAAGTAAACATCACACTTTGCATAATTAGAGACTGAATTTGCTGTTGAACCAATTAATGCATTTATCCCTCTTCTCGAATGAGTACCAAGAATAATTAAATCCGCATGCTTCTTTTCGGCAAGATTGCATATTTGTTCATATGGCTTGCCAATTTTTACTGTTACATCCCCCTGATGGATCCCTAACGACGATGTGATGGACTCCATTTCAGGCAATGCTTTTTCTTTCAATTCTTTTTGATAATCTTTGGGGAGTAAAGTATATGGAATGATATGTGTGACGAGCAGTTTAGAGTTATGAAATTGTGCAAAGTTATAAGCTTTTGAAAGTATGTCTCTACCTTCATCACTAATTTCTATCCCGCAAACGATAGTTTTATACATAAGTATACCCTGCTCAATTTCCATAATTAATAAAATTATAATACTTAACCTGAACTTGGGGTAAGAAAGTCGATGAACAGTTAAAGTGATGCTCAGTGCTGCTATTTTGTCGGTTAGCCTTGCAACCACTTTACCGCTGACTGGTAATCATCGAATGACTTCATATCGCCAGAGACAAACCAACCTCCCACTTTTGCAGCTAACTCTTGCCAATTTTTATCGCCATAAATTGCAACCTTTTCAAATTGAAAGCCTAATTTTAGACCCAGCTGAAAATCATCCCAGGCAGCTCTGAGCTCCCACCCTGAAAACTCAGAAATGTCGACTAGCATCTTAATATTACTTGTACCTAAACCTTGTAAAGCTGACTCTAAAATGGGTGATACCAGTTTATAATCTTCATGAGTTAACTTACCAAAAGCTTTAAGCACAAGAACCGACTCTGATTCAATGCGCTCAACACCTATTGTGATGCCATGACGTTTGATACTCATAATGTCACCTTCTAAGTCAAAGAGCCCCTTCAAGTGTAGATAAATCAGAACTCAATACATAGCGACTATTCGCAAGGGTTTTACACTCCACTAAGTGAAGCATGAGTCGATGGTTCCATTGCGATTGTTTCTCTGACACTCGTATTATGAGTAGGCGCTCTTACATTCACTTCTTCTTTTAACATGGTCATGAACAAATCTACGTCCCCCATAAATACATATTGAGGCTTGTACTTTCGGTTTGAGCGATAGCTATCAAGCTCTGCCTTTAACTCATTCAATGTCATCGAAGACAAACAGCCGTTATAAAATTTGACCTTCTCTTCTCGGGTATTCACCTCGATAACACTGGCGTTTTGATAGATAACCGCCACTAACGCGAGAACTAAAAAGATAGCTACATATATCATTGCTTAATACACCTCTCTAGCGGCATTATTTTCAAACAAATAATGCCAAGTAAAATTATTGATGACTTTTGTTTGTGCTATCCTTAGCTGACCAAGTAATCCCCTACCAATCTATCTTTAACTAATGAGCAAACCTGCCCGAAGCTTTAACTCGTAATCCGACAACCAAAAGAGTGTTACATCTCTTACTGAATTCAGCCTGAACCACCGGACTGTATTTTTCATTAGCTCATCTAAAAAACAACGTGCATAAAAAGGTCGTTAAATAGATCTAATGTCTTACATTTGAAAAAGATAATAAAGAACACCGTACATTATTTCAACGGTGATTGATAAGAAAAAGTACACAAAAAGCCTAACCATCTGAAAGAAAATAATTTTTTAACACAATAAAACAGGCGGCTGAAATACAGCTATACATCTGCTTTTAACCCAGCCTCAGACACCATTATTCAAAGAGGAGCAACCGAAAAGAGAGAAGCTCAATGAGCTAAATATGGGCATTTTAAAGGGATGCCGCATAAAAAACGTCCAACGACAAGCCATAACCAGCTTGCTCACCACCTCTAACCCAAAGAAAGTACCAGAATCATAAAAGTTAATGAGTAATTTGAATTCTAAATAATTTATAATTATGACAATAAGATGCAGTTACGACAGACGCATCCCCAATAATAATGAAAGTAAGCAAAGTCCGTATTTCACAAAAAATACTCATCAAATGTTAATGAATGGCTTGATATAAGCAGTTTTTATTAAGGAATTACCCATGACACACATTGCATTTTTCAGCACAAAAGCATACGACGAAGCTTCGTTTGAAAAAGCGAAAGGGCTCAACGATGTTACCTATCACTTTTACGATTTCAGGCTCACCAAAAAAACAGCCAAGCTTGCTAAAGGCTGTGAGATTGTTTGCGCCTTCGTAAATGATGATCTATCACGCGACGTATTGGAACAACTGGCAGTACGAGGCATCAAAATGATCGTATTGCGCTGTGCTGGTTTTAACAATGTTGATTTAACCGCAGCCGAAGAATTTGGAATGCAGGTTGCGCGCGTGCCAGCCTATTCACCAGAAGCCATCGCTGAGCACGCGGTAGGCTTAATGATGACACTAAATCGTCGCTTCCATAAGGCTTATCAGCGTACACGCGATGCTAACTTTTCACTGGAAGGCTTGGTTGGTTTCAATTTTCATGGCAAAACCGCAGGCATCATCGGCAGTGGTAAAATTGGCTTGGCCACCATTAGAATTCTAAAAGGGTTAGGAATGAACGTACTGTGTTACGACCCTTACCCAAGCCAAGTGGCTATCGATCTTGGTGTTACATACTGCGAGCTAGACGAGCTACTCGGCCAATCAGACGTTGTTTCACTGCACTGCCCGATGACAAAAGAAAACTTTCATCTATTAGATGCCGATGCGTTTAATAAAATGAAAGATGGCGTCATGATCGTGAATACCAGCCGTGGTGAGCTGCTGGATTCCAGTGCGGCTATTGAAGCCCTCAAAAAAGGAAAAATCGGTTCGCTCGGGCTGGATGTTTACGACAATGAGAAAGAGCTTTTCTTCCAAGATAAGTCAAATGATGTGATTGTCGATGATGTTTTCCGCCGTTTATCAGCCTGCCATAACGTGATCTTCACAGGCCATCAGGCTTTCTTAACGGAAGATGCGCTGCATAACATCGCTGAAACCACACTTAACAACATCCAAGCTTATGTGGCTTCAAAACCAAACAGTAACTTTCTGTAACGTAAGCTAATTCATAAAAAGCCCCTAGTTCTGCTAGCGGGCTTCTTACACCATTTCTGCAAACTCATCTATAACTCAACGAGTTTATGCCCTCCCCTTCTGTTACAACAACACCTTTATGTTGCCTACAATTAGAGTAGATTTTTGAAAATTAGCTCTCACTTTAATTGACTAATAAATAGTCATTTTATTTATCACCAATTCGAAATGTGCTGACCTAACAGCTAACGGATGTAGAAATGAAAGGGACACAAGGCAACATAGACAGCCTTATTGCAGCTACCATTTTAGTACTGCTTTTTCTCCCAAACTATGTCAGCGGTAATGAGGTTTCGATTACCATTGCGACCATACCCAGTTCCAGCCCCGCCTTCCGCACAGACGGTAAGCATGTTCTGAAAAATAACCCAGGTTACCGCGCAGAACTATTGTATCAAGCAGGTAAGCACTGCAACGTGAACATCAAATTTTCGTTATTTCCCTGGAATCGAGTACTTAATTTAGTAAAGAATGGTGCCATTGACGCTGCTTTTTCTGCCAGCTACAAACCAGAGCGAGCCGTTTATGGTGCTTATCCAATGAAAAATGGAAAACCAGACACCGACAGAGCGATCAAAAAGTATGTCTATACCTTGTTCACGCATAAAGACAGCAACATAGGATTTAACGGAGAAACAATAACGGGAGAAAACCCAGTTCTGATTGTAGAAAGAGGCTCCATAGGCATAGACATAATGAAATCCTTTGATTTAGAGCCAAGGCAATTAGCCAGTCAAGAAGAGATTATAAAACTGATGGTTACCAAGCGAATTGACGGGATTATAGCCATCGAACACAACATTGAATCGGCAGTTAATCACCGTCCTGATTTTGCAAGCAAAATTAAAAAACACCAGCCTCCAATTTTAACAAACTATGGCTATGTTATGTTTTCGAAAAGCTTTTACCATAAAAATTCGCAGCTGGTTGAGTGCTTATGGAACTCAATAGGAAAAATCCACTCATCACCAGAATATAGAGAACGTATTCATTTTTATAGCAATAATCCTGAGTTCAGGTAATTTTCGTCCTATAAAGAACCAAAAGCTGTTTGGTATGAAATTTTAGATATTAAAAATATCACCTTTCTCACCACCCATTATGATTTATAATACCCCAAACCTATGCACCAAAGATCACATCAAGCATCTAAAATGAATACACCATCTTTTAATATAAAACTACGATTGTTTTTGCTTTGTTTTCCTCTACTTACTATTTCTAGTTCATTCGCCACAGAAAAGCCCATACCGTCAGAAACACCCAACACTCAGGTCAATAACGTCCGTGAAAATTTTTCATATGACGAGCTTAAAAAGTTAGCCAATCAGGATGATCCCATAGCACAAGCCAACCTCGGATTTATGTATAGTGAAGGCATCAGTATTCCTAAAAATGCAGAACTCGCCGTTTACTGGTTTTTACAAGCTGCAGAAAATGGCCACGCTGTATCTCAGTACAATTTGGCTTTAATGTATAGTAAAGGCGAAGGTGTTCCACTTAATGATAAGAAAGCTCTATATTGGTATGAAAAATCCGCAATACAGGGAGATCCCTACTCCCAATATAATTTAAGCTACATGTATAGAGTAGGAGAAGGTACACATGTAGATCTAAAAAAAGCATTGTACTGGGCTACTCAGGCTGCAAACCAGAATGATGTGAACGGACAAGTTAGCCTCGCAATATTTTATTTCAATGGTCAAGGTGTGCCCAAAGATTATAAAAAAGCGCTGCATTGGTTTACACAAGCAGCTCAGCAAGGAGACTCAACCGCACAAATTTACCTTGGCGTGATGCACAATAATGGACTAGGCGTAGTGACAAACCATCATCAAGCAATCAAGTGGTATATGAAAGCCGCCAAAGCTGGCCGTATAGAAGCACAATACAATATTGCTACTATGTATAAAAACGGTGAAGGGGTCGAAAAAGACTATATCACTTCATATGCTTGGTATGCTTTAGCTTCTGAGCAAGGATATACACAACCACTCGAACAACTCAATATTATAAGCCAGTACCTAACAAAAGATGAACAACTAAAAGCACAGAAGCTGGCTGAAGAGTTAAGAGCTTTATTGGAACAATGCCACTAGGACCAGCCTAAGCTGATCCTAGTGGAAAAGTAGAGAGTTTCTCTCAGTAAAAATAGCAGTAAATTAACACTGCTATTTATATACTGAATTACACTATTTTTTATAATATGAAATCATAGAATGAATAATAATCACTGGGCATAACAGGTAAAATAAAACTAATAGAAGCACTCCAATAGTAAAGCCAAATCCTGACAAATGTAATAATACCCCCTCAATAGTATAATAGAGATACATTACCAAAAACAATGGTGCTATATATTTCACTCTGTTGTAGTTACGTAATGAAAAAAACATAACTACAGACATTCCAAAATAAAGCACTACCATCAGAATTTCGGAAAAATCAACCTTATCCTGAATTAGAATAGGGAATGCGATAAAAACAAGGCAAAATATTAAAAATAACACCTCATAAGTTCTAATCATGATTTTCATAACAAGTTAATATACCTTTCTACACTTAGTTCTTTCATTTTCTATATTTAACAAGGTTCGTGGAGAATCACGATTAATCCACCATGCTAACCTTAATTCATAATGACTATTGACGAAGAAATATCTCTTAATCTTCTACTATAACTTTAACAAAGTTCCATATACATACTTTCTTATTCTTAACTAAAACATGATGTAACTATTTGTAAAATAATACAATTCATAAATAAAAAGCCCCCTAGTTCTACTAGAGGGCTTTAAGTATTAGGCTTGGTTCAGTATTCAACTACTTTCTTAAATTATCGCCATAATAGCCAAAGCTCCGAGCACCTAGTCCCACATAATTAAGACCAATCACATGGAAAATAGATGATTGGTTATAAAGTAATGAGCTCCCCGGAATCTGAGTAAGAACAGGGAACGCACGCTCAAACCCGCCAGCAAACACATCATGTAAAACCGCACCAGAGTTGAAACCTGGGATCTCAGCAAAGAAACGACTGAATAAACTACCTTCACTTAAAGAACCTGGATTGCTTACATTAAGCCCGACTCTTCTAAAATCTGTCGTATTAGTAGCAATACCAATATTGTTCGAGTTTGGATCGACAACAGCAGTGCCATTTGGCTTATAAACACCATTACGATTATCAGGGCGCTTATAAGTCGGTACAGCGTTCGTTACTAGCTCAATACCAATACTCAATACTTGCGCCTGAACTGCAAGCTTAGCACCTTCTTTACATGAACCTCCTGAAACAGCACCCGCAGCACATCCTCCTAATGCAGACACAGCAACCTTTTGTGCCCCTATAGAAAGACTATTTGTTGCATAATATCCGCCAAATGCACCCGCAGCTCCAGATATTGCACCAGTTAATGCACCTTTCAATGCACCAGAGAAACTTTTCGTGATCAATGCACCACCAACAGCACCACCAACGGCACCGCCAATAGCACCAGCAACAACTGCATTGCCTATTGAACCAGCCGCTAAACTTGCCGCTCCCCAACTAGCCACCCAAGGTGCGGCAGCACCAACCGTCACTACAGTAACAACTACGGCCGCTATCACTTCCCAGTTGTCTTCAACTAAATCAACAACTTTATCACGGAACCTACGTAACTCTTTGCCGATTTTCTTGAAGAAATGACCTGATGGATCGTTGTATTTCATCGGGTTATTAATCACATAACTGTAGCGGTTATATGACTGACTATTATCAGGAGCCTGAATAAAGGCATCAGCACTTAAGAAACGCCCGATAGTACTATCATAAACTCGCCCGTTCATATGGATTAAATCAGTTTCTTCAATGTGCTCATGGCTGGTATAACCACGATTCACCATCAGAGACTGTTCAATGAAAGACGCATCTTTAGTCCATTCAAATGGTCTTGCTTTACCCCAAGCATCATAATTCTTACGATCAACAACGTTACCCCATTGATCCGTAATTAAATCGATAGAATGAAGAGCATCTGAGTGCAAGTATCGCACTTGTTTATCAAATGAAGCAGTTAAACCATCTGGGTTCGATTTTTTACGATCAATATTAATAGCAACTAATTTTCCACCAGCATTAATGTATTGCTTGTGCTCAATTTCTCCGTTGCCACGCTCTATTCGCTCATACGACTGACCCAAATACCACGTTTTATCGCCATTCTGATTCGATTTAAAGTAACGCTGGCCAGTTTCATCGTATGCAAAACGAACCGTACCTGTACTACTCTTAATTTCTATCGGCTTATTCAGGCTATTCCATGAGATCTGTTTTCCATCTCCAGAAACCATGTTGCCATTGGCGTCATAGCTGTACTCTTTGTCACCTGCTCGAGTTACTGCATGAGCATGATTAGGATCAGCATAAATATAATGACCAACATCAGATTTATATTTAATGTTACCTGCATCATCGTAAATCACTGAGTAGGTTTTATTAAATAATGGGTTCTGAGTATGCTTGTTGTTTAAGCCAACCAACGTATTGCTTCTTAACCTATCCAACGTATCGTAGGTATAAGTTTCCGAAATATCGTTAATTAAGTCGTGTCGTAACGTTACATTGTCGGTACGGTCGTAAGAATAATGTAGCCTTCTGACTGCCTCTCTTCCTTTAAAGGTCATGATGTTTTGAAGCTGACCTGTACCTTCGTTATAGTCGAAACTATTAACTAAACCATTACCGTATAGCTCTGAAGTCACACGGCCTTCGGCATCCAAATCATTTAAAGTCCAATAAACGATCTTACCTTTGGCATGATTATTACTGTCTAACTCGCTTAATGCCGCATATTCAGTTTGGCTCTGCTGACCTAAAGATTCATATTTAGCGCTAATTAATTTAACTTGCTTAACTAAGCCAACTAACTGCTCAGCAGCTTCTACGTAACTAATAGCATCTCTATGAGTCTGATCGGCTACATATTCTAAGCGCTGAATATCTTCAGAAAGTAACTTCAATCGGTCAAAATATGAACGGACCAGCTGATCATACAATGGATGATCCCTTTCTAGCTCTACTTTAGCTAAGCCAAGAGAGCCGTCACGGAACTCACCGTAATAAGCCACTTCTCCTTTCGCTGTAAGCAATGGTTTTATTTCATCCCATTCTTCAAAGCTAACTTTACGTAATAAGTTACCTTCCAGTTTTAGGTGATAATTAGCCTCTTGAATAACAGGTATATCAACAAGACCAGGAATAATGACAGTACGACTTGGAACCTGGAAGAATTGCTCACCAAATTCATTTTCAAAGACTTCTAAAGGTCGACCTGATAACTCAGCAGATGCTAATTCAGCAAATTTCTGGTTTTCAAATGTACCATCAATAGAAATCACTTCATCGCGAAGTGCATAATATTCTTCCTGGCGAGCTTTATATACATGCGCCTGAGTAGTTAGCTCTTTTGCTTTCGCTAAGTAATCATTGGCTTTAAGTAAAGCTTCATCAATTAATGGTTGTATTACCTTTTTGTACTCTTCAGGACTAAAGTTCAGTTGCAACTGACTAATATCACCCCAAATCTTAGTAACAATACCCGTCTCAGTATCTCGCTGGAAGTTTAGCTCAAACTGATTTGGGCGTGACTCTTTTACAACTTGCCCTAGCCCGTTATGTTCAAATGAACGTACTAATGTTTGCTCAGGCGTTATTAACTCTTCTTTAGTTAACAGGCCAACAGAATCATAATAGTACTGCTTAATCATTTTTCCTTGCTGATCAACACGCAACAAAGAACCTAGGCTAGTTCGAATAGAGTTAACATCATTCAGTTGGTCATAAGTCCACGATGTTGTTTGATACTCAGATTCTTTTTTGCCATCAACAACAGTAATTTGCTCTTCAACTCGGCTGACCATACGCCCTAGATCATCGTAGGACATGGTCATCGTCTGATTTTTAGCATCGGTTTGTGAAACTAACTGGCCAAAAGCATCGTATTTATATGTCCACAATCCAAGATCAGGGTCATCAAGCGATACTTTATTACCGTGTACATCATATACCGTCGTTATTGTATGCCCATCAGAACCAGCAGTTGTATGCAGTTTACCATCTGGATAATACGTCTTATTAACAAAAGAACCTTCAGGTTGGCTAAGGTTTATTTCCCACCCCATGGCATTGAAATAAGATGTTTTATCACGTCCTTCAGCATCAACTGTCGTAATGCTTGATGGACCATAAGTATAATTGATCCAACTGTCTTTTTTACCAGCAGGGCCCGGCTCAGAAGTTGAAGACATTCTGCCTAAAACATCATACTGAGTCGTAGATATCTGCGGAATACCACCTTTAAAGTATGGGCGAGATATACCAGAAATTTGATTATAAGCGTTGTAGCTTGTGTCTTTATAAATCCATTTTCCATTTACACCTTGAGTTACTTGGCGTAGCTCTCGACGCAACATATCATAGAAAATAATTTCTTCGTTTAAGCCCGGTGTTGATGTCACTGCACAATATTTAGCGCCATCTGGAACATGCGAATGACACTGAGCAGAAGTAACAGGCAAATACTCAACGGTTGTTTTCACATACCCTGTCGCATTTTTCTGCCATTTTTCAATCGCTCGTCCGAAGCCATCAAGATAGATACGCTGCTCCGCACCATTGATATCTTTAGTTGTTGTAACACGGTTTAAACGATCAACAACAGTACTCGATACCTGACCCAATGGATTGCTAACTGTATAAGTAGCAATAGATCCATTATAGCTTGGCGTTTCACTGTCTACACGAGTGCGTAAAGCATTTCCATGAAGAGCTGTTTGCTTCGTAGTCGTGACAATTCCATCACTGTTACGAATAAACTGTTTAGTAATCTGTAGAGGGTGACCCGGCTGGCTAATTTCTTTTACCAATAACCCGGTTGCAGGATCATATTCAAATGAAAACGTCTTTGCTACTCGGTCCCCTTTAGGACCAATAAACGTCTCAACTGAATGTGTATTAAGACCTAACAACCAAGCTGATTCATTATTCTCATAGGTGTATTCTGTTTGCTGTACAAAAGCTTCGCTTACACCAGTAACAGGGTTATTACCTGTTGTAGTCACAGAAACAAAACCAACATTACCAAATACATCGACCTGAGATTGATCGGTAACGACTGTCGAAACTAACTTACCAGCTAAATCATAAGATCGCTCTGTTCTTTGACTTTCAAAAGCACTCGCCGATTTTTGCACTACTTTAACAGGTGTTTGGTCAACAATAGATGCATATAAATGGCTATCTATAACACTATGAACCGTATTTGTACGTTGCGCATTATCCTGCAAAATAGTGACTAAATCTGATGCGACTGGCGTTAATGTCGCGACCTTCGGCTCACCATTAACATTAAATTCAGTCAATGGCTTGATGTCCCCTACTAAATAGTATTCTTCAGAAGGGATAATAACCGGAGTTAATGCAATTGTGCCAATTGGAACAAATAAATCTGGCTTTTTAAAATAAACCTTATCTTGATATCGAATCTCTTCAAGTTCAGAAATAGAAAGCTCTAAACGTTGAGAAATATCCTTATAACTCTTTTTAATTTCATGGCTTTCATGCTCGACATCACGAACGTCAAAAGTACTATGAACTTCACTTATCGGTGTTAGCCTTCTGAATTCCCAGAAAGACTCGTCAGTACACTCAGAACAATCAGACGATAGCACCTGTTGATTCGGTAAGTACTCAACACTTTTTTTAATTTTCTGATTTAATGGGCGTTGAGTATAGTAATGAAACTCTCTATTTCGGTAGTTTGTTCCATTAACGAACTCACGCTGTTTCACCCACTCAAAACCACTGATCCCTTTGTTATGAAGATCATATTTCCCCGGGCCATACTGAAATAAGAAACTTGTCTGCCCATTGCCATTATCCGTATTTAATCTCGAAACCACTGGCATTGAGTTCGAATAATTACGTACTGGGAACTCGGTAGCCGCACCTTTATTCGGCACACTGTGGTCACCATAAGTACCAAATTCAACACTTGAGCTTTGCCCTAGGCCGTTGGTTACTTTCGACAATAACAATACTGGATCACGGGATTCTGTATTCGTTTCACAAATAAGATCAGAACCAGAACTACGACAAAAATCAATATTACTGTCTTGATTAAAATCAAGCCACCAATGGCGAGGTGCCCCCCAACCTGTTACCTTAAATTCATAGCTTTCACCAAATAGATTGGTGCATTGCATTAGGCTTCCAGTACCACGACAAAAATCAACTTTTCCATCTCGATTTAAATCTAGCCACCAACGTTTTCCATCATCCCCCCAAGTGCCAGGCCAGCCCTTACCACCTTCAAGAATGATATCGTTGCTAAGTTGGTTAACTTTTCCAACCGAGCCTAATGAACAAGTTAAGTTGCTTCCATTGCCACTCTTATTGCCTGTCGCACGACAAAAATCACTCGCGCCATCGCCATTAACATCAATCCACCAGCGCTTTTTCTCTTCTCCTAAATCATCAATAGGATATAGCTGCTGTTTGTCGCCAATAACGGAGCCAGAATTAAAAGATGTACACCTAGCAACACCACTACCTACACGGCAAAGATCTTTATAACCATTACCGTCTAAATCAACCCACTGGGTACTTTTTGATTTTTCCCAAAGAAGATCCGTAACAACAATTTCATCTTGCCAAGATTTACCACCTGAATTAATGCTACAGCGAAGATCATCAATATCACGACGACAAAAATCAACTTGGGAGTCACCATTAATATCAAGCCACCAGCGGAACTCTTCATTTCCCCAACGCGACATAGGTAAAATGAGGTCACTTACAGTACCGTCAGCACCAAATGTTGAACACAACAATTCATTGCCATTTTTACGACAAAAATCTGTTTTCTGATCACTGTTAATATCAGTCCACCAGTGTGCTTTACTGTCTCCCCAATACGTAATTGGGAACGTTTTTTCCACTGATTGCTGCTGAGGAAGATTAAAATGACAGCTGATCGACGAAGCTGAGGCTACTTTACAGTAATCGAGTTCACCATTACCGTCGGCATCTACCCACCAGTTTCGAGCAACGTCTTTCCAGTGACTTGGTAAGTTAACCTTTCCCCAGTCACCGATACGTTTAGAAGCAATTTTCTTATTCAGGAAAAGCTGATCTTTTTTAAATTCAGGGCTTTTCTGCCACTCAAACTTTGTCGCTGGTAGACAGGCATTATTAGCATCGCAGTAGCTAATTTCACTAATATACTGACCAGATAAAGAGGAACCAGTTTCACTTAAAGGTGCTCGTTTTAACGCTAAGTAATTACTTGTTTTACCCGCTGTTTTTATAACGATTTTATTCAAAAGCTTATTGCTAGAAACCAGAACGCCATCTTTTTTATAATGGACTGGATAGTAGCTCGCTGATTTTCCTGTATAAGGTTCGTATACAAACTCGACATCGTAAATGTCGTAGCTGATCGACTGAATGTTCCCTAACTCATTATAAGAATAAGTAATTGGGTTTTGACCAGTAGTGTTCGTATCTTGTGTTAATTTCCAAGAGTTGACTGGCTCATGATACGAATAAGTGTATCTTTCACCTGCTTTCGTTTTTACAGTAAAAGAGCTGCTTGAATCAAGAGCATCTCCATGCAATTCAACTTTACTGTAATTATCAGCAAGAAGACGATATATAGAACCATCTTTGCCTTTGGTACCAGTAGAAGTAATTAAACGTGAGCCATCTAAACAGAAATTATCTTGTTCTGTGTTATCAGCTGCACGACTGATCCCATCTACTGCAATAGAAGATCCACATCGGCTAATACTCGAAAGGCCACTAAGAGAAAAGCCAGGGCCAATAACACTATTGACTGAGCCCTGACTTGAATAGTTAATAGTAAGGTCTGGGGTATTTCCCCCTTTGCCTTTTGGTAGCTCTATTGGAATCTGATAAGAAGCAAGACCTTGGTCAACCACAAGCTCACCTGGAAGGGTTCCCACTTCCAAAGCATAGCTCGCGCCTGACGCTAGAAATGCAACTAGGCCAACCACTGTTTTCATTTATGTATCCTTAAAGTCCAGTAGAATTACTGGCTCGAATTTTTGAGTGTCTCTATTTCTTTAGATAACGTGTTTATTTGATTTTCCAATTCATCTAAGTTTTCTAACTCCGATGACTCACGCTCTTTAATCGTATTTTTTACTGTATTATCATCAGTAAAAAGCACTTTTCGAATCTGCTGAACGCTAACTTGATCATTTAAAGTATCAACTGAATAATCATGTACATCCACGCTTTGTGAACTGGGTAATGTAGAGGTTTCTTCAACACTGTCTGTCGGAAATACTTCCCAAACGGCCCAATTAATTACAACTAAGGCTAAAGAAATAACGAGAGAAATTAAGGTGACTTTTTTCAACATAAAATATTATTCAGATAATATTTCCACACCATGAAGATTCAAGCCGTAATTAGGGGCACATGTACGATCTAATAGCAACATAACCTTTTTATTTTGAGATTGTGCTGTTGCAGAAGCAGAAAATAGCCAATCAGAGTGAATATTGGTATTCACACTAACATTATAAGACACTTTTCCTTCGGTATTAGTTACTTCACACGGAGTTTGCATCTTCTCGTTTACATGTACAGTAATTCTATGACCACCATCCCAATAACGAGCAACCTTACTGATCGTATACGGTCCATACCATTTCTGACCAGCTCCAGCATTAGTTGTTGCAGATACATTAGATGAAAGGGCCAAACCAAACAGTAAGACAAACAGCTTTTTCATAAAAAAACACCTTATATTTATTAATTTACGTGTAAAGTGAACAAAATTCACCCTTATAGAATCGCAGGACATTACCAGAATAGATAACTCAACTCAATAAATATAAATAAACAGATAGATAATAAAAATCAATACTTCACCCATTGTCAAAGTTTAATAAAAATAAATTTTGATATAGGTCTAAAACTAAAGATAACAGTATACGAAACCTTAAAAGGTCATCTTCATTAACAAAAATAAAACAAAAATCCTGTGATCAATTCTGTTTTAAAAATTCATAGGCAACTATTAATAACTAACAAAATAAAAACTTACTGTTTAAATCAGCAACTGAACCTAGACAACCATATAAATCTTGTTTATATTGCCGCCAATTAATCACATTGAAGAATAAATAATATGAAAAAATTAAGTTTTTTACTTCTGATGCTTTTTTCAACAAGTAGTTTTGCAGCGTTAGAATGGATGGGACCATATACAGTTAAAGAAGCAGGTTCGGGAGCTCCAGCCGTTTATGCTGTGCTCACAGTTCATATAAATGAAGTTGATCAATTAAAAACAGGTTGCTCATTAACCGACCAGACGGGTATGTTCAGCTATTGGTCACGAAGCCTAAATGATTACTTTTCTCTTTGGCAGTCTGCCCTTTTAAGTGCCCAAGCACAAAACAAAAAGGTTATGCTGCTTGCTGACACTGCAAACTGTTCTGAATATGGCTCATACTTAGTGGGAGTAAAAGTACTTTCTGAATAATATCTTTTAAAAAGCCGAGAATGATTATTCTCGGCTTTAGTTATACACAGCTAATAATTTATACCTCACCCCATAAAACCAAGATCTTTGGTTGTAAAATTCGCTAGGTTTGGAAACACTTGTTGTAATTGGCTGTCGCTATTAACGCCCATCCAGCGTGCAATGGTGGCACCGACTTGCTCTACCGATGTTGTTGGTATCATCCGGCCCTTATTAAAATCGTTCACGCCATCCAGAATTAACGAAGGCCAACTGCCGTACATTTGTCGGCCATTTAATGCGCCGCCCATTACCCAGTGGTTGCTGGCCCAACCGTGATCAGTACCTGCCCCATTACTGGCTAATCGTCGTCCAAAATCCGACATGGTCATGGTTGTGACTTGCCCGCCAATACCTGCGGTATCCAGAGATTGCTGAAACGCGGCTAAAGACTGACTTAATTCAGCTAACAAAGTTTGATGATCGCTTAATTGGTTGGCATGCGTATCAAACCCACCCATGCCCACAAAATACACTTGTCGTTGATGGCCTAATTGCTCACTGGATTTAATTAAACGCGCTACCGTATGTAACTGCTGGCTGAGTCGGTAATCTGGGAAATGCCCTTCTTCTGGCGATGATTCCAATGCTGACGCGAGAGTATCTCGGATAGAAATAGAGTCTTTTTTGACTTGATCAAACGCGCGACCAAATGTGTTATCGGGTTGCAGCGCTAACACTTGATCAAAGCTGGATTTTCGTGCGCTGTTACCATTGGCCCAAAGCGTGGGTAACCCACTTGAATTGATCAGGTTCGCGGTGTGTTGCTCGCCATTTAATAACTGAACATAACCGTTAATACTAAAGGTTGGACTAATAGCTGCTTCTCGCCCCGCCAATATGTCCATCATGCGCCCAGCCCAACCTAATGTTGTGTTGTTGCCTGCCCACCCACGTTGCCACTCGGCTTGCTGAGAGTTATGAGAAAACAGGAATGGCGGTAAGGTTTTCGCGCCGCTGTCAAACTCTGCTTTAGTGGCGGGCTCAATCAACACGCCACTGTTCACAATAGGAACGGCTTTGCCTGCATTCACCAAAGCTTGAAGTTCTGCCATTGAAGGATGTAAGCCGAGCTCAAGACTAGAGCCCGTGTTTAAAGAAAGGGGTAAAAGATCCGCCTGAGGGAGTGCTATGTCTGGCCTTGCTGCTGCATATTCATCGTAGTGGCTGTTATCTCTTGGCACCAGCATGTTAAACCCATCGTTACCACCAAACAGAAATACGCATACCAGTGCTTTATAATCGTTGGCTGGTAACGCGTAACTTGAACGCGTATCTAGCATTGAAATAAACGGTGCAGCTGCCATGGCCGCCAATAATTGTCTGCGAGTCACCATTATTTACGCTCCTCTACATGAAACTCTTGGCTGTTTAATACGATATGTAATGCATTACGCACTTTAAGAGCTTGCTTATCATCCCTTAATTTCTCAAGAGCTTGACGCACAATAACTGTAAGTTCTTCACTCATTTCTTGACCTAAGAAACGACGATCAATTTCAGCAATTAAGGCATCATGATCATTGGCAATTAGCTCTAACGGTGCGGCATTAATGACGATGCGTTTGGGGTTCTCTTCACTATGGTAATTTGTATTACCCGAAGCCCCCCACATTTGGTTACTGATATTGATAAAGTTATTCCAACTTAGTATCTCAAACTCAGGAGCGACTTGCCCGCTGTCTTTAATTTCGCCTAGTGGAGCATAATCTGGTGAATAGAAGTTAAATACACTTGGAGACGCGAGAGGCCCTTGGCCATACGCCCAAAAAGTCCCATTTGAATTATGGTATTTTCCTGTTGGATCCGCTGTTTTCGCTTCCATAGCACGGTATAGATTTGCCATAGAAATCAATGGTTCTTTTAACTTCATAACCGGACCATTTAGCGCTTCTTCATCCAGTAAAATCGCGCTGATCACCGCTTTTAGATCGCCCCTGACACCATTGCCATTATCAGCAAACAGGTTAGCAACACGTTCGATGTATTGAGGTGATGGGTTAGATGTAACCAAACGCTGGATCAACAAACGAGATAAAAACGGTCCCGTATTAGGGTGATTCAGTAACATATCCATGGCCTGTGCCATATCCGCTTCTGGTGTTTGCCCTTGCGCGAACACTTCCCCCATTACGATTTTTTGTTCAAAGTCATGCTCTTCAGGGTACGCCACCATGGGTGAGAACCAATCTCCTTTTTTAGAACTCCACCACGGTTTTTCTCTTTTCGAAAGGTGCCAACTGGTAAATACTCGTGCGAGATTTTCGATATCATCTTGGCTGTAAGTCGGAATAAGAGCCCCTTTGTCATCCAACATAGGCGATCCATCGTTATTTAAACGATACAAGCCAATACTGAACAACTGCATGACTTCACGAGCGTAGTTTTCATCGGGGTAACGATTTTTATCAGGGTTGGCTTTTTGGTTCGCCATCATTGATAAATAATCCCCCATCGCAGGATGCAGGGTTACCGCTTCAATTAAGTTGCGATAATTACCAAACGCATTCTTGAGCAACATATCGTAATAATCGGCCATTTCAGCTGAACGACCATTAAGGCTAGCTCCATAGCGTGAAATCACAAATATTTCACTCAAGGCAAAAGCAACTCGTTGGCGAAGCTGATCTGGGGCATTAATAACCCTATCCCACCACACACCTGCACGATGAGATTGATTTGGCTCTTCTTCGCCTGACACATAAGTTCGTAATAAAGGAAGATGTAACGTTGGTGATTGCGAGAATTGAGTTTGAAGCCATTGCTGGTAACCTACACTCGCAAGCTGCTCATAGCTACTCGGGGTTGGGCCAAATGTTGCGCGGTACAATAAGTCGTACCTTTGGTTTTGTTCAAGGGCTGCTGGCGGTTCTTGACTACCACTTTCTTCACCACACCCCGCTAAAAAAAATGCACTTAAAAAGATAAGTACCCACTTTCGACTAAGACAAACCATGCATAACACCCAGTTAACATTTTTGTCACCCTACCAAATACCCGCTAGTTCAACAAGGATATCTCTACTAATTATGTGGGATTGGTTCAGGTAAAAATCAAACAGGTGTTTCGATTTATAAAGCAAACAAACACCAAATATTGGCCTACACTTCCACCGTACAAATACAATGATCTGATTCTATTGATGTCAGTGTTTTCACCCATAATAAACATGCCTCAAAGCCCATACGTAAAGAATGGTTTTCAATAAATTTCATTTTTATGAGATCAACTCGCCAATAAATGTTAATTTAATATTAAACAAGTTGCCTATATTGGTACATCTTCTAAGTTTTCAACAATGAGTGCTATCTACTCTTCTCAGCCATAAACACTAAAGCTATGTAGATATACAGCATCATATTTTCCTGTGTCTCCGGTTCAGCTGTATTTTTAATCGGTAAGCACCTATTTAAACGAGAACAAAGGAATGATTATGTCAGACGTGACTTACTTAGACGATGAACTACACGGTTTACTGCCTTTTGAACAAGATGAAATCAGCCAAGCGTACATGGAGTACCTAAAAGCAGGGTTACCAAAAAGTCAGGCTAAAGAAAAAAACATCTTAATCGTCGGTTGCGGAATATCTGGAATGGTATCAGCATCGCTACTGCGTAAAGCAGGCCATAATGTCACGATTATCGAGGCAAACACTCGTGTGGGCGGCCGCATTAAAACGTTCCGAAATACTCCTGAGAAACGTTACTTTGAAGACAGTAACTTAACGGGTGAAGCGGGTGCGATGCGAATCCCAGACATGCATAAACTCGTGCAATACCTCATTGATTATACCGGCGTTGAGAAACAACTTTTCTTAAATAAAACGGTATCCAAAGCTGATGCAACTTCTGATCAAATCCAAAATCCAAAAGTTGATGCAGATGGTAACGTTGTTCTTACCGATTTGGAGTCCACGGGTAAGAACTTCTTACATGTTAACTATAAGCATGTTTCTCGCCTTGCTTACGAAAACACCAAAGATGTAAATAGTTTACTAAATTACAACCTCGAATCGAACGAGAATACGCAAGCCAGTGTATTACTCAACCAAGCCATTGATGAGCTTCGTCGTCAAGTTAAAGAAGACCCAAAAACTAGCTGGCCAATGATCATTCAAAAATACGGCGAATACTCTATGCGTCGTTTCTTGAAAGAGCAAAACCCAGATCTATCTGAAAATGCGATTGAGATGATTGGTGTACTCGAAAACCTTGAGTCTCGCATGTCTTACTCTTTCATTCAGAGCTTTATTGAGTTAGCTATTATTACCCCAGAAACCCCTTTCTGGCTCATCAAAGGCGGGACAGATAAATTTACTCAGGCCTACTATGAAAAAGAACAACTCGACGATGTGACTTTCTTAAACCAAACTCTAGTGGATCTGTACCGCTGTGAAGACACAGGCAAGGTAAAAATAAACACCAAAGTATCAATAGAGGCTGAAGGCGAATACGAGCGCGATCAAGCCCTTTCGGAAATGCTGTCTTCACGCCAATGGGATGAAGCCATTGTCACGATTCCTTTCTCTAGCTTCCGTATGGTTCATGTGTGGCCAGAACTAAGCCAAGAAAAACGAAAAGCCGTGCGCGAGCTTCATTATGATGCTGCAACCAAGGTTCTACTGGAATTCCGTGAACGCTTCTGGGAAACCGAAAACGACATTTACGGTGGCGGCTCTGTTACCGACTTACCTAACCGTTTTATGTACTACCCAAGTGAAAGAATGGGCTCAGGCAAAGGTGGCGTTATGCTAGCCAGCTATTCATGGGCAGACGATGCTCGTAAGTGGGACTCAATGTCTGAATACGAACGCTTCTGCTATGCCCTGGAAAACGTTGCGATTACTCACGCAAAACACGAGCCAGGCGCTGACTATGAAGTGCGTAAAAAGGCACAGCAAAAAATCCGTGATCTTTGCGTGTTTAGCCCTGAAAAATACAAAGACAATCAAGAACACATTGTTGGTGCTGCCACGGTTAGCTGGATGAATAACCCCTATGCGTTCGGTGAAGCCGCTATTTTCTACCCTGGGCAATTGGATCTGCTCCATAAATCCATTGTCAGCTCTGAATGGGAAGACAAGCAGTCAGGCAATCAGATCTTACACTTTGCTGGTGAACATGCGTCGCTTAAACACGCTTGGATTGAAGGCGCCATTGAGTCCGCCGTAAACGCGGCACTGCTCGTCAATGAAAATGCACTTCCAACCCTAAAGCATAATTAGGAGCAGACGATGACACGAATTCCTTACCTCGACAGCAAAGAGGGGCTAACTCCTGAGGCCGCTGACGCGTTCGATCACATTGAGCAAAGCCGTGGCAATGTGATTGGCGTTTTTGCTCTGCTGCTCAACAGCCCTGATGTTGCCCGCCAAGTTGCCGATCTTGGTGGTTACTTAAGGTTTGATTCCATCCTACCTGCGCAACTCAAAGAACTGATCATTACCACTACGCTTAGTGAAAACTCCTGTCAGTTCGAGTGGTCGTTCCACGAAAGTTTTGCATTACAAGCTGGAATTTCACCGCAAACCGTTGAAGCCATCAAATACAAAAACGATGTGCATGGTAACCCTGAAATAAAGCCAGAAGATGCTGAGATCATTACCTATGTTCGAGATCTCATCATCAAGAAACGTGTGAGTGATGATGTGTTTGCGCCAATCCAGAAGCGATTTAACACGCAAGAAATCACGGAAATTACCGCACTGATTGGGTATTACTGCATGGTTGCTTGCCAGCTCAACGCATACCAGCTTGATGCCCCACCGGGTAAACCTAGCCTGCCAGAACCCAAAGTGACCTAAAACGTTCAATATAAACCGTAGATGCTCAGCCGATGTACCACACATCGGCTGAGTATCTCACTGAAATATAATCATTAAATTAAGCGGTTTATTAAGGCGTTAATAAAGGTTAACACTCCTCACTACGATAAAATTAGAGAGAACAGCAATGTCAGCGAACTTAAACCAAACCAATATCGATATTGATGATCCAAATTTCCAAGAGGTCTTTAAAAACCTACAAGGCAACATAGTAAAAGGCCACGGCCGAGACCACTCCCGCCATGTATTTTTTCGATTCAAAAGCGACCCCAAAAGTAATCGCCACTGGGTTCAGAAATTCTCATCTAATGTCACTTCCACTCTAGAACAAGATGCGCAGCAAAAATCGTTCAAAGAAACAGGCCAATGCCACTTATTTGTTAACTTTATGCTCAGTTGCTCTGGCTACCAACAGCTCGATATAGAAAAAGACAAATGGCCAACAGACAAAGCTTTCCAAGCGGGCATGAAAGATCTTACGACTAAGTACGACACCACCCCCCGTGGCGATCACAATCCAACGGCCAACCCGCTGAACGATGATGTGAGTCAATGGGAAGCTGGGTTTCAAGGCACCATCGATGGCGTGATCATACTGGCTCTTGGTGGAGTGGAAGCCAAGCAAGCTGAACAAATGCTAGATAAAGAAGTAAAGCAACTTGAGCAAAGCCTGTCTGGTGTCGCCGATATCATTTTTGTTCAACAAGGCCATGTAATGCGTAATGACAAAAACCAAGTCATTGAACATTTTGGTTTTGTTGATGGTGTCAGTAACCCTAAGTTTCTTTTCTCAGAGCTTAATGAAGAATTCAAAAATGGCGGGTATAGCCAGAACGATCCAAGTGCCCCACTCAACACAGTAATGGTAAAAGATCCCGGTGGAGACCAAAGCAGCTATGGCACTTATGTGGTCTACCGTAAGTTACAACAGAACATCAAAGGCTTCTGGGACAAGCTAGAAGTACTGGCTAATACTCTCTCTGAAAATACATCCAACAAAGTGACCGCTGAATACGCGGGTGCGTTGTGCGTTGGGCGCTTTAAAGATGGCACACCAATATCAGAACAAGGGAAAGATGGCTGGACAAATCTATTCAATAACTTTAACTACGACAATGATGCCGATGGCCTTCGCTGCCCTTTCCACTCTCACGCACGTAAAACCAACCCGCGCGGCGATACCGTAAGGCAATTTAACTCGCCACCAACCATTGAACGCAGCCGCCGAATTGTTCGTCGTGGGATCAGTTTTGGCTCTACGGATCTTTCTCCTAATAAAGAGTGGACAGATGCGGGGCTACTATTTTTAAGCATGCAAGCCGACATCGTTGATCAGTTTATTTTCATGCAACACACCTGGTGCAACAACGAAGGCTTTATTAAACAAAAAACAGGATTAGACCCACTCGTCGGGCAGCCTAAATTAGGGACTACTCCACAAGCTCAACAATGGCCCACCAGCTGGGGCAGCCCAAATGCAGAACAAGTGAGTTTTGAGTTTTCTGGGTTCATTCGAAATCTAGGGGGCGAATACTTCTTCATGCCAAGCCTAGATTTCCTCAACACTCTTTCAAATTAAGTGAAATGGACAACACCTATGACCGATCAGAACAAAGAAATCAACCAACAGCCGACCACGGCCGAATATGTGCTGGATACCATTGCTAAGCAAGGAGTGAAGCATGTTTTTATGGTTCCGGGTGGCGTTGTGGATCCATTTTTGGATCAATTTGGTGAAGGGGAAGACCAAGTTAAAGCTATTGTTGCCGCAAACGAAGCAGGAGCGGCGTACATGGCAGACGGCTATGCCAGAGCCAGTGGAAAATTTGGGGTCTGCATGGGGATCGGAGGCCCGGGCATTGCCAACATGGTAGGCCCATTAGCCGCAGCCTACACCGATGGATCTCCCGTATTGACTCTTGCTGGTGAAGTGCCGACAGAGTGGAGCGGACGTGGTGGCTTTCAAGATGCCAGCGCCGCAGGCTTAAATGACATTGGTTTTTTAAATGCTGTCACCGCCCTTTCTCTTGAAGTGCCAAGCTCTCATATGGTGCCTCATATGCTTGATACTGCGCTCAGAAAAATGCTCGGGAGAGATCAACGCCCCGTGAGTTTAAGCTTTCCTAAACAAATCCAAACTGAGCAGATTGAAGTTAACCCAGAAAGTCACAAATGCATTCAATGTGAAAACATCAGCCCACGGGCCATTGATATTGCTGCCTGTAAGCATTTACTAACAGGTTTAATACAGGCCAGTAAAGCAGGAAAAGCCAACATTGCTATTTTAGCCGGCAGCGGCACTGTACGATCTGAAGCCAGTGAGGCATTAGTCGCATTCGCAAAGAAATACCACATTCCTGTTGCCACAACTCTCAAAGCCAAAGGGGTATTCCCTGAAACTCACCCGCTTTCTTTAGGGGTATTTGGTTATGCAGGCACTAATCACTCAACCTTAGCGTTATTAAATGGCGATCAAGACAACCCAGATTGCCCTAATCAGGGAATTGCTGATAACCAACTTCTTTTAGTATTGGGTTCCAGCTTAAACCAACGCGACACCATGCGTTGGGATGAGCATTTACAGCCTGAACAAGGCATTTATCAAGTCGATGTCAACATCTCTACCTTCTCTAAAAATTTCCCAGTGGATGTCGCTATTAATGGCGATGTAAAAACAGTTCTGGAATGGTTACTTGATGCAGAGCAAGAATCACAACTAACACCTCTCGCCGACAATAAGCCTGCTCGTAAAAACTGGCTAGATGCTATTCAAGACAAGCCACGCTTCTACAATAAAGAAGATTGTCAGAGCGATGCAATACCGATGCATCCGGCCAGAGTCATTGCCGAGCTACAAAAACTTGCTCCGGATAATACCGTCATTATTGGCGACTCTGGTGCGCACCGAGCGTTTGCTGGCCACTACTGGCAAAGCTCTGGACCTCGTAAATACCTCACCGCAACTGCATTAGCGCCAATGGGATGGGCAATTCCTGCGGGGGTTGGAGCCAAAGTGGCCAATCCAAACAACCCATGCGTAGTGGTCACAGGGGACGGCTGCATGCTGATGAACGGTATCGAGATCCAAACCGCCGCTCGCAATCAATTACCTCTGATTGTTCTGGTGGTTAATAACAGTGCATTGGGCAATGTGTACCTACGAGCACAAACGCCAATCGCCAAAGAGCTCACCTCCCTAAATACTCACGATTGGGCGGCCTTTTCACGCTCACTCGGAGGAGACGGGATTGTTGTTGAAGATCCTGCCGATTTACCAAAAGCCTTTGATCAAGCTTTTGCCGCAAAAGGACCGTTTGTTATCGACGCACGATGCGACCCACATTTTAAAACCCCAATCAACCCATGGCGTAATGCCATCGCCCACCCAAGCTGGGCAGAAGATCAATCTTAAACCGACTAACAAGGATTGAAACATGGCAAAACTACCATTAATTGAAAGAAGTGATCTCGATGACGAAGGAAAAGCCATCTTCGATAAGTTAATTGGACCAAGAGATGGCTTATCTGGCATGTACCGAACCCTAATGAATCACCCTGTTTTAGCTGATCATGTCGCAGGATTAGGCACCTATGTTCGTTATGAAAGTGAGCTAGATGGTGATATTCGAGAGCTAGGCATTTTAGCGACGGCCCGTTGCCTAGGAGCCCCTTTTGTGTGGGAGAAACACATTGCCCCAGCAGAACGAGCAGGGCTACCCAACCACATTATCGAGCAAGTTCTTTCTGGCGATCTAGCTACCGCCGATATGAAAAAGGTCTATTTATACACATGGCAAGTCGCACAAGATGTTGTGTACCAGCGTAGTATTGCCCAAAAAACTCAAGATGCATTAATAGAAGAGATTGGTGTAAAAGGCCTGCTTGATTTAGTCGTCGCTTGTGGCATGTACCGAATGATTTCCAGTGTTGTGTTTTCATTCGATGTACCCCCACCGGAAGACGGCATTCCTCCTTTTTAAACAGTAAACACCCGACTCACCAAAATACATCACATAAAATAAATCAACCCACTGAAATAGTGGGTTGATTCTTCAAAACACTGTATCGCTTTCTTAAAAACCTAAAAAGTTGTGAAGAAATAAAGATTGCCTTTATTGCGAGTTATATTCATTCACTAAGTTATATTTATTAAATTCTTTACGGGTCATCCAATGCTCACCTTCTGCGGGTGCTGAATCTAACGTAAACTTGTAAAAATCAATTCCTTTATCACCTAGCATTTTCATGAAATATGTTGCCTGTCTGCGATGGCTCTCATGATCAAATGGAAACTCTTTCGCAGTTTTATCATCTTCAGCCCAACTATGAACACCAATTTGCTTATTTTCTTCAAGGCTAACTGCGCTATTTTTAATCTCTAGAATACGGTGAACTCCCGCACTGAATAAATCAGTTCCACCAGAGAAAACACGTCCATTCTTGGTCACTTTAGTACTATATTGATGTTCATTGATCATTAACCCGGTGTACATATTAATGTCATCATCTGATGAACCGCCGATAAAGTTATCGAAAACGATTGTCGCATTGGCATCGGATGTTGTTAGTACAATATTTTCTAACTGATTGTAAGTAGTCAGACCCAGTGAAGAGGGATAATTGGCACGTTCAAAAACAATATTGTATCTCTTACAAAAATAGTTCTTATAAAAATCATTAAAAGCAAATGAAGAAGTAATATCCACTTTTCCATCAGATCTTTCTTGCTTATTTAAAATAGTAGAACCAATATATGGTGCCATTTCAAACTCTTTCGATAACTCAAGAGTAACAGACTTACTCGGTGCATTGATAAAGCTTCCTTGAATAAGGAGATTAGCATCACTGTCACCATGTTCATTTATTTTTGAGCAGTCAAATGTATAGTCATTACCATCTGGATAAACTGCAATACACTGGCTGTCATTGCCTTCACCGTTAGGTGCAACTAAAAAGATCTTCTTACCTGATTTACTCGATAATCGAAACAAAGAGAGATCGCTATGGTAGTCATCACCATATTCAAGAACTTCATAAGATACTGAATCTATGGTCAAATTTATAGAGCCAAAAACGTTTTCTCTTTCCTTTAAGAGCTTATCTTTATCTTGCGCAGAAAAGTTAAAGTCTGCTTTCAACTCTGCTTCTTTTGGTTTCGTCGACGAATCAACCTCATTACACCCGGATAGCATTAAGATAGAAGAAGCGACAGCAAGTGTTAAGTATTTCATTTTCATAATCAATTTATTCCAGACTCAATTAAAAACACCGTACAATATAAATTTAAAAAATAGAGACCTTAATGCCTCAACAAATTCAAACATAAAATTATTTTAAAAGTAAATCTTCCTGATGAGAGAAAATAGCAATGAATTTTGCCCCTCCCAAATTTGAATTTTCAATAAGTAAGCTTCCTTGATAGTTTGCAAGAATTTCATTTGTTATATTTAGCCCTAAACCATAACCTTGTGCTTGACTATCGAATCTCACTCCTCTTTGACCGATCTTAGAGCGCATGTCATTTGATATGCCATGTCCGTTGTCTTCTACTATTAGATTTAGCTTTTTTCCATCAACCGTAAAAGCAGAAATGTGAATATTCCCATCACCATATTTACAGGCGTTATCCAACAAATTACCAGCCACTTCTAATAAATCGTTTCTATGCCCCCAAAATAAAACATCAGCAGGAATGGAAACTTTAATCATTAAATTTTTCGTTGCATGTATTTTTTTCATGCCAAATGCTAATTGATCTATTAAAGTTGCTACTTGATGGCTTTCTTTAGTAAGAACTGAACCCACATCACCCGCCGCACTTTTTAAGCGATGATCTAATTGAGTCACCATGTTTTTAACCTCCTGGTTAATCACTTTATCAATCGTGTGATCACCATGAAGACTTAACCCTAATGAATAGCTTCTTGCCGCTCCCTGTAAAACAGATAAAGGTGTTTTTAAACCATGAGAAAGATCCGATAATAGTTGCCTTTGCTGCTCTTTTTGCTGCCTTTCATGATTAATTAAGTCATTTAAGCTTTCAACGATCGGAATCAGTTCAGGTGCCACATTATTATCTAACTCTGTAATATCACCTTTTTTTACTGCTTTTAATTGCTCGTTCATTTTCTTTATGGGTTTTAGGCTCCAATTAGAAAAAAACCATATCAAAGGAAAAATGAAGAAGACATGGATTAAAAATGCGTATTCAACCAAAGCAAACTCCTCTTCTACTTCCGCGAAAACAATCGGATCTATGGTTCGATCTTCCTTTGCTGTGACAAAAATTAAATACGGTAATCCCGCACTAGCAGGATAATGCCTAACCCCGACTAGGTAATTAACATATTCCGATGTATTCTCTAACTCTAACTCTTCGAACCTGTCATAGCGCAGCCAATCTTTCTCTAGCTCGTCGACAATACTGTCTTCACCATGCGTTTGGTAAAGCAATGCGCCTTTTTTAGAAAAAACCATCAACTGAGTTCCTGGCTCTTTAAACTTTTGAGGTAGCTCTCTTTGCAAAGATAACTTCCCCTCTTCCCAACGAAAGTCTTCTAATAAAAAGTTCGATTCAGCACTTAACCACCAGTTCACTACTTTATCGGTTGTGACATAAAACAGTAGCATGTTCACAAAACCATAACTCACTGCTAAGAAAACCAAGGCCCAACTGGTAGCGATAAGATAACGAAACTTCAGCGTACGAAAGAATCGCTTTGCCATTAAGAACACAATTTGTACCCTTGGTTTCTAATGGTAACAATAGGATCACGCCCTAAATGCACTTTAATCTTCTTTCTAATTCGCCCTAGTAATACGGTAATTACATTTCCATCATCAGCGTATTCATCACCGTAAACTTCAGAGCGTAGCTTTTCTTTACTGACGGTCTTATCTGCATTTAGCAATAAGCATTTCAGTAACTTATATTCATACGCACTAAGCTCGAGTCCATCCCCTTTAATAGTGATTGATTTTGCTTCCATATCTAATGTTAGCTCTCCTACCTCACACACTGAGCTTGAAAACCCATAGGAGCGACGATACAAAGCATTGATACGAGCTAATAACTCATCAAATATGAATGGTTTTGTTAGATAGTCATCAGCACCTGCATTTAACCCATCCACCTTATCAGCCCAATTATCTCTGGCTGTTAAAACTAAAATAGGCAAATTTTTTTCTTGCTTGCGCCATCGTTTTAACCAAACTAAGCCATCTTCGTCGGGTAAACCAAGATCCAAAATCACTAAATCAATTTCATAGTTAGTTAAGAAATAATGCCCTTCTTGCCCCGATTCAGCAGCATGGGTATTAATACCTTGAAAATTCAGTTGATTAGAAAGCTCATTCAATACAGATAAATTATCTTCAATCAGTAACACATTCATTAAAGCTATTGCACTCTTATACATAACATAATCTATGTAATTGAAGCACATAAAAGCTATTTAGTAATCATATCTAAACAAAATAAACTCAATATAAACCAATTTATTCGTGTCCATGTTAAAAACAGGAATAGTGATATATTCCATAAACACCCCACCATTTTATACAATGTTCATTTATTGTTAAAAAATTGGAGTTTATATGTATTCAGATACACCTACTTTATCTTTATTAACCGGAAAGTATGAAAGACTATTGCCTATGATAAGTCATGAGAGCATATAAAACGGTATTTCTTTGTGGGTATTGCCTTTCTTGGTTCGATCTTCGGGTCGTAATTCCAACTTGTTGAAAATCAGCTATAGAACTTCCGTTTAATAGATGTGCCTATCACTTTGCCATGCATTTCTTCTGATTTTGAGAAACTTATCGTTTTACGATTGAAGCGTTTTAATCGTGTTCTTCATGTAAGGTTTTGTCGTTCAATACGTTAAGTGAATAGCTTTCCCACAATGTGCTTCTCTGCTGTAAGGAGTGATGAATACACAGCAAAGAACAAAATGCTTCTGCATTTCGGCGACCAAAGGCATGCACAATGATCCTTTTAAATCTGGGTTACCATACATACCAAAGCCAACGTTGATTCTTCTTGTTCTGAACAAATGACCATTACTCGTCCACTTCAAAGATAAGTTCGATTTCAGCATCGTCAAAAAGAAGTGTAGTTACTCAGTTTGGTTGCCGCTTTTTAATGCGCGAATTCAGGATATCCTCAATACCGTATTAAACCCAATGTGTAATACTGCAGTGTTTACACGCCGTTTTATTTTTTCTTCTATAATGACGTAAACAGAAATTTCAGATTTTCTCACAAGCCATCTTAATTGCCCGGCCTCGACCAGGATTTTTCATTAATTCCAAGTTATGCCGCCGTCACTATTAAAAAAGAATTTTGACACTGCATTACTAACCGAAGAACTAAAAACATTTTTCTTTTCACCTTCATTTGAATGTAGGTCATAATTGTATTCATTACCGAAACCGACGCTATTAGTTTCTTTGTAGTTACTAAATGAAATTAGATCGCCAGCTTTCCAAAATGAGTAAATGTTTCTTTCATTTGTGGAATGATCATATTTTGAGTTTGAAAGGATAATTTTTCTATGCTCTGAGCCGTTGCTATTGTATTCAAAAATTGCTTTAAAGTTTGAATATCCACCTTTTGAAATTTCTTCATAGATTGCAAAATGCTTTCCTTTAGACCAATTATCCCAATTATAATTAAACTCAAAATAATTGTTTGAATCGATTCTTAGTTTTCCCTCTCCGCACCAGTTAACACCGCCAACGGAGCATGAATAAGTAAAGGTGATGATTTCGCCGTTAAAGTTCGTAACAACATAATCAACAGTTGGATCAACTTGCGCGGCTCTTACCGTAGCCATAAGCTGATCAAGACTTTCCATAGGGTAATTAAATTGCTTTGTCGCAGCAGCTAAATAATATTTAGTGGCTTCATCTAGTGCCTTATATGACTCTCTAGCCTGTTGTTCTAATACATCCGTTGTTTTATCGTTATCAGTATCAGCGGTTTCAATATTAGTAAACCTTTCAAACTCAGACAAAGAAACATTATCCTTGTTAACTTTAAATTCTGAATTCTTTTTTGTAACGGTTTTTTTTGTTCCACCGTTCCCGGAGTCAGGTTTAGTTGTTGTTTTTGTCTCTTCATCGCCGCCGCAAGCCGTAAGAAGAACAGAAATAATTAATGTTGCAATAATCTGTTTCATTGTTTAAGCCTTAAAATTAAAATAGCCAGCGCGTTAACGCTGGCAAATAGAATTAAAAATTGTAGTTAATACCAGCGTAAGTAACGCCTAGATCAACATCGTAATCTTTACCCGTTGTTTCTTGAACGTATGATGTTTTGTCGTAGCCAGCTTTAAAAATTACTTTTTTGAATTTATAACCAAACTCTAAGCCTGTAGTTATAGCCATTCCTGAATCAGATTTGCTTTCATCTAAAGCTGTCATTTCTTGCATTAAATAACCACCGCCAACTTTAGCCCCGGCATAGAAACCATTAAAAACAATCTTTGGCATTACAATAGCCTGAACGCCAGAATGATCTAGTGAAATAGTACCGTGGCCAATAGGTGTAACTTTTGAAGTTCCGAAATCTTTATATTCAATATATGATTGGATTTCTAAAAAGTTATTTATATAACTATTAACGCCAGCTTGAATAGCAAAAGCTGAATCATCTTCTGTTGAAACTGCAATATTTGCCTTTCCAAGTTCATCAAGCGCCGCATCAACCCATTCGTTGCTCATATCAGTTTGACCAAATGAAACGCCAACGAACGTATCTACAGCAAAAGCATTAACAGAAATTAGGGATGATAAGACGGTTGCCAATACTACTTTTTTCATAACTACTACTCTTTACTTATATTTAGAGAACAAAATATTTTCTCAACGGGCGCTATGTTAAGTGAACAGTGTTCACTAATCAATATAAAGATGCATTTTATTTACATGTTAATAAGCATCTGAAATTAATTTAATATTTTGTAATCGCCGTTAACAGACTGGCGTAATCTAACAACTTTTCCGGCTCTACAGCCTTCAAAAAGCTTGTTCAAATCCCACTTTCAGTAAGACGTGCCCCGCTTACTTTGCCATTGGCCACCATCACTTCCGTACAGATCTCTTGTTCGTCGCCATTAATGTCTTGTGGTGTTACTGATTCAACATCTCTGGCGAAATAATCAGTGAAGGTGAGATGGATCCCGCCACCTCACCTTTAGTGATATACCAACGGTATTGACGCTTACTCACATCTTCTTTATCACTATCCCGATCATAATAAGTAGTCTCACTGGTTAAGCGATCACCCACCTTTATTTTTCCTTGTTGATACCCAGTTACCTTAATATCTGCAACTGGCGCAGAGCCTAAAGCACCAAGAATGGGGCTGGTTTTCTTAGAACAAAAAGGCGTTTTATTTTTTGTTCGATAAGTCGTACAAGCATGAATGCGAGAGCCTTCGTGTTCATTTGTTAAACGAAATTGCCACTTCATCTGCCCTTGAATAAGTATGTCATTCACATACCACTGATATGGAATGTTCTCATCATGACCACCATCAGACAAAGCATGTAGTTTATGACCAACACGGTAACCATAACCTAAATCCGTTAGTGTGATGTTATAGGTGTATACTGGCTCTCTGCCTTCCACATACATAGAAGAGCTGCACACAATATGACCTTTAACACGATTTCCAGAGTTCACTGGTCGTACACAAAACTGGATTTCATGACCTTGCAGTTTGTCATCATCTAAATGCAGGACTCGACCTTTGCCTATTTGCGTACCGTCTGTTTTTTGCCAAAACAACTCTGAAGCATCGCTTTCATTACGTTGACTCGCGATAAAATCATAAGAGCCACTGATGCTTTCACCTACTTTGACACTGCCCTCAATATTGACGTTAGAAGCGACAGGTTCTTGTTTCGGTTTTGTTGAATTTGAAGAATTTCCATCATCACTGCCGCAGCCGATTAAAGCTGTAGAGAGAAGTACACACAGCGTGAATTTATTGAGCATATTACAACCAATATTTACTACATTTATTGAATAACTATGATGTGAAGCAGTTGATAGCTTCACCTAAATTTTGAGGAAGTGAGCATTAATCTGTTTTTATTATTTCTCCAATAAGTTCTTCTATTATCCTTTGTGCCCTCAATTTTGATGCCTGTTTACAAAAGTCTTTTTCAGTATTTAAAAGGTCTAAATTAATTCTTGTTATCAAGTTTTTATCTTGAAAGTCGAGCAATTTATTTTGTGTAAAATAGCAGTTAAGGCTCAAGCGTAATAAGTCGATGTTTTCACCTTCTTGCCCCGTTATTGCTTGATATTTTTCCAGCTTAGATAATAGCTTGTTCATTTAACTACCAAGATTAATTGTTCACTATGAGTTCAATTCAATCATAAATAAAAAGTATAAACTCAAAATAAACAACGATGTTTTATTATGAGTTTATACTTAATTAAATCAGCACCATAATATCCGTATGCTATTAACCACAGTCATTAAACCATACTTTTTAAAGGGCTTATCTGTTATCTGATTTAGTATTCCAAAGCGCTGCACATTTCATCACCACTAAACTCCAAAAGCCCCTGAGGGAAATCTGCTTCTTCAACTAATTTTCCCCATTTATATACTTTCAACTTAATAGTGGCATACATGGACTTCATAATCGGTTTTTCAGCCCCAAAGACTTTCATGGAAGGCATATCAGTAATATAAAAATCAGACAGATTGGATTGCGCTTCTGCAATCACTTTTTTCCCAAGTTTCTTTATTTCTATTCGGAAATACCCTTGGCAAGCATCGGACTCCTTCTTCACACTAAACCCAACCATCGATGGCTTAAGTAGCACATCCTGATCTTCAGAGAAATAACGCCCTACCCATAACTCAAAAGGAAAATCCTTGGAATATCCCCCTGTCATCATTAACTGCTGTTCAGGTGTAAAAGCCCCAATGAAGACGAAGCCTTGGCTCTTATTACTGTCAAACCACCCTTTGTCTAGGTAAGTAATGCCTTCGCCTTTGTGATTTAACCCTCCCATTGAAAACTCATAGCTGCTTTCTGTTCCCATGGTATAAATGAAATATTTTGTATTTACGCTTGGTAAATCTCCTATCCAGCCATATGGGTTTTTACCTGGGTTCTTTCCTTGCCAATAACGCTTATGTTCACCAATAAAATCGAGTTTAAAATTCAAGTCGTCTAATGCCAGTGAAATAGACTGGTTATTCACATTCACTTTGCCGGGTACAAAAAAACGAAATTTCCCTGTAGTAGGGTCACCTTCCAGCTGCACATCATCAAAGTATTTATCTACCGTTGTTTTTGTTCCTCCAATGGGCGCATAAACAAAGTGTACATAAGCTCGCTCTTTTTGATCTGTGATCTCCGGAGTAAGATAAGTCTGCACACTGATTTTAAAATAGCCAACATTGGGATCATTCAGATAATAAAACCACTGCTCACTCCAGCTTTGGCTATTTGGTGTGTGTGGGCGAATATCCTCTAATGTAGTAGCAAAACAAGCAGAAATAGAGAGCCAAAAAAGGCAAAAGTATCCTGTAATTCTCATTATTCATCCTTGGAATAAAATGAGGGAGAAGTGTCTCCCTCACAATCTATTAACGACAAATCTTCGCATCAGTAAAATGCAACCCAGACTGACAGCTCGTACCAGCCTGACAATGATCATCTATTTGACAGTAGCATTCCCCACGAACATTACATTCCGGCGTTAAATAGTCATCTAATGAAACGTTGCCACTAACACGATCCCAGAATGGATTTGTGAATACGTTATATGGGTCTAACTCAGCTTTTGCTTGCAAAAACTCAGGCCACATTGGGAAACGTGATGGCATATCTTCAAAAATCGCAACCGAATTTTTCCCCCAATGTGGGCGTGCTTCGTATTTGCGTAACGACATTTGCTCAATTTCTAGGTTTACATAATAATTCTTCGGCTCTTTTTTGCCTTCTTGACGCAACGTGTATTCAATACCCACAAATGCCGTTTCACGACCTGCACTCATGCCAAGGTAGCTGTCTGAGGCTTTACCAAAGCGAAAGTAAATACCATTCAGAGGGAAACAAGTTTTCGGGTGTGCCGCGACAATTTTTCGAACATCACGAATCCAATCTGGAAGACGTTCAATCTCGATAGCCACCTCTTGGAGTGCAATAGGTAAACGATCCCAAATACACTTATTTGGATCTTTACATTTAAAGTACTGCATTTGATCAGAATGCCCTATTGGGTCACTCACTTTCTTACCTGTCACACTGTCACGGAAATAAGATTTTGCCCTAGCCTGATAACGAGCTTTTGCTGCTAAACATTGAAGTCCTGTCCCCGGAAATTCATGGGCTGCGTTAAATAACAAACCAAAAAAGAACTCTTGAGCATCTGATACGTCTGCCTGAGCGTTATAAGCCAATCCAGGAGTTTCTAAAGGAACTGGGTTGTAAAGTGTGGTGGTATAACGCCCAAGGCCAGGAAACCAAGCAATATTTGCCGAGTAATTATTACGCGCAATATCAAGCACGGCCTCTTCTAATCCTTTGTCACTCATATAACCAGTCACATCGGCTTTTACTTTAAAGGCATCTTCAATTTTTAACGTAACTTCAACTACAACACCCAATACTCCTAGATTAACTCGGGCGGCATTGAGTAACTCTCCAGTTAAAACACGAACATCACCGTTACCATCAACCACTTTCATCTCGGTGACGTAGTCGGCCAACATATTACTTGGTTTATCCAATGTTGAACCATGCGTGCCACTGCCTAGCATTCCACCAATGGTGAAAATAGCCAGCTCAGTCACCATGTTAATGCCATAGCCTTGCTCACGTAGGAAATCATTTAAGTCATTGAAACGCATGCCAGCTTCAACCGTAACCAACTTGTTATCTGCATCAAAATGAACAATTTTATTCATCTTTTTCAGCGTAACCTGAATCTGATCATCCCCTGCACAAGCGGCATCAATCTGGCTAGCAAACTTACGATTGCCAGTCATAATGGTTTTTCCTCGTGCAATGGCGTCTTCCACAATCGCTTGTACTTCTTCAATCGATGCGGGATCGTAAATGCCTTCCGGCTGGCATGTATACGTTCCCTGATAGTTTGATATTTCTCGCTCAGGTTCAGTCGAGTGCAAGGCAAACGCGGTTCCCAGCGCCGCAGAGAGCATAAGCGCAGGTAAAACTAACTTCTTTTTTCTCATTACAGTTTCCTTTTGTTGAGCAAAAACAGCCCTAGGCTCACAAAGCAAGCCTAGAGAGTAAGTAAAAGTTTTATTAAGAATGTCGTGGCTATTAGCCGAATCGAGGTAAGATTTGTTGCTCAATCACATTACGCACAGCGCGACGATGATCTGGCATGCGTGAACGGAAAAAATCACCGATGTTTGCCCGATAAGCATCCAGTGGTCTCGGACCTATTTCCGGTACCCAAAGTGCGTGATTGGTGGTGGCAAAGTTAAGATCGGGATGACCCAATATTGCCAAAGGCCCTTGAGCCAAATTTTTGGCATCAAATATCCATACTTCTTTACCATTGCCACTATTATTGGTTGCATGCTTTCTCACAACAGCCGTAAATAGGTAGCCGTCATCTTGTTCTGTGCTGTCCGGCCGAGACATAAACTGAGGCGTACGCATCACACAATCTGCCGGAAACTGATACGCATCCGTCACCCTCATTTGTCGACAATCCATATGCACAAGCGCCGAAGGCTGATCAACTTCAGGCAATGAGTCATTAGTAAAATAACGATTAGGGTAATCTCGATACGCATGAGCAACTCGCTCCACTACATGATCTTTTCGATACCCGACCGCAGCCCAATATATGTGGTCAAAGGTCTCGGGAAATTGAAAATGGCCTCGGTAAGCGGGGTCATTCATGTCCCAAAAGAGCTGATCGTCCCTGATCAACTGAAAATCCCCACTAATTTCTCGGGCTGAATCAGGCAAAACTTGTATACGGGCACGAACTAATCCGCCTACATCAACTGGTGCCGCAGGATAACCCGCAAGGCGATCGCTCACTCGGCCACCAAATAACAATTTGTCTCTGGCATACTGAGCTTCCGATTTATCCATAGCCCCTAAATACTGACCATAAAGCGTGATCTCATTGTCATAGTCATCGTAATTACACATCACATCCGATGTATCAAAGTTAAGCTCAATATAATCCGCGATAACAATACCGTGATTGTCGTGTAAATCCTTTTTACGGATAACCCAAACAGGAGTTCGGTGCTGCTGAGCATACACAGATCGAATTCCAATCATACGCAATGGTTCAACTTGCGCGGCAGTTTCAAAGATCAGTACATGATTACGCGTAACGCCTAATGAATGCGCAGTGGCGGAAATATAAGCTGGTTTGCCATCTCGGCCAATGACCTCCCAACCTTTTAGTTTGTGTGACTTATCCCACCGAATTAGCCGAATAAAACCATGCCGTGTCCCTGTATTTGAAACATTACCGCCATAGTTAATGGTAAAACACTCTTCAGATCCCAAATCAAAATACGGATGACCTGTAGTACGAACTTGTGGAAACAGCCACTTGTCTGGTGTCAGTGCATCCATAAATGGTGGTAAGCTGCTACGCCACTCATCGTAATGACCAATTGGCGTAACTAAGTCTAATGTTGTTGCATCAAACTCGTATGGAACTCCCCCTTCATAACTCAAGGCAAAGCGGTTATCCCCCAAATAATTGGGTGCCGTATTACAATAATTCACAAACCCCATTGAAGGACTGTAGTAAGCCATTCCTCCCATTAAACGAAAGCGATCTGGCCAGTAATGAATGTGTTTTTGCATCAATGCTGATGGTGTATCGATCATTTTCCTCATGAATAACACGGTATCTTGGCTGAAATCCAATCGAGTTAAGGCTCCTCTCCCTCCCGGGCTAAGATGGTCTTTTTCTAATGAGATTCCTTCCGCGAAAAAAACATGCCCTGAAATATTGCTCGGTAACTGACCATACAATAAGTGCATTTCCCCCGAAGCGGAGGTCATACTGGCATCCATGATGGTTTCCGGAAAAAGAGAATGTGTTGCTGTAACTTCTGTCGCCAATATATCCCGTGGCATTATTGCTAGACCCGTAAGCCCTTTGAGAAATGTACGTCGCTCCATGATGACAAACCATTATTAAACAAAATGCATATCTGGCGAAGAATAAACAGTTTTTATAAAGTGTCGTGACTACTGTGTCGTATCTGGGAATGTTGTCACAAAAATAAAATTTAGAGCAAAAATACTATTTACTCAATAAGATACTGTTTTATATATATTTATTAATAGGCTTAATTTTATTGTATGCCCAAAATCAACAACCGAAAAGCACACTAAAAGAACTGTTCAAGAAGAATTTATCACTAATATGAAGGCAAAATATACGTAGAACGCACTACAATAATTTTCAGTTTTATCCTTCGTTACAACGTTATTTATTCCCGTCTCTTTGTCACAACTTTGCAATAAAAAATCATAGCCTTTTAGCTTAACTAAAGTTTATGACAATCAAAATAAAATTATTTAATTCTTTTATTACAGTAACTTATTTTAAATCCTGTCATAAATCTGTATTTATAAATTCACATGAAAAATACTTGATAATATGAATAAATTAGCATAATTTCATTTTTCCGATAAAAACAACACTAAAAATTAACATCAGGAATACAAAATGAAAACATTAACCGCGCTAACTGCCACTGTCGGATTATCAGTTCTTTTATCTAACTCAGCCATTGCAGATAGTGATTTATATTTCACCAATAATACAGATCAAGCTCTCTCAGTATCCATTCAGCATTCTGGTACTGATCTATTAGAAAAAGGCTCGGAATGGCTACAGCACTCAGAACACGTTGGCCCTTATGAAACAAAAATGCTATTAAGCGTAAACCGCTGGACAGGCATAAAATCAGGTAAAACGTATAATTTCACTACAACGCTTACTAACGAGTTTGGTGACAGTGTCGCGTTACATCAAACAATGGTAGGTACATGGTCTGGCTCTGATATCAAACATGGTGTCAGTGCATCAGATATTGCACTCACTTACTACGATGACAGAAACATCCATCGTGGCTATTCCAATTACAATAGCCAAAGCTCAGAGCCAACAGAAGTGGCTTTTAAAGCCAGCGCCACCAAACGTTACGACGATTTCTACTACACGCTCACGCCAAAAAATATTCCTGAACAAGCAAGCAGCAACCCTGATCAACTTAAAATCGTGACTTACAATATTTGGGCTTTACCGGTTATTGCTTCTCACATTGGTGATCGATTTAAAGCGATACCAGAGTACGTAAAAGGCTATGACGCCATTATGTTACAAGAAGTTTTTGCCAGTGGACGAAATGATTTTTTGCGTGAGTTAGCCAAAGAATACCCTTACCAAACAAAGATGCTGAATAAGAGTGGCATTAACATCTATGATGGTGGAGTTACCATTGTCAGTCGCTACCCTATCGTAAATGAAGCCCAATATGTTTACCCTGACTGTTCAGGCACTGACTGTTTCGCTGATAAAGGGGTGAACTACGCTGAAATCATTAAAAATGGTCGTGCTTATCATCTGTTTGCGACTCATACCGCTTCTTTTGATACAGATACCGCTCGGGACTACCGCCAACGTCAATTTAAACAAATGCGGCAGCTTGCGCATTCCTTGAATATTCCAAAAAACGAAACCGTTGTTTATGGTGGTGATTTCAATGTTAATAAATTGAAATTCCCTACTGATTACCAAGATATGTTCAGCAATTTAAGTGCCACTGAACCGACTTATGCTGGTTATACTGCCTCTACTTTTGATCCACGTATCAACAAATTTGCAGGAGAACCTGGTTCAGGTGGCGAAAACGTTGAGTACCTTGATTACATAGTGATCAGTGACGAATATAAAACCGTTAATACTAATATTAATACGGTGAAAGTACCTCGTACATCATCAGAAGCGTTATGGAAACACTGGGATCTCTCTGATCACTTCCCAGTAAAAGCTGAGATCCAATAAATGAAGAAGCTGCCTTTTTTCATTTCGGCTGTCCTATTGGGCAGCCTTTACTGGACTGTAACGCAAAATAAAACCGCAGATACAAGTTCCCTTTTAACAACTTCATTAGAGCCTAATTCAAATAATAACCAAGCAACTACCATAAAAAAGAATAACATTTCGAGCAACGAAGTACATCCCTCCCATAACCATTCACCTTATGAAGGTGAAATTAACTTTAATAACTGGCAAGAATTACAAGGCCATAACGTAAAAGTCGCCATCGAACGCTTCTGGCAGCAATGTAAAATAAAGGGACACTGCGAACAATGGCTACAAGAATTGGCAGACGTTCTTTCCCCCCAACGCCACCAGCTGTTGGCAAAGTACCCAGAGAAAAAACAAGAGTTAGAACAGATAATGGGCTCAGAGCTCCTATCGCATAATCTCTCTTTAGCGGAAAAAATGGCGACTATTCAGAGCCAATATGAGCAAGTATGGGGAGAAATGGCAAACGTGCTATTTGCACCAGAACTGGCGTTGTATCAACACAAGCTGGAAATAGTGCAACTTCAAGACACACTGCCTGCACTTACCCGCAAAGAACAGCTTCAAGCTATCGATAATTACTATCAAGAAGCCAGCTTATCTGAACAGCTCACTTCCAAGGAAGCGCAGTATGAACAAGCACTTGAACTACTTGGTAACGATCTTACAGATGATGAATACAACCAATTGGTAACTGAACTTGCTCACGTTTATTTAAGCCCAGAAAAAGTCGTAAGTGTTTCTCAACGAGCAGAGCAAATATCTCAACAAAAGCAACAGGTGAAAAACTACCAACAGGGATTAGCACAACTACACCAGCAGCTAGCAGAAGCGAGGAGCGGTGATAAAGCAAATTTAACCGACGGCGAATGGGCAGCATACCAAGAGCAAGTTCTATTCAACTACCGGAAGCAGTTTTTTAATTAAAAAATAAGGCAGAACGAATTCTGCCTTATTTATTGTATTTCATTTACAGTACTTATTAACTAAGCAAGAAGCTAGTCTAATAACGCTCGACCATTATCACCTTGTTCATAAATACATAAGCTGACTCTAGACAGAGCTTTAATCTCTTTCAAACTCACAATCAAGCTATTATTACCACTTGCCATATTGGTTTTCAGACGATCAACAAGCTCTGATACTTCTGCAATGTCAGCTTTAGCTTTAGGCACCCTAGCCTTAATAAAACTAAACCACTTCTCACTCATGTTACGGCTTACTTTAGCCAAAACTTCGTGATTAGTAATGGTAAATGGCTTATCTAACGCACCACCATCACGTAAAATATCATAAATAATGTGACCATTTTTCTTCGCCACCATCATATTTTTGGTATTAAGCTGTAACTCACCAATGTGTCCATTAGCCATTTTCAAAAAGAACTTAATGTCTTTATAACCTGCTTCTGTCGCACCACAGTTAAATTTCGCATTGTCACCTTTACTGGTTCCATAACGATCTTTCATCGCACTTTGATGATGCTGTAACTGTATAAACTCTTCCGTAAGAGCAATCATAGATTTTGCGGCGATCATATCTTCCATTGATTCAAACACAATGGTCATTCGTGCTGCGTCTTTAAGATCACCAATATCGTAATGACGCTTCCTATTCGTGATTTTATCTAGCGCACCATGGAAATCTTTCACGCCTAAATAAGCACCCGGTGGCTGTTTCACTGTGCCATTACACACAGAAGCCACACGTACAGCATATTCTTTTAATGCTTCTTGAGCTTCTACCGTTTCCATAAACATTAAAAACAGCTGCTTCTTTTTCAAGTTTGCGTTCGCTACCTGATTTCTTGCACCAAAGTCGAGATTGCCACTTTCCAGCTTAGCACTCGACACATCATCCAGATAATTATGAATTTTCTCTTTTTGAGTCATAATATCTAGAATGGTTTGATCTTGGGTTCTATTGGCTTCATTAAGGTACTCAAAATTCTCTACCTTATGCTTAAGTGCCTGTAGTTTTTGGTTGTAATCTTCAACGTTAACTAAACGAAAGCCTTGAGACATAATGCCTTGTTGATTGATCTTAGCGAGAACCTTAGCTTTATTTTTGCTCACTTGCTCTGATGTTATTTGTATCTCTTGCGTGATCGGCATACCTAGCTCCATCTGTCTATTTTATAACGTAACGCCCTATTTCAACGATATTCGCTCATAGATCTAGAAATTGAATTTATGTTTCGCCATCAAGTATATAAAATAATTAGGGTTTTAGAGGTACAACCATAAGTAAAAATAGCAGATTTAATGGAAGCAATATCTCATTATTATAGATTTAAATTGAGATTATGACTTAAATTTGATTGGAACGGCCTGATGATGGATTAAATTGATTATTTAATGTTCTAAACCATAATGCAATAATCCCTATTAATAATATTGACTATACTTTAGCTGGTCGTCTAAGCAGAAGCTTAAATAAGGCGATTATTTTTATGTAGTAACTCGATTTAACATCAGCAGTGCGAGGAAATACATGAGTGCTAAATACAAACTACTTGCTTCTTATGGCTGCCTATCAGTCATCATCATCGCCATCATTGCTACTTTCAGCTATCGCTCTTTCCAAACTTCCTCCGTGGGAAATTATCAAGAGTCGCTAACTAATCAGGCTTATCTCATTGCATCTAGTGTTGAGCAACGCGTATTGCGTCGGTTTGATGCTCTACAATCAGCATCCTATGCCATCAAATTTGACTCTCAAAATGTTGTTGATGAAACCTCCCTTCTCGCAACATTAGCAAAGCTAGAACAAGACTTTGATATTGTGAATGCTTTCTATGGCCGTCCCGATGGTATCGCTTACTTTTCTTCTGGGGCTGTTCCAAATTTTAATGCCAAAACTCAAAATCGTGAATGGTACACCCGTGGCATGGCGGCTGAAGAGTACATAATTACCACCCCCTACGCTTCTAAGTCTGGTGATATTGTGATGTCACTAGTCATCCCTATAAAAAGCAGTGGGCAAGTAAAGGGCATTTTAGGTGTTAATATAGGCATTGATGGTATTACCAAGTTTGTCGGCACACTGTCAGAAGAAAACAACCTATTCGCCGTAAGACAAGATGGCTTTATTATGTCATCTCAAAATTCCCAAGACATTGGTAAAAATATTTTTGAAATTCGCCCCAGTTATGAAAAGCATCGTTACGAAAACGGTTCCAGCCATTATTACGAATTCGATGGCATAGAAACGTTTGTTGTGAATGGTATTTCCCCCAACTTAGGTTGGAGTATATGGGCATTTGAAGCCTCCGATCATATTTTTAAAGCTTCTACTGATAACCTAGTTTCTACCCTTTTTATCGCCTTATTTTTAATCGCTATCTCTCTTGTTTGTAGCTACTTTATCATCCATCAAATCATGTACGTTCCATTAGGTGGCGAGCCAAGTCACATTGAATCTATGGTACAAAAAGCAGCCGATGGTGATCTGCGCTTAGAAGTAAGCAATAATGAAAAACAACGTGGGGTTCAAGGTGCTGTTATCTCCATGGTCAAAAACCTTAAAACCATTATCATTGATATCCGTAATGCTTCTGGCACTTTAAACGCCTTCTCCAGTGACATTTCCAGCTCTGCGGGAACCGTTCGAAGCTCTTCAGAAAACCAGCTGCGCCAACTAGAACAAACCTCCACCGCCATGCACGAAATGACGTTAACCGTAGAAGAAGTCGCCCAAAGTGCTTCAAAAGCATCTAACTCAGCCAAAGACGCCACAGAGCGCTCTCAAGACGGCATAAAAATCGTCAAAGAAATGAATTCAGAGCTTTCTCAGCTTGTGGTTGGTGTTGAAAAAGTGGTTGAAGTCACCATAGAACTAGAACAAGAATCCCACAACATTCGAGGCATTTTAAAAGTCATCGATGATATTTCAGAACAAACCAACTTATTGGCTTTAAACGCGGCGATTGAAGCAGCCCGTGCTGGCGACCAAGGGCGAGGCTTTTCCGTTGTGGCAGATGAGGTACGTAACTTAGCCAATCGCACAAAACAAAGTACACAAGAAATTCAAGACATGATCGGCGGTTTGCAAGCGAAAGCCAGCAACTCCACTAACTTAATGCGTAATAATATGTCAGAAGCTCAATTAACCGCCTCAAAATCTGATGAAGCCAATGCCGCCCTAGATGCAATTTTAAACGCGGTGTCCATGATTAGCGATATGAACGATCACATTGCGACATCAGCGCAAGAACAAAGCCATGTAGCCAATGAAATCAACCAGAGTATTATGGATATAAATGACATGGCGAAAACCACGTTCGATGTGTCTAGCCAAAACACCCAAGGTGCTGATGAACTTCAAGGCATGGCTAAAGATTTACAAAAGTCGGTAGAGCGGTTTGATGTGTGACAGGGTGATGAATTTTGAATCATAGTTATTCACTCTCCATCGATAAAATTTTATTAATATTAGAACCGATGCTTCAGAGTGAAAAATGGTACGTCATGTTGCGAAACAGACTTTGGTGATCTAAAAGAAAAACGCCGCACTGCAACACAACATGAAAGAACAATATAAAATCACTGACGATGGTAAGATTAGCTATAGCGATTTATTTTTACAGTTGTAATATAAGCCTAAGAACGCACACAAGCTTGCTTAGTATAAGATGCTGGCTCTTTACTGATCGCCGATAACACCGCTTGCGCATTACTTTCATACTCAGCGCTTAACGAAGTCACTTGCAGGGTATCTTTTAAATAATTCGTGTAATCCCTAAACTGATGTTTTTGATACTCAACCTGAAACTTCTGTTCACATGCACCATACCATTCAACGTAACGCTCAAAAAAATCGCTTGCAGCTTGGCTGTCCATCGTCGTCATTAGCTTTGCCATATCACGGCTCACTTGAAAGTGCTGATAATCAATTGGGGTATTCCAAAATCCGCCCCAGTACTGAAACCCATTACTAGCAAACGTACTGATCACCTCTTCGGCCATACCCTGACGATCAGATTTACCAAAACGGTATTTCATCCGGTTTGTATGATCGGCCCCTTGAGCGGGCTTAAATTTAGCCGCGCCATTCTCTTTAAATTCTATAAACGGATTTTGTACCGGATTTAAGTCAATGGCTAAACCATAAGCATGAATGGATAAACTCTTTTGCCCTGCAATCGCGCGATAGTTAAAAGCCGACGTATTATTGTCTGCCATGGATTTATCATCACTTCCTTGGTACTTTTCAATTGGCTGTGCTTTTTTTATTGGAAAATTAAGAGTATAAAGTTCATTAAAAATTTTTGATACATGCGGAGCAACCGCATCTAAAACAACAATTTTACCGTCTTTGTGAGTTTTGCCATCAAAATCAACATAACTGAAAGTGACGTTTTTTAATCGCTCACACTGCACGGGAGAACCTTCTCCCATTACTCCTTGCTGGCGCATCACTTCACATTCCTCAGCTGTTACCGCCGTAACAGAAGCAAATGAGACCATGGGTAGTAAAGTCAATGCCCCAAAAATAGCAGGTAGAGAGCTAAGTTTAAAAACAGTCATTGGCATATATATTCCTTGATTCAAGATCAATTTACACTGTAAAGTTCGGAACCATTGTGCACTCCAAGTCATACAAACACCACACTTAAAAAACCAGCTTGGTGCACAAGCCACTCATTTTATTATAAATAACCATATTATTTTCTATATGACGATAATATTATCAAAATTGAACATTGTTTTTTAGTGAGGTAGAATCAGTTTTATAAATAAACAATGTTTCAATACCAATAAATCACAAACAATTACTCAATTGAGAGCTTGCTATAAGGGTTTGATTAAAAAATCAGACCTCATGAACGTACAATGGATAAATTATGCTAAAAAAAGCAATTATTATTTATTTGATTTTTTTACCTCTTTGGTTTGCCCTTAGCCGCTATTTAGGTGTTTTTTAAGCATTTAAATAGCCTATTCTTCACTTAAGCTTTTTACACATGAAAAACGCTTATAACTGAAATCAATGTGATGTAGATAACAAACGCTTTAATACTCTCTATATTGCATTGAACTCAGTAGTCTATTTGAGTATTGTTGCGCTCACTTTCCCTTGATAAAAAGCCTATGCTCATGAAAAGACTCGTTTTGTTATTTTCACTTTTTAGCGCTTCTTCTCATGCGGCTAGCTTCAACTGTGAGCTTGCTAGCACTCAAACAGAGAAGATGATCTGTGCTAATAATTCGTTAAGCACCATGGATGAAGTTATCCATACTCTATATGTGAATGCCCTCAAAGAGCCACAGAATACTACCCTTAGATCAGAGCAACGAGCTTGGTTAAAACAAAGAAACCAATCTTGTAGCCAGTTAGCTGACTGTGAACAGTTCTTTATTGATAGAATCAATGTTCTCTTAGACAAAATGATCAAGAAAGATCCTACCGATCTCACGCAAGGAATGACTCTTCCTGATAAAAGTGCACTCGACGAATATTCTGCCAAAGCACTGGAAAAAATCGATGATGAAGTTTATAAGCCCTGGTTACGTAAAGAACTGCTGAGCTCGGATACCGATGCATTTGAGCCTATCGCTGCCGTCGTTAATGAACAAGTTTTCATTTATTATAAAAACTCCCCAAAAAACAATGAAAAGACTGTCATTCATGAATATAACCCATTAACTAAACAAAGCCATGTTGTTGATTCTGGGGTCACCTATGAGATGTATATCAAAGGAAACGAGCTTTTTTACTATAAATGGGTAGATAGACACAAAACGAAATTACAAGAAATGGCTTACGATATTGGCTCACAATCGGCTTCTGCTCCTGCTCGTACCTTGGCAAAGGAAGACTATAATATCCCTTTTATAAATCAAAGCAGTCGTGAATACAGTCGTTGGGCTTTATCAAATGATGGAACAAAATTAGCTTTAGTCACTTCACAGCTTGCCTATAAAAAACTTGGGGCTAATGTTACTGGGAAAGAGGGCGAGTATTTACGAAGAATGACAGAGCTAATAACAGATAAATCCCTTGCTGAATCACAAACCATTGCCATTTATGACAGCATAACAGACTCCATTAATATCATGCCTGACGTAATGACAAATACTGAATCCCGTAAATGGTGGTCTATTTATGATCTTACTTGGAGCCCAGATGATAAATCACTCTATTTTGATAATGAAGGAGAAAGACTTGCTTGTATCTGGGAATATACAAACAATGCCGATATCGTCCAGAAAATAGTACCAGAACATACCGCTATTAGCCCGTATCCATTCCGCTATCAAGACCGCGACTATATCGTTTATATTCATGCCGGTGGTGGTGTTAATGATGGTGCTCTTATGCTTGCGGTAAGACCATAGACAACACTCCTCGTACTTCACTCATCCTTCTATTCAAAGTAGCGGCTGTTTCATCAACACGCCGCTACGATAACCCTAAAAATAATAAATAAGCACCACCTAATCAGGCGATGATCCTAACGACTTCGTATAATCACGTGGGGGTGGTGTCCAACCACGCTCAGTGCGAGTATGGCCATCTTCTCTGTCTCCCGACATGGCTTTTTCAATCTCATCTTCTAACTGCATGAATAAGTTAACGTAGTCTGAAGAGTATTTATTATCTTCAGTGCTATTTTTCCATGCTTGGTACAGCCCTTCTTTACTTTTCGCTTCAACATCTAAAAAGGCAGCTTTGAGTTGCTCAACCTTAAATGGATGAAAGCCCACTTCTTTTAACGCTTCAGTGCCCAGCTTTAACGCAGAATGGTACGTTTCGCTAATGATGATGTCCGCCCCTACCGATTTAAGCGCATAGTGATGGCCTCTATCGTAAGCTCTCGCTAAAATTTTCACATGTGGGTAAGTATGTTTAATGTATTTTGCTAGCTCTACAGCACGCTCAGTATCATCAATCGCAATCACAAAAAGTTGGGCGTGTTCAATTCCTGCCGTATGAAGTAGATCAGGACGAGTTGCATCCCCGTAGTAGCTCTTAGTTCCGATCTTACGCAGTACATCTACTTGCCTTGTACCATGATCCAATGCGATGGTTTTCACATTATTAGCCACTAATAAGCGGTTAATGATCTGACCAAATCGTCCGACTCCAGCGATAATAACAGTGCCCGTTTCTTCAATCTCATCGGCTTCCCTTGAGTTTAAGGTCTTTTCATAACGAGGCACGATCATCTTATCAAAGAAAATGAATAACCCTGGTGTTAAAAACATGGACAACGCAACAACCAACGATAACGGCTGAGCAATATCAACAGGTAAAACGTGTTGCTGAACCGTAAAACTTAATAGAACGAAACCAAACTCACCCGCTTGTGCCAAACTAAGAGAAAATAACCAGCGATCACTGCACCGGATCTTAAAAATCACAGTCAAGATCAGCAATACGAAGGCTTTTAGTGCCATTAGGCCCAATGTCATGGCAACAATGCCACCAAGGTCATTGAACAAAACACCAAAGTCGATACCCGCCCCGACGGTGATAAAGAAAAGCCCTAACAACAAACCTTTAAACGGCTCAATATTCGATTCTAATTCATGACGAAACTCGGAGTTAGCCAAAACTACACCGGCCAAAAACGTGCCTAGGGCTGGTGATAATCCCACTAAACTCATTAAAGCTGCGATACCAATCACTAGCATCAACGCGGTGGCCGTAAATATTTCACGTAAACCAGAGCTTGCTACAAATCGAAACAACGGACGACTTAAATAGTGCCCACCAATCACAACGCCAGCAATAGCCGCAATCACCACCATGGCATAGGCCCACCCCGGCAACCCTACAACTAGACTAAGCTCTTCATGATGTTCAGCAGCACTACTTGCCACACTTTTCGCTTTTTCGACCAGATCTGGCAGCGCCAATAAAGGGATTAACGCCAACATTGGGATCACGGCTATGTCTTGGAATAGCAGCACTGAAAACGCGTTTTTCCCACCTTCTGTTTTTGCTAACCCTTTTTCATTAAACGTTTGTAAAACTATGGCCGTCGAGGAAAGTGAAAAGATCAAGCCAATAGCAAGTGCAACGGTCCATTGCTCAACAAACCATAAAGCGATTCCTGTTACGGCACTCACCGTGAGACCAACTTGTAATCCTCCAAGTCCAATCAAGCGGTTACGCATTTCCCACAGCATCTTAGGCTCTAACTCTAACCCGACCAAAAACAGCATCATGACAACGCCAAATTCAGCAAAATGTTGAATAGATGTGGTCTCTTCCCCAACTAGACCAATCAAGGGCCCAATCACAACCCCTGCGATTAGATAACCTAACACCGAGCCTAAACCGAGTTTTTTTGCAATAGGAACAGCAATAACAGCAGCCGCTAAGTAGATGAATGCAGATAAAAAATAACTAGTCATTATTACCTTCCGTTGATCACAGACTCTAGATCATCATTAATTTTATTTAAGGAAGTCGCCATTTGTAGATCAATCTGATCATAATGAAAAGCAACCAGTAATCGCTGCCATTGATCTATGTGTTCTTCTACCCGGTCTTCTTCCACTGCGGTGCGAGAACCAAACAAAGCAAATGGTGCCAAGTAAGTCATCCCTGTAAGCGCTGCCGTTTGTTCTAATGGCTGCAAAAGTTCACGAATCGTAAAATGGTTATAACCTTCTGCTCGGTACGCCTTTTCAGATCCACCAGCGGTCAACGCGCACATAAATTTTTTCTCATATAACTCATCACCTTCAGGGCCATAAGCAAACCCATATTCAAGCACCAAGTCTTGCCACTCTTTAAGCAGTGAGGGGGTTGAATACCAATACATAGGAAACAAAAAAATAATCACATCATGTTCACGTAAACGCTGCTGCTCTTTATCAATATCAATTCGAAAAGTGGGATATTCAGCATATAGATCAACCGCGGTAACACCGTCAATATGTTGGGCTGCTTTAAACAAAGGAAGGTTTATTTCAGATCGCTCAGGGGAAGGATGGGCAAATAGCACGAGTACTTTCTTGTTTTCCAGCATAGTTATCCTTAATAAGAAAAAGGGGAAGTAGTGCAGCCCTTTTTATCCATATGTAAAGTCATTAACGTAAAAATAACATGTGCATTCACACATTGGTATGCTCCCAAGCCATTGAGTGAACATGCCGTGCCTTATTTCTGATTCAAATACTGTTCTAACTTAACTACTGTATGCAAAAACGAAAAAAGAGGATCACCAGATCCTCTTTTTATGAATACTGCTGATCATAACAATCAGCTAACGATAATAGGTATTTACGCTTTTTCGGCAGCAACCACTGAGATTTCAACAAGAAGTGCATCCCGAGCCATACTTGCTTCAACACAAGCACGGGCAGGTGCGTGCCCTTGTGGAACCCAGTTATCCCATACTTCATTCATTTCCACGAAATCTTTCATGTCTTTGATGTAAATGGTTGCAGAAAGCATGTGTTCTTTGTCACTCCCCGCTTGCTCAAGCAGTGCTTCTACTTTGTCTAGCATGGTTTGTGTTTGCTCTTTAATGCCTTGCGTCGCGTCTGCACATACTTGACCACATAAGTAGATAGTGCCGTTGTGCTTTACAATACGGCTCATGCGCTGGCCAGTTTCTAGACGTTCGATCATCTTAGTTAACCTTTATTTACTTTGAAAAAACTCAAGAGACTATTCTAAACCGTATCTATTGAGATATCGATAATTGTAGCCCTATGAAATTGTGTTACTCTTTTGATATTGTTTAAATTCCACTCAACAATAAAAAGATCTCTTATGAAAAAAGTATTTTTATTTGATTGGGGTGACACTCTCATGGTCGATTACCCTGCATTAGAAGGAAAAATGTGCGACTGGCACCATGTTGAATCGGTTGAAGGGGCTCACGAAGCTCTTAGTGCTTTGTCTCAAGAAAATGACATTTATATTGCAACCAGTGCTGCTGAGTCTAATGAAGATGAAATTAAAGCGGCATTTAAACGTGTCGATTTAGATGCTTTTATTTCTGGCTATTTTTGCTTCTCTAACCTTAAAATTAAAAAAGGCGATCCACGCTTTTTACCCGAAATTTTAAACAAGCTTGGCGTACTACCAGAAAATGTCACCATGGTTGGTGATACTTGGCAAAAAGACATTCAACCCGCTTTAGATGCAGGTATAAATGCCGTCTGGCTTTATCGTGAAAACAAAAAACCTTCACTAACAGAAGAAAAGCTCACCATTATTCATTCGTTATCTGAATTACATAAATAACACATAAAACTATTGCGTCATTCATTATGGAGATAGATATGGATATCAAACAATTGCATAAAGGATCGTGTCATTGTGGCTCTGTAGAGTTCGAAGTACATTTACCTAACGGACTGGTTGATGTACGTCGGTGTGACTGCTCTATGTGCCGCCGACGTGGTGCTATTGTCGCTTCTATCTCTTTAGATGGTATTAGAATCATTAAAGGGCAAGATGTCCTAAGCTTATACCAATTTAACACTCATACGGCGAGGCACTATTTTTGCTCAAAATGCGGTATTTACACGCATCACCAACGGCGATCTAACCCACATCAATATGGCTTCAACGTTGCCTGTTTAGAAGGCGTCAACCCATTTGAATTGAAAGACATTCCGGTGATGGATGGAGTAAATCACCCCGCAGATAGAATGAAAGCAAACAAAAAAGCCCCACTCACTGAGTAGGGCCATAGTTAGATGTTATGCTAATCAATTAACCTTGTTTTCGCTTACGAGAAGCACTTTGAGTCGTGCGATACATCTTAGTTAAGCTGCGGTTTTGTTCACGAATCTCTGCCAAAGAAGCCCCATTTCTGGCCTGTTCTCTTTTGAGCTTTTCGTAATTTTTAAAGCGCCTAGGATCAAGTTCTCCTGACTCTAACGCAGCTTGTACAGTACAACCTGGCTCTGTTTGATGCTGACAATCTGAAAAGCGACACTGCTCCGCTAATTCAGTAATTTCCGAAAAAGCGTCGGCAATTCCTTGCTCACAAGAAGCGAGCTGTAACTCTCGCATTCCTGGTGTATCAAGCAATAAACCGCCCGATGGCATCACATGCATAGCACGACCTGTTGTGGTATGCCGGCCTTTGCTGTCATCTTCACGAATACCGCCCGTTTGCTGCGCTTCTGAACCCAGCAAGGTATTTACCAGTGTTGATTTACCAACACCAGATGAACCAAGAAACGCGACGGTTTTTCCAACACCACACCAATGAAGCAATGGAGTAACGCTATCAGGATCCAACCCATTAACGGCTTCCACCATTAGCATTGGCTCTAACTGCTGAACTTGCTGTACGTATTGATACGGATCGTCACAACAATCTGCTTTAGTGAGAACCACCACAGGCTCAGCACCTGCGTCATGAGTTAGCGCTAAATAGCGCTCTATTCGACTTAAATTAAAGTCATCATTAAGTGAGCAAACAATGAATACTGTATCCACATTCGCAGCGATCATTTGTGCCTGAACTTTACTGCCAGCAGCTTTACGGCTGAATTCAGATAATCTATCCAATACTCGAATGAATCGATTATCGTCATCTAACAAAAGCCAATCACCAACGGTGACATCACTCATTTTTGAATTAATGGGTAAAGTAAAGCTCGTTTCTTTCGAGTTTTCCTCTTGAGCCATACTAAGCAAAAAACCATTACGGTGATGTGCCATAACACGAGCGATCCGTACTTGTCCCCACTCTTCGAGGGAAAGTTGTTGTTGGAAAAATGGCTGCCAACCTAGTTGTGGCAAAGTAATTGAATTTGACATTGAAACCCCTAGCGCATCTATACGAGTGCGCCTGAATAAAATAATTTAATCAGGGGTATAGCGATCTGTCACAAAGCGCAAAGACTCTGTTTTTAAGATCCAGACCCCGGCTTGAATACCGGGCAGGAGAGCAAATTACGTTTAAAGAGACAGCTCTCGGCGTGCCCAGTTAGCTTTTAATACAATCATCAATACAATCTCCATCAGTGGTTAAAAACGTACTCAATCTAACAAACTTCATTCTCTATGCCAATAGGTATGTATATCTACTCTCCCTACTCACTCTATGATGATTAATAATCATACTCATATAATTTACTAACACTCTATACACTTTTAAAATTTTATTGTTTTTTAAATTGGTAATTCGGCATATAAGACCAACCAAGCATCACCAATAACAATAATTAACCAAAAAACAACACCAAGTTGACTTTTTACTCTAAATGCTAATTAGACACTGGTTGCATAATGTATTAAAAACATAGAAAAATAGTCATTATGTTCGATAAATACTCCAAAACAATTAAAAGCATTAATTTAAAATATAAAGCCTATCGCTAAAGATAATAAAAAGCTTACCTATCAATAGTGTTACGCAAACTAAAGTAATGAACAATAATTAAGCAGGTTCTAATCATGCAAACTTCAGTGTCAGCCTCCAGTGACCCCACTTCCAATAATAAATTCAAGCAGCTCATTCATTCTCTCGGCCCAGGTATCATGATGGCCACTGCCGCCGTTGGTGGCTCTCACCTTGTTGCCTCTACCAAGTCTGGTGCTATTTATGGCTGGCAGCTGGTTGGATTAATTTTGCTCGTAAACCTTTTTAAATACCCATTTTTCAGAGCTGGCGTGCAATACACCATGGGCACAGGAAATAGCCTGATCCAAGGATATAATGAACTAGGGCGTGGCTACTTATGGCTCTTCACCGGATTAAATGTCGTTTCTAGCATCGTTAATACCGCAGCACTATTACTTTTTAGTGCGAGTCTACTTGGCTATTTTCTGCCTTTTGAGCTGCCTCTAACTACCCTTGCTGGCGTTGTACTGGTTGCCTGCCTTATCATTTTATTCGCTGGGCACTACAAAGCACTCGATACTCTTTCCAAAGTAATTATGTCTGTACTTGTGATTGCTACCGTCAGTGCCGTCATAGTGGCAGCAGGCCAAGGCAGTGTCGCTCCTGTAGAGTTTGAATCCCCTTCTCCTTGGACCATCGCTTCTATTGGTTTCATTGTTGTTATGATGGGATGGATGCCAGCACCAATTGAGATATCATGTTTAACTTCTTTATGGCTAAAAAGTCAGAGAAAAGAACAAAAAGTAACGGCAAAGTCGGCCTTATTTGACTTTAATGTGGGTTACATTGGCACTGCGGTTTTGGCTATTGTTTTTCTCTCTTTAGGGGCATTAGTACTGCATGGAAATGGCGAAGAACTGAAAAGCTCTGGGATTGGCTTCTCACATCAACTTGTCGGTATGTACGCCACAAGCATTGGGGAATGGTCACGCTACTTAATCGCCGTTATCGCCTTTTTCTGTATTTTTGGTAGTACTATCACTGTCATTGATGGCTATGCCCGTGCGTTAGCCGAATCCAACTTATTAATTCAAAATAAAGAACTAGGAAACCGTCGTTATCACTATGGCTGGATGATTCTGATAGGGTCGACAGCAATGGGAATTTTAGTTTTCTTTACTTCTTCTCTGATGGCAATGCTTGATTTTGCGATGGTTCTGGCCTTCATGACAACACCTATCTTTGCTCTAATCAACTACCTATTAGTAGTAAAAGCGAACTTACCGCAAGAACTGGCTTTCAACCGTACAATGAAATGGCTTTCATGGGCGGGCCTAACCTACTTATTTGGTTTCTTAGCCGTGTTTATTTGGTGGAAGTGGTTAATGTAATCATAACGAATTAAAGATTTATCAACAAAATAAGGCTCCTGTTAAACAGAAAAATTAGCAGGAGTTAATCTCTTCTGATCACATTGCGATCAAAAAAGTTAACTTTCGATTGCTCCACAGGAATAACAAATAAAGCAGCGGGGTAAACAATCATTGAGATGTAATCACGCTCAGGGTTAGGGTGGCGCTTTTGGTAATAGATATACACTTCTTCCTGCTCAAGCCCAACATGCTCTACCACCAAATCGTAGCCCCCACTGGCTTTCGCTCCCCAGAAAATGCCAATCACCATCTCTTGTTCAAAATTAATATCAGGTGGCTGCGAGGTAGCATAAATCGACCAAAAAGCGGTAAAGCTTTCCTCCATATCCCACACTAGATGCTTTGTCTCTATTTCATCCAATTTTACATCATTCAGCGGCAGAGTTTCATAAGACACAGGCTGACCTAGAAAAGGGTAAGATGGTGAATCAGGCGCTTCCTCAGCGTGATTTTCAGAAGACTGATCCACCATCTCTGGCCTTTCCTCCTGCTTACTTGTGGCTACATCGTCCTGAGATTCAGATTCAATGTAGCCACAACCTAGAAAAAGAATACTACTCGCCATGGCTAGGCTAACTGCATTCCTCAACCGCCACATCCTCCTGGTAATAATGGAGAAAGAGGCATACTCGCCTTAAAGCTGATATTGTCTATCAAAACAACTGAATCGAAAATGTCATCGCCAGCATCAGTAATGAAGGTTCGATACATACCCGGCCCGCCAGTTACAGGTACAGAAACAGCCCTTGTTTTCCAGCCAGTTTGACCAACAGTGTCATCTCCGCCCGGTAAATTAATCCCTCCGATAGGAGAAAATACGGAACTGTTCACCGATTCAAACGCAACAACATTATTACTGCCATCTGGGGCAACAATGGTGATCTGAGTACAATCATTAAACTCTGTTCCTACCCATTCAGGGTATTCTTCTGTCACCATATTGTAAGTAACTTGAACAGGAATACTTGTCACTCCAGGCTGCACAACAAAGTCTTGAGTAATTGTGGTTGAGAGGTTACTTTCTGCTGGACCAGAGCTGATATAGCCCATTCTTGCTCCATCTGGGGGACTTAGAGGCCCTAGAAGAGTTGTCGAAGCCGCAGTCCCTGATGGCGTCCAACCAACAAGGTTATTTTCAAAGCTACCGTTAAAAATAGCATTGAAAGCATCAAGTCGGCCTTTACCCAACTGTAGCCCTGGTAATGGCTTCGCCGTTTTCTCTAATCGGGATTGAACCTGAGCTGCAGTTAATCCTGGGTTTGTCGCCCACACTAAGGCTGCAGCGCCGGCTACATGTGGTGTCGCCATTGAGGTACCATTTTTGGTTGACGTAGTACCCGCTAGCCCAAGTGACAGAATACCAGACCCTGGTGCAGCCATAGATACCCAAGCACCAAAGTTGGAGAAACCAGAGCGGCCATCCGTTGTGGTGGTTGACCCAATCGCCATAACGTTTGCATAAGCCGCAGGGAAAGCACTCGTCGTTGATGAGGTATTATCATTACCTGCTGCTGCAATAAAGAGCACGCCTTTACCTACCGCATAATTCACACCATTTTGTTTAGTGGCCGAATGGCTTCCTCCTCCACTATAGTTAATAATTTTCACGCCCATGTCTGCGGCTCTTTTCACTCCATCCGCAAATTGAGCATGTGAACCGCCGCCAGGACCTAATGTACGCACAATAAAGAGCGTTGCATTAGGAGCCATTCCTGATACTTGAGTCGCATTATTCGTCACGGCAGCAATGGTTCCCGCGACATGAGTCCCGTGGCTATTAGCATCTTCAGGAATAGAATCTCCATCAACGGCATCATAGCCTAACCAATTAATACCTAACGCAGGGATCACAACCTTCCATAAATTAGCCGCTAAATCAGGGTGATCCAAATCAGCGCCAGTATCCACAACCCCCACTAAAATCCCGGCTCCGCGAGAAATCACCCAAGCTTCATCGGCCCTTGATTTAGGAAACCCCCACTGAGTGGCATAATTAGGATCATTCGGAACCCATTCCGATAGCACATCCACGCCATTTGCTTCAGCACTCAAAAAAGCGAGCTCAGACTCTAATATCGCAATTGCATCAACCAATGCCACCGTAGTCGGGACACCTACCGTCATCAAACATAACGCAGGCTCATAGCCCAATACCTCGTAACCAAGTGCTTCAATAGCCGCTTCCGCAGCAGCAGTATCACTACAGTCGCCAGATAACTCCACCAATACCTGTCCTTTAACCACCTCAGTATTTAAATCAGGATCAGTAAAAATATCATCTTCAGATAAAGGAGTACCTAACCCGATAGGCAAATCGGTTATCACTAACATTCCTACTGGTGATTCTGCCGTATCGCCTTCTGGGAAGTGTGCAAATGCTTTAAAGTTAATAGTGGCTTCAGTGCTACCCGTTACTAAGTCGGCACCCGTAAATGCAAAGTCACTGGCTGCACCATCAGGGGCAACGCCATTATCATTTAAAGTAACAATCAGGCCGAGATCTTCACCACTTTCCCCGACCTTTCTGATCTCAACACTATCTGGTGTTCGGCTTGTGCCACTAAGTAAAGAGCTGAATGTCACCGCAGTTGGCACATCAGGCTCAATACCTGAAGGGAATGCCCCAGGCAAACTCAGCATAGGATTATCGACTGCGGGATCAACAACAGTAACAGTGACATCAAAATTCGTTGTAACAGGGGGATCGTCAATCATCACTGTTTTCGTTAATGTGTATTCTCCCGGTGCTAGGCCTTGAATAGTCTCATTAATAAGGACCGTTTCTGTGTCTGTAACTCCTATTGAACCAAAAGCATCATTACTGATCAGTAAACCGCCCAGTGGATTTTCGGATTCACTGTAATCTAGATTAAAACTACCCGGCGTGCTGGTGGTAAATTCAACGCTATAAACCACGTTTAAGATCTCACCAACAGGGATAAGAAGTGAGTTGTCACCAGAAATAGCGACATCTGCGGAGGGCACTGGCTGCCCATAATGTTGAAAAAGAAGTTGGTAGTCAGAATAACCAACCGTACCATCACCATTAAAATCAGCCTGCGTACACTCAGGGTTACTGGCTGGTTGATTAAAACATTGGATCATTTCAAAAATATCCAAACTGTTAATCACCAAATCACCATTTAGATCTAAAGCAGTCAGGCTAACCCCGGCTGCTGCTTGTGCTCCTCCTATCGGTAAACAAAGGGTTGTTGTGAGTAACAGCGCTGTACTGGGTATAGTATATGAGCGCATGATACCTTCCTCCTCTTAGTTATTGCTGCATATCAGTAACTAAGTTTGACTACAACGTCGCCGTAGCCAAACTACTCCAAAAGCTACAACACCCAGTAATGACAACATATTAGGTTCTGAAACAGAGACTGCACTCACGGTAATATCATCTAGCACATCACTCGCAAAAGAAGGTGCCCCTGCTGCGTCAAGCACAACCACATCATTAAAGGCTAAACTTGCAACGCCTGCCCCAACCGCCTTAAACGTCAGTTCGACCAAGGTTCCATCGACCATAGATGGCATGAAGAAGAGCTCCACAAAGTCAAAGCCAATCTCATCAGGTAGAGTCACCGGAGAAACAGCCGTTGGATCAACCGGAGCACCTGGGAATAGCGGGAAAGTCACCGGATCTCCCCACATACTCGCAGGATTCAAAGCAAAAAAATCACCTGCAACTGCATCCATAAAAGCAATCACTGTTGGGTCAAAATAGATATCGGCATGAATAACAGAAACACCAGGAGGGGCAAGCCCTGTGATATCGAGATGGACTGTGACAGAATCTCCTACACCAACGCTGGTTGCAAGAGGATCTAGCACAATGACAGTAGCTGCTGAAAAATGAGAAAACAGCAACAACACTACACCAATGAGGACAGATCTAACCTTCATTCTACGCTCCTATATCACACTATCATTACTGAGCATTTAGTCATTATAGAAAGCGACTGACAAATATACGTAACTAACTACAACAGTATTGGCTCACATAAACCCCATAAAATAACTGCATAAATCGCACCATTTAGTAACTTATTCATCAATACCCTAATTTTAATAAGGTTTCTTCTTCACGGTGATAATGACTTTTATATCAACTGTAAAAAATATTGACGAGGTAACGAGTATGAAAATAATTAAATTCGATTCAGTAAGGAAAGCATCTAAAAAATCAAAGAGAAAAGAGAGTAAGCACATAATTGCTATTAAACTGAATATGTAAAATTTTCCTACACCATTACATGCACCCATTTCATTTGCCTGATTGATTAAAGTTCACTTTCATATACAAATCAATGACCTTAATTGAAAAGCTCTGTTCGAGGTATACTTACTGTACGCAATAACTTAAAAGGATTTAATCACATGAGTAACAGCATCAAATTAAGAGCACTAGAAAGAAGTGATTTAAGGTTTATCCACCAACTGAATAACAATCGAAGCATTATGTCTTACTGGTTTGAAGAGCCTTATGAATCATTTGATGAACTGGAAGAGCTGTATAATAAACACATTCATGACAACGCCGAGCGACGCTTTATTGCCGAAAACAAAAACAGCGATGCCATTGGTTTGGTCGAATTAGTAGAAATTGATTACATTCACCGCAGTGCTGAATTTCAAATCATCATTACCCCAGATTATCAAGGGCACGGGTACGCGATATCTTTAATAAAACTCGCTCTTGACTACGCTTTTACGATTTTAAATCTCAACAAAATCTACCTTCATGTCGCAACTGAAAATGTAAAAGCCCTTCATTTGTACAACAAAGCCGGCTTTATTGAAGAAGGACATTTAGTACAGCAATTTTTCATTAATGGTCAATATAAAGACGTTAAACGTATGTATATTTTACAGCGTGATTATTTACTACAGAACGTCACGTGAACCACACAATAAAAAGCACTCTGTATACCACTCCAACACAATCGCAACGACAAACACGGCATATAAAAAAACACCCCTGCTCTGGGGTGTTTTTTATTAAATTTTCAACTCTGATAAGTGACTAATGCAATGTTTTCTATCAGGTCTTTATGCTGGCGTCGGTTCTGCTGAAGGCATATCTTGCGATAAGTTTTTGATCCACTTGCCGCTTCTAATACGCAGGATAACCGGAATCATCTTCAACGCTTCTTCCAACAAGACTGCTGTATACACGTATTGAACAGGTAATTCGAACCAGAACGCGAGAACAAGCATAATTGGAATAGCACCAAACCACTGAGCAACCAAATCGAGGTTCATCGCAAACTTCGTGTCGCCACCACTTTTTAAGATACCTGACATCGACGTCATCGTAACGGAGCGCAGGAAAATGGAAGCCAATATGAATGGGAACAAGAGATGCACGGCATTCAGTACTTCAGGTTCAACGCCGTCAAACAAACCAATAAGAGGTTTTTGCGCGACCCATAAGATCCCAACAATCGTTCCACCAACTGTGATAGAAGAAATTAACCCTGCACGAATATACACACTCAACTCTTCTTGCTTGTTAGCACCAATTTTTTCACCAACAAGAACGCCAACTGCTGCCGCACAACCCCAACTAAAGGAGCCTAACAATATTTCCAGCGGAGCCAAAATTGACATCGCGGCAAGCGCCGTTCCATCAATGTTGCCATAAATCGTATGATAGGCAGTAATCCCACCGCTCCAAATAATTTCTCCGCCAATAATCGGCAAAGCAATTTTGGCAAAAGTAATGTTTCTGGCCTTGTCTCGCGCCACCGCAAAGGAAGCTTTCGAGAAACACAGTATTTTTTCACGAGCATTAACATAAAAGAAAAGTACAAGGGTTGATGTTGATCTCGCGATCAGAGTACCCCATGCGGCTCCTTCGAGACCAAGAGCTGGAAAGCCGAAATGGCCAAAAATCAGCAGGTAGTTCAAAGAAACATTCATAACCAATTCAAAAACAAAAAGATAAAGCACCAATTTCGGCTTTTGTATCGCTCTTAGACCAGCTCCCCAAATCACGGAGAAGCTCGTAACCAGCACACACAGAATAGATATTTGAATGTAATCAGTAGCCATTACTGCAATAGTCTCATCATTCGTCATGATGGATGCAATCTGATCACGGAATAACAGAACACAGGTGACAAGTACACTAGAGGCAATAACGGCATGTATCATTCCTATATGAATCGATACATTAAGGTTCTTTTTATCTTTCGCTCCCCAATACTGAGCACAAAAGATGGTTGTCGCACCACTAATTCCAACAATGACGTTAGAAATAAACCACAATACTCTAGATCCTATCCCCGCAGCCGCAACCGTATCGCCACCGAGAGCGGAAAGCATAAACGTATCGATAAAGCCAAGACTTGCAAATAACACACTATGTAATGCGATAGGGACAGCAAGGAATAAGATATCCTTGTAAGGTTTCATAATGTTCCTTATAAATTTGAATATCCCGATAACAATGTCACTGTTATCGGGATAAGTTAATTTCCTAGTTTGTATCTAACTTTAAGAGCAGCCAACATTGGCTAACGCCATATCTCTTGTTACGCCCCTCTCACTGATCAACTTCCCATAATAATCCGCACGCTCTTCATTTCCCTGCTCCAGATGGAGAGACTGCGTAAAGCTAGCCAACTCAACCCAAGCCATTGAATGGCGCTGGAAAAATGATTCATATCGCGCAAGTAATAGTTCACATATCTCAAGACGTTGACTATCGTTTACGGCTAAGTGGGGAAGATGATGTTTGTGCAAAAACATCAATGGATCAGGAACAACTGTCGGCATGAAGCCGTTATCCATGAGCTTCAAAGTAAAATCGGTATCTTCACCTTTTCGCAAGTTAATATCAAAACCGCCGACTTTTTCTACGCATTTACGTTTTACACAGTAACCATGAGAAGCACCAATTCGAGATGCCACATTGACCAGCTCTTCTTGGGAGTACGGAGTGTGGTGATCACTTTTTTCCGAGCGAATCAGTTTTCCATTTTCATCAGAAAACATCTTCATGACCCCCGAAAATGTAAAGCCTATACTATCGTCTGTTTTTTCCATTACTTCCTTCGTTCTTTCTAAAAACGCGGGATGAAGAGCATCATCATCATCTAAAAAGCAGATATAGTTACCTTTCGCGTTATCAATACCCACATTTCTTGCGCCAGATACACCAAGGGACTTTTCGTTTTTAATATATCTTATGTTATCAGCTTCAAACTCAGCCATTACGATGCTGTTGTCTAAAGTTGAGCCGTCATCAACCACAATAATTTCAAAGTCCGTAAAACTTTGAGATAAAGCACTGTCTAGCGCTCGTTTCAAAAAATCAGGCCTATTGTGCGTTGCAAGAACAATTGAAAAGATTGGTGTTACTTTAGTTTCCATTTTAACTATTTCCTTAACTACTTATTTACTCACCAGTTATTACGCAGGTTCACCGGTCCAATGCACATTCATAGATTCGAGGATTTCACTTCTTCTTGTACGGCGTTTTTCAACCCACTCAAAGTGACATTTCCGTTGTCTATCTTCATGAGCAATGGATGCATCAATAATAAGTGCACGTCGGAAATCACTAGATTGGTTTGCACCAGCTGAATGTAATACGTAAGGACAATGTGCAACCGCTTCACCAACCTTCAACGGTACTGGCGTGACATTTTGCAAAAATTTTGGCTGTAGCTCACTGGCCAATTCAAAACCTTGTGCGTTGATATTGTTATTAACCGACTGATGAGGAAGAACATCATATTCATGACTCCCTTCAATGTACCTCATGCAGCCATTGTGGGTATCTACATCTTGAAGTGGAACCCAAATACTGACACTGTTGTATTTCAACTCTGGACGCCAAAATGCCGCATCCTGATGCCAAGGGGTTTCAGCGGTGCAATGAGGGTTCTTGTTGATCGCATGAGCGAAGGTAACTGTTGCCTTTTCGCCAAAGTAGTCTGACGCAAACTCAGAAGCATCCTTAAACAGATCTGTCTCTTTTAAACTAGGACAATAACGATCAGGGTGCATAAGTTGCGGCACTTTCCAACGCCTCATGTTATTACCGTGTTCTTTTCCCGCCATATCATACAGGTCACCGTTGTCATAAGCTTCCTGAGACGAAAACACCTCATCATAAAACTCTACAAGGTTTTTCAGTTCCGACAGTGATAAGAGATCACGTACAATCTCAAATCCCCCAACTTTATACTTAGGTAAATTTTTCAAGGGCAACTCCACTTAATACATAAAAATAACCTGGTCTTCCAATTTCAATCGGAATGACCATACAAAGAAACATTTACGTTTTTCAATGCGGCAACTTTAAATAATTAAAACTATAAATAGCTTGATTACAAATAGCTCTTTAAGGAATTATACGCATGAAACATTCCCACTGAATTAAATTCACTGGTAAAGTTTCATGATTTTTAGATTTATTTCCTAACTAGGCTCTGACTATTTAACCACTTATTTTATATTTTCGAAGAAATATAAAACCAGGCTCAACCTTAATTATATAATTATAATTTTTATCTATGCTCACATTTAATACTTATTTTAAAGTGTGCATATGTTACAAGAAATTAAGCCCCCCTCCCAGAGAATAAAGGAGATATGTATCGCATTTTAATTTGTATATTGGTATGGCGTCTTATTACTGGGTAGAACTCACAAAAATAATATGAAACACATCATTAAACATTAATACACTATTGAAACTGCTCTAATTATATATAAAAAACACATTAACCAGCCTTACTTTTCTATTTAAATCTTGATCACAAGTCCAATTCTTGCTTCATACTTTACCTAAAACTCTAATGTTAATATTAAGAAGTTTCGAATGAAGAAATTTTCCATTGATAAAAAATATAAAACATAGAAAAAGGAATACTTTTACGAGGCTAATACACCCAAAATAAAGATTAAACCTAAGGTACAGAATATTAATTCTATCAATAAAGTTCTTTTCATCAATAGTGTTGCTGTACAACCTTGATTTCCATCACTACTTACTAAGCTCTGAGCTGCTCTTTTCCTTAGCGATTTTCTTAATCGTAATATAAAGGCCACTCCATATATCAGGGGTCTAAAAAATGGCGATGATTAAACGTCATCGCCATTTTTCTCTTATTATCTAAATTCAAGTTTAACTAAATTATTATCTTGTTTAACTTAGTGACACTTTAGACACTGGTAAGGTATCCCTTGGAACTAACCTCGCCATGGCAGCAATCACCACAATGGCAAATAACAACCTACCCCATAAAATGGACGTAATATCCGCTCCAATCAGTAAAATCAACAAAGTATCTTCAATTAAGCTATGCGCTAAACCCAAGAAGCACACCGACAGTAAAATATCCCGCTTACCAATATTGCCCGACTTTGCTTCATCAATCAGTAGCCCAGCCCCAAAACTCAACCCCAGCGTCAAGCCAATAATCGTAACATTAGTGGCTTCTTTACCAATGGTTAACGAACGCAATAATGGCGACAGCATTTTTTGCATTAAGGCTTCAATACCGATCAACCTCAGAACGCGTAATAGCAACATTAAACCTGCAATAATAAAAAAGATGGTCGCCAATATAGAAGCTTGATTTAATACCCAGTCTGACAACGCCGCAGATTGCTGTTCTGGCTGCCACAAAATCACCGCAGGTTGCTGCTGCCAATCACCAGCCTGATACACTTGATTCACAATAGCAGCAAGCACAAAACCACCCACCAACCTTAACGGAACCGTGATTCGCCAGCTTACGCCTGTCATTTTTGCAACAGCGCCTTCAATAGGCAGTGAATGGGCCACCAATAATAAAATACCTAAAACAGACACGTCAGCGACACTCAGATCTTGCCCCGCAGCAACATCAAAAAAGACTACTAGTGCCGTGTAAATATTCGTTAAAATCGCTGTAGCCCACACAAGCCCCATTTGCTCTGGCAAACCCACTAACTGCATTAAAGGCGACAACATTTGAGCTAACCACTCAGTTCCCCCGACCATATCGAGTGCTTTTACCACAATAAGAGCCGGCACCATGACTTTGAGTAAAGTAATGTACACCTTCCATGCATCTTGTAGTAAAGCTAAGCCTGCCTCTCCTACTCCTTTGAAGGTAATGGTCATTTTCTTTCCTTATTCTTATCAAACTATAAACAAAATTATAAAAAGAGAGGTTAGAAATATTTCTATTAGTTACACCTTGAGGTTAATATAAATTTCTTATTTAAAGGAAAAAGTTAATTATGTTTCTTGATCGTACAGATAAAGCCATTTTGCGCCAATTGCAAGATGACGCCTCAATGACAAACGTGGAGCTTGCCGATCGCGTAGGGCTCTCTCCACCAGCCTGTTTAAAGCGAGTGAAAAGACTACAAAAAGAAGAAGTGATCAGCCGCAAAGTCGCTTTATTAGATCAAAGCAAGCTTGGCCCATGCTTACATATGGTGGTGGAAGTTGAAATGGAGCGAGATCGGCAAGATCTTTACAAAGCCTTTATCCAACGAGTAAAGAAAGCCCAAGAAGTCAAAGAGTGCTACCAAGTCACGGGCGAAGTAGATTTCGTATTATTGGTAGTTGTGCCTGATATGCCCACCTACCAAGCCTTTTGCGACCGACTGCTTTACAGCGAACCAAACATGAAAAACTTTCGTACACTCATTTCAATGAACAGAGTAAAATACGAGACGTCAGTTCATATTCCAGATTAACTCCTCTGAGCGAACGCATTTGAGCTTATATCCAAGCAATAGCAATATTTACACTCAGAAGACAAAACCAGCCATAATTTACCTATACTTTTCCACCCTTTCTGTATTTGGTGTAGAGCATGACAAAAAATATTATTCTTCTCTTCATGGCTCTGTTCTCTGCTACTAGCTACGGTGAAACTCCAGAAAGTAATACTACCGCTCAGCGCTGGCAGTCATTTCATCAACAACTGCAATCGCTCAATATTGCCCCTGTCGTAACTCAAGAGGAATTGAATCAATACCCAACACTATTATTGTTACCCGATAGCCAGTTTCCTGCTTTAAACCAAGTTTCTTGGTCACAGTTAATGTCTCTGTACCGTATTAAAGAGCAGTGCCATTTACCAGCCAATCTAGAGCAATTCCAATCCCCCATGATGAAACTCAGTACTGAATTTGAATTGGCTTTATGCTCAGGCTCCGCACTCTCAGACGCTTGGTTTCAAATAGAACAATCGCAACACCCAGCTGGTGGCAGTTATGCCGATCGCTACCTTGCTTACCTAACTAAAAAACATGGACAACAAAGTGATGAAGTCTCTGTATTTCTTAATAAACATCAAAGATTGCTCACCCTTAATAACGCTTATCACCCTTTATTTCAGTCTCTCGCATTATTGCCCGACGAAAGTAAAGAAACCATTTTAAGCACGTACATAACCTATATTACGGCTGATAACCAACTCTGGGTGCATTTTCCAACGGGGATCTACCACTTAAAACCCAACGTTTGGCTTCCTATTGCAAACAAACATAAACTGACGATTACACCTATAACGTCCGATCAATTTTGCCCAGTAACAGATGGAAATTTATGTGTTCAAAACAAAGCAAAGAGCCAAGTAGGGCTATGGGTACTTTTCATCACGCTTTCTGTCATCTCTTTAATCAGCTTGGTTCGTTTGATCATTGAGCGACGCAGAGCAAGTCAAGAGAAGCGATTTATTTTACAACTCTTAACCCACGAATTAAGAACTCCCATCGCTAGCTTAGGACTAACGGTGGAACAACTTCGTGAGCAATTCGATAGCTTTAATGAGCCAACTCAAGCCGCTTTTGGGCGCTTATTAGCGGATCACTCTCGATTAAAAAAACTCACGGAAACCAGTAAAAGTTACCTGAGTAAAAATAAACATAACTTTTTATATAACCAAACAGCGTATGTATCAGATTGGCTAGACAGTTGCGTAGAGCAATATGATTTAGATTATACCCTCGATAAAGATCAAGAACTGACCCTCCCCTATTATTGGCTGGGTTTATGCCTAGATAATTTGATCCGAAATGCCTTGTCTCATGGTGCAGAGCCTATTTCGATTAACGTCACAATTACCCGCAGCCTATACATTGAAGTAAAAGACAGTGGCAAAGCAAAAACAATATGGTCAGCATTGGCTCAACGTACACCATCAAACTCCTCAGGCATGGGGATTGGGTTAACCCTGATCAAACGTATTATGACGAAATTAGGTGGAAGACTTACTCACCAGAAACAACCCACTCGTTACACTTTGGAACTTCCTTTATGAACCAATTACTGCTTATTGAAGATGATCCTCTGCTCGGCGAAGGATTGCAGCAATACTTACACTCTCATGGTTTTTCTTGTCGCTGGATCACACAGGCAAAACACGCTGAACAATATTGGTTCCAAGCCGATTTAGTGATCCTTGATAGGCAGTTGCCGGATGGCGATAGCTTGACTCATTTGCCAAACTGGTTAGCTAAAAAAGCCATCCCTGTCATCATCCTCACGGCTAGAACAGAACTTGATGATCGTATTGACGGATTAAATGCGGGCGCGCGCGATTACATGCTAAAACCTTTTGCGAATGAAGAGCTGCTGGCACGCATTCAAGTGCAACTGCGCCCTTTAGGTGATGCTGAAATTTCATTCCATGATTTAAAAATAAACCTATCGACCAGAACAACTTTCCATCAAGGAGTAGAGGTTTCATTAAAACCGAAAGAATTTCAGTTACTCGCACTACTGGTTAAAAACCCAAACCGCGTTTATCACCGTGATGAGTTACTCAATAAAGTATGGGGACACCAAGCCTTTCCTTCTACCCGAACGGTTGATAACCACATTTTACATTTACGCCAAAAGTTACCGAATCTGCATATAGAAACATTACGCGGCATTGGCTATCGCTTGAAATCTAAGGTATAGCTCATGAACTATTCTTATCGTTCTTTCTTCATCGTAGCGCTCTTTATGAGCCTTCATGTACAAGCTTCAAATTCACCGAGTGGAAATAACAGTGCTTGGTTTGCCAAAACGGACTTACAGCTAAGCTATCAAGCACTGATGGATAACACTCCACACATTGCATGGCAAAAACTCACACAAGTTTTACAGCAACCAGTACGTACAGAACTAACTCCTTACTGGCTTCCTCTTTTTAATGAAATCATCAAACAGAGCCACTGTGGCCAACAATTGTCTTCATTACCATACCAAGATTCGACTTACGATCAGCAACACGAAGACAGAATCAGGCTCATTGTGCTTCGCAAAAGCAATTTACGCCAATCTTTGTATCAGTTAAAAGTGGTGCTTAATGATCAATCTAAGAAAGTCAGTGTTATCCTTTCCGACTCAAACGGGAAAACATGGCTGGAAGGGCAGTCGTTGAAACCACAAGATGGTTATGTAGAAATTGAAAGTACCGAATACTTTAAACCTATTCCTGCTGGCTTATATCAGCTGACCTTGAATGGTTCGCAACCTATTCCGGTTGTCATAACACCATTCACACACACAAATTGGATTACTTTTAAAAATGAATCAACCGAACAAAGTATTAACTTAACAACACCAAACTCAAATCGCTACTGCCCACCGCCCACCGCTCAACAGCAGTGGTTTGATGCACAGTACCAACTTCTAGAACCGAGTCTGTTTACTCCTTTTAACACTCAGATTACTCAGTTCCAAGCACCAGCAGACGCTCGTCATTTAAGTATTGTGGTAACCCAAAGCCACTTTCAGCCTAAAGTCCAAGTCGCTCAGCAACAAAGGCTAACGTTACCTGCCGATTTTTTCTAACCAGAGAAATGACAAAATGAGTTTAAGGTAAAAGAAGACATCGTGGTGACAATTCATTTTAGAAAAACGCTGTAATAACAACACGACTTTTCTTTTACCTTAAATACAATGAAAGCATTATTTTTAGTTCCACTCACAGGGCTTGTTCTATCCATAAACAGCTACGCGGCCACACTCAGCGATGGCACAAACAAGGTTACGATCGATCCACAAACATTAGCGATCAGTTGGCAAAAAAACAGCTTAACTTACCCTGTAAATGAAGCACTTCCGGCACACTCAGTTGAACTGCTTTCAAAGCAAGATACCAGCCTGAGTTGGAAGTGGCCTGAAGAAAAAATAACGGCACAAGCTACTATTGAGAACGGTGAACTCACACTCACCTTTAACGCTGAAAAAGAAACGCATTTGAATTGGTTCTCATTGCCCGTACAACAAACCAGTGAACTTCTAATGCCATTTAATGAAGGCATGCGGATTCCAACGGATTCAACGCTTTGGGTGGATTACCTCGTTGAACAATACTCTGGCTCAAACACCACCATTGATCTTAAGATGCCATTTTGGAGCCAAAAAGCACGCCCCGTGACATTCGGTGACCGCGCAAACAAAGCACCTTCTACCTATGTCAACTGGCTACTTCTTAATCCGTACAATAATGAACTTCAGTTTTCATCAAGCACCAAAAACAAGCTCAAGATGACGGCAAACCATACGTTTAATTCCCTTAATGTAAACGATGTATTCTCTGTTTCTATCACACTAGGTAACCATATCTTGTCAGGTGCTCACCGCTATCGCCGGTATCGAGCACAACAAGGTTTATACGAACCACTAACCCAAAAAGTGGCAAGCAACAGCGACGCAGAAAAAATCATCGGAGCCAGCCACGTTTACTTATTTGGCAATGATCTACTTTCTACTAACGACGTTTCTGATTGGTGGGGACTGCTCGATTGGTTATTCAAAAAACCGCAAAACCCATTGCTTCCTTATGTTGACTCAGAAACTAAAACACTCACACATTTAAAGAAAGGCCGAGACTGGATCAATAAATATCAGAAGCAACTCCTAGTCAATAGCATTAACACAGCGTTGAACCGTTATATCCCCGTAAAAGGAAATGTAGAAGATAATGATCATATAAGAAATCAATATAACGCAGCCCAAAAACGCAAAAAATACCTAGCAGACTCAGCTTCTGCATACTTAATAAATTCCGAACTGTGGGGACAAGGCTTATCAGAAAAAGGGATAAAAACACTCACCAAAGCGGGTTTAAAAAAATTATGGCTAGGGCTAGATAAATGGACACCAGCTTTCTATCAACCCCAGGCTATCAAACTAGCTAAGCAGTCTGGTTACTTAATTGGCAGCTACGACTCTTACAATACTGCCATTCCCAAAGCCCTTAATGACACGTGGCTCTCGGCCCAGTTGCCAGCGCGCATGAGAAAAGCGTGCGCCATTGTATTAAAAGACGGAACCATAAAATCAGGATTTAGAGGAAACGGTGCTTATTTAAACCCTGCCTGTGGCCGCAATATCGTTGAAAATAGAATCAGCCAGATCATTCAATATGGTGGATTTAATAGTTTGTTTCTCGATGTGGATGGCACGGGCATGGTAAGGGACGATTACTCGCCACGCCGTATGATGAAACAAAAAGAGATGGCCAGTGGCTTTAACGATCGAATGAACTGGGTAAGCCAAAAGCAAAATGTCATTCTTGGTACGGAAGATGGTAATGCGATTACCACAAAAGGGGTTACTTTTGCTCACGGGATGGAAACGGTAGGGTTTGGCTGGACAGACAAAGACATGACTAAAAACCGCACCTCGCCTTATTATTTAGGACGCTGGTATCCTGATCATAAGCCTGAGTACTTTTTTAAAACCGCCAAGCTAAAACAGCCCTATAAAACGTTATTGTTCTCTCCTGAATTTAAAGTGCCTTTATATCAAGCCGTTTTTCATGATGAGATAATTACTAGCCACCACTGGCACAGCGACAGCTTGAAGTTTCCAGAAGTACAAGGTATTCGCGATATTGCAAGTATGCTCTACAACACGCCTCCAATGGTGCATTTAAGCCAAGATGATGTAACCAGCACAACATCATCACGAGTTAAAACATTACTTCACTATCAAACAGGTTTTTTACCTATTCACCAAGTATTATGGAACAAGAAACTCAATCAGTTTGAATATTTATCTGAAGATAAGCTTTTGCAACGAACCACCTACAGCGATGGCAGCACCATCACCGCTAATTTTGATTCCAAGCCAAGAAAAGTAGCATCACAAACTCTTCCAGCAATGGCCATTCGTGCCCAATTAGCAAACAAAGAGATAACTTGGCAAAGTAAAGCGTTCAAAAAATAGCGTTTCAATAAAAAACACCACCAGACAAAACCATATCTGGTGGTGTTCGGTCATCTATACCGAATTCAATAATAACTTTACTGCCTCAATAGCGCATGTAGAGTGTATTGATCTGGCATACCATTTACATTTAACTTATTGTCTTCCTGAAATTTTTTAATGGCTTGAACAGTGGGTTTATCAAACTTTCCACTGACTTCACCAGTATAAATTCCTGTTTTTTTCAGCTCTTTTTGTACATCAACCAACACCGTTTCATACACAAAAGATCGTTCAGTTTCGTTTTGCAATGTCAGCAAACGGCTGAAACCTTGCATTCGATATTCATACAAGGCACCTAAAACCTGAGCAGATGCCACATAAAAACTGTGCTTAGGGTTATTCTTACAATACTGAACAATGTAATTCGATAACGTATTAATGTTTTCCCATGAGCTTAAATCAAACGTTTGTTCAAGGTGCTGATTACTAGCTGTGATATAACCATTAAGCCAACCAGCAAACAAATATCGGTTATGCGTTCCTTCTTCTAGTTCCCGCACAAAGACAGGGCAGCTTTGATTACCCACTCCTTTGATGGCAAATTTCCCTTCTGCATCTTCTGCCATCACAGAGAGCGAGCTAAACAATGAAATACTAAAGGCTATCCATAACGTTAACGCTTTCATGAAACGCTCCTTGTTTTATCCTCTTTATACCAATATAGACGAGTAAAAAGCAGTGGGGCATTAAAGCCCCACTAAATTACTCTACTTTTTACTTTTACGTCTTATTCTTAGTAACATCATCCCCAATCCGGTGATTAAGAAAATGCTCCATCCCGCTGGTTCAGGAACCGCAACCGCTGGTAGTGGAATCGCAGTCATGGTTACGTCTGTTGTACTACCAGTAAAGTCTAAGAAGGTAGCAAACGCTGTTGCAAAACCAGGGTCAGCCATATCAAGTAATGGATCAATACCCGTTAAGCTAAAGGTACTTACACCAGGCCCAAATAGATAAGTTTCCCCGGTCGATAGCGAATCTACAACAACGCCACCCACAACCACATCAATCGTACCGAAGCCACTTGGCACACCCACTTCTAAGAACTCACCACCAATAGCTTCATACACGAAAGTATCGGTAAACGGTGGATCGAACCAACGACGTGGTGTCGGCGATGGGAAACCAAAGGTAATGGTGCCATCATCCCCTTCTTCTACTAAAGGCGTAACAGGATCGTCTTCTGTTGTACCCGTATCTACACCACCTACACCACTAAAACCAAATAGGAAAGTTGCAGGAGTACCATCTGGGTTACCCGGCCCACTAGCGGCTGCTACCAATGGTAAACCATCACACTCACCAAAGAGTTCACATAGACACTCAAGATCTCCGTCACACTCCTCAGGATCGAAAGGCAAGCCGTCACATTCGTCAAAGAAATCACATAAGCAGAACGGGTCGCCGTCACAATCACCAGGATCAATCGGATCATCACCAGGATCAAACCCTCCTGGATCTGGGTTAGATTGACCTAGCGAATAAACATCGATACCCAATACATCAATGGCTTCTAAAGCATCTTCTTCATTCGCGGTTGAACCGTAGAAAATATTAAACTGACGCCTTTCACCCGCATCTAAACTACCAAATGCAAAATCAAAGATTGAACCATGATCATCTGGGCCATTATCAATAAAATCGGTGTTTTCCGTTTCAGGATTAATAGAACCTGTTCCGGACAATGGATCTGAACTCAAAAAGCCATCATCACTGGCAAAAAGAACGTTACCACCATTACCAACTAAATTATCAACCACCCCACCATGGGTTACATATTCATCAAATTCGGTAGGTGGTACATCCCAGTCCATGACTCGGCGATATCGAACGTCATTTACCATTCCACCCGTTCTATTTTCAATGGTTACTACCGCTTGAAACACACCGCTATATAGAGATGGTCCATAAGCATGTTGAATACCAACATCAATACCTAATAGCCCAGTATTAGACGTTGCAGCAGAGGGAAAACCTGTAATCGGGTTTACAGGTCCAATAGTGAATGTCCCAGGGGCTAACCCACCACTACCAGCAGATTCATTAACAAAGCCAGAAGTTGTTCCATTTACTGAAACACCCCACCCTTCACACAGACAGCCTGGGCTGGTGGCATCCCCTAAACCAATTCGCCATAAACCGTATGTTTCATTTCCATCTGGCCCGGGTAAAAAGGTATTTAGATGCCCTTCATCATTCAAACCTAATGCCGTATCATCAAATACCAACACAGTATCGGCAATGGCGACACTTGACGTAACACTCAGAGCCAATGCCGATAACCACTTGGCAATGAGCTTCCGTCTCGATAAGCTACTATTCATATCCATGTCCTCTTTAGCACAACAGACTTATCTCTGCATTATGCGTACCAAAATGTAAGCATCTGATATTTAACCAAATTACTGATTTAATATGTTACTCGCTGTATAAAAAGCTGACACTAGGAAGTAATGTACATAGACATAAAAAGAATAAGGCAGCCTATTTAGCTGCCTTAAAAATGCTTAGTTACAGTCTGTTCGATAGACCTCTTCTGCCCAATCAGGGTGATCTATATATGGATTTCGATTTCCTTGACGCTCTACAGCGCGATCGTGTCGGCTGCGCTCCCACTCATCTACTGGATCTTGAACTGACCAATTAAGTAAGGTACATACATCACCAATGGTTGGATTCCCTTTCGAGCTAGAAACACCACGTACCAACTCTAAATCCGGCGTATTCCCGTCCATACCTTGATAACGCGTCGCCATATAAAACAACGAGCGCGCCACATCCCCTTTCACTTCATCTCTTGGTTCGAATGAATCATAGTCGGTATAGTTTCCCGGTGCTTCACCAATTTGGCTGCCTCCATTCGCAAAATTTTTATTGCTGCGAGCCGAGTTTACAGATACATCGGTAGGACGGAGGTGGTGAATGTCGGTATAGGCCCATTGACCTGAACTTGGGAATCCTAACGATTTAGCCCATACATGTTCGCGGTTCCAAGCGTCTTGACTATTAGATAGCCCTGCACGTAACGTTTTCACTTGGCTTCTGCCAGTGTAGAGCAAAATAACATTATTGCTGTTATTTGGATCTTGATCCGTATATTCCAAGGCATCCCACACTTGTGAGTACGACAAACGCTTATGACCTTTAGCACTAATAGTAGCTAACGCCGCTTTTAGTTCCGCACCCGTCTTTCCCGTCGCTTCTTTATAATACTCACCAATATCCGTCGGTAGCTGACCACCTCCACTATTACCTCCATTGTCGCCATTACCGCCACTCCCAGAATGGTCACCATTCCCTGTATCATCACAACCTGCAAAAGCAAACTGCCCAGGGCTCCCAACATCGTTGCTCACCTTCCAGTCATTCACTGAATCAGTATCTTGCGCAGAAGTACGATAAATAGAGCGATTACGAGCGTTAATAGACCACCCTGACAGCTTATTTTCCCAAGCAACTAAATCCACCGTTTGAGTACGATTTCTCAGTTCAAGGAAATCACCACTGTTTCCAAGTGCCAACGACAAATTACTTACATCAGGGCGAAAACCATGTAACTCTTCAAAACCGTAAGAGTTTCGTGCTAACACCAATGTTTGATTCGCACCGATTTCGCCATTAAGCGCAAAAGTGTCGGCATTATCTCGAATAGACCAACCATCAAGAGACACGGCTTCACACCCCGTGTTCGATAGTTCAATCCACTCACTACGTTGATCATCAGCAGGCGAGTCATATAAGACTTCTGTAAGTAAAACATTAGCGTGAAGTGGTAGGGACATCATCGCTAAAGTTAGGGCTGTTTTTCTCATTATTTTTATCCATACATTGTAATGGGAATAGAATAATATGAGATTGATATTGCAAATACTTTGCACCATATTGAGTTATTACTTTATAAGATGTTATCCCAAACACAGTTTTGAGCTTTCACTCTATACTGCCGCATTATTTGTCCCGAATGCAGGTTGTATTACTGGGATACCAAGATAAAAAAGGAGCAACACCCATTATCGGCATTGCTCCTTTTTTATTTTTTACAATCTCACTCAGAACTGTAACTTATAAAACGGCATATTCTTTTGCTAATTGACTTACTCCGAGCCCGTTGATTTTTTTCACTCGAACTTGCACAGGAATACGTTCTTTCATGGCTTCAACATGGCTGATCACACCAATAGTTTTCCCCGAGGCATTTAAGCTGTCTAACGCATTTAACGCCGTATCAAGGGTTTCGCTGTCGAGCGTACCAAAACCTTCATCTAAGAATAACGAATCAATACTGGTTTTATGGCTGACCAAATCAGACAATGCCAGAGCCAAAGCAAGACTGACTAAGAAACTTTCACCGCCAGACAGCGTTTTTGTGTCACGAACCGTATCGCCCTGCCAAGTATCTAACACTTGCAACTCTAACGCTTCACTTTGTTTTCGTTGCAATAAATAACGACCATGTAAATGATCCAACTGACGATTTGCTAAGTACACTAAGTGATCTAAAGTTAACCCTTGTGCAAATCGGCGGAACTTATCCCCTTTCTGAGAGCCAACTAACGAATGTAAATACGCAATATCATCGTAATTTTGTTGGAATTGCTCAATTTGCGTAAACAGTTCATTTTGATTGCTGCGACGAAGCTTATCGTCATCTAAACTGCGTTTTGTTTCCCCTAACTGATGGGCAATGGATTTTAAACTCTGAGCTAAAGCGTCTAACTCTGCCGTTACTTGCTCTAACGGTACTTGAATATATCGAGCGTGATCTTTATGCTTGGTAAACTCATTGAATGTTATTTCAGACTGTTCTTTTAACGCTAGAGTCCGTTCTAACTGAGTGTTCAGTTTTTGTTTCAGCGCCAATAAGTGCTCTCGCTCAATTTCAGTCAATAGTGCCGCTTCGAACTCAAGTTCTGTTGCAAATGGGCTTAACGCTAACTGTTCGTCCCAATTTAGCTGTAAATCATGGGCTTCTTTCTCCCACTTTGTTACCGCTTGCTCTGCTGCACTGTACTGACCAACCGTCTTTTGTAATGCTTGCACCAAAGCTTGCTCAGCAGTTTGTGCTTTTGCAAAAGCTTGCTCTGCACCTTCGCGCGCTTTCCCAGCCTTGTCTCGCTCCTGTGTCACCTGTTTATTAGCAAATAATTCAAATCTCTGCGCTTGCAGTGCCTTAAGCTCCGCCTCTACTTTCATGTGCTGATCAGTGTGCTTTTGCTTCGCTTGCATTAGCTCTTGTACTTTCTGAGTAAGACTTTTCACTTCAACAGTCGCACGCTGCACATGTTCTTGGCTTATCACACTTTGCTTACTTGCCTGCTGCCACTGCTCAGCTTTTTGCTGTTGGAGCTGTAACCAATCATTGAGTTGCCCTAAATTTGGCATCGATAAACTAAGTGCATTCAACTGCGCCGTTAGCTCGCTATTGAGTGCTTGCCATTCATCGGTGAGGCTTTTCACCTCCGTATTTAATGCATCAAGAGATTTAGTTGTACTCTCAATCTGCTGAACATTTAACGTGATCTGATGGCGGCACTCACTCAATTGCTGTTCTGACGTCATTACGCGCTTCACTGCGGTTTGTTTATCTGCGTTTAATTGCTTCAACTGTTCAAACTGAGCCGTCAACCGCACCTGTTGCTGAGTCACTTTTTCAAGGTATTCTGCCAAACGAGCTTGATCGTTAATCTCAAAGTCCACTCCTAATAAGTGTGTGCTCTTACGCCATTGTTGAATGAATTCTTCTTTCTGTCGCTGAATTTTATCTAACTGCTGATGACAAGCCGCTAGCTGAGCCTGCTCTCTATTCAAGGTATCTTTTAATTGGCTCGCCTGCTGCTCAATCTGTTCCAGCTCTGCCTTTAAGTGCTGGAAACGCTGCTCAGTTTCGGACACATCTAGTGCCTGATAGCTTTCTATAAGAGGATGATCTTTAGAACCACACAGTGGACAAGACTCTTCCGGCTGCAACTTGGCACGTTCTACACTTAAATCTGCAATGCGCTTTTCTTGCAGGATCAAGGTATCCAAATCTTTTAAATGAACACGCTTTTGCTTGTATTGCTCTCTCAGCCCTTGAACTTGCGTCTCTACTGCACCAGCCGACTTATTCAATTGTGCTTCTTGTACTAATAACTGCGCTTTCTCATCAGTAAGGAGCTGTGACTGCTTGGCAATAGATTGCAAATCATGACGCACGCCTTGCTGTTCTGTTAATTGTGTATATTGATCCGTCAGCTCAGTTTCATCACTGCCATTAAGTACATTTGAAATGCTTTGTTCCACTGACAATAACTCAGCTTTCGCCAGCTCAACTTGCTTTGATTGTTCTGTTAACAAAGCGTCAGCTTGTAATCCCGCCTGGCTTAAAGCTTCTAATTCCTGTTTTTGCTGAGTCACTGCCTTTAGCTGCTCATCTTTGCGAGAAGTTAATTGGGCTAAACGTGAAAAGCTCACTTGCCACACAGGCAATTGCTTCACTAACTCTTCATCATGTGCGTGTTCAGCTAAATACTGACTCCACTGTTCAAGTTGTTTTTGAACCTGATCCTGCTCATCTTTGTGATGCTGTAACTGAGCGTGACTTTGAGCAATCACTTCATCCAGCTCTTGTATTTGAGCATCAATCTTCGCTAGCTCATCCACAGCTTGAGTGCATTGAGCATCAAGGGGAACCACCTTCTCATTGAGAAGCATTTCCAGATCTTGCTGGACTTGTTTGGCACTGAGTAATGCTTGCTGAGCTTGATTGGTTTTTTCTGTGGCTAACTGAGACTTTTCATTTTCTTGCTGCTGAAGCGCAAATAGTCGATCTCGCTCATTCTTAGCAGCACTTACGTTCTCTACCGCCGATTTCTTTAACGTAGAGCAGGTACGTAATTTCTCGGCAGGCTCACTCTTTGCCAACTTATCTAGCGATTCATCTTCTTGTTGAAGTGCTTGCTGCGCCTGATTGTAATTCTGTACCGCCAGCTCTAACGATTGTTTGGCAGCATTAAGCTGTTCCCACCATAACTTATGCTGTTGCAGCTCTTTATGCTGGCTTTCACTGGCTAGCTCTTGCTCACCCAATTGTTCTTGCAAAGTCGTCAGTTCATTAAGCTGCTCTGTGGTTAACAGTTCAACTCCATCTGCCTTTGCTTTAAGTTGCGCCAATTCATTTTTGGTTAACGTAAAGTGCTCATGTACTTTTTCGGAGATCAAACCATACACTTCAGTGCCCGTTAGCTCTTCCAAAAGTTCTGCTCTGTCATTGGCATCCGCATTTAAAAAGGCCGCAAATTGACCTTGAGACAGCATCATGGATTTAGTAAAACGAGCAAAGTCCAAACCAGTGATCGCTTCCACTTTTTGGTTCTTCTTTTTTACCTGAGAAGCGATGATCACCCCATCATCAATATTGGCAAGCTCTACTTTTGCTTCCTGTAAGTTTCCATCCACTTTATCTCGCGATCGACGCTGGCTCCAAAAAGCGCGATAGCCTTGCCCTTTTACTTCAAATTCAACTTCAGATTCACACACCGCAGTACCGCGAGTCATGAGTTCATTGGTACTTTTAGAGATATTATTTAAACGAGGTGTACGATGGTATAAAGCAAGGCAAATCGCATCTAAAATGGTGGTTTTACCAGCCCCTGTTGGGCCAGTGATCGCAAACAGACCATTATCAGCAAATGGCGGTTGCGTGAAATCGATTTTCCATTCACCTTTTAATGAATTGATATTTTTAAAACGCAAACTCAAAATTTTCATGCCGTACCCTCTTCACGATCCACGCTTGTTACTTGCTCGACAATTTGTCCAAACGTTTTACGAATACGCTCAACACGTTGCTGCTCTACTTCACCATCAAATACTTCTTGCGCCAGCCGTCTTTCAAACACATCTTGTGGCGTCAGTTCAGATAACGTTTCTTTTTCTTGACGTTCAATCTGAGCTTGTCGGTTTGATCGAGAACGGCGCAATTGCAACACTTCCACATTGAGATCACGAGTTAGTGCCTGTACTCGCTGTTGCAAATCATTAAGGTAGTCTTGTGTTTCTACTTCGACACATAGCCAAATCGGTAGCTCCCCATCATACCCAGCCAATGTATTTAACTGAGATTCAATGCTTTCTAAGTCTCCTTTAATCACTTGCATTGGCTGAAATTGTGGGATCTCAATGGGTTCAACTTGAGCTAACTTGCCATTTTTAAATTCGGCCACCAGCACCTGTTTCTTACTGCCTAACTCATCAAAACTCAACGGGATCGGCGAGCCGCAATAACGTATGTGCTCTGATTTGGCAACAATTTGAGGACGATGGATGTGACCAAGCGCAATATAGTCAGCAGGAGGAAAGGCATTGGCAGGGAAAGCTTCGAGAGTGCCAATATAAATATCACGCACAGAATCGGAGCTTTTCACTCCCATAGCCGTCAGATGCCCTGTCGCCACAATTGGCAGTTCAACACCCAATTCATCGCGTTTTTTCTCCGCCAATTGGTACAACGCTTGATAATGTTCGGCGATGGCTTGTCCGAGAGCTTGTTGCTTTTCTGCACCTGATTCACCCGCTTTGCTGATCATCACATCTTTAGGGCGAAGGTATGGAATTGCACACAAAATCGCCCCCCCTTCCCCTTGGTGATTCTTCAGCACCACAATTTGCGATTCAAGCTCACTTTGTGCGTTCGCAATCACTTGCGTATTCAAGTACGACAATAGCCCTTTCGATTCATTTAAGGTTGAAACCGAATCATGATTTCCTCCTAACACCACTAGCTGACAGCCGAGCTTATTCATTTCAACCACAAAGCGGTTATAAATCTCACGGGCATAACTTGGTGGAGCCCCCGTATCAAACACATCGCCAGCAATGATCACTGCATCAATTTGATGTTGATGAATTTGGATCAATAACCAATCAATAAGTGCCTTATGTTCAGAGGCGCGGCTTTTGGTAATGAAGTGTTGGCCTAAATGCCAGTCGGAGGTGTGCAATATTCGCATTATGTGCTCTGTGTTGAAGTGAGATCAGCAAGTTAGGGATTATACCTGCTTAAATGCTGTTAGCCACAGAGCAAAGGGCTAACAGCTTACAGTTTCTGCAATTATCGACGCTGTTGTTTCAAATCTCGTCGGTCATCTTGCTTGGCAAACAAGTACCCCGATAGAGCACCAGCCAATGCCCCAAATAAATGGCTTTCAAAACTCACCCAGCGATTAATTGGGAAAACGCCCCAAACCATTGAGCCATAGAAGATCATAACTACAACGGAGATAAAAATGGATTTCAGGCTACGATACATCAAACCATAAACAATAAGGTAGGCCCACAAACCATAAATAACACCACTTAAACCAATGTGCATGCTTGAGCGACCAAATACCCACACCGCAGCGCCACTGAGTAACCAACTAATCACAAATACAGTGATCAAACGCTGATGCCGTAGGCGTGATACTAAATACGCCAACACCGAAAACGACACCATATTCCCGATTAAATGTGACGATGAGCCATGCAAAAATGGATAGGTAAAAATACCAAACATGTAATTCGTATTACGAGGGAGAAGACCATAATGACGCAGGGATCCTGGAGTCATAAAATCTAAAAGGTAAACACCAACACAAATCAATACCACAGTAATAATAAAACTGGTGGCTCCTGAATATTCTTTTTTCACTCATTTGTCCTATTTATTTTAATTAATTGTTTGTATGTCTAACTTATTCAGTAATGAAGGAAAACCCCAGCCATTTTCGTTTTTCACCACTGGTTGTTCTGTTAAGTATTCATATAATGTAGGTGCTAATGAACCATTCGCTTCTGACGTTAACGGTATCGCCTGCTTACCAATAGGCGCACCCCAGAATCCAATAAACGCATCTTTTTCAAGATAATGCTCCCCTGCATGACGGCCCGGTACTTTTGTGTTGTAACCAATGCCCTCTTTTGGAAACAGATTCACTGTGCCCGCCCGATCTTCATCATACAGATGAGCCAGCTGATAAACGGAATCTGGCTTTGGTGTAAAACGAGTTAACGAACGCCATTGCTGCTCATCACACCACGTCGCCACCTCTTCGAATTTGGCTCGCATCAAACACTGTTCAACCAAATTAGCGTGTTCTTCGTGCTCCCTGTCAGACAATTTACCCAAATAAGGATTCGATTTTTTTACCTCCAGCAGAACAGGATCTGAACCTGACACGGACGCATAGAACAATTTGTTCCCTTGACGATGAATAAGCTCATCTTTTCGTTGACCCTCTCGGGTGCCAACCACACGCACAGTGCAGGTTTGATTTGAACAATCAGACTCTCGAACCACTAAATAATCCAACGTTTGGGATAGTCGCTGAGTGGTTTCATAAATCACATCCACTGGTGGTGCACCATTAGGCTTATTAATAGGCTGCCAATTCACAAGTTCACTATACACGGGCTGAACTTTCCAACCTTTGTCAGAATTAAAAAAGTCCATCATAAAATTACCACCCGCTGTTGACGCCACGACAACATCAACATTCCGATAACTCGGATAATTCAGCGCATTCGTAATTTTTGGCCCTTCCCCTTCATCAGAAGAGATTTTTTTGATGATAAGCGAATAACCTAACTCTTTTTGAAGTGATTCAAGTACTTGCTTTTCTGGGTTAAGCGCGTAAAACACCGGCGTTAAACCGTGATCTCCAGCCATACCCCACAAGGTCTGTTCATACACTCCCGCTTTTTGATACGTTTTTTCTAACTCGCTAAGCCAGTAATCGAGTCGGTTTAGCTCCCCCGTTGGCGCTAAAATTTCATCGCTGAACGGGCCTGTAAAGTGTGCAAAGTGATCCGCCCAAGGATTATACACTAAGGTGTACTCTGGCATACCTTTCAAATCCAGCTTTGCTAACTGGTGCAACTTATCTTGAATTGCCCATTTTCTGGTGAGTTTGGTGACAAACGTGACATAACTGATATCCTGAAAATTACGTATATCATCAATCAGATCCGCACGATCTTGGTGTAATTGCACTTCTACCTCAGCCCTTTGCTGTAATTCACGCAAACATCGCTGCTCACCATAGTCACGCAATGCTTCACCAAGGCCAAGATTAATCAGCCCATCATAAGTCACGTGAGCATTCCAGTCATATTGCGCGTTGCAGTTCAGGGTTTTCAGGTAACTTAACCGATCAAACATGGTTTGCACATGATGAGCACTCATCAAGCGATCCAGTTGCAAGGCATCATTCCCAAAGAAGTAATAAGCCCGATCTTCATTTCTATCCACAAAATGGAAATTAGGAATGCCCGTTCCGTCTTTCCCCCCTACTTTGGCACCTGTTTTTATTATGGGTAAGTTACGAACGCTAATGGTCGGTGTCGATGAAATACCAACCTGAGTAATGCTGTTTCTGTGTTGTTGGTATAGTTTTTTAAAAAAAGGCAAATAATGAGGATCAGATATAGGGCTATCTGCTATTTGGGCTAAAAAATCCACCTGCTGTACATGCTCAGGGGAAACACTCGGCTCTTTACTGGGTTTAAACTGCTGCCTATTTTGATGTGTTTGGTAAGCTGTTTTAAGGAATGCATTTGGCTGTTTATTAACCAACCCTTCCAAAAGCCCCTGCTGCAAGCCATCTACCGTCACTTGCACCGCATATCGTTTCTTTTGTTGCGACTCTAAAAAGCCAATCAACTGCTCAGGATCATCACTCAGTGTGTCTGTCATCCAATTTGCTAATGCATCGCTGTACTCTTCACGATAAACGTATTGACGGTACCCTTTCAGTACATTCAAACGTACAAAATCAATAAGAGTTACCGTGAGAGCTTGCGCCTTATTATTCACCTTATCCGCATTCTCTGGCTTTGCATCTTCAAGAATACGCTCAATGGCCCATTTTATGTCCCCATCTTCCAAAGAGCCGACGTAACTTTTCAAGACACCCATAACAATAGGCTGCACTGTATTTACAATGGCTAAATCTTCTGGGCTATTCGTTAAATAGCGGTATTGTTCTGGTAGCGTGTCTTGCTGTCGCCAATCATCAATGTCGACCAAAGCGTCGTACATGACCACCATAGAAGCAATGAGCTCACGGTTAACTTCAATACCTTGATGATGATGTTTATCAACTGCTGGCTCTTCTTTTTTCGGTGTCACCTGCTCGCCAAATTGATACAGTGAATGTTGATATTTTTTTAAGGTGGCTTCATCGTAAATTGTCGTCAAATACTCTTTAAATATGTCTTTATTTTCAAACCCTGTGTAGCGATCGTAAAACATATATAAAAAGTAACCGAGCGGGATAGCATAAGCAGGGTTCGATAGCTGAGCAATAACACGTGCTTTCACGTCTTTATCTAAAGGTAAAGTAAGAATATAAACATCTAAGCTCACCCCCGCGATAGTAAATAAGGCAACATCTCGGGTGGTTTTAGTACTGAAAGATAACGTCGACACTATCTGGTTTTTAATAATTTCCGTTGAGTTAACCACACCACCAATAACAGGGGTACTGCCGATATCAGCTTTAGCAAAAGCAGATGTGACAAGTAAAGGGACAATCGCCCATTTCCAATTTTTATGCATTTTCGTTCCGTTCACACCAAATTAAGACATCTCTTTGAATATATACTGATAATACATCCACGTACATTGTGAAATTATGTTGCCAAAATAGAGGATCAGCAACTAGGCTACAGAAAGGATGGAATCAAAAGGACGCCACTGATGAAAGTATTAAGCCCCCTTTTTATTGCCTTTGTGATCATGCTCTTTCACCCAATTAGCCATGCAAAAAACTTAAATGGCTTTGACCTTAGCAGAACAACCATTCCTGCCGAGGAAATTTTGCATGGCGGCCCGGCAAAAGATGGGATACCAGCTCTTCTCACCCCTGTATTTCAAAAAGGGTTACGAGCATTAGACATTCACCCTAATGATAAAGTGTTTGGTCTGGTGATTGATGGCATTGCCAAAGCTTACCCAATTAAAATCCTCAACTGGCATGAAGTGGTTAACGACAAATTTAATGAGTCTGCTGTCATTGTTAGTTATTGCCCATTGTGTGGCAGCGGCATGGCATTTTCATCCGATGTCGGCTATGACATGCTTACTTTTGGCGTGTCGGGGTTAGTCTATAATTCAGACGTCTTAATGTACGATCACCAATCCAACTCATTATGGTCACAAATTCGTGGTGAAGCCGTCAGTGGATCCATGCGTGGTAAGTCCTTACATCAAATTCCTCTCCAATTAATGCGTTGGAAAAAATGGCTCAAAGCTAACCCAGATACCTTGGTGCTCTCAACCAAAACAGGGTTTAAACGCAACTATAACATCGACCCATACCAAGGCTATAAGCGTTCACCTTCCTTGTTTTTCCCAGTGTCTGAAACAGCACCAAAACAGTACTTTCCAAAACAATTAGTGCTAGGCTTCAAAAGCGATGCGGGTCCTGTCGCATTTTCTCTTTCTGAACTACAACGCCATAACCAAATATCGTTCACGTATCAGATTGCAAATCATACCTACATGGTTCATTGGAATAAAAAAGACCAAGCGGCATGGATAACCGACTTACAAGGGGCGGAAATACCAACAACGTTAATGTACTGGTTTGCTTGGTACACTTTCTACCCAGAAACAAAAGTGTTTCTTGCGTCAAACAACTAAGGTCACAGCCTAAACGCTTTTATTTGATTAATAAGCTCATCGACATGCTCCGCCATGATACCGTTCATGTGATATAAACCAACAGTCCCTTGCTGAGTTGGCCCTAATGGAGGCAAAGGCTTAATACCGTATTGAGAAAAATAATCAGCCATTAAGCTCGGGTAAGGCATTACCGCTTGGGTGGTTTGCAATAAGTCCATGCTGGCGAGTAGCGAACTGACATCATAAACAATTCGCTCTGTCACCTGTTTACGTTCACGCTCTTGATGCTTAGAAGTCATATCCGCCAGCAAATGCTGATCAAGCTCATTATCGGGGGTAACTCTTAATAAAGGGTATAAATGCAAATCGGATTGCCTTTCATGATTTAACAACAAAGGATGATCAGAACGGACATACACCGCTTCTGTATCTTGCAATAGTGGAATAAAACTCACGTTGCACTTATCTGAGAGCCCCTCAATTTCATGACCTATGAATAAATCAATATGACCATGCAATAAAGAGTTCATTAATGTCAGGTGATTACCAAACTCTAAATGCAATGAAATAGAAGGGTACTGAAGGCTGTATTGCTGCAAAGTCTGCTTCACAAATATTTCCCACCAAGCATCCCCTGTGCCCATTTTTATTTTTTGGGTTTTACGCGCTTTTAAATCCGCCATTTGGTGAATTAAGGTGTCGTGCTGACGTTCCATTTCTTTGGCTTTTTGCTGCAATAAACGACCATATTCCGTTAACTCTACCCCTTTAGATTTTCGTACAAACAAGGGGGCATCAAAACTGGCCTCTAACTTTTTCATCGCACTGGTTAGCGTTGGTTGGCTTACACCAAGAGCACTAGCCGCTAAACTGATATTTCCTAGCTCAGCCACCATTAAAAATTGCTTATAGCTCTTATCCATTCATCACCTAACCTCTTTATACTACTGATGATTTACCCTCTCTTTTTACGTATTTATTATTCAATTCACAATTTTAAAATTTCGTAATTGCCAAAGAGTAAACATAATCGTGATCCGATTCACACCAAAGCCAAATGGTATAAATATAATTTATATCAAAAGAAGACAAACCTATTTCTTGTGCGACAAAAATTCACTTAAGGTATTAAAAAGACGAATATCATAATGAGATAAAACAATGAATAATACCCCTAAATGGTGGCATGATGCCGTGGTATACCAAATTTACCCACGCAGTTTCTATGACTCGAACAATGATGGTATTGGCGATTTACAAGGCATCATCAGTAAGTTGGACTACCTACAAAAACTAGGGATCAATGTTCTGTGGCTATCCCCCGTCTACCAATCTCCGATGGACGATAATGGCTATGATATTTCAAACTATCAAGACATTGCCGCTGAATTTGGCACCATGGCTGACATGAAGCAGCTACTTTCTGAAGCTAAGCAGCGTGATATCCGCATTATTATGGATCTAGTGGTCAACCACACTTCAGATGAACACCCTTGGTTTATTGAGGCACAAAAATCCAAAGATAGCCCTTACCGAGACTACTATATTTGGCGAGATGCAAAAGAAGATGGTTCCACGCCCAATGAGTTAGGATCTATTTTTGGTGGTTCGGCATGGCAATACGATACAAATAGTGAACAATACTATTTCCACCTGTTTTCTAAACGCCAACCTGATCTCAATTGGCAAAACCCTAAAGTCCACCAAGAAGTTCATAACATGATGAATTGGTGGATAGAACAAGGCATTAGCGGTTTCAGGCTCGATGTTATCGATCTCATAGGCAAAGAGATAGATAAGGAAATCACAGGCAATGGCCCTCGCCTTCACCCTTTGCTCAAAGAAATGAACCAAGCGACCTTTGGCCAGCATGATTTACTGACCGTTGGTGAAACATGGGGAGCCACCCCTGAAATTGCCAAAATGTACAGTAACCCTGCACGTGAAGAGCTTTCAATGGTGTTTCAGTTTGAGCACATCACCCTAACTTGGAAAGACGGTGACAAATGGACGCCTATCGAACTTGATTTACCTGAATTTAAAAAAGTGCTCACTAAGTGGCAGGTGGAACTGGCGGATGAGGGCTGGAACTCCCTGTTTTGGAATAACCATGATTTACCGCGCGTGGTTTCAAAATACGGTAACGACGGTCAGTACCGGATTGAATCCGCCAAAATGTTAGCCACTACCCTGCATTTCATGAAAGGCACCCCTTACATTTATCAAGGGGAAGAAATTGGTATGACAAACGTGAAATTTGATCATATTGAAGACTATCAAGATATTGAAACTCGCAATTTCTATCAGGTAAGAACAGAAAGTGGTATATCGCCAGAAACCATGATGGCCGCCATTCACGAAAACAGCCGTGATAATGCACGAACCCCAATGCAATGGAATAACCAAGAGCATGGTGGGTTCTCCCAAGCAACACCTTGGCTGTCATCTAACCCAAACAGTGAATACATAAACGTCGAACAAGCATTGAATGACTCTGATTCTATCTTTTATCATTACCAAAAATTGATTCAACTCCGTAAAGATCTGCCCATTATCGTTCAAGGTGGCTTTGAAGCGCTTTATGAAGAAGATGAAAATGTATTTAGTTACATCAGAACGTTTAATGAACAAAAACTATGGGTAGTGAGTAACTTTGTGGGAGAGCCAGTCACCATTGATGTCCCTGATTGGCTTCAAGGGGTTAACCAACAATGCCTCATATCCAACTACCCTAAGCGTTCAGAGATCAGCCATTCGCTCATCTTAGCGCCTTATGAGTCGTTTTCTATTTTACTGTAACCCCACAGATAAAAAGCCGAGCGTCATGCCCGGCTTTACTTCTTTATCCTTTACAGGCTATTAACTTACTAGTATTGATTCCACGCGTCAGTCCAATACAACCCTACGCCAGGCTCATAGAACTCATGCCCTTGGCTACACCAACCCGCTACAGTACATTGATAGTTTCCACCCGCATTTGACACAATATCACCAGCTGCATAACTGTTACCTGCAACATACTGAGGGTAATCGCCCGTTGATTCTTGCACTAAGTCCACAGTGTAAAACTCTTCAAAACGCTCGCCTGTTTCTTTTGTACTTCCCGTGAATCTTAGATCATGCGTACCTGCTGTTGCTGCAAAGACATCCAATGTTAATGTTGCTTTACCATTCACTACTTCAGCAACCGCTCCTCTAGGAGAGCCATTTTGAGAAAGTTGCAGATTAACCACCGCTTCTTCCGATGTTTCAACTTCTAACGTAATGGTTCCATTGCCCGATGCGTCAATCATATACTCTGATTTAAGATTCAAAATTTCAGCAACTTTATCACCACCATTACCATCACCGTCGCCACTGCAACCGTTGTCGTCCACTTTTTGCCATACGCCCCACTCTCCCGTGGTTCCAGGTTCTTCATTTTCAGTCCACCAACCAGCTCGCCATGTGCTGCCATTATGACTAACCAAATCTCCTTCGACATAAGTCGCGGCAGGATCCCACGCAGGGGCACAGGCTCCGGCAGCCACAACTTCAACATTTCGTGACTCAGTCGCTTCTAAACCCGAATCATCTGTGACGCGATAAACTAAAGTATATGTTCCAAGTTCCTCGGTGTTCACACTGCCTTCTACTGTGATCTGGTCTGTGATATCCACATTATCTGAGTCTTGTGCCGTCACACCAGCCATAGGATCAAATGCAGAACCTTGCTCTACATTCGTATCTGAAATACCGGTGAATGTTGGCTTAGCGTCGTATACTTCTACTTTACGAACTTCAACTGTTTCATTGTCATCACTATCCATAACTCGATAAGTCAGCACATAAACACCCACTGTGGTTGTATCTACATGACCTTCTACAATAATGGAACTAGTGATGTCGCCATCTTCATCATCACTGGCAGTTACACCAGCTAATGGATCAAAAGTACTGTTTGCTTTAATACGTGTGTCTTCAATACCTGAAATAACAGGCTTCCCTTCAGGTGTAGGGATCTCTTGACCATGAATAAACGGGCCATAATCTTTAATAAACTGTGAGTTGTAAGAGTTACCCGAAGCATCTTGTCCCATATCCCAGTTAATTGACCATGTCATTACACCGCGTAGCATTTGATCTTGATTTTGTAGCATTTCAAAAGCGCTGTATAAATCTTGGGGATCTTTTACAAAACCAGTTGCGGCTGCATCATTATTTGTCGGAATACCAAACACTAATTTATCATGAGGAATTTTATGATAACCACGTGTGCCATTAATTAATGAATCCGACATGTAATAGATAAACTCTTTCTTTAAGTCATCATTATTTTGTGCGATCCAAGCGTTCTCTTCTTCTACCCATATTCCATCACCGCCTTGATTATAAAACTGAGGATTAATCCAATCGTAATAACCTTCTAAAGCCGTTATATATGGAGTGTACTTACCATTAGTTACCAAGTATGGAAATTCAGGAGCCATGGTAATCAAGAAGTTTTTATTTTGATCTCGATAATGATCTTTTACGATTTTCAACGCTTCAGGAATAACCGTTTGGTTATCCGCCGCTGTAATAGCCGCTTGCTCTAAGTCAATATCTAAACCGTCAAAGCCATACAAATCGGTGAGGCGAATAATCTCTTGTGCAAAGGCTGCCTCATCCCCTTTTTGCAATTCAATATGAGCATCAGCACCACCAAGGGCAAGTAATACAGAGCGCCCCTGATTATTCATTTCTTTAATAGAATCAATAAATTCTTGCTCAGAATGAATACTCAAATCCAATTTAAATGTAGGAATACGCCCTTCTGCCGTGTCGTATACTTTCATGAAGGACACATCAACTACATTATACATTGGGTTAACTTGATCTAGCTTAATACACGGCGCAGTGCCCCCTTGATAGCCCGCTCCACCACACCAGTTATGCCAGTAGCCCACCACAACACCCCCTTCAGGGTTTACAATGTCGTTAGCCAATGCTGAATAAGAAAAAGCCGAAATAGATAATGCAATTGCGCTTCGTATGATGCTCTTCTTAAATGAAACCATATCCTAACCTTTATTTTTAAATTAATAGAAAGAAAAATAACTTATTACGAAGAATTAATTATTCAATACAATGCTATTATCAAAACAATCAAACAATTTTAAATTTGGTTTTATTAATGAATGAAAATCACATTATTTATTTAAATCATAATCAGGGTGATTAGTGCAATTTATATAAATAAAAAAAGAACATAATTTTATTGAAAAAATTCAGATAATAAAAAATCAATTAAGTATAAAGACTAATATTATTAATAAATAGAATAAGATTTTATTTAAGAAAATTAGAAAAGTTTTCAGGTAGGTCCCCTTTCATGTTATGGCTAACTAGAAAGGGGGAAAAAGGATTTTCTACAAAGGGAAATAAGTAGTAACTAATTCTTTTTCAGAATCATTTTCTTTTTTTCTTATTTCACCATCAATATAAGAGTAAATATGATTTACAATTTGAATTAAATCTTCCTTGTTGATATTTGAGTCATTACTATTAAGGTGACTCACCGCTTGCTCAACATTCATACAGTTATCCAGGCATGCAATTATTGGTAGCAATTCGACAGGTAACAAAATATAGTTATTTTTATCACTTAGTACGATATGATCATTGTTATAAGATATTTCATAGTACGAAAGAAACTTAACGATTTCTGACCATGTGTACATTTCATTTCCCTTCATCTCTAATTTACCAAAACATTTATAATTAAAATTATCTACTGCTAATAGCCCATTTATTCAATACAGGAACCCTACATATCTTATTGAATAAATTAAAAAGGTTACTAGCAAAAACTGAGTGTTGACATTTTTAGTTATTCTCAGTTCCCTCAAGGTATCAATACAGTTAACAATATGGAAAGCATTAACTTACTTGCTATTTCATTCCCTTTAAATAGAGTTAAAACTCAATAGATAACAAAGGGAAATTGATTGAGCATCAAAATTAACACCCGTTTAAACTTATATTAAACCTATGGCAATGCTATATCCAAAATAAGACAATTTCACAAAAGAACACTGTATAAGTGGATGAACATCACAATATTTAATCCAATCATAACACTGAATTGAGAAAAACATCTCAAATATACACTGGAGAACATAAATATATATTCAAAAAAAGACCTGTCCAGAGGTCTAACCAGATTTAGATACTACCTACTACTGGGTATAGAAACGAATGTTCTCAATAAAACCCACAATTAAAAGAGAATAATTATTAATTAGACAATGTCATAAAGATAAGCCACCAAACTTCTCCTATTATTATGGATACACTTAATTAATTTCCCTGATATGTTCAACTATAAGAGCATGCTATGCACAATAAGTTAACGAAAATGGAAACGCCTACAACTCCCCATCGATTTTTCTCCCTTACACACTCACATCTAGCCTCAGGTTACGCGTATCTGGTTCTCGCCTTTTCGTTACTTTTTTCTTCTACTAATTCAGCAAGCCCCCCAGAGACCTTAGATCCCATAAAAATCACAACGAATGACTGGTCTAGTCAATTGGTTCTTTCCCATATTACTGCGGGCATTTTTCAATCAATGGGGTATAAAACGGAATTTTTTAGCACCACCACTAACCTTCAATGGGGAAGCTTGTCTCGGGGCATTTCGCATATTCAAGTTGAAGTCTGGGAAGGGACGATGGGGAAAATGTTTAACCGAATGATAGATTCAGGCAGCCTTATTGATGCAGGAAATCATGATGCCAAAACACGCGAAGAGTGGTGGTACCCAAAACATGTTGAAAAAGTCTGTCCCGGCTTACCAGACTGGAAAGCATTAAATCAATGCTACGAGTTATTCTTACATCCTGAAACGGCTCCATATGGCCGCTATTTAGGAGGCCCATGGGAGAAACCAGATAAAGCACGTATTCGAGCCTTAGGCATGCAATTTCATGTAGTGCGCGTGACTCATTCCGACGAGTTGAGAATGGCATTAACAGAAGCTATTGAAACACAAACTCCGATTGTTCTGTTTAATTGGACCCCCAATTGGGTAGAAGCTCAGTACCAAGGCAGCTTTGTTGAGTTTCCTACCTACTCACCAGAATGTGAAACCAACGCAAGCTGGGGGGTCAACCCACAATTTAACTACGACTGTGGTAACCCCAAAGATGGTTGGCTAAAAAAAGCAGTATGGGCTAAATTTCCTAAAAAATGGCCATGTGCCTATCGGACTTTAAAAAACATCAATTTTTCCAACGCCATGTTAAGTGAATTGACTCTATGGGCAGACATCGATCTACTTAGCTACGAGAATGCGGCACGAAAATGGTTAGAACAAAATAAGTCACTTTGGCAAAGTTGGATCCCTCAACAATGCCGATAACCAATTGATAAATAGAATATAAAAAAGAAGAAAAAGAGCGCCATAATCAGGCGCTCACTTATAAGAACGTAGTGTTAATCAGTACTAATACGCTTATTCCATGCTCATGACCACACGGCCCGTAATTTCGCCTTTTTCCATGTCAGCAAAAATCTCATTAATATCATTCATAGACTTCACATCAATGATCGCTTTCACTTTTCCTTCAGCGGCAAACTGCAAACATTCTTGCAAATCTTTACGTGTACCAACAATCGATCCAATGATTTTCACACCATTAAGCACCGTATCGAAAATAGGAATCGGCATCTCTTCTGGCGGCAGTCCTACTAATACGAATGAACCACCGCGCCTTACTGCTCGGTACGACTCTTCAAATGCTGCTTTAGAAACAGCAGTACACACCACACCATGAACTCCGCCAACAAGCTCCTGAATTTTTTCCGACGGTTTGTCTTTCATAAAATCAATACAGTGAACAGCCCCAAGCTCTTTCGCTAAAGCCATTTTATCTTCACCCGTATCCACCGCGACTACATTCATGCCCATCGCGACCGCATATTGGATGGCCAAGTGCCCAAGCCCACCAACACCAACAATCGCGACCCATTGGCCAGGCTTAACCGAAGTCACTTTTAGGGCTTTATAGGTGGTAACACCAGCACAGAATAACGGCGCTGCATCTACATAACTTAACCCTTCTGGCACTTTTACTACGTACTCACCATGGGCCAAACAGTACTCAGCATAACCACCATCAACAGAATAACCCGCATTGTGTTGATCAAGGCATAAGGTCTCTTGCCCTTCAAGACAATAGTCACAATGACCGCATGCAGAATACAGCCACGGAACCCCGACTCTGTCGCCTTGTTTTAAGTGGTGAATTTCCGAGCCCACAGATACGATTTCCCCAACCCCTTCATGCCCGGGGACAAGAGGCAGTTTAGGCTTAACGGGCCAGTCACCATGGCACGCATGCAAATCAGTATGGCAAACACCACAAGCATGTATTTTCACTAGTACATCACGCGCTCCCACCTCTGGCACTGGGATATCTTTAATATCAAGCTTTCCTTTAAATTGACTGACAACAGCGGCTTTCATGGTGACACTCCTTTCATTAATGATAGTAATTATCATTTCCTTTATTTGACCTCACCGCTGTGCGCAAGATCATAAAATCACCATAAAATTCAAAGCGTTACATTATAACATAACACTAAAGTGGTAACTAAATACAATTAAAGTAGTTGAAAACACTATAAAAAATAAAAATGAGGTTATCAGACTTAATTGGCTCACACATTTCACTTCACAGATTTGAAAATACAAACGCAAACGAAAATAATTCTCATTTGTATTGAAGTGGCATTATTTCCTTGATAGTATCTTTTCCATCTTAACCATATAGGGAAATATTCATGTCTCGTTTGTTGCGAATTTCAAGCGCATTTCTAGCATTATCACTGTTCTCATTTCAGGCTTTTGCAGCTCAAGATGGCAAATTTAAACTGATCACTACTTTTACTGTGATTGCTGATATGGCCCAAAATGTCGCTGGTGATGCAGCCATTGTCGAGTCAATCACTAAACCGAATGCAGAAATTCACAACTACCAACCAACCCCTGGCGATATTTTACGAGCTCAAGATGCAGACTTAATCGTCTATAACGGGCTTAACCTTGAACTGTGGTTTAATAAGTTTTTTAAAAACCTACAAAATGTACCAAGCGTTATTGTTACCGAAGGCATTGAGCCTATGGGCATCACACAAGGGCCATATTCTGGTAAACCCAACCCACATGCTTGGATGTCGGCACAAGATGCCCTGATTTATGTAGAGAATATCCGTAAAGCACTGGTCAAATACGACCCTAAAAATACCGATGTGTATAACCAAAATGCGAAACAATATAGCGAAGAAATCGTTGCAACGGTCAAACCATTCCGTGACATGCTAGCGAGCGTTCCACAAGAAAAACGATGGTTAGTCACCAGCGAGGGCGCATTTAGCTACATGGCGCGCGATCTTGGCTTACAAGAGCTCTACCTATGGCCTATCAATGCCGATGCACAAGGCACTCCTCAACAAGTTCGTAACGTTATCGATAAAGTAAGAGCACACAAGATTGAAGCCGTATTCAGTGAAAGTACCATTTCAGCCTCTCCTGCCAAACAAGTGGCGCGTGAAACAGGCGCAAACTACGCCGGCGTACTTTATGTTGACTCCCTCAGTGCTGAAAATGGCCCAGTTCCGACATACCTAGATCTTTTAAAAGTCACAATGAAAACAGTAGCGGTAGGACTTTCGAACCAATGAGTGGATTAGAAGTAAATAACATCAGTGTGACCTATAAAAACGGTCACACTGCCCTAAAAGATGCCAGCTTTACTCTGCCTAAAGGATCCATCACTGCTTTGGTTGGCATCAATGGCAGTGGTAAATCCACGTTATTTAAATCCATTATGGGCTTTGTTTCTTTAGCGAAAGGCAGCGTAGAAATTTTAGGGATGCCCGTAAAACAAGCGCTTAAAAAAAACCTTGTTGCTTATGTACCACAAAGTGAAGAGATTGATTGGAACTTCCCAGTATTAGTTGAAGATGTGGTCATGATGGGACGATATGGCCACATGAACATGCTTAGGATCCCCAAAAAAATTGACCATGACGAAGTAACAGCAGCACTCGATAGAGTCAATATGGGCGAATTTCGACAACGTCAGATTGGTGAGTTATCAGGAGGGCAAAAAAAGCGAGTGTTTTTGGCTAGAGCACTCGCACAAAAAGGGCAAGTCATTTTATTAGATGAGCCCTTTACAGGAGTAGACGTCCAAACAGAAGATCAAATCATGGACCTACTCAAAGAGTTAAGAGACGAAGGTAAAGTGGTACTCGTTTCGACTCACAACCTTGGTAGTGTTCCGGAGTTTTGTGATAGAACGGTCTTAATCAATCGGACTATCTTAGCCTCAGGCACCACAGACGAGGTCTTCACACAAGAAAACCTGCAACAGGCATTTGGTGGTGTTCTACGTCACTTCATCTTAGCAGGAAAAGATCTGCATGAAGATGATGATGAAAGGCAAGTCACCGTACTTTCTGATCATGAACGTCCAGTGGTACTGTATGGTGAAGATAACGCCAGACCTGTGTCGAGGGCTGAATCATGATAGACAGCCTTTTAATGCCCTTTGAATACAGCTACATGGTTAATGCCATTTGGGTAAGCGCGTTGGTAGGTGGTGTCTGCGCTTTTTTATCCGCGTATTTAATGCTGAAAGGGTGGTCGCTGATTGGTGATGCCCTATCACACTCTATTGTGCCCGGTGTTGCTGGCGCGTATATGTTAGGTTTACCTTTTGCTTTTGGTGCATTTCTATCAGGTGGTCTCGCGGCTACTACGATGCTTTTTTTAAGCCAAAGAACCAAATTAAAAGAAGATGCCATCATCGGCCTGATCTTCACTTCATTTTTTGGCCTTGGTCTGTTCATGGTGTCACTGTCTCCCACCTCAGTAAACATCCAAACCATTGTGCTTGGTAATGTGTTAGCCATTACACCAACCGACACACTTCAATTGGTTCTCATTGGGGGGATCTCATTAGCTATCTTGCTACTGAAATGGAAAGACCTAATGGTGGTCTTTTTTGATGAAAACCACGCCAGAAGCATAGGGCTAAACCCAAACCATTTAAAAATTCTCTTTTTTACGTTATTAAGTGCTTCCACCGTGGCTGCACTTCAAACCGTTGGCGCTTTTTTGGTGATTGCCATGGTCGTCACACCTGGTGCAACAGCCTATTTACTGAGTGATCGTTTTCCTAGAGTTATCATGCTCAGCGTATTCATAGGCGCAGGTACATCTTTCTTAGGAGCCTACCTAAGTTATTTTGTTGATGGCGCAACAGGTGGAATCATTGTTGTGTTACAAACACTCACCTTCATTACCGCTTTTGTTTTCGCTCCAAAACACGGCTTGTTAACCGCAAAACGCAAAGCAAAACAAGCCCTCTCTTTGGCTTCAGATTAAGGAAGCATCATGGAAAATTTACTTAATACTATGCTTCTGCCTTTCGCTTTTCCTTTTATGCAACAAGCATTTATTATTGTTTTACTCGTTGCGATTCCAACCGCCCTACTTTCTTGCTTTTTAGTGCTCAAAGGTTGGTCTTTAATGGGAGATGCCATCTCTCACTCTGTTTTGCCCGGAGTTGTCTTGGCTTATGTGTTAGCCATTCCCTATGCGGTAGGCGCTTTTGTTGCGGGCATGTTCTGTGCACTCGCTACCGGGTACTTAAAAGAAAACAGCCGTATTAAAGAAGATACCGTAATGGGTGTCGTCTTTTCCGGTATGTTTGGGCTTGGTCTTGTCTTAATGACCAAAATAGAATCTGGCGTGCACCTAGATCATATTCTCTTTGGTGATGTACTAGGAATTGGATGGCAAGACGTACTCGAAACTGGCGCAATAGCACTAGTAGCAACCAGCTTTATTTTACTAAAAGGCAAAGACTTATTGGTGTTCGTATTTGATCACCAACACGCCAAAGCAATCGGGTTACCTGTTAACTTTCTGCACTATGGGCTACTTGCCGTTTTATCGCTTACGATTGTTGGCGCACTGAAAGCAGTCGGTATGATTTTGGTTATCGCGCTACTTATCGCTCCAGGAGCCATTGCCTTTTTACTGACCAATAAGTTCCAATCGATGGCGCTCTTATCACTGGCTATTTCAGTGTTAAGCTCATTTTTAGGTGTTTACCTGAGCTTTTTCATCGACAGCGCCCCAGCTCCAACTATTGTGATGCTCATGACCGTCACCTTTGTGATTGTGTTTTTTTATACCAGCTACAAAGCAAAGCTAACGTCGCTTAAATTAACGGAACAAGCCAAAACCAGTGATCAAAGAGAGCAAAGGGAGCACGCCATATCTTAAGGCAGTATCTGCGTTTATTAGGTCATAACCAGCCACTTTTATAATAAGTAAAAGTGGCTTAATTAAAAACTTGGCGCTCCGCTCGCTTTTCTTTCTTTTTCAGCACAGAACTCAGCTTTAATATCAACATTAACGATATTGATACGACCAAATAAAACACACCCAAACTTTCCTGATCGGTCACCCAATGCTGAACTAAAAAGCCCCCCAAAATTCCCGAAACGCCCATTTGAACCGAACCAGAAAGTGCCGATACCGCACCGACTTGTTTAGAATAAGGCGCTAATAACAAACTTAATGCCAATGGAAACGTAATCCCTTGCGCAATAGTCAATAGCGTAAATGCCCCAATGAGATTAAACAAAGACATCGGTAAAACCAATAACCAAATACCCGCAAGGGCAGACAGCACAAACGCACCGCTCATTAGCTGCTTAGTCTGAAAACGTTTATTTAAGTTGTTTAATAATAAGCTGCCGATCATTAGCCCAGCCGATGGAATGATCATCACCTCGCCGTACTCTGCCGCCGTTAAACCCAGTTCACCTTGTAGAATAAAAGGGAACAAAGAGACAGAAACCACCGCCGCTAAATAACTGATCCAATTATAACTAGCGTTACATAATAACTGTGGCTGACGCATCAACTTCCCGTAATCCACCAGTACCTGCCTTGTATTAAATTTACGTACCGCGTAAGGCAGAGTTTCCGGTAAAACAAACCAACCTAAGGTTAAGATAGCCAGTAAATACATCAACACAAAGCCAAACACGGCCTGCCAGCCAAAGTGCCAAGTGATCCAACCGCCCACCACTGGCGCTACAATTGGCAATACAGAAGCCGTCACCGAAATATAAGACAGCGCTTTGGTTAACGCAGCACCACTGTAACTGTCTCTTAATACACTTCGACCCAATACCGAAGCACTGCCCGCTCCTAGACCTTGCAATAAACGACCAACCAATAAGGCATGAAAATTATCCGCCAGCAATACACACAACAAGGAGCCAAATAAATATAAGCCTTGACCAAAAATGAACACAGGACGCCGACCAATAGCATCAGATAATGGGCCGTAAAAAAGTTGTGAGGCTCCAAAGCCCACTAAAAATAGAGTAACAAGCCCTTGTACCTGATCCTGCCCCACCACTAAGTCTTGGCTGATCATAGGTAATGCTGGTAAATAAATGCTGACACCCACTTGTCCGGTCGCAATGATCATCATCGCAAGAAACAAAGGGATTTTATTAAATGAGTTTTCTTTATCTTCTTTCATACTGAATAGTGTATATTCAAGAACAATAAATGATAATCACCCATACAGGAAAAGAATTGCATCCTATTGGGAAATAATAAAATAGGAAACGATGATGGATTGGCTGGTTAATGTACGAAGTTACATTCGAGTAGTGGAAGAAGGCAGCTTTACCGCCGCAGCAAGAAAAATGAACACCACTAGCTCGGCACTGAGTAAACGCATTCATTGGTTAGAAGAGCGTGTGGGTGTGCAGCTGCTAAAACGAACCACACGAACCCTTACCCAAACTGAAGCTGGAGCATTGTTTTATCAGCGGTCAAAAATTCAATTGGATGAATGGCAGTCTTTGGTGGATGAAACGCGATCGGTTGATCAAACCCCAGCAGGGCTGTTAAAAATAGGCGCAACTCTAGCTGTTGGATCCAAATTTTTAGCCCAATATTTGGATGAATTTTTACGCCGCTACCCACAAATCAAAGTCCAACTCTTAACCACCATTCCAGGGCAGCTCCCAGAACTTAGCCTTGATGTGTTCATCAGCCGAGAGTTAGAGCAACTCAACTCCCTTAGCTTTAAAGCCACGCCTCTTTTTCAGCATCGCTCTGAATTTTTTGCCTCACCCTGCTACTTAAAAAAATATGGCGAGCCAAAGACCGTTGAAGAATTAAGCCAACACAATATGTTGATCTGGGGTGAACAAACCAGCCGAGACATCATCTTAACCAATGGGCAACGCATTACCATTTCAGGCAACTTCGCCACCACCAACCCAGAAGCCCTTTTCCATAGTGCAAAATACGGAATGGGTATTTTGCAAGCTGGTAGAGAAATGATCAGAGAAGAAATTGAACGCGGCGGCTTAGTGCAAGTTCTGCCTTCCATCGCTGTAGAACAAACCACAGTGTATGCCTACTATCCCAAACTAGACTATGAACATACCCGTACACAGCTGTTCATCAATTATTTAAAAGAACGTTTAAACCTGAATTACGAATGAGCAGCTCACTGAATACTCAAGAGGCTATACTCATTGCTAAGTAAACAATTCTTTTAGTCATGAAAATCACTGGAGTAATAAGGTGATAGGAAAAATAGTCATACTCATATTTATCTTATTTTCCCCTTCTCTACACGCTTCTACCTTTGAAGAGTCAGCCGCCTTTCCGCTACGCAACATCTACAAAATGACGCCAGTGATCTCTCATGATGAACTGTATGAAAAATTAAACGACGTAATAGTGATTGATGTGCGTTCTAAATATGAGTACGACACCCTACGTATAAGAGGAGCTGTCCATCTCAGTATTGCTGGCGTTGGTTTTATCAGTGAACTAAAAAGAATCAGAAAAACAGATCAACGCTTAATGGTTTTTTACTGTAATGGCATCACATGCAAAAAATCCTATCAAGCGGGTGAAAAAGCCATTCGCAATAACATCAGTAACATTAGCGTATTTGATTTAGGCATATTTGCTTGGGCAAAAACATACCCGCATGAGGCCACATTGCTTGGAGAAAGCCCCGTCCCCCTCGAAAAACTCCTCACACAAGAAAAATTATCTCAACACACCCTCTCCCCTGCCGAGTTCATACAAAAAATCAACCGTAACACCATTGTGGTAGACATTCGGGAACCACTCCAAAGAGACATTGTTATTCTTAGAAAAGTCACACGCTTAGCCCCTTCCGATCGGATACTCAGGCTAATATTAAGAGCAAAAGAAGAGCAAAAAACCCTGCTGATTTATGACGCAGTAGGAAAACAAATACAATGGTTACAATACCTTCTAGAAAGTGAAGGGCTAGAGGATTATTACTTTATGGAAGAAGGTATTCGAGGCTATATAAAAGCAGATTTACCACTCACCAAATACGATTAACACATACAAAAAACGCCAATAAACGAAACCGCTTATTGGCGTTGAATGTTTTAAGGTCGTGTTATTTTTTCAACGACGTAATTTTGCTTTTATTACGAATAACATTACGTAGACGTGCGCGGCGCTCCGCAGAGCCCTGATCTTGATCCGTTGGGTTATTAGTACGACTCTTACGATCTCTAAAAGCAGACTTAGTGTGCATTTTATGCAGTAACGCATCACGGTTTGCTGGCTCATAGCCTGGTAATTCAACACGGTAAATACGGTGGCCAATCAACGCTTCTACTTGCAGTAACGACAGCTCTTCTTCACGGCTTACAAAAGAAACTGCATGGCCTTTTTGCCCCGCACGTCCTGTACGGCCAATACGGTGAACATAATCTTCCGCCAAGAATGGCATGTCAAAATTCACAACATGAGGCAAGTTTTGAATATCTAACCCACGTGCAGCAACGTCTGTTGCAATCATGACACGCGCTTTACCTTCTTTAAACTCATCTAACGCACGGCGACGTGCACTTTGCGCTTTGTCACCGTGGCACAATACGGCTTTAATACCATCCAGCTTTAACTCTTTCAGCAACATGTTTGCGGTTTCTTTGTAATTCACAAACACCAACACTTGTTGCCAGTTTTTCTTACCAATCAGCTCAGATAGCATCTCACGCTTGCGATCTTCATCAACTGGGTACACCACATGCGCAATGGTTTCAGCAGTAATGTTTTCACGCGCTACAGAAATACGTTGTGGTTTACGTAAAATTTCATTCGCCAATTTATTCATTTGAGCCGAGAAAGTGGCTGAGAACAACATGGTTTGTGGTTTGGTAGAAATACCGCTCATGATGGTTTGAATCGCAGAAATGAAGCCCATATCTAACATACGGTCCGCTTCATCAAACACAAGGAACTCTAAATTCACTAAAGAGACGTTATTAAGCTCTAAGTGCTCAATTAAACGACCTGGAGTCGCAACCAAAATATCCACGCCCTGCTCAAGCTTCTTCACTTGCGAAGACATTTTCACACCACCGTAAACCGCAGCCACGCTCATTGAGGTGTACTTAGTGTAATCTTCAATGTTCTTTGCAATTTGAGCCACTAGCTCACGCGTTGGCGCAAGAATCAATGCACGAGTTTGACAACGGTTATTAGACTTTGGCTTATCCAGTATTTTTTGAATAATTGGCAGAGAAAAAGCGGCGGTCTTTCCCGTACCCGTTTGCGCATTAGCCAAAATATCAAGACCACGACGAGCATGTGGAATGGCTTGCTGTTGTATTGGCGTTAGCTTTTCGTAACCGCATTCGGTAAGAGCCTGCACAATTTCCGGAGAAAAATGTTGTGATGAAAATGACATTATGATGTTCCTAAAACTAACGGCTAATAACGAACAAAAGCCTAACCAAAAATACGGTGGCAGATTATAGAGTAATAATGCACCGAATGGGGACTAATTTTACTCATTTCGTCATTATTTAACGGAAAACGCCCCAATTCTAAAAAGTTCGAGTACTTTTCCGCCTAAATGTTCAACCATTAAGCAAGTTTCTTCTAAGCAGCCAAAGCCCAAACATCCAATTCGTAATAAAAACAACAACTCCTATCAATATGCACCAAAGCTAACAAGTGTATTTATTCATAATAAGGTAGAATAACCACTCGCATAAAATTTATCAGCCCAAAAACAACGTACTTTTAATGAATAGATACCGTTTACTGACAAGCTTAAAAAGAAAATTCAGAAAACCAATTAAAGAATTTAATAAGTAATCATTGAACCCATAAATAATAAACCCTCATTTGTTTGATATTTATTCCAATTAATCTAGGTGATCTATTTATTTTATGAACAAATATAAAATACAAATAATAGCCAACTTAATTACACTTAAATAAATAATAGAACAAAACATAATTAATATATAAGATAAATACTTCTACGATTTTATTTCAATTAAAAGCAGTGTGTATTTTATAAGGGCATAAAGACAATGAATTTAGGATTGAAAGGCAAAATTATAGCCTCTACCTTATTGTTAATATCAATCGCATTAACCTTAACTATGTTTTTCTCTTATAGTAATTTTAAAAACTATAGTGAACAGCAAATATCTAATGAACTTGAATCAATCAGTAATGTCAAAGCCGCAGAAATTGATGCGCTATTTGATAACTTGAAAAGAATCGTAGCAAGCAAAACGGCCTTTTTTGAACATGAAGATGGCAGAGAATTCAACCATGAAGACCTCAGCGAAGCTCAACTCTTTGATATTTTGAAAAGTATTCACTCTTCCGGTAATTTTGACACCTCATTTATCGGGTTTGAAGACACAGGTAACTCCTTCAATATTCAGAAAAATGGCCAGACTTCTATGCGTACCGTAGCCAAAGACAACTACGATCCACGTGTCCGCCCTTGGTATAAATTAGCAAAAGAAAAAGACAGAACCGTGGTGATCCCACCTTACGGCTCACAAGATGATGAGCGAGTTTGGTTAGGTGTTGCTGTACCGCTGACAATCAATAATAAGTTCGCGGGTGTTATCATGGGGGACTTCACCAATACCGCTTTAACAGATTTTATCTCTTACCTTCCTATTAAAAATGCAACAATCACCTTATTAGATAACGACTTAAATACAATATTATCTTCTCGTAACAATATTAATTATGGTGATTCTTTACGGGATATTATTAATAACCCTAAATTAGAGTCTAATGTTGCTCAATCAAAACAAGGGTTCACTCGTTCAGAGGTTAATAATTCAGGTATTCTTTCCTACCACAATAAAGTATCTTTAACAGAGGGACAGACATGGACATTATTAATCAGCGTCGATGAAGAAACTATTTTCGCTCAAGCCAATGAATCAATCAAGCAACAACTATTAAGTTCAATAATATTAATCGCCATCAGTGGCGCATTAATTTATTTTGTTTTAAACCACTTATATCAGCCAATTTTAGCCTTGCGTCAAACCATTCATGAACTTGCGAGCGGTAATGGCGATTTAACAAAACGACTCGACGTAAAAGGCAATGATGAACTTGCCGATATTTCAAGCGACATCAATAAGTTTGTCACTCAGCTTCAAAACATGATGACCAGCTTACGCAATGTGGGCGACGAAGTTTCTTCTGCCTCTACAGAGCTTGCTGCCGTCATGACCCAAAGTGACGCTAACGCTATTGAACAAAAAGCTCAGGTTGATTTGATGGCGGCAGCCATTACCGAGCTCTCTTCTTCTGCGGTGCAAGTCGATGCTTCAGCAACGCAAGCCGATAACATGGCAAAAGACGTACTGGAACTGAGTATTTCAGGTAGCCAAAAAGCCGATGATGCCGCAAGACTAAGCTCTCGTTTATCAAATCAAATGAACGAGACCTCTAATGAAGTCATGGTACTGAATGAGCAAACAGAAAAAATTAATGAAGTGATTACGGTCATTAATACCATCTCAGAGCAGACCAATTTGTTAGCCCTTAACGCTGCCATTGAAGCCGCACGTGCAGGCGAACTTGGCCGTGGCTTTGCCGTGGTTGCCGATGAAGTCAGAGTATTGGCAGGTAAAACCCAAAACTCCACCCAAGACATTCAGCAAATCATTGAAGAGCTACAAGTAAAATCACAACTGGTTGTACGCTCTGTAGAGCAATCTATCTCTACCATAAAAGAAACAACGGAAATGAGTGAAGGCACAAGCGAGCAGCTTAAACTGATCTCACGATCCATTGAGAACATTTCAGAAACCAATGCCGAAATGGCAGAAGCAGCCAATGAACAAAGCCGAGCCATTTCTTCCATCAGTGAAAACGTGAACATCATTACCGAAAGCATTAATCAAAATGTGGAAGGGATCAAAGAAAGTGCGCAAGCCAGTAACCACCTATCAGAACTGTCTGAAGGTCAAAAAGAACAATTGGCTTTCTTCAAACTGTAGCTCCCCTACTCGTTACCACGTCACGTAATCCAACTAAAATCAGGGGCAACTTGGCTCCTGATTTTTTCGCCCTGACAATCACACCTTTTCGCATTAGCCTATTTATGAGCACACCAGCCAGAGTCCATTACTGTCATCTTCGTGGTATGGAAAACCCGCTCTCAGCCTTATCCACTCATCTATCCCACCCTCCACTGCCAGTATGATATTCATCGATTTCTCCTATCAGAAGTATAGGGAAAAAGTATCTGAAATTATAACGACTTACTGTCATTCTTAAACAAAGTGACCACTTTAACAGTAAGGCTTACTTCCCTAACCGACACCTTGTCCGTGGTGGGTTACTTTTGAAAATATTTATTTTAATTTGCAGTAAGGAGATAGATATGAACAGTGAACACACAAGTAACTCTGGCATGTGCCCAATAATGCACAGTAGAAATGCAACTCTAGGTGGAAAAGCGACAAAAAATGCTGATTGGTGGCCGAACCAATTAAACCTAAAAATACTGCACCAGAACGACAAAAAATCGAACCCGCTAGATGAAGACTTTAACTACGCCGAAGCCTTTAAAGCATTAGACTTAAAAGCCGTAAAAGCCGATCTTGAAACCCTCATGACCGACTCCCAAGATTGGTGGCCTGCCGACTATGGTCATTATGGCCCTTTCATGATCCGCATGGCATGGCACACCGCAGGCACATACCGCACTTCAGATGGCCGTGGGGGCGCAAATACAGGTAATCAACGCTTTGCGCCTCTAAACAGTTGGCCAGATAATGGCAACTTAGATAAAGCTCGTCGTCTGCTTTGGCCTGTAAAACAAAAATATGGCAAGAGCTTGTCTTGGGCCGACTTATTCATTCTTGCTGGTAACGTTGCTATTGAATCCATGGGCCTACCCACCTATGGCTTTGCAGGCGGTCGTGCTGATATTTGGGAGCCCGAAGAAGACATCTACTGGGGATCGGAAAACGAATGGCTCGGCGATGAACGCTACTCTGGCGAAAAAGAACTGGGCGAACGAGCACTAGAAAAGCCATTAGCCGCTGTACAAATGGGCCTTATTTACGTGAACCCTGAAGGCCCTAATGGCGATCCTAACGTGCTGGCATCAGGTCGTGATATTCGCGACACCTTCGCTCGCATGGGCATGAACGATGAAGAAACCGTGGCACTGGTGGCTGGCGGCCATACCTTTGGTAAAGCCCATGGCGCAGGCCCTGAAGCCAACATGGGGCCAGAACCCGAAGCAGCACCACTAGAAGAAATGGGCTTTGGTTGGAAAAATAGCTTTGGCACGGGTAAAGGGGATGACACCACCACCAGCGGCATTGAAGGCGCATGGACACCAAACCCAATAGCTTGGGATAACGGTTATTTTGATATGCTGTTTGGCTATGATTGGGAGCTCGTAAAAAGTCCGGCAGGAGCTTGGCAATGGGAAGCGATCGGCGTGAATGAACAGCACATGGCACCCAAAGCCCATGATGCCTCCCAAAAAGCGAAAACCATCATGACAACCGCAGACATGGCAATGCTCATGGACCCTATTTACGGCCCAATTTCAAAACGCTTTCATGACAACCCCGATCAATTTGCCGATGCGTTTGCTCGTGCTTGGTTTAAGTTGACTCACCGCGATATGGGGCCCAAAAGCCGCTATCTTGGTGAAGAAGTACCATCAGAAGATCTGATTTGGCAAGACCCACTACCACAAGCTCGCTTTTCTCCACTTTCTGATATCGAGATCACTGAGCTAAAACATAAAATTTTAAATTCAGGGCTCAGTGTTTCAGAGCTGGTTTACACGGCGTGGTCTAGCGCTTCCACCTTCCGTGGTTCCGACTACCGAGGCGGGGCAAACGGCGCGCGGATTCGTTTAGCCCCGCAACGATATTGGGAAGCGAACCAACCAGAGCAACTCGATAAAGTACTAGCGACTCTAGAAGCCATTCAAACTGATTTTAATACCCGTGAACGCGGTATCTCTTTTGCCGATCTGATTGTACTGGCTGGTAACCTTGCTATCGAAAAAGCAGCCAAAGACGGTGGTTTTAACGTCAAGGTTCCCTTCAGCCTAGGTCGTGTAGACGCCGTAACAGAACAAACCGATGAAGCGTCATTTGCGGTACTCGAACCAGAAGCCGATGGTTTCCGTAACTTTGCCAACAAACTGCTCTCGGTCACCGCAGAAAAAATGCTGCTGGATAAAGCACAATTACTTGGCTTAACCGCACCTGAAATGACCGTATTAATCGGTGGGCTTCGTGTATTAGGCGCTAACCACAACAACACCCCACACGGCGTATTTACCGATAAAGTAGGCGTGTTGAGCAACGACTTCTTCATCAACCTGGTAGACATGGCAACAGAATGGAAACCAGTTTGTCCTTACAACAGCGCTTATTTAGGAACTGATCGAACCACAGGAAAGAAAAAATGGTCGGCCACTCGTGTTGATCTCGTCTTTGGCTCTAACTCCCAGCTTCGTGCCATCGCAGAAGTGTACGCCTGTGATGATGCTAAAGAAAAGTTTGTGGCCGACTTTATCGCAGCTTGGGTCAAAGTCATGAATGCGGATCGATTTGATCTAAAATAAACCCGTTGTTATAACGCCCTATCCTTGCTCTCAGGATGTTAATAACCAAAACAAAGGGTGGAATCACACCACCCTTTGTTTACTGAATGATTCAGAGCAAACCTTAATGTTCGGCAGCGGCGCATGCTTCTTTCCGCCCTACCTTTTTGCATACTCGCTTTTTTGAAGTTTGGTGTGTGATCGCTTATCGCTTGTCCATTCAGAAAATAAGTCAGCAAACAAGTCTGGCAATAAATCCGAAAGCACCAGTGCTTTTATCTCCCTTCTCATCTCTTTACCGCCAATTAAGGTAAAGAAAACCAGACAAGCTGGAATGAGTATCAACATCATAATGGGCCTCAAAACATACGAGAATAAAAATATCGTCGGTAAAAAGATCAGCCCTTGGCCTAGCTTATTTAATGCATACATTGTCGATTCCTTTTATTAACCAATTTATTAGCTACTGATCAGCCAGTGAATAGCGACTACTTCACCTGTCACCGACTATAAATGAGCACGCTCACTTTTTATAATTGAGCGCGCTCAGTTTGTCAATAAAAGTGGTTAAAGGTATTATCTTTTCAGACTCTTAAAGTGGATGTATTCATGACAAAGCGACAACAAACCAGAGAAAAGATCTTACAAGCTGCATGGGGATCTTTTGCGCAAAATGGCTACGAAGCGACAACAACCAGACAAATCGCGAAGCAAGCAGGCGTGGCAGATGGCACGGTGTTCAGCCATTTCCCCACAAAACTGTCGATCCTTCGTGAAGGAATGTTGGAACAACTCACCGCCATCAGCCAAGATACGTTAGAAAATGCAGAGGGAAAAACAGATGTTGAGATTGGGCTAGCGCTCACAGAGCAATACTATCGTTACTATTTTACGAACGTAGAACTCAGTCGAGCGCTGCTAAAAGAAGTAATTTGGGATTTAGACTATTACCAGTCGTTCAATCAGGCCTTATTTCAATCTGCGAGTGAACAAACCATCGCTGCCGAAAAAATGCCACTTATCTTAGACTGTTACTTCATGACGTTGATTACACATTTGAACCGCCCGGAGCCTAATGTCGAGCTTGCGCTTGAAGAGCTACACGCAAAATTTAAGCTGATCGTTTAAGCAGAGCAGCTCTGCTTAAACAAAATAAATCTGCCGAATAAAAAATCAATCTTCTTCGTACCACTCTCCGTCGTCGTACTCCGCTGAACGGATGATTTCCTGAACAATCGGCAGATCTTCACTGAACTTAGTCTGAATATAAGGAACCAATTCCTCCCTCACGAAAGATTCATGATCAGAATCGATAAAAGAAACATAACGATCAATCAGAGGCAGCAATTCAACATCTCCAGTAGAAGCCAACGCCTGCACCACATAACAAAGCGCCCCTTCCGAGCCACACCATTCCCACAAATTAGTTTTAAGAAGAGTAGTATCCAAATAATCACAATAAGCGGTAACCATTTGCTTCATCAACTCCCCATGCTGCTGAACATGCTGTTCAAAAAACTCTTGGGGCTCCACTCTGTTTTCTTGGCCATCGAAAAACGCAAAAGTCAGCATGTTACCACGACGGAAAGCCTCGACGTTTTGGCACATAGACACCATTTTCTGTAGCGCTTGCTCCGGCTCTGCAATTCGAATCAAATGGCATGGTCCCAGCTTTTGTGCAAGTTTAACATCGGGTAGCCAATTGCGCTGAACGTCCTCTTTTGGTGGAATAACCTCGCGATTTCCCTCAATATCCATCAGCACAGTCTGATCTCGGAACGTCAATCGCAGTTTGTCCTCCTGCCAGCACATTGATTCAAGCTCTTCATACAGATCAGACAACTCAGAGCAATAATCACGCAGATCTTCTTCCGGCCCAGCCAGCAGAACATCCAAATCGATGCACAATTGATCCAATTCAGAAAAACGGTAAGTACGCAGTGGCAGGGTTCTGAGCACTTCACATTTGTTAATATCAAACAGCTTCAGAGCCAGCTCGATGGCCTTCTCACCATGATGCTCTCCACTATTTTCAATCAACTTCACCGCATCCCAGCTCAGCATTACCCCAAGATTCAGCGCCAAATTCAGAGCAGGCATGCAGACTTCATCGTTTGCATTCCCCACATCCGGCAACGAAATAAGAGACTCTTTTCCCGTCAGCATTTCAAGGCGATAAAATTCATGCTCTTTTGGCTTACTTCTGCCACTACTCGCATTACAGCAATACATCCAAAGCTCACCTGGCATTAGCTCTAATGGGCGGAACACATCCAGCCTATAACAATCAACCTCATCATCTTCATCGTCTTTTTGCAAAGGCAGCCTGTGATCGCGCAGCACAGATAAGTTTTGAGCGTCCAAACGCACCAAAGTAGGTAAGTTATAATCGTTGTCATTAGTGAAAGTGACCAGAATAAAGAGCCCACTTTGGGACAATACCGCCCCTGTGCTGATCCTAGCTGGCAAAGTTTGAGTATGGGTTAAAGTTTGAGTGGGAATATGAAAACGGCTGAAATGTCCATCCCAGTCACCCAGTAACAGGTGCTCCCCTTGCACTTCACAGAGGATCAAACGGCTGTGTTGAGTTTGTAAATACCAGACAACGGCTTCCGAACCATCCGTTTGTCGTTCAACAATGTTTAAGCCCGGACTTGGATCTTCAGTGACCATTTCAGTGTAGTAACGCATGCTTTTTCCTTGGTTTACCAATTTTGAACGCCTTTGCTAATTTGTGTACAGCTTACTGTTTTAAAAGCATAAATCCAGTGCAGAAGTCACTCTTTCATACTTACAGGCGTAAGGTTAAATCAAGCATTGCTTAACAGACCCAAACACCTATTTTAAAAAATCGGTAAAGCAAATACGCAGATGTCGAAAATCTTCAATCATTACTTTCGTCGCTGTTTTAACTTAACCACATCAGCAAAAGGAGAAAACGTGATGACAACAAGACTCGATTATTTCAACGCCGCACCAGAAGGCTTTCACATTCTATTAGAGCAAGAAAAATACCTTCGTAACCAATTTGAACAGCAGCCGTTTCTTTCACTGCCCCTATGGGAACTAATAAAATTACGCATTTCACAAATCAACCAATGCGCTTTTTGCATTGATATGCACAGCAAAGAAGCGCTAAATAATGGCGAATCTGAACACAGGCTGATCGGCCTAAGCGCATGGCGAGACACACCAATATACAGCGAAGATGAAAAAGTAGCGCTACACTGGGCAGAAACAATCACCCGCGATAGCAACGCCACAGAGCAAGATTACCAATCCACACTTACTGCTTTTGGTGAACAAGGTGTGGTAGCGTTAACACTCGCCGTGAACGCCATTAATAGTTGGAATCGAGTCGCGAAAATATTCAAACCTGAGATTGGCAGCTTATCCAGTTAGTCGATAAAGAGCTAGAATGGACTTTAGAATTGTAAAACCTAAGCACAAACTGGCTGATCATATTCAAGCAATATGGTCAGTTAAAGTGGCTAAAGGGGAACACAACGCCGTCACAAAACCTTTGTATTGTGACGGTGGTTCAGGTGTCACCTTTTTACTGCAAGGAGAAGCTAAGTTAGATGGCGCTACCATCAAAGCGCCTTTTGTTGTTCAGCCATACAGTAAGAAAACGCAAACCATTGAGTTGACGGACAATACATGGCTTTGTGGCATACGTTTTCACCCGGGCATGATGCCTTTATCGCTGCATGCTGGCCTTTCTGATCCGGCTTTTTCTAATGAAGAAAGTCGCCCCCATTCCTCCCCTATTACCGATTTATACACTCAGCTCAGAAGCCAAAGCAGCCATGGCGCTCACCTCACTGCCCTCTACCGGTGGTGTGTGCAGCATGCAGAGCTAAATAGCCCTATTTTAACCAACAGGGCACTGCTGCTTAACCAAACCAAGCAAGGGAAAATTGGCGAGCAATTCCAACAACACCAAAGGCAAATCGAGCGAAACTTTCGTAAATGGATAGGCATGAGTCCAAAGTATTTTCAACGCCTGCGCCGAGTGCATGCTAGTGTGCTGGCCTTAAGAGAAAACCCCGATATTTCCCTCAGTGATCTCGCCTTCCATCAAGGCTTTTCAGACCAAGCCCACATGACCCGAGAATTTAATACCTTTGTTCTGGCCACACCGGGAGAGATCAGCCAAAAAATTAAATCGCAATCTAAAGGATGATTGGTAAAGCCAAATGGAATTTCTAAAGTAAGTTTTATTTATTTTATTGATAAATTGAATATTTTTATGGAATTTAACGACAAGGACTATATATTTACAACGTTCTAATTTCACCTTAAGCGGTATATGAAGGAAATATCTAAATGCCATACATTACAGGAACTTTTCTTGACGGAAGTGACTATAAAAAGCTGATTACAAAAAAAACTCGCATTCTAAGAATGTTCAGAGAAGAAAACATGGCTAGGAAACATTTCCTCACTCTTAATTTGTCCAATTTATCGTCTTCCGAAAATATTGAAGCCATCCTATTTGGCGAATCTCCTCATTTAACTCAAGAGCATTTAAATGAAATTGCAAAATGCACGAAACTAAAAGAGCTGACGTTACATACATCTTCTGACTTAGATTTCTCCGTGTTAAATCAAACAAACATCGAGGAACTGATAATCACATTCGACTGTGAGGCAGACCCGTGTCAATCGATAGCAGAATTAAAAACACTGAAGAAATTACGGGTAAAATTTAAAACACCAGGGCTAGAGTTTACCAACCCTATTCATCAATCTTTAGAGCTGATCCCCACCAGTGTTGAAGAACTTTGTATTAATGGACCAGTTTCTGATTTCAACTTATCAAGGTTGGAACATTTAAAGCTAAAACACCTGACTTTAGAGAATTTACCAACGTGTGAACTCAATTTCTCAGTAGAAATGGCTCAGAATTTAGAAGGCCTATATATTATGAGCTGCGAGCACATTGGTTTTCTTCATTCATGGCCATTCAAAGGCTCAAAAAACTTAAAAATTCTCAATTTTTCCGGCTCCAGTTGGGATGCTATAGATGTAGAAGATTTTTGTGAAATAGAATCATTAAAAAGGGTACTTTTTAGTGACATCTTTAGCTTATTCGTATCTGATCGGAAAAACTTAAAGATTACAAGCCCAGGCTGGCAGCCTTACAAAGAATGCTTTGGTGAATTCTAACAGCCCTGAAGCATTCAAGCCCCTACTACAATACAAAACAAAAAAGCGAGCTACATAAGCTCGCTTTTCAAAAATGTTGTGTGGTGAATACGCATTTTAGTCATAACCCGTCGGGCAAAGCCTTTTTCTGCATAACCCTAATTACCAATTCTTCAATCAAGACACTTGCTCTACATCAGGGTTTAATTGTTCCTGATGGCGTTGGCTCCAATCACACAGCATGTCCATTATTGGTCTCAGCTCATCAGCGATGTACGTACTCGTATATTCAACCCTAGGCGGCACTTCCGCATAGACTTTGCGCTCAACCAAATGATTCGACTCCAACTCACGTAACTGTTGTGTCAGCATCTTCTGAGTGATCTTAGGAATACGCTTTCTAAGCTCGCCAAACCGCAACGTATTATCCCTCAGATGATACAAAATGATCACCTTCCATTTCCCGCCGATAACGTCCATTGCGTTAGTCACCGGACATTCCTGATTTTCAGAACAACCTTTTTCAGAGTGTAACTCATTGTTTTTGTTCATTAGTTACCTTTTATATATCTAGTTTATAAACAGTGCGTACTTGATCTTAATACACTAAAAGTCTTATGGTATATAAAAGATACCAACGGTGATAAAGATCCTTATGGATATTTTATACCATAAATCAGACAAAGAAACGTCTACTGGTAACAGAACGCTAAGCACTGCCTTTGTAGAGTGCTCAGCAAATAATTTTTTAAACGGTATAAAGCCGTTTTCATGGAAACTGGAGAACACTAGCAATGATTAAAACACTACCTAACTTCAACAAAAGCTTAATCCTATCCGGCTTATTGTCACTGGCTTTGCTAATACCTTCACTCAGTATGGCTGGCAATGGATCCGCAGCTGGGACACCTCAAAAGCCAACGGCTGAAGCGAGTGATGCAAAACCAATGGTTAAAATCAGCTACCTCATGAGCCGCAAGTCGGGTATGACTCGCGATCAATTTCTGGATTATTGGTCAAATCAACATCCGGCAGCGGGAGGGGAAGGTTCTTTTGAAGCATTGGGCGTAAAACGATACATTCAAACTCACACCTTAGACATTCCAGAGCGTGAAGCCGTAGTGAGCGTGCGTACTGGTCTACTTCCAGAGTTTGATGGTGTAGCAGAAATTTGGATCGAGCAAGAGTATCTTGAAAAAGAATGGCCGACGAAGAAGGTGCAGGATTTCATTAAAAAGTTTTATGCCGATGAACTGAACTTCGTAGACTGGACTCGCTCAACAATTCTAGTATCAAAAGAATTGGTTTACATGCCTTAACTAGATTTCACACTCGGGCTTTGTGATGACGCACACCTGCGAACACCCAGCTTAACTGGTATTGCTCTGCCCGCGTTATCTATTGATTTTGATTCAGCCAGATGCCAAAAACATCTGGCTTTTCTTACTCTTATACTTTTTAAACTCAAAAGCTGTTTACTTTTGGTTCTTTTCAGAAGCAGACAACAGTTGGTTTTGTTACCTGCATGATGCGCACATTGGCGTTAGTTCGATTTTGATGCGGCGTGCTGCTCAACAATGAACGCGATCACCTCATCATTTAAGCAAGATTTACTGACATATTGGCGCTGTTTACCCATATGAAGGATAAAGCCTAAATCAGTTTGTTGCAGTTGGTCGATTTCACTCCAAGCGATGCTACGGGTGTTTTTACCGCTTTTATAGCTCATGCCGTTAGAGCCAACTTGAAGTACCACCTTGCTGCTGGATTTCGTGCCGAAGGTTTGTCGCCATAGCCACCACGTTCTCTTAAAATAGACACTGCACGCCTCAACAACACTCAAAACAATGAAGAACCAACCAACATAACCGTTAGGTAATAGCTCAAATTCTAATAAAACCACACCAAAAATAAGAAACAGTACGCCTTTTAAATAGGCTTTTGGAAATTCAACAGGCTGGCTAGTTTGATCATAACACTCTGCAAGAAAGGTTTTATCGAGGGTGTATTCTGTAGTGAAATCGAACTCTTTAGACATAGGTGGCTACTTTACGGTTTTCAGTGAATGAGTATTTCATGCTGCGATCTCGCAACGCGGGTATTGTATAGCGTCTCGGTGCGTTTCTTTAAGCTATTTTACTTATCTTTTGTAAATCAATACTACCGACAAGAACGACGCTCACCATCGCCAGCTTGCTGCCCACATTGGTATTAAGTGATGTGAATAAAAGGCGCTTAGTCCCAGCTAAAACGACCATTGCATTCCTCTTTTATACGAAAAAGAAGAGGTAGAGGACAGTCATAAAAAATAGCCAATTCAAAAACATAAAAACATCAAAAGAACACTTACGCTCTCTTCTTCGATGCCTTACAAAGGGATAAACTAAGCAAAAGTATGAGAATAAACCACCTGCCCCCATACTATTCATAGCAATGTAATTTTTACGCTTAAAGATCTCTGGCTCTTTGGCTAAATTATCGACTAACTGATGAATGTGTTTCTTATCGCCCAAAGAATAAACAACAAGATGATAAAAATAGACTAGACTCCACGAGAAAAACAGTAGCCCTATCAGTGGTTTTATCTCTAACATTTATCCCCCTAGAAACTCGAACCAAAGCTGAAACCATTGAATATATACTACGTTATGCTAACTCGTTGAAAGTAGCGTACGCAACTCAAAGGCTAAAGGTTAGTACCTTTAAAAGAAGCCGAGTCTACAAACGCCCTTAACTTGAACAGATTAACCACTTTGCTAATACGTAGATTTAATATAATGAATACGACAGAATCGCTTGGTGATCACAAATCAGTAGAAACGAAGTTGACTCAAAATTGGACAGAAGTGAGTTGGTGTTGATGCCCAAACCCATACAGGTCAGACAAGTTTAGTTTCGGAAAATAAAAGCTCACATGTGACTTATGAGTCGATGGCTATTCATTTTTTGCTATTTAGCACCGCGCTCAGCGGCAAATATAGAGCGCAGCGGAAAATTTGTACGACAGCGGCGCTTTGTTACACGGCAGCTTAACCACTAAAGTACGATGGAAGCTTACTAATACACTCACTTACAACTTGATGGTATGTCTTCAAAATATCGGAATCGAACACATCAGAATCTACTCCTTGACCATTAAGAACAGAACCAAGGGTCTTACAAACCTCTCTATCAACATAACCCTGAGAATAGAGCCACATTTCAAGGCTATTTGACAGCCCAAGCTTTAGACGTGTTTGCAACCTCCTAAGAAGCTCCAATACATCATCGCTTAATCCTTTACCCTCAGCCACATCAGCAATTGCTCCGACATATAACATGGAATCAAAAGAAAGCGCACCGTCAGCCAAGTCTACTACATGGTCCATTTTAATATTTCTGCGCTGCGACCCAGCTTGATAATAAGCACCTGATTGCTCCAAATGACCATGCAGATCAGTGTAACTACTTCCTGAAATCCATAATTTTGTAAAATCTAATATAACGTTTTCAGGCTTTATTTTAAGAAACATCTTGTTGTTATTGAGCTGAGATAGCAATGGCCAGCAAATCACAAGAAGTTCATCGGAACTTTGAGCTTGTGCTACTTCGCCCCAATTTTCATCAAGCCAATTTTCGATTAAGAATAGATTTTTCAACCCCAGCAACGATTTTCCGAAGAATTGCCTTTTCTCTTCAGGCACAGAAAGAACTCTACTCGCGATAAGAGAAAATGCCGCCCGTAGCTTTTGTTTCTGATCGTCGTCTGACAAAAAGTAAGCTAATGTTCCTTGAGCCAACTCATCAAAGAATGTTTGAGGCGCATTTGGATTATCTTTCAAATAGGATAAAAAATAGCTTTCTATTGCTTCGATTAAAGCTTCTTTATAATCCATCTGATCCAGTAGCGAACTGATATCAATAGCGTTTTGATTTCCTGCGTCTATACAGCTTTGTCTATAGCCGCCTGGGTTTGCGATGAACTGGATAACATCAACATTAAGTTCTACAAAATCAAATGGCGAGGTCAAGTCAAGTAGGCTACTGGCGCAGTCCTCCGCATTAGTAAAATCGAGCAAATGCATTGCTCTTTGCCATCGCCACCTTTCACGAAAATTATTGCGCTTATCAAAAACGTGTGTATCAGCAAAAATAACACTCCCTTCGGTATGGTATCCAGCTCTACCTGCCCGCCCGATGAGATTATGGAAGTCTCGTGTGCTGATCTCTTGTCCTGCTTGAAATGTACTTGAAACAACTAAGTATCTGATTGGAAGATTCACCCCCTGGGCAAGAGTTGAGGTACACACTACCAACACTGACTTATTGGATTCCATGGCCCACTCTACAGAAACACGGATACCATTAGGAATGTTTGAGCTATGCGGCAATATTCCAAGAGAAATCGAACGAGTAAATATAAACTCATCTCCAAAATGCAAACTGGAAAGGTAAGCAATTTTGTCTAATTCGCTTTGATCGCTAGAAATGCTAGGTGGTGGTAAAGCAAGACCTCTTTCGTAGTAATCAACTAAAAGATCGCATATTGACGTAACAGTACTCTTTACACCGCAGAAGATAGCAACAGGTCCTTGATGGCATAATTTAACCCCTAAATAAGCTGCGACGCTGGGGTTATCGTTTTTGGCGGGAAAAAGCCGAGCGTTCCTCTCTCGGCCTCTCGTTCCGAGGTTTATTTGCTCAATCACTCTAGGAACGAAGAAATCTCTATCAGCCTCACGATCTTGATCGATATATTGAAGTTGACCCATTGCTGTTTGCCAGCTTGCAAAGGCTGTACTTCGTACTGTTGGTAAACATCCAGCTCCTTGAATCTCAATGCCGGCGTCTCCATTCAGCCATTCACCAATTGAGTTTGCGTTAGCCATTACTGCGGATATCAATACCTTCTGAACATCATCACCTACGCGAGATTTGAGGTAGGCCATCAATAGCTCGTAGGTAACACCTCTCTTTCCAGTGTCAAATTGATGCCCTTCGTCAAAAATAAGCAAGCCGATTGAGTCAGCTAAAGCGGGTTCATGTCTAAGAAGATAAACAAGTTTCTCCGGTGTGGTAACAACTATAGACTTGGTAGCTATTCCTTCCTGATCAGTTTCTCCGGTTAAAAGTCTTATAAGAACGTCATCACTATCGGAAATATCCAGAACATCCTGCAATTCATTGATATTTAGATCTTCACCTTCAAATGCGTGTTCAAATGTAGCGGTAATCTCCCTACATAAGGCTCTGAATGGCGCGACGATTACAGCAACGTCAGAGCGCCCAGACAAAAACGAGCTTCTAATTATTAATTCTGTAGATTTTGTCTTTCCCGCACTAGTGGGCATTTGCACAACAGCAGATGCACCAGACAAAACTCCTTGCTCGCCCAGCAACCTCTGAGCAGGCCAAAATTCTTGAACAAATGTCGGCTTAGTAATTACATTTACCCATTGTTCTAAGGGGATTTGTGTATATTTCGGCAAACAGATTATTGAAGAGTTTTCGAGCTTTCTTAGCAGGATAGAAGAAATAATGTCGGCAAAAAAAAGCTCTCTATCAGAACCTTTTTCATAAACTTCATTCCTTAAGCACTGTATTGCCTGTTTAAAGCTCTGGGCATCAAGATTTAAACCAAAGAAGCTTCGAGTGGCGTAGCCGACACTATCTATTGCTTGCGTTAAATAAGTTCTTTCGACGCGATACCAATCTTCTTCAAAGTTGGACTTTAATATCCATATCAAAATTCCCTCAAGATTAGTGTCAGTGAGCAGTTCTGTTTTATAGACCAAACTTTTGGCCAGAACGAAGGAGCTGCCTGGCATGTTCGCTAAGTAGTAGGCTGCCGAACCTATAATCTTTAGATAGATAATCATCTCATCAGCCAGATGAGATTGAATCAAAGCATCAAAATATTGCCCAACGGATATTAGCTCAGACTTTAACTCTTCATGCTCATCAGTTTCTCCAACCTGTAGTTCTCCACGAGCTTCGATAGCGGATAGGTCGCCCAATATCCCAATAGTCGTAATCAATAATTTACGCGGATCGACAGGTAGCTCTATATGAGATGCTTCATCAATAGCAAATTCATACATCTTTGCTTTCGACTTTGTAATTGCCAGCATTTTCTTTGAGGACTGTTCAAGCTTCATTTGCTGCCCTCTCGTATAGATCATGAACCAAAGACATCAATAAAGGGCCTCTAATCACTATCATCTCCAAGTGCGTTGGGGATGAATGCTCCTTAGTTGAAGCTTCAGCTAAGGTTTCGACGCAACATGAACTATCAGTCAGAACAGCTGCTGCACCAAATTTTGTTTTATATGGGTGGTCAACATTTTGTTGGAATCTTGAGATGATGCCCATTCCAGCAAAATCTCTCTGATCATATAGCCTTTGCTTTGCACCGTTTAATGACTCCGCAAGTCTAGCCTCATCTTTTGAACTGTCGTCAATTGCGGTTTGCAAAGTATTTTTGGCATTGTTCTCAGAAAGGCGAGCCTTGACCTCGTATATTAATAATTCGTCTTTGCTGGAGGGGGCGTGATTCGTTTGCTTAAACCCCAAAACATCTGAACCCTTGGATGACTCATTACCAATTATCTTCCGATCGTAGCGAGTTCTTGGAACATAGTAATCATGGAGAAACACCAAATAGTCAGCAACCAAGATTTCAGCAAAATCCCCTGCACGGATACTTGGCCCAGGGCTGTTAGTTTGATGCGGAAACTTTAGATTTAACAAATAATCTCTATTTGTCATCCCTTGAGGCTTGAGTATTTCTATTGCATCATCAGCACAATAGTGATTCCTAAAATGTCTTGCCCAATCTGACATTGCCTCTTTATTGGTCAAATCGTAAGCGAACTCAAATACAGGGACTTCATTACCTGTTGAAATAGAGATTACTTCACCAGTATCGTGAAGCCACTGAATATGTTCTTTAGTCCAAGGCATTTGCAGTTTACCGCGCCCTTTTATGTTTAATTATTCGTGTTGATCAAAATGCTAATCTACGCAGGTGGCGTGTAACAATTTATTAGATCCCAAAGTGAGGTAATTAAACACCCACTTTTGGACTTTTTGCACATCTGCCGGACAATAGCTTCCAGCTTAAATCATTGTTTTAGATAGAGTATAATCAAATGCAATAAAACCGAGTTAAACCAATCTATCAGATCCAATCACCCCATAATGTGAAATAACCCAGCCTTCCCAAACTATTCCACTTAAATACGGTAGCTCGCTCAGCCTAATTAATTCAGCTCGTTTAGGCGGTAGATTTTGCGGTTGATGCCTGTGCCTTTGCGCTTTTTCTTCACTTCAATCACTTTTTTACTTTTATTGATGTTGTACGTGATGATGCCATCTACCAATACATCTTTACGTTTATTATTGCGGGCATCTAACTGAATGGTTTCTTTGTTTACTTCGCAGCGGTATTCCCAGTCATCACGGTTACGGCTTTTTTCTGCCAAGAAGATGTTTGCGCCAGTTACGCCCACGGCATTAATAAGCTGAGGCGATTTATTTAACGCCATCGCCAAACCCGCTTTACAGATTTCGCGATCAGTGAAACGTTTTACTACGGAAGCTTGGGCGCTGGCTGCGGTTAACGATAAAACGAAAGTAGAGATGACAATTGTTTTTAATTTCATGGTTATTCTTCTCATAAAACGGTTACTGGACACCGTTTTAATATTAACCAAACATCATTCTGTATTGCAATATTTATTTTATGAATTGATTAGGGCTTACACAGTTTTACGCCTGCCTAACTAAAAATTTAGAGTTGCTTCCAAAATGCGCAGACCAGTTTTCACTGTCATATTTTCTTAACAAGGCGATGTTCTAATTCGGTTGCTCGCTCGTAGCACTCATAAATCAAGGCACGATGGCTAGTCAGGTGGAAGATGAATCAAACGGTAAAACTCGGGGAAGACACCCTTAAAAATTTACGTTCCGTTGAGTACCAATGGGTTCGCACCTTATACGTTGAAGGCTACACCTCTGATGAAATTAATGGCTACATTCACCAATGTTTTGGCGGCGATACGGTGTTTGCCGATCTGTTTCGTCGTGTCGCTTTAGATCAAGAAAGCATCTACCTCCTTTTGCAGTACGTTGGCAAAGCGCCATCCAGCTCAGAGCTCATCGGTTAATAAAAATCACGGGCTGTTATTCATCGTACTCTTTATTTTTGAACCATGGTTACAAGTAATGTATAAACTTCGAGAGCTTCCTATTTCTAAAAGCTCGTTGGTAAAACTGTTTTTTCTTTCTGTACTACTGATTATTCCCCCTATTTTTATTGTCAATATGTTGCTTATTCACCATTCTCATGAGAATAGGCAGCAAATGTTTACCCATAAAACCGACAGTATTAGCCTTTCTCTGTCGCAAGTGTTTTCTAGGTTGGATGCATTTTTTTCTAAACACGAGCACACACAATTTAGTTGCAGCGCTGACGAATTGGGCATGCTAAGGCAGTCTTTATTTTCGCTCTCCCCTGCTGTGGAAATTGGCTTGGTATCGAACAAAGGTGACATGGTGTGCAACTCGTGGGGAAACATTGTTGCGCCAAAACAGAGTGAAGTGCCGCCACACCACAATAATTTGCGCTACTTCGGCCCGATTTTGGTGGAATACAATCAGGCCTCTTCGATGGTGATTGCCAAAACACGCCCCGATTATTCAGAAATCAATACGCTGATCCCGACCAATTGGTTCCGCGATCTGGTGCGCAGTGCTCACACGTTTGATACTGGGTTTGTGGCCATTGTCGATAGCACGTCGGCCGTGCCAGTTTTTATTTCCGGTAAATATACGCTCCCACTACAGCAGCGCTTGTACCCATTTACAAAGCCGATGACTTACCGTGGTTTGTTTGATGATGGCCAAGATAAATTTATTTCTGTTACTCCTGTCGCTGATCTGCCTTCCCTTTCTATTGTCAGCAGCATTAACACTACGGAGCTTTATGCGGGGATTCGCCCTATCCACCCGGGGATTGGGGTTCTCTCACTGATCCTGATACTGGCGTGCTGGAGTTTATTAATTCGTATGAACCTGTTGCAGAAAAAGCCGGAACGGCAATTAGAAATCGCTTTAGAAAAGCAGCAGTTTATTAACCATTATCAGCCGATTGTAAACTCTACAACTGGCGAAATTTACGCGGTAGAGGCGCTGATCCGCTGGGCGCACCCCACCGAAGGCACTATTTACCCCAATTCCTTTATTGCAGAAGCAGAACGCAGCGATCTTATTATTCCCATGACGTTGCAGCAGATTGACAGAGCCTTTCACGAGTTAGATGACATTTTAGAGCGTTTTCCGCAAATGAAAGTGAGCTTCAATTTGTGCAACCAGCATTTAACGTCTGTGAATTTCATTAAAGACATTAAAAAATACGCTCACTATTTAGATAGAACGATTTTAGAGCTCACCGAAAGAGACGTGATTGATATTGAATCGGTGAAACCGCTATTAACGGAGTTGAAAGCACAGGGCGCGGTAATTGCGATTGATGATTTTGGTACAGGTTATTCTGGGCTGCACCATTTGCAAACCTTACCCATTGATGTGATTAAGGTGGATCGCTGCTTTGTGGCGGGGATTGAAGAGAAAGCACTGAACCTGTCTTTACTCAACTCAATTATCGAGCTGGCAAATAGCGTGCAAGTGAATGTGGTGGCAGAAGGAGTAGAAACCCAGCGCCAACAAGCGCACTTGGAGGCACTGAACGTTACGGTGCATCAGGGCTGGCTATACGCAAGAGCCATGAATGTGCACAACCTGCATTCATGGTTAACGGATCATATGGAAGCGGCCACCAAGCGCACAAATCGACCACTCCCCCGCTTAGTGAGCATGCCCACCTATAAACAAGCAAGCTAAGGTGCTGCTTATTCCTTTACTCATTTGCTAGGGTACTGGTAGGATTCTTGAAAGCAGACTTCTAGGTTTTCAGACACCATTTTGCAGCGCTTAAATGTTTTAATGCTGTCTAGATTTAAGAAGGTCAGGCAGCATAAAACCACCAGCGCAAGAAAAAAAACCGACACGAACACGCTGCTTTTTGAAATTCTCATCCATACATACCAGTAATATCACGATTCAATCGCACCAAACATATGACACCAAGCGCTTAATTGCTGTGATCTGAGTTCCACCTTGGAAAAATACAGAATAAAACCCCGTTTAATGAGTGATTAAGAAATAACCACAAGCTTATGCTAAAATTCTAAGAGCTAAATTAAGACCAGCTCATGGAAAGAGCAATGTTGTTGTTGTCTTAGGAGTTCGACCATGAATAAGATTGTAGAACTAAAAGCTCGTATTTCTTTTTGCCATAAAATGCATGAACAAGACATTAATGAGTTCATTGAAGACAGCGATAATAATACTCAATTAAACTTTATTACGTCTAATAAAACAGACTTTTTACGCAATCAAATACGCACTTCTGAATATGCTTTAGCCGCCAGAAAAAAAGAACTTATCCTCCTTATTGAAGATCTTCGTTTTACGCAAGCCCTTAATGACTTAGTAAAATCCTCATCAATTGCCCGTCGCTCATTTCGTTATTTGCATATTATCTCACCAAGAATGGCTTTTTATACACAGAAGTTATTATGCAAAACTAAATTTTTAAAAGATCATCGCTCTGAAGCCCGCCTTCCCATTATTATTATTTAGGCTAGCCATTAGTTTTATTATTTTTACACTTCAGACCAAATAGAATAAATATTCTTTATTCAAGGGAAGATATTCATAAAAATAAGGTGAAATTTCTCTTTTCAAAAAAGCAATAATCATATGAAGTATCAAGATATGAAACTAATGGATTCAAAATGTAGATCTTTTGTATATTCGTAAAAAATCAAAAACATGATTTTATTTTTAAAACATGATGTATGAATTTATTTTATTAAAATTCATACACTTGAGAATTAATTCCAAACAGAAGGCCAATTTTTTGATAACGAATTATTTTCCATTTTTATGATCTTAAGCCAACTACTTATAAATCAATCACATACCCTCATTGCATATCATCAACTTCTTCCATATAAATATTCCCACTCGATTTTATAAATTAAGTCGAGCAAAAAATAACAAGGAAGAAACACAAATGAAAAAACACAATATAAAAAAAATATTTACCTTAAGCGTACTCGCTGCGCTTATGCCTACTTATGCAGTGGCTAACCTTTCTTTAGTTCAAAAAGAAGCAGCACCTGAAAGGTTCATCGTAAAATTTAAAGAGAACAGTCCTAGCTCCGCTATATCTAGTTTTGGCATGAGTCCATTCTGGGGCGAAGGTATTGCTCAGCGTTCAACCTTAGATCGATTCAATGCCAAGAATATTGCGCAAATAGGTTATCAGTCTGCTTATGCGGTTGAACTTTCGGAAAAAGATCGTCAGGAATTAAGTAACAACCATGACGTTGAATATATTGAAGTGGATCCGCCTCGTTATTTATTGAGTGAACACACGCCTTGGGGTCAAGGTTCGGTAAAAGCGACGTTAATATCCGATAGCCAAGCGGGTAATAGAACCGTGTGTATTATTGACTCGGGCTACGATCGAGCGCATAACGATCTCAGCGGTAACCAAGTAACGGGTGTTAATAATAAAGGCACAGGAGATTGGTTTAATCCAGGCTTAGGCAACTCACACGGCACTCATGTTGCGGGTACTATCGCTGCCATTGCGAATAACAGCGGTGTTGTGGGTGTAATGCCAAACCAAATTGTGAACCTACATATTGCTAAGGTATTCCAAGATGGTAAGTTTTTATACTCTTCAGGTTTAGTTGGGGCTATTGATACCTGTGTGGCTAACGGCGCTGATGTGATTAACATGAGTTTAGGTGGCCCAGTTTATTCTCGAACAGAGCGTGACGCTCTAGCGACTCATTACCAAAATGGCGTGCTATTAGTGGCCGCAGCGGGTAACGATGGCAACAGCCAACACAGCTACCCAGCATCCTACGATTCCACCATTTCTGTGGCGGCGGTTGACAGCAATAAGCAACACGCAGGTTTCTCGCAAACCACCAATCAAGTAGAGCTGTCTGGCCCAGGTGAATCGATTCTGTCGACTGTGGTTGTTGGTGATGGCCGCTTGGCAGACATCACCATTGGTGGAGTGAATTACTTTGATCAAGGCGTTGTGCCACATAACCGTTATATTTTCCAAAACGGCGATCCTCTAGCTTCGCCAATCAACAGTGGCTTTACTGGTGAGATGGCCGAGTGTGATACCAGCACTGGCGCTTATAACTGTGGCAACATGGCAGAGAAAATCTGTCTGGTTGAGCGTTTAGGTGATGAAATCGGCGCTGTGGATGCGTGTTACCAAGCAGGCGCTAAAGCGAGCATTGTTTACAGTAACGCTCAGAAACCAGGGCTACAAAACCCATTCTTAGTAGACAGAAACGACACAACTCGTATTCCTTCTGTGTCGGTGGATCGTGCATTAGGTCAAACTCTGCTGACTCAAGTGGGTTCACAAACGGTACTGTCTATTACAGGCGATGAAGATTACGAGTACTACAATGGTACATCCATGGCGACCCCACACGTTGCTGGTGTTGCTGCTCTAGTGTGGAGTTACGCACCACAATGTAGCGCAGCACAAGTTCGTAAAGCACTAACGTCAACAGCGGAAGATCTGGAAGCGCAAGGTCGTGATAACCAAACAGGTTATGGCTTAGTGAACACAGAAGCGGCCAAAGCGTGGTTGGAAATCTCTTGTGATGGTCCAGACACTGGCCCAGCAACCAACGAGCTGAGCAATGGAAAAACGGTCTCTGATCTTTCTGGTAACCGTGGCAGTGAAACGCTATACACCATTGAAGTACCAGCCGGAGCCACCAACTTAAACGTGAAACTGCAAGGCGGATCAGGTGATGCCGATCTTTACATTAAGGCTAATGGACAAGCATCCACCAGCAGCTTTGATTGTAAGTCTGAGCAAAGCAGCAATAACGAAACCTGTACGGTTGCCGCGCCAAACGCTGGCACATACTCTGTGCTTGTGTACGGCTACGGTAGCTACTCTGGTGCTGCGCTAACAGCAAGCTTTGACACTGCGGGGACAAACCCAACAGGGCCACTGACGCTAGAAAGCACTCAAGCCGTTGCGATTCCTGATAACAACGCTGCGGGCATCAACAGCACGATTAACATGAGCCAAAGCCGTGATGCGGGTGAAATCACCGTATCTATCGATATCAGCCACAGCTACATTGGGGATCTACGCGTTGTATTAGAATCACCAACAGGTGTACAAGCTGAGCTTCACGGCAATACGGGTGGTAGCCAACGTAACCTAGTACAAAGCTACACTGCCAACTTCACAGGTGTTCCAGCACAAGGTAACTGGACCCTGAGCGTTGTTGACAGCGGCCGCTTAGATGTAGGTACACTCAACACGTGGTCAATCACATTCCCATAATAATGGCAGGAGATCATCATGCTAAAAAAACTGGTTCTTTTCATGTGCACGTTATGCTTTGTGACGATTAGCATGGCAAGCACTGAAGAAAGTAAAAGTTACTATATTAAAGCGCAACCAGAGCAAATGAACCAAGTTCAGCAATGGTTAGATAACAACCGTATTGATATAGAGCAAGTGATGAAAGAACGCCATGTATTTGTGGTTAAGCTCAGCTCAGAACAAGTAAGCCAAGCTGAGAACAATAAAGCGATTGAATACGTTGAACTTAACCCTCAGCGTTCCATTTCACCGCCGAAGTTAACCTTCTAATACACTCTATGATCCAGCGAGCATATTTCTAGCCAGTATGCTCGCTGTTCTATTACATTGTCACTAAAAGTCAGTCTATCCGCCAAGTCAATAAATCAACAAACAACCCCATTCTCAGCACCTTCGTATTCTGCTAGACTCCGCTCTCTATTGGCACAGGCCATGTCTTCACTCATTAAACTGTCAGGAACTCGTCATGACATTCAAGAATCTTGGCTTACAGGATCACCTCCTTCAAGCTGTCGCTGAACAAGGTTACCAAAGCCCAACTCCTATTCAACAACAAGCCATTCCAGAGATTCTGGGCGGACAAGACATCATGGCAGGTGCCCAAACGGGAACGGGTAAAACCGCCGGATTTGCTTTACCTATTTTGGATCTGTTGTCGCAAAAGCCAATCGAGAACAAAAAACCTTCTGCGGTACGTGCGTTAATTCTGACTCCGACCCGTGAGCTTGCCGTTCAAGTTCATAAAAGCTTTACTCAATACGGACAACATTCAAACCAGCGCATGGTCATGGTATGTGGTGGTATGAGCATGAATACCCAGCTAAAGGAATTAGATGAAGGGGTGGATATTTTAGTCGCCACTCCGGGTCGTTTGCTTGATCACGAACACACAGGTGCAGTGGATCTCTCTCAGCTCGAAATTTTGGTGCTTGATGAAGCCGATCGCATGCTAGACATGGGCTTTATTACCGAAATCCAGCGAGTACTTAAAAAAGTACCCGCTAAACGCCAAACTCTGTTTTTCTCCGCCACTTTTGCTGATGAAGTGAAAAAGCTTGCCTATGGCATTTTAAATGAGCCTAAGCTGATCGAAGTATCAAGCAGCAACTCAGCAGCAGAAACCGTGACCCAAATGGTTCACCCTGTCGATAAGCACCGCAAACGTGAGTTAATTTCTTACTTGATCGGTTCTCGTAATTGGCAGCAAGTATTGGTATTCACTCGTACCAAACAAATGGCGGATCAACTGGCCAAAGAAATGTGCCTAGATGGCATTAAATCAACCGCGATTCATGGCGACAAAAGCCAAGGTGCCCGTACTCGCGCATTAGAAGAGTTCAAAGAAGGCAAAGTACGCGCACTTGTGGCAACCGATGTCGCAGCACGCGGTATTGATATCGACAGCCTAGAGTACGTAATTAACTTTGAGCTGCCATATAACGCAGAAGACTACATTCACCGTATTGGTCGTACTGGCCGCGCTGGCTCTTCAGGTCGTGCCGTTTCTCTGGTTTGTGTGGATGAAGAATGGCTACTAGAAGAAATCGAAGCCATTTTAGATTATCGCTTACCGCAAGAGTGGCTAGCGGGCTTCGAACCAGATCCAACCATTCGCCCAAGTGAGCACAACCGAGGCGGTGGTCGAAACGGCCAAAAACGCCGTGCCAAATCTCGCGTAAGTAAAAACCAAAGCCGTGGCCGACGTCCTCGTCGTTAACGCTTAAAAAGGCTCTGTATTTGCGAACTACTTTGTTCAATACAGGGCCTTTTATTCTCTTCTACTTGTTTACAATTTAAAGCGTGACACTAACTCTTCTAGCTCATTCACTTTTTCATAAAGCTGACGCGCAGATTGAGAGCCAATTTTGGTCTGCTCCACCGACGAGTACGCAATTTCACTGATTGAAGCAATATCTTTGGACATTTCTTGGGTAGCGGTAGTTTGTTCGCTTCCGGCCGTTGCAATGGCATGAATCATGGTATTCACGTCGTTAGCTCTTTGTACTATTTGGCTTAAGGCTTCACCCGCCGAGTTAGACAGAACCACCCCTTCGGAAACTAATTGTGTGCCCTCTCCCATGCGCTCTACCGCTTGGCGAGTTTCTTGTTGAATCGAGGTGATAAGCCCACCCACCTCTTGCGTGGCCTTCGAAGTTCGCTCTGCCAGCCCACGCACTTCATCGGCAACCACAGCAAAGCCTCGCCCTAACTCCCCGGCACGAGCCGCCTCTATGGCTGCATTCAAGGCTAATAAGTTTGTTTGCTCGGCAATGTCATTAATCACTTGGATCACATTGCCAATTTCTTCCCCTCGTTTACCTAAACTGTCTACGGTATTTGCCGTTTCGTTCACCACTTCAGAAATGCGATTCATGCCGTTCACAGTTTCTTGCATGAGTTTACCGCCTTCTTCCGCCTCTTGACCCGCCAATTGAGAGCTGTTGGCCGCTTCCGTACTTTGATTTGCGACTTCTAATACCGTGCCACTCATCTGTTGTACAGCGGTGGCTACCAAGCCTGCTTTATCCGCTTGATCTTGAATGTCGTTGGCAACTTGCTTACTCACGTTATCCACTTGCTGTGTGTTGGTGGCGACTTCACTGGCCACCACTGAAATACCTTGCAGTAACGTTCTCAGTGAATTTTGCATCGCATCAATAGAGCGCGATAACGACCCCAACTCATCTTCATTGGTTTCACCGATGGGCTCAGAGGTTAAATCGCCATCGGCAATGGATTTTGCTTTGATGTTGATTTTATCCAAACGACTTGTGATCGACTCTGACAGTCGCCACGCGATCAGCATACCCGCCACTAACACTACAACCACATTAATGAACAACCAAAAGTTAATGTTCGACATGTTCTCATTCAAATGTTTTAGTGCAGCTGTCGCGTCATCTTTTTCTTCTTGGGATGAGGTATCTAAAATATCTTCAAGTGGGCTAATGACTTCATGTTCCAAATCATCCACCACTTTTATGGCATTTGCCTTATTAGTAGGGTTGTAGCCTTCAAAGACTTGCCGAGCAACCTGCTGTATTTGATTGTAATACTCTTCTATTTTTTTAATGTCTCTAACTTCATTTGGTTTTTGTTCTAATGGTTTAATTTTCTCTAAATAAGTTTTAAAAGAAGCTGCATCGTTCTCAAACGCTTCTTTTGCTGCCACGTTTCCAGAAATATATAAATGCAAAGAAGCGATCATATCCCCTGCTTCATCGACCATTTCAAGGTAATAACGAACCCCTGGTAAATCATCATAAAGGGATTCTTGCAAATCTGTTGTGTTATAGGCGTCTGCAAATTCATCTTCTTTTAATTCATCGAGTAAATCTTCAAGTGGATTTCCGGCCTTTTTCGTCAACTCATGAACGCGTTCAATGGCTTTATGCTCTCTGGCTGGGGAATACTTTTGAAATACCTCAACGGACACTGTATTTATATATCGATTAGCCAAACTCTCGACTTTCTTCATTTTTTCAATGTCTTGCACTTTTGATGACTCTAGTGCAACCAGAGCTGAAAAATGGTAACGAAACTCTTCTATATTTTTATTAAAGCTTTGAGACTCATCTTCTTCCCCATTTAAATACTCAAGGGCGCTGGTTTGAAGATCACTCACTTCATCTAACACATTCAAATAGGCTAAAACACCGGGAACATCATCAGATTCAACTTCAGCAGCAGAAGAGGCAGAGTCACTGACTACCGACCACACAATATAAGCTAATATAAGTGTTGTTGCTAAAATCAAAGAAAAAGCGAAATATAAAGTATGTGACAGTTTGAAATTCATTACTAACCAACCTCAGATTAGAGATAACTAGTATGAAGTATGGATGCTAGATTTATTCTTTCCAGATTATTAAGATCTTTGTTATCAATGCAATTATTAATAACTGGCGATTTTTCTACGACCTAAAAGATAAAGTCATACAGGCATAAAAAAGGCTTTTTCACTAAAACAACCTGTTTTAATAAAAAAGCCATTATAAGCAGAGTAAAGATAAATGGGACTATTTCCACTTACCTAAGTTGTACTTATGAAGATTGAACTTATGCTGTTTCTTCTTCAATTTTTTTATGACCTTGTTCTAGGTGAACAAAATCAATTAGATCGTCGCCACTCACTTGGAATGCTTGACCAAAACCTTTTACAAATAAGCCTTGCTGCGGAATAAAGCGGAACAGTTTAAAATCTTGCAGTGTGCTTAAACCATCAATAATTTCGCCAAAACGATCTTTTAGACCAGCAATCGCCGCGTTCCATTGTTCTGTGTCACGTTCAACCACTTCTACATTGGCATCAAACGTTAGGCGCTTACGTGCGTACAGCTGCTTCGCCGTGTCTTCGTCTTCCACCATCATTAACGACACAACTGGGTTTTCCGCTAAGTTACGTGCGTGGCGCGCAATTTCAGAAATTAATACGTAGTAGCCGTCTTCCTGTAATACGAAAGGCGCGTAACTTACGTTTGGCTTACCTTCTTTGTCGACAGTCGCCAGTTGCAATGTTTTACGAGAATCACGAAACTCTTGAATTTCAGGAGCTAGGCGGTTTTGTAGGCGTTCTTGTTTTACTTCTTGGTTCATGCTGCAACTCCTGCGTACTTTTGCTTTAACTGATTGAATTTTTCCACTTGTTCAGGGAAAAGTTGACGTTTTTTATCACGTCCTAAATAAATTTTGAAAACTGAATCACCCGACTCTGTAAAGAAGCCAAAGTAGTGGCTCTCTTGGCCACGGAAAGGCTTACTCACTAACGCGACATGAGTAACAAGATCCAAACGAAGGTGGCCATGAAGTTCGCCTTCCTTACCCATTAGATTGTAATAGCCATGAGCAACTTTACCTTTTGGGAATGGTGCTTTCACTTCAAAAATAGAACCCATTGAATGCACGATGGTGGTCACTGGTCCCCAGCCAACCAACTCTTCTAAAATTTCTTGCGCTTTGTCACCTTCAATCGGTGTCATGATATTGCTAGGAAACGCCAGAACCACCTGCCCTTCAGAAACCTCTAACTGCTCTGCAATTGCCGCAGGCAGTAAGGATGGGTCTTGCTCTAATATTTCTGCTACTTTTGTTTGTAATTGTTCAAAAAGCATTCTTTCTCCAATGCATTACGCAGCCGCTTTGTAAGCCGGACTTTGTTGTAAAACTTCAATCATTGCTTGTGCTAAGGCGACCGACCAAAACTGCCCTGCGAGAGTCAAACTTACGTAGTTGTCATCACAATGCACCAAGCCATTTTTCTGCCATGCTTCAAATAAAGGACGACAGTAACTAAACAGATCTAACTGAGACTCTTTTTGTAAGGCGCGTTTTGCTAGCACCCCTTTATCAAAGCTGGCTTTAATAAAAGCGAACAACGCAGTTTTTGGCGCTTGTTGAGTCACCATAGCCAGCGGCATTTGTTCTTGTTTGATAGATTCAATATAAGCACTTAATGTACGATGCTGCATTATTCCAAGCCCACCAACATTGCCACCAGCCCCACACCCCAGCGGCAGAACTTCGGCTGATGTTTTCGCTAAACTGTTGTAAATGCTTCGTTCTCTGTTGTCTCGCGCCCAGTGATTAACGCTCAGGCGTCTTAAATGGTGCTTCGCCATAAAGTCCACGCCATATTCGAACATAGACGCTTTTTCAGATGTATTGGCTGGCTCTGGTAATCGGCCCTTTTCGACCAAGCCTTTCATTGGTGTACCGCCCATTTCTATGAGCTGATATAAGTCCACACCATGCGCATCTGATTCAATGAAATCGGCGAGGTCTTGCTGCCATACATCCAAGGTTTGATAAGGCAAACCAAACAGTAAATCCACAACAATGGGAGCAGCATCAACTTGGCTCAACTGCTGAATACGTTTGAGTACTGGCTCTCTGTCATCTAAACGTTTTGCTGAGCGCCTTACATGAGTATCAAAACTTTGCACACCAAAAGAGAAACGGTTAAAGCCCCCTTCCAATGCGTTTTCAAACATTTCATCAGAAAAACGATTAATGCGTCCCTCTAATGTAATTTCACAATCGGTGGTTAACGGAAAGTGATTGCGAATCGCTTGACCTAAGCGGCGCACTTGCTCTGGCGATAAATCCGTTGGCGTCCCCCCACCAATGTAAACCGCTTGGAAAGGCGCAGCCTGAGTCCAAGGTTGGCTGGCTTTAAATTTCAACTCAACCAGTAACGCAGAGAAATAGTCTTCAATGAGTGATTTACTCGACGCGTACTGAAAGAAATTACAATACGTACAGCGCACTCGACAAAAAGGAATATGCACATACAAGCAGCGTTTAGCCGTTGTAGGTTGAGTATTTTGTAATGCAGATAAAACCTGAGTTTCCCGATCAGATTCTGGAATCATATTCGCCATTCCCCCTGCATGTGCCGACTTTTTGCGGCTAAAGGCAAATCGCAGGGGATCTGGAGTATTTTGGCCAGTCACTTCAGAGCCAAAATCATTCATGTTCAGAATTGTTTTCATAAAATTCATCACGCCTCGATTGAGTTACCACTATAAAAGAAGAGCCTCTTATTGGAGTAATCAATCAATAATACTGTAAAGTGTGGAAATGATAATCAGCAACAAATGATAATGCAATTGATAATTGATCTTATTTTCGTTGTGAGCAATAATCCCCGTCAGAACAGAATACTGACTATATACACTTTATAAATCGGGAGGGAAGGCTGTGAATGTTCAACGTTACGTTGTCGCTGGCGCGGTATCACTTACAATTCACGCTGCTTTTTTATGGGCCGTACCAGAAAAGCAGGCCATTGCCATGCCAACAGGAAGCTACTCTTCTTCCGTTGCCATTAATTTGGTTGCAGCACCAAAGCCTGTCGAACCTACTCCTGAAAAAACAGTGGTTGAAACGCCAACAGAACAAGCTCCAGTCGAGAAAGCAGTCGTTCAAGAAACAAAAATGCAAGACAATATTGCTCGAATACCAAAAGCAAAACAGGTGGTAAAAAAGCCAGAGCCAAAGCCTGTAAAAAAAGTGGAACCCACTCCAAAACCTGTTAAGAAAGTAACTCAAAAAGTAGTTAAAAAAGTCGAACCCAAACCAGTTAAAACACCACCTAAGCAAGCAGAAGTAAAGCCAGAGCCTAAAAAGATCGAAAAAGTAGTCTCTGAGCAACCTACAGAAAAAAAAGAGCCGAAAAAAGAGATAGCAGACAACACCGCGGCACCACAAATGGCTCAAAAAGGCATAAGTAACGCTCCCACTCTTGTAGAAAAAGCCAGTGTACTCTCCACGGTTAGCCCTAAGTACCCGCGTTTGGCCAAACGTCGTGGCATTGAAGGCGTGGCCATGTATGAAATTTGGCTGGATGCCAATGGAGAACAAATAAAACAAACACTCATCGATTCTTCTGGCACAAAAATGCTTGATAAAGCCGCTTTAGATGCCATTAAAAAATGGGAATTTTCACCTCATATTGTTGATGGCCAAGCCATTGCTCATCGCGTTCATATTCCCGTTCGCTTTACCCTAAATTAATAACTGGATTAGATAATGGAACAGCTCACCAACATTAATGATCAACTTGGTTTAATGGCATGGCCCTTACTATTGTGTTCAGCCATCACCATCACCATCATTTGTGAACGTTTATTACAAGTTGCCTTATGCACTGGTGTCGGACATAGAAAGTTAAGAAAGATCCTCTCTTCTCAAGATCCTAACAACCAGCCTCAACTAGATCAGCTAGTTCAAGAGTTTTCATCCAAACGCCCGCTGCTTTTTAAAGGGGCAGCCATGCTGATTTCTCACCGCAAATTTGATAAGGCTCTGCGAGAAGATGCCGCCAGTATTTGGCTTCAAGAAAAACGCCACCAGCTGCATGCAGGCTTAAAGCTACTTACTCTGATTGGTGTAATTAGCCCACTATTGGGTCTATTAGGTACGGTATTAGGCTTAATTGATATGTTTAAAGGTGTCGCAGCCACAACAGGCGCGATTACCCCCAATGACTTAGCCGACGGACTTGGTCTTGCCATGAAAACCACTGCCGCAGGTCTCATTATTGCCCTGCCTGCCATTTCTGGCGCACAGTTGCTGGGCTTATGGGCCGATAAAATCACCAATAAATTAGAACACTCACTTAACCAATGCAATTTGTGGTTAGAAGGCATTTCAATGACGAGTGGCACAGACAGCTTAGCGCCGACACCATCCGCTGATCAGCAACAACTGCAAGGCTCAACAGTATGATCCGAGCAAACCCAGCACAAAACAACGATGATTTAAAACCCGATCTCACCCCGCTGCTCGACATTATTTTCATCGTCATGGTGTTTTTGCTACTCACCGCGTCGGTAAAGTTGCAATCACTGGAAGTTGACTTGCCTACAGCAGATACCAGTTCGTCGGCTGAAGTCGATAAAGACTCCCTTAGCATTAACCTATTGGCCGAAGAACCACACTGGGCATTACAAGGCAAAGAATATGAAAGTTGGGAAGCTTTTACTGCCGAGCTTTTAAAACAAGTCGCTGAGAACCCTAAATTACCTGTTGTGATCGGCTCAGATAAGGCAGTCGAAGTTCAATACATGATCAAACTGTTCGCTTTTCTACAAGATAACGATATCAAAGCGACACAAGTATTAATGAAAGAGGAAAAGAAATGACACGCTCATCAACAATGAAAAAAGGCATTGCTGCCTGCGTATTAATGATGGTAAGCCAATACGCCACAGCACAAGAGCGGATCATTAGTGCTGGAGGTGCTGTTACCGAGCTAATTTACGCTCTGGGCGCAGAACAACAGCTGGTTGCCGTCGATGTTACCAGCCGAGTACCTGCTGAAGCACAACTGCCAAAAATTGGCTACCACCGCCAACTGTCAGCGGAAGGCCTGATGGCATTAGCCCCTAACCGCGTTATTGGTTCCGATGAAATGGGGCCAGAAACCACATTAACCCAGCTAAAACAAAGCGGTATTAACGTTGATATCATTAATACGAAACCAACCGTAACTGGCTTACTAGAACGCATTGATGATATTGCCCGTTTAACCAACACAACAGACAAAGCATCAAAAATTAAAACAAACGTAGAGCAACAGGTAGAACAACTAAACAGCAATATTCCCCTGAAATCTGAGCAAAAGAAGGTGCTGTTCTTACTCGTACACGAAGGCCGCCCTGCCAATGTTGCTGGTAAAAACACAACGGCTGATGCTGTAATTACCCTTGCTGGCGCAACCAACCCAGCAGCAGAGCAGCTAGAGTCTTATAAGCCACTTTCTATGGAAGCCATGGTATCCATGCAACCAGATGTGATTTTGGTCAGTGGCCGTAGCTGGCAGACACTAGGTGGTGCAGACGCCCTACTTAAAGCCTTGCCTATGCTTGCAGCAACACCAGCAGGAAAGAATAAAGCCATTGAAACGATTGATGGCAGCGCACTGGTTGGTGGTTTAGGTCTAAAAAGCCTGTCTGAAGCGAAGCGCCTAAATCTAGCGCTTTACCCATAATTCACAGAGTCGATATTATGTTGTTACGACGAACCCCTCTTCCTATATTGGCTACCATTGGTGCTGCACTGCTGTTTTTTACGGCAGTCACTTCTATTGTTACCGGGCCAATGGCAATTTCCATGACAGATAGCCTAAAAGGTTTACTGCCTTGGCAAACCGATTTGCCAGCCCATGTTCAGCTTGTGATCCATCAAATACGTTTACCACGTACACTGTTGTGCATGGCGGTCGGTGCCACATTGGCGGTATGCGGAGCCGTAATGCAAGGGCTATTTAGAAACCCTCTTGCTGAACCTGGTATTATTGGTGTTTCTGCGGGCGCAGCATTAGGTGCTGCCATTGCCATTGTTGGTTTTTCACAGCTAAGTGCAAACTTCCCCGTGCTGATGAATATTGCCGCCGTGCCTGTGTTCGCCTTTATTGGTGGTGCATTAACGACGTTATTGGTTTATCACCTTGGTAGCAGCAAATGGGGAACGTCGGTCACCATTATGTTGCTGGCTGGTGTCGCCATCACGGCGCTTTCTAGTGCAGGTATCGGCTTTTTAAACTTCATGGCCGACGACCAAATGCTGCGTGATCTGTCTTTATGGTCAATGGGCTCAATGGCTGGTGCACAATGGTCAGGCATTGGTTTAGCCGTAGTCAGCTTTATTCTCTTATTTGCCCTGTTTATGCGCCATGCAACGGGACTGAATGCACTACTCCTTGGTGAAGCCGAAGCTGGCCATCTTGGTGTGAATGTTCAACAACTCAAACGCCGAATGATCATTCTTTCTGCCGCTGGGGTAGGTATTACCGTCAGCTTATCAGGCATGATTGGGTTTATTGGCCTCATTATTCCTCATTTGGGCCGCATGCTAGCAGGCCCAGATCATAAAACTTTACTTCCTCTTTCTGCTATTTTAGGTGCCTTACTGCTTACTGCAGCAGACATGTTTGCCCGTGTTGTAATGAGCCCAGCAGAACTGCCTGTCGGTATTGTCACTGCTTTAATTGGTGCTCCTTTCTTCCTCTATTTACTTTTCCAACAACGAGGCAGAATGTAATGACGACTCGCACTCAAACTAACACTCTGGCTATTTCTGCAAGCCACTTGAATTTAACGTTAGGTGGTAAAGAGTTACTGAATAATGTCTCTCTTGATATTCATTCAGGTCAGCTAACTACTCTACTAGGGCCTAACGGCGCGGGAAAAAGTAGTTTATTAAAACTCCTGTGTGGAGAAATTCCTTCTGATGCGGATATCCAATTTTTTGGCCGTGAACGCTCTAAGTGGCTAAAACCTGAACTGGCCAAACATTTGGGTATGTTGCCTCAAAACAGTACGCTCAGTTTTGCGTTCACAGTACAAGAAGTGGTGGATTTAGGCGCGCTTCCTTTGGCACTGACCCGCGCTGACACCCAAGTCATCACTCAAGAGATGATGGAAAAAGTCGAAGTGACTCATTTAAGTGAGCGTCTTTACCCTTCTTTATCTGGTGGTGAAAAACAAAGGGTACATTTTGCGCGTGTGTTAACCCAAATAAGCCAAACTCAAGATCAAAAAATTCTGATGCTGGATGAACCCACCTCTGCACTTGATTTGGCTCACCAGCACAATACCTTAAAGTTAGCCAGACAAATGGCGGATGAAGGGGCTGCCGTGATTGTGGTTTTACATGACTTAAACCTAGCTGCTCAATATTCAGATCGACTTATCGTGCTGAAAGGCGGAAAGATTCAAGCCGATGGGAAGCCATGGGATGCCTTGACAGAATCCATGATTCAAAACGTATACGGCCATAAAACGTTAGTCACTAAACACCCTATTGATGATTACCCTGTGGTGTACGCCGCTTAAATAGCGCACATATTTATCAAATGATTAAAAATAAAAACCTTTGGTGGAAGCCGAAGGTTTTTTATATCGCCTATCTTTCACTTTGCACATCAGCATTATGAATAGCATTCTAGAAATAATTTACTCCATGACCGCCACTCAAACGATATCAAAAGACCCCTAAAAAATATCGGGCTCAGCATCAAAGTTCGGACCACTTCCTCTATACAATGCGCATCAAAAGGCATAAAAAACCACTACTCCTTTTATGATGCAGAGAAAAGTCGGTGAGAAAAATTACAATTATCGGAGCTGGTCAAGCTGGATTGCTCCTTGGTCATGGATTACTGCAACACGGCTATCAAGTTAAAATCATCACAGATAAAACACCTGAACACGTCACGAATGGTTCCATCTTATCCACTCAATGTCTATTCGGCTCTTCGCTCGCTATCGAGCAGGAACTGGGGCTAGATAACTGGCATACACAAGAGCCTAGCATCCAACACATGAAAGTGTGCATCACCGATCCTGAAACGCTAGGAACAAAAATGATTGAATGGCAAGGTAAGCTAAATAAGCCTGCTTTGTCTGTTGACCAACGTGTTAAATTTCCACAATGGATGGCTGAGTTTGAGGCTAAAGGAGGAGAACTTGTCATTAAAGAAGTCACAGATGACGATTTGAACCATTATGCCGAGCACAGTGATCTTGTGATTATCGCATCAGGCAAAGGCTACTTAAAACAATTGTTCCAGATCCATCGTGAACGCAGCCCTTTTAAAAAGCCACAACGCAAACTTACCGCCGTTTACGTTAGCAACCCCCACACAGCACCACGATCTAGTGTAAGTGCAAACTTTATCCCAGGTGTTGGGGAATATTTTGCTATTCCAGTGCTATCCCATTCTGGGCCATGTGAAGCCCTTCTTTTTGAAGCAACTAACAGCTCAGCGATGGACTGTTTCTCAAGAGTGGACACGCCACAAGCCGTGCTAGACAAAGCAAAATCACTCCTAAAAGAGTATTTACCTTGGGAATATGAACACCACAAAGAAGCCCAAATAATAGACTCTAACGCTTCTTTATTAGGTTACATTACACCAACAGTTCGCCATCCTGTGGCTAAGCTCGCTTCAGGAGCCTCTGTGCTTGGTATAGCCGATACGGTTTGTGTTAACGACCCAATTACAGGGCAAGGAGCTAACAATGCCACGAAAGCGGCTAAAGTGTACTTAAGCCAAATATTGGAACACGGAGACAAAGAGTTTGATGATCAGTGGATGAGCGCTACATTTGAGCGTTTTTGGGAAGAAGCCCAATGGTCGACTCAGTGGTCTAATATGATGCTGACTCCCCCACCAGAGTTTGTTCTCAACCTATTAGGTTCAGCAATGAAATATCCGCAACTTGCTGATCGGTTAGCGAACGCCTTTGATGATCCTCAAGATTTGTTCCCTTGGTTCGCAGATCCACAAGAAACTGAACAATATTTGGCTTCCATGGCAGCAAATAACTAAGACTATAAATAGCTAAGGCAATAAAAAAGCCGGAGTAATCACCTCCGGCTTTTATATACTCAAAGTCAATCCGTCGCTATTTTTTAGCTGTTACTTTTAATCGCGTGAAAGTCTACATGCTCTTCTTTAGCACCTGCTTGCATGTCATTGAACTTATCAACGTTCAATGCACCTTCAGACTTCGCCACAATACACGTCACGGCACTGTCACCAGTAATGTTTACCGCAGTACGGATCATATCCAGCAGTCGATCAACACCCATAATCAGCGCAATACCTTCAACTGGTAGACCAACTTGGTTCAGAACCATTGCTAACATGATCAAGCCAACACCCGGAACACCTGCCGTACCAATCGAAGCTAATGTTGCCGTCATGATCACAGCTAAGTAATCACTCATGCTTAAATCAATGTTGTATGCCTGTGCAATAAACGCTGTCGCTACCCCTTGCATGATGGCAGTACCATCCATATTGATGGTTGCACCTAAAGGAACCGTGAAAGATGCCACTTTATTATCAGCACCTAAACGGTGAGTAGCCGTTTCCATCGTAACTGGAATCGTCGCATTGGAAGAAGCCGTTGAAAACGCGAACATTACCGCGTCTTTCATCTTCTTCAAAAACGTAATTGGGCTTAAACCAGCAAGCACTTTTAACATTGAAGTGTAAGTAACCAGCGCATGCAGAATTAGCGTACCAGCCAATACAAAGAAGTAGTTCATCAACTTTAAAATGGCGCCTAATTCTAGGCCAGTGAACAGTTTCGCCATTAAGAAGAACACACCATAAGGCGCTATGTTCATTAATAACGCCACTAGCTTCATGATAACTTCATTTAAATCTGTAAAGATTGCGGCAATACGCTCACCAGGTTTACCAGCGGCACTGATAGCAACACCAAACAACAGAGCAAACACGATGATTTGTAATGTATTGCCTTCTGCCATTGAGTTAATCGGGTTGGTTGGGAACATGCCAATGATCACATCACCCAAAGATGGTGCTTCTTTTGCCGCAAATGAAGTTGCCGCTGTTAAGTCTGCACCTGCACCAGGCTGGAATAATTCACCCATGCCCAGAGCTAAAGAAATGGCAACCGCTGTTGTGACTAAATAGAAAAGAAGGGTTTTACCACCTAAGCGACCTAAAGTACTAATGTCTTTTAATGAGCTGGTTCCACACACCAGAGAAACAAACACCAGTGGCACTACTAGCATTTTCAAGCTAGCAATAAAAATTTTGCCACCGACATCAAATAAGCCATTCACAAGGTAATCATGAATAAAGGCTACATCTGAAAATACGGAACGGATAATAAAACCGGTAATAATCCCCATTACCATGCCAAGGATGACACGACCAGTCAGTGACATCTTTTTCTTTTTGGTATCCATTATTGAACACTCCTTATCATTTTATTCTTTGAGTTCATTCAAAGCGCGCCGCAGAGTAGCAGCACTATCTAAAATAATGCGAAGTGAAAATAACAAATTTGCACGGTTTATTGACTTGAATCACACAATCAGAAGCAGAACATTATTCTAAAAACATAATAATTAACAAAATTATTACCAAATCAGAGTTAAAGGGCAATAAGTATACAAAAAATAAGAAAATAGCCCCGTTATTGAGGCTATTACCGATCATTTTGGTTAATTATCTGATGTTTTTTATAGAGGTTGTTAACAAAAATAAGAGAACAAATGAGCCTCCCCTTAATGATAATAATCTCTATATATCATTATGTTACCGATTCACTCTGTTTTTTCGGGAAAACAAATAGAGCAATAACTCCATATAAAATGCCCAAAAACCATAGCTGCAACCACAAATGACGTACGTCGCCAAAATCAGCCCCCATTTGATTCATGCTAACAAAGCCTTTAATGGCAGGCGTGCTTGGTATGGCTTGTGCTACCCAATGAATAAGCTCTGGCAAGGCCGATTCTGGCCATACAAAGCCAGCCGTAAAAACTAATGGCATCGAGCTCAGCAACACAATTAACGTCACAATATCACGTCGAGGCACAATCTGACCTAATATGGCCCCGAGCATAATCGCTGACAATAAAAAAGGAGTCAGCAGAATAAAGAGGCTTACTGGCTCTGCCAACCTACTGATATTGTAATAATCAAAACTAAAACCAAAATAGTACATGGTTAAAAATACGTAGATAACACTAAAAACCACACTACGCACTAACAACAGCCGAGCACGAGACACTCTCTGCCAATAACCTACTTTTTCTTGTTTTTGGGTGCCACCTAACAAGCCTACTGCCATGATCAACGTTTGATGTAAAATCAACACAAACACAGCAGGCACTACGTAATTCACATAACCGGATGTTGGGTTAAAGGTTGGCTTTAAATTTAATTTAACCGCTGAATATTGCTCAGCCGCGAGGACCAATGACTGGCCTGACATCACTAAACGTGACACAGAAGCTTTGGCGGCAAGTGTTCCTCCTGCGGTTGCTAACCCTTCCACCACAGTTCCGTACACTAAGAAATACGAAGCATCCCCAGCAAACGACAAAACCGGGCTTTTACCTTGCAATAAATCACGATAAAAATGGGCAGGAATAACCAAGATGCCACTGACTTCTCCATCAAGAAAAAGTTGCTTAGCGGTATCTATCGACGATACCCGCGCCACAATATTCACTTGAGGTGTCGCATCTGCCATACGCTCTAACTCACGGCTCATTTGGCTGCCATCTAAATTTACAACCGCAACCGCTTGCTCACGTGGAGTTTGCTGAGCATAAGGAAGTGGATACAAAAATGAATAAAAGATCACACCACCAAATACCGTAAGTACAATGGCCGGATTTGAAAAGATGGCCTGAATTTCTGCCTTAATTAATTGCCACCAGCTCATGAACACACCTCTGTACTGAATTGCTTTACGTGCTTTTTAATTAACAACACCACAAAAATAAAAGGCAGAACAAAAAGCCCTAAACACATAAACGGCTCTAGGGAATCAAACGCAGGCAGCCCATAGTTCGCTTGTGCCACCTGAATCTCAATATAATGACTGCTTGGTAGCAAACTTCGCCAAACTTGGGCTGGGTAAGTCATGTCTGTTACAGGAAAGGTGACGCCCATAAAAGCAAAACCCGGAGCCGTATACGCCCCTGCCAAACTCAATGCTCTTGCACCATCAAAAGTCAGTAAGAAAAACAGCGACCCCATGATCATGCAAGCGGCAACCATCAAGCCTTGAGCAAAAAACAACCACAGCCAACTGCCCTGCATCGGCCATGATAAGCCAATGTATAACGCGCTGATCAACACCATGCCTTGTAATAAGAAAATCACATAAAAGGGTAACAGATGAGCGATGAATGTTTTCACCGGTTGATTAGACAGCCACGACCTGCCCCCACTCAGCTGTTGGTGTCGTGTGATATTCACCAACACCATGATGGTGCCTGCTACAACAATAACTTGCCAAATCGCAGGCACAATCGCTGACACTAAAAAATGGGCATAGTTATTGTTTTTATTGTACAACGCCGTAATTTGCGTTCGCACAGGCACTGCACTATTGAGAGCCTGTGAAATCACTTTATTACCCGCCGCTAATCCTTTAACTGTATCTACCTTTGCAGCAAACGTACCTTGGGCTTGTAGCAATGCTGAACTGACTAATTTACCAATTAAAATATACTGGCTGTTATAAAAGGCAGTCACTTTGGGCGGAAACCCAAGTAGTGTATTTTTTTCAAAATCACTCGGGATCACCGCAACGGCGTAAATATCTCCAGATTTTAATGCCTTAGAAGCCTCTAAAACTGAAGGGTAATGAGCCGCTACATTCAACGTAGGGCTCGATTGATAATGAGTTCCAAGCTGACGGGATAACTGACTGTGATCCAAATCGACCACGCCTATGGGTAAGCTTCTTACTAAACCCGCTGAGAATATCCACCACATCAACCAACACAGTAAAAAGGGAAGCCAAGTTAAGACAGCGATCAACCACTTATCTTGCCATACCCAATACATTCGTTGTTTTAGGCTTACAGACATAAATCCCACTTACTGCTCAACAAGAACACTCATGCCCACACGAAGCCCCTTAATCGGAGTTACTGGGCGCGCTTCCACTTCAAACGTTCGCATGTCAAAACCAGCAGTGGCATCAGTTGAACGCCATGTGGCGTAATCGCCCATTACAGAAACATAACTCACCTTAAACGGATAGCTTTTGTCCCCTAATGCCGGAATGGCAGCGTTAAACGTGGCACCTTGTTGAAAGTTTTTGAGTAAATCTTCACGCACATTGAAAGTAGCCCACGCGTCATCCATGTCGATAATACTCACTACAGGGAAACCTTGAGGGGCTAATTCACCACCTTGCAGCAAAATTTGAGCGACTTCCCCATTATGCCAACTGGTAATTTTGGTATCCGCTGCATACGCTTCGACCTCTGCTACCGCACCAGCCGCCATTCTCTCTTTTTCAACAGCTGCACGCTTGGTTTCATCACGAGCACCTTCTTTAGCAAGTTCAAACATCTGCTTAGCTGCACTTTCCGTGTACTTAGCCGCTTGCCACTGCGTATAAGCTTCATCGCGCTTTTGCTCAGCAACAACACCATCGCGGTATAAGTTATCCACTCGTTGGTAGGTTTTTTCCATTAAATCAGCCGCCGCTTTTGCTTTTTGCCACTGATCTTTCGCAGCTTCAATTTGCTGAATGCGAGCGCCCTTTTGTGCTTGCTCAGCCATGGCTCCAGCCGCTTGCTGGCCTGCTTTTGCTTGTTCTAACTTGGCATCAAGCTCTGGGCTATAAATAGTAAAGATTAACTGACCCGGCTTGACTTGTTCTCCTTTCTGAACCAGTACTTCATCAATACGACCAGGGACTTTAGAAGACACATTGTATTGCTGTGCTTCAATCTGACCTTGCAAGCGTACAGGTTGAGGCTGATAAGCGTACCAAAAACTGTAACTTAACCAGCCGATCACACTACCTACAACAACTAAGCCTAGTAAGCTTTTAATTTTATTCATGATTTAACCTTAACTTGTGCATCATACTGATATTGTGAAAAGCTGTTCATCTCATTACTGATCGCCAGCAACTTAGAAAGTGAGATAACATAATTAAACGAAGCCGCTAAACGCTGAGTTTTAACGCTTGCCAGATAGAGCTCGGCATCGACTACGTCTAATGAAGTTGATAAACCTTGGCGAAATGCTTTTTCACGTAAACGCACATTTTCAGACGCCAATGCCAAACTGGATGATAAACCTTGATACTCTTCAATGGCTTGGTTCGCTTCACGGTATGTTTTTTCAACCAATACCGTTAAATCTTGCTCTGCCTGCGCTCGCAAATGGTTCACTTGCAATACCGCACTATGAGCCGCTTTTACTTTGCCCGAGCGCCCCGATGTATCCACCAGCGGAACATTAACGCCAACACCCACCATCCAATCTGGAGCCACCGCAGAAGCTAAACTGTCATCTTCATGTAGGTTGTAATTTCCATATAAGTACACTTCAGGGTAATACTTACCTTTTTCGGCTTTTATCAGGTTTGAGGCTTGTTTGTGTTTGGCATCTAACATTGCCAAGCCTGGATAAGTGGATAAGGTTTTGTCGATAAACGCTTGCATTTCCGGCAAAGAGTGATTGATAAAAAGTGGTGTTGATGGCAACACACCGCCTTCAGCTTTGATGAGTTTAGTAAGGGCAACCTGAGCAATTTCTAAATCGCGTTGCGCTTTTTTACGATCCACTTTGGCTTTATCTAATGACGCTTCAGCCTGTAAACGTTCAACTTTGGCTATTTGCCCCTGCTCTTCTAAACGCAGTGCGAAATCACGGTGTTTTTGCAATCCATCTTCCACTTCTTGATAAGTAGCAAACACATCTTTCGCCAGAACAACGCTGAAATAGTATTTGGCTAGATCTTCAAATTTTGCCTGTTGTTTCATCCCTAATAGGCTTTCTGCCTCTTCTTTTTTTCCTTCGGCAATATCTTGTGCTGCACTTATACGACCACCTGTAAAAATAGGCCAAATGGCACGGATAGAGGTAGTGAAAATGTTGCGATCCGTAATCGTGGAAGTGAGCAAATGATCTAAGCCTTTTAGCATCTCACCACCAATGGGCGTACTGTCGGCAAATTCAGAGGCTGACAACGTAACGTCGTCATCTAACCGGGTGTACATGGCCGACAATCCAATACTTGGCAGATAAAGATCCCGAGCGGCATCTTGAAGGTGCTCAGAGCGGTTTATATTGGCTTTTTGCGCAGCAAGCTCATCACTGTTAACCAAAACACGATCCCAAGCTTGTTTAAATTCCACTGTTTCAGCTTGTATTAAAGGTGAACTGAATAACCCACACACTAATACTGTAACCATCGAGTGTTTTATTTTTCTCATTACTTTTCTCTACTGCGACGTAAAACAAATAGAGTATATACTCTAATTTAATGAGAAAATAGCACAAAAAAAGGCCTCCCCGTAGGCAAGCCTTTTAATACTCTTAGTGACTGTGGATAACTAAGAGTTAATCATCTGAATAAATTACTGACTCATACGAATCAATGACTTACCAATTAGCCATTCAAGATCTTTACGGCTGTCGGCACCGTATAAGTCTTCACATAAGCTGTATAGACGCTCAACGCCATTTTTCGCAAACTCATGTGCATTTTCTGAAGTCACAATATGATGGAATAGCAAACGTAATACAGCACGGAACTGTGTGTCTTCTAACGAGCTGATCCAGCTGTTGATGAATGCATCTTTACCATTCTGCATATCTAATTTTTCGACAAAAAGACGGAAAATACGGCCATCTAATGCAGCTGTAAAATCTGTTTTTTTCGGAAAGTGATGGCTGATACCTGTGCGTGATACACCAGTTTGTTGACTAAGAGTTGTATATGACATTTTGTCATAACCTAGGGTCAGCAGTTGATCTACTACGGCATCCATAATTTTCTGGATAGTGATTTCGGTATCTTCTTTACTACGCTTTGGCATAACTAAAGGCTCTTCTCTTTGTAAAATCCATATTCACCAAGAATGAAAGACTCAATTTGGCATTAGTAAATAATAATCAATATTGATTATATATTATTAACAGAACTTAATTCTGTTTATCTTATTATTTTAGATCAAGCATTCTCCATGTAATCAATCAGATCGGCAAGCAATTATTTGCACTAAAACTTGACTGACCAGTGAGTTAACTCCATATTAACACTATAATAACAATCATATATGCAATCAATACAATCGCGTCTAATAATAAATACTTATAGGGATATAAAATGGAACAAAACTACCCATACCCACATCAACAGGTTGCACACTGGGCTTCTCAAAAACCCAATGACGTATTCCTAAGGCAAATCATTGATCGCCAATTTAAAGATTTCACGTATAACGATGTCTACGAGCATGCTCTTAGAATTGTAGCCGCTTTGCAAGATATGGGACTTCATTCGGGCGATAAAGTTGCACTGATATCAAAAAACTGTGCTGAGTGGTTCATTATTGACTTAGCGTTAATGCTAGGTAACTACGTGAGTGTCCCCATTTTCCCAACAGCAGGGGTTGACACCATCATTCATGTCTTACGCCACAGTGAAGCAAAAGCCGTATTTGTTGGAAAATTAGACGATACAAAGGCAACATCTGCTTCTCTGGCACATTTTGATGATCTTCACACGGTATCAATGCCTTACAAAACCGTTGAGTGCCGTTATTCATGGAACGAACTTATCGCGCAGTACCAACCAGCAACTTGCAATCTTGAGCGCAAAGACTCTGACTTAATGTCCATCGTATATACCTCCGGCACATCCGGCCTACCAAAAGGAGCACTCTTAAAATACGGCGCGTTTACATGGTCTTCTCATAAGCTGATTGAACATATAGGTATGCAAGAAGGGGATAAACTGTTCTCCTACCTACCACTGGCTCACATTACGGAACGTGTTTACATCCTTGGAACCTCAATGTCTGCGGGGATTCCTGTCGCTTTCCCAGAGTCACTGGATACCTTCATTGAAGATGTGAAGATGCACCGCCCGACCCTGTTTATTTCTGTACCGCGTTTATGGACACTATTCCAACAACGTATCCAAGAAAAATTACCTCAGAAAAAACTCGATCTGCTGCTAAAAATCCCACTCGTTTCCACCTTAATTAAACGTAAGTTAGCTGATGGACTCGGGTTAAACAAAGCACGAGTTCTGGGTTGTGGATCTGCACCCGTTTCTGCTGGGCTATTACGCTGGTATGAAAGTATCGGCCTTAACATTACCGAAGCATGGGGAATGACAGAATCTTTTGCTTACAGCACCCTAAACTACCCATTCAGAAGCGATAAGATTGGTTCAGTTGGTAATGCAGGCCCAGGTGTCGAGCTAAAAATTGCTGACGATGATGAGATTTTAGTGAAATCGACAGGCCTATTTGATGGGTACTACAAAGATCCTCAAACATCCTCAGAAACCGTTGTCGATGAATGGCTACATACTGGTGACATTGGTATTTTAGATGATGAAGGCTACTTAACCATTCAAGGCCGCAAAAAAGACAACTTTAAGACAGCAAAAGGAAAATTCGTTTGCCCTGTGCCCATTGAAAAACGTTTATTCGAGCTCAGTAATATTGAGATGATGTGTTTGATTGGTTTAGGCATGCCCGCCCCTATTCTATTAGCGATCCCACATGACATTCCTAACTTCGACAGATCGCGCTTTGAACGCAAACTCCATCGCGTCCTGGATCAAATCAATAACGAGCTAGAATCTCATGAAAAAATTGGTGGTGTACTTGTCATTAAAGAACCATGGAGCATAGACAACGAAATTTTAACACCCACGTTAAAAATCAAACGTCATCTGCTTGAGAAAAACTACCACGATATTGGTGCAAACTGGCCTAAAGGCACCAAAGTCCAATGGGAAGATCAGCTATAAATGTAACATCGACACCATATATTTTTAGATACTAACCAAAAACGAGCCCCATGACTATCATGCCATGGGGCTCGTTGTTTATACCAAGGCTCTAATTAAATACTGATGCTGTTTGGTATTTGAGAAGGCAGCTGGAATGGGTAAGGCATTGGGCGAATTTTGTTTAACTGACGAATGGACACTTCATGCATCGACAGTTCCCCTTGGAAATCCGCTAACAACTCCTCTAACTCAGGGGAATCAAAATAAGGCACTCGCGGATCATCACTGTAATAGGCAAAGGTATCAAATTGAATGTTACTCAGTAGATACTCGAATGAGAAGGTATACAAAGAAACATCTAATGGCGGATACCAATCAAAACAGTCTTTTGCTGTTAGTACTTCATCACGTGTCGGCATATCACGATAAATCGTTCCTGCTACGCTTGGCATGTATGACATCAGCGGGTACTGAGCAAAGTTAACAGAAGCGTGTTGAGGACCAGCAATGTAGATGATCTGAGCAATCATTTTTGCCAAATACTCAGTACTATCAATCATGTACGGTTGTTCTGCATTTCCAGTTTCTTTTAAACCATTAAGCCCTTTAAAACCTGCAAATTCTGGGTTCACTAACTCATTTATCCATGCTTGAAGTTCCGTGTCTGCTTTCACTGCCGCATCGTTTTCGTAGTAATACCCAACATAACCTGAAACAAACTTATTAATAGACGCCCATAACAGACGGGTGTCATCACGGAATGGGAAGGTTGGCAGTGCATCTACCCCTCTTAGTTTAAAGATTTGATCTGGGTTTTGTTCATCCCAACGCCATGCTTGATGTGCTTTGGCCACCAAATCTAACGTAGACTCAATCGCAGGGCCAACATTAGTCGCCACCACCCCTCTAGGCACGATCAAACTATTTCTTGCATCATCATTAATTTGTAAGGTGAAGCGGAAATGAGGCTCTAATAAATGAAACAGTGGATGTTGCTTCGAAAGCTGGCGATGAGCTGCCAAAATCATAGGTTCAACCGTTAAATGGCATGCTCCTAAATGCGCAACAGATTCATGCTGAATGGCGCAGACAGTGTTCACGATGAATTTCGCAACTTTCCATTTATGCAGTTCTGGATCATTCGCCCCAGAACAATCATTAGGCGTCAGAATCGGCGCACTACCTTTTCCACCTTCACCACAATCGTTCAATTGCTTAAGCTGAATGGCGACAGGCACTAAAAAACCACCATCTGCCGGCGGGTAGCCCTCTGGGAGTTTTTGAGAACAATAGAACAAAGCAATTGGAGCAGCTAAATAACGCGGAATGCCATTAAAGGTGCTGGTTTTCGCGCCATCCAATACTTCATAGTTACAAACATAAAGCAGTTTATTATTAATGGCCTCTTCTAATGTCACGGATTTATCACCAACCACAGACTGTAAAATTTCATCCGTAATTGGGAAGTGACGTTTGGAGTTCTCATCTTCCGATAAAGGCGCGCCCACAAGCTCAGAAAGCGTTATCGCATGGGTCATCGACTCTTTTTCAGACTCTGTACAAACACGAATTAAGTTAGTGGTGTTAAAACCTGCGGTTTGTAAATAAGAGAAGAACCAATCTTGCTCACAAGGTTTAGTGCCAGTCGCCATCCACTCTTTATGCGGAATGTCCATCATTAAAGGTTTTGCGATTGTCTCAAAAAGATTTTCATAATCTTCTGCTGAAGTGCCTTTCAAAATGACTTTGCTATCCGCGTCACCTAAAAGCTCATACAAGCCTGATTTTAGAATGGCCGTTAAACCTTCTTCTTCTACTTGTTTAACCACATTCTCAACACCAGTGACAATTTGAGCAATGTCTTTTGGCAATTTGATCAACCCTTCCACCGTACTTTCTACGACATCAGGCACCTTTTTCAGCTCTTTGATCAATTTCTCTAACTTTTTAAGCTTTTTAGGAAGATTAACCATACTGGTATTTTCATAATCTTCCCAAGCTTCTTTAAGCTCTTTAAACGACCCAAAATCCAAATCGTTTTTCAGATCTTCTTCAACCAATCGCACCAATACATTTTTATAGTTTTCTGCAATAACCTTACCGACCCTCAATACCTTAGCTTTATATGCCAAAGAGTAATTGTCTTCGGAAGGTACACTGGCCGTCATCGGCACACCCGGCAAGTAGGTTTGCATGTAATTGTACTTAGTACGGGCTAACTTTAAGTGATAATCGCGCTCTTCTAATTGCTCAGCGTCTGTTACTAGATTGGGTAGTATTATTGTTGAATCCACACTGCGGTCCTTTCTATTATTATCAATTATTTTTAAAAACATCACTATAAACAACAATTTCGTAAATAAAAGACAACAAGTGAATTTATTCCTATGAACCGTCAGCCAACCTCTCATTTTCCTATAGAAAAGTATGAAATAAGCCTTTTTTTATCCGACTTATGCGATTAGAATCGAGTAATATCACTATTTTTAGTAGGGAAAATAATGACAACTGAAAATCAAGAAAACCAACCGTGTGAAGCATGTGGTTGTAGCGCTGAAATGGGCTTTATCATCAAGGAAGGTGATGATGTGGCAGAAGTATCCGTTTATGCAGAAAATAAAGCACAGCTTGAAGCAGAACTCGGCGAATATTTGGCGCTAGCAAAAACAGTGAACGCTGAAGTAAAGTATGAGGCTCAAGAAATTAGCGACACAGCAACAGAGCTGCACGCTCGCTTCCAATTTGAATGCAGTGCTGAAAAGCTTATCTTTGAACTAAAAAGCCGTTCACTCGCAAAATAAAACGATGTCGAATCAATGACGGCCTGCTTATGAGTGCCGTCATTCATTAATCTTTGATCTGCTTCCACATTAGCTTGCCATTCTTCTCAATGCTCTTTTCAGGCACACACTCTAAGTACACCCGACCAACCTGTAAGATAGAACCTAAACTGTAAGCTTTTCCATCGTATAAGCATACTCGGTTTTTCAACGATCCAGTTCCGATATTAATGTCTGGTGTTTTAATTACTTGCGCGTACGCAGGTAAGCAAACGTAAGCAAGGCTTAGCCACAATACTGCGAGTTTACTTTTCATCCTTTACTCCTACCAATTCCACCGCACATAAAAAAGAGCTCCAATAGAGTATATTGGAACCCTTACAATTTTGTCGTAGCTTAATTAGGGATTAAGCTAGGTTAACGTTTGCAGCTTGTGGGCCTTTTGGACCTTGCTCAACGTCGAAAGATACCGCTTGGCCTTCTTTAAGAGTTTTAAAGCCTTCAGTTTGGATTGCGCTGAAGTGTACGAATACGTCTGCACCGCCTTCTTGTGAAATGAAACCGAAACCTTTTTCTTCGTTAAACCACTTAACGGTACCTGTTGCTTTAGACATAACGTCTCCTGACTGGGTATTAATTTATTCAATTTAGTGTGGCTAGTGTTCGTAGTACTTATGTTGCAAAAAATCAAATTCCGTAGTTCAGGGTACAACGTTATCATCTACGATGAAGAGCTACGTGCTAGTATTCGCTTTTGATGTAACAAAGTATGACTGATATACAAGCCGAGTTAATTATTAGGCAGACATTTGCGTATATCAAGGCTTATTTAGCGAATATAATCAAATAAATGCAGTAATGTGAGAAGCCCATAATTTTTGAATAGAAATACGATCAATCACAAAGAAAAATGCCAAATACGCCAAAATAGTGCTATAAATAGTCGGTTAACTACGCAACTGGACTCATTCGTTTTTTATCAAAAAAATCAACAAAATCTCAATAAATCATTTAATAAAACGAACCACCTGCCGATACAGTGTTTAAGCACTCATATCTAGGAAATCGAACGTGAACATTACCGCTTACATGCACTTTTTTTTACTTATTGTAATGATCGGTCATGTTCCTATCAGTATTGCCAATGAACCACTAACTCATCATAAACTTATCAATCATATTGACTCCTATGGCAATGTCTCACTACGCAATGCAGAATATTCTTCTTTACCCGATGGCCTAATAGTTAATGGCAACCTAAACATTGAAGGCAGCACCATTAAGAAGCTGCCAAAAGGATTAAAAGTTGAAGGCAGTCTGAACCTAGCACGCACTGAGATTAGCCGTATGCCGAGAGGGTTAAAAGTTAAAGGTTATTTGAACCTTGCAAACACACCGATCACTTATTATCCAGCTAACATTAAAGTCGGCGGGTTCATTAACTTTGCTGGCTCGTTATTGCAGCAAATTCAGCCTGGGTTACGTGTTTACGGTGATTTAAGTTTAGTAAGAACCCCTATTAAAGAGCTTCCTTCACACCTTTACGTTGAAGGAAACTTATTTCTTGGCCATACAAAAATCACTGAGCTACCCAGCAATTTGGAAGTCAAAGGCAATATTCATCTAGGTGGGGTACAGCTTCAATCACTTCCTGAAGACTTAAAGCTCGGTGGTTATGTCTTTAAATAAGTCACAATAGAAGTTACACCGCCACTTGTTAAACGAGCACCTTGTTAAACAACCACCGTACTCGGGAGTACATCGATTTCTTCCGTTTTTAAAAAGTTAAGAGGTACGTTCTCTACATCGCCCATTTGGGTTCGTTTAATAAAATAGATGGCCTCAATCTTTTGAAACCCGACGTGAATGTCCAGAATGTAGTTCAACTCAAGAGATGGAACAAACGCTATCACTTCGAAGCGATAGTCACTACAGCGTTTTATTGCAACGGGTTTTTTCTGGTTTTCTTTTGGTAAACCATTAATCCGGACAAAAGCATGCAGTACACTGTCACCTTTCGATGTCATTAAATCCCTCAGTGGGGGTAATAGACAAGCACCAAGAACGTCACCAGAGCCTAACTGGAGATAATACCTCTCAAACTTCATACTACTCTCTTTCACCTGAACCATTATGTTAAAGAAGTATAGATCTTATTTTTTACCGCGTACGATATCGTTCAAGATTCCAAGCCCAGTTCTTAGGAATGCAATGTATTCTTAATATTGAAACTTATGCGCTGTATATCTTATGTATCTAGGTACTTCAAAGTGGTAAATCACGGCACCAATCACGACATCATTTTCGTTCTTTATTGGGTAAATGGCACTTTCATCATCAATGATATTTTGTCCTGCCTGCATGGCCCTGTCCCAACTGATATCATGATCGACTCGGTAATTAGGGCTAACGATACTTTGCCCTGCAATTATGCCTTTTGCATCAGACACAATCACTTGGGCAAATGCCAGCTCGTTTTCAATTTGAATTTCCCAAAGCAAATCCGATATCACATTGGATGATATTTTCGCCATCATGGGTGAGTAACGGTCCTCAAGCTCTTTTGTCCACGCTACATGCTGCTGTTGCTTCTCATCATCCGATAATAAACGATGCGTGTGATTTTGCTGTTCAAGAAACGTCATCACATTCTCATGACTCGTAATTTGAGACTGAACTGCGTCGAGTGCCCTTAACGTTTGATCTGATGGCCATGCATAAGATTCTTTCAATGGCCCTAATAACAGAGGTAAAGTCCACATCAATCTATTCATCTTTATCTCCATATACAATATTGCAAACTGTTAAAATAACATACGATCATGAATACAAAAAACAATGAATACTTGGTATCTAGTTAATGACAAAACTAAGCATAAGCTTCAATCTTTGCCATATAGACGTTAGTATAAAAATTCAACGATGCAAGAAAGTGGAATTAAAATGTACATTTTTGGTTATGGAAGCTTAATAAATACCTACTCTAGACAAAAGACTGGCCAAACAGGAAACTCCTACCCAGTTTCTATCTCTGGCTTAACACGTCATTTTGGTAAAATAGACTCTCGTTATTCCATTTCTCCCCTTGCGGCTCAGCAAGGCAAAGGCGAATGCAATGGTGTATTGGTCGAAATAGATGATATTGCATTGGCACAGTTTGATTTAAGAGAGAAAGGCTACCAACGCATTATCATAGAGCCTGAACACATTACCTTTTTACAAGCGCCAGTCCGATTAGATAGCCCGGTTTGGGCTTATGTTCGCCCTAACCCTAAAATACCTTGCCATGATCAGCCTATTGTTCAATCTTACATTGATACGGTGCTCGCTGGGTGCTTATCTATTTCTCACGACTTTGCCCAAACCTTTATCAACACGACCGATGGCTGGCAACATGCGTTAATTAATGACAGAGAAAATCCAATTTATGGCAACCTTGCTGGCGTACAAGATCATCACCGCCAGCAGATAGATCAATTACTAAAACCAGTCCTTTCCCTCAGTTAAAGCAGGCTATAAAAGTGTGACAGATTGCTCATTTTTGAGCCTGTACACAGCTTTAAACACCCTCGGACAATATTGCCGCTCTCCTACTTGAACTCCAGAGCGGCCATTTTTACTGACTTATAGCCATCCTCCCCTTTCTACGCCCCCAACACTCATACCTACTTTGTATTTTTCAGGGGGAGTGTTGGTCATAACTTGCCTCTTATAATGACCCAGCTCTGTAATTTAGATGATGGAACTCATGAATAACTTACATAATGATCAGAAATGTTCATCAACCAATGTCATTCTCCACGCTTTTGACTGGCGTTATGAGGAAGTTTCTCAACAAGCAGAAAAAATCAGTACATTGGGTTATCGATCAGTATTGGTCTCTCCTCCACAAAAATCCATGAAAAAAGAAGGAGAAACAAAGTGGTGGCAACGCTATCAGCCACAAGACTATCGAGTTATTGATAATCAATTGGGGAATACCTCCGACTTTACAGCCATGGTGGCAGCGTTAGCAGCAGTAGGCATTCGAACCTATGTCGATATTGTGTTTAACCATATGGCAAATGAATCAGCCGTGAGAGACGATCTCACCTACCCTTGCAGCACATCTTTAGCAGAATACCAAGCAAACCGCTCTTATTTTGAACAGCAAAAGCTTTTTGGGGATTTATCCCAACCGCTTTTCACCTCTGATGATTTTGTTGAGGCCTTTGGAATAAAAGATTGGAAAGATAAATGGCAAGTCCAAAATGGCCGCATTACTGGAGGGCCACACGATCCCGGCTTACCAACATTACGAAGTAGCCCCTATGTCATCAAACAACAGCAGCAATACATACAAGCATTAAAAGATTTAGGAGTGAAAGGGTTTCGTATTGATGCAGCAAAACACATGTCCATTGAACATATTCAGCAAGTTTGGACGGACGACTTAGCTCAAGGAGTTCATATTTTTGGTGAAATCATTACAGATGGGGGGGTCAGCAAAGAAGAGTACCAGCTCTTTTTACAACCTTATTTAGAGCAAACTTCTTTAGCTGCGTATGACTTCCCTTTATTTCATACACTTTATGATACCTTTCAAAATAATCAGTCAATAAGGGCACTTATCAATCCTTATTGCTATGGAGAAGCCCTTGCTAAATCCCGGGCTATTACGTTTGCCATCACCCATGACATTCCTAACAACGATGTATTCTTGCCCTTAGTAATGAGTGAAGTCAACGAACATTTAACTCATGTTTATGTACTAGGAAGAGATGGTGGCGTACCACTGATTTACAGTGATAAAAACACCAGCAATACACTCAGCGCAAATCAACAACCACGTTGGCAAGATGCATGGCAATCGAAGCCACTGCAAAACATGATCCGCTTCCATAATGCCGTTCATGGTACTCGTATGCAAAATGTACTGGCAACCGATGAGCAGCTCGCCTTTTATCGCGGAGACAAAGGTATTGTGGCCATTAATAACGCAAACGAAGCAGCAGTATTAACCATTCCAGTTCTTTCTGGTCATCAAAACGCCAAGTTTATCGACACCTTAACAGATCACTCTTTCACGGTGAAAAATGCCACTATTAACGTCAAGTTACAGGCAAAAAGTGCAGCCATGATTTTGATTCATAAGTAAGAAATTAATAAATAACAAGCACAAAAAAGCGGTCACTCATGTGACCGCTTTTCAACATTTAAACGCTTAATATCGTCTTAGAAGCTAAATAAACTACCCACCAACATTGTAGTATGTTGCTGCGCCAGGGCCTACCGGAATACCGAATACAAATACCCACACGTAGAACATGATGCTCCAACCTACTAAGAAGCAGATGGTGTATGGCAGCATGGTAGAGATAAGCGTACCAATACCTAAGTTCTTCATGTAACGGCTAGCAACCGCAAGGATTAAGCCAAAGTAGCTCATCATTGGTGTAATTAGGTTGGTCACAGAATCACCAATACGGTACGCCGCTTGGATAGTTTCTGGTGCGTAACCAACTAGCATTAACATTGGAACAAAGATAGGAGCAGTAACAGCCCATTGCGCTGAAGCAGAACCAATCATTAAGTTAATAAAGCCACACATAACAATGAAAGCGAAGAACAAGGCAGGGCCAGTCAAACCAATTGTTTGAAGGAAGTCTGCACCACCTACCGCAAATACCTGTCCGAAGTTAGTCCATTTGAAGAAAGCAACAAACTGAGCAGCGAAGAACACCAATACAATGTACATGCCCATAGAGGACATAGATTTAGACATTGCATCGATAACATCGCGGTCATTTTTCATCGTGCCAACTACTTTACCGTATACAAAGCCAGGAATAGCAAAGAATACGAAAATGAAAGCAACGATACTTTTCAAGAATGGAGAACCAGCAACTTCACCTGTAATAGGGTTACGCAGAACGCCATTTTCAGGAACAATAGTTAACGCAATCAGAGCAGAAACCGCCACCATTGCTAAACCAGCCATTTTCAAGCCAGACTTTTCTTTGTCTGTTAGCTTACCCATCTTATCTTTAGATAGGTCTTCGCTTGCTTCTTCTGGGTTGTATTTACCCAACTTAGGCTCAACAATTTTCTCGGTTACAAATGCACCCATTGCTGTAATGAAGAACGTAGAAGCGAACATGAAGTACCAGTTTACTTCAGGGCCAACAACGTATTCAGGGTCAATCATTTGTGCAGCTGTTTCTGTAATGCCAGATAGCAGCGGATCGACTGTACCTAGCAGCAGGTTTGCAGAATAACCACCAGATACACCAGCAAATGCAGCAGCCAAACCTGCTAGAGGGTGACGACCAAGCGAATGGAAAAGCATAGCGGCAAGAGGAATAAGAACAACATAACCTAGCTCTGATGCAGTATTTGAAATAATACCTGCAAACACCACTGTTAGCGTAACCATACGGCGTGAAGCGCCCATTACTAACCCACGCATAGCAGCAGATAGCATGCCAGAGTGCTCAGCAATCGCAACACCAAGTAAAGCAACTAAAACCGTGCCTAACGGTGCAAAGCCTGTGAAATTTTTCACTAGGTTAGTAACAATAAGCTGTAAACCTTCAGCATTAAATAAGCTTACAACGTGAATCATACCATCAGCAGCACGACCTTTTGCGCCTTCAGGGCGAGGATCGACAACTGAAACGTCAAAGTAACCAGCAATACCTGAAGCCACTAAAATGGCAACACAGAAGATAGCAAATAAGGTAATAGGGTGCGGTAATAGGTTACCTAGATATTCAACCGAATCTAAAAAGCGTGTAAACATCGCTTTTTTTTGTGGTGAAGCTTTTTGTGTATGCGAAGCAGATGAACTCATCTGTTTCCTCCTTGTTTAAATCCCATTCGTGGGTACATCCAAAAACGTCAAGGAGGTTACGCTATTGTTAACACAATGGGAACCCCAAAATGTGAGAAAATGTTTCTATGCAGGAAGAATTAACCACAATAATGTTAATTTATGGTTAATTAACCTTGAAACAACAAACAAATCACAATAATCAACCCATAAATATTAACAGAAATACGAAACAAAGTTAGTATTAAAAATAAATACACTATAATAATGAATAAAGAGAAATACATATGAATACAAAAATCTCTACATTCATAACAATAAGTTAGCGCACCCCTTCCCCTTAAATACGTATTTACTGACCTTAGTTTTTGCTAACAATTATTTACAACACCAATAACTGAACCACTAAGTATCAATAATGAGCCCTAGATCACAACTGCCCTATCGCAAAAGCGGAGGCAAAAGGCCCATAAATTCAGGCTTCCTAACCGCCCAATATTTTTTCTGATGCTATAGTTATTTTAATCTATAGAAGTTTGAGTGTGCCCTGATGAGAAAGCCTGATATTCCAGACAACGAACAGCAGCGTATTTCAACCCTCAGATCACTGAATGTACTCGACACCATGCCAGAAGAACGTTTTGATCGATTAACTCGTATGGCATTACGTCTATTTGATGTTCCAATTTCAGTAATCAGCTTGGTTGACTCTGAACGCCAATGGTTTAAATCTATACAGGGACTCAATGTGACAGAGACAGAGCGAGATGTCTCTTTTTGCGGACATGCTATCTTAAATGATGACATCTTTATCGTTAATGATGCCACCAAAGATGAGCGTTTTTTTGATAACCCAATCGTAGCCTCACAGCCTAACATTCAGTTTTATGCGGGCTATCCATTAAAACATCCTGATGGAAGCCGATTAGGTACATTATGTGTGATCGACACGCAACCTCGAAACTTCCGTGAAGAAGACTCCACTTTGCTGTTCGATTTAGGCCAAGTGGCCGAGCAAGAACTACTAACATTCCAACTGGCAACGTTAGATGAACTGACCATGCTTTCTAACCGACGTGGGTTCGAAGCCATGGCTAGCCACGCTTTAAACTGGTGCGACAGAACCAATCAAACTTCAGCCCTCATGTTTTTCGATCTGGACTATTTCAAACAAATCAATGATGTATACGGGCATAATGAAGGTGATCGCGCGCTGCATACTTTCTCTAATGCCCTACTCAGTACATTCAGGAGCTCTGACATTATCGCAAGGTTAGGAGGCGATGAATTCGTCGTTTTATTCATGAATTCAGATTTAACCCAGGCTCAACAAGCCATCATGCGTTTAGAAGGAATGCTCAGCGCCTTTAACACCATCAAATCCAGAGGTTATAAAATAGAGTTTAGCGTTGGTGTAGCAGAATATAAGCCAAACTCAGGCACATCGGAAATGGAGTTATTACTGCTTGCAGACCGAGCTATGTATCGTTGTAAAGCAGAACATCACAGAGGTGATCATCATTAACGAGCTGCTTCTATATTGTAGGCGCACTTAAAAAGGGCAACGTAATGTTGCCCTTTTTAAGTTTCGACGCAATAAATTTCGTATTTCTAGTCGATGACTTTCATTCTACTTGGTAGATAATCACTACCTATTTTCTTGACGATAGTAGCCATTAAGCCAACACTCAGGCAATTGCTCGCCAGATGGAAAAATCAACTTTTGTTTATCAATTGTCACTGGATCGGCTAAGTCCTCTCCAGATTGGAACTGAACCGAAACATCTGTCATGAATGGGTTTGTTAAAGAACTCATATCAATAACATCAACCAAATCACCGGTACGATCTTCTTTAAGAAACATACTCTGCTCCACATTGAACAAACATTACACAAAAGTAAGTATGGCATAGAACGTCTTAATTGGTAGCCACTGAAAATCAATTCTATTTCTCCTTTAAATTCAATAGCATATTTTTTAACATTTTTAAAAATACCAATACATAAAATAGGTGTATTTCCATTTTATCTTCTATCATTCCTTTTATTATTAGAAAAAATTGGCATAATAGCGCCACTAAAAAAAATGTAGGCTAAATGCTATGTCAATCGAACAAACTTTATTACAGCGCTGCGATTCAAAATGTGAGCTTTGCTCTTCAGACACCACTCTTGCTGCTTTTGTTGTGCCACCAGAAAGCCACACCACAGTAGATACAAGTGTGATGATTTGTGAAACATGCCGCAGCCAGATTGAAGACCCAAATAGCATGGATGTTAACCACTGGCGTTGTCTAAATGACAGCATGTGGAGTCAGGTTCCTGCAGTACAAGTTGTCGCATGGCGTCAGCTTAAGCACCTATCAGCTGAAGGCTGGGCGCAAGATCTGCTAGACATGATGTACATGGAAGAAGAAACTGCTAAATGGGCAGAAATCGGGATGGACGACGACGAGGAAAAACCTCGCGACGTAAACGGCGTTGAACTGAAAAAAGGCGACGACGTAACCGTGATTAAAGACCTTCCTGTTAAAGGCACTAACCAAGTGATCAAACAAGGCACGGTTATCCGTGGCATCAGCCTTGGCAACGATCCTAAGCTTGTTTCAGGTAAAGCAAATGGCGGCCAATCTATGTATGTTATTGCTGAATACTGCCGTAAAAAATAAGCTCTGATTCGCTAAATTACAGCGAGTAAATCGACATAAAAAAGGCGCAAATCAGCGCCTTTTTTGTTGGAAAACTTTATCAAAAATTCACTTAGCCAATAAGCTTGATATCGCAGTCAACAAAACCAGACAAAATCTGGGAATTACACCAAAGTCTTTCATTTTAGGGGAAAACGACATTATCCCCCTCTATGCTTAAAAGAAACATAGAGGGCGCTTATGAAAAGATATGTACACTGGTGCCTACTTTTTATATCACTAACATTTTTTCCTTTTTGTTCCATCACCGCGGCTACGCTTACACTCGCCTATGCCGACGTAGAATCTTACCCATATCAAGTTGGTAATGGCAGCAAAATTCCCGCTCTACCTGGTTTAGCACTAGACGTAATTAACGCAGCAGCCTACAAGATTGGGATTGAAGTTAACTATGTTCGTCTACCCGGAAAACGGGTTTTACAAGCAATAAAAAGTGGAAAAGTAGACGGCGGATTTATTTTTTCGTACAACACCCAACGAGCACAATATGCGAAATACCCAATGAAAGGAAAAGCGCCCGATAGCAGCAAACGGATTGCCACTTTAGGCTACTATTTCTACAAGCTGAAAAGTGAACCTCTAGAGTGGGATGGAATTAACTTATACAACACTAAACAAAAAGTAGGTGCCCACCTCGGTTTTTCCATAGTTAAAGAACTAAAGAAAAGAAAGCTCAGTGTGCATGAGGTAAAAACCACAGCACAGTTATTTGATATGTTAAGATCCCGACGCGTGGCCGCCATTGCAATCCAAAACTCCATTGCTCAAGAGTACCTATATCGCCACAATTTGTATGATGTGGAACAGATACAACCCGCCATAATAACCAAAGACTATTTTTTAGTATTAAGCCATAAATTCGTTCAGCTCAATCCTATATTGGCTAACCAAATTTGGGAAGTCATCAGTGCTATTCGAGATGACGTGATATCCGAATCGAGAAGTAAGTATTGGAATAGATAGCTTTCAATTGAGTTATATAAAAGTCCGTTGGCGACTATTTATACATGTGATGATGGATATTACGACACCCAACGCATTTTATAAAGCCACCTCAACTATATGTGATCTTAATCCCATAATTTTTGCAAACACTTATGCATAATCCACGCGAATGATTTGCGTTAGCCTTATCAATGATAATAAGCGACTAAAAATAGCCGCTAGACAGAACACTTACACGTCAGTTTAAAGGAACACCCATGAAAAGAAGTTGTACAGCCCTTATGCTAGGGTTGGTGTCTTTATGTGCCCAAGCCCAAAATATTGCCACACCGATTGATGGTATTAGTGCATCTATAACCGAAGAAAAAGCACTTTCAATCCAGAATATTGCTGACACTGAAGTAAAAATTGATATCTACGGCGACGAGTTCACTTTACCTCCGATGTCTGGACTTACCTACGAATGTGTAGGCTATACAAGCCTAGAAATACAATTAAAAGGAATGGTGCATGATTACTTTGAAGTCCCATGCAACAGCCAAGTGACTTTTAACGAAACATTCAGTAGCCAAGAGTAAGGGAATCACATGAAAAAAATCTTTGTCGCGGCTACTTTACTCGCTCTAGCTGGTTGTAATTCTGAAGACAGTTCCAGTTACAACTACAATTCAAGTTCTAACTCTTATTCATCATGTCGTATTATCAAGTCAGAAGCGGCAGATGCTTCTGATCGTACGAAAGACCTTCAGCAATGCTGGAGCGCATTTGGTAATGGCTATAGTTCTAAATCAATGGCACTAAGCTGGTGTGAAAGGGAAGTGACTGACTACATGCGAGCAAACTACCTGTTTAATGATCATAACGTGACATACCAAGTGTCAACAAGCAGCTGTCCGTAGACTGCTATTTTTCTATTTACATGGAGCTAATCAATAGCTCCATTTTTATTCCCTTTGAGTAACATATTCTAAATATTTTACCTACATTTAAACGCTCAAAGTTATACCAAGCTATTTTCACAACACAGCTTCTAATTCAAAAATAGGTGGGTTATCCCCTATTTCATGGTTAGAAGGCCCTTCTCCTTTTATTACCCAGGCAGGAATGTAATCACTTTCAAAGGTAACCATAATTCCTGTACGGCGATAATGAAGCGCAGAGAACGCCATGATCATATGATGTATCATTGCTGAAGCTCCCCATAAAGTAACGGCATTTTTACCCTTTTCATCGCCATCTTGAGGAGCTAAATATGAAAAATAATCGTAATTAGCTTCCATTGCCGATTTCACTGTTGTATCCCAATCAGTAGAGTCAGCCCCCCAAGCTTGGGCTACCATGCTAAAAAGCGGAATAATCATAAATTTATTCCAGCCTTCTGCTAAGTGACTTTCCAACTTTTCAATCACACCCGATGCCAAATAAGGGAGCACATTGCTAATAAGCTGGCGTTGAATTTCTGGATCAGACTCATTTTGTATGTAAGCTTTAAACAATTCAAAAAATGCCTGAGGGATCTGAGGGCTTTTCAATCGCTTTGCTTTACCTAAGTCACCTGCCGTCCATAAACACAGCTCATTAACTCCATCGTCATCTTGGTTAAGAATTGCAAGGCATACCGCATTAAGCCAATTATATAAGCCATCATTATAACCTGACTTTTCTGGTACCAACGAAATTGTCTTTCCCCAGAAGGTCATTTCTATTCTTTGACCATATAACCGGTGCATACGCATATCCATCACCGCCAAATCACTCGCAGTAGTCAACAACCAACGACAATGTGCTTTAGGCCACTCCATAATTAATGCATCACTCCAATAACGATGATAATAATAAACAAAATATGGGCAAATGCGTTGAATGTGTTTCGGATCGAGCACCTTATTCATAACATTGTCATTTTTACTATTTACATCTTCTATTGTTTCAAGGCTGCGACCTTCTCGCTCTTCACCCATCCAGCGATATTTATTGTGATGTTGGTTAATATTCATGTTTACTTTACCCACATGGAAGACGGAGATCTTTTTGATCATAATCGATTATTTTAACGGAAGTAACCACAGCATAAAACATCATCACCCTACTGGCTTATTCAAGATTCAATGAATGGTGGATTATCAAACCAGTAACCAGATTCATAACTCAAAGAACATGGTGATAATGGGAGAGAACTATCATCAAAATAAAGTTCAGCAGCATACTGCATAAACATATCATCGCAATTATCCTTCACAAAATGCATTTTATTATAGCAAGGTATATACACAACAAATTCGCTTCCAAGGCACATTTTAATATATGACACAATATTAGGGCATAATATTAGTGATGCTCCAAATTCCATATTTGATACAAAACCAACACCAACTTCAAAATTGTAAGTCGATAGTTCATCCCGTAAAGAATAATTAACAATATTATTCAAAGCTAGGGCTTCTAATTTATCTTTATTAATACCCATTAAACTTAAATCATAGGAGGATATTATATCTTTTTCCACTGTTGATTCTTCACTTGACCTAGAGTAGATCACTGATAATGAATCAGTAAACCTTTCGAAAATAATAGGCTCATAATTTTTACATTCTCCTGTACCAGGTTTATTTTTTGATGACTCTGGTAAAATTCTTAGCTTCCTATCCCCCGTAAATATACTCCAATACTGCATATCTCCTGACATCAGTGCATCATCGACAGAAGAAGTAGGAACTAACATAGGAAGAATAGATTTTTCTCTATCACTTACACTGACTAACCACTCAAAAAGATTGAAGAATTCAACCTCAACGCTCCTATATGAGTCAATGTCTAAATTATTTAAAAAACTCGATAAGTCAATTGTAGCTAAATGTTCTTCCCCTTTATCTATTTTAATAAATAGTTTTTCATTATTTCTACTTTCTAAGGTAATTATTTCACTTTTTAAGCCCTTTATTATCATTTTACTTTTTATTTTTTTAATAAAAATATTTCTTTTTATTTTTCTTATCATAATGTTAATCAGTAGTAATATATTGCCAAATCTAATTTTTTCTCAATTGAACTTTTTATCCAATTAGAAAATTCATCTACAGCTTCATGATTGATATCTTGGGAATATTTTTCTATAAACCTATCAAGGACATTTTGTGCAAATTCATGCTTTATTAAAAATAAAGGACTCTCAACGCCTGAAAATATTCCTTTTTTTTCACATTCAAGACTATACTGGGATATCTCAGAATCAAAATAAAGAAAATCAGGAATGCTGCACCGATACCACTCAGCATTATCTAACCGTTCTGTACTACCAAAACTTAATATCATTACTTCTATAATACGCCCCTGAATAAAAACATTTGGATCTTTATAATTTGGCTTCGTTAGCATATCAATAGCAACTTCAAGTGCAGGCCTTCTTTTTTCATTATCAGATAGAAGGTCTTCTGCCAATTCATCAACTTCTAGTAATTCATTATATCTATATTGTAAAAATCCACTAATATAGTTTCTGTCTTTAGCTCCTAATACTGAACATAAAGACTCTAAATCAACCTGATATGGCACTAAACCATAACCCATAAATACCTCCTCCACTAGCAACATCAATATACAAAAATGGTCAATTTATAAGCCAACCACTCACAATAAAATCCTAATCACGCTTAAAATACAAGATCCACCAAAGATAATAAATAATACATATGTCAATATCAATTTGATAGAATTATTCTCATTTCTGAAACAGAATACAGTTACAACCAATCAGTGATAATAGTAATTATTACTGTATAATACGTTAACTAAAAGTTGTTATGGCATTTTACTAAAACAATCATAACATCATAAAAAACATAACTATTTTGGAATGTTTTCATTCATGAAATTGAGACCTAGTATAGCCCTACTACTTATCACACCCCTCTCTTTATCTGGGCTCACTGGCTGCAATGGTGGCTCAAATACAGCCAATAATTCAAATAGCTCGGATAACTCTAAATATTTATCTAGCTTTAATATAATTAGTATTGAAAATGATGATAGCTATATAAAAAGACTGAAAGTATCTTGGGAAACTGCTGCAAGCCATAGCTCAATCAATGGGATCACATACAAACTATGCAAAAAAGAAACTGCTCAACCAGATAACTGCCTAGAGCTTACTCGAGTCATCAACAAAACATCTGTATCCATTGAAATAAAAGATTTATTAAGTGCAATAACTAATGAGTATTTCATTCTTGCCTCTAAAGAAGATGAAAAACAATTATCCGCTGAAAAAATCATATCATCAGATGTAATTTCAAAAATGGTCAGCTATATAAAAGCCTCTACTCTCGATGCGGGCGATCTATTTGACAGCCAAGTAGCTCTGCCTTCTAATGGAAAAACGTTAGCTGTTACTGCTTGTCGCGAAGGCTCCAATACTACTGGGATTAATGGGGATCAAAGCAATAATAGCGCTAAAGATGCTGGGGCTGTTTATATATATTAGATAATTAAGTTTAAAAAACTAGGAAGGTCATAGACTCATGCTCTTCCTTGTTTTCGATTCTACCCTACAAACACTCAGAGTTCTTTCTTAAACCTATTTTTTAGTCAGTGTAAAACGGCCAATAGAGAGTAAACTGGAAAAGTGAACGCCATTTTGGAAATCCGTGTCAGTGCGAGATGATGAAAGCTTGGTAATGGAAGTACGAGGAATGGTGGCTAAATTACTAGAGCTAAAGGTAACGCCACTGTCGCTGCCTGCATCGTAAGCAATTACACTGATGTCGATTTGCTCTACCCACTGACCATCAGAGTATAAAGGCACGCTGTTAATACCTGTAAACCAGTCCGGGCTTGGCGCGATCATGCTAACAACCGAAACCAAAGGGTGATCTCGAGAAACCTCAAATATCACAGAGACAGAATTTGATGTTGAAGGTATTCCCAATCCATCAATCGTCGATCCTGATTGACCGCGATTTTGAAAATCTTCAATTTCTGTTTTTAATAGGCTTTTTGACCCTGTCTCGGCCATGCTGACGATACCAGAAGAAGCCAGAGACCCCACTTCAAATATTTTAATATCGCTGTTATGCGTTAGCCCAATTAAGCCGGAGAAATGTCGATTCGTAGGAAAATTTGTACTGAAATTGGCTGCCGACCAGTGAGTAATAAACTCAAGCTCGTATAACGCCGTTGAGTCAGAAGAGGTTCCATAACTAATTCTGCACGCGCTGGTGATTAGCGCGCACAAAACTAAAATAAGTATTCTACATACCGTCATCGTTACAACCGCTTAATGGTACATCTCCTTACCAAACCGGATGTGTTTTGCATCTGCCATTATGGTTTTAAATGCTTGGCTGTCTAAACGTAATAACGTTTCATGATCGCCCGCTTCAATATAAACTTCATCCAAAATATCGAGTAACTGCTCGCAGACCATTGCCATTTCATACGCTCCACCAGCAGCAGGCACTGCACCGTCATCACAATCGGCAAACATGTCGTAAATGTCTTCTTCATGAAGGAGTTGGTATCGAGTATTAAACTTTTCATTCAATACTGAAAAACTTATCTTTTTATCCGCAGGCAGCACAGCCATCATTTTATGCCCTTGCCGATCAGAAAGCACAACGGCCTTAGCTACTTTTTTCGCAGGCACGCTAGAGGCAACAGCACTACCAATAGAGCCTGTACTATGAAAATGAGGTACTGTTTGGTAGTGAATATTGTTTTCTTCCAAGTATTCATTAAGTCGGGTTGAAATAGTCATCGCTATCTCCTTGAACGTTCTACTCAGATTATAGCCAAGAGATAATTCGGTTTCCCCTCCTCTTGGCGGTTCCCTAAAGTATAGTTCTGCCCGTATATTTCACCATTTACGTCTATGTTCACGAGAGCATGAAGTTACTCTTCCCAATTAGAAAGCCACGTTTTAAACAATTGATTTATTTGTGCTTGCTGCTGCTGTGAAAAGCCTTCAAGCACTTTTTCTTGAACTTGAACATGTTGCTCCATGACTTCATCAATGAGCTTTATTCCTTGTGAAGTAAGGCTAACCGTCACACTTCTTCTGTCTTCTTCGCTGTGAGTACGAATAATCAATTCTCTTGTTTGAAGCTTATCTAATCGGTTGGTCATCGCACCAGAGCTGAGCATCATAGAGTCAATTAATTCAGAAGGGGTTAAAGAATATGGAGCTCCTGCACGACGCAGCGTTGCTAGCACATCAAACTCACCTAGCTTAAGATCATACTGTTTATGACAAGCCGTAATGGCAGTTTCTAAGTGCTTTGCTAAGCGAGCCATGCGCCCTAAGATTTCCATTGGCTGAGTATTCAAGTGCGGCTTCTCTTGTTTCCATTGAGCTACAATTGTATCGAGTGCATCTGTGGTTTGATTGTCCATTTTGTACCGAGCAATATTATCTTTACATAAAGATACTTTACAAGAAGCTACCTGTTCTGTACAGTTCGAACTATCTTTACATCGAGATACTTTATATGAACTTACTTATTGCGATGATAGCGCCATTTTTCTGGGGCACCACTTATGCTGTCGCTCAATTTACACTACCAGATTGGCCACCACTGGCTTTAGCATGCCTACGTGCATTACCTGCTGGCTTACTCCTACTGGCTTTAAAACCAACATGGCCGAAACAAAGCCAGTGGCTTCCATTGCTCTTTTTAGGAGCGGTGAATATTGCAATATTTTTCTGTTTAATTTTCTTGATGGCCCAAACTTTACCTTCAGCCTTAGCTGCAATTGGTATGGTCTCAATTCCTGTTTTCGCGATGTTATTGGCATTCTTCGCTTACAAAACAGCACCATCCAAAGTACAGGTGGTTGCCAGTATCATCATGATTATTGCTGCACTTTTGTTATTCAACCCAAATCAGATCAGTATCAATCCGATTGGGATACTGGCTTTGTTTGCTGCCATTAGCTGTATGTTGACCGGAAGTACATTCGCCAAAAAAATGTATGGTTCTATTCATTGGTGGACGATTCTTGTCTGGCAGCTGATCTTAGGAGGCTTATGCTTACTACCTATTGCTTTCATTCAGGCATATTTCAACCCAGAGGCTTATCAAAGCATGTTGAATGTTGATCTAAAAAGCTTACTTGGGATCGGTTGGATCGTGATTCTTAATACCGCCTTGGCTTATGGCGTGTTCTTCTGGGTATTACAGAAAATTACCATTACTGAGATGAGTTTTGCGGGTATTGCAAACCCTGTTGCCGGGATTTTGATGGGAGCGGTACTGGTTGGAGAGCAGTTTAGCCTATTTCAATATAATTTAATGCTAATCATGATTGTGGGATCGTTACTGCCACAAATTGTTGCAGCCATTCGAAAAACAGCCTTTTTTAGACATCGAGTAAAAAAACAAATGTAAGCATATAAAACTAACGGGCCCTAAAAAGCCCGTCAGTTATTGTAATATGAGATAAAAAGATATTTACCAGCGTTCTTGTGCCCACTGCTGCTGCTGATCTTTGCTTAAAAATGTCCAAGCAACAAAACGACTGATCTTCTGACCTTGGGCCATTTCTACTGTTTTCACTTCTTTAACACCCAGTTTTTCTAGCTCTTTATAAAGCCCTTTCAAGTTATCTTTTTTAGAGATTAAAGTCGTAAACCACAGGCACTGCTCTGCAAATTGAGTACTTTGCTGTGCCATTTTACGCACAAAAGCAAACTCCCCACCCGGGCACCATAGCTCCGCATTCTGCCCACCAAAATTCAATGTCTTCTCTTTTGGTTTATAAGAAGATTCCGTACCTTTACTCTGTTTGTTCGCTGCTAAGTTACGTAATTTTCGCTCAGTTCCCGCACTCGCTTCAGCCAATGACTTGTGGAAAGGTGGATTACACATAGTGAAATCAAACACATCATCTTCACCAAACATACCGACAAAGATGTTGTCAGGATTTTTCTGTAAGTGGCAGGTAATGCCTTTTTTTAATGACGGATTCGCTGAAACAATAAAATTCGCGGTTTTTACTGAAATCGGATCGACATCAGATCCCGTGAAATGCCAACCATACTCACGGTGACCAACAATAGGGTAAACGCAGTTTGCACCCATACCAATATCTAACGCTCTTACCGCTTTCCCTTTAGGTTGCTCACCATTATTACTTACCGCCAATAAGTCAGCAATGTGGTGAATATAATCCGCTCGACCCGGAATAGGTGGACATAAATAACCATCAGGAATTGTCCAATGCTCAACCTGATAAAAATGTTGTAATAATGCTTTGTTGAGTGCTTTTACCGCCTGAGGATCAGAAAAATTAACCGATAAATCCCCATATTGGTTCTCTGTTACAAACTCATCAAGATCTGGGCAAGTTGCCATTAATGCAGGGAAATCATAACGCTGATTGTGCTTATTTCGAGGATGTAAACCCGACTTTTTAGGGCTAGATGCAGGCGACTGCTTTTTACGTGTTGCTTTAGTCATAGTACTACGGCTAATTACTGATAATTGATTAGATTATACCGACTTTAGCCTCATTACGCTTCAATACCACGGTCTCTACATGCGAATCACCGAAAAAGACACCTGATTTCGTCCACTTCGCTTAGATCGATACAGCAAAGTGTCTGCTTCGTGTACTAATTTGGTTGTAGTTAACTGATCAAAGGATAGCTGCTCCCCATAAAAAAACGCAGCACCAATACTCACGGTACAAGGAACATCATGACCACAGGTAGGAATCGACTTCAACGACACTTTTTCCAGTAACTTCTCCGCCCACCGTTTGGCTTCTGTTTCTGTAATATCAACCATAGCTACAGCAAACTCTTCCCCCCCAATGCGTCCTACTAAGCAAGTGGAGTCGAGTGGTGCTGATAAACGACGGGCAACCGCAGAAATAACATCATCGCCAACTTGATGGCCATATTGATCATTAATCTGTTTAAAATGATCAATATCTGCCATAAGAATAAACAGAGATTGTTTCTTTTGGTAAGCATTTTTACAAACGATATCGAGTTGTTCAAAGAAGTATCGGTGGTTAGAAATTTCTGTTAATCCGTCTTGGTTGGCTTGTATTCTTAAACGCTCATTAGCAATTCGTAAATCGTGAGTAGCGCTTACCACCGCCCGGCGTAAGCTCACAACATACATCATGACCATAAGAGAAAATGTAAAAGCGCTAACGGGGAGGATCCATTTCGGAAAAACGGTTTCAGTACTGATCCACTTCTGCATAATTCGATCAACCTCATCCAATGAGATCTTCGTGAGTCCAGAGTCAATTGAACTGACTAATGCCTCTTGCCCTTCTTGCACCGCCACATACAAAGGTAAACTGTATAATCGCTTAATGCCTATATAATTTTCAAATTCCTTTCTCAGGTACAAATAAAAATTGGCGACCTGAGTATCTGCAATAAACACATTAATGTCGCCGTTTATTACTGAATCAATCATGACTCCATTGTTATCAAACAGCTCTAAAGTGGCATTTGGGTAATGCTCCCTAACAAAACTGGCTTCAAAGCCCCCTTCAACAACACCCACTTTAAACGAACCATCCATATAGGATTCACTGGGTTTACCTGCGATGTAAGTCGAAATGTATAAATTGGCGTGAATATCAAATAAGGAACGAGAATAATCTAGGTATTGATCGCGATCTTCAGAATAGAGTAACCCTGCATGGACATCCGCTTTACCCTCTTTAACCAATTGGAGTGATTCATTCCAATCAACCAAAATGAATTCCACTTCCACATTATTCACACGACTAAACTCATTCCAATAATCAATGAGCAATCCTTTCGGGTTACCGTTGCCATCAAGATAAGAAAATGGCTTCCATGCTTTCGAGTTTGCGACAGTTAACTTGCTGGGTAATTCATCTGCATTTGCAGTAGATAGGTACAAATAACAAAGTACGACAAACCCAGCAAACCAACGCATCGTTTTCTCCCTAGCAAATATTTTTAAATTTCAAATATTTGGTAGTCTTTTAATTGAGGTATCAACTCTTGTAACTTTTGCTCTTCTGTTGCTAAGTCCTGCACAGAGTCACACAAGTTTGTTGCTTTTTGTTCCACTTCTTTGGATCGAGCAGCGACTTTTTCTTCAATAGTCGCTTTCATTTCCATCACTCTGTTTTTCAATTCAGCAAAGTTAATTCCGCCTTCTTGCTTCATTTCTTCTGCTAAAGCACTGAATGCACTTTCCATTGATTCCATGCTGATATTTTCAATGACTTGATTAAATTCACTCATCCAACTTGAGCTCGCTTTATCCAATACATCTGCTGGGATCACAAACGTATCATCTTGATAAAACTTATCATTTACTGTAGCACTAAAATCATCAATTAGCTTTTTAACACCGTCAAACGCTTCAGGGTTTTCAAACCCTAAAGCAATTTCATTGGTAATATCACTGGCAATAGAGATGCCATCATTAGCAAGATCAACCAGTTGAGGTAGGTGCTCTTGTACCCCTTTGTGATAGGCCTCTAATGCTTGTTGCTGCATCTGGTTCAGATCCAGCTTTTCTCCATTAATAAATACTTGGTTAGAGCCATCAATAACCACTTTTGGCTCTTGTTGTTGATAAACCGATACAGTCCCTTCCTTTAAATGCACTTCGTTTTTAATATCAATCGGGCAGCTTTGGCCAAATGCTGCTCCTGAAACCAGTAAAATGGATGCGGTCAGTATACGTTTCATAATAAAGCCTTGTCCGAAATAGAAACTTCACTATAGCTCGATTCACCTTTCAGACCAACTTTAACAAAACAATACGTATCGTACGGTACACCCGCTTATTATCATTGAGGAGCAGGATTAAACAACCGATAGGATCGGACATAATTCACAATACCAAACCCAATAAACATACTCGCAATAAAAACGACGATAGACACATCTCCCGTCGTTATGGAAGCTAAAGCTGGCCCAGGGCATATACCTAATATTCCCCATCCCGTACCAAAAATGGCCGCGCCAGAAATCAACGAAGCATCGACTTTTTTGATGGTTGAAAGAGAAAATGAAGGTGTTGCTATAGGCTGATTACGTGGCTTAATTAACAAAAAATAACTCGGCATAAACACCGCAAGCGCTCCCCCCATCACAAACAATAAGCTAATATCCCATTGGCCTGTCACATCTAAAAATCCAATGACTTTTTCCGGATCAACCATGCCAGATAGCACCATGCCAAAGCCAAACAGTAAACCCGCAATTAACGAACTTGTTTTTTCGAACATGCCGACCTTCCTATGCCAACCAATGTAGTCGAACAAATACCACCAACGCGGCCGCCGACATAAATACTACCGTGGCCACTAACGAACGTACTGACATTCGGCCAATACCACAGATACCATGCCCACTTGTGCATCCATTACCTAACTTGGTACCAATTCCAACTAATAATCCCGCGAGCATCACAATACCAAGATTGGCACTAGTGAAGTTATCCGGGAATGAAAAACCAGCAGAAGAAGCCAATACGCCACCGCCAACAACGCCTAAAACAAAAAGTATACGCCAAGATCTATCGCCTTTTTGTGCTTTCAATATCCCCGATAAAACCCCACTAATCCCCGCCACTTTTCCATTCATTAGCATCAAAATGGTGGCAGACAAACCAATAAGTACTCCGCCCAATAAAGGTTCCCAATACATGAACATCATCATTCCTTTCTGAACAATCTTTACTTTAGTATTGACTAATAAATATCATTTAGTCAATACTAATTTAGCATTATTTAAATTATAAAAGACAATACCAACAAGGTATGATGTGACCCGCAAACAAGACTGAACTCTCACTGGATTCAATAAAATATAACTAACTGTTTGAATAGGAATTTGAAATGACAAAAATCGTAATTATTGGTGGTGTGGCCGGAGGGGCATCTGCGGCAGCACGTGCTCGAAGACTCAGTGAAGATGCCGAAATCATTATGTTTGAGCGTGGCGAGTTCGTATCGTTTGCAAACTGTGGCTTGCCTTACCATATCAGTGGCGACATTAAAGACAGAAGCAAGTTACTATTACAAACTCCTGAGAGCTTCCTTAATCGCTTTAATGTCGATGTCAGGGTCATGAATGAAATTATTGCCATCAACCGTGAAGCCAAAACAGTCACGGTGAAAAATCTAATCGATGGCTCGCAGTACTCTGAGAGTTACGACTATTTATTACTCAGCCCTGGTGCCGCGCCCGTAACACCTAAAATACCAGGTATTGACAACCCTCTCACTCATACTCTGCGTAATATTCCAGATATGGACAGAATTCTTAACCAACTCAATACTAATAACATTCAACACGTGACAGTAGTAGGTGGTGGCTTTATTGGTCTGGAAATGATGGAGGCCTTCCATCAGCGTGATATTCACACCACATTACTTGAACAAGCTGACCAAGTGATGACTTCCGTTGACCGAGAAATGGCAGGCTTTGTTCACCATGAAATTATACAAAAAGGGATCGATCTAAAGTTAAATACAGCGTTAGAAAGTGTGGAATACATTCCCCAAAATACAACATCGTCAGAAGAGCAACTCTTGCTTACTCTCAGTGATGGCAACACCTTGTCTACCCAACTTCTCATTATGGCTATTGGTGTAAAATCTGAGACCAAACTTGCCAAAGAAGCTGGGCTAGATATTGGCGCTTTAGGAGGGATTCGTACCAACTCTATGATGCAAACCAACGACCCTTACATTTATGCCGTAGGGGATGCCATTGAAGAACAAGATTACCTTACCCAAAAACCATGTGTCGTGCCACTAGCGGGCCCTGCCAACCGCCAAGGAAGAATGGCCGCCAATAACATGCTTGGTCGTCAAGAGCTTTATCAAGGAACTCAAGGCACGGCGATTTGTAAAGTTTTCGATCTTGCTGTCGCCTCTACAGGAAAAAATGAGAAAGCACTAATCGAAGCTGGGATCGATTTTGACAAAGTCTATACCCATACCGCCAGCCATGCAGGCTACTACCCAGGTGCTGAAACCATCTCGTTTAAGCTACTTTTTGATCCTAAAACAGGAAAGATATTAGGTGCTCAAGCCGTCGGTAAAGATGGCGTAGACAAACGCATAGACATTATTTCTGTAGCCCAACGTGCGGGGATGACAGTAGAACAATTACAGCATGTCGAACTTTGTTATGCTCCACCATTTGGATCCGCCAAAGACGTGATCAACCAAGCGGCTTTTGTCGCAACCAACATAATGAAAGGCGATCTTACCTCGATCCATTATGATCAGATCCACCAGTTAAACCATGATCAAGTCTTATTAGATGTGCGAAACCCAGCAGAGCTAAAAAATGGCTATATTGAAGGGGCCGTCAACATCCCTGTGGATCAACTTCGCCAGCGTATGAATGAGTTACCAAAAAACAAAGAAATCATCATTTATTGCCAAGTCGGATTACGTGGTCACGTCGCCTATAGACAGCTGGTTAATAACGGCTATAAAGCAAAAAATCTACTTGGTGGCTATCGTACCTACCGATTCTCTACCAGCTAATATCTAATCGTTATAACTAACTGAATCATAAATAACATTTATATAACTAACGGGCTAGCAATTAGCCCGTTTTCGCTAAGTCATTGATGAAAACTTTGACATTCTGTACAAAAATTCATTTCTTTGATTTTATAAATTAGACTTATTGCTCTATTTGATGGTAGTTTTCAAGACACACTGTTCACATCACAATCATAAGGAGAACGGTATGAACAAACTAATCCCACTTACCTTGCTACTATCTTTAGGATTAACAGGCTGCCAAACTGAATCAGAACAAACGACTCAAACGGCAGCAAACGCGCAATCAACAAGTTCTGTTATTGCTGAGCAGAAACGCCAGCTTGCATTAGAGTTAAGCCAGCAATTTGCTCAAATGGAACCAACACTACGAACAGAAATTAATGAATACCAACTGTCGGTTTCAGTCTCTTCATTAGTTGAAAAACAGCCTATTGCTCAGTTTTCTCACAGTTTACAATCGGCTGATACTAAAATTCGTAAAGTGAAAGGTATCGAAGAGTATACAAATGAAATACTAGAGCTTCGCCTTGCGGATCCATCCATGCTTGCTCGCTGGCAAACGGGTCAAAGCCCACTGTTTGCATTTGAGCCAGAAGGCAACGATAACACGTGGAATTACATCGAAGCGTACGACATTAATGGTCAATTACACCAGCTAGATGTTTATGATATTCCCGAAAGACCTGTTCTTGTCGTAGACAGCAACAGTCACGAAGAACTTCGTGCCGGTATTGCCGCTATGAGAGAAGAAATACAACGCCTGCAAAATACAGACAGTGTTGAAACAAATCAGCTATCACGCTCTGCGATGACTTACTCTGCTCAAGTAGCAAGTGCATCAGAAAAAGCAGAACCAATTTCTACAACGGTTTTAAAGAAAATTCGTCTAAACGATGATAAAGAACCGTGGATTTCTGGTAAATCTGAAATTTACAGCATTGTAACAGGTGTTAACCCAAGCCGAGATGAGCCTATTGTTGATATCATTGACATGCCATACCTGGATTACGATAAGCAGGACTACTACCCAAACCAAGTTGTGATTCACTGGAAACGTTACCGTTGGGGCGCTGCTGACATGATCCTAATGGAGCAAGATGACGGCACTGATTACAAACAACTTGCTAAGCTTCTTGTTGAAGTTGCAACGGAAGTAATGAAAGCCATCCCAGATCCTGAAGTGCAAGCGTATTTAATCATTCCGCAACTAACCGGAAAGATCATTGATGCAATTCCTGATGGCGCACTAACTAATGATGATGATTTCGTTGATGTTTTCTATACCCTGATGCAAGACAGTGAGTATGTTGATCACCCAGCAGCAGGTGGTAATGCGGTCGCAACTTTCACCCCATTAACCATTAATCCAACACGCGATTAATTCACATTCAAAACCATATCTTAATCACTAAAGGTCAGTTCATGGCCTTTAGTTTTTTCATCTTAAGACAAAATAAAAACATTGAATATTTTTATAGGCAAACAATTGAACTTTGTTCGATAGTGAAATGATAAAGAGGCAGGGATTTAAAAAGTGGCTAAAAACATGAGTGATAGATTTCTATCGTTAAAAGCAGCTACTTTTCAGACAGTTCAGATTTAAGCATTGTTAAGCCTTTATTCAATAATCGGCTCAGTGTTTCTAGCTCTTCCTCAGAAAAATTCGCGCGCCACACCGCTAATCGATTCTCTAGTGCTTGCTGTACTAACTTCGCCTCTTGCCAGCCTTTTTCTGTCAGATTTAGCACGGTAAAGCGTCGATCATTGACATCCGCTTCCCGATTTAAAATCCCTTTTGCCACCATATCCTGAATCATTCGGCTTATTTGGCTTTTATCACCAATAATCGGCGTCATTTGATTAAAATCAGACTGTGGGGCACTGCCACCACCTTGTACAACAATACTGAGAACATAAGTTTGTTCCGGTTTTAAAGAAACACCCAGCTTGGTGAACTCTTCTTGGTATTGTTTCTTCGATAAGGTGGAAACCATATGAGTCAAAGACCCTATAGAAACGACCTGAGAACAATCTATCATCATTTATTTACCTAAAACATCATAACGCCAAGGTAAATAATACAATTTCTAACAATTGTCCAACACTTTCAGAATTAGATTTAACGCAAACGAATGCATCCTACCTACTGAGAACTAAGTTCAATAGAACGCTTTTGCCAGTCGTGATACCAATCTTCAACGTCATCAATAGAAAACGGTTTTGCAATAAAGTACCCTTGAGCCAAATCGGCTCCTAATGCTTTAAGTTCTTGCCATAAATATTGATTTTCTATCCCTTCCGCCACCGTAATTAAGTCCAACTTTTTCGCTAAAAATAAGCTAGATTCTACGATAGCCTTGGCCGATCGGCTGTGTTCAATTGATTGAATAAAGCTCATATCCAGCTTTAGCTCTGAAAAGGGTAAGTGATCCAACTGGGCCAATGAGGAATAACCCGTTCCAAAATCATCAATACCTAGCTTAAAGCCATTCATACACAAGCGAGAAGCCGATTCCAAAGTCAAACCAAAACTGTCTATTAACTCAGATTCTGTTAACTCAAATCGAACTAAGTTAGGCGATATATTATGGCTTAAAACAAAGTCCACAAAGCCGCGGTCCGCTAAGTCTTGCACCGTTAAATTTACGGCAACTTTGCGCATTCCAAGAGTAGGCAAATCTTGCGCAACTTGAAGCAAAATTTGTTTACTTAACTCAGTGATTAAACCATATTTCGAAAGAGGCTCTATAAATAAAGCTGGTGGTAATATGCCATGCTCAGGGTGATCCCAACGCGCTAATGCTTCACTTTCAACCCATTCTCCCGTTGAAAAATCGATTAATGGTTGATAGAAAGGAACAAACTCATTGTTTGCTAATGCCTTTTTAAGATCTTGCTCGCTAAAAACAAGTGACTCTCGCTCTTTACGTACCTTATTCTCTTGTTTACTTTGTTTTAACGTAACAAACAGCTCGTCTAATTGATTTTTACGTACAGGCTTAGGTAAAGAGCCCAACAAGTTCAGCTTATAAGCCATGCACATATGGCTTACTGAATTCAAAACGCCAACTTCAACAGCGCTTGAGATAACAATATGGCCTTGGAAGTCTTGCTCAGAAATTGCTCGTAGCAACGTAATGCCATCCATTTCAGGCATATTTAAATCACAGATAACCAAATCAGGTGCATTGTTTGAAATAAAGGCAAGTGCATCAAATGCATTGCTAACCCCTTCGATATCGAGATCGGGGTATAAGCTCAACTGTTTAATGAGAACTTCTCTTTGAAACTGATGGTCCTCTACAACAAGCACTTTCATTCAGCCAACTCCTACTGTGTTGCTATATATTTTACTCATACTAACTAAACGAATTTATTTAATTGCTCGGTGATATTTTTCAAAGTCTGGATCAATGGCCCGTAACGATGACTATCGTTCACTTGTGCGGCCAATTCCAATTCACTCAACGGTGAACTTAACACAGTACAGGTCATCATGGCTGCCGCTCCCTTCATTTGATGAGAGATATCCGTAATTTCCCGATGTTGTTCATGCTCAACCGCTGTTAACAAGGTCTTAAAGCCAGTATCGTGGCTAACAATAAACTCACGAACCATATGCTCTACCACGTCTTTATCGCCAAACATATCCATGACTTCATCGTAATCAATGAAATCGTAAATACCTTGGCTTTTAGTTTCTTGTTCATAAGGAAGTATAGCGCTCGGCACCAATGCTGCTTCTTCTTTATTTGTTTCAATTACTTTCTGAGTATGACCATTTATGTCTGGCAACCAATCCGTTAGCAACTTATTCAATGTGCCCATTTCAACAGGTTTGGTTAAGAAATGATCCATGCCTAATTCAATACATTTTTGATCTTCACCCTCAATGGCATTCGCTGTTAGCGCAACGATAGGCAAACGAGGCAGATCCTCTGCCATTTCTCGCTCTCTGACTTGCCTTGTCAGCTCATAGCCATCCATTTCTGGCATGTGGCAATCAGTCAGTAGCAAGCCGTATCGATAATCTTTCGTTTCTTTTAAACGCTGTAAGGCTTCTGCTCCGTTATCAACAATATCGGCATGAAAGCCCAACCTTCTTAGCTGTGCACCAATCACCTGCTGATTAATGGGGTGATCTTCCGCAACCAAAATTAAACGCCCTGCGACTTCTGCTTGTATTCGTCCTTGTACAGGCTCTCGTAAAGAAACAACTTCTTCCTCAACAGGATCAAACAAATCAACACTTTCAGATAAAGCATGATCTAAATGATGTGGTAGCAACGGATTAACAGAAATGCACCAGTGCTGATCATAAGGCTCTGGAGATAATTGTGCCTCTTTTGTCAGTAGCACGACTTTGATCATTGGTAGCTTTTGCTTTAACCATTCCACCGAAACCCCTAAACGCTGATAATCTTCTTGAAAAATCACCAAATACTGACATTCAGAAGAAACGGCTAACTTACCCATTTCGGCTTTGGTTTTCACACTGCGGTGATGAAGGTTCATACCCCACATCTCAAGGTACGCTGTTAGCTCTTCTTGCTGTGGCATATTTTCAGCAATCAACAAACACGACTTATTTTCAAAAGAAGGTAGAGAGGCTTCGGTATGAACATCTACTGGTAACAATGCACGGAAACTACTGCCCTGCCCTAACTGGCTCACACAAGAAATTTTTCCGCCCATTAGCTTACTAAGTTGGTGACTGATCGCTAAGCCTAAACCTGTTCCTCCAAACTTACGGCTGGTACTGAGATCCAATTGCTCAAACGGCTGAAACAGTTCAGCAAGTTTATCTTCTGAAATGCCCATTCCCGTATCAATAATAGAAAAACACAACATTTGTCGTTTATGTTTCGTGTGAACACAATCCACTCTCAGCTCAATTTTGCCAAAATCAGTAAATTTAATGGCATTGTTAATGAGATTATTCAGTACTTGGCTTAATCGAGTTTCGTCAATGATACCCACGCTTGCTATGGCTGGATCACACCATACTTCAAACGATAAGCCTTTACTGTGTGCATGAATGGCCTGAGGCTGAACAATTTTCGCAATAAACCCCTGTAACTCTGTTTCTTTAAGCGCTATACCAAGTTTACCCGCCTCGATTTTTGAGAAATCTAAAATATCATTAACAATATGAAGTAAATTTCTTGTTGATTGTGACAAACTCGTATGTAATTTCTGAACATCATGAGAAAGCGGGTAGCTCTCCATCAGCTCTAATAAACCTTTAATCGCACTTATTGGTGTACGAATCTCGTGACTCATGTTCGCTAAAAAACGAGATTTCGCTTCAGTCGCTGCCACAGCTTTTAAATGGGCACTATTAAGCTCTTCCTGATTTTCCTTCAATGGCGTAATGTCTGTCAGTACACTATTCCAATAGAAAAAACCATCTCCTTTATTGGTAATATTACTTTGGAGTTGGATCCATTTTGGTCGACCCTGGAAATTAATACGGATCTCTTCATGCAAACGCCCTTTTTTCAAAGCGACGTTCATTGCTTTCATGATTCGTTCTTTTTCAGCTTTATCAACAACATCAAAAATAGATTTAGGCACTTCCATTAGATATTCAGCTCTCATGCCTATCAACTGGAAAATACCAGCACTGATAAACGTAAACTTAAATTCATCTAAGTCTTCATCTGATTGAGCATGCTGAATCACTGCACCACTAACGTTATCAGCTAAATATTGCATATGCTGCTCAGCTTCATGCAATTCAGCTTCAACCTTAATACGCTGTGCTATTTCTTTTTTCAGTCGCCAGTTCCACGCAATAACTGCAATAAGAATGATAGAAGCAACAATGGCTCCCAAAACAATAATCAACAGCATATCGGAACTTAATTCACCATTATGGTAAGAGCTGGTGATCCAACGCCGCTTTGTTTCTCTCATCTGGCTAGGAGGGATAGAACTTAACGCTTTATTCAAAACATTAAGCAACAATTGCTGTTCTTTATTTACGGCAAAACTGACATGAGCAAAAGATAGATTACTGATTACTTTGATTTGCCCTAAATACTCTTCTTGTATATGAGGTGAAGCAATTAATAACGAAGCAGATACCGCATCCACTTCGCGATCAGCTAGTGCCTTTAAAGCAGAATCAATATCAGAGTATTTTTTAACTTCACAATGAGAGCACACTGAAGCCACTTCAGACTCACCATAAGTAGAAGCAACAACCCCAAATTTAACATTTGAGAACGCGATGAACTCTTTTATGTGCATAGCACTGTTCGCTGAACGCCCTAAAAACACCCAAGGTTCTTGCATAAATGGCTGAGTAAAGTTCATTTGGGTTTGACGCTGCTCATTAATCGAGATCGCCGACAGCATATCAATCTCACCACGAATAAAAGCTTGGTAAGTTGCTTCATAAGATGAATGCTGAACATATTCAAAATGGATACCCGTCAGACGTGCTATCTCTTTTAGCACATCCGCAGCAACACCAATGTATTCACCTGTTTGTGTAATACTTTCTATGGGCCCCCAGCTTTTTTCAATCCCCACTTTGATTACTGGGCTTTCATCTAACCATTGCTGCTCTACCTCGGTTAGTGCAAGATCATAAGACTGAACCAATAAAAAACGAAGCTGAGTTTCATCTAGCCATTTGTTTAATATTTTGGATCGCTCAGTGTTCTTTTGCAGGTTATCAATGGCTACATTCAGTTTATTCAACAGATCTGGGTTATTTTTTTGAACCCCGATATACAGATTATTGACGGGAAGATCATCCATTAAGGACAATTTTAGCTTTTTATCATAACCACTTTGCCGCCAAGCTGAATACAGAAGTAAACCATCACCAACTTGAGCATCAGCTTGCTTAGAGAAGATAGCTTCAATGGCTTGTTTAGGAGTGGGTCGCGGCAGTTTTTCAACATGATTAAAACTAGTATCAATCAACATGTTGTCTGAAGAACCAGCAATGATCGCTAGTTTTTTGTTATTTAAATCCGTGTAATTTTGTATTTCACCATTCGCAATGGCAACTCGTCGAGTGGATAAAATAACCTCAGACAATAACATTTGCTTTTGACGTTGGGCATTATCAGACACACCAATCACAGCATCTAATTCACCAAGATGAAATGCTGCTATAACGTCATCAATACTGTTATAGATTTTATTTTCTATGGTGTAACCGCTTTCCTTTGCGATATTTTCAAAAAGACTTGGTAATAAGCCTTCGACGTGATTCTGCTCTGCTTGAGAATATGGGAGCATGTTTCCTAACGGGTAGCCAACCCGTATAATATGTTCAGAGTTCGCGTAAGAAAAGCCTGGTATCACACTGATGGCAACCAGAAGGAAAAATACGAACAATCGCCTATAAGAAAAACTGCTTTGTGACATTAAAAACCCAAGTACCCGATAAATCGAAATAAAAAAGCGAATGCTCCATCTAATGAGCCTTATTAGATGGAGCGACCCACTATTTTAAAGGATTAAGGGCGAAAAATCACCTTAACACTACTATCAACATCACCCTCATCAATGTATCCGATCGCATTATTGATACTGGATACTTTATTTTTCATTATTGCGCTAGAAGAAACCGATTCGGGTGGCTTTCCTTTACCTGTGAATACTTTTTTGGCCCAATAAGCTTGAAGCTGCGCTTCTGTTTTTCCTGTCACCTTATTATGAAATTCACTCTTTAATGAAGCACCATCTTCTAGTTCAATGGGCATTATCGATAACGATTTTGCTTTCCCTAAATAAATCTTTTTAATGGTCGCGGAATCTAAATCAGTAACACTTGGGTGAGCAATAACTACAACCGAAGAGTGGGCACCAAAGCTGATCAAAACCAGTAATGTGCACAGTATTTTATTAAACATAAATGCCGTACCCCTTAAAAAACCACATCTAATTTCACGGTATAAACCGTTGTGTCATCCAATGAAGGGCGCGTTACTGCTCCTGTTAAACCACCATTGGTTTCTTCAAAATCGGTTACGTAAGTCGCGTCTGCTTTCAGAGCCAAGTTAGTTGCCATATCCCAGCGTAAACCTAGGCTGTAACTGGTTCTTTCCATATTCAGAAGAGCTTGTGTCATGCCTGCAGAGATAGCATCTTGAGCACTGCCTCCTATCACTGCTTTTTGTAATGACGCCTTTCTTACCTCATCATCTTTCGTTTTCATATATGAAACCGTTGCGTACGGCGTCAACTGTTCAATACGATAACCAACGGTGATGTAACCAGCATCCACATCTGGATAAAAACCACTGGTTTCCGTTCGAGTCAGCTCAGACATTACTAACAATTGCTCACCATCATACCTTGCACCTAAGCCATAAAACTTGGCCTCATCGTTGCTAAAAGTGGTATTGTTAATCTGAGGCATGAGCGTATTACCCGATGCCCAGTTTTGAGAAGAATTTACTTTGGCTTGAGCATAACTTGCGCGTAAAGTAATAAAATCATCACTCCAATTCGCGGCTGCACCAACGATGTTGTCAAACTCGGTTTCCGCCCTAAATTTGGTTTTGTTAGAACTTAAATTGTGTGAGCCTGCAAAACCTTGTAACAAAATAGTGCTATCATCTAGCTCAATATCATAAAGAATATCACCACCGGTAAAAGAAGTAGCCACTACGGTACTGTACACTTCTTGTGGAACCCTTACTCCCAATTGTGCATAACCCACTTCTAAATAATCAGACAACATAAATAGTGGCAAACGTAATTTACCAACTCGCCCTGTCACATTTGATGTAAACTGGTGACTAATAAAAGCCCATTCGACCTGTGGCTGCCAATTTTCTAATTCTGCTCCCCGACTAACAAGTTGAACAGTTGCTTTGGTGTCATCATTAACATCAAATACCGTTTGTAAACCAACCAGTGATCCTTCATCTAAGTTGGCTTTATTTGTCGCACCAGCGTATCCAGCACTATTATTCGCCGCTTGTAGGTTAATAGAAGCAAAGCCATTAAAATGAAAACGCTCCTCTGAAGATGAGCCTTGCTGCTCTGATAATACAGCAACTTGCTGCTCAAGCTCTGTGATTCGTTCCTCAGTAGAAGTGGTACTTGCTTGCACGCTCAACGAGCACAGCGCAGCAAGTAGCAATAGGCTAAATGCCTTAATTGTCATCGTATTACTCCGGTGATTATGATTTTTATGTGTGTTGTGACGATTAACGTCGGGACTAGCTAGGTTGCATTCACGATATTCAAATACAACCTAAGTATTTTTCTTTGGCGAACTGATAGCTAGGCTAAAAACGCGTATAAAGATTACACTTTGAAGTGGGAAGTTGATTCATTCAGCTGATTAACAATGTCAATTAACTCTTTACCTGAAAAACCGAGCCGTTCTGTGGATTCGGCCATTTTTGTAGAGCTTTCACCAAACTTGCCGAGTAAATCTTGAATCATAACTGAAGTCTGATGCTGCTCTTCAGTAGCAGAAGCAATCTGATCATTAACAACCGTGATCTCCGCAACCTTAGTAGTGATTGAATGGAGGCTGTCCCCCGCTTTCGCAGAGTAAGTGACCCCTTGCTCTGCACTGGATAGACCCGACTGCATGACACTAACAGCATGTTGTGACGCGACTTGTAACTCCGCTAAAACGGCATGAATTTCTGTCGTAGATTGTTGAGTACGTGCCGCTAATGTACGTACTTCATCTGCAACAACAGCAAAACCTCGCCCTTGCTCACCAGCTCTAGCCGCTTCGATGGCAGCGTTCAGGGCTAATAAATTAGTTTGATCGGCTATGTCTCTAATAGTGTCTAAAATAGAACTTACATTGTTTGAATCTTTAGCTAATTTATCAATAACTTGTGCTGTATTTTGGACTTCTTGAGACAATTGATTAATCACCTCGATCGTTTGTTCTACCACTTGTTGGCCATTGTCGGCATCTGCATTTGCTTCATTAGCCTGATCTGAGGCTTGGTGCGCAAAATCTGCCACGTGACTCACCGTTTGCAGCATTTCACCTACTGATAACGTCACTTGCTGAATTTTATCTGTTTGCTCATCTGCTTGATGTGTCGTGTCTTGAACGCTATTTAACAATGATTCTGTAATCTGTTTCAGTTGATCTGTACTTGTCACCATCATAGAAATTGTTTGATGCAGCTGCCCAATAAACACATTAAAGCTATTCACCAAATTGGCCATTTCATCTTTACCATCGTATTGAATACGTTTGGTCAGATCCCCTTCTCCCATAGCAATTTCTTGTAGCCTTTCTGCCACAATCGAAATAGAGCTACTGATAGAACGTAAAATCGCAAAACCAAAGATCAATAATAAAACAATGATAATCGCACCCGAAATCATAGAACTACTTTGAGCACTAATGGCACTTTTTCTCGCATCACTGATCATAAATACGACGTGCTCACGAACTTGGGTTTGTATATCAGCTAACCCTTTTTCCAACTGCTTTTGCAAAGCAATATTACGCTCCGCATCTCGTGAAATATCGGCGATTGGCTTACTAAACTGGATAAAATCCATTGCCGTTTGCTTTCCGTTTACAAAGTAACGCTGCAACGTATGTTCTGTTTTAGCCAGTTGTGAAGTTTGATTGGGCAATAGACGTTTAGCTTGAAACACCAGCCCATTCATTGCATTGTATAGATCATGTGCAGATTCTATCGCCTCTTCCTCACCTGTCGTCACAGCGGTCTCAAATTGCTGCACCAGCTGTGGTAACAAACCATTCAACTCAACAACCACTTCCATGGCAGGGTAGTACTGTTGCTCTAATGTTGCTAAATGGCGATTATTGGCTTGATGCACATTAATATTTAACCCAATAATCACAGCGACGCCAAAGGAGCCAAGACCCATTAATAGCCACAACTGATGGCGGATCGTAAGTAAACGAGACAAGTTCATAGGCGAATAACTCAGGAAAATTATTTTTATAAAACTGATTTTCGCGGAGTATATATACGATAGTTGTAACTAACAACCATTGTAAAAAACATAATTTTTTATTTTATTGGTACAGCGTATATATCAAAAGTTCTAAATGCCCCATTAAAACAGTGTTTTAAAGTGGAGACAGCATTGGCTTTCCCCCCTACACTCCCTTTAATCCACATGCACAAAATGTGATATTGATCACACTTAAATAACAGTGAACGGATCCTTTAACCTTGCAATATATATTGATAATTATAAAAACGCCCATTTTTCCATTCCATAAATGAGACATTTACGCATTAAATACAAAAGCTTTTGGACGAGCTCAGCATTAACTCTCGATAAATTTATAAATATGTTATTTGATATTTCTATCTTTATATAAAACATGGTTAGTATATCTTTATTTCACGGGACGAAATAAGTAAGGTGTTTTATATGTTAAAAAAATCTCTGTTATCCCTAACTCTCGCTGCTGCGCTATGTGCACCAGCCCATGCAATTACATCTGCAAACCTCAATGACCTCGGTCAAGGCGTCGATGTGGTATACAGCGTAGTCGATAACACGCAAGACGATTGGCGCACACACAAAGCGGAATTGTCATTCACGAATAACAGCGCGACAACGTTACCCGCTTCAGGCTGGGCTATTTACTTTAGCCACACACGCTTAATTAAAACCCTTGATACATCAGCCATAAAATTTACCCATGTGAATGGTGACATTTTCAAAATTGAGCCAACCAGCCAATTTACCCCAGTAAAACCCGGTGAAAACTTTACCTTCCAATTTGATAACGCCGACTGGCAAGTAGCAAAAACAGACATTATGCCTAACTGGTATTTTGTGGCAGAAGAAAATGGTCAATCCATTACCGCTCTTATTGAGAGCACCAGCAATACCATCAATGGCAAAGTACCTGTAAAACCAAACGATGAGCTGCCGTTTATTGCCGATTTCGATACTCCTCAGCAATGGAAACGCTATAACAGCGCTGCAATCACTGACTTCTACGACCCTTTTACTGCTGAAGATCGTTTCGCACGCAGTGCTGATTTATCTCTTATCAATAACGTTTCAGGCGTCATCCCTACTCCAGCCAGTATCACCACTGGGAGTGACAGCGTAACCTTAGACAACACTTGGGTCGTTGTATTTGATAACGGTTACCAAGAACAAGCTGAATATTTAGCGGCACAATTAGGGCTAACCGCAGCCCCATGGTCGCCAGCAACGGAGAAAACAATCCGTATCGGTTGGGGACAAGTGATTGTTGATGGCGAACAAAAATGGAGTGAAGCTTATAATCTAACCGTCGATAAGGCTGTCAATACTATCCAAATCAATGCTGTTGACCAAGCAGGCGCTTTCTACGCTGCTCAAACATTATTACAGCTAAAAGAAGGGGCTGAAATCCCAACAGCACAAGTGAGCGACGCACCTCGCTTTGCTTACCGTGGCCTTTCTGTTGATGCAGTACGTAACTTCCGAAGCAAAGAATCTTTACTGCAACTTATCGACCAAATGGCAACATTTAAGCTGAATAAATTGCACTTACGTTTATCAGACGATGAAAGCTGGCGTATCGAGATCAAAGACCTTCCTGAGCTTACCCAAGTGGGTGCAAACCGATGTCATGATCCAGAAGAACGTAATTGTATGCTGCCTTTCCTTGGCGCAGGCCCTAACGGAACGCCAGAATCTAACGGTTACTACTCTGCTGCTGACTACCGTGAAATCTTAAGCTACGCTGATAGTTTAAACATCCAACTCATTCCTGAAGTTGACGTACCTGGCCATGCTCACGCTGCAATCAAAGCCATGGAAGCTCGTTATCATAACTACATGGCTCAAGGGAACGAAGCTAAAGCAAACCAGTACTTGTTAACTGATTTTAATGATAAGTCAGATTACCTCTCTGTACAGATGTTTAAAGACAATGCCATCAACGTATGTATGGAGTCCACTTACAACTTTGTTGATACCGTTGTTGCCAACCTCGTTGAGCTTCATCAAGGTATTCAACCACTTGAAACCTTCCACTTTGGTGGTGATGAAATTGCAGGGGCATGGAAAGATTCCCCAATTTGTCAAGACTTCATTGCCAACAACACTCATGGTGTAACCAATGTATCTGAACTAAGCCGCTACTTTGTTGAACGAATCTCGGTGATTACAGCAAACCACGGTCTAAATTTAGCAGGCTGGGAAGATGGCCTGATGAACGAAGGTAAAGTGTACCCTCGCTCTGAAGTCGCTAACCAGCAAGTCTGGGGTAACGCTTGGCAAAATATTTGGGAATGGGGCGTAGCTGACCGTGCTTATAACCTAGCAAATAGCGGGTACGATGTGGTTTATAACCATGCAACCCACCTATACTTTGACCACCCATACGAGCCAGATGCAAACGAACGTGGTTACTACTGGGCACCTCGCTTTATCGACACTCGTAAAACGTATGGTTACATGCCAGATGATGTATACGCCAATGCCGATTTCACTCGTGCAGGTGCGCCAATTACTAAAGAAGAAGTTCTTGCTGTTGCTGGTGTGAAATCACTAGAGCGTCCTGAAAATGTTCTTGGTATACAAGGTTCAGTATGGACAGAAACTATTCGTACTGAAGATCAATTTGAAGGTATGGCTTTCCCACGCGTACTTGGTTTAGCTGAGCGTGCTTGGCATACAGCATCATGGGAAGCACACGATTTAAATGGTAAGCCCCTAAACGAAGCAGCGCGTACAGAAAATTACAATCACTTTGCTAATTTACTGGGCCAGAAAGTTTTACCTAAGTTAGAAGCAGAAGGGATTGCATTTAACCTACCTGTACCTGGTGCCATCGTTGAAGCTGGCGTGCTTAAAGCGAATTCAACTTTCCCTGGGTTAACCATTCAGTACTCCACCAATGGCGGAGCCACATGGGCGACCTACGACCAAGCAACACCACCAGCAGTAACTGGAGAAGTCAGCGTTCGTACAGTTTCAGGCAACCGTACCAGCCGAGTAACAACAGCTAAATAATTAGTTTTATCAGCTATACCACGCCCCTATTTCCACCTGTAAATAGGGGCATTTTGCCTTATCCCCCTCACCAAAGCCGTATTTGATTTTTAAAAATCGCACTATTTACTCTCCTTATTTACATAAAAATCAGCAGGTAATAAAAATGATTTGATTTTTTCTTCTATGCTTAATGTAGGATCAAACAGACAAAGGAGTTGTCATGCTAGGACGAATATCGTTCTTAATTACTGCTGTGCTCACAGCAGCTCCACTTTTGGCAGGAGAAGTGATTTCCTCACACCATTTGGTGGGCTTTGGCAGCGCCAAATACAGCAACACGTTTACTCATTTTGATTATGTAAACCCCGACGCACCAAAAGGCGGAAACGTCACCTTTGCGGAAATAGGTACCTTTGATAGCTTTAACCGTTACGCCAGTCGTGGGGTTTCTGTGGCAGCGGCTGACAGTATTTACGATAAACTATTCACCAATGCTCAAGATGAAATCGACAGTTACTATCCTCTGATCGCAGAAAAAGTCCGCTACCTTGACGATTATAGCTGGATGGAAGTCGATATCCGGCCACAAGCTCGCTTCCATGATAATCACCCTATTACTGCCCATGACATTGCTTTTACGTTTAAAAAATTCATGACCGAAGGGGTGCCGCAATACCGTGTGTATTATAAAGATATTAAGAAAGTTGAAGCCATTTCCGATCTCACTGTTCGTATTGAAATGAGTAAACCCGACCGCGAAATGCTGTTTTCTCTTGTCCAAAATATGACCGTGTTACCACAGCACTTCTGGCAAGACAGAAACCTATCAGAGCCCCTAAGTGAACCACCAGTTGGTAGTGGCCCTTATAAAATCACGCAATACAAAATGGGGCAAAGCGTTACGTACCAGCGCCTAGATAGCTATTGGGCCAAAGATTTACCTGTCAATATTGGTCGCCATAATTTTGATAACATTCAATACGACTATTACCGTGATGAAACCGTTACCTTAGAGGCTTTTAAAGCGGGTGAATACGACATTCGTTTAGAAAATACGGCGAAATTTTGGGCCACGATGTACACTGGCACCAACTATGAAAAAGGCTTTATCAAAAAAGAAGAAATCGATCACAACATTCCCCAATCAATGCAAGCTTTTGTTTTTAATACTCAACGGCCACAATTTCAAGATGTTCGAGTCCGAGAAGCGTTAAATTACGCCATGGACTTCGAATGGATGAACAAAACCCTCTTTTACAACCAATACCAACGAACACGTAGTTATTTTCAAAACACCGAATATGAAGCAACTGGCTTGCCCTCAAAACAAGAACTACTCATTCTTGAGCCTTTAAAGGGCAAAATACCTGAGCGTGTGTTTAATCAAAGTTATCAGCCTCCAGTCAGTGACGGTTCGGGACGAATTCGCGGCCAGCTACGCAAAGTGTTAGGGCTCTTTAAAAGTGCTGGATGGGAACTTAAAAACAAAGTATTAACTAATAGCAAAACAGGCAAACCTTTCAGTTTTGAACTATTAATATACAGCCCAACCACAGAGCGAATCGCCATACCACTACAAAAAAACCTCAAACTGATGGGCATCGAGATGAAAATCCGAACCGTCGATACCAGCCAATACATCAAACGCTTACGTGATCGCGATTTTGATATGGTGTCTAGCCGCTACTCCGCTAACGCTTACCCCAATAACAACTTAAAAATTGCCTGGCACAGTGATTACCTAGACAGCACTTACAATACAGCCGGAGTACGTGATCCAAGCATTGATTACCTTGTAGAAAAAATTGCCGATATACAAGACGATCCCGCAGCACTATTGGCCTACGGAAAAGCCTTAGATCGTGTCCAGCAATGGAATTTTTATGTGATCCCACAATGGCACATCAGTAAATTTCGTGTGGCTACGTGGGACAAGTTTGCTCGACCCGCCACTCGACCAAAATACGATTTAGGCATAGATACTTGGTGGATTGATACCAACAAAGCTCAAAAACTGCCAGAAAAGCGGCGTTAATTATGGCTAGCTATATTCTTCGTCGGCTATTACTGGTGATACCAACCCTATGGGCCATTATCACCATTAATTTTTTTGTGATTCAATTGGCCCCCGGCGGGCCAGTTGAGCAAACTATTGCTCAGCTTGAAGGGCATAACTCCGGTATTATGGAACGCTTTTCTGGTGCGGGAGCAAAAGAAGTCGGCTCTGAATCACCAGAAGAAAGCCCCTCAGGTTATAAAGGATCACGCGGGCTCGATCCTGAAGTAGTCGCTGCCATTAAAGAGCAATTTGGCTTTGATAAACCCATACACGAGCGCTACTTCACCATGCTGTTCAACTACGCAACTTTTAACTTTGGCGATAGCTTATTCAAAGGAGGTAATGTTATCGACCTAATCATTGATAGACTGCCCGTGTCTATCTCGTTAGGGTTGTGGAGCACCCTGATTATCTACTTTATTTCCATTCCTCTTGGCATCAAAAAAGCGATTCATCACGGCAGTCGATTCGACGTATGGACCAGCTCTATGGTCATTGTCGGCTATGCCATTCCAGGCTTTTTATTCGCCATTATTTTAATCATCTTTTTTGCTAGTGGTAACTACTTTAGTTGGTTCCCGTTACGGGGCCTCGTTTCCGCAGATTTCGATCAAATGACGTGGTATCAACAAATTATCGACTATTTTTGGCACTTAGCTCTTCCAACCCTTGCCATGGTCATTGGTGGGTTTGCCACCCTATCCATGCTCACCAAAAACTCATTTTTAGATGAAATTAACAAACAATACGTAGTGACTGCACGAGCAAAAGGATTAGACGATCAGAGGATTTTATATCGTCACGTTTTTCGTAACGCAATGCTGATCATCATTGCAGGCTTTCCCAGCGCCTTCATCAGCATTTTCTTTACGGGCTCTATGCTGATTGAGGTGATGTTCTCATTAGAAGGAATTGGTTTATTAGGCTTTGAAGCCACTATTCAACGAGATTACCCCTTAGTATTCAGTTCACTCTATATTATGACCTTACTGGGTTTAATGCTGAATATTATTTCCGATTTAACTTACATGTGGATAGACCCTCGCATTGATTTTGAGGCTCGATAACTCATGACTCCACTCGCACAACAACGATGGCAACGTTTTCGGGCAAATAAGCGCGGAGTTTGGTCACTATGGATTTTCACCCTGCTCTTTCTTATTTGCTTACTGGCTGAACTCATTGCGAATGACAAACCCATATTTATTCAATACAAAGATCAATGGTTCACCCCTATTTTTACTCAATATGCTGAAACTGAGTTTGGCGGGGAATTTGACTTAGAAGCCGATTACACCGACCCGTACATTATCGATCTGATCGAACAAGAAAATGGCTGGATACTATGGCCTATTATACGTTTTAGCTACGACACCATTAATTACAACCTAACAGGGCCAGCCCCTTCAGCACCCGATGACATCAACTGGTTAGGCACCGATGACAAAGGCCGCGATGTCTTAGCCCGGATCATTTATGGTTTTCGGATCTCAGTTTTATTCGGCTTTGCGCTTACTATTGCATCGAGTATTGTGGGCGTCATTATTGGTTCCACTCAAGGTTACTACGGTGGTTGGTTAGATTTATTTGGTCAACGCTTTATTGAAGTGTGGTCTGGTATGCCAACCTTATTTTTATTAATCATTCTCTCAAGCTTTATTGAGCCTAACTTTTGGTGGTTACTCGGTATCATGCTGCTTTTTGGCTGGATGGGACTAGTCGGTGTTGTCAGAGCCGAATTTTTACGCTGCCGAAATTTTGATTATGTACGAGCAGCTCAAGCCCTTGGTGTGAGCGATGCTCGTATTATGCGTCAACATATGTTACCCAACGCCATGGTCGCCACCTTAACCATGATGCCGTTTATTCTCAGTGGCTCAGTAACCACATTAACGTCCCTAGACTTTCTTGGCTTTGGTCTGCCTGCTGGTTCTCCTTCGTTAGGCGAATTATTAGTCCAAGGAAAGGCTAACTTACAAGCACCCTGGCTTGGACTTTCTGCCTTTACCGTTCTTGCCGTTATGTTGAGTTTATTAGTCTTTATTGGCGAAGCCGTTCGAGATGCTTTTGATCCTCATCACCAAGGATAGATTATGCAAAATACCGTTTTACAGATTGACAACCTATCCATAGGCTTTGGTTCCAAACTCGACTCCAGTATTGTCCCTACAACCCACAATGTCTGCCTAAGCATAGAGAAAGGCGAAACTTTGGCCTTAGTGGGCGAGAGCGGATCAGGAAAATCAGTCACCGCAAATGCGATTTTAAAACTGCTGCCCAAAACCAGCACTCACTACCTGAATGGCACCATCAAATACTACGACACAGACACACTACATTGCAGTGATCGCCAATTACGAGGCTTGCGCGGCAACAAAATCGGCATGATTTTCCAAGAACCAATGGTGTCGCTCAACCCTTTACATAAAATAGCCAAACAACTAGGTGAAACCCTAGCTATCCATCGAGGAATGAGAGCCAAAGCCGCACGAGAACTTTCGTTAGCGTGGCTAAAAAAAGTCGGATTACGTGAACCAGAAAAAAAGCTCGACGCTTATCCTCATGAACTTTCAGGTGGTGAACGCCAACGCGTCATGATCGCCATGGCACTCATTAATGAACCTGATCTTCTCATTGCTGATGAGCCTACCACCGCTTTGGATGTCTCTGTTCAGGCACAAATTTTAGATCTATTAAAGGATCTACAAACTGAACTGGGCATGGCCATGTTATTTATTACTCACGATCTCAGCATTGTGCGAAAAATTGCCGACAAAGTCGCAGTAATGCAGCACGGCCAAATTATTGAAACCGCCCCAAGCCAAAAGATCTTCTACTCGCCAGAGCACCCTTATACAAAAATGCTCATTAATGCTGAGCCAAAAGGCTTACCAGTACCGACAAAAGCAGATGCAAGGCCATTACTTCAAGTCGATAATTTAAAGGTTTGGTTTCCAATCCATGGTGGCATTTTTAAACGAGTAGTCGATCACTTTAAAGCCGTAACCAATGTGAGTTTCATCTTAAAGCATGGCCATAGCATCGGGTTAGTTGGCGAAAGCGGCTCAGGGAAATCCACGACAGGACTCGCGATTTTAAAACTTATTGAAAGTGAAGGAAATATCCATTTCGATCAGAAAGATATTTCTCAATTGAACCGCAAAAACATGCTGCCACTTCGAAAAAAGATGCAAGTCGTCTTCCAAGATCCTTTCTCAGCCTTAAATCCACGCATGTCCGTTGCACAAATCATTGGTGAGGGGCTCGCCGTTCATCAAACTCTTACACCAGAACAACTTGATAACACCATTTGCTCTGCCATGGAAGAGGTCGGATTGGATCCCGAGACTCGTCACCGCTACCCCAATGAATTTTCCGGTGGGCAACGTCAACGCATTGCTATCGCCAGAGCTGTCGTACTCAAGCCCAACTTTATTTTACTGGATGAACCTACCTCATCACTCGACAGAACCGTGCAAACACAAGTGCTGGACTTGTTAAAGTCTCTACAAAAAAAGTATGGATTAAGCTATTTGTTTATTAGCCATGATTTAAATGTCGTGAAATCCCTCTGCCACTACACATTAGTACTCAAAGATGGCCTCATCGTCGAACATGGAGAAACTGAGCGCTTATTTTCTCATCCACAACAGAGCTATACTCAACAACTGGTTAACTTGTCACAATCTCCCTCCCCTGCAGAAGAATTAATCGCCCCCCAGACTGCCAGTTAATGATAAAGCAAGAGCTTTTACAATGGAGAAGCCCACTTAACAAACAACCTCCAGCTGTCTTTCGAGTAAATCCTCCTTCTCACATACTATTTATATAATAACAAAGAAGGAGTTATGATAAATTCAGATCATGATCACTGCTGAAAAGGAAAACTGCATGGCACACGCACTAAAGTTGCTCATTGGTCAAGTTGGAAATATAGCCACCGATCTACCGGAGTCTCATGTATTGCATAATGGTATCCCGAGTGCCATTGAGAAAAAAATCGTTACTGATCCAATATTTTGTTCATTTAATGGCTTAGATAACGATGAACAGGCCGATCCTAAACATCATGGCGGCGCAGAAAGAGCACTCCACTATTACCCAAACGAACACTATGAATTTTGGTCTGTTTTTTGGCAAGGAATGGGGCTTGGTGAGCCAAAAACCCAATTTGGCTCTGGTGCATTTGGAGAAAACCTATCAGGACAAGGCTGGCAAGAAGAGACCGTGTGCATTGGAGATATCTTCCAATTAGGTAAAGCTACAATTCAAATATCTCAGCCAAGATCCCCCTGCTTTAAACTCAATCACCATTTTGGCTATGCCGGATTATCTGTATTAATGCAAGCCAACGGCAAAACTGGCTGGTTACTTCGCGTATTAGAGGAAGGGGTAATTCAACCATCGGACACCTTAGAGTTGATAGAACGCCCATACCCCGAACTCAGCGTCCGAACTTGTGCAAATACGCTATTTAATAAAGAATTTGATCACCAAGCTCTTAGCAAAATGGTTGATTGTGAAGCATTAAGCGTTAATTGGCGTCAGCACGCACAAAACTGGCTGGACTCAGGTGTCGTTAATGATTGGAGCCGACGCCTAACGGGTAATTTCAAATAATGCTACTAAAACGAGTCTTTGATACGTTTAAAGGCTCACTCTACAACCCAACACACTACACTCTTTATTACTCGCAGAGCACATTATTGTGAACATCAAGTCACTTTAAATTGTGCCACCAGATCTTTCAGCCTTTGGGCTTGCTGCGCCAATTCATTTGCAGAAGAAGCCGCCCCCTTTGCCGCTTCATTGGCATTTTTAGATACCTCAGAAACAGAGATAACATTTCGACTAACTTCTTCTGTCGCTTCTGACTGCTCTTCCGTCGCAGCGGCAATACTATCAATCATACTGGCCACGTTTTCAGCGCCAGTGACTATATCTTCCAAGCTTGTTCCTGCTTGACCAGCTAAAACCATTCCATCTTCAACATGACTAATACCGCTTTTCATGCGATCCACAGCAATTTGGGTTTCATTTTGAATGGCTTCTATTGAGCTTCCTATCTCTTCCGTTGCTTTTGTGGTTCTATCCGCCAGTGTTCTGACTTCATCAGCAACCACAGCAAAACCTCGTCCTGATTCACCAGCACGTGCCGCTTCAATGGCCGCATTCAAAGCCAATAAATTCGTCTGTTCTGCAATTTCTTTAATCACATTTATGATCTCACCAATCTGAGCACCACTCTTACCAAGCCGAGTTACACTGGAAGAGGATGAAGAAACGGCCTCATTGATTGAATTCATACCTTTAATGGTATTTTTAACAATTAAGCCTCCGGAGTTAGCGGTCACTCCAGCCTCTTGCGCACTGGATGTTGCATCCGCAGATTTTTGCGCGACTTCTTGAATACTTAATGTCATTTGATCAATCGAGGTCGCTATCTGGGTAACTTGGTTTGATTGCTGCTCCAGCTCATTGGCCATATTCTCACTGGTTTCTACAATCTTGCTAGATCCTCCAACAACATCATCCGTTGTTTGTAAGACCTGCTGAATCACATTATTAGTTTGACTTACCGCTTGATTATAACTTTTCGCCATTTGCCCTAACTCATCATTAGAGTCTACCGACATTCTTGCGGTAAGGTCGCCACCCGCTAATAACGTCAACCCATTTGCCACCTCAGCAACTGGTACAGAAATCGCTTTTATCACAAGAAAAGAAATAGTCGCGCCCAAAAAGACTGCTATTACGGTGCCAGTTAAAATGGTGTAGGTTGTATTAGATACCGCCGCTTTTGCCGCTTCTTGACGCTGTTTCATCAGCTGATCTTCAATACGAATGAACTCTGCTATTTGGCTTCGAAATCGGTCAAAATACACCTTTCCTCGAGCTTCTCCAACTAGCTTAGCCATATCATTCATGGTTTTCGCATCACCAATGTTACTGCGCAGTTGGATCATAGGCTCAACAACGACTGACTGCCATTCCAATATATTCGCCAACATATCATCAAGCAATGCGACCTGATCAGGGTTGTCACTCACTGTCTGTTTCTGCTTCTCAACCCTGTTTTGGAACGCGTTTTTACCCGAGGTATAAGGTTCTAAAAACTCCTTCTTACCTGAGAGTAAAAAGCCACGCATACCTGTTTCCATATCAACGGCAGCGGCTTGGATATCCAGTGCCGTTTCAATCACCTCGTGAGTATGGTTAACCCATTCTGACGATTCCCCAAAAGAGTCTAAAGATTTAGACATACCCTCTAAGCTCTGATCTGACTCCCCTTTTCGAATCACAATCAACTCTTCTTCAGTAAGAATAAAGCGACTGATCTGCTCTCTAAACCGATCAAAATATTGTTTACCTTTCGCTTGCCCGACTAGGCGAGCAATATCATCCATGGAACGTTGACCATTATTCACTAAACGCCTTTGTGCAATAGCAGGCTCCGTGACATTGCTATTCCAACTGCTTATATTCTGTTCTATGTCTTCAATACGGCTTACTTGATCTGGGTTATCAGAAACTTTCTTTTTAAGTTCATCAGTAATATCAAAAAAGCGTTTTTTGCCACTGTGATAAGGTTCTAAAAACGCTTCTTTACCCGCTAACAGAAACCCTCTCATACCAGTTTCCATATCCACCGCGGCTGATGTTAAATTCAGACCAACTCTGATAACTTCGTGGGTATGCTCAGTCCATTTATTATTTTCATCAAGCAGTTCCAGTTGCTTAAAACCCATATTTTGAGTTTCAATGTTCTGTTTATAACGTTTATCTAATAAATCACGCTCGCGATTAATGAATAAGCTCACTTGCTCTCTAAATTTATCAAAATACACTTTTCCTTTTGCTTCACCCACCAAATCCGACATATCATCCATGGTTTTTGCATCACCAATTTGTCTGCGTAATTGAATGGCAGGCTCAGTCACATTCGACAGCCAGTCATTAATATTTTTTTCGATATCAGAAAGTCTTTGAACTTGGGCCGGATTATCACTGACAGTCGTCTTTAACTCCGACACTAAACGAGAGAAGCGTCTTTTACCTTCGATATATGGTTCTAGAAAACCTTCTTTACCAGCAAGAAGATAGCCCCTCATGCCTGTTTCCATATCCACCGCAGAGCCCTCAACCCTCATTGCCTGTTGAATCACATTATGCGTATGATCAACCATATGGTTAGACTCTTCTTGATTTTGCGAGCTGTTCACGGCGATTAAAGAAAGGCAAATCAGCAATAACAGCGGAACTCCCGTCCCTAGTGCTATTTTTAATTTAATTGGAGCATTTTTTAAAAGCATCATCATTATTTACCTTTAAATATACACTTATGATCATCCATAGCAGCGCTACTTACTATCAATCTAAGATCCATTTAAGGTTATTTATTACTTACAATTAGCTCATATACTAGGTATATAGCCTTCAACCAAACTATATAAAGTTATAGACCATGCAAGCTAAATAGAACAGCTGAAAATAAAAGAGTAGCTCGTTCACTTCTATTGATTTATCAGTAATTTATAAATAAAAATGAAGATTAGTTTGTATTTTAAAAAGAAAAGATGAGAGCAGAAAGACAAAAAGCCTCATGATCAACTTTTAACAAAGGCTCATGAGGCTAAATTACATTACATTGAATAAAAGAAGTAAATCTGTGACTTCATGCGAATAATAATCCCACGGATCACATCTAAGAAACTCATGAAAGCAATTGGTTTTTCCCCACTGATCCATGCAAGACCAACAGAACCAACCGGAATGTCATAGCCCTCAGGCTCAAGTAATTTCAAACGTACAAAATGGTGCTTATTCATCACATTATTGCCTGTCGTCGCTCGAACGGGCGTTTCCAGTGCAAGTAGTGAACCTTGGGCTTCTCCTGTTGCTTCTACAATACCTTCAACTTCAGCGGAGAAGATTTTCCCTGGGTAAACCGCCGAGGTAAATTCAGCTCTTTGGCCAACTTTGACATTACGAATAGCTTGATGATTTACTCGCATCAAGACGTATTTTTCATCGGTATACATCTGAATACGAGGAAGTAAACCAACATATTGCCCTTCGCGCATAATGTAGTTTGTTAAATAACCATTCGTCGGTGCATACACTTTAGTCTGCGCTAAATTCCATTCCGCTTGAGCAACGGCTTCTTGTGCATTAGCAACATCCGCTTGTTTACTTTGAATTTCAAGTTCTGCTTTTTCCACAGCAAGTAACGCTTTATCTGCGGTTAAACGCGCCTTATCCACCTGAGATTGTAAAGTTATTAATTGGGTTTTCGCTACTTCAACCGCTGTACTCTGCTCATCGAGCTGGCTTTCCGTCACAGTATGAGCCACGACTCTATTTTGCTCTTGATAGCGCTTTAACGTTTTCGTTTTCCAAGACAAATCTTCCTTCGTTGACGCTAACTGATTATTCGTTATTTCAATGTCTTTTTCATAAGCCAAATGCTGAGCTTTAGCAATACGGACATCTTCTTTTGCAACCGACAACGCCACCTCAGCCGCCGTTAGCTGTGCCGAGGCTTTATTCAGTGCAATCTGATAAGTCTCTGACTCTAGCTCATAGACCAACTGCCCTTTTTCAAGGCGCTGATTTGGCTTTACGTAGATGCGTTCAACATTGCCCTTTATCTCATTAGATGCCGGACGCAATTGAATGTGTGGTGATTGCACCAACGAACCGCCAGATAAATCCATCGGCGTATAGTTAATCAGGCCAATCCAAACAAATAGCAGCCAACTCGCCCCACCGAGGTACGCAAAACCTTGGGTAAACTTATTCCACGGCATTCCTACTAAACGAAGTAAGTAAATAAACAGAGCCCAAACCGCTAAACCTTCTAACATGACTTGCTCTCCTCATTTTCTGCTTCATTCTTCGTTTCACGAGATGACGGTTCTCCTTTCCAAATATCTCGAACTTTACATAAGGCTTGTTCGGCATCCACAAACGCCACAATAACCGCGAGTACCCATACCCAATGCCAAACAAATCCAATCCAAGTCAGTGCCGTAATTAATCCTACCTGTTTATGTTCAGTACGGTGAGCTTTGTTAATAGGTAATTCATGGAGTTTCCAAAATCCAATTCCTGCTGCTGCAACGGTTGCTACTAATACGACGGTAGCCACAATATGCAACCCCATATCAAACCCTGTATCAACAAATGGCATACTGACTAGACTCATAGATTTCTCTTTTCTTTCTGTTGTTCTTTGATGACGTTATTGTGACAAAAATCACTTCTCCCTCAACACAAAAAGAACAATTGAATCAATTTGAAGCCTTATTTAATATAATTATCCCAAACATATCTTAAAGAAATGAAATGTCCCAACTTCATCTCGCTTTTATACGCACCCTATGCATCAAGCCCATTTTTACGGGTATACAAAAACACTACGGTATTAGCCCTGAGCAATTAGGGCTGCCTTCTTCAATACTGAGTAATAAGATGAATTTGCTTCCAATCAATGAGGTGTCCGATTGGCTGGAAAAAATAGAAGAGATAACAGGTGATCCTGGATACATGTTAACCATCGCTCCTTATCTGCACTTAAAGCATTTTGATGTAATGGGAGAATGGTTTTTAGCCGCCCCCGATTTGTCCATTACTTTTAGACGAATCAATTATGGCATTAACAGCTTACAGTCTGGAGCAAGCTTTCATGGCTCCCAATCAGGCAACATCATCAAATGGTGTTACCATTCAGAGTACTTTCAAGCGAGAGCTCGATTCCACGATAGTGTCAGAGTTGCCGTTTGTATGGTTCACACACTAAGAGAATATGTGGGGAAAGAGTATGCACCTTTACGTGTTCAAATCAGTGGGCCTCCTTACAACCAAGAACAGTTTACACATTTCTTTGGCTGCGACGTTGAATGGAATGCAGCTGAAACACAAGTATGGTTAAACATTGCGATATTGGCCCACGAAAGCCGAATGGAAACAGCAGAAAACAAACAAATGTTGATGCCTTTTCATCAATTAGATGAGTACCTGAACATGCCTCAGCCCCATGATCATGCCAAAGTGTTCTATGAGGTGATTAATTACTGCCGTCACTTTGGGATTCCGACAGTCAACAAAGCCGCCAGCTGTTTTAGGCTATCGAGGCAACAATTACAGAGGCAACTGCACAACTATGGCTGGAGTTTCTCAACCATTACAGGTTATGTTTTATGTAATTTAGCCATACAACTAATGATGAAAGGCGAACCTATTGAAGAAATCGCCAAAAAGCTGGGCTACAGCAATAAAGAGAGCTTTTCAAAAACCTTCAAGAAGAACCGAGGGAAAACACCAAAACAGTATTTGGAAAAGCTAAAACAAAAGAAAATGAAATAACAAAAAGCGCGGCTATGTATAGGGCATAGCCGCGCTAATCTAAAATCACAAAACCATTATAGTACAGCTAGTGCTTCACTATAATTTGGCTCTTCTGTGATTTCAGAAACAAGCTCGCTGTAAGTCACAACGCCTTCTTCGTTAATGCATACTACGGCACGTGCAGCTAAACCACGTAGTGCACCTTCATCGATATTCACGCCATAATCAGTCGTGAAAGTTTCAGAACGGAAGAAAGAAGCAGTTTGTACGTTCTCAATGCCTTCAGCTTCACAAAAACGACCCGTTGCGAATGGAAGGTCAGCCGAAACACAAAGCACAACCGTGTTATCTTTTGCAGCAGCTAACTCATTAAAAGTACGAACGCTCTGTGCACACACAGGTGTATCAATACTTGGAAAAATGTTCAGAACAACTTTTTTACCTACAAAAGATGCGAGAGAAAGTTCAGATAAGTCAGCAGCGCAAAGAGTAAAATCAACAGCTTTATTACCAACAACAGCTTGAGCGCCGGCAACATTTACTGGATTACCCTGAAATGTAACTTGTGTCATTATAATATTCCTTAATAAGTCTTATATACCGTAAAGGCAAAAGTAATCTATCCTAATTTTATGTATATAAACACCTACAAAAAAGAGGTCGTACCAGGCGGTTAAAAAATGACCTTATCCGTACTGGAACGCAATTTAACACTCAATAAAAACAAGCCTGCACCACCACATAAAGAAATGATTAAAGAAACAACCCCGTGCCCCAAAAGTACTGAAAGTGGATAATTTTCAGTTAACATCGCCATTGGCAACGACAACTGCTGAGACAAAAAGTCACCAACAATAGGTAATCCCAAGGTATTTTCGCTGAAAAAACTAATGGCACCACCAATCACAAACACATTCAGTAATGGATATTTTGTGAGTTGTGATGTAACAAACAGCAAACTGGCTAATGGAAATAAGGTAACAGAAACCAATAGCATTCGAGTAATAAACTCCAACCAGTGCACGATTGCACCACCAAGGCTTATTTCTCCCACAAAATCAGATAACGCATTTTTAGACAAAATATCGACTATCCAGAATGACAAATCTGAAGCCAGTAATAAAAAAGAGCAAATAATAGGAATAACCACTAACCCAACCGCTAATTTAACGGAAATGGTACACAAGTCAGTCACAGGCATGCTGCGCCAAAACATAATACTTCCTTCTTGTTGCTCTTTCCTCAATGTTTTGGGGATATACATCGTAAAAAGAATCAGTGAAACAATCCCTGCCAAAGAAGAGTTTAAATAACCCAGAGCACCAGCAAAAGCGTATGATTGTTCAGGAATAGACCAATTATCGTAACCTGTGGTACTCACCTGAACACTGAAACTGCTGTTAAAAAACAATGATATGGAAAAAATGAAACCACAAACCGCCAAGAACAAAGGCAAACGAGTAATAATTTTGTGTTCTACAAGCTCTTTTTCAAACATATAGATCGTTGGATGCATTACGCTGCCTCCTGCTGAGTAGCAATGAAAATATCGGCTAGTCGAGCTGGGTTGACTTCCCCATAAGCTTGAAATTGCTCACGATCTTCCCCTTTCACTAGCAATTGCGTGCTTCCCACACCTTTTTTCTGCCATATTGGTGATAAGTGCTGAGCTTCACTTATTTGAGATTGGTGAACATCCACCAACCAATAGTGCTGTTGCGTCTCTTCAATACTGGCTTGTAAAACCGCTTTACCTTGACGCATGATCAACACATCCGTTAACAAGTGTTCTATTTCTGACACTTCATGACTAGCAATAATCAAGGCCCGCTCTCCATCATGAAACCATTCCACTAAATGACGGTAAAAATTTTCACGATACATAAGATCTAGCCCTAAAGTGGGTTCATCTAAAATTAATACTTTTGTGTCGGTCGCCATCACCAAAGCAAGATGAAGCTGTACTTTCATCCCTTTTGATAAGGCACTTATCTTTGCGTTGGTTTTAATATTTGTATTCGAAAGGAATTCCTTCGCGCGCGCAAGATTAAAGCTTGGGTGAACACCGGATGTATAGCGAAGTAACTGGCTCACTTTCATCCACCCCGGTAATACCGCAACGTCTGAAATGTACGCCAAATGCTGCATGATCTGCGCACGATCTTGCACTGGTTCTAAGCCAAAAATATCTAACTTTCCATCGTAAGCATGCGCACCAAGCAAAGCTTTAATGAGCGTTGATTTACCAGCGCCATTATGACCAAGAAACCCTAGTATTTGGCCTGATTTAATTTCAAAGCTCACATTATCTAATGCGTGGTGACTTTGATAATGTTTACTTACATTGCTCGCTTTAATGTAGGTACTCACGATGTTTTCTCCAAATACTGCTCTAATTTGTTCACTAACTCATCCACGCTTATCTTCATACGCACCAATTTATCGGCCAACTCTGGCACTCCACACTCTAGAAATTCATCTTTCTCACTAGTTATTAAAGAAGACGCTGCCCCTTGCTTTACAAACATGCCCTGACCACGCCTTTTCTCCACTAACCCTTGTTCAACCAATAGCTGATAGCTTTTCATCACAGTTAAATGGTTAATCTTCAAATCCGCTGCAACACTACGCACTGAGGGTAACGCTTCCCCTTCTATCCACACACCATCTCGAATTTGCCCAGTTATTTTTTCACTGAGTTGGCGAAAAATCGGCTGATCATCTTTCCAATGCATCGCATCTCCTCAATGCACAAGTGTTATACTTATATATAACACCATAAATAGATATTCCTTTACTTGCAAGGTCTCATTCGCTTAAACAACTCTTTTCTATACAGCCTCCAAAAAGTAGAAATGATCAATATACAAACAAACGAACAATTATTTTTTATTTTTATGATGAATAGTTAACCACCTAACCAAATAGGGGTTTACAAGAGATCTTCTGGTACGTATTATCCACCGCACTTACGGAGAGATGGCTGAGTGGTCGAAAGCACCGGTCTTGAAAACCGGCATACGTTTGTAGCGTATCTAGGGTTCAAATCCCTATCTCTCC
>NZ_JAKRGH010000031.1 GCF_022347565.1 Vibrio sp. Of7-15
GATAAGCCCCAAAAAGCCCCCCTCATCTCAACAAGTAAAAATGCTTCGTTTCTAGCGCTGAACAGTGAGAAAGAATTCTGACTTAGGACGCATAACGCCTGGCATAAGGTGCGCCAACGATGAACTCACCAAGTCCACTGAACTTCATACCAAAACCGCCGAGTGTAACGCGTCACCCTTGATGCCTTTGTTAACTGCACTTTTTCGCAATAACTAAACCATGGTTGCTAGATCCTAATAACGAAGGTTCATCACAGTTCGACAAATGATAGCTAAGCCAGGCTTGATATTGAGTTTCTGTAAGCGCATTGATTTCTTGACCAATGTATCGACTAAAACCATCAGTAGATATATGCTTAACCAGACTGAAACCGCTACTTTCTACTAATACTTCTATTTCGCTTGGTGAAGCGAAGTAACCAGTTCTGAAAAATGCATCTACTTCAGATGTAGTAACTAGACCTGTTTCATTCAACTCACTTAGAACTTCTGGTGTTACCAAAGATGGTGACATCTTAGCGAGCAAACCAGCAACAAAGAATCGGCTAATATACGCGACGGCAACGATACCACCATCTTTTACAATTCGATGAGCTTCTTTCATGACTGCTTCACGTTCGCTTTGACTTTGTATGTGATAAAGAGGCCCAAGGATTAGAACAACATCCTGAGAGTTATCAGAAATGAAAGGGACTCGTGTAGCGTTCGCTTCATGGATATGAACATTTAGCCCTTTTTTATCTGCATTTTCTTTTAATTGTGCGATTAATTCTGGTACAAGCTCAACAGCCGTTACCTCTATTCCTTCTTGGGCATAAAACAACGAATAACGACCTGTTGCAGCACCAAGCTCTGTTAGAGTTTGACACTCTGGCATAAAATCGGAAAGCTGATTAATTGTTGTATCGAACTCAATTCTTGTGATGTTTTGACAAGTGAGCCGCTTCTCCTCATCAAAGTTTGCATAATAACCTAAATATTCTTCTTGCACTGATTCCTCCATGTGCAGTTAACGCCTGCAATAAGGTGTGCCCCACCGAACTAGGCAAAGCACACTGAACTCCGTACCAAAACCGCCGAGTGTAACGCATCACCTTGATTGCTTTGTTAGCCCTTATGCGTATAATTAAAAAGCAACTTACCTATACCAGTAAGTTCAAAACAAGTCATATTCGTTATTGGGCTTGGGTGTAGTTTTAATAAATTCAATGAAACCAAAATTTCCAACTCAACATCTAAATTCATCATGCCTTGCCAGAACCTTTCTACAGCCAATACATTTTCTTTAATACTATCAAACCAAATTGCCATCACATTTTGCTGTAAAGCACCTTGGTTCATACTTCTATTTTCTTTCGTAGTTTTAGCCACAATTTCAAACAATTTACGCTGCACCGTTGTTAATGATGCTAATTTATCAAATATAATGTATTTGTTTGGTTCTTGATAATTATCAATGTTACCTGATAAAGCATATACTTTAGACAAGTAAGAAACTTTTTCAGCGTCAGGCTCAAATTGAACCTTATCAATTAGAACTTTGAAGATATTGAGAGCTGCTGGAGATGAAAACCATTCAACCTCTATGGATTTCGACTCGAAACTTTTAATAGCTTCACCCATTTCACTTATCGATGATTCTATATTTTTAATGCGGATATCATCAGCTTTATCAAACAATAAATGGTCTAACGCACCTCCCACCATTGGTATCGCTGAAACACCTGCTCGCATCGCTGAATTTACTGTCGGTACATGTTTTGAATCTTTAGCAAAAGTTTTAATTTTTTCTAAATTTAAGTTACTCAATTATACCTCCTTAAGGGGCTAACATTAACTATACGACCAAGATCCTCATATCCCTGCCATTTGGGGAAATATACGGATCTACACCATATATCCACAATGTGAACCTAGCCAACAAATGGCACATTCACAAAATATTATCACGCAAATATACCTAACCCTTGCATAGGATCATTTATACAATCTTAGTTTCCAGAGAATGAAGCTCCCTTTACTGTTTATAGTGTATTAAAATTTTCTTACAATTTTTATTAGTAATGTTTAATAAGGTAACTCCACATGTCAACCAAACTAGCTAACCCTGCGCCACTTGGCTTAATGGGTTTCGGTATGACCACAATTCTTCTGAATATCCACAATGCAGGATTTTTTCCAATCGATTCCATGATCCTAGCAATGGGGATTTTCTACGGTGGTCTTAGCCAAGTTATCGTCGGCATGATGTGCTTTAAACGTGGTGATACCTTTGGTACTACGGCCTTTACTTCTTATGGTCTGTTCTGGTTAACGCTGGTTGGTTTAATTGTTATGCCATACATGGGTTTACCAGCAAGCCCTGCTGGTTTCATGGGTTGGTATTTACTACTTTGGGGTGTATTCACAGGCTTCATGTTCATTGGCTCACTGTGTTACCCAGTTGCAAAACAGGTTGTGTTTGGATCATTAACTATCCTGTTTTTCTTACTGGCGGCTCGTGATTTTACTGGTAGCACATTAATTGGAACTATTGCCGGTTTTGAGGGTATTTTCTGCGGTGCATCAGCCATTTACTTTGCTATGGCTCAAGTACTAAACAATGAATATGGCCGTACGGTACTACCAATTGGTGACAAAAAAGCCGCTCAGGCAACCACATTAGATCAAGAAGTAACTGCCTAGTTAATGGCTTAGTGACTGCTCGTTTTGAATCAAAAAAGCACGCGTCATGTTACTGACGCGGGCTTTTTTATTGATATAACATTAATGTGTAAAGAGCGCTCTTAATTCACGTTTTAAAATCTTCCCAGTTGCGCTTAACGGCAACGAAGACACCACCTCAACGGTTCTTGGGTATTTATAAGACGCGCATTGCTCTTTGCCCCACTGAACTAACGCTCTGCCATCCACTTCAGCGCCTTTTTTGGGTACGACTACTGCTTTGATTTCTTCTCCGTATAACGAATCGGGAACGCCCAAGACTGCAACCATGGCAATGTCTGGGTGTTGAGCAAACACTTCTTCGACTTCTCTTGGGTACACATTCATACCTCCTCGAATGATCATGTCTTTGCTTCTATCAACAATGTATAAGTTGCCACTTTCATCTTGCTGACCAATGTCTCCCGTATAAAACCAGCCACTTTTTAATACTGCTTCTGTTTCTTCAGGGCGATCCACGTAGCCTTTCATCACATTATGACCACGGATTATGATTTCGCCCTTCTCCCCTCGGTTTAGTGGGGTTCCCTGCTCATCAACAATGCGTATTTCAACTCCCAATACTGGTTTACCTACCGAGCCAGGAACGCGAGAATCGGCATAATTAAAGCTGGCGATGGGGCTGGTTTCCGATAATCCATACCCTTCTAAAATAGGTACTTTAAAACGAGACTCAAATTGCTCGATCACTTCTTTATGCAAGGAAGAACCACCACTAATGGCAATGCGTAATGAGCTAATATCATACTCATCATCAGCTCCTAATAACCCGATGTACATGGTTGGAACCCCAGCGAAAATGGTGATTTGCTCTTGTTCAATTAAACTTAAAACTGTTGTTGGCTCAAAACGTGGCACCAGCACTAAGGTAGAGCCCGTTAATATGGCGCTGTTCATGTGTAACGTTTGACCAAAAGAATGGAAAAGCGGCAACGTAACCAAATGCCTATCGTCATTACTTGCCGACAACAAATGCTGAGCAATAAAAGCATTAGACATCATGTTACTGTGTGTTAGCTCTGCACCTTTCGGGTAACCTGTGGTGCCCGATGTATATAAAATAACCGCATTATCATGGCCTTGCCGCACAACACACTCTGAAATAGGCGGGTGATCAGACATAAAATGGCTCAATGTCTCGTAGCCCTTGTAGTTTATTAGCTGATCATCTACTGCCATGACAATGAGCTTTTGACAACCTTCCACCCGCTCAAATGCAGTGATGGCTTCTTTTGCCATTGGCAGTTCGGCCGTACCTTCAAAACAAAAGAAAAATTTGGCGTGTGCGTCTTTTAAGTGATATTCGATTTCTTGGTGTTTTAGCAATACATTCAGCGGTACTACTACCCCACCCGCTTTTTGAATACCATAATAGATCAATGGAAAAAACGGCAAATTGGGGCAGCTCAGTGCAACACGATCACCGGGTGTGAGCCCGTCTTCAATCAGCGCGGCGGCAATTTTTCCAGAGATATGATCAAACTCTTGATAAGTAATCGTGGTATCACCACAGATGAGCGCGGCTTTAGTGGGTGCACAGAACGCACTTCTTTGTAGGGTATTGGCTAAGTTCAGCACAGGGCTCTCCTTTACGATCGTGTTGTGACACTTTGTCTTATAACAACATACCTGTATTTACTTTTGTCTTGCTTCAATGTTCCACTCTACAAAATGTGAATAATATGTAAACAAAAACAATTCAACTAGATGCATAAATGTCGGTTCAGTTACAAGTTTATTTCATCACGATAAAAACAGGGCGAGTGCTAAGACTTGTCAGAAAGCTTTTCAACTCCTTTAGCGTTGTATTCAAGCGTTATTCACTCTTAATAAAAAAGCCCTTTACAATCAAAGGGCTTTAGAGTGATTAAAGACGGTTCACGTCTGTTGATGGGAAGAAATCGGCCCAAATAATCCAGTAAGCGGCGGCTTTTACTGTTTCTACACGCTCAAGGTTTCCGTGCTCGGTTTGGCCATAAAAACTAATTTTATCAATCTGCTTTCCAGTATTGTTATAGTAAACCCCTAGGCTCTCATATTGTTCATCATAAGTTATCACCACGTTCTGTCCGCCGATTGTGGTATTGATAGGCGCATTTTGCATGCGAACAAACCGCTCAGTGTAAGCAACATAGTCATCGCCAATATTCATACCCCATACTTTCGCTTTACTTGGCAGCCGTTGATCTTTGTACTCAACTGTCGGGAATGTCGGTGCGTCGTAGTATGATTGGTAGGCAATCGCAAGTTTGAAAATAAACTCCATAATTGGATCATATATCGCCAAGAATGGGTTTCCCCAAAACGTCGGACGCATATCTTCCACTAGGTAATCATTCACAAACACTTCGCCATCTGGGTAGGCTTCCACAAAGCGCTCAAAAGGCATGCGGAAAGTCGGCCACTCCTGCATTTTCGCTTCAGTGCCATTGTTACGATCGCTCTCTTTTTGCCCCCATAGCTGCTGAATAGGCTCACCGGTGTTGCGATCCCACATCACTAAATTATTACGTAGTTGATTTGCAGGAGCGAGATCAAGAGCTTGACCATTAATTTCAGGAATATAAGCCATGCCTAAGTTGGTAAGACCGCAATAAGTCATAACAACGTGATCGCTTCCCAACTCTGCTTCTGTACCAGCAACATGCGGACGCAATAATTGCCTGTCGGAGTGAGCCCGTGCTTGGCCATTCACGTCAATCACAATCACGCTTTCGTGTGGTTGCAGGTACTTGGCTCCTTCTTCAACGGACACGAAATGGCCATTATCCATGCGATCTCGCATCATGAGGTGTGGGTTGATCATGCCGCTGTAAAACGTAAAAGCAAACAAGATAGCAAGACTGGCAAAAGTCACATTTCCTACGATGTCACGTTTTACGTATTTTAAATAAGCAGCCATGCCCACAGTAACGATTGCGGTCAATGCCAACGCATGACGGTTGTACCAAACCCACATGGTGGTTTCACGATCGGATTGTACAAACCACTGACTAACATCGGCCAGATCTTTAAACAATAAAGCGCCGATATACTGGGCAATAATCATGCATACCCAGAATATCTTTTTACCATGACGATCTATGATTGCTTTCATAATTTCACTCATTCAGTTATTACCTGATGAGCAGTGTATGAAAACCAAATAACGGAATAAATTGGCCTAAACAGGATAAACTGTTCCATTTTGTGGCACAGTGTCACGCTGACTTAAACACGGAATGCTCGATCGCCTTAATTCTATTTGGGATTTCATTTTTGATGGTTTCGATCAGCACTTTGACTTTTTGCGGCACAAACCTTCGTGAATGATAAATCGCATAAATCGTTTGCTGAAAACTGCTCTGCCCGTCGAACAGCTCGACCAGTTCTCCAGCCGCCAACTCCTTACTGATCATCGCCACAGGTAAACAACCAATGCCTTGCGCTTCCAGTGTTAAGGCACGAACAATATAGGGAGAATTCGCCACATACTTTGGTGAATCGGGTAATTCCAGTCGCTCATGATTCCATAAGATCTCTTGAGATGGCAGCTCATGGGCGATTAATTTATGCATGCCAGATAACTGCTTAAGATCCGTTGGCACACCGTGCTTTTGAAGGTAATCAGGGTGAGCAAAAAAGCTAAAACTCACATCACAAATAGGCTTGGCAATAAAGGAAGAATCCGGCTGTTCACCGATATCGATCAATAAATCAAAACGTTTATCACTCATTGCCGTCAGAGGCTGGCTCGTATTGTGGAACCTCAATGAGATCCCTGGGTAACAACGACAAAATTCAGACACCTGATCAATACACAACTCAAGAATATAATCAGGCGCATAGATCGTTAAGTTTCCGACTGATTCTTGCTGAGAGTGAGAGATTTCTTGTTGTACTGAGCTCACCTGCTCCAGAATAGAAAGGCATTTTTGATAAAAAACACTGCCCACCTCCGTCAGTACCACTTTACGAGTCGTCCTTTCTAGTAAGCGACTTTGCAGGTGTTGCTCTAGGTTACGTATGCGCCGACTCACGGTGGATTTGGGCATATCGACAAGATCGGCTGTTTTGGTAAAGCTACCCGTTTCCACCACCCGAACGAATAGCGCCATATCATCTAATTGCATTTAGGTTCTACTTCCGTCATGTAAAAACATTAGCCGCCAGCGATTTCACTCATCGCAAATTTGATCTCATCGGATGAAAAACCTTTTCGGCTCAACATGGCATAGGCTTTACTGCGCTCTTTATGATCCGTCACGTCATAGGATTTTTTCTCTAACTGCTCTAAGCAGGACGCATAAAAATCAATCTCTTCAGAATGAATTAATCTTTCTATCAGCGAGTCGAGATCCGTGGTATCTATCTTACGTTGACGAAGCTCTTGGCGAATAACCGTCAACCCTTTTCCTTTTCGCACGTACTTCAACACTTCTTTTTCTAAATCGGCTTTTTCTGCTTTGATTTCTAGGTTCGATTTAAGCTGTTCATAAGCCTGATGCTGACAAAGGGCGACTTGAATCTGATCATAACTAAAACCACGCTTTTGAAAGGTTGAGATCAATTTCTCTTTGCTAAGCGTAAACTCTTGGTAATTGCGGTTCATTCGCTCAATTAAAATGGTTTGCTCATCAATGTTTAACTCCGCTTTCACTTTCTCAATCGCTTCAAGGATCAATGACTCGTTCAGGCCTTTATGTTTTAGCTTATCCAAAATGTAGCCTGAGCCAAACTCACTCGAAAAGGAACGCTCGGTAAACTGCTCAGCAAATTCAGTGTCTGACTTTAAATAACCAAAGCCACGCAATTTCTCAATGGTATCGGCGATCCACTCTTCATTGTCTGTTTTAACCCGAAGCTTAACCAGCAACTCACTTTCGGTCATATCACGTTGCGTTAAATGCCACATGGCTGAGTTCATGACACTTTCAATACGTCGTGCTTTTTTTACTTGGTTGTGCTCCAACCTTGAATTCTTCATGAGCTCACAATGCCTTTTTCACGTTTCGTTTTTATTATTAATAATTGTATAGCCTGTACTACCCGCATGGAAGCCAACAATACCAGACGAATAAATAGCAACCTCAATTAAAAGCAACTGATGCATTTTTCATGACTGGCCAGCTTTGAGATAGAAACACCAGCAGGTATAGTGCCAAAAACTGAATCTAAAGGTCATCAGCCATGCCTCAATTTGCGTTAATCACCGGAGCCAGCCGCGGTATTGGAAAAGCAATTGCTCATTATTTTGCCGAGCAAGGCTATTCACTTATTTTGGTATCACGAAATATAGATAACCTGAATGAAACCAAACTAGAGTTAGAGACCCAATATCACAGCTGCCACATTAAAACCGTTTCAGTGGATTTTAATCACCCCACTGACGTTGAATCGACAATCAAAGCCATCATCAACGAACACGACACCATCGATGTCATGGTTAACAGTGCAGGTGTTCTCATGGCCGGTCACACTAACCTTCACCTTGCTCAACTGTCTGAGTTAATGAATGTTAATCTGCTTTCCACCATCACTGCATGTAATCTTGTGGTTGAAAAAATGAAGCAGCAAGGACACGGTGAAATATACAACCTTGGATCCACCAGCGGCCTTGAACCCGTGGCTAAAATTGCTGCTTACTCTGCAACAAAAGCTGCCATCGTAAGCTACAGCCAGTCGCTGTATCACGAATTGCTTCCTCTTAACATTCAAGTTTGTTGTTTGTGCCCAAGTGTGGTCGATACCGACATGACAAACGATGGACGTATCGATAACAGCCTTAAAATAGAACCACAAGATCTTGCCAAATCGATCGACTTCATTCGAAGCTTATCTGCCGGATCAGCCATGCCCACCCTGCCAATACGATGTAAAGTGATTGATTTAGAAAAATAGCCGATCACTTTTTAGAGAGATAAAAATATGGGCTAAATATCTCCAATTTAGCCCATATGATCATTTAGAAAGGAAATAACCCAAGAAAGACTTTATGACATTCTGAAATGATTAATATAAAAGTATTTTTATACTAAGATCCATCCCGTTTATTCCTAAATTATTATCTTTATTTAACACTAAATAAAAAACACAATTCAATTAAGGCTCAAACTTTATCTCATTTACATTAAAAACAAGAAAGCTGAATTAAAAGACAGTGATTTTAGTGTCGAGTTGATGAAATAAGAATGACTAATTAAAAATGAAGCTTAATGCCAAAGTTTAGGATATCAGTGTCGCTGTACTTCTCATACATAAGCTCTGCCGAAATAAAATCTGTCAGCATATAGCCAGCACCCACTCCCATGCCAAACTCCCACTCATCGGAGCCAATGGAAACATTACTTCCAGCCACATTGCCTGTCGCTTTGCTACTAATGTATGTATATGCTGGCGCAGCAAACACATAGCCACCACTACCTACAGCATACTGACCTCGAAATGATAAAGATAAATACTGATCCATTTCGATTTTCACTTCATCACCAGCCAAAGAAATCGTGTCATCGGCCAAACCAACACCCACTTTCAACTCAGGCATTAAAAATAAATTATTGCCTGATGGAATTAAATAACCAATGCTGCCAGCAATGCCAGATAAGCTAATATCTGAACCCGCACTCTCGCTGGATACATTAATATAATTAACACCCGCATTCCAACTTGCCTGAGATAAAAAAGGTGCACACGCTAAAGAAAGCACCAACAAGGATTTTTTAAACATAATAGTTCCTATTTATACTTAGTGATTACATCAGCCAAGATGATATATAATCAAATCAATAACACCACAATAAAACAATGTTTCTTTGATTTCTGTCGCATTATTCCCACAAAAGTAACTTCACCATTTTGAACTCTCTTCCCCGGAGGCATCTTTAAATCAGACAGCACTTGTTATACCCTTCGCCAATTACGCGATGGCTGGTTATACGCACTGCATCAGTCACCAAAAACCCAAGAATGGCAATTAGAAGAATACCAAGTAACACAAAGTGAGCTGGCACGAATACCGGGCCTAACCGCCGAGGAACGAATGGCCGCATCTCCTGAGCCATTGAAAACCCACCTGTTACTCTCTGATTCTCAATCGTACTTTCTGGGCTATTCGGTGAAACGATGGTCGCAACGCATCTGCGATCACTATCTTGAAAAAGAAGCCGAGCGAGAACAATGGCTACGTAAAGTAGAATTAAGCCAAAGTAACGAGCACCGCATAGGCATAGAGCAAATCGAGCAATACGTTGCCGATGTGGCACCTGAAAACAGTGACGATTTTAAGTTCACCTGTGCGCCTTTTAGTGGAGACTCCTCTGAGCCCAATGATTTTATCTGCATAACGTCAGACAAAAACGAAGCCAGTTATCGCTACCAAGCCCCTTCTGCGCAGCAACAACAGCTGGTGGCGCTGGATGATCCATTAGGTGACTTAAGCGATCTCTATCTAGCCCTGTTAATGCCGATCCTGATCACCACTTTAGACGACGAAACACAACATAAAGTGGTAATGGCCGAAACCATTCGCTCCATCGCCCGTGCCGCTATCCCCGCCGACAAAATACCAGACATTGAGCCAGAGCAATGGACAGAGTTTGAAAGCGCGCTGGATACCTGTTTGGAATTCCATTATTTCAAAACACAGTATGAAAAGTTTAAATCGGCAGGCCCCTCTTCAGAATCTGCTCGCATGAGTATTCAACTGGAATCTCAAGCATGCCGAGATGCCTATCCAGAAGCTAAGCAGACCCTGACTAAAATGGGGTTCACCGATATTCAACCCTATCTCGAAAGTTACATTGATCGCCGTAAGGCCCATCAACAAGTCAATTGGTCACAATTGGATGATTTTTATAAAACGCACTTAATGGAGCAAGCCAAAGCAAACAGCGCAATCCAGCCCGCTTTTCAGGCTCTTCTTACTGCCATTCCATTGATTGGTACGGATCCAATGAACATCGGAATCGATTTGCTGCAAGGCGATCACATGGCTTACCTGCTGGATTTGTTTGGTGAAATTGTGCCAGCATTGAACACCGTCGCTCAAGACGAACAGCAACAAGCCGAGCTTGCCAATGCCATTGTTCAAGACTCGCCCGATAATCTCCTCGCCTTGGCTTCCAGCTTTTTCTCTGCCGACCTGTACACCAAAACCGATGAACTGGCCGCACAGACCGATGTGATCGCACTCCAACGAGAGTCTGTGCCTATTTCAGGGGTGGTTGCTGGGCTAAATGGCGTAATGGGTTATGGCATGGGCGCAGAATCAGGGCTACTCAAGCACACCTTAGATATTGTCACACCTGCCGATCAACTAATCACCAGTACTCAAACCGCCCTTAAAGGGGGCGTGTTAAGCAGTTGGCAAAAAATGAGTTTTATCTTGCTCGGAATCCAAGCGAAAAAAGGAGGCTACCGAGCAGGGCTAAATATTGCCATCATGACCTGGAGCGTTGAGCAAGTCACGAAAGGTAAATTAGGGCTTAACCCCGCCTTCAAAGGCACCGACACCCCCTTTCGTCAACGATTTGTTGACACCGTAAAAGAAAGCGAAGCTTTAAAAAAAAGATTAAGAAAAAGCACTAAAGGTTCAAAAAATTACATAAAAAGTAATAACCGACTTGAGCGCTTAATCAAACGCTTAGCCGGAATGGTGGAAGACACTCCTGCCATGTTTGATAGTGTGAACAGCAAAGCTATTGCAAAGCCCGCCCGTCTATTTAGCAATATGAATGCAAAGTTTAATGCTGTGGGTCGTGTGGATTTTGTGGTTGCTTTTGCCAATGCCATTAACGTGATTGTTCAACAACAAACCCTGTCGGATACATTGGCATCTGCGCCTGAAATTGACGCTTCTGGCCAGCTCCACGTTCTTGGTTTTTCCTCTGCATGGCTGGTTCATGCCACGGGCGATATTTTCAGGGGCATGGCGTTTGATCAAATGAAGCAAGTTGACGGGCTATTAGATAAATCACTAAAATCTTTAGTAAGAAGTAGTAGCGGCAGTATAAAAGCTAATACGGCACAATTAGCGAAAGCTTATGTTAACCGCTCTATGCTTGTGGGCATGGCAGGCGTAGTTGCGGCTGGTTGGGAGGCCTTCCGAACTTACGAAGACGCCAAAGCAGCTAACTCCGAAGCTGAACGTTATTTATTATACGTTAAGACAGGGATTCTTGTTGGACAAGCTTTCATATGGGGTACCATTGGTGTAAATGCCATCAGGGCACGACTAACCAATCAAGTGATAGGAATCATCTTTCGTGGTTGGATGGCTGCTGGGCTGTTTTGGTTGGGTTTTGCTTATCTGATGGTCTCTCTTATCTTGAACTACTTGAAAAAGTCACCACTTGAAACTTGGCTACTAAACAGCACTTGGGGGAAAGAACCTAAAGATTGGACGCCTGAAGAGGAATACCAAGCTCTATTACAATTACTTAATCAACCTCAAATTCAATCAAAAGCGGTTAAATCCCGCTATATTGAAGGTAAAATGGCCGAACCTTACAAACCCTTGCCATTAGAATATCAACAACGTATTACCCTCACCTTTCCACAACAAAGTGCAGGAAAGTTAGTGGGGTTAGCCATAAATGTGCACCAACAACGTGACGTTAAACCCCTGTACGGGTACGGTAGTCAGCAGCAAACCGAAACAACCACAATGCAGCTGAATGACACCCACCTAGCACAAGGCACTTGGGCGGTAGATGAAAGTCATCAACCAAGCTTTACGTTTGATGTACCAATCTGGTTACAAAGTACTGATAGTATCGATTTTTTGGTGAGCGTTACTGGAACTAACCCATTTGCTAATGAACAGACAGTAGCTCAAACCTACCAAAGCAGAATTAAACCGGGATTAAGCCCAGTAAATGTATTAATGAAAGATTTGGAAAAACTAAACCTTACTAACAATAATATCATCACACTAAAAATTGAGTAGAATAATGACAACAACTCTTTCTTTACCACAACTTACCGATGACTATAAAGCTTCCTCACAACAAAAGGTCTTAGAGGCTGAAGTCGTCTATGAATGGCACGTGATACTAAAGGAAAAAAACAAATGGGCTCTTAATACCTTCATGTTTATTTTTATGTCATTAATGACATCGTATGCTGTTTACCATGACACAAAACTACTTTTTTTTGGCATTGCTTTCGTTTTAACTTGGGTTGCTATTTCTCACTTTTTATTCCAAGCCGATAATGAATACCAAGGCCAGATAACCCCTGAAGGTGTCATCATACGTAAAACTGAGTGTGTGCCTGAGGTATTTTATGCGGCCACTCGATACCTAGCGTACATCGGCATTGTGGTTTGTATTATTGCGGGTATAACATTAGGCTCAATGATTTTTGCCGGTGCTGGCGCGTTTGCCCTGCTGGCCTTCAAAATGACGGGGTTTAAAAAAGTACCTGAAGTCAAAATAAAACCATATTTAGATTCCATCCCATATAAACTAGAGCAAGACGATGATTACCACCAAAATAATATTCGTCAGTTTACGTGCCAAAACCAGATGCTCATACACACAGATAATCCTGAAGATGACTACTTAAGGCACTTTCATTGGATAACCATCAATTGCACGGATAAGCAATACGTTGAAATCAAACATCACTTAGCGAAGTTCATTACCTTTGACGAAGTGAAATAATTTACCTCTTCATATTCAAACGGCTGACATAGTGCCAGCCGTTTACATACAACCCTGTTCAGGTTAAAGATCAATTTTATAGCCAATTAACAGACTGATGTTTTTTTCTGTAATATTTCGGTTAAGAATGTCCCCACCGAGGTTAGCTTCTGTGTAGCGCACGCCTAATTGAAAATTAGACAAAGAAGTATTCAAACCACCTCCCCACCTAAAGCCATCAATGGTGTCTTTTTTCGTGGTCAAATCAACCGAGGTTAATGTGTAACCCGCTAACCCATACAAATCAAAAGCAATATTTTCTGTTGCTTGTAGCCTAACACCAAAAGGGATACTGGCGGAAAAAGAGGCTTTTTCAGCCGCTCCGTAAGCTTTTTCGAAATCATCATTACTCAGAATGGCCGCTTCTAACTCACCACCATAGAAAAGGGTTCCATTGTATATATTCTTAACGCCAAAATGCAGCGCTGCTCTGGTTCCCTCTTTATCATGCAGTTCATGATTGCTCATGCTTGCTGCTAAGTAGACATCTTGGGTTTTAAATTTTTGCTCCATGGCAGAAGCTGGAAAAGACAAAGCCGCAGCCAATGCCAAAAAAAGACACTTATTCATTATGTTCCTTGGAAGGTATTTTATGCACGAAGTATCACAAAATAGTATAACGTAAGCAATTGATTTATTGGAAAGAAGAGTACGCTTTTCAAAGCTATCAGCCTTATAAAACCCTCTCTTTACCAAACTTAGTTATTTAGTGACAAAGTTAGAGATTTTGTTTGTCACAGAACTATATGAGCCAACTTTTTTTCCAGAGGGAGTGCTAATGTCAACAGAAGCTTGATTTACATTATAAAGAACATTAGCGAAATAACCGCTGTCTTTATAACTGTATTCATAAGTCCCTATTAAAGACTTCCTAAACCCATAATTCAGGCCATTAACATCTACATTAACTTCTGTTTTTTCAATGGTTTCCGTTTGAACAAACGTCACTTTGGCGGCAAGAGTGCTTAAATGGTATGGTTTTCTCGTTTGAGCACTTTCAATAATATTGGTTGTATCGATTTGATTAATGTCTAAGCTATCGCTCGTAATGGTGATTTTATACTCATAACTACTTTTAAAGTTGTCGACTTTTACGACAACCACTTGACCATTTGGCAATGAAAATTGAGTCGCCTTCGTACCAAAGTTAGCATGAACTAAGTCTGCTAAATCTGAAATGCTATCAAACAGAAAACCATATTGCGGGTATATCGAAGGGAAGTAACCAGAAAAGTTATCGATAACAAAGGCAGACTTACGCGCCGTATTTTCAACTTCAAGAGCCAACTTATCGCTTTCATTCGGTTTGGTAGACAAGGCTAACTTACTATTGAGGTTAAGCATCGCGCTATCTAACTCCACCAAATTTTGAGGGTGATAATCTGCATCGCTGTATGGTGTGTATGAAGTACCGCCGCTGCCTTTCTCTTCAGACAAACAACCTGACAATAAAAAAGCACTTGATACAGCAGTCAAGCACAACAAATATTTCATACGATACATTTTTAATTAACGCCGTTTTTTTAAGCATGAAAGCTACCCAAATTCCTTGTTTACACTGGGCATCAAATCAAAGTTTCTATGAGCATAGCCAGCATGGCCACAAATGATTATTGAGCGTAATGATAACATTGTGCTTTATAAAAGCCCAACGCAGCTCAGTCTAGCATCAGAGAGAAAAGAGCAGGAAAAACAAGCCGTCAATTTAACATGGCTTAAAACCTGATCTAGCCTTGTACACATTACTCATATTGATGCTTTAAGTATTTAAAAAGGTTTTATTATTAATAATGACCGCGAACAAAATTGATTAACGAAAAATCACATGCTTAAGTAAAGCCCACACCACTATCGCAACTCTTTGATAGCATTAATAATACTTTTTCTTTCCGTGTCCAAATCGACACCTAGCACTTTCTTCTTTATTGTAGAATCAATATTTATCGTGACAGTCTTCACCTCTTCATGCTCACTGGCACAGAATATAAGCTCGCCCAGCGGAGACACCACTTGGCTTTTACCGCAATAACGACCAGCCACCTCAGTCGTAATTTCCTCTCCGACTCGATTACAAGTGATCACATGAAAATTATTTTCTATGGCCCGAGTTTGAGCGATTTGTAAGCTTTGTTCACCACCAAAGTTCGCAGGATGTAATAACACATCAATATTTCGGCGGCTGTACTCACCAATTACTTCTGGAAACCAAAGGTCAAAACAGATGGCAATACCAAACCTTACCCCATCGACAGTAAACGTAACGAGTTCGCTACCACGTGAGAAGTATTGCTTATCGATGTTCGTTAACGCCATTTTACGGTATTGATTAACTAAGCCTTTGGCATCTACCACCACAACGGTGTTGTAATAGCGACTTTCCACTTTTTCAGCAAGACCCGCCACAAACGTAGTTTGAAACTTCTGAGCTAGACGCGTCAAATAACTTACCGTGTCACTGCTGTTGGTCATGGGCTCTGCTAACTGATGTATTTCGTCAGGCTGCTCAAATAAATACCCTGTCGTAAATAATTCAGGCAGCAACACAAGATCACCAACTCCGTCACAACGCTCTAATAAAGTGCCAAGCTTATTAAGGTTCTCTTGTCTATTTTTATAACAAATATCAAGCTGCACTAAAGTGATGTCCATTTATGACTCCATCGTCTCTACCAACTGCTTAATCTTCACCGCCTTTTCAAAATGGTCCAATTTATGCTCCATGATCCACCAGCTTGCGGCTTCCATCAATAACTCAGGATCATCGTTTTTATTAGCAAAAAAGGCATAAAAAGACACACCAACACCTTCACCTTTTTTAGCAATTTTTTGCTCACAAACATCAATGATTTTTTGTTTTAGTTGCGATCTCACTGTTTTCCTCGTTACCCTTTCTCTTTAAGTGACGTTGTCACCATGATTTATTTATGATGTAAGCTCAAGCCACTCACGCTTAAGCAAAGCCAAAACAACCGTATCCCACCACTGATTTTTAAAAAAGCGATGCTCAATGAAAGTGGCTTCGGTACGCATACCCATTTTCTTACACAATAAAATCGCGGCTCGGTTTTTCGCGATAGTTTCCGCATACACTCGGTGTACGTTTAGGTTCTCAAAACCAAACTGCAATAAAGCGGACATGGCCTCTTGCGCAAAGCCAGACACTTGATATTCACGGGCCAAACCACAACCAATCGACGCTTGTTGATGGTCTTCAACCCGAAGACCACAAATACCAATAAATTGCCCTGTCATTCTGTCAGTAATGGCCAAGTTGTAGTTCGTTCTGTGTTTAGCTTGCGCCTCTTCCACAAACATCTGTACCAATTGAACGGCTTTTTCTTTTGAGCAATCGGCTTCATCATAAAACCGCTGATATTTTTCATGCTGTGATAGTTGAGTATACGCCTGTAAATCCTCTAATCTTACATCACGCAAAATTAGCCGAGGGGTTTCTATTTGAAATGCCATTACCGTTTAAATATCCCTATTTATAAGACGTCGAATTTCACTGCACCTTAATACATAGAAAAGGAAAAAGCATCCATTATCACGATCGGTATTGAATAACTTGGGCGCTAACCTAACACTCAAAAGCAAACAATCTGACCATTCAAATAGGTTAAGCCATCAGGGATATCTGAACCGAGTAAAACCGGGCCATCCAGATCAACAATCTCAGCGTTCGCAGCAATAGGCAATGCGGCTTGCATGGCACGTGAGGTTCCCAACATGCACCCTACCATGATTTTCAAACCGTGCTGCCGAGCTAGCGCCTCTAACGTCAGTGCTTCCGTCAACCCACCTGTTTTATCAAGCTTAATGTTGATCATGTCATAGCATTGCAGTAAAGCAGGAATGTCTTCTCGGGTATGGCAACTTTCATCGGCACAAATGGGAATTGGATGATCTATATAGGCCAATAGGTCATCTTCACCTTTTGCGACAGGCTGTTCAATCATCGCAATGTCCAGCTCCGCTAATTGATGAAATAGGGATTCTAACGAAAGTGCTCCCCATGCTTCATTAGCATCTAAAATGATCTTGGCACTTGGTGCAGCGGCTCGCACAGCGGCGACCCTTTCAATGACTTGCTCAGCATCTAATTTTACTTTGAGTAATTTCGCCCCTTCATTCATGTACGTTTTGGCCTGCTGACCCATAGCTTGTGGGCTATCAATAGACACCGTCATGGCCGTGGTAATTCGTTGGGGGATCTCAAAACGTGGGTGAGGAAAACCTGTGTTTGCCATTATGGCTTCTAAACGCCATAACGCGCAGTCGATGGCATTTCTGGCCGCCCCCGCCGGAAGTAAGGTTTGAAGCACCACTCGCGCTTCTTCATACTTACAATGTAACAAGGCTTGTGATGCAGACTCAATTTTCTCTATCACAGAGTTCACCGACTCTCCATAACGCGGATATGGTGTACATTCCCCATGAGCTTGGAACTGTTCATAAGTAACGGTAACTTGCACGACCTCAACATGAGTACGCGTACCACGAGCAATGCTAAAAGGCTTGGCTAATTTTATTTGCTGGGGTTTTGCACAAATCTTCATCTCAACCTCACCATGTCGCCAAACACTGAGCAATAGACTCAACACCAAAGCGAACGGGATCCGTTACTGGCATTGCGTACTTTTCAGACCACTGCAAACACAGCTGCTCCGCATCCTGAACGGATATGGCCGAGGTATTCAAACAAATACCGACAAACTGCGCATCTGAGTTTGTCAACTTTGCGGCTTGTAAATTCGCCTCTAACGTTTGTTCAATGCTAGGTAATGGTGCATGAGGAAGGTGACGAATGTGCTTTCTGCCGATTTCATGGCACAACACCAAAGCATCAGGCTGTGCACCATGCAAAAGCCCTAAACTTACCCCAGCAAACGAAGGATTAAATAGTGAACCCTGCCCTTCAATAATGTCCCATTGATGATCATCAAAACTTGGACTGAGCGATTCCACCGCCCCGGATATAAAGTCGGCAACCACGGCATCCACAGAAATACCAGAACCTTGGATAAGAATGCCCGTTTGTCCCGTTGCTTTAAATTCGGTGCTGATCTGATGTTGGTTCAAAGCTTGTTCTAAGGCCAGAGCTGTGTACATTTTCCCAACGGAACAATCCGTACCCACCGTTAATAATCGTTTTCCTTTGCGCTTCTTACCATTGCCCACCGCCAGTGGCTCATCAAAGTGACGAACATCATGTAAATGCGTTTTTCCTTGCTCTTGCAGTTGGGCAAGCACAGCCACATCCGTCAGACGTTGATGCATGCCAGAGGCCAAATCAAAGCCCATGTCTGCTGCCTGAATTAAGGTATCTAACCAGTTGCCAGGGATCACGCCCCCGGCATTTGCCGTGCCAAGAACCAGAGTCTTTACACCCAGATCTTGTGCTTCTTGTAACGAATAATCAGGTAAGCCCAAACTGATGGTCCCTGGGCTTAATCTTAGTTGACCAATACAGGCTTCTGGTCGCCATTGTAAAATGCCACGAGCAGTCTTTGCCGACAGTGGATCGGTGACATCACCAAGAAATAATAAATAAGGCTGTTGAATACGCATAAAAGATCCTTTTCTCTTGTTTTTACGGTTAGAAGTAATCTAGAGAAAGTGATCTTTTTTGCCGAATACTTATCTGTCTGCTGCCTATAACATCACGTTATACCTTGATCATTCGGCCCCTTAATTGACTGAATTAATTGCTCCGAAAAGTATTGAGCAGTAAGGGAGATCGGCTGATGCTCGGCATGCAATAACGACACAGAAAAAGCAATGTCGGGGGAGACTTTCCGTGCAGAAAGTCGATTAAGGTAATGCGCTTGTTGATAATGCTGAGCCGTCCACGGATCAACCACCGCAATACCTGCATGATGCAGAACCAATTCTGCCGCGGCACTGTAACTTCTGACGGTAATTTGGGAATGATAGTGAGGATCGACTTGATGTATGGCTTGACTGAGCGATAAACCAAGTGGATCACGAGAATCCAGCCCGATAATACCTGCAGGGTGAGAAACCAATTCATTGAGTTCGATATTACCGCTCCACTGCTTATTACCTTGCTCAGAACAAGGTAATAAAGCACACATGGCTTCTTTAAGTAACGTTTGCTGGGTGATCCCCGCTGGGGCTTCTTCGCCAAAACAAACAGCCAAATCAAGTTCGTTTTTTAATAAGCCGTCACATAATTCGTTACGGTTTGCTGTAGATAATTCAATAGAAAGAGCGGGATCGTGACTTAATTTCGCAATAACAGGCGTTAACAGTGCATTTGCTAAAATCGGCGGCGCACCAATTCGCAAATGCTGATTGCCTTTTTTTACTTTATTCGTTAACGAGCGAAATTGCCCTAATTGCTGGTAAATTTTTTCTGCTTCAGGTAATAACGTTTTTGCCTCTTGCGTTGGTACCAAACGCCCTTTTACGCGCTCGAACAGCGCAAACCCCATTTGCTGCTCGGTGTGCGCCAATACCCGAGTCACGTTAGGCTGCGAGACGTTTAAGTTTTTTGCTGCACCTGACACCGTTCCAACTTGCATAATGGCGTAAAAAATTTCTAACTGTCGGAGGTTCAAATAAATATCCTTATCAATGAGCAACAAAGCAGATTGTAGATCATGTCACTTACAGAGCAACTCGGAACGGAACCCGCTGCCTGTTCCTTTATTCGGAACCATGAAGGCCTGTGAATATCTTGCCTATGCTTTTCCGATCAACTCACACTTTGCCTAAAATTTTATCCATTACCCAGCTAGTATGTAATGCAGACTTTCCTGAAGACGGGTGCGCTCCTCCTTCCGCTAATTGAGTGTACATGTTAGCAACATGAAACAGTTGAATATTCTCAGGGTTCTCTATGTAGAAGAGCTTCTCTTCTTCTCCTTCACGATGCAATCGTATCGGCTGTTCATCAAACACAGAAAAGCTAACCTGACCTTCACTCCCCATGATCTCCACTTTATCTTGGCGGCGAGAGCACCCAAAATTCCAGCTTCCGACACCAGTGACACCTGATTTATGGCTCCAACACGCTGAAATAGCATCAAGCGCAGAATATAAACCTTGCTGGTTTAATCCAATCCCTTGAACAGAATCAAAATCGCCCAATAAATAGGCAAATAAATCTAAACCATGGCTGGCTAAATCATCGAAATACCCACCAGCAGCAATATTGCTATCGGTACGCCAATTATACTGCTCAGACAAATCCATATCGTTCGCGGGTTTACTTAAATGCCAACTGATATGACGTACTTTACCAATACTACCTGATTCTAAAATCTGTTTTATCTGATTAAAACGGGGCAATGAACGACGATAATAAGCGACAAATAATGGCTGCTCCGCTTTTTTAAATGCAGTGACAATGTCTTTACTGTCTTCATAGTTTGGAGCTAATGGCTTTTCAATACAGCACGGTTTACCCGCCTTGGCTACTTTTAATGCGTAATATTTATGGCTATCAGGCGGAGTAGCAATGTAAATCGCATCAATATCTTCACTATTTATGAGATCATCGGCATCGGTATAAAACGCTGGAACTTTATGCCGCTTCGCATAATCTTGCGCTTTATCGTGACTTCGGCGCATTACCGCAGCTAACTCAAACCCCTCTGTTTTTTGATAAGCAGGGCCACTTTTTAGTTCTGTCACGGCTCCGCAACCAATGATCCCCCAGCGGATAGGCTGGTGTGTATTGTTTATCATTTGAACTTTTCCTTTCTCTTTCTACCGTTACCCATAGAACAAATTCAGCCTGCATATAGGATGCGCGCTCTTAGCTTATCATTTTGGAATGCCTTTTTATTATTAACAAAGTACTTCGAATGTATTTAAAGCAAACCGCGAATTTAGGAACCAAATACTGATAAATTCATACACATCAAAAATGATAACCCTTACATACATTAGATATAATTACTTAGAAAAAAGGCAAGCTAAGTCTAATTTCCGCCCTTTAATAACTAAATCATCAATAATTTGAATATAGAGTATATAGACGATATTATCTGCCTGCCCTGATACATGACTCTATGTTTAGAGAAACAAGCCATGGAATATGGTTCATCAAGGCAAATTCGATACAAAAATACCACGGAAGGAAAACCAGTCACACTCACTAAGGTTTTACTTAAATGTTACGTAAGTCTCTTTCTGCTCTCGCGATTTCTGCCGCTTTATCTGGTTGTCTATCCTCCATTACAACACCTAATGACAACAACATTGACAACACCTTTACACTCACTATTGCCCACATTAATGACACCCACTCTAATTTTGACCCAGTACAATCCAGTTTCAAAGCCAATAACACCAAAGTGTACAATGAATTTGGTGGCTACCCTCGCCTTCAAACCATGGCCGAGGATTACAAACAACAAGCGCAAAAAAATGATGACAGCTTTCTATTTCTTCATGGTGGCGACGCTTGGCAAGGCAGTGCCTACTTCAAATTAAATGAAGGAGCCATGAACGCAGATCTGCTAAGCAAGATGGGCTTAGACGCAATGGCACTGGGTAACCACGAATTTGATCTCAATAATGCCAAGCTAAATGAATTCATCGATTCCGTTAATTTCCCTGTTTTAGCCGCCAATATTGATACCAGTGAAGACGCTGACCTCCGTGATCAAAAAAACCTGATGCCGTATCGAGTATTTGCTTTTGACGGTAACAAAAAAACCATCGTTAAAGACATTAACCACTTGCCTCAAGGTGCCGATATTGTGGCCGTTTTTGGCCTAGCGCTGGAAGACATGGCCAACTTATCGCCCAATACAGGTAAGGTGAAGTTTTTTAATATGGTGAAATCAGCACAAAAAACCGTGGATATGTTCACCGAAAAAGGAATCCACAATGTGGTTGCTGTTACTCATGTGGGTAACTCCAAAGACATCGAGATCGCCTCTCAAGTAAACGGCATCGATTTGATCGTGGGTGGTCACTCACACACCTTACTTGGTGATTTTACCAACCTTGGTATGGGCAATAATGGTATGTATGCTCAGCAAGTGATCAACCCAAATAACCAAAATAAAACCTGCGTTGTTCAAGCCGGTGAATACGCCCAAGCGATCGGCCGTTTACAAATTAGCTTTGATAAAAACGGCCACATTACCCAATGTGATGGCCGCAATACATTGCTTTCAAACGACGACTTTTACTATGATGCCGCAAGACGTGAACAAGACAAGTTCAGTGACAGCGACAACCAAAAAGTTGTTAACTTCATTGATAAGGAAGAAAACATCACCATCACTGACGAGAATCAGCAGCTACGTAACCTCATCGATAGTAAATACAAACCTGAAGCTGAGGCTGCGTATGGTCAGGTAATTGCTCAAGTGCCAGTCGAGTTAAAACATGAAAGACGCCCGGGCGATCGTGGCTCTGATCAACATGGCTCTGATGTTGCCCCAATTATTGCTGAAGGCCAATATTACTGGGCAAATACTGAGGAAGTAAGAAACGTTACAGGCATGAAGGTAGATTTCGCCTTAATCGGTGCTGGTGGCATTCGCACTAACATTGAAGCTGGCCAATACCGTGAAGGCAGTGTTGCACTCGAAATGCTACCTTTTGCTAACTTCTTATCCGTATTGCCTGTCTCTGGTGCTGATATAAAAGCAGTGATCCACGGCGCTATAACCGCCACTTTGCCTGAAGGCTCACACGCTGGAAAATTTCCATACGGTGGCCACCTTCGTTACTCTTTCACAGAAACGACACTCCATGAAGTGGGTCAGCTCGATAGCATTGAAGTCATGACAGGCAGCGAAGAAGATCCAATTTGGACACCGCTTGAAGATGACCGTACGTATAACGTGGTCATCAATAACTACAACGCCACGGGTAACGACGGCTGGACACCGCTATTTAAAGCACAACAAACACAGTCTGATCGTGTCGATTTAATGTACGTGGACGGAAAGCTGACTGGGTTTAAAGTCAAAAATATTGCTGAAATAGATGGCAAGTATCAGGTTAACTACCATTCTTCTCTGCCTAGTTGTAAAGATGATAATGTTCGTTGTAACACCGATGCACAATCGGTTATCGATTACATTGCCAATGAAAAAGCAACATTAACACCGCTTAGCTATGAAGTAGTAACATTCAACCGTGCTCAGTAGAGTCCGATAAAACCCTTCTGTATCGGCTGATTCATACTGGCCGTTACAGAAGTACTTTTTGCAATACTCTCAGTATTTTGTATAAAACTTGGCAAGACACAATTAAATCGTTTTAAACAGTCCCATAAATGAGAATGATAGTAATTAAGATAGATTATTATCAATAATCAGACTTTACTCCAGATAAACAATCAGACTCATAACAAATTTGTAGCTTACAACCCGTAAATACGAGATAACAAGACGGTAATGTAAAGAGTCAACACAAAGCCGAAGTACCGTTGCTCCTTACACCTAGCCTATTAAAAGCCAAGAGGAAAAATCTACCTCTTGGCTTTTTATTATGTTCAGAACCAACATAAAATCCGTTATTCCCCGCAAAATTATCAACTAACAAACCTCTATTTGTACCCTTTATTCTTCCTACTTGAAAATGGCGTTTTAAACAGCTTTCATCTGACTCATTTCATATGACCATAGAATAAGGACATGAGCACCACCTACATTTCATAAGTTGCGCCAAATAAAAAAGCGCATAGATCACTCTATGCGCTTAATGTATCTATTTATCTAAAGAGATTAGATATTACACACTTTTGTCCAGCTACCATCGCTACCTGGTACAGAGCTTGTCCACCAGTTCGCTTGGTATACCACACCTTGGTGAATCAGTTTGTCGCCAGTATTAGCGTGGCTTGGATTACCCGCCCAATCACTTTGTGGGAAATTAGGGTAAGTTTGAACGCCAGTTGTGTCACAAGTACCTGGCTCAGGACCTGGGCCTGGACCAGGACCTGGTGCATTCAAGTCACCTAAAGGTAGATCCGGTTGCTCAAACTTAAAGGCATAATCAACACCATTTACGTTTACTGAGTAGTTAGCAGGGCCAGAGATTGGTAGGTAGTAAACCATATCTAGCTCGTAGCTAGCACCAGCTGGTAAGCTCTTCCAAGTTGGTAGAGAGAATGCCACGCGGTGCATAGGTCCGTCTAAACCACCAATGTTATTCGCACGAGTGTGACCAGAAGCAATTACTTTCAAGCCGCCGCCAGACTGATCTTTCGCGTTATCTGGTGCTGAAACAGGAATATCAAACTGGAATTCTGTTCCACCAGGTAATTCTGCACCCGTGTTGTTCGTAAACGTAACCTTAGGGTTGATTGGGTAGTTTTGATCACCTACTTTGAACCCGCCAACAGACACTGTAATGTCTACAGCTTCAGTTGGAATAGCGCCTGTTGCTAGTGTATTACCGTAAGGTGTCGCTGACTTAAACTTATCGTAGATAGCTTTAGTCATGGTGTTACCCATGTGGTACTCACCATTACCACTTGCACATGCTTGCTCTGTTGCATCTACAGACGTACGGTTACCCGCTGCATCTAGTACGTAACAGTTGTAGTCACCCGCAAGCTCCCAGAACATGATACCGCCAATTTCTTTGTCGATTACATAATCTGCTTTCGTATTGATTGACTGCTTATCTTCTGTTGATAAGAACACGCCTTTCTCAGCATTCCACAGCCATGGTGCTACCGCAACGCTGTCGTAGTTACGTGTGTATGTACCAACCAGTTTGTCTGATGGATCGTTCACAGGATCAAGATTATAAGCATCAGCGTAAGAACCAAAGATACCGTTTTCTAAGTTTTTCGCATGCCACATTGGGTTAGAACCAGCACCCATCTCTTTGCCGTTTGCATCAAGATCATGCCACATGTTGTCGATGCCTAGTGCACCATGCCCACAGTTATTCTTCTCACCTTCACCAGTACCCGGCGCACAATCAGCCTGATTTGGTAATGCTGCACGGCCCCATAGACCATTTTCACCACCAGTTACACCTTGCCAACCACGAGTATAGTAAGGAACACCAATGTTAATACGGCCTGCTGGCATTGAACCACGGAAGTAATGGTAAGCCCAGTCCGTATTCAAGTAACCGATGCCACCGTAAGCAGCAGTGCCATAAACATTCCATTGTGCAAGCTCTGAATCTTTACCTGTATCGTATAGAGCAGCGTTATGGCCTACATGATCGTTCCAAGCACCGTGTAAGTCATAAGACATGATGTTTACGTAATCAAGGTATTTAGTAACATCAAAGGTTTCCATACCACGTAATAAGTAACCTGAAGATGGTGCGGCAATGGTTAACATGTAGTGAACGCCATCTTGCGCTGAAACCGCATCAAGTTTTTGACGAAGTACTTTCATCAACTCTTGGTAAGAAGCCCATAGGTAAGCACGACGAGGCTCCATGAACGCTTTGTCGTCTGGGTTACCGGCACCTGCCATTGACGTAGGGTATTCGTAGTCAATATCTAAACCATCGAACTTATATTTACGCATCATCTCAACAGCAGATGTTGCAAATTTTTCGATACCTGCGTGGTTAATAGAACCATCCGCGTTAGTTGTCATCGTGTAGAAACCACCGTCAGCCACACGAGTGCCATCCGTAGCAAAGTGACCGCCAGTTTCTGCCCAACCACCGATAGAAATCAGTGTTTTAACACCATGTTTCACTTTTTGTGTCGCTAAGGCACCAAAGTGACCTTTAAAGCCAAGAGCTGGGTCAATTTCGACTCCAGGCCACTCTTTACCAACTGCGGCGTTATTTGGATCGTTAACATCACCAACGTTCACTTTACCATCTGAGCCAATGCTCACGAACGCATAGTTAATGTGTGTTAACTGCTCCCAAGGAATATCGTTAACTAGGTAAGCTGCTTGTGGATCATCACCAGAACGCCAACTTGTGAAGTAACCAATCACACGACGAGGATGATCTGCACCCATTTTTTCACGACCGTCTTGATCGTAAATAGTACAGTATGGGACGTTCACACCGTCGGTTTTATACAAGCCATCTGGACGACAATCAGCAGCCGCAGATGCATTAAAGGCCATTAAACAAGAAACAACCAAGGTACTGAGGGGGAATACCTTCTTAGCGATTTTCCCATTACAGAGTTTCATAATTCACTTTTCCTTAAGTTATTGAATAGAAATGTAGAATGATTCATAGCTCTACGCCTGAATCTTTTGTTTTATTGTGAAATAACTTTAGGTGATATCCAGTTTTACGCACTAGGTTATGATGGGATTTATAAAATAACTCGCAATAAATCAGATTTACGTTGCACATGGTTGCAAAATGTTGCGACTTATTTTGCATTAAAAAACCAAAGTCAACACAAAAGCACACATTAGAAACCAAACACAGAGCAATATGTTGCTTATTGTTGTTTTGAGAAAGAAAACTGAGAGAAATCAACTGGTAGGGTTGAATGAACTTTCACGTAAAAAATTAAAAAAACGAACAAAAAACGAGCTAAATATCTAATTTATATAAATAAAGCTCTCATCAACAGTACAAATAACAACCGATCATTTTATTCAATGCCATTACTTCATATAATTTGCTTCACGAAATGCAAACCATGATCTATTTGAGACACATGCCCATTTTCTAATAAGAAATACCCGGCTTATAAAAACGATCTCATTGCGGATTTAGTCAAAATCGCGAATAAAAACTCCTGACCATTTTTCTGACATCACACCAAAAATAATCACAATCAGTTTGTTGCCAGTTGATCAGGCAATTTCAAAGCCTGAGTGAGACATCCTTTCTCTTTAACAGTGTGAATGGCTTCAAGCTACAGTGAAATAGCCACTACTAGATGCAAAAGTTCCTGATCTAAAGATTTTCCCAAGCCAACATCCAAAGTCATAAGCGCTTTGCTTTTTACCCGCTCAAAATAAAAAATCGACCAGATTCACTCAATTGTGAAACTGATCGATTTGATTTCAAAGACAACAAGGCGACCAATAAACAGTCACCTTTGGGCTAAGAAAAGAATTACTTAGAGTCAGCGCGGCTCATGAACTTGTGCTCAGACGTGTTCACTTTGATCTTTTCGCCATTGGCAATGTACTCAGGCACTTGTACTGTTAAGCCAGTCGATAGTACAGCAGGCTTAGTACGAGCACTTGCAGAAGCACCTTTAATAGACGGATCGGTTTCAACAATAACTAGCTCAACACTCGAAGGAAGTTCAATCGCAACAGGGTTACCATCAACGGTTAATACTTGCAGACCTTGAGTCTCTTCTGTAATGAACAGTAGCTCTTCAGAAATGCTGTCTTTATTAAACGTGTACGGCGTGTAATCTTCGCTGTCCATGAACACGTACTCATCACCATCGATGTATGAGAATGTCGCGTGATGACGGCTAAAGTCAGCTAGATTTACCATTTCGTCCGCTTTAAAGCTTTCGTCTACTTTCAGGCCTGTTGCTACATCATACAGACGCATTCTATAAAGGCTCGCACCAGCACGACCACTTGGTGTTAGCTTATTAATGTCTTTAACAAGAAGAACTTTACCGTTCAATTCAATCGCAGCGTTCTTTTTTACTTCACTGGCCTTTGGCATGATCATTTTTCCAATAATAAAAGGTAAGCAGAAAATAGCATGGACTGAATTATAGACCAAGAGCCACTCTGTAGAAGTGCATACTTATTAATCAGATTTGGTTAAATCTATTCATGAAACCCAACCTATACCTCTGAGTGAAGTGCTCGAAAGGTTCAACTACATAGGTTTTAACGATGACATTAATAGAGCAGAGCCATTATACCTAAGGTCTCGCTTTCCGTATTCTCTACTGCGTTAATTGCAATGAGGATAATATGATGAGTAAGAAGGCGTTAATTGTAGAAGGCGGGGCCATGCGTGGCATTTTTGCGAGTGGTGTTCTCGATGCCTTCATGGATCAATTTTTTGTTCCTTACGATTTTGCCATCGGTGTATCAGCAGGTGCGACTAACCTAATTGGTTATTTAGCCCATACCCCAAAACGCAGTTTTCATGTCATCACCCAGCTTGCGACAAACAAAGCTTTTTATGATCCAGCTCGGTTTGCCACAGGTGGCCATTTGGTCGATGTAAAATGGCTTTGGGAAGAGTCTAATCGCCGATACCCTCTTAACAAAGAGACTCTGTTCACTTCCATACCAATGTACGCAGCGGTAACCAATGTCGATACAGGCAGTGCGGATTATTACCAAATTAAAAGAGATAACCTATCGGATGTGATTGAAGCGACAACCGCACTGCCTATTGCTTACAAACAAACACCCTGCTTCTCTGGCGGCTGTTATACCGATGGTGGCGTAGCCGATTCTATTCCAGTCAGAGAAGCCTATCGACGCGGAGCACGCGATATTACCGTTATTCTCTCGCACCCTCTTAATTATCAGATGAAAGCGACTAAATACCCTTGGTTAATGAAAAAAATGCTGTCTCGACACCCTAATATTGGTCAATCTATGATCACAAGAGCCGACAATTATAACCAATCATTAGCATTTATTCGTAACCCTCCTAAAGATGCGGTGATCCGAGTAATTGCACCACCAGCAAACTTTGCAGTGAAACGACTCACGATCAAGCAAAGCCTATTAGAAGAAGGCTACCAAATGGGACTAAAAGCAGGACAAGACCATTTGGCCAGCCAAAAAGGCATTTATGGATTAAATGAAGATAACTGTCCTTTTTGTGTGTGAATAATTAACCCCAATTCAATAATATTGATAAGTTGGGAGCGCGCAGCCTCCCCATTATCACTAATCAGGTCAGGCCAGCTTATGTCACCATTTAAGGTATAAATATAAACACAATAAACCAGCGTACAATTATAAGAAGGACATATGCACCAGAACATTACCATCACTTCACACAATCACACGCTTTCCGGCCACCTATACCTACCAAAGACACAGGAGACTTCGCTGCCTCTTATCATTTTATGTCACGGTTTCTGCGGCGTAAAAGAGTTACTTCTTCCTGCTTTTGCTCAACGTTTTGCCGATCAAGGTTACGCTGCCCTGACGTTTGATTACCGTGGTTTTGGTGAAAGTGAAGGTGAACCTGGCCGCTTGGTACCTCAGCTACAAATTGAAGATATTCACGCAGCCATCGAATGGGCGGGTACTCAAAAAAATATTGACAGTAATCGCATTGGTTTATGGGGCAGCTCTTTTGGTGGGGCCAACGCCATTATCGCAGCCAGTGAAAACCCACAAGTAAAATGCGTGGTTGCTCAATTAACTTTTTCAGATGGCGAAACGGTAATCACAGGCGACATGCAACCAGAAGAAAGGGAAAAATTCGTTTCAACGTTAACTCGTATGCGTGACAAAAAAGAAAAAACAGGCAAAGAAATGATGGTGCCTATTGCGAAAGTATTAAGCGACCCTCAATCTGTTGAATTCTTCAACCAATTTAAAGAAGATTTCCCTGCGTTAACCATCAAAATCCCATTCTTGACCGTGTGGGAAACCATGAACCATAAACCAGTGAATGCGCTTAAAAACTTAGATAAACCGCTTCTCATTGTTGCAGCAAGCGAAGACGGTGTAAATCCAGTCAGCGAGTCAGAAAAACTGTTTGCCAACGCCAATGAACCGAAAAAGCTGCATGTCGAGCAAGGCGCTACTCACTATCAAGTGTATTCCGGCGAACATTTTGAGTCGGTAGTGCAACAAGAACTGGCTTGGTTTAATCAATACCTGTAATTACCGTTATTAAATAACACCCGTGCGCTCTGCTTGCTTCAGGGCGTACTTAACATACATCCCACTATCAATATAACGATTCCATCTGATTTATCGCCCAATATTGCCTTTGCAAATGCTGCTTTTTTCGCCATAGCAACACATCATCAGTAATAGCTCTTGTCAACCTATTCAAATACCGGATAAATTAGCTCAAAACACCAGCAATCCACATAACTTTCAGTATAAAAACGCATTACCTGACATTTATCTAACATTTCTCTCTTAAACTCCTGTATCCTTCCCGACTATTTTCATTTTTAAGAGCTAGTATAATAACACTTCATACCATAAACTCTTCTGGCATATTGCCCAGTTCTGAATAGAGTTTCGTCCTGTGCCTGACGGTACGGAAAGAGTGAAAAAGAAAAAGAGGTAATATGAATAATGCTTATGCCGTTGGACCACTGGAGTCCTTCTTAATTGCAATTGGTGTACTTTTTTTAGGCCACCTTGTTAATTCCAAGCTTCCGGTCTTAAAAAAATACAATATCCCAGAACCTATTGTTGGCGGGCTTATTGTCGCTATTGCGTTAACTGCGCTTCATTTTCAAGGTATAGAGCTCACCTTCTCTTTACCATTACAAAGCACCTTTATGCTGATGTTTTTCAGCACCGTCGGACTGGCAGCAAACTATACCCAGTTAATGAAAGGCGGAGCGAAAGTATTCCTATTCTTAGCCGTTGCGTCGGTGTACATCATTATCCAAAATGGCGTTGGATTAAGCTTAGCAACCGCCATGGGGCTTGAACCATTAATGGGCTTGATCGCAGGCTCCATTACCCTATCCGGCGGGCACGGTACTGGTGCAGCTTGGTCACAAACATTTTCAGAGACTTATGGCCTATCCAATACCCTAGAGATTGCCATGGCCTCAGCCACTTTCGGCTTAATCATCGGTGGTATCATCGGCAGCCCTGTCGCCAAAAAACTGATTGATAAGAACAACATGAAATCAGAGTATGGCCAAGGTATCCATACTCATGAACGCTTTCCGGAGCTGGTCACCTATAACGAATTTGAAGAAGACCGAGTCACCGCAAAAAAAGTAATTGAGACTCTGTTTATCCTACTGATTTGTGTGACAGGCGCAGGCTACCTAGAACAGTGGGTCAGCAGCTTTGAGATTTCTTGGTTAAAAATCCCTGATTTTGTCTATGCACTCTTCATCGGTGTTTTCATCACCAATGTAGCAGAAGTGACTAAGGCTCATAAGATTGACACAGAAACGGTCGACATTTTAGGTACCGTTTCACTATCTTTATTTCTTGCAATGGCACTAATGAGCTTGAAGCTATGGAATATCTTTGATTTAGCAATCCCATTCTTAGTGATCTTAACAGTACAAGCCGTAGTATTAGGCTTCTTTTCCTATTTTGTCACTTTCAAGGTGATGGGTTCGAACTACGATGCCGCCGTGATCGCGGGTGGACACTGTGGATTTGGCCTAGGTGCAACCCCAACCGCCGTAATGAACATGGGCTCACTGGTATCACGCTATGGCCCCTCCCCTCAGGCTTTTATGGTCGTACCGATTGTCGGTGCCTTTTTTATCGACATCGTTAACTTAATCATTCTTCAAGCCTACATCTCGTTTATAGGCTAACACTAACCTACCTAAATTAAGAGCCAGTCCACACTGGCTGGCTCTTCACACCAACAATACCTATTTCTCGTTGCTTAAGAAACGCTATAAAGGCTTTCCATCTATATCGATAGCATCTAATTGGTGCCCATCAGGACCACCATCCCTTGGCGGAATTAATGCATTAACTTCTTCACTTCCAGCAATGGCTTCTGGATCAGTCAGGCTACGTAAAAAAGCCGCTAAATACGCCACTTCTTGCTCACTGTATCCCCGGATAATGGCGTTATCACCACGATCGCTGGCTGCACGCTGAGCCGCTAAGGTTTCCAATGTAAAATCATCCCCTTCACCTATCACCTCGGCACATTGTTCACCATTTAAGTGAGCAAACTGTGGCAATAAACAAACTTCATTATTGTCAAAGTACCCTTGCAAAGAACCCACGGTATCTGAATAGTGCTGGATCACACGCTCTAAGGTCGCAAATGCCCCTTTATCACCATAAGGGGCCGTTAACCCCACATTAAGCAAACTAGGCATACGAAATTGAGTTTTCGCGTTACCATCTCCAACACCAAGAATTCCAAATTGAGGATATAAAGGGCCACGAGTACGCTCAGGAGTAAACATCACCCCATCGTGACAGTTTGCACAACCAGAACCTGCGAGAAAAAATAACGCTCCCCGCTTTTCCATTTCACTTAAGCTGGCCTTATTGCCATCGATATAGTCAAAAAATGGGTTGTCGATAAAAAGAAATGACGCTTGATAGGCAGCCAACGCTTCGGCCACTTGCAAATAAGTCACCTTCACACTGCCATAAACGTCATTAAACAGCTCCCCCCAATCCGTTTGCAACCGCTCTGCTAAATATTCACGGTACTCTTGAGGCGATTCAAACCCTTCTGCTGATCCCATCTCCGCTTCAGCCACTACAGGAAAATGAGCTTGTGCAATAAGAAGACGACGAGGGTGCTCAGCGGCAATGTCTTCATTCATAACATCGGTGACATCACGCTCTGGTGTACGGATCGGAGCCGTCGATACCATACCAACCGTACTTTCCGCATTCGACTCTTGTAAAGTCACTCTCTTATCCCAAAACATACTCTCGACCCAAAGCGCAGAGTTACAAATGGGCTGAGAGTTTCTACCAACTTTAGGAACCACATTGCCATCATAGCGCCCAAGGCCAATGACATTTTCATCAAAGGCTGCAACACCAATGGGCATCGACAGCCCATCACCACCACAGCCAACTGCAGGGTGATGGCATGATGAACATGAGGTATCGTAATTTTTACTCAACACCTTGCTATGGAATAAACGTTTGCCCAGTTCGATCTCCGAGCGATTTTCCGCTCTGCGCAAGCGAGCCACAAAAGCACGCAGATCATTTAAGCCTTCTTTCAGCGTGTAATGTTCTATGGCCGTATCTAAGCAAGCATCCAAAGACGCTGCCGGTACTTCCTCAATCGAGTTGGTGCCACAAACCTGCCCCAGAGACAATACACCCACCCTAAGAACAGATCCATTATGCAGCCCACTATTGTCATCATTGATCAAGGTCTTTACCGTATCCACATTGGATGGTTCAGACACAATCTTACCTCTGGCAAATGCCACCACAAAATAGGTATGCTCGCTGCCTGGAACCGCAGAAGTGTCCACATAAAATGTTTCTTTGGTTTTACCAATGCGTTTACCATCTCGGAATACTCGGTAAGCGACAACCTGCTCACTGCCAATCGGCGCTTGCCACTCCAGTGCAACTTGTGTTGAAGAATGCGTTTTTGCAATCAATTGCGTTGGCGGGTGCTCAATGTCGGCCAAAGCCAACGCTGGCCTCACCAATAAAATACACATAAACCCAGTGAACACTGCCCTTATAAAGCCAGTTTTAACATTACTCATATCCATCACCTGACCATCTAATCTGTTGTTTTAAATAAAATATTAATTAACAAAATAGATTTTAGTTAATCGGCTTGGATCCAACGCCACCAATTCACTGATGTGGACTAGATATCCCAAAGCCAAAATACATTCACAAAACAAATCAAACATTTTGGAAGCATCATCAAAACTAGACCATGTACTCTAGTCACCCCTATTTCATCCTTACAGCTCAGTAATAAAAAAGACCGCCGCTTCATCTGTCATAAAGAGGCAAAGTTGCTCAAAAAAACAGCCCAAACACACAAAAAATATTAGCCCCGCCTTTTAATAAATCTGTCAAAAATTTAGAGCCATAAACATCACAACTCAAATCTTTACATCTCAAAACACCAGCATAAAACAACACCCAAATAGTTGTTTTTAAATGAATATTTTTAACAAAGGCGCGCCGAATGACATAAAACACTCAAAATAATGATTTGAACTCTAACTAAATATCTGTCATTTTATAATTAATTGAACGTTCAATTAAAAGTAATAAGGATAAAAAATGCCCAAGGTAGGGATGCCTGATATACGTAAGCCACAGCTTGTAAAAGCAACAATGACGGTGATTGACCGTGTTGGCTTACACGCCGCCAGCATTTCTTTGATCAGCAAAGAAGCTGGTGTATCAACCGGGATCATCAATCACTATTTCGGCGGAAAGCACGGACTTTTAGAAGAAACCATGCGTGAAATTCTTCGCCAGCTGTCAAATACCGTGACCACTCAATTAAAAGCGTTGCCTGCTGATGCTCACCAGCAGCGCATTAATGCCATTATTAGCGGTAATTTCGAAGGTTATCAGGCAGAAAATAAAGTGGCTAAAACGTGGCTGGCTTTCTGGTCCTATTCAATGCATGACCCGCAACTGAAACGCTTACAGCGCGTGAATGAAAAGCGATTACTGTCCCATTTACGGATCGAATTAAAAGCTTTACTCAAACACGATCAAGCAGAACTGGTTGCACACGGTATCGCTTCTTTGATTGATGGTATTTGGCTACGAGGCACGCTTAACCCAGATGGCATCAATGCCGATAAAGCCAGAGCCATCATCAATGATTACCTTGAAAAACAACTTACGTTTTACGCCTACAACACCACTCATCAACCATAATAATTACTAAGTCAGAACTTCTCATGGAAATAAACTCGTTATACATTGATGGTAAAAACATTCCTGCGACGTCAGGAGAAACTTTCACTAGCATCAACCCAGCCAATGGTGAACCGATCGCCATTCTTGGTCAGGCGTCTTCCGCTGACGTAGAAAAGGCCATTGAATCGGCTAAACGTGGCTTTGCGGTTTGGTCTGCAATGGCCCCTATCGAACGCAGCCGCATTCTTTTAAAAGCTGTCGAAATACTTAGAGCACGAAATAATACCCTTGCAGAACTTGAGGTTGCTGACACAGGCAAGCCACTTCAAGAAGCCATAGAGGTTGATGTGGCTTCAGGTGCAGACGTTATTGAGTATTTCGCCGGGCTTGTACCTGGTATGCAAGGGGATCAGCAGCCCCTAGGTGACAGCCAGTTTTTCTATACCCGCCGCGAACCTCTTGGCATTTGCGCCGGTATTGGGGCATGGAACTACCCAATTCAAATTGCGATGTGGAAATCTGCCCCTGCTCTTGCTGCGGGTAACACGATGATCTTCAAACCATCAGAAGAAACCCCTCTTACCGCATTAAAGCTGGCAGAAATTTTCACTGAAGCCGGATTACCTGACGGCGTGTTTAACATCGTTCAAGGTGATTACCGTGTTGGACAAATGCTCACCGCCCACCCAGACATCGCTAAAGTCTCTTTCACTGGCGAAACTGGTACAGGTAAAGCGGTGATGGCCGACAGTGCAAAAACACTGAAATCCGTTACCATGGAGTTAGGTGGCAAATCGCCAATGGTGATTTTTGATGACGCAAAGCTGGATGATGCCGTCTCTGCCGCGATGGTTGCCAACTTCTACACCCAAGGTGAAGTGTGCACCAATGGCACCCGAGTGTATGTTCATGAAAGCATCTATGACGATTTTATTGCTCAACTAAAAACACGCACTGAAAAACTGATCGTTGGCAATCCGATGGACATGGACACTCAAATCGGTGCCTTGATTTCAAAAGATCACCTCAAGAAAGTTCTAGATTCCATTGAGCAAGCCAAGCACTCTGGTGCTACTTTGCTAACGGGTGGTTATCAAGTCACAGATAATGGGCTGGATAACGGTAACTTTGTGGTGCCTACCGTGTTTGTAGATTGCCATGACGAGATGCCTCACGTTCAGCAAGAGATCTTCGGCCCTGTGATGTCAGTAATGAAGTTTACTGATGAGGACGATGTCATTCGCCGCGCGAACAACACCCATTACGGCCTTGCGGCTGGTATTTTCACCCAAAATTTATCACGTGCCCATCGCGTCATTCACCAAATGCAAGCGGGGATTTGCTGGGTCAATACTTGGGGTGATTCACCAGCCGAGATGCCAGTTGGTGGCTATAAACATTCTGGTATCGGCCGTGAAAATGGCCCAGAGACTTTACTTCATTACACTCAAACCAAAAGCATATTAATTGAACTTGGCGATTACGCCAGTCCTTACGCTTAACGGTAATACCTAGCCCTATACGCTAAGCTGTGCCCGTAATGATTTGAATCACCGCAAGCACATTATTGCTCAAACCACGATTCAAATACGTAAAGGCACAGCCTAAAGTCACGGAGAAGACAAATGCAACAACGCTACGATTATATTATCGTCGGCGCGGGTTCGGCCGGCTGTGTGTTAGCAAACAGACTAACAGAAAGCGGTCAACACAGCGTTTTACTATTGGAAGCTGGCGGCACAGATAAGAGTATTTTTATCCAAATGCCGACGGCGCTTTCCTACCCAATGAACACCGAAAAATACGCATGGCAGTTTGAAACGCAGCAAGAAGCGGGCTTGGATGGCCGCCAACTTCATTGCCCACGTGGAAAAGTCCTGGGTGGCAGCTCTTCCATCAATGGCATGGTGTATGTACGTGGCCACGCTTGCGATTTTGACGAGTGGGAAGAAAAAGGCGCTGCTGGGTGGAATTACCAAGCCTGCCTACCCTACTTCCGCCGCGCTGAAAGCTGGATCGAAGGTGAAAACCAATATCGAGGGGGGAATGGTCCCCTAGGTACATGTGGCGGTAACGATATGGCATTAAACCCTCTTTACCAAGCGTTCATTGATGCAGGAAAAGACGCAGGTTACCCAGAAACCGACGACTATAACGGCTATCAGCAAGAAGGCTTTGGTGCCATGCACATGACGGTGGAAAAAGGCGTCCGTGCTTCTACCTCTAACGCTTACTTACGCCGCGCGTTAAAGCGCCCCAATCTCACACTGTTGAAAGGGATCATAGCGAGACGTATTTTATTGGAAAACAAAGGGCTTGAAGGCCAAACCGCCGTCGGTATTGAGTTTGAAAAAGCGGGCAAAATAGTAAGTGTACACGCGAATAAAGAAGTGATTTCGAGTGCGGGCTCCATTGGCTCAGTTCAACTGCTTCAATTATCTGGCATTGGGCCAAAAGCCGTACTGGATAAAGCTGGCGTAGAAGTAAAACACGATCTACCTGGTGTCGGCGAAAACTTACAAGATCACCTAGAAGTCTACTTTCAATACCACTGTAAAGCGCCGATTACCCTTAACAGTAAACTAGGATTAGTGAGTAAAGGATTAATTGGCACTGAGTGGATCTTAACTCGCAAAGGGCTTGGCGCAACCAACCACTTTGAGTCGTGCGCCTTTATTCGCTCTCGTAAAGGGTTAAAGTGGCCAAATATTCAATACCACTTTCTACCTGCAGCAATGCGATACGACGGCCAAGCGGCTTTTAATGGCCACGGCTTCCAAGTGCATGTCGGCCCTAACAAACCCGAAAGTCGTGGTACGGTTTCCATCACGTCGGCCGATCCACATGCCAAGCCGGAAATCATGTTTAACTACATTTCAACCGAGCAAGATCGCCAAGACTGGCGTGACTGTATTCGCTTAACACGAGAGATCTTATCCCAGCCAGCCATGGATCAGTATCGCGGGGATGAAATTCAGCCCGGTGCAGACATCACTTCCGATGAAGCCATTGATGAATGGGTAAAACAAAATGTAGAAAGTGCCTATCACCCTTCTTGCGGATGCAAAATGGGCGCAGATGACGACGCCATGGCCGTATTGGATGAGCAATGTCGTGTGCGTGGAGTGAACAGCTTACGCGTTGTGGACTCGTCCGTTTTCCCAACCATTCCAAATGGCAACTTAAACGCACCAACCATCATGGTGGCAGAACGTGCGGCCGATTTTATTCTCGGTAATGACATGCTTACCGAAGAGCATGCCCCAGTGTGGCTTGCCCCTAACTGGGAAAACGAACAACGGCTCAGTAAACCCATCAGAGAGCTAAGCCACTCTGAATAAAAATAAAGATAAAAGACCTAAGTCAGCAGTGCTGTTATCTAAACAGCAAAAGGAACGATCACAAGGAATAATTATGACTATCACGAAAAAGGCTCTTAGCACACTCGCACTCACTACCTTTGCATTTAACGCTTATGCAAACTCACCTCTTGAAGCAAAGCAATGTGAAAATGTGCGCTTTGCGGATGTAGGCTGGACAGACATAACCGCTACCACCGCGGTGACCTCTGAGCTACTAAAAGGCATGGGGTACAATACAAAAACCAATCTGCTTTCCGTACCTGTAACCTATTCTTCTATGGCCAACGGCGATATTGATGTTTTCCTTGGCAACTGGATGCCAACCATGGAAGGTGATATTGCCAAATACCGTGAAGATGGCTCAGTAGAGACTGTGCGCGCGAATTTAGAAGGGGCGAAATACACCCTAGCCGTACCCAAATACGTCTACGATGCTGGTGTAACAAGCTTCGCTGATCTGGCCAAGCACGCTGACAAATTTAGAGATCGCATTTACGGCATTGAGCCAGGTAACGACGGTAACCGCTTGATCCAATCCATGATCGATTCCGGCGCGTTTGGATTACAAGATTTCAACCTCGTAGAATCCAGTGAAGCAGGCATGGTTTCCCAAGTATCGCGTGCCGTTCGTCGAAACCAGTGGGTAGTGTACCTTGGCTGGGCACCACACCCAATGAACAGCAATGTAGAAATGGAATACCTATCTGGCGGCGACGACTTCTTCGGTCCTAATTATGGCGGTGCAAATGTTTACACCAACGTTCGCTCTAACTACCTTTCTGAATGTAAAAACGTCGGTCAACTCCTCCAGAATCTAGCGTTTAGCCTAGAAATGGAAAACGAACTGATGGAAGCCATTCTCAACCAAAACGTAAAACCAGAAAAAGCCGCTCAGCAATGGTTAAACCGCAACCCAGAGCAAGTGGAAGCTTGGCTTAAAAATGTAAAAACCTTACAAGGTGAACCTGCTACCAAAGCGGTAACAGAATACCTAAAACAAGTAAAAGCTTAATCAAAAATAGGTGGGTTACGGCCCACCATCAATTAAAGGCAATATTGTGAATTTTATTACGGACAACAAGATCCCTGTAGGTCAATGGATGGAAGCTGGTGTTGACTGGTTAACAATCAACGCAGCAGGATTTTTTGATGCCATCTCATTTTTTTTAGAAACCATCATCCTGTTTTTAGTGGATATTTTTAAATGGATGCCACCAGCGCTGCCGATTGCCATTACCGCAGCCCTTGCATGGTACTTACACCGCAAACTGTCACTGGTGATCTTTGTCGTGGCAGCTTTACTGACCATTTTAAACCTTGGCTACTGGCAAGAAATGCTGGAAACCTTTGTCCTCGTGTTTGCTGCGACAACGATTTCCGTATTAATTGGCGTACCGGTTGGGATAATGGCAGCACATCGACCTTGGCTATACACCCTATTAAGGCCAATTCTAGACCTTATGCAAACCGTACCCACGTTTGTGTACTTGATCCCAACCCTTGTTTTGTTTGGTTTAGGGATCGTACCGGGCCTGATTTCCACCATCATTTTTGCGATTGCGGCCCCTATTCGCCTCACCTACCTTGGGGTAACCAAAGTGCCAGAAGAGCTTATTGAAGCAGGCAAAGCCTTTGGTGCCAGCCGCATGAAACTCTTGATGAAAGTCGAGCTGCCCGCCGCACTGCCAAGCATTATGGCAGGGGTTACCCAATGCATTATGTTATCCCTTTCTATGGTGGTTATCGCCGCATTAGTGGGCGCTGATGGTTTAGGTAAACCCGTAGTGCGCGCGTTAAACACAGTTAACATCTCACAAGGTTTTGAAGCAGGCTTAGCCATCGTATTGGTTGCCATTATTCTTGATCGTTTATGTAAAACACCCAACCAGAAGGACGCCTAACGATGTCACAAGAAAACACAGTGATGGACGCCATTACGATTAAAAATCTGGATGTCGTTTTTGGTGACAAAACAGATCACGCCCTAGCCCTGTTAGATAAAGGTAAAACGCGTCAAGAAATCATTGATGAAACAGGCCAAGTAGTGGGGGTCGATAATGTTTCACTCACCATTAAAGAAGGCGAAATTTGCGTTCTGATGGGGCTGTCGGGCTCCGGAAAATCCAGTTTACTTCGCGCTGTAAACGGTTTAAACGAAATTAGCCGTGGCTCATTAGCCATTAAAGATGGCGATAAACAGGTTGATTTGGGCAAACAGTGTGATGAAGCAACGTTACGCCACCTACGCACCCACCGTGTCTCTATGGTATTTCAAAAATTTGCACTGATGCCTTGGTTAACCGTGTTAGACAATGTCGCTTTTGGCCTTGAAATGCAAGGTATGGCCAAAAATGAACGCCGAGCTAAAGCCCGTGAGCAACTTGAAATGGTGGGCCTTGCTGAATGGGAAACCAAGTACCCTCATGAATTATCGGGCGGTATGCAGCAGCGTGTGGGCCTAGCTCGCGCTTTTGCCATGGATACCGATATCTTATTGATGGACGAACCATTTTCTGCCCTTGATCCTCTCATTCGAGCGCAACTTCAAGATGAATTGATCACTTTGCAAAACAAACTCAATAAAACCATTTTGTTTGTTAGCCACGATTTAGACGAAGCACTGAAAATCGGTAATAACATCGCCATCATGGAATCAGGAAAACTCATCCAGCACGGCAAGCCAGAAGAAATCGTACTAACGCCGAAAACCGAATACGTCAAAGATTTTGTTGCTCATACTAATCCACTGAACGTATTAAAGGGCCGCTCATTAATGCAACCTTTAGCGTCACTCGAACACAACAATGACAGTTGGAAAGTGTGTGATACAAAAGATGTATGGATAAATCAGCATCACGGAAAATTAAACGTCGCGGGCGACTCTTCATTAACCTTGTTTGAATGGACAGGATCAGAAAGTGAGTTAAGTTCTATCAATAAAACCACGTTGGTGATAGCAAGCCCAGATATTGGCATGCGTGATGCGATTAAACTCAAACAGTTAAGTGAACAACCTATTTTACTGGTTGAACACAATCAACTGGTCGGTGTGCTCGATAACAGTGAGTTTTATAATGCGCTATTAGGAAACTTTCAATTTTCTAACGCAGCATAAAACCGCACTCAGCAGACAAAACATGTGAAGGGAGAGAGTAACACTCTTCACATGGCCCCCTTCACATGTTGAGTCTGAACTTAGTAACAAATAGACCTCGCGCACTCTTTCGCAACGGCAATGGTGCAAAAAAGCATCAACGTGTCATAAAGCGATAGTTAAAGATTGAGAATACTCTGAACATAAGTACAATGCGGAAATTAATTAAGTAAACTATAAATCTACAACGCCACATCAATTAAGCCCTGTCAGGCGCATGACGTCGCTATTAGCTGTATTGAAATAAAGTGTTGTGATTACCTAATAGTGCATTTATACAAAGGTCTGTAACTTGGAAAAACATGAAGAAATTCTAGTCGCTATTCGTCAGATTATTCGAGCCATCGATTTACACTCAAAGAAACTGAGTAAAGAGTATGGTTTGACTGGCCCTCAACTGATTTTGATGAGAGCAATCCAAGAAATGCATAATGTGACGATCAAAGAATTATCGAATCACACCAATGTGAGTCAAGCGACCACCACAACCATTATCGATCGCTTAGAGCAAAATGGTTATGTGCAACGTGTACGCAGTGAGTCTGACCGACGCAAAGTTCATGCAAATCTTACCGAAAAAGGACAAGCGTTACTGAATAACGCACCGCTCCCTCTTCAAGATAACTTTGTCAACAAATTCCAAAACTTGGAGCCATGGGAGCAAAGCCTACTCTTGTCTTCAATGCAGCGCGTTTCCTCAATGATGAATGCTGAAGACATCGATGCCGCTCCCGTACTACAACTTGATAGCATCTCGAAACCTAGCACCTAACTGCGTTTAAAAACGATCATCTGGGCCTATTTACTTTCTTTGCTACACGGTAAATAGAGCCCTCAAGTTTAATACGCTACTAACTCGAAACGGATCGTTTACGCCTTAGCCTCGCCCTTTAATTTCCTTCCTTAGAATTAGCCAATGTATCATCAATATAAATGTGACATGTTGTGCATTTTTAACTTATAAATTAAAGGCATACCAATATAACTGGCTTAGCAATGAGATCCATTTTATTGAAAATTTAGCGATACCCACTCAAAAACAAAGTGAATAGATTTATAAAATTCAGTCACTTAAGACAATTAAACACTCACTATTACTCTGTGCCCTAGCGTAAATCACTGACCAACCCATTAATAATACTGCTTATATTAGAGCAACCTATTCATATCAACTCACATATCATTAATAACACTTCTATATACTCCCTCACTTATTTCATTTTGTAACCGTTTCGCTTTATAACAATTCAGCCACTTGGCTAACACATTATTTGAGGCTCACATGTTTAACAGTATACGTACTCGAATTGCCATCAGTGCAGGGGGCGCAATGGCCTTCACCCTACTGATCGCCATGGGCATGACCACCAATGCATTTACTGATGTTAATCAAAAAATAACAACCAAAGTCAAAGCACAATTAACCGAAGCAACAGTAGATAACCTAAAATCAACGGCATTAAATCAGGGCCAGTCCATCTCCAATAACCTAAACCCTGTTTTAGCAAACCTTACTCAAGTACGTTCCATTATCGAGTTAAGCGCAAAAGCAAACACAGGTGCAGACATTATTGTTAATCAGTTTCGTGCCGCATTAGAAGTTCAAGATAAGTCCGTATTTGCTGGGTATATGGTTTGGGAAGAAAAAACGTGGCCTCTCTATTCGGAAACAAACGTACAAGAAGCACTCAACAGTAAAGGCGTTCTTGCTCCTTTCTTTTCGCCTAACTCCCAGCAAAGTTTTGATGTTGTGGCGATGGAAAGCTTCAGTAATACCTCAAAAAACAGTAATGGTGAGCGTAAAGATGATTGGCATTTGATTCCATATGAAACAGGCCAAACCTTTGTGATGGAGCCCTATATGTACCCAGTACGCGGTAAAGAAGAGCTCATTACAACGATCAGTCAGCCAATTAAGCACAACGGGAAGATCATTGGCTCTTTAGGTTTTGATCTCGCGTTGGATGATCTCCAAGACCAGAGCGAAGAACTGGCACACAACCTATTCGATGGCGAAGGTAATATCATGATTGCATCATGGCAAGGTGCCTTGTTGGCCAATACAGACGATAAGAGCACAGTCGGATCAAAAGTTTCTAGTGAGTTGCGCTCACAATGGTCCAAGATCCAATCTCAATCCCAGAAAAACGACATTGGTATAATGACCATAGGGTCGAAAGAATATGCCATCACGTCAGTAGACACATCAGGCTCTCCTTGGATTGTGATGGTTTCAGTCCCGACAAATCAGCTCAAAAAAAGTGTCGCCAATTATGAAAATTGGAGTAAATCACAAAACGCCTACGCAATAGAGCAAGGGATCTGGGGCGGTATTATTGCCGCTATTATCGGTATTGTGACGATGACGTTCATCGCTAACTCATTGGGTAAAACCCTAACTAACCTTGTGGACCGCTTTAAAGATGCAGCACAAGGCAAAGGTGATCTGACCTATAGAATTGAAGTAAAAGGAAAAGATGAAACGGCTCAATTAGCTCATTGGTTCAATACCTTCCTTGGTCGTATGCAAGAGATGCTACGTGTGGTAATGGAAACCGCCGATCAGGTTGATCAAGGTGCAAACACCAGCCAGATTCGCTCGGGGGAATCAAAAAATCAACTGAGTACACAAGTCAATGAAGTGAGTTCATTAGCAACGGCCATCAATGAAATGAGCGCCACAGCACAAGAAGTGGCTCATTCAGCGGTACAAGCGGCCACGGCGGCAAACCAAGTTAAAATCAATAGTGTCGATGGTATGGAGCGCATGAATAACGCAGCGGGCGCGGTTGAAGCACTGGCCGAGCAAGTGAATCACGCGCAAAACCAAACCCAAGATTTGGCCGCTTCAAGTGCCGCTATTCAAGGTATTTTAAGTGAAATCGGTGGCATCGCCGAGCAGACCAATTTACTTGCTTTGAACGCCGCCATCGAAGCGGCCCGTGCGGGGGAAGCAGGTCGAGGGTTTGCGGTGGTTGCTGATGAGGTTCGTAATTTAGCGACCAGAACTCAAGGTTCTACCGAAGAAATTCGTACTATGTTAGCTCGCCTTGAACAAGAAACCCAAGCCATCGTACTTTTAATGCAACAAAGTCAACAGCAAGCGGCCAACACAAAAGGTGAAGCCCAAGCGTCCCAACAAGCATTAGCAGAAATTAACCAAGCCATTGAAGTGATCAATGACATGAATAATCAAATTGCTTCTGCTGCGGAAGAACAAAGCTCAGTTTCTGAAGAGATCAACCGTAATGTCGTTATTATTAATGATACCGCAATGGATGTAATGGACAGCATGAGCTCTTCTGTCGAAATCAGTTGCGAGCTTTCTAACAAAGCCGAAACACTGCAAAGTGAGCTAAGCAAATTCAAAATCTAACTTAGGCTGCATTCGACTATTTGAATCATCGTGGAACTCAATCACGGTGATTCAAATAATTTGGAAAGGCTATATGAACTTATCCCCTTTCAATTCTCTCCCTTTCACACAGTAAAAATAATGAAAGAATAATATCTTCAATAATGACTATAGGCTCTCATTTATTATTTTGAAATTAGAATATTTATATAGAAAATAAAAATAACTACCCACTATATTTATCTCTTTTTGTATAGATTATAGTCTTTACTATTTAAGGATTTTTCCCCATCTATGCATCAAGATAAAGCCTGCATACTGATTATCCTTCACATCACTTTATTTATAAATAAATACAAGAAATCCTAGTTGAATATTTAATCACTTCAACACCAAACCAATCAATAACCCATAAAAATATTACTATTGACAATGATATTTACTATCAATATCATTCGCACCTCATTTATATGAAATAGGTAAAATAAAATGAAAAAACTTTTAATGGCATTATTATTAGCATCTACAAGTGCTTCTGCTACCGACTACATCAATTTTTCAGCTGAATTGACTTCTATTGAAATTTCGAATGATGTTCAAGATAAATATGATGTGAAAATTGGGGCTAAAAATATCAAGTTTCTTCATAGTAACCCGTGGGGAATTGGATTCACTAGTGAAGTCAAAGAAGACATGTTAGGTTCTTGCGAAGATAATATTCACTTAAATAAAAGTAGTTCCAAAAACTACCACACTATTTTATCGAGCCTAATGTCTGCTCAAGTGCACAAGAATAAACTGCTATTTACTCTTAGTAAAGAGCACGAAAACTGTGAAATAAAGAACTTAGAAATAGTGACAAAATAAAGAGTGACAGATGCAAGAAGTCTACTCTTATGATGTATCTTTACTAAAATCATTCTTCTACTTAATAATACCATTAATAATAGTTCCAATTATTAAATACAAGCATAGAAAAACGATAAAAAATCGAGAAAAACATATTTTATCGGTTTTTATCATAATATGCATCGTTGGTTTTTTTAATAGCCTATATAAAAACATGAATATCTTATGGGCTTTAAACTCTAATTGTACGTCCAAGGAATGCATCATTGTTAGTGGTGAAGTTATTGACTTCAAAAGCTTTCAAGGCACAAAAAATTATCAAACTAACCAGTTCAAAGTTGGAAATATGAACTTCAAACTGGATGAAAAAGGTAATTCATTTGGCTATGGGCTAATCATAGAAAAAGGTGGCATTTTTCACCCTGGGAAAAAATTTAAGCTTTTTACCTTAAATAATAAAATTATTAAGGCTTATGAGGTAACAGATTGAAATGGATTCATGCTTTTCTCTTCACTATTACTGCATTAAGTATCACGCTCAGTAATACTGTCAATGCAACTGAAGAGCCAAAGAATAAAATAAATATAAAATCAAGTGATTCTCACATTAACTTTGAAGTTAGAGAGTATCAAGATAAGTTTAAAATAGTATTGTACGATACGAATGGGTTAATTCAAACATACAATGGCACAAACTTTATTTTAACAGAACCTAAGCTCAATAAGTACATCCTGCATATTGAATTTATTGATCGTCTTAAAAAAAGAGGAAAGTTAGTTTCAGGCAACGCCCTATTTGGTAATTCTCCAAATCTTTTTAGAGTCGATGTTTCTGGCACTAAAAAGCTATTTGACGTGAATTCGGGTGCTTCATACTTATCTGGTGGAGGTACTGGTTACTTTATCTCTGAAGATCATAATACCAATATTGAAATACCGAAGAGTTTATTAAATATCAATAAACCCGTTTTGCGCGTTACTTTAGAGCAAGTTGGGTTAAGATCGTCCAAAGAGCAAGTTAAAGTTCATTCTAGAAAAAAACGTTCTATTATTAACCATGATTTTTCTGGCGAAGCCGCTAAACAAGATGTGTTTGACGAGATAAACAATAACGTAAATGTTGAAGTCAGCGGTTTTGTTAGCACCTCATTTGATTTAGGCGCGATCAACGGTGAAGTTACCGTATTTGCGGACACTTCTGGACTTACCTTCCAGGGTGGTATCAATAATGGACTGTCTAAGCCGATATCTAAACCTAAGCCTAACTCAGTGAATAGTCCTTTTTCAGCAGCCATAGGGCTTGCTTACCATGAAGGAGATCTCGGTGTTTTTGAAAATTTAGGGGCTTCTGTTGAGCTTTCTCACTTTGGCTTAGGTTTTACAGTTGACGATGATCTAAATATTACATCTGATGGTTTTACTATGCATATCTCCACAGACAGTGCTTTTTCCGCATCAGGAGCTTTAACAACAGATATCGACAACTTCTTGTCCAATAGTTATTTTGATACAAAATTAGCGACAAGCCTAACTCTTGGAGGTGCGTTATATTGGCGTTCGGTGATAGCAAAGTTAAATACAGAACTAGACAACCTGTTAGCGATCAAAGATCAAGTGTTGAATGAGTACAATAATCAAAACTCTGGCAATTCAGACACTAATAATAGTTCTAACGGTTCTGATAACCATGGTTCCGGTAACCACGGCTCTGATCGACCAGACAGGCCTAATACAGGGGGATCTAACAATATTGTTCATGAAACCGATTTAACCACTGGTGAAACAACCACCGTTGACCTCGGTAAAGAACCCGTTGATGCTGGCACTACTGATGATGACTCAGATACATCGGATAATGATTCAGGCTGGTGGTGAAAATAAGACATTACTAAAGTAATACTTTATCTATGAAGCGATAATTCACTCGGGCATATATAACTATATGCCCGTTTTATTACTTTAACACCCCAGCATACCTATTATGCAAAAACAGATTTCATGCGATGCCACAATCGACCATCAATGGCTGACAAACCAAGTGCGATTAACAGCATTCCTAAAAAGTGTATCCAATCTAATGTCTCGCCAAGGAACAGTGTACCAAGAAGAATGGCTGACACAGGCACTAACAAAGTGACCAATAATACATTTGTCGCCCCTGCTAATTCTAAGATCTTAAAAAACAAGACATAAGCAATTGCTGTGGAAACAACAGCAAGAGCAATAATCGCCATCCAAGTGTGAGTACTTACCTTTTCTATATCCACCGCTCCGTCAACGAAAAATGCCACCGGAGACAATATTAATGTGGAAGCCGTAACCTGCCCTGCTGCGGTAAGTACCGGATTAATACCCAGCCCCTTAAATCTGCGGCCATACACACCAGCAAAGGCATAGGAAAGAGTCGCGGCCACAATCGCAAGTTGCGCCAACAGTTTTGCCTCCCCACCAGGAGCAGGAACGCCTATCATAACGACCACCCCAACAAAACCGAGCACAACCCCGATTAACTTTAAAGGCGTCGGACGCTCATCGGGCAATAAGAACCCAGCCACCACAACCGCAAAGATCGGAGTCGCTGCATTAAGAATGGAAGCAAGCCCAGAAGCAATTTGAGTTTGCCCCCAGACAATAAGAGCAAAAGGAATCCACATTATTCAGTAGGCCCATCCCAAAAAAAGCCCGCCATACGGCACCACTTTTAGGGACACGTAAGCCCATCATAAACGCAATAGTCCATAATGCCACCGCGGCAATGCCAACTCGAAAAGTCACAATCGTCAGTGGCGGAAGATCATTGACGGCAATACCGACAAAAAAGAACGAACCTCCCCATAATATGGAGAGTAAAATGAGCATGGCCCATACCTTTGAGCTCATCACCGTATTAATAGAAGATGTCATCATCAGATCCGGTTGTGTTTTGTATTTTTGGATTCATACTAATTTTAGCCATATCTTAAAAACATCCGAATGTTGCGTCATGTTCAACATTGATGTGATGGCGCATAATCAAATTACTCAGCAAGAATCGGATAGTAGACATAACGTAAATATGATGTGATGGATCCATTACTTACCCGCAAAGAGTACTGCCATGTCTATGCCCTCTCAAAATGAAATGAAGAAAGCCATAAAGCAAAGAGACAGCACCTTTGATGGACAATTTTACTATGGCGTGATTACAACGAGGGTGTTTTGTATGCCGTCGTGCCCAACCAAAGCGGCAAATACAGAAAACCTGCGGTTCTTTACGACTATGGAATCAGCGATGCAATCTGGGTTTCGTCCTTGTAAACGCTGTCATCCAACTGGAGATGATGCCCGAACTCAAAAACTGATTGATGTTGCTCGCTACATTGAAGAGCACATTGAAGACAAAATCACGCTTTCTCAGCTAGGAGCGCTGATTGGGCTTTCTCCTTCACGGCTACAACGAATCTTTAAAGACCTGTTTGGCGTTTCCCCTAAACACTACCAAGATGCCGTTCGAATGCAAAAGTTTAAACAATCATTAAAAGATGGCGAGGACGTAACAGACGCTATTTACTCTTCAGGGTTTGGTTCAATCAGCCGAGTATATGGGGAAACCACTCGAAATATAGGCATGACACCTAAAGCGTATCGGGCTGGTGGTCAGGGAGTAACTATCCATTATGCATGCAGAAAAACCTCTCTTGGTTACATGGTGATGGCCGCAACAGAAAAAGGCGTGTGTTCGGTACAATTTGGTGACGATGAAAAATCCCTGCTGACTCTTCTATCTAATGAGTTTCCTAACGCCGAACTGGTGCTTTCTGCCGCACAAAACACGATTGAGCTGGATAACTGGATAGAAGCTTTAGATAAACACATCAGTCAAGGTGCCCCCAAACCCAACTTACCACTTGATATCAGAGGAACCGCCTTTCAAATAAAAGTATGGCACTTTTTACTCAGTATTAAGGAAGGAGACGTAATGAGTTACGCAGACGTAGCCAAGCATATAGACAACCCTAACGCAGTACGTGCTGTTGGTACTGCTTGTGGCAAAAACCCAATAGGTATACTGATCCCTTGCCACCGAGTGTTAAGAAGTGATGGATCACTGGGTGGATACCGTTGGGGGCTAGCGCGTAAGCAAGCCCTATTAAACAAAGAAAAATCGGAATAACCACCTTAGCTTTGCTAAATCGATAACCTTACAGGACCCTACATTCAACCTTCTTAAAGATAGAATGTAGGGCTGTGGCAGTTTACGCTCGTATTACCACTCCATCTCCCCTGTGTTTACTTTTGCACTTAGCTCTAAATCGCTCACCCCTTCTAACTTAGGATAACGCTGCTTCATCGCTTTAATAACGTCACCGGATGTCACATTTTTTGAGCTTTTTAGTGCAGTTTCAAAATTCGTTAAATAGTCGATGGTAAATTGAACGGCTTCTGCTCCAGAGGGAACCTCTCCTAAATAGTGACCTGGGATCACCGTTTGTGGTTCGAGCGCTTTCATGCGTTCAAGGGATTGAACCCATTCACTACGCGCCTGTTTTGTTTGACTGTCCGCCGTCCATACATGCATTCCAGATGTTACAGACACCCCACCAAACACGGTTTTCTGCGATGGCAGCCATAAATAAGCTTGATGGCTGTTTATCTCCTTAACCTCTATCTTCTTACCTTCAAGGTAAAGTTCTGTGTCATTAAATACCTGTGGCACAACAATAGAATTAGGCGCACCGTCTTTTAGAATCGGCCCCCAGTAAGCAAGCTTCCCTTCTTTTGTCTTTGTAATGTGATCAACAATCGACTGGCTAGCCACCACTTTTGCTTCTGGGAAGGCGTTCACTAAGGGTTCTAAACCAAAGTAGTAATCCGGATCACCACTGCTCACGTAGATCATGTTCAGCGTTTTTCCCGTCGCCTTAATCTTTTCAACAAGGGCTTTGCCATCAACAGTACTAAATTGCGCATCAAATAAAATGGCTTCCTTTTCACCACTGATCAATACCGATGTGGTCGGGAATATGCCATTACTTCCCGGGTTATATTGGGTAATATTCAGATCTGATGCCACGACGTGACCAGCCGTAAATAATGCAGTAACTAATGCCGCTTTAACGAAAAATTTCATGTTATACCTTCTCAATTTGGAATAATTCAGGCGTTGACTTCAATGCCTGTTGTCGTTAAAGGCACTTTATTTGATTGTATTTTGATAATAAACGCCATAAATTGACGTTCACTATTTCAATATTCGAACATATTACTTTTCTTAATTTGAAAACGGGTTGATTAAATGGACAGACTGACAGCATTACATGTGTTTGCCACGATCGTAGAACAAGGAAGCTTAAGTGGAGCCGCAGAGCAGCTTGACATGTCTCGGCCAAAAGTAACTCGATATTTAGCGGAATTAGAAAGCTGGATGGATACGCGATTGCTGCACCGGACCACTCGTCGTTTAAGTTTAACCACCGCAGGGGAAGAAACCCTTGAAGTGGCCAAAAACCTTCTCTCAATGGCTGACTCGTTAGAAGGTATAAAACATCAAAATTCCCTGAAATTACAAGGGCAACTGCGCGTTACAGCAAGTTACTCTGTCGTAGAAACCTTGTTGCTGGATGCCATAAGCGACTTTGTTTCACGCTGGCCAAATGTCACCATTGATATTGTCTCTACCGATAAATCCGTTAATTTGATCGATGCTCGAATTGATTTAGCCATTCGAGTAACGAACGATCTCATGCCGAATGTGGTCGCTAAAAAATTAGGTGAATGCCACTCCGTAATATGTGCCTCTCCGCAATACCTTGCAGAACGTGGCACTCCTAAAGACGCCCAAGCCCTACAGCAACACAACTGCTTATCTTTTGCCTATTTTGGTCGCTCTGCTTGGGTTTTTGATGGCCCAAATGGCCCTGAGTCGGTGCCAATCAGCGGTAATATCAGCGCTAATGTTTCTGAAGTATTACTGGCGGCCACGTTACGTGGTCAAGGGATCGGCTTACAACCACTTCCTAGCGTTCAACCTTTTATTGATAGCGGCCAATTAGTACAATTGCTCCCAGAATGGACACCAAAAACTTTAGGTTTGCATGCCATCTACTCAACCCGAAAACAAATGACCCCTTTGCTCAGAGCGTTTATTGATCACCTGCATCAGCACGTCGAGTCATCACAACACTGGTGATATTAGTAAGCACAAACTAACTACGTCAATTACGTTAAAACTCTCTGTAAATTTTACTGAAGCCCTTAAAAATAAGGACTAAAAGCGGTTTTAGGTCGTACTCAATCGTGTTTTAGGACGCAAATAACCCGAATAATGGGCATGCTTGGTTCACTTTCGTTAAATCAGAATGAACCTATTCAGGATGGACCTATGAAACTGCTTATTCTTATCGGGCTACTTATCTGTTGGCCCTACACAACTGTGGCGAGTTCTGTTGGCTTTCAACAATTTGAGTTAAATGATGATCCACAGCGACCATTGCCTATCACCGTTTGGTACCCAACACAGCAAAAAGCGCCGCCAGAGCTGGTTGGTGACAACCTCGCTTTTGTAGGGACTAAGGTGGTGAAAGACGCTTCTACCCTTCCCCACAAATCCCCTTTTGTTTTACTGTCGCATGGCTACCGCGGAAACTGGCGAAACCTAAACTGGCTTGCCACAGAGTTAGCGCAAAAAGGAATGGTGGTCGCTGCCCCTGATCACCCTGGCACCACGACTTTTGATCACTCACCGCAACATGCCTCTCTATGGTGGCAACGTCCGCGAGATTTAGTGCGTATTCTCGACCACTTTCAAACCGATCCCACTTGGCGCTCTATTATCGATAGGGATAACGTCTCGGCCATTGGTCATTCACTTGGCGGTTGGAGCGTCATGCAGCTTGCAGGGGCGCAGTTCGATCGCAACACATTCCACCAGCATTGCCGTCAATACCCGAACCCTAAAACTTGTGGGCTCAAAAACGAACTGGGACTGGCCTCCCCACAGCCCAATGAACCAGCAGCGTTTCACTTTTACGAACCACGCATCAAAAAAACCGTCATACTCGATCTTGGCCTAGCACGCAGCTTTTCCACCAGCAGCCTTTCTAAAGTAAACACCCCCACTTTGATCTTGGCGGCAGGGATAGATATTGGTGACTTGCCTCAAGCACAGGAATCCGGCTATTTAGCGGAACATTTACCATTAGTGTCTCGTCGTTACAAAGTATATGAACAAGCCATGCATTTCAGTTTCATGCAATTGTGTAAAGAAGGGGCAGCCGAGCTACTTGAAAAAGAGACCACGGGGGACGGTATCGTCTGTAAAGATGGCGCGAACACAACTCGGCGTGCATTACATCAAACCATGTTTGATGATATTTGGCGTTTCATAACTAAATCTTCGTAATCCCTTTAGTGCCGAGTAGGCTATGCCTTCGCTGACCGTACTCGGCAATAATCTCATGGCTTTGTTATAAAACGGACTGTCTATATGCGCTGGGAGTTTGGCCCGTTATTCGTAAAAATTCACGATTGAAGTTCGATTTAGTCTGAAAACCTGAATTCAAATAAATCTCAGTAATGCTATCTTCACTGTGAGCCAGTAATTGCTTAGCATGATTAATCCGGTATTCATTAAGTACTTTTGAAATGTTATTGCCACACACTTGATTAACCGCCATCGAAACTTGCCGGGCAGGAATGCCCAATTTACGAGCCAAACGACCAAGGGATAAGTTAGGATCTCGAAACAGCTCTGTGTCCGCCATTAATGCCTCGATGCTGTCCACAATACTTTTGGCGTCAAGCTCAGACAGTTGATTGGTTTTTCGAGCAAAATTTTCTCTTTGGGCTGTATGTGAATCCAGACTCGTTTGCTGCGAATTAAAAATGGCTTCAGGCTCTGTATGGCATGTACTGCATCCCACAGTGATCACTGCCATCACCATCACAGGCATGAAAACAAGATAACTAAAAGAAACAATTCCTAGCGCATGCTCACCGCCATACACTAAAAAATCAAACAACACCGCCCCATCAATTGCCGTTGATACCAATAACATGACACCCGCAATGCGCTCTGCCAACCTCACCCGAACCACGTCCCCCAATCGAACCGCTTCCGGAACCGTGAAGGAGGCTCGAACCAGCGCCACACCGTACACCACATAGAGCCCCATCAAAATAATGTCTATCGCTTCTCGCCCAAAAACATAGTCGAAAACACAAAGAAGAATGGCAACAGGCCCTAATAAGTGCAGCAATGAATAACGGGATCTGCCATGCCCTTTTGCAAAGCAATACCAAGCAATAACAGGCAGCACGGAAGCCACAATCGGCTGTAACCACGAAAAAATAGCCGCTTCAAACGCCCAACGCGCACCGACCAACGCCGTACTGATCGCACAGACGCCAATAAACACAGCAGGCATCTTTCCATTTGTCGGTAACTTAATCACCCAAAAGGCGGCAAGGATCAAAAGCAATATTGACACAAAGAAAGGCAATGGGATGGCAAGCATTTGATTTTGTTCTACTATAATGGCGAAAAGAAAGGTAAATAATTCACTAAAACGTCTTACAGCACAATAAGTAAACCCGCTTTTTGCTTCCCCGAATAACAAACTTGCCCCGAGAAAAACTCAGGGCATGCACCATCAAACGATCAGTAGCTTCCTTTTTTACTATCAATACGAGAGAACTCGGGAGTTTGCTCTAGCATTTCTAGCAGCGACGAGTAACTGCCCTCGCCTTTTACATACGTTTGAAAAAACTGCCCAACCGTTGCTCTGTTGATAGCATTCATTCGGTACGGATCAATCGTGCCAAAGTTATCTGTATTACGAACTTCAGGCATCGTCAATGTGAGATCACTAAAATCCAAATGGCGGCTGTTCGCCACTTTAACCATATAAGTGTCTCGATCTTGCTGATCAAAAACCAACTGATAGTTCGCGGGCATTGGATAATCTTGATACATGATCATCAGTGGCTTTCTGGCTGGGTTACCCGGAGATAAATCGTAATGCATGGCATCTAAATTGGCCGCCGCTTTACATTTTGCCTGACGGTTACAGAAGGTTGCCGCCGTTGGGCCACCAAATGACAAGCCAAAAGCACCAAAATTATCAAGATCCAGCTTACCTTTAAGACTGCTTAGCTCCACCTGCTGGTTCGAGAAATGAGACACTTGGCCATAATTCACTTTATGCAGTTGATTAAGCGCAAACTCCATGTCTTGCACCCAAACTTGCAAGGAGTTTCTGTCCCCTTCTGCAAGCGTAAACAGATGATAAAGGCGATCTTTTTCTTCTTGAGACAACGGCCTACCCGCATAGGAGGACACTTCAACGTTCCATTCATCTAGCGTCATGGTCGTGAGATCGCTCAACTGCCAATCATTCCAACGTTTGTTCCAATCAAATTCCGCGTAACCATCAGATAAGGTAATAAATTGCAGCTGATGGGCATGGCCAACACTGGCCACAACATACCCTTGGCTCGCCAAATCCACCATGACGCTTTCGCTGTCTTCAAGGTGTGAAAAATACCCCGGCGAATAGAAAATAACAGGGAATTTTTGATCGGACTCCACCATAGGTGCCTTTCGAAAAGCACCACTTAACAGCGTTTTTAATCGGTTATAATACTCATCATCCGCCCCCGGTAGAACGGCAGCAGGAAAAGGATATTGCTCAGTATGATACCCCAGATGTGAAGGCACCGACGCTTCATTGAGTTCAGCCGGATACCAAATCTTGATCATCACATCACGATAGTCATCATTCCTTTCTGTGAATGTTTCAACTTGGCTGTAGTCAACCGCATTAAAATAAGTCACGCCCACTTGATATGGCGCATCCACAGTCTGTCTCTGATCATTCGCGTACGTTAAAGGTGTTAAAATCAGCGCGCACAATGCACCCGCAAAAGAGTATACCGATTTCATGTTTGTCTCCCTATGCATGAATAACTCATAACACAGTGACACGCTTTTTACGTTATAACGCCCGAACCTAACGGCTCATACAACTAATATGAATATCTATTGCCTATCAAGGTGTTACTTAGTGCTAGCCGCTCGGTCCATACCTACCCTAAGGAACTAAACTGACGGCGATACGCAGAAGGCGTCATGTTTTCTTTGCGTTTAAAAACAGAGTTAAACGTCGCTTTGCTGTTAAACCCAGAACCAAGAGCCAATGACAAAATGGTTTTATTACTGTCGGCAGGATCGCTTAAACGGCGTTTGATCTCTTCTATGCGGTATTCATTAATAAAGTCATAAAAGCTTTGTTGAAAATGTTGATTTAGCAACTGAGATAAATGGTGTGAAGATACGCCTAATTTTTCCGACAGATCCGATAACGTCAATTCATTATCAAGATAAGGGCGCTCCGACTTCATATAGGTGATCAACTTACTTTTTAAAGTACCTGCGACTTCATCACTTAATTTTTGCTTTTGATACTTTTCGGGGCTAGCGTTCACCTTCGATTTATCAAATGGGTTTGCCGTTAATTTCCCTTGCCATACGCTGTAGCCACTTAAAAAATACAGCACGGTCGCATAAGGTAAATACGAAGCCATGATTATTGCAGGCGTCAACGCATGAGGGCTGATCAACAGCGCCACAGAGCAAATCAGCAATACCATTAACCAAGCGACAATTTGTAAAACACTAAATCGGTACAACCAAGTCAACCTTTCCCGAGGCAAGCCCACTTTTGCTTTTATCGCACCATTAATCACTGTAAAAGCCCATACATAACTAATAAGAGGCGTCATAAAATAGAACAATTCATACGCTGTAATAGGGCGCTCAAACTCCCCTTTCATGTAAATATCGTACTGCAATAATTTCAATTCAGGTGAAACGAAATAAGCCTGAATGTTTACATACACCGTCACAGCAAAAGGCACGAGTAAGAATACATGCACCCAACGCAGCTGATATGTTTTTACTTGCATCACAATATAAAGAAAAAATAAAGGCCCATACAAAGCATCGAGCTCTAACATCGCGCCAATCCAATCTGGATTTTGGTAGAAAAAATCGCCTACTTTCAAGCTGTTCCAACTCAGCTCGACAATTAAACAACCTAACCACAACGCCAATACATAATTGGCCGAATTTCTCTTTGCACTGCGTAACAGCAATCCAACAAGTACAACGCCATTCAAAATCGCAAAAATAAAGATGTGATTTAATATTGAAAAAAGAAAAGGTGCATCCATGCGGTTTGTATTCATCCATGAGTGATAACATCATGCTAACAAATGCCTTTTTGATGCTTTAATAAAGAATCCTGAATGTTGAGAGGGAAATCTAGGAAAGATGCAACAGCACTGAATAACGTATGGAAGTGGATAAAAGGTAAGAATATCGATAAATGCCAATAACCCAAAGCGACAACGACAGTCACAATAAATGAACCACTATCTAAAAAAACACACGCTCAGATTGCTATTTCACTCACACTCAGTAAATTGGCCCATATGAAAACATAAGAGCATAAACTTTATGTAACGCTCTGCCAAACAGCTCTAAACACAATCTAATAACTCCATGTACAGCAAGGAGAAAACATGAAGTTGATACAACAATGTATAGCAATAATGCTCATTTTTTCACTGATAGGATGTAATGGCCCTTTAAGAAAATCACTGTGGGAAAAAACCTACTACGAAGAAAAAATCACCGGGTTTTACATCAATGAAGAAGACTCAGTGATTCTTATTTCAGGTGAAAAATTCAGCTATATAATTGAATGTGACACAAAGTTATGTGATTTAGCCAAAGTAAGCCGAGACATCGAAATATCAACCTACTTCGATGACTTAACACTCATGGACGATGGCATCGTAACCGGAGAAGTAAGATTTTACCCAGCTGTAGAAACACATAAACCCATTGAGCAAGCACTCTTTAAGCAATACCAAGAAGCTGGGTTATTAAAAAAAACCAGTTCCGGTGAAGTAATCGAGAAACCCCAAAAAATAACGTTCGAAGCCAAACGTTATAATGTAGAAGGCACCCTTCCATTCGAAGTATTGGAAAAACCCATAGACACCAGAATATTAGTACCCGATTCAACCATTGAACATGCCGGAAAAATGGTGATAACTCCTGCCGCTATCGTACTTGATAGTGCATACATACTCGCCATTACCCCTTTTGCTTTGCTGTATTTTTCGGCCTATATGCTCTCTTATGCTCAAGTAAAAGACAGGCGCTAATTCTATTTAACGTGGGGCTGTGCAGAAAAAACTCATGGCCCCAAATTTATACGCTCACCTCTCTTTAAACCAATTCTCTTCTAATGAACAGATTTCGGCCAACGTTGCTTTCTCTTTATGTAACGACGCAATGTAAATTTTATAAATAGATGCGCATCTGATTTACTCATTTTCCACATTGTCACCCACCCAATTAATGAATAAAAAGACGTTTTAATTATCGGTAAAACCTCTTCTATATTTAAAAGTACTGATTTTTACAGCCGTTCATAGCTAAGCAAGATGACCCAAATCGAACCCCTTGCTCTGATAAACGCAAAAAACAGAACACCATAAACCACTGATAAATAACAAGTGTCATACGTATGTCGGGTGAATGACGTTACCGAAATCGTTTGTGGTGGATAGGATAGGTCGAAACAGCAGAAAGGAATCAATAATGATCGTCAGAAAACTAAGGTTACAACGTGGTTGGTCTCAAGAGCATTTATCACAACTTAGTGGGTTAAGTGTAAGAACTATCCAACGAATCGAACGTGGACAAAATGCGGGACTGGAATCCTTAAAATCTTTAGCTGCTGTGTTTGAAATTCAAGTCACTGATCTGCAACAGGAGCCAGAAATGAACAATGATGTAAAAGTCACCCCCGATGAGAAAATCATTTTAGAGCAAGTAAGAGCCATCAAGAGTTTCTACTCTAACCTCATCTCTTACTTTTCGGTTATTGCGTTACTGTTTGTCATTAATTTTATGATAGATCCGAGTTACATTTGGGCATGGTGGCCTGCTCTGGGCTGGGGAATTGGTATTGTGTGCCATGGGTTAAGTGCCTTTGAAGTATTAAACTTCTTTGGCCCTGATTGGGAGAAAAAGCAGGTAGAAAAACGCTTAGGCCGAAAACTGTAACATGACCAATACCCAACAAAGCTTATACCCCATTGTTGGGCCAGATCATTCAATCAGATGAAGAGCTAGCACTTCCCTAGCTCTTTTTACTGCCTTTCTATTGGAGGCTAATGTAATCATTCTCCATATCGATTACGTGGATGGAAGTACCATACAAATTCAATCTCTTTCTCTGACTCTTCCATTAACTTTTCAAACTCTGCTGTCTGTCTATTTTTTCGTCCTGGTTTAATATATTGGGTACATTCCATTTTATAATGATCCAAAATATTTCTAACCTCAGAATAATTTTTTGCATCGCAGACCACATCCACCTGAAGCTGAACAGAAAATATTTTTTTCTTTTTAAAAAGTCCATTATGCTCATCAACTTCTATAGCAAAAATAGCTTCCCACGGTAATGCAAACTCTTTTGGTGGTTTATCTTTCGCCATTGCTGCTAATGAGAATAACCCCAATGTGCCAGCTCCCGCCCCCGCAAAGGCCATAGGGCCTAGAATAAACAATAAAACAACGGCGGCTATACCACCTACAACGAGTAAACCCATTACCAGCTTTTCTCGGTACGCTTTTCCTCGTTTATAGCTGTATACATAAATCCCTGTTGATGTAATTTTATGATAGTAACGTTCCGGGGAAAGGGACATGGCTAAAAAAAAGCTTTGCATGCATATTAAAAAAACACCAAGATTCCTTATGACTTCCTGAGTTTCTTTATTATCTGAAAAGATATATCCAGATATTGTAAAAAATAACAAGCAGGAAAAAATAAATACAAATATCTCCCTTATATCCCTTTCCCAAAGGTTCATCTCCCACTCCATGATTGCTGGCTCATTCTTTATATGCTCTATATACTGCTCCATAAAAGAAACCAGCCGAGAAGGGTTGTCCTTAAGCGTCGCATCATTCATCACCGAGTGGCGGATCGCCTCATATTGCTCTTTTCGTTTTAAATCCATTCTTATTTTCTATTTATTTAAAAGAAAAAGCAGCAAGATTGCCTTACTGCTTTTTTAGAAAATTTTTTATTAAGTTAGTCAGGCAGACCTGATAATAAAAAATCAATTTCTTTTTCTATCTTTTCTTGAACTTTAAGAAAATAAAGAGATTCACATTCAGAAAAAATATCTTTAATGATATATAAATCTTCACGTAAGTATAGTTCTATATGACGCCTAGCCTCTTGATAATTATCAATATTACAAATCAAGTCAATATGTCCCTGTAAGCAAATCATTCGTTCTTTTTCTAGCCATCGATCTTCTTCAATATACTCCATGAAGTAGATTGCTTCCCAAGGTAATGCGATTTCTTTTGGAGGTTTATCTTTCGCCATTGCTGCTAATGAAAATAATCCCAATGTGCCAGCCCCAGCCCCCGCAAAGGCCATGGGGCCTAAAATAAATAATAAAACAACGGCGGCTATACTACCTACAACGAGTAAACCCATTACCAGCTTTTCTCGGTACGCTTTTCCCCGTTTGTAGCTATATACATAAATCCCTGTTGATGTAATTTTATGATAATAACGTTCAGGGGAAAGAGACATTGCAATCAAGAAAGCAAGCGTCAACATGACAAAAATACCTAAATTTCTGTTCGTCTCTTGCACTACTGTATTATCAGAAAAAATATACCCTGAAACGGTAAAAAAGAATAAACCACAGTAAATGAATACAAAGATCTCCCGAGTATACCTTTCCCACAGGTTCATCTCCCACTCCATGATTGCTGGCTCATTCTTTATATGTTCTATATAGTGTTCCATAAAAGAAACCAACCGAGAAGGGTTGTCCTTAAGCACTGGATCGTTCATGACCGATTGGCGGATCGCTTCATATTGTTCTTTTCGTTTTAAATCCATTCTTATTTTCTATTTATTGAAAAGAAAGCAGCAAGATTATATTGCTGCTTTCCTGTCAAGATTTTTAATTAATCAGGTAAACCACCTAAAATAAACTCAAGCTCTGTTTTTATTTTATCTTCTACTTTCAAGTAAGAAGGTTTTTGGCATTCAGAAAAATAATCTTTCATGACATATATATCTTCACGTAAATATGGCTCTATGCACAACTTAACCTGTTCATAATTTTCCACTGAACAATGCAGCATTCCATGTGCTTGTAAATCTATCACCCGTTCTTTATCGAACCACCTATCCTCTTCGCAGTAGGACATAGTATATATAGCTTCCCATGGTAATGCTCTTTCTTTAGGAGGTTTATCCTTCACCATCGCTGCCAGTTTAAATAAACCCAGTGTGCCACCCCCTGCGCCTGCAAAAGCCATAGGGCCTAAAATAAACAATAAAACAACGGCGGCTATACCACCGGCAATTAAAAAACCTTTGACCAAAGCCTCTCTATACGCTTTTCCTCGTTTATAACTGTATACATAAACCCCTGTCGAAGTGATTTTATGGTAATAGCGCTCAGGAGCAAGATGCATTGCTGCACTAAAGCCAAGCAATGCCATCATGCCGATACCTATCCACCTAAACAACACCTGACCCGCAGGGTCTTCTATAAAAAAGTATGTTGACATAGTCAAAGAAAATAAAAATAGTAAAAAGCCTAACGCTATTTCTCTCTCCCCTCTCTCCCACAGGTCAGCTTCCCACTCCATGACTGCTGGCTCATTCTTTATATGTTTTATATAGTGTTCCATAAAAGAAACCAACCGAGAAGGGTTGTCCTTAAGCGTCGCATCATTCAGATATAAAAACTACCTTTTAAATAATCTACCATTATAAAATGGTAGTTCTTCTTCTTTCCTTTTTAATGCATCATTTACTTCATCAGTGAAACCTAAATGAGCACTTTCAGTATATGCGGCATCTTCACGCACTTTAGATCTTATAATACTCTTCATTTCGTCATAATCACTTGCAGAGCATCGAATTGTCATGTAGTGAGAGACAAATCGACGCTCTTTTATTAAAAATGAATTTTCTGAATAAGCAGAAACTAGAAATATCCCTTGCCAAGGAATTGCCGCTTCTTTCACTTTGTCTTGTTTTTGTATTAAGGCATAAAAAGTAAAGATCCCCAGCATACCCGCACCTGCCCCTGCGAAGGCCATTAAGCCCATGTAAAAGGTTAAAACAATGCCAGCGATGACGGTAATGAGAAGTAAAAAACCAGCTAAAAACTGCCTGATTTTTTTGCCACGTTTGTATTGATAAACATAAACACCACTTTCCGTTAATTTATGTTTAAAGCGAATTGGGTACATCAGCATCGCATTGATGAAGGTGAGAAGCCCAGCAATGATCCCTGTAAGGTAGAACCAGTAATCTGGTATAACAAAAAGACCAAAAATAGTCGTGCCAATAATAATTGTAATCGCTGAATTGAATTCGCTGACCGTTTGTTTCTCCCAATGATCAAACTCCCATTCCATAATCGCGGGCTCGGCCAATATAATATCTTTGTAAATATTAGAGAAT
>NZ_JAKRGH010000032.1 GCF_022347565.1 Vibrio sp. Of7-15
ATGAACCAAGAGTGAGCGGATATACGTATTGCCATTTTTGGTGATACCAAGAAGAAGCGTTTTATCACCCGTTGTTTCTTGTTTGGGAACAAGCCCCATTGCAGCGGAAGCATCTCTGCCAGTTTTGAACTGTTGCCCAGAGCCAAGCCATATTGCAACAGCTTGGCTGGTCAGTGGACCAAAGCCGGGAATAGACATGAGTCGCTTGGCATTATCAAATTGTTTAATGGTGTGATTGAGCTTGTCGTCGAACCACTTAATTTGTTCATCGATATATAGGTAGCGTTGATACTGATTAGCCAGTGGTTCTCTCAAGATTGATGAGAGTGGGTTGTCATTATCTTCGAGTATGTCAGGTATCGCTTTTGTGAAAGCTGCTTTGCCTTTAGGCATGATGATACCGTATTCTGAGATAAGTCCACGGACTTGATTGACGATACGAGCTCTTTCAGTGACAGGCAGTCGTCTCATGCGGATGAGGGATTGAATGTCTTGTTGTTCGACTGACTTATGAGGAACAGGATGAGGCCTCCAGAACAAAGCAACTTCGGCGATGGCTTCCGCATCTTTATCGTTATTTTTTTGTTTACGTCTTTGGCTTTTGACATGTTGAGGAGCATAAAGTAGGACTTGGTGTCCGAATTGAGAGAATTCCCGAGCACAATAATGGGCACCAGAGCATGCTTGGCTAGGTAGCTGAGTAGTTTACTTCGTTGAAGTTTTTTACGAGAAAGGTTCTTTCCTTTATGGTTGATTTCAAAAAGAAAATATTGTTGCTAAATCGATGCCGATGATTTTATGCTGAGTCATGGTCTTCTCCTTTCGCTTAAGGGCTTTAACATTCCAAGCATGGCTCATGGCCATGTGAAGTGGTGGGGGGGAGACCATCTTATCACCTGAATGCGGTGTGAGTTTGAATTTAAATTTTATGGGACAGGAAAACCAGATGACATCAGTTAGTCAATCCATTCGGGGGGATTTTTTGAACTTAATTTGAATACATTACTTTCATGGAAAGCGAAAGCAAAGTGGCACTATATTAGCAAGAGTGCATATGTTCGTGAAAAATTAATGTCAGAGTCAGATGTTGTAGAACAAGAAAATAAATTGTCTTTTTTTCCGATCAAGTTAAAAAAGCGCTGGTTGAATTGTGCGAGTGTAATATCAACAACGACATTACCTATCGGGCAAATACCTGCGCGATACCGCGACCAATTCCTTTACTGCCACCCGTGACGATGACGGTTTTCCCTGCGATTGAGCGAAACATGTTTTACCTCATATATACATTGTTCGAAGATATTGAAATGAATGGTGAGATACGACATGTTACCCACTTATGCTTTGTTGTTCATATTAATTTTCTGGGAAAGAGCACTAGAAATGTAAGAGAGTTTGTACCAATAACTGGATTTAATTTTCGACTGGAAAGGCATTGTTACACTGAATTGGAGGAGAAAAGAGGGCGGGAAATGACTGGCAGTGGGAATAACTCTGGCAGTAAGCCTGATCTAACTCATTGAGGAGACAGACATTAGCAACATTTAGGTTTTTTTAGTTGTTCATTCACATCAGCAAGCCTATGATGCAGCCTGGTAGTGAGGTTTTTTATGTTTGTTGGTCTAATACGATTTTTAGGGTTGATACTTCTTGTGATGGCGTTGCCGTTGCAAGCGTCGTCACACGTCAAAATTAGTACTGACTCACCATTCTCTACTACGTCATTACTTTCAACAACATCAGCGCTTGCAAAAAAAGCAATACAATGGGATACGAATTTCTCGTTTTCATCTCTTGCTGATGATGCTGAACTTCCTTTACACGCTCCCGTAAAACCTGTTACTCAAACCTTTGATAACACTCAAGCTCTGGGTATTCTTTCTTCATTACGGTGGAATCATTTTCAACGCCATCTTGATGAATACGAACCTTCTGAGCCATTTTCTACGCTAGAACAAATTTTAGCGCAGCACACCGCTTTGGCTCGTGTGTTGTCTTCTGGAGAGTTATACAGCTGGTTATGCTGTGACTGCACTGCAAAGTACCGCTTGTCTGGCTGGAAAGAGAGTAACGCCATGTACGTTGCGCTCAATGGTCATTATTAAACCTTCATATACACCTAGTGACATTGTCACTTAATGAGTTCCTTTTATTTCTAATTTTTACTTGGCTACGTGCTGAGGGTACTTGTATATATGAAGAAAATGACCGTAAATCGCGCTCAACAGCGGCGCATGAACCACTATCCTGCTTGGAAATACCTTGTTTTATTGGTGGCCGTAGTCTTATTGGGAGTGAGTGCGCTTCCTACTTGGTATGGCGATCAACCCGCCATACAAATAAAAACCTCATCAAAGTCTGAGGCATTACCCACTCTGACTGCAGTGAATGACTATTTGCAGCAGCATGATATTTCAGTGGAGAAAATCACTCAGCATGATCAGCAAACTGTGATTGTTTTATCTGATGAAACGGAGCAGAGCAAAGCGCGCAAGGCACTGAATGAGTTCATCGGCGATGATGACACTATCACGTACTCTTATGTTTCCATGGCCCCTGATTGGCTGACAGAACTTGGCTTTCAGCCGATGAAATTTGGTTTGGATTTACGTGGTGGGGTGCAGTTTTTATTGAATGTGGATGTGGACCAAGCGTTTGCAGAGCAACGGGAAGCCATGGTTGATAACATTCGTCAAACAGTCAGAGAAGAGCGTCTGCGTGGTGTTCGGATCAGCGAAACAGGTCAGTTTGGTGTTCAGGTAAAAGCGACGAAAGCAGAAAACTTAGCCCCTATTACTCAGTTCATTCAGCAAAGTTACCCTAACTGGAAAGTGACTCACCATTCTGATCGTATTGATATGCTGCCATCGGAGCAGGCAAAAGCCGATTTTCAGCGTCAAACCGTCCAACAAAACCTGAAAATAATGCGAGGTCGTATTGAAGAGTTGGGCATTACAGAAGCGTTAGTGCAAAGACAAGGGGAGCACGGTATCCGTATTGAGCTGCCTGGAGTACAAGATCCGTCTCAAGCCAAAAATGTGATTGGTGCAACAGCCAGTTTGGCGTTTTATGAGGTGAAAACAGGCTCAGGGCCAAGTGTTGGTCGCGATCTTACTTTGTTAGATGAGCAGGGCAAGCCTGTTGTGTTAGTGAATAAGCCTATTCTATCGGGTGAGCACATCACGAACGCCAGAGCAGAGCTGGGCGAAATGGGCCGGGCACAAGTGAGTATTTCACTGGATCTGGCTGCCGGGAAAATCATGAGTGACTTCTCTGGCAAACACATCGGCAAGCCAATGGCGACGGTTTACCGTGAATATCACGCCAATGAAGAGGGTAAAGCGCAGCGTAGTGAAAAAGTGATCAGCGTTGCGACCATTCAATCTCAACTAGGTACACAATTTCGAATTACCGGTGCTGGCACCATTGATGAAGCACAACAACTCGCACTATTACTGCGCGCAGGCTCGTTAACCGCCCCGGTCACCATTGTGGAAGAGCGTACTATTGGTGCTTCTCTAGGGGCTGAAAACATTCAAAATGGCTTTGCCGCGTTGGTATTGGGCATGGGGCTCACACTGACGTTCATGGCCATGTGGTATCGCCGTTTGGGCTGGGTCGCGAACGTGGCACTGCTGAGCAACATGATCTGTTTGTTAGGGGCGATGTCTTTGATCCCTGGGGCTGTGCTGACTTTGCCAGGTATAGCTGGGTTAGTGCTTACTGTTGGCATGGCCGTTGACACCAATGTGCTTATCTTCGAGCGCATTCGAGATAAGCTCGCAGAAGGGCGCAGTTTTGCTCAATCTATCGATCTGGGTTTTAACAGTGCGCTAAGCACCATTCTTGATGCCAATATCACCACAATGATCACCGCTGTTATTCTGTACTCCATCGGTAACGGACCCATTCAAGGCTTTGCATTAACACTTGGGCTCGGTCTGGTGACCAGCATGTTTACCGGTATTTTTATTTCAAGAGCCATTATTAATCTTATTTGGGGCCGAGATGCTCGCTGTGGTGTAAGAGTATAACAATGAACATAAAACAACATATTCGTACAATTCGTTATTTCACCAGTGGTCTGTCTGTGGCTCTGATGCTGGTTTCTGTTATTTTCCTCGGCTGGAAAGGTTTGAACTTTGGTTTGGATTTTACTGGTGGCATGGTTACCGAGGTGAAGGTCGATCAGAATTTAACAAGACCAGATTTAGCTCAAGTATTAAGCCAAGAGCTCGGTGATGAAATCAGCATCACCCAATCGAGTGAGCAGGGGCGCTGGGTAATACGTTATGCCTTGCCTGAACAAGGTGATTCTGTGGTGGATATTGCCACCCTTTTACATGGTGTTTCTGAGCAAGTGACTGTAGTGAGTAACAGCATGGTGGGAGCGCAAGTAGGCCAAGAATTGGTAGACCAAGGAGGATTGGCCCTTTTGATGTGTATGCTGACCATTCTGGGGTATTTGTGTTTTCGTTTTGAATGGCGTTTGGCGAGTGGCTCGCTGTTAGCGTTGATCCATGATGTTGTGCTGGTGCTGGGCTTTTTTGCCGCTACGCAGTTGGAATTTAATTTAACGGTGTTTGCCGCTATTTTGGCAATACTGGGCTATTCGCTAAATGATTCGATTATCATTGCTGATAGGATCCGTGAGTTGCTGGTGGCCAAACCGACGGCTTACATCAAAGACATTAACGATCAGGCCATTATGGCGACATTTTCTCGCACTATGGTGACATCTGGAACAACCTTGATCACGGTTGGTGCATTGTGGCTAATGGGCGGTGATGCCTTACTGGGCTTCTCCACGGCCATGTTTATTGGCATTTTATCGGGCACTTGGTCATCGATCTCGGTGGGAACCGTATTACCAGAGTGGCTGCAATTAGAGCCGAAGCATTATTTGCCAGTAGAAGTGGATAGTGCGCCTTGAGTTAAGTGTTGATTTTAAACATTAACTTTAAAAAGTACCGCCTAACCGTGAATGTCGTGGTTAGGCGGTATTATTTATAAGCTACTGTTTGTAAGCTAATTTTAATTAGAGATAGGTTAAGAAAATCAGCTTTATGCTGGTTGATTATTTTGTTGGCGGGTTTTCCACAGCGAAGCCACAATGGCACTGGTAATGGAAATCGCGATCACCAACAACGAAACCGAAGTCGGGATGGCCCACGGTGTTTCCATTATCAGCATTTTGATGCCGATAAAGCTTAATATGAATGCCAAGGCAATGCGTAGATAGCAAAAACGAGCCAGCATGCCTTCTAGCACAAAGTACAGTGATCGTAGCCCTAACAGAGCAAACACATTAGCGGTTAAGACTAAGAAGGGCTCTTGGGTTACGGCAAAAATCGCGGGGATCGAATCGAGAGCAAACATCACATCGGTGAGTGCTATGACCACCACGACCACCATGAGTGGAGTGACTAACCAGCCGATATTGTCTTTGATCAGCATTTTATGACCGTGATATTGATCGCTGACGCGAAAGTACCTTTTTACCAAACGAACAGGACGCATGTTCGAAAAGTCTTCATCTTCTTCATCCGCTTCCTTCCAAAGCTTATAACCCGTATAGAGTAAAAACAGAGCAAACAGATACAAAATCCAATGAAATTCAGCCAGTAGGGCAGCACCAAGCGCGATCATGATCCCGCGTAAAATCAAGGCTCCGACCACTCCTAGCATTAATACACGTGGGCGTATAGCTTGGGGAACGGAAAATTGGCTGAAAATCAGAGCGAACACAAACAGGTTATCGACACTGAGTGATTTTTCTAATAAATAGCCAGTGAGAAAGGCCGTAGCCGCTTGGCTGTTAGTGTAATCGCTGGCCGGAGCCATCAGTGGCCAGTAAAAATAAATAACCAAGTTAAAAAGCAATGCTAGCGCAACCCAGAATAGGCTCCAGACGGCGGCTTTTTTGATGGTAACGCTATTACCACGAGTTTGATAAAGATCCAGTGCCAACATGCACAGGGTGAGAATGGCAAAACCTTCATAACTGAAGAGACTCATAATGTATCCTTTCCGACGAACGCGGAAGGTGAGCATAGGGAATGTGAGTTGCTGACCTTCCGCGCATTAATAACAGCATGAAACATGCAATCGATAATGGCGTTGGTCTCGTCAAAGTCAGTTAATGAAAACGTGACTTACGGCTGCCGGAAACCTATGGTTTCGAGATGACGACAGGCGAACAAGGTGACTACTCCCCAAACAGTTTTATCTTATGCCTGTTTCAGCGAATATGCGAGCAGTTTTATTAAGGAAAATGAGTTTATGTTTATTAGGTTTTGTAAGCATCTCACTTGTTATTTTCAATCGGAGTAATGATAAATAATTTGGCTAGCAGGCACCGCTTTTGTGCCTGCTAATTGGGGCTTATTCACTTGTGTTTACTAAATACAGCTAATTGATAAAGCCTTGTGAATAAGTGGAAGAGTGTTACTGTGGATCAACTGGCCACATATCCCAAAGTTGCTTTTCCATATCGTCTTCCACGCTATCTCTGATGGTGGAGAAAAAGTCTAACCCGGTTTGTTGCTCTACATCGTCGACGGTTGTTACAAAGTTGCTGAGTTCGCTGCCACTGAGATCACGGTGGGGCACCACAAACGCAATGGCCTCATCGTAATTAGGATCAAGAATGACTTTGTAAAACGCACTTGGGATCACCACACCATCACCAATGCTCTCTTCGTTGCCGTTGTAAATCGGCCCTGTCACGACATAAAGATCGTGATAAGTATTGGCTAAGTCGCGCACGTGTTCTTCTAAGATGCGCCAACCTACACGGTTAAAACCAGGCAACTGTGGAGACATGTTGCTCAGTAAGAAGCTCTGTTGCATGGAATTCTGAGAAAAGTCCATGGCAGCGGAAGGGGCAAGGTGGCCACGATCATAACCAGATCCTTTGTAATCCGTTAAGGTGGATTGAGCGTATTCCGGTAATTCACTGTCAGCTTGAAATTTATCACTGCGTTTGTACTTTAGGTTCACGCTCTCTTTGGTGACATGATAAGCCACCCAATCGGCGTTTTTGGTTTGGTAGTTATAACCAACGGCATAGCCATCCCGGCACAGTTGTTGATCAGAGATGTTTGATGGTACCCCTTTTAATAAATGACCATTACATTCTGTAGTATTGGCGGTGGCTGTAAGCGAAAAGCAAAGTGTAAGAGAAAGTGCGATTATTTTTTTCATTAGTTTCCTCCTGGGTAAGAGCTTGAGGAATATAATGAAAACTATCACTAAGTATGTGATGTGCGTCGATATATAATGAGTATTGTAATTGGTAAGAATAATAAATGTGCGAAGTATGTGAAAAAGATATCAATTTCAACATGTTTGGTTTTTGAGCGATGGATTGTCGAAAGAGGAGCCTCTCCCCGGCAGAGTGGAGAGAGGCAAATTACCTTTATGGGTTAATTTGGCAAGAAGAAACTTGGGTTAATGCGTAGTTCGATGCCAAAGACACTTGCTGTGATAGAGCAAAGCCCGGAGTATCGATCGCCACCTCAATACAGGTTTCTTGTCCTTGATCGCTTTGCACTTGAAGCACATTGTGTAAGGTGGATTGGGAGCGGCTCATGTCCGTGTCCACTTGCTGACCATTCACATACATTGTCAGTATCATGGGAGTGAGTGAGGATACTTGATCAAATTGGGTGTGCTCCCAGACTAATGTTGCTTTGGCATTCTCAGCATTGTTTTGTACTTTAAACGCTTTTACATCATGAGTGGTTACGTTAAATTGCTGCGCATACGTATGCTCTTCGTAAGCCTGAGTGAGATCCATGTAACCCCAGCCGACAGAAGGACACCAATGGCCACTGCACAGTTCGGGTAAGTCTTCATTTAATGATGTGCTGCTATTATCAGCACTGTTAATTAGGATTGCTTTAATGAGCGGTGAATAACGAGTCTCGCTTGAAAGGTTTTGTTGCTCAAGTGTTTGTCGTACTAGAATAATGGCACCAGCCACATGCGGAGAAGCCAAACTGGTTCCTGTCGCTAAACGGGTAATTGAAGCGCCATCGTACTCTTTGTACTCGTCGGCATCGAATCTGTCTTTGTATGGACCATAATACTCATAGTTGTCAGGATCTGGCGCTGCAGTGCGGGTATTGTGGCCTGGTGCGGCAATATCTGGCTTACGACGTCCTGTTGTGGTTGGCCCACGGCTACTGGTACCTCGAATGGCATGATCAGCGCGATTCACCGTTTTTTCAATGGTGTTATTGACGGTGGTATCCACATTAGCCACCGTTAAGCCATTAAAGTTGTCGCCTGGTTTGGATAAGCTGTAAGGCTGAGGTGATGGCGCTGAAGAGCCATCTGGGTATTTTGAACCATCGTTCCCCGCCGATTTTGCGTAAAGAAAGTCTTGCTCATAGCTGACGGCATCAAAGTATCGAGCCCAGAAAGACCAGTCATCCCATTGATTATTTGCTTGCAGAGGACGAAGGATTCGACCGTTGCCATAGCTGTAGTTTAACGAAATAATGTCTGTTTCGGCCATGTAAGACAGCGTCGACATAGTCAGGTTTGCCGATTTTAGTTCACGAAATAGAGCGGCTAGCTCGGAATCACCAGCAGGGTAGAGGGTATCAGAGGCAGAGCCAGCGTAACCAGTGACGAGCGCGGCATCTTTTGCTATGCCGTTATGCGAGCTGGTGGTTGAGTTAGCGACAATAGCTCCGGCAACGGCGGTGCCATGTGCGCTTCTTAAATGTCGGCTTCCCGCTGTTTTTAGCCATTCTGTTTTCATCAGACGGTTGTAGTCCTCGGGATCTTCATCAGAGCTACCGAGCACGGTAACGTCTTTTTGAGAAAAGGCTGGGTGAAGTATATCCACGCCGCTGTCCATGATACCGCCTGAAAAGCCTGCCCCCGTAATACCATGCTCCCAGAAGCTGTTTATGTCAGCATCGCCGGGCTGAGTTTCAGAGTGCGACAGAAGTAAAGATTCGATATTGAGATCCAACTCTTCTTTGCCTGAGCTTAACGGTTCAAATAAGCTGATCTCATTAAATTGGTTTTTTAGTGAATATGATCGTGCGTTGCCAGTTGGAAAAGGACCGATAAGAAAAGTGTAACCTGCCGCATTATACCGGGTGTATAAGCTAACTCCTGACATAGAATTAATATATTCAGGCGAGTGTTTTAGTGTACTTATGTCTTTCTCTAGGGCTTGTTGAATGTGCTTTATTTTTTGCTCAGGTGTACCCGCTTTAAAGACAAAGCCAGTAACAGACCATGATTCTTTTTCTAAAGGTTGTATTTGTGCTGTTGCAGTGGTGCTGGTGATTGCCCCTAGTAAACTAAGAGAGAGAAGGGTTTTATTCATAAGCTAGTGTCCTTTGAGCGGTTAACTTATTACAGAAATTTATATTTGACAGGCAAGAAATAAGAAACGATAAATAACGGTGTAGATAATAGATTCACCCACCTTTTTTATTGGTAGGTGAATATGGTTGTTATTAGCTTTGAGTGACTAATAATGATGGAATATAAAAATTAGATTGTTCGTTTTTATGTCCAGACCAGTTATGTTCAATTTGGTTAATGACTTTTTCAATAATGCCATTAAAATTTTGCACCACTGTAGCATTAAGGCCAGAGCCATTTTCGATTTGCGCTAATGCTTTCTTAGTGCCATCAATACCAACCACTAAAATACCATCTCCAACCCTGTTGGCTTCTTTTATTGCTTCGACTGCCGCTAGAGCTGGTTGATCCCAAGCAGCCCAAATTGCCGATATTTCCCCTGGTTTAGTCTGTCTAAGTAGCTCACTAACTTGCTGCTTTGTTGAGATAAAAGCATTATTTCCGACATTGGGTGTAATGGTTCCAGCTAGCTGAATACCTGGTGCATTATCGAAAATGGCTTTGGCGATAACACCACGCTTTTGAACTGGTGGATAGAGGCCAAACTCAATAGTGACCACTCTGCCTTTGCCAGACAGTTGATCAACAAGGTATGTCGCACTTTCCGCGGCCATGGTATAAGAGTTACTCATGACATTGCTGACTAAGTGTGGAGAGGAAAGCGAATCCATACCAAATACAGGAATATTAAGTTTTTCTGTTAGGTCTAAGACTTCAGGGATCGTATTGGGGTCTAAATTGATGACAATGGCATCAGGCAGTGTTTTTGATTTTTCTTTGTTTTTTAGAATATTTAAAAAATCATGTTGTTCAGTAATGACTTCTGTTTTCCATCCTTTATTATCTGCTTTATTTTTAAATGTTTCTACCATAACTTGGGTGCCGGGCTCTACGATCCATGGAGCCATAATTAATACTTTAGGCGGTTCTGAAGCATTAGAAGTAAAACTGAATAAAGAGAATAGAATGGATAAAGAAATGAATATTAATTTACGAATAAACATGGTTAACCTTTATTAATTAGCATTTATTGGCTTTATGGTTACAAGCTGTAAAATGCTAACTTAGTTTCATATTGGTTTTCAATGTTTTATTTAAGTGTATTTTTGTTTTATGGAGTAAGGTAAATAAATAGAATATATTAACCTTCATAATCTGAATATTATTTCATTAACAGATATTTAAGATCAATTTTTGATTGTATTTTCATATCTGGATTTAAAACTATTAGCATCATTGTATTCGTCATTGTGTAGAATCAGACTTTGCTCTGGAAGTTGAAAAATCGCCAACTACTATGCTTCAGCATAGAGTCAAAAAAAAAGCTTAGCGTCGGATAATTGATATAACTGCATCGTGTTTTTTTATATAGGTGAAGATTAGAAGCCAAAGAAAAAGGGCTCTTTGGCTTACATACTTTTTCTAAATTAAGCGCCGAATGCGCATTGCTTTAATGGGTAATAATGGACATTACTATAAGCAGGACCAGCAGAGGACATCATAATTAAGTCCGCAGGAAGTAATATAATATCAGCGGCCAAAGAGATTGGTATATCAGCTAAAAATATAGGGTATGGCCAAAACCAAAAGATGGCTGAGTTAGCAAGACCACATGGTTGAAACAATACAGCTTGTGCTGTTCCTGAAAAGGGATGACCAAATTCTCCTCCATTGGTTCTCGCGACAATAGCTGAACAGCCAGTCATGCTTAGAATGAGTGCCACTAAAATGAGTTTCTTTATTTTTTTCATTGAATTGCATTTATCAATAACTTCGGTGAATGGCACTATCTTAACTATTACCTGTCAATAAAACAATGTTTTATTTTTATGGAGAAGTTACAATTAAAGAGGAATATCAGAGTGAGAGTAACTGAATCAATACATTAAAAAGTAACGGAGGCTTTTGATAAGGTTAGGTGTGTATTTCGCTTTAGCTTGAGTAATTGTTAGGTTTTGCTGAAATGTTTTTATGGTTAAAAATATATACAAAAGAGAGAGAAGAATGACTCTCCATTTTGAAGAGCCATTGAGTATTAATTGAGGGAATGCATTAAGCGGAGTTATTAGAAGAGAAATCCAAGGGTAACGCCAGCACCACCGCTATCTACAGTGGCACCTGTGGCTTTCACTGTATATTCAATGTTTGTATATTTTGCGCCTAAAACGACTTGTGTGTTGTTGCCAAAATCAAATGCGTATTCATATTGAAAGACGAGGCCAAAACTATCGTCGAAAGAAGCCGTTCCGTTACAAGAGCCTGGTATAACACACTCGAGTTCAACGGCAGTATGATATGTTCCGCCAATACCAAAACTATGTCGGCCTAGGTTATTAAAAATAACCAAATCAAAAGGAACTCGACTAAAGCTTACTTCTCCGTTTGATGCTGAAGTTGTTGTAAATTTGTAGCCCACTGTTCCGCGTGCTTTAAATGAACCACCGAAATACATGTCAGCCCCCCCATAGAGAGAGAGGCCTTCATGCGATTTTATATCTTGACTGTCACCGTTTGCATAGACGGCAGTAACTAACGTATCACCACCAAAGTCGTAACCAATGCCAATAACGCCTTCTACTGGACTAGAGCTGGCATAACCAGAAAATCCCATCAACATTAGGGCGGTAAGTGTTTTGATAGAGGGCTTTTTACGCATATTTATTCCATTACTAGTTATTCGTATTTATTTTTTGTACTGCGTACTTAGTGCACACAATCATCACTATTGGTTATAGTTCGACGGAAGCTATCATTGAATTCATATAATGAAAAGGATAATTATGTATTTTATATATTAAAGAAGAAGGGATTATTAACATTGATACATATAGCCTGAGTTATTTTTACTGGCTTGCTCGTGGGTTAATAATATTGCGTACTTTATACATTGGTATAGAAGAGTAAAATGCAACGGTAGTATGATGAAGCTACTACCGAGGAGTTTGGGCTATTTGGGCGGTATTTTATTGAGATCAAAAACGATAGTTGTAGTTCATGTACCAGTTACCATGTATGTCTGGGTAAATTAATAGGTTTTCACTGAAGTTAGGAAATACCATTTCAGTGGCTATTACAGATAACATAACCAAGTTCAAACCAATCATATTGTTTAAAAAAATGTCACTTTTAGGGGTTTCTTCTTCATCAAGAGATATATTATAAGTCCCTAACGCTGCGAGGGTGGCAAAGCTTGTAGCACCAACAGCTCGATTTTCTAAGTTGAGCATAAACACACTGGAACCAGTTAAAAACCATCCAGCTGCTTCAGGGTTTTCCGATGCCCAAAAGGAAACACCAGCGGCTGCTAGCTGCATAATGCCAAATACTTGGGCATCTTGGGCTGTAAACCAATTTGCATGTGGTAATTCAGGCTGTGGTATATGATGAATGTCATTGTCTGATGATATAAAAGAAAAAGCCGACTCCGGGTAATTTTTTGTATACAAATAATGGGTTTTATACGAGGTGTCTTTGTTATGACTGTGGGGTGAGTCATGTGGTTCAGCAATCAATGCATTTACTTTAAAGGAAGTGATTAATAGCAATAACAGCAATATTCTCAAAATATTATCCTTAAATTTGGTTCTTTAATATGACACATTCATTTCCTTGATGTTTGAATGATTGTACAGCTAAAAAAGTAAAGTGAAACGATTCTTTTTAATTGGTTATTTCTCCCTCATTAAAAAGTAGCGCTTAAGTAAGCACTCACTATGCTGCTCGTCACTTATATTGATAATTTCAATATTATAGAGTGACTTAGGTCAATTTATTGTGGTTTGCTGAAAAATTGAGCTTAAATGGGCTTAGCGATTCCATTTTTTATTTAAATTAAACCAGTTGCGTAAAATTATGTTCAATCAATTGCTCATATACGTTAGACTCCTCGCCCGGACATGATAGGACGTTGTTACTTGTTTAATTGAGAGAGAAATTATGGATGTACACAATACGGATATGGAAGCTGTTTGCCATGTATTTAAACGACATGTTGAATATATGGGAATGGATGATCTGTCAGTCTCATTTTCACGTGTTGATGTCCAAGATAAAACAGTAAACACTATTTCGACTAATTACCCTTGGCATATTGCTTATTGGGAAAGTGGTTTACATAAAGTACTTCATCGTCGTTTATGCCCAGGGTTGCACCTATGGGAAAGCTTGGATAATAAACATTTAGATACCCTTCGTGCTTCCACGAGCGACATTACTAAGATTGATTTTGTGACGCAGCATGGCTCAAAGTATGACTTACTTTCGGTGTCTGCTGTCAGTCCTATTTCTTTCGGCTTTGTACAAGAAATTTCACATCTAAAAACGCAAATTGAAGATTTATCAGAGCAGTGCTGGGGGAAACATAAAGAAGCATTAATATTGCCTTATGTTGGTCAAACTTCGGTGCAACGTTCTCTTGAAATGGATGAGCTCAGGGTTAGAAGGAACGAAGGGTATCAATTTGGGCGCATTAAGCTCAGCCAAGATGAATTAGATACGATTCGCCATATGTTGCAATGGAAATCGGTAAAGGAAATTTCCATTATTAATCGCAGCTCTGAATTTGATGAAGCTCGGCGGATAAACGGCATAAAGCAAAAATTTGGCTGCTTGAACAAACCAGATTCCGAGTTATTTAAGCAGCTAGTTAAACAAGGAGTGACGTTAGCATGTCTGGACAGCTACACCATGTCTCGTTAACGGTGGAAAATATAGAGGTCAGTACGTGTTTTTACTCGCAGTTTGGCTATGAAGTTTCAGCAACACATCAAGACGATAGTGTCGAGATCAGAATGCTAAAGAATCAAAGTTCTCGGATAGAGTTGTTTCATTTTAAAGAAGAGGTTGAACCTAGTAGTAAAGAATCACTTATCCACCTTAGAGAAATCGGAATTCGTCATTTTGCGCTTTGTTCAGATAATTTGGACTCTTTATACACAAGCCTGAAAGACTCAACAGTAACAACTGAAATTCGCCATGCGAGGCTTGGCGAGTTTCGATATTTTTTTTGTTTAGATCCTGATAGCAATCAGGTAGAAATTATTGAGGAATTATAATTCATGTCACTCACTTGGAAACAACGCTCCAGTGCCGTATTAGGTAATGCTATGGAGTTTTACGATATTGCTGTGTTTGCATCAATATCCATCTATATTTCCGATCTCTTTGCTTCTCAGGGCGTCGATGGCGCAGTGACTGTTGTGTGGGCGATATTCGCCTTACGTTTTTTGGTTCGTCCTTTAGGTGGCGTACTGATTGGGCGTTATGCTGATAAAGTAGGTCGTAAGAAAGCGCTTATCTTTTGTAATGCATTAACAGGTGTCGCTACGGTAGCCATGGCGTTTGTACCTGTCAGTATTGTGGGCGAATACGTTGTTTTGGTTTTCTTGTTGTTCCAAATGGTACAGGCGTTCAGTTTTGGCGGTGAATACCCAACTTTGATCAGTTACCTTCTTCATGATGCTAAGCCTTCTGAACGCTCGAAAATCAGCAGCTTAATCGTAGCGAGCTCTATTATTGGTGTTATTTTATCATTGCTTATCGTAGCTGGCTTAAAAATGACGTTAACGGATGCTCAAATGCATGACTGGGGATGGCGTATTCCACTGTTAGTCGGTGTTGTAAATATTCTTATTAGCCTTTACTTCCGCTTATCATTACCTGAGCTACCTAGAAATACTTCGAATGAAACAAGTTCTAAATCAATGGAAGGTATTGTTCGTGTTTTCTGTATCTCGATTTTGGGAGCCGTTGTCTTTTATGTTCAAAATTTAGCAAGTGGGATTTTAGGTAAATCGCTCAATATTGAAAACCTGCCTCTGATCAATTCTACCATGTTGGTATTGTTACTTGGCGTAGTTGCTTATCTAACCGATCGAGGTCCTGGCCCAGAAAAAACATTCAAGATGGGCTCTATGATGATCTTACTTTGTGCAGTACCACTGTTCATGATGCTCGGATCTGGCGTGACTGTATTACAATTTATTGCTGTATTGGGAATAAGTTTACTATCAGCCATGATTTTAGGTAATTTAGCGGCGCTATTATGGCTGCAGGTGCCTAACCAAACTGCCAGTCTTGGTATTGGTTATAATATTGCCTTGTCCATTTTTGGTGGATTAACGCCATTAATCGTAACGAAAGTGATGGATTTTGGCTCTATGTATGTCGGTGTGTATATCGCTGTTGCGACGCTTCCGGCTCTGTTTATTCTGACGCAAAAAACAAAAAGTCAGTTACACCAAAATTTATCGTCTTAATAATAAATCTTTTTCGGGTAAACGTTGATTAAAGCGTTTGCCCGAAGAGGTAACCTACCGAACCTTGCTCACTAAAAGTCGTTTTCAATAGTTTGTCACCTTCTTGATGACCCGTTGGTTATCCATTCAACACTTTGAGATCCAACAATCTGACACATCATCAGCTCTTTTAGGATGAAATAAGGTTGTTACGCACCAATCCCCGTTTTATGTTTTTACATAACTTTCCAAACCGAGCTATTTCATCAAACTGTGGGGTGATTCCACGTGACAGTGCATGCTCCCAATAGGTCAATTCTGAATCAACCAATTCCATCAGTTTTTTAGGGCAACCAATGCAGTTATTGTCAGGCCCACAATAAAAGGTGTCAGATTCATAGATAGGAAGCTCTTGTTTCGCTTGTTCTATGATGTTCTTCATTGCGGTAAGGCGATCTGGTTTCTGGCTCATGTGTGATAGCTGGTGGTTTTACACGGAGCAATTGTAGCATCTGAAACTATAAAACCTATTTACCCAATGTGGGTATTTTGCATGTTCGGTGTTAAGAAACAGGTAGGTACCTTTGGATTATATGATAGGTTTTTAAGACTTGTTTGGATGAAGAGTAACCAAATTCTCGTTACTAAATTAATACTATCGGGTTGTAAACAGGTAAGTATATGGAGTTATTTTGTTCACTTGATGCGGTTTATAGTAAGAAAGTGCTTGATTAATCGTCATTTGCTGGTGCTGTGGACTAACTTTAGTACAATGTGTTGGTTTCACAGATGTAATTGCGACGAGTACAGATTTTATTGGGTGATCACTTAACAGTGTCTGTTCTCGTCGTAATTTAAGCTAATAGGGAAGTTTCAAGAGAGGATGAATGACTAAAGGTATTGATAAGTACAGTATCGACAGCACTGACTATACGGTCGGTCAAGATAATGTGCAAAAGTGGGGGTTTGATGTACATAACCCTGTATTTGGTGTCAGCGCAGGATTAATTGCGCTGTTCTTAATTGCTACGCTTTTGATGGATGCAGCATCCGCTAAAGCAGCATTAGATGGGCTAAAATGGCAAATCATAGGTGCATTTGATTGGCTGTTCATCTGGTCGGGTAATATTTTTGTTCTTTTCTGCTTGGCTCTTATTATTACACCGTTTGGTAAGATCCGTTTAGGCGGCCAAGATGCAGCAGCAGATTATTCTTTTATTTCCTGGTTGTCGATGTTATTTGCGGCGGGTATGGGTATCGGCCTTATGTTTTGGAGCGTAGCTGAGCCCGTGGCCTATTTTACTGGGTGGTATGAAACGCCACTAGGTGTGGAAGCAAATACTCCAGAAGCAGCGAAATTGGCTCTTGGTGCGACTATGTATCACTGGGGCTTACACCCTTGGGCTATTTACGGTGTTGTGGCGCTGTCGTTGGCATTTTTCGCTTATAATAAAGGGTTACCACTCTCTATTCGTTCTATCTTTTATCCATTACTGGGTGATCGTGCGTGGGGCTGGGCTGGTCATATTGTTGATATCTTAGCGGTATTGGCGACGTTGTTTGGCCTTGCTACTTCTCTAGGGCTAGGAGCTCAACAGGCGGCAAGTGGTATACATCATGTCTTTGGCATTGAAGCGGGTATGGGGCTTCAAATTACGGTGATCACCGTGGTGACCTTATTGGCAGTTGTGTCTGTGGTACGTGGTATTGATGGTGGTGTAAAAGTCATCAGTAACATCAACATGATCGTTGCATTTGCACTGCTGATCTTAGTCGCTTTGATTGGCTATGCGGTGACCTTAGGCACAATTCCGACGACACTAATGGCGTACGTTGAGAATATTATTCCATTAAGTAACCCGCATGGTCGTGAAGATGAAGCCTGGTTCCAAGGCTGGACAGTATTCTACTGGGCATGGTGGATTTCTTGGTCCCCATTTGTTGGTATGTTCATCGCTCGTATCTCAAAAGGTCGTACTGTACGCGAATTTATGACCGCCGTTTTGATCGTACCGACTGTTGTTACGGTAATTTGGATGTCTGTATTTGGCGGTATGGCCATTGATCAGGTGATTAATAACGTTGGTGAACTGGGTGAGAAAGGCTTAACTGATGTACCACTGGCGATGTTCCAAATGTTTGATACATTACCAATGGGTACCATGTTGTCTGTGATTGCAGTGGTTCTGGTTTTGGTTTTCTTCATAACTTCCTCTGATTCTGGTTCGCTGGTTATTGATAGTATTACCGCGGGCGGTAAAGTGGATGCACCTGTCTTGCAACGTGTATTTTGGGCCTTCATGGAAGGTGCGATTGCTGTAGCCTTATTGTGGATTGGTGGTGCGGAAGCGATTCAGGCTCTTCAAGCAGGAGCGATTTCAACAGCCCTACCATTTACAATTGTCTTACTGCTGATGTGTGTGAGCTTATTAATGGGTATGCGCACTGAGCGTTTTGAAAGGTAAATTGAAGAAATAAAAAAGGGAGCGTAATCGCTCCCTTTTTTGATCATCACTTTTGGATAAAGTTTTTCTACATTTCCTAGATGCCTAGAGTGTTGTTCTAGCAACTTCCGGTGTGGTAGCTAAGTGTTTGTTGCTTTTTTCTTGTTGTTTGTTGACCTGCATACGCAAGACCGCCATTGGTCCTGTAATGAGCGTTGCTGCGAGGAGCAAAGAAACCGGTACGGCTGTGATGACGATGAATGATTGTAATGCATTAAGTCCGCCATCTCCCGCGACTAATAACACCGCAGCCACACACCCCATTACAATAGCCCAGAATAGACGCTGTAATTTGGTTGGTTCATTATTGCCAGACACCACCATCGAAATGGAATAGGCCATTGAATCACCCGTTGTGACTACAAACGTGGTGGTGAGCACCAGAAAGGCCGGAACCAACAGCTCATTAAATGGCAGCTGGGCCAGTGTGGCTAACAGTACCGCAGGTAATCCGGCATTATTTAATGGTTCTGAGATACTGCCTGGAGATTGCAGTTCAAAGAAAATGCCAGTGCCACCTAGAACCGTAAACCAAAAGTTAGTGACAATAGGCGCGCCAATCGCCACCGTAAGGATCAGTTCACGAATGCTACGGCCTTCAGAAATTCGAGCAATAAAAATGGCCATCATGGGTGCAAAGCCAATGAACCAGCCCCAGAAAAACCATGTCCACCATGAATTCCAGGCAGGAGCCTGAGTATTTAAGCTCATTGCTGGTAATTGTTGTAGATACAGTCCAAACGCTGAACCGAAATGCTCAAAAATAAACTGAGTCGGTCCAAACACCAGCATGACCATGAGCAGCGCAAAAGCGCCCACGACGTTTAAGCGGCTAAGCCATTGCAGGCCTTTGTCCATTCCTGTGAACGCAGATACCGAATACACAGCCACTACGACCGCTAGAATGGTCAGTTGGCTGCTAACCGAGTTCTCAATGCCTAAGACTACCTCAAGGCTATAGCCAAGCTGTGACGCTAAGAAACCAATTGGGCCAATGGTGCCCGCGGCGACAGCAATAATAGAGCAGGCATCGATCACTGAACCAAACCAGTGGTTCTCTAATCGCTTACCAAGCAATGGGTACAGCAATGCGCGAGGGCGAAGCTTTACACCGCCTTGATGGTGAGCATGCATAAGCACAATGGTTGCTAACGTGCCTAAAGCTGCCCAAGCTAAAAAGCCCCAGTGAAGGAAACTTTGACTTAATGCGGGAGCAGCAGCTTGTGCTGAAGACCCTACAATGTGCTCGAAAGTCGGTGGTGGGGTGATAAAGTGATAAATTGGCTCAGCGGCCGACCAGAAAACACCACCGCCCGCAAGCAGGGTACACATGATCATCGCTAACCAGCGAAACGTACCGATGGTTGGCTTTTGTTGTTGCCCCAGCCGGATCTTTCCGTAACGGGTAACCGCAATGACTACTGCGATAGCAAAATTGATCACCATCAACCATTGCCAGAAGTAACCAAATTGTGATGTCGCTGAACTAAACATGGACTGAATCACACTGGTGACGAGTGACAGGTCGATGAGAGAAGAAAGTAGGAAAAAACTGATGAAACCAATGGCGATAATTGGAACTCGTTTATCATCCACTTTATTTGAATTGCGTTGCATAATATTCTCACGGTTAATGTGAGGGGCGGCACATTATCAGCTTAAAAGAGAGATAACCAGAAAAATATGCCTTTTATTTTTGGGTGAATACTGAGAATTACGTCGAAAAATAGAAAGTCGTCGGCATTCATAGTGCTTTAGATTTGAGCAAATGTCATAGTTGTTAATAGGTTATCATCCGCATAAATTGGCGAGGATTTAGACAAAAATAAAATTGAAATTTATTTTTACTAAGTTGTGGTGAAAAGAAATTTTAGAAGTGGAGGAGCAGGTTTGCATACTCCTCTATATGGGGACAGTAATGAAGAATTATTGCCAAAAATCGCGTATTGGTAACTTTGCATCAAAGTGGTGGGCGATTTGTGCTTGCAGTAACTCTGCGGTGGCAATGGCATCGGTTAGGGCGTGGTGTGGTGTGTAGGCAGGAAGCCCGTAACGAGTTCGGGTTTTACCTAACCGTACCGATTCGGATTTTTTCCCTTTCAGTTTATTCCAAAGCCCTCCTGCTTCCTTTTGTTGGATTTTGCTTTCGAGGTGCATAGTATCGATGACTGGAAATTCAATGCCTTCCTGTATTCTTGTTTTTAATGCTCGATCAAAAAACTCACGTTCGATGCGTTTGTAGTGCACAACCGTTATATGTCCCGACATGGCTTTTAAGATATGCTCAAACACGTCTGACAAATCGGGGGCATCTAAAATGTCACTGTGAGTAATGCCATGTATCACCACAGAGTCTTCCGCCAGTTGTTGCCTTGGCCTTACTGTCCAGTGTTGAGCTCGATTGATAAAAATACGGTTGAGCGTAAAAGGTACGACCCCAATAGTAATGATGTCGTCTTTTTTAGGATCGAGGCCGGTTGTTTCAAAGTCCATCGCTAAAAACTCAATCTCCTCTAGTGGCGTATCCGCTGTGGGAATGGGCGTGGCGTAAAATTCTTGCAAACAAGCATGTGAGGCCAGGGCTTGCTTTTTTTCATATTTGGTTTCCCAGTCAATACTTGGGGCTTGCATCAGTCGCTTCAGCATTCCTTGCCTCACTTAAAGTTATTACTAGCTTGGTATCGGAACTTCAAAAAGTTTTGAGCATTACTCAAGATTTGGAACGCATCTTTTAGATTGCGGCGTTCAAAATCTGATAGGTTTTCGGGCTCAATATTATTATCAGGTTCAATTCCTTGCTCTACATCTAATGCTTGGTGTCGAATTCGTACCATGGAGATGAATTCCATGGCATCACGCAAATCTTGAGCGCGTCCTTTAGGTAAAATGCCTGCATCTATGATGTCGTCAAGGCGTTCAAAGGAGTTTTGTGAACGTGAACCAACGGCTAGCGCATGAACACGGATCAAATCGGCCAGAGGGGCGGTTCCTCTTCGTTTTAGGTTAATGGAATTATTGTGACGGCCATCTTTTTCCATCACAAAGTCTTTGAAGAACCCAAGAGGAGGCGTGCGATTTAAGGCGTTACGGGCTAAACAAGCCAAAAATCGGTTGTTTTTACGGGCGCGTCTGACAATAAACCCATTTAACTGCTCTGCCCATTTTAGGCGGCCATGCACACCATCTAAATCAAAGAAAATGGACGCATTGAGTAAGGCTTTTGGGTTAGGATCGTCTATCCAGTCGGCAAAGCAGGCTTCCCATTCGCGGCGTGTCATTCGCCAATCTGGATTGGTAGCCATGATATCGCCAGTGCAGTAAGTGTAACCGCATTTATCAAGGGCATCACACACGTAGGTGGCCAATTGCTCAAAGTACTTACCGTGCTTTTCGGATTGATAGCTGTCATCAAGAATAATGGCGTTATCTTGATCGGTGACGATCAGTTGTTCATCTCGCCCCATAGAACCAAGGGCTAAGAAGCAATATGGCACGGGAGGAGGACCAAGTTCTTCCTCGGCCAGCTCAATTAGGCGTTGCTTTACACTGCGACCAATTACCGACATGGCACTGCCGACCATATGGGAGTTGGCGTCTTCATTGACTAAGCGAACGAAGCTGTCTTTTACTTGTTCACACAGTACGGCCAGTTCTTCAATATTTTGTTGCTGGAAAATACTGCTTACCAATAAAAGCGAGTTTTGTGATTCGTAACGAACAATGTCGGTGGTTTCGATAATACCTATAGGTTGTTTGTCTTTCAGCACGGGAAGGTGATGCACGTTATAACGTAGCATGGTGAGCATGGCTTCATAGACATAAGCATTGTGATCCAGTGAGATCACATCCACGGTCATGACGCTAGAAACTTCATCATTAGGATCGAGGCCTTCCGCAAGTACGCGCGTACACAAATCACGATCGGTGATGATGCCGATCACGGGGTTGAGATCCTCTTCATCGTCATCGTCGCCAACATCAGGATCGATGATGAGCAGGGAAGAGACATTTTCTTCTGCCATTTTAATGGCGGCACTCTGGATGGTTTCGGTTTTCGTGACGGAGGGGGCATCACGAGTCAGCAACGTACGCACCTTTGATGTCGTGAGGTCATTTTGTTCGTTGCTGTTCGACACTGCTTGTCTTAGGCGAGCGTTGTCTTCTACTTCAACAAAATCTGCGAAGCTGTCATGATTATCGTACAGCTCTTGGAAAACGGCTTCAGGAATGCAATACACCAGGGTATCTTCGATGGCCTTAACTGGGAAGCGAACCTTATTATTCGTGAGAAGTCCCATTTGGCCAAATAGATCGCCCTCATCCAGTCGGTTATAGAGTTCACCCTTACGGCGATACACTTCAACGACGCCACTTCGTACCATGTACAAATCGTTGATCTGATCGCCGAAATGAATGATAGGGGTATCTTGGCGATAATATGAAATCTCAATGTGCCGGGTTATGTGTTCAAGAACCTCGTCACTGAGCTCATTAAATGGCGGATATTGTGCTAGGAAGTTTTGTATTTCAATTAGTTCTGCTTCCATGTTTTTACCTTTCGTCAGCAGTGAACCTCACTGATTGCTTATGGCGTTATTGTGAGGGATATGTCGGTATAGTACATCAAGCGTCTTCATAGATCAGTCTATTAGCTAGAAAAGCGACGATGCCTGTCATTCATTCGGTTAAGTAGACGGTAAACCTTCACAATGAATTAAAAAGTAGGCAGCCTGCATTGCAAAATGCGACGTTCATTGCTGAGAGGTTGATGGTGAACTTCCCCATGTTGGGGCGTTAGTTTACGTTTTTTATTGTTTTTAACTCTCAAATTTATTTCTTTTTTTATTTATATTTCAGTTTCTTATTTTGTTTTCTTGGCTTTTTCTTCATGGGCTGGCAATTTTGGCGTCAATTATGCTCTCTATAACAATATGTGGCGGTTTTTCTAGTGATGTAAATAGGTACATCACAGAGTTTAGGGGTTAACCGAATATGAGAGCACTTAAACATTTTATTTATCACACGCTTTATTACACAGGTATTCAGCGGTTATGTAGCTATATAAATCGTCATAAAGTGTCTATTTTGTGTTTTCATTCGGTGGCGCAGCAAGGAGAAAATGAATTTTGGCCGGGTGTGTTTATTTCAAAACCTAAGCTGCATGAAATTTTAAATTATTTGCAGGACTCAAGATATCAGGTGATCAGCCTGCAAGAAGCAAAGCGGCATTTAAAGGGGGAAGTGAAGTACAAATACCCCGTAGTCCTAACGATTGATGATGGTTGGTATGCCAGTGTGGTGGATATGCTGCCTATATTAGAACGTTATCGGTTTCCGTCGACGTTATACGTTACGACCTATTATGTTTCACACCAGATCCCGGTGGTGAATGTATTGGTGCAATATTTGATATGGAAGACGGGGGCTCACCATTTTACGGTAACAGAAGCGGGAGAAACGTATTCTTTTTCGGGTCAGCCGCAAGAGATCGTGGCTCAAGTTGAAGCTCACCTGAACGGAAAATCGGATCCAGATAAGTTGGCTTTTTTAGAAAGCATGGTGTTGGGTGCTGGGTTAGATAAGAGTTTAATCAATAACAAATTATTTCAGAATGCCAGTTTTGAAGAGCTACGCCAAGCTGACTTAGCTAATCAATTCGCTAATTTTCAATTACACACTCATGGTCACCAATTACCATTGGATGCGCCTCAATTACGTCACCAGATAGAAAAAAACAAAGCCTTGTTAGAAGCCGAACTCGATTGTCAGGGAGCATTGAATGATTTTTGCTATCCCAGCGGCATTTGGGAGCCGGGGCAGATACCACACATTGATGCACTAGGTATTGAATCGGCGACAACCTTGGATGAAGGGTTAAATGCGATTGGCGATCACCCTTTGACATTAAAACGCAACTTGGTGATGGACAGCCGATCGTTACTGCACCTGAAATTGGCGCTTTCAGGCACCTTTGATGTTTTTAGGCAATGTAAACCAAGCTGATTTTTGATAAGGAGCTCTTGCTATGACACAGGCAAATAATAACTCCATTTTGTACCCTTTGGATGTAGGGCATTTACAACGTAAAAATCGTAAGATGAGACGCACCCTTCGAGAAAATGAAACATTAACACCAGTAAAGGTGGCGGTGTTAGGGGGATCTACTACCGCAGAGATGGTGAAATTTATTGATTTGTTTTTATTGCAACAAGGTTTTAACCCTGAATTTTATCAATCTGAATTTAACCAATTTTTTGAAGAGGCGGTATTTGAAAATTCAGATTTAGCGCAATTTTCGCCTCAGTTTATATATGTGCATACATCGAGTATGAATATTACGAAGTGGCCTGATGCTTTTGCCAGTGAAGAAGAGGTGTCGCTTTTGGTAGAGCAAACTTATCAGCATTTTGAACAGGTTTGGCAAAGTTTAGCGGCTAAGTTTGAAGGGGCCACGATCATCCAGAATAATTTTGAAGCGCCATTTAGTCGCCCATTAGGTAATTTTGATGCGACAGCATATTCAGGAAAGTCCGTTTTTGTCTCACGTTTAAACGATAAATTTGCCCAATACGCCAGAAACAACCGAGCCATGATGGTGCACGATATTCATTATCAAGCGGCTTGGTTTGGCCTTGAGCGATGGTATGATCGAAGGCAATGGCATGCTTATAAATACGCAATGAGTACGGATGCGTTCCCCTTACTGGGACGTAGTGTGGCTGCACAAATCAATGCGGTATTAGGTCGGAGTAAAAAATGTTTGGTGTGTGATTTGGATAATACACTGTGGGGAGGAGTGGTTGGTGATGATGGCGTAGACGGGCTTAAATTGGGTCATGAAACACCTCAAGCAGCCGCATTCAGTGAAATGCAACAGTACGTTCACTCTCTTAAGCAGAGGGGGGTTTTACTCGCCATTTCAAGTAAGAATGATATTCACAACGCTAAACTGGGGTTAGCACACCCTGACAGCCAATTAGCGGTATCAGACTTTACTCAGATCTGTGCCAATTGGCAGTGTAAAGACACACACCTAAAAAGCATTGCGGCAGACATTAATATTGGTCTGGACAGTTTGGTGTTTATCGATGATAACCCCGCTGAGAGACAACTCGTGAGTGAGCAGTTACCCTCAGTATCAGTGCCGAATATAGGTCATGATATTAGTCAGTACATCAGTGTATTAGACAAAGCGGGCTATTTTGAAATCACGTCACTGAATAAAGAAGATGCCACTCGCGGGCAAATGTACTTGCAAAATAACCAACGGGCTCAGCAGCAGGCGCAGTTTTCGGATTATCGTCAATTTTTATATTCTTTAGAGATGAAAGCGGACATCGGGCCGTTTGAAGGGGTGTATTTATCTCGCATTGCGCAGTTAACCAATAAAACGAATCAGTTTAATTTAACGACCCAGCGTTACACCGAGCAAGAAATTAGCGCCTTATCAGAGTCCGATCAACACGTGACTCTTTATGGCAGGTTGTCTGATTGTTATGGTGATAATGGCTTAGTGTCGGTGATTGTTGGGCGTATTGTAGGTAAAGCGTTACACGTTGAGCTGTGGCTCATGAGTTGTCGGGTGATTAAACGCGAGTTTGAATTAGCGATGTTTACGGCATTAAAGACATTTGCGGTCAAAGCTGATTGCGAGGAAATCATCGGGACTTACATACCCACAACAAAAAACGCGTTAGTGGCTGAGCATTATCCATCGCTAGGGTTTGATTTTGTCCAGCAGCACGATAACGGTCACACAATATGGAAGTTGGCATTAACAAACTCCCCTCAGCACCAAGAAATACCCATTACCATCAACTATGCTGTTGAAGTATAGGTAATTACGCGATAGTGGTATGAAGGTGAAAGTTAGTCATTAAGTTTTCGAATGCAAGGAGCATAAGATGAATATACTCGATCGATTAAGTGACATTATTCAAGATGTACTGGATGATGATGAATTGGAAATTACTCGCAATACCACCGCAGATGATGCGGAAGATTGGGATTCGTTGGCGCAAATTCAGATCATAGATGCGCTGGAAAAAGAGTTTCACATTAAGTTATCCATGGCTGAAATCGAGCAGATGAATCAAGCCGGTCATGTTGGCGCTACGGTTGATTTAATTGCACAAAAGCTTACGGCATAAGGGGCATAGTATGGAAAATTATACTTTAGCGACAATCCATGTCGGGTTGAGTCATGATTTTTCACGCTTGATTACTGCCGATTTGGTTGATGCGTTTACAAAGATAAGTGGTGATACCAATCCGCTGCATGTGGACCCTAGCTTTGCAAAAGAGCGGGGTTATGCCGAACGGGTGGTGTATGGCATGTTAACAGCTTCTTTGTATTCCACGCTGGTGGGCGTTTACTTACCAGGGAGAAATGCGCTATTGCAAGAAGTGGAAACCAGTTTTCGACGTCCGGTGTACATTGGTGACGAACTTACGATTTCTGGTGAAGTAGTAGAGGTTAATGAAGGCTTAAAACGTATCTCAATTAAGGCATACATTGTGAATCAGCATGGTCAGAAAGTGTCAAAGGCAACCATAAAAGCGGGTGTTTTTGAAGGCTGATAATAGGGATGGGAGAAAGATCATGGCAATGAAACACGTCTTAATTTTAGGAGCAAGCTCCGACATTGGTATAGAAATCATCAAACAGCTTGAGTGTGATGACGTTCAGGTTTTGGCTCATTGCTTTCAGCATCCAGAAAAGTTGGTTGCGTTAAATCGGCAATATTGCGGTGATATTATTCCTATGCCAGCGGATCTTAATACCGAAGTCGGTACACAATCTTTGATAAAGCAAGTGAGTGAAGTGTGCGATATGCCAGATCAGATTGTAATTTTGCAAGCCCCTCCTTTACAGATGAAGCGTTTTAAGTCGTTAACCCGAGATGATTTTCAGCAAGATTTTCATCTGCAAACTTTGGCGGCATTTGATGTTTTGAAGTATTTTGCTCCTAGAATGGCTAAGCGGGGATCTGGACATATTGTTTTCTTATTGAGCAGTGTCACGCTAGGGTTGCCCCCTTCGGCCATGGCACATTATACCACAGGAAAATACGCGTTAATGGGGCTCATGCGTGCGGTTGCAGCAGAGTATGGACACAAAGGGTTAAAAGTGAATGCGGTGTCGCCCTCTATGATGGAAACCTCCTTTTTGCACCACGTACCGGATAAACTGGTTGAGCTGCATGCTGAAAAGCACCCACTGGGCCGTAATGCCTCAACAAAAGACGTTGCGCCTGTTGTGGCCTTTTTACTCTCCGAAGGAGCAGAGTACATGAATGGGGCAAATTTACCCATTTCAGGAGGAGAGGTGATATGAGTCTAGAGCAGCGTATTCTAGCTAATGTATGTGACATTGAAGCCGATTCGGAAAATCAATTCTTATCGCGTTTTCCTGTCTCACATTACTTGTCTTTTTTTTCAGGTGCTCGCAATACCAGCCCGTATACCCAGTTTCCTGGTTTTTTAGCACCATGGTTTGAGAAAATAGTCCAAACGGAAGGTGCAGAGGCTCTTTATACTATGCATCGATTGGCTTTATTAATGTTGATGCAACGAAGTTTAGCGACATTGAATAAACATAATGCCTCATCTTCAGCAATAGCGCCAACAACCAAAATGGCGATCACCGATTGGTTTAGTGATATTTGTCAGTATATAGAAAGTGGTGGCACCATGTATTTGGATGCTCACCATGATTATTTTAAAAAAGACATTCATATCGCCGCGTTAAAAATGTTGCCTACGTCTTCGATTTGTCACTTAGAGGTAAGCGGTCTTCCCCGTCGCTTTTTGCTTTGTGGAGGGATCTCTCAGGCGTGTTATGGTCTGAAGACCTTGTATTTGGATCTGAGAGGTAATTATAAACGGCTCTTTGAACTTCATATGGATGATCGCAGAATTCAGCCCCATTTCTTAGAAGAAGGTTGGATCCGGCTTTATAAGGAAGTGGCGAAAGAAGTGCTTTGTCAGCCCAACATTTCAGGGGTTTTTGCTCAAAGCTGGTTTTGGGATAAGGCGGTTGGTGATATTAGTAAAAATACTCAATATTTACGAAGTATTCCTGAACAAGGCGGTGCCAAGTTTTTTAAATTAAGCGAAAGCGATGCCGATAAAAGTGCAGCGTTGAATAATAAAAAGCGTAAACGTTTGTATGTGGAAGGTCAGTATAAACCAACGGGGTATTTAATGATCTGGCCTCGGAAAGCACTGTTAGAGTGGTATCGACAATTTTAGTTATTATTATGGACTTATTTGTAAAACTAATACTGTGAGTGGTCATGTTTATTTAAGAAAGACTAATATTAGTAATATGAAGAATAGCAGTTATAAAAAGGCGTTTGCTTTAGTATTTGCTTCTTTAAGCAGTACTCAGCTCAAAGTCTCTATTTACTTCCATTGAGTTGTACACTGACCACAAACTTAATGTTCATTAAATGTTTTTCTGTTACAAATGCAGCACTCTCTAGCAATAGCTAGTGTATTTATAAGTGATGGTATAGTAAATTTTAGTACCTAGTGAGATAGGATTAAGTTTATTTTTAACTCCACCAATCGTGGAGTTAAAAATAAGTACAGTGCCTAAAAACATTAAAGTTATCTATGTGTAAATATACAGAGTAATTTAAAGTCAGGCACAAATTTGAATAGGTAATTAAATTAAAACTTCAATGCTGTCCAAGGTCCACTTTGACTGTCTTTTGGCTCTTGAGATAATGTCCAGTGTCTCGCGTAGTAATAAACGTTATTGTGTTTAACTACTTCGCCACCTTTATATTCTTTTGTTGCAGACCAAGTTGGCACTTTGGTCAAATCAGGAGTCTCAGGGTTGTTGTCACCATCACCGTTACATGTGGAGTTAAAGATGCCTAATGGTTTATCTGTGTTAACAAACCACTTAACTGCAATTGTGTCAGAGTTATAACCACGATTGACGTGCTCTCCTACGTTCCATCTTGCAGCGTGTCGGTAGCCGCTGGTGTCTACAGTCGAGAAGTAGTGATAAGCGTTGTCATGAATGTGTAGTTTGTCGCCAACAAAACCACTACTAATATTTGATGTCAACTCAGCGTAAACCTTGCCATCTTTAGTGTATACATATTCAGCGGTAGATAATGCTTTTGAAGTACCTGCATCTTGCAGAATTCTAACTTCTTGCCCTGCTTCCACCGCATCGATGAGTTGACATAGCTGTCCTTCTATTACATTACCGTTTTTATCGTGGTGATACGCTAATGTCCAATTTGCTGAGGCTCCAAAAGATGTGGCTAATCCTAAAAAGCTTAGGCCCAATAGATGCTTTTTCATTATAAATCTTTACCTTATTCTTTAAATGAGTGGTGATTTTATGAAGGTGATTATTATCTTATTGGTTCTGGGAATGGGAGTTCTTTTATATATTTTCGATGCATATCACTTAAGTTAAGCTTAGGTGTTTAATACTTAATCGTAGAAGAGCAGATTTTCTACAGTTGGGTTCTTCGTGAATTTTTATGTCACTCTATTTTTCTGTTGAATTTCTTTTTCGTTACATCAAAACTTTCGGGAAATTTTTATAGAAAATACAGGGTAAACTCAAACAAAAAATAAATTAAAAAATTGAGGTAGTGGCTTTTTATATTTAATGTATATTTTTTCTTGATTGGTAATAAAAGTGGTGAGAATTTCTAAGGCTTTCCTGAGGCCAGTGATATAGAAGAAGCAATTTGGAATGGTTTAATCAAGCGTTGTGAATTTATAACGGGAAACAACGTTAAAAGATGTTTAGTGTAAGGTTGAGTAGGTTATTTTATATGAAGCTAGTATGGATACATGGCGGGCCTGCCGCAGGCAAGCTTACGGTGGCGACATGTTTGAATGAGCAGTTTGGCTATAAGTTGTTTCACAATCATTTAGCTGTTGATCTGAGTCTTTCCATTTATGATGAATTTGGGGATAAGGATTTTCTTTCTTTCACTAATCGCATTCGTCGATTGGTTCTTTCAAAGGCAAGGGAAATCGGAGTCAGTCACCTTGTGCTAACCTCGATGACCTGTAATGACAGTGATTCAGAAGAAGTTGAGAAATACTTAAGCTTTTTTATACGTGAAGGGATTGATGTGTACCCCATACACTTGAATCCTCGGTTAAGCGTTTTACTTGAACGTTGTGTGTCGGAAAGCCGTCAGAGTACAAATAAACTGTCAAATGCTGAATCTGTGTCGGATTTGGCTAAAAGGACCAAGTTTTTGAAAATTGAACATGAAAATACCCTTTCAATAGATAATTCTAATTTAACGCCGTTGGAAGTCTCAAAAATAATAATGAGCCATGTTGACAACGGTGGTAATAAAATCATTAAAAAAAACATAGTTTAATTTTTGAGTATACACACTTTATGTTACTTTTTTCAGGGTTTGATGACTATATCAATAGCGTGGTAATATTCTATCGGTTTATAGTTGGAAGGAAGCTACATTGATTGAGCTTGTTTTAGTTTTTACTCTACCATTAGGCATAGTGTTCGCATTTTTGCTTGCTCCCATTTGGATCCCCTACTTTACCAATAAAGAGAATAAATACTTTAGGTTCGATCGTTTGCATAAACTTGAAGGTGTAAAAAATAGAACTAGTGGTAGGCAGCTATTTTGGATGCATCAGCGTGCTGCTGGCCTCTATCTTTCTCCAGTGATTTTTTCAATATTTTTATGCTATTGTGTTGATAGTCAAGAGGTAGCATTTTTGATTATTGGCTTAATTCATTTGATATCGACAGTTTATATCTGTTTCCATGAGCCGTATTCTATGTACCTGCAATTCAAAGGGTTTCGCAAAGTAACCCATTTATTTTGGGGTGTAAATATGTTGCTAGCCGTCATTAACTTTGTTCTAGATGTTAGTCTACTCATTTTTCTTATCAGTTTAATGCTAATGATGTTATGGACAAAAAAGGTGGAAAGAGCGCTGGTTTATAGTCAAAAACTAAGTATTACCGTTTTTTAAAATAGAGAATAAATATTTGTTATTTTTATGTTCATGTAGTTGATACTGAAAATATCTAGTATCAGTAACCGATTTAATTTATTCTTGTTATCAATTTTGTAGATTAAATTATATAAATATGCAGGCCTAATATTTTAGGCATGTTTGCTTAAGGAGATTAAAGTGGCGACAGAAGTAGACCACACATCAAAATATAAATTGGCCTCTAGATGGTCACGTTTTTGGGCTGGAGTTATTGATTTTATCGTGTTTATTACTTTCATTATCCCCATATTTTTTTATACAGATGTTGGTGAGCGTATGACTAGTTCTGGTCAAGTTTCTCCAATGGAAACGGCGTTATTTGTCGTGTATAGCTGGCTTACATACCTACTTTGTAATGGATACTTACTGCATAAAAAAGGCCAAACTATTGGTAAAAATGTGTTTGAAATTGCAATTGTTGATTTAGATGAAAGGTTACTAGGTTTACCTAAATTATTAGTTAAACGTTCACTGCCTATGGTTATTTTAGGGTACATACCATTTATTGGGAGTTTTATGTCATTGATTAATATTTTGTTTATTTTTCGCAAAGACAAGCGCTGCCTACATGATTTAATTGCAGGAACAAAAGTCATAGATGTAACTGCTACGAAATAAGTGGAATTCAATATTGGCAGCAATATACGAAAACGGCACATGACCACATTCCTACAAACGGAGGTAAGTTTGAATCAAGAAGAGTTAAACTTAATGCATTTGCCACTTCAAAAAATACGTTTTCAATGATCTGACGAGTGCAGAGGTTCATTGTTTAGATCTTAATGAGCCATTTAAGATTTCGAAACCGTTTAAAGTGTTGTTTGATAAAAGCGGTATTATGGCAAGCAGGTTAACGGACGAACCTGTACCCCAACATGAAAATTTTCCAGTGTATACCAGTGGCGACAAAGGCTTAATTTGGGAACTGTTTGATTGTATTAAGTGGTTAAGCCGTGATGATACGGAATTGGCGAAGTCTTACATCAAAAAGTTGGCAGACAAGCTCTAAGTTATTTTAACTAATCATAAGGGGGCTAGCTGTTAGTCCATTTGTTAAACTTCCGTATTTTTTCATTGTTTTGATTGAAAATGGCATCTACGATGATACCAAGATAATTACGGAACATAACCTAGTGCAACGTTAGTTAGCCTATATTTGATCGTATAGACAATCGGTGAGGTCGTAGCTGCATGTAATGGATAGTTATGCTGGGTTGCCTATGTGTTAGGTGTTTTTCGGAGCCGTAAGCATGACGAAATTCTATCAATATCTCGCAGATGCTATTTTGTTTCTACACTTTTCGTTTGTCTTCTTTATCATTGTTTCTTTGATATTAATCTTACTCGGTGGGTGCCTTAAATGGGCTTGGATCAGAAACTGGTGGTTTCGAGTTGTTCATCTGGTGGGGATCAGTTTTGTTGTTGTTCAATCTTGGTTGGGGTTAATATGCCCACTCACAACACTGGAAATGTGGTTACGCGCGCAAGTTAATGAAGCGCACTATACCGGAAGCTTCATTCAATATTGGCTACAACGTATTTTGTATTATCAAGCCTCTGATTGGGTGTTTATATTGATTTATACCTTATTCGGTTTACTTGTTATCGTGTCATGGGTCCGACTTCCGCCACATAAATGAGTGAGTAATTATTTCCTAAACTGTGTCACTACGGGTTCTTTGTAGGGGAAGTTGGTTCTTTAGATGGGGCTATATTGAACGGTTTATCTATAGAAAAGTGAATTTTGACGTATAGGGCAGCGAAGATATTGCATTGTGCAATTATCCGTCTTACGTTGAGCAATAAACCTTAAAAGGTGAATGAAATGATCAGTTGTAATGAATATGACTATATAGAAATAGTGTGTATGTGTCGTTATCCTATTCAGTTAACTCTGAGGTCAGGAGCAATAATAGAATGCATAGCACTTGATACTCAGCGTAATGAAGACCGTGAAGAATGCATTAAAGTTGATGTAAATGGCGTTGAAGAGTTAGTCGTGTTAGATGGGATCTCTAAGCTTGTCGTTTGTATTGAAAATAAACACTTTCAAGAAGTCACTTTTCGATAATCATTAAATCAAAATAAACAGACTGTTATTCTTATGTGATGAGCTTAAGCTTTGTCTGGGGCTTATCTAAAGTATTCGTTTTCTAAGGAAAGAGTATGGAAATTTGGGCGTTATTTTTCTTTATACCAGCATGTTTTGCGCTCAACATGACGCCAGGGCCTAATAATCTTTTGTCCATGAATAATGCGCGATGTTATGGCTTTAAGTCTGCTGTTGCTGCTGGGCTTGGTCGAATTGCTGCATTTTCAGTTATGATTGCACTGGCGGCGTCTGGTTTAGCGGTTGTTTTATACACATCAGAAGTACTGTTTTTTCTAATAAAATTATTTGGTGCTGCTTATTTGCTCTGGATTGCGTTTAAACTTTGGCGCTCAGAATCGACCCCATTATCTGACATTGAGCGTAATAAAAAATTGATGGGGCTTGTAAAACAAGAGTTTGTATTGGCTGCGGGCAATCCGAAAGCAATTCTTATTTTTACTGCATTTCTTCCCCAATTTGTAGATGTTTCGGCAAATGCTGAGGCGCAATTTCTTGTATTAGGGGGAGTATTTCTCGTATTAGAAATACTCGCAATCTCTATTTATGCAGTGTTTGGCTTGTATTTAAGGAGCTGGTTTTCAAAGCCCCAAATGACAAGGCGCTTTAATAAAGCATGTGCTGCATTTTTGGCTTTGTCAGGGGCGAATTTGTTGTTCAGTCGGCAATAATTCACTCACTAAATGATTTGAGGCGGACACTCGCGGCATTTGCCTTTTCCGCCTAGGTATTTGGTTATTAAAAATTAACAAGTCGGAGAGGTAGTGCTCTTCGATACTATATCTTGCTTGTGGTGAACTACTGCCTGTGCTGCTACTTTAAGCCCTTTTATAATGGTTTCTAAATCCATTGAAGGGTGGTTTGTGTTCGTTGTTTGCTCTGGTATTAAGGGAATGTGAATAAAGCCATGAGTAATAGTACTACTTCTTAGATAGTGCTGAATACCATAAAAAAGATGGTTACACACAAAAGTGCCAGCAGAGTTTGATATCTGAGCTGCGATACCGTGTTCGGTTAGGCGATGGACAATAGCTTTAATGGGGAGTGTACTAAAATAAGCCGTTGGGCCATTAGGGATAATGGCAGAGTCGATAGGTTGATTGCCTTCGTTATCTTCTATTCGATAATCATCGATGTTGATAGCGACGCGCTCTGGTGTTATTGCATCTCTTCCAGCAGCTTGACCTATTGTTATCACATGATCTGGTTGGTATTTTTCAATAGTCGATGCGACAGTAGCAATAGCTTTGTCATGCACAACCGGAACTTGGCATGTCACGATAATGCCACCATCTAATAAGCAGCCATCAAGCTGTTTCACCGCCTCTAAAGACGGGTTGATCGTATCATTCCCAAAGGGCTCAAACCCCGTCATTAATACTGTTTTCATTCGGTTACCTTTTTAAATTATACCTTGTACTGCGATGGTACCGGGCTTTGACTTTCTTTTATAGAGGGAGCCTAATTCCACTTGGTTCATATCAGTGTCACGTTTTTTGGCAATACTGATGTTTTATTTCATCGAGTAAGACAATGACTGAGAAAAGTGAAAATTGTATTCCTGCTTACCAAACCTTTCTAATTAATCACGAATGGCATTCACGTATTGTGGGCTTTTTCATTGGAATTTTAATGATTGCCATTTATTTGTGGTTAGCTTCTGGGTTTATTAATCTATTAGTTAATTTGTACCATGCTTACCCTGACAATTGGTCACATGGCGCGGAAATCATGATTAAAGATATTGTGGTTATTTTGGCGTCTTTAGAGCTGATACGAGTGTTTCAAACTTATTTAGTAAAAGGGCGGGTGAAAGTCACATTCATTCTAGATGTGGCGTTAGTCGTGCTGATTGGCGAGCTGATCAGCTTATGGTATCGCGAATACAGTATGGATGAGGTGGTGATGAGCATCTTCGTGATTTCTATTTTGGTGTTGTTGCGTATTGTTACCACCAAATTTTCACCAGATGCTGCAGAAGTGTGATCGCCATAAGGCCAGTCGGTCGCTGGCCTTTTTGAATGACTATTTATTGATCAAATACGGCGTAATAAAGTCGGCGACTTCTTGCTGTAGAATCCCCGTACTTATTTCTACCCCAGCTTCCGTTAATATATTCAGTCCTGCTCCATTGTTTCTAGGATCACTGTCGATCAAAGCGACAACCACTCGTTTTACACCCAGTTGAGCCAATGTGTTTGCACAAGAGGGCGTACGCCCAACAAATGAGCACGGCTCTAGAGTGACATAAGCCGTTACCCCTTCAAAGCTGCCCTGATAGTTGGCAATGGCATGGGCTTCGGCGTGGTGTTCTCCAGGTGGTTGTGTGAACCCTTCACTGATGATGTTGCCATTTTTGACTAACACACAGCCAACAGGAGGGTTGGGGCGACAATGAGGCAGCGCACGTTTAGAAAGAGTGAGCGCTTGACGCATAAACATCTCGTCAGTAATTACAGTCATTGTTGATCTCTGAGCATGAACGAGAGCATAGCCTAGCTCATTCATTTCGTGATTGCACTTTAAAAGCTTGCTCTCATCCGTATCGCAAGGAGTAGCCTCTTATCAGTAGATATAAATAGTCAACAGCCAGTCGGGGATAAAGCAATCAGAAGAAGGGGTGTATGAAAGCGATAAATCAGGAAAAAGAAAGTTAGTATTGTTACTCTAGAGTAAATAGTTAGAAACCATGAAGATAATTCGCGTTAGATTCTTAATTTGGGTGAATTATTGCTGGCACTAACCTCTCAAAATCAAGCAAAGTTGATATATTAATATTTAATTTATAAATAAGATTTATTCTCACTTTCAATGGAATATGGTTTGAGATGAAAATAAAATTATTATCGACATTGGTCATGTTGTCACTTGCTGCACCTGCGTTTGCAGAGTCTCCTGTTACTCCTGAAAGCCTTTCATTAAGCGATGTTCAAAATGTTCAGGCAGATGAAACCTATACTTATGTTAGGTGTTGGTATCGCCCACATTTTACTCATGATGATGCGGCGACAGACTGGGAGTGGGCACGTAATTCAGATGGTAGTTACTATACGGTTCCAGGATACTGGTATTCGTCGATCTCTTTTAAAAACATGTTTTTTACTGATGTTGCACAAGATGCAATTAAAACAAAATGTGACAGTACGTTAGGGGTAGATCATGCTACCGCAGACATGACTTATTTTGCGTCGGATAATCGTTTTTCTTACAACCATTCTATTTGGACGAATGATAAGCCTAATCAACCCGCTGCAATTAATAAAATAATCAGCTTCGGTGACAGTATTTCTGATACTGGTAACCTGTTTAATGGTTCTCAGTGGATTTTTCCAAACAGCAATACGTGGTTCTTAGGTCACTTCTCTAACGGTTTTGTGTGGACTGAGTACCTTGCTAACATGAAAGACTTACCGCTTTATACGTGGGCTGTGGGTGGTGCTGCAGGTGAAACTAAGTATGTCGTGTTATCGGGTATTCATGATCAGGTAAACTCTTACTTAACCTACATGAAAATGGCGAAAAACTACCAGCCTAAAAACAGTTTATTCACCATTGAATTTGGTTTAAATGACTTTGTTAATTACGATCGCTCGGTGGCCGATGTAAGTAATGATTTCAAAAAAGCACTTAAAAAGCTAACTGAAAACGGAGCTGATAACATTCTGGTATTGAACCTACCAGATGCGACTAAAGCACCGCAATTTAAATACACATCTGTCGCTGAAGCGGAAAAAGTAAAAGCAAAAATTGATGCGTTTAATGTCTTCATTCAGCAGGAAGTGGCCGAGTACGCAAGTCAAGGGGTGAATATTGTCTTGCACGATACCAATACGCTCTTTACCAATATCACTCAAACCCCAGAGCGTTATGGTTTCCGTAATGCCACCGATGCGTGTCTTGATATTAATCGCAGTTCGTCAAAAGATTATTTAATGAGTCATTCTTTAACTAATGACTGTGCATCTTACGGTTCAGACAGTTACGTATTCTGGGGTGTGACTCACCCAACGACCAAAGCGCATGAAGTGATTGCAAATGAAGTTGTAGGCTCATCATTAAGCAGCTTCTCTTTTTAAAACAAAATAAGCCGACGATTGTCTTTGCATTAATACTGACAATGTTTAGCGCATAAATAAAAGCATAATGAGTGGTGAATCACTTGTTATGCTTTTTTATTTTCTGCTTTTGGTCTTATTATTATCAACATACTTCATGGAAAGAGAAGGTGTTCAATGCGTATATGGCTGGCGTTATGTTTGGTTTTGTTATCATCGGTAGGAGCGGCTAACCCCTTAGGTGAGCATCAAGTTAAGAGGGTTGCTTCTGTGCCTGGTGTGATCTGGGGGCTGACATTTCTTGATTCTAATCGGGCTTTTATTACCTTGCGATCTGGGAAAGCCTATATTGTTCATTTAGCGTCAGGAAAGAGTACTTTGATTAAAGGCGTGCCTTCGGTGCGTGCTTCTGGTCAGGGGGGCTTGTTAGATGTGGTTTTATCACCAGATAAGAAATGGCTGTATTTTACGTACAGTAAACCTGTTAAGGAAGGAGGAGCAACAACCCTAGCCAGAGCCAAACTTAATCAAAATCAGCTTATTGATTGGCAAGATCTTTTAGTGACTCAATCGAAAAACAGCTCAAGCCGTCATTATGGCAGTCGGATCACCTTTGATGATAAAGGCCATGTTTATTTTGGCGTCGGAGATCGAGGTGACAGAGATAATGGTCAAAATACCCTGACTCATGCAGCAACCATTTTGCGCTTAAACCTTGATGGCAGTGTGCCTAAAAGCAATCCGTTTGTGGGAGATGAAAAAGTACTTAATGAGATCTACAGTTACGGACATCGAAATCCACAAGGGCTATTTTACGATCATGTTACTCAGCAATTATGGGAGATTGAACATGGCCCTCGTGGCGGCGATGAAATTAATATGATCAAAGCGGGCGCAAATTATGGCTGGCCCGTAACCTCACACGGTAAAGAATACTGGGGACCAATTAAAGTTGGTAAAGCCGAGGAGATGGAGGGTATTGAGTCTCCAGTAAAAGTGTATGTGCCTTCTATCGCACCAGGGAGTTTAGTCGTGTACCGTGGTTCTGCTTTTCCTGAGCTAAATGGTCATTTATTGGCAGGGGCATTAAAGTTGACTCATTTGAATGTCATTAAAGTAAACGAGCAATTACAAGCGGTAGAAGAACACCGTTTGTTTGAAGAATTAAAAGAGCGTATTCGTGATGTGGATATTGACGATAATGGTTGGATCTATTTTTCGACAGACAGTGGCAATATTTATCAGGTCAGCCCGAAATAGCAAGAAGAGGGAAGGCTAATACAGAGAGCAGAAGGGAGCTGCTCTCTGGGGTTCACTTATTGTGTTTGTGCTAAAAATTGTTTTGCTTGTTTAGGTGATTGAATATGAATGAAATGAATATGCGAGTAGCGATCAGATGCCATGATCCGTAAATATTTCTTTCTATTACTATGGTAGCGTTTTATTGTCCATAAGATGATGGAATCTCGACTAAAAAATGATTTCTTAAACGTTTCAATATTCCCCGTGTTTGGCCACAGTTCTTCTTTGTTCCAAGATCGGATAAAAGCCCGTTTTAATGCTTGATACAGAGTGCGAGGAAACGAATAATCGATCCAAATAACGTGCGTCGCTTTTTGCCATTTTAGTGGAATTGTGCGGGTATAATTACCATCTAATACCCATGAATTAGGCGATAGCTCCTTTTCTAATTTTTCAAAAAACTCGTCATCATTGGGCTCTTGCCAGTCTACTTTCCAGTAAATTTTATCCATTTCTACATAAGGGACATTCAGTACTTGCGCTAACTGCTGGCTAAAAGTGGATTTTCCACTACCGCTGGTGCCAACCACATTAATTTTTGCATGAGTGTCTGTTGATATACCCATTAAATAATTCTCCTTGCCGAATGAGAAGGAGGCGTATTGTCTGGATGCAATTTAAAAATGCCAACTAAAAATAAAGGAAATGTGGTGGAGTTAACAATGTTTCCGAAAGAAAGAAGTTGAGGTTAGAAAAGTAATAGGTATAACCTTTTGTTTATAAGGCTATTAATCATTGGTGATTAATCGGAGGCTGCCTTTTTTATAAATATATACATTATTCTTATTTATCACAATAATGATAACTGTTATCATTCGCGTCTTTCTGGCGGTGGTAATTAAGGAGAACCCGTGATGATGGCAATCAATCCAGCGAATATGGAATATGTTGATAGTATGTATCAAGAGCATCGCAGCTGGCTGTCGTTATATATTCAACGTCGATTGAGCTGCCCAGAGGTAACAGCAGATTTGGTGCAAGACACCTATTTGCGCTTGTTAGTTCGAGGTAAACTGCCAGAGAAAAAAGACTCACGTCGTTATTTGACGCATATTGCGAAAGGATTGGTGATTGATCTATATCGCCGTCGTAATATCGAAACGGCGTATTTGGATTTACTTGAGCAAGAGCCTGAAGTGGTTGCGCCTTCTCCCGAATCGCAGGCCATTATTGTTGAAGCATTGGTGGAAATTGATGTTTTGTTACATCGTTTGCCTCATAAAGCACGTCAAGCGTTGCTGATGCGTCAATTGGAGGGCATGAGTTACAAGCAAATTGCTCTAGAGCTTGATGTTTCTGTTTCTTCTGTTGAAAAGTACGTCGCTAAAGCTTTGCAAAGTTGTTTGATGGCAGTGCTTGAGGAGCAAAATTAAGCATGGAAAACATTTCCAGAGAAGCCATCAGGCAAGCCTCTTTGTGGATGGCACGATTATGGGCAGATGACGTAACAGAGCAAGACAAGCAGGCATTTCAAAGTTGGTTAACGGCAAACCCGGAAAATGAGTTTGCTTGGCAGCAGTTAGAGTTTTTACAGAAAAAGTTCAGCAATGTGCCTCAAACTCCAATGAGCCGCAAGGTACTCACAAAATCACGCCGTGGTCTTTCTCGTCGTCAGGTATTGCTGCTTGGTGGTATTTCACTCGGCACTTTAGGTTTGGTTCTATCGAGCCGTGCTGAGATCCCAAATGGCGCAGAATACGTGACAGCGACAGGGGAAGTTCGAACACTTACGTTATCGGATGGCACGACGTTAGCGATGAACACTGGTACGCGTGTTTATGTGGACTTTAATCAGCAAGAGCGAAAACTGCATTTGATGGAAGGAGAGATTATGGTGACCTCTTCTCACCATCTGACCCCATTTTATGTGTCGACTCAACAAGGCAGGGTGGTGCCGATTGGGACGCGATTTACGGTTCGCCAACAAAGGGGTAGCACACAAGTGAGTGTGTACGAAGGGGAAGTAGCATTGCATCCAATGGGCGCTGCACTGACGGAGCATTTATTGGCCGGAGAGCAAACCCAATTTAACGCTGATCATATTGAGCAAAAAACTCATAATATGTCAGAAGAAGCCTTGTGGTTGGAGCAGAAAATCTTAGCTCAGAGCACTCCCTTAACAGAATTTATTACTGATTTAGCCAGATATCGTCGGGGGATCATTAAGGTCGATCCAAGTTTAGCGTCACTGCGCCTAACAGGGGTTTTTTCTACTCAAGATACGGATAAAACCCTTTATAACATTAGCCAAGTGTTGCCGATAGAAGTTCACTACCGCACCGCATTATGGGTAAACATTACGCCTAAGATCCAGTAAAGCATTAATTATTTCACTTATTTTTCCTATGGCATTGAGGATTTTCTCTTTTCATTCGGTGTAGTTGCTAGTTAGTAAATCGAAAAGGAAATCAACGTGTCATTCCCTTCCCATCCTTCGTTGCTCGCCGTACTGGTGAGTGCGAAGCTGAGCCTCGTTAGTGTGTTGGCTCCGGCTTCTGCATGGTCTGCCGAAGCCCTTGATTATAATATCCCTGCTGGAAAACTGGATATTGTGCTCAACCAATTTGCGTTAGAAGCGGGGATTGAGTTTCATCTTAATGCTGCGTTGTCTGATGGTATGTACAGCATGGGGTTGAGTGGAAATTATCAACCTGAAGATGCATTAACGCTTATTCTTGCTAATACTGGGCTGACTGCCGAGCCACAAGCCGATGGTGTCTTTCGTCTGACAGGGCAAGATAATGCTTTTTTGCTTGATCCTATTCAGGTGAGCACCAGCTTTGATGATGGGATAAGCCGCGACGACGCGGGGGAAATGGCCATTTATGATGCCGATGTGTCTACTGCTTATGTAGGTAAAGAAGAAATAGAGCGTTTTAAAGGGACCAATGCGGCGGATTTATTTACGGGAATGGCTAATACATTCAGTGGGGAGGCGCGTAATGGCGGTGGCAGTATTGATCCTAATATTCGTGGGGTTCAGGGGCCAGGCCGTGTTCCTGTGATCATTGATGGTACTGAGCAAAGTATTTCGGTTTACAATGGCTATCGGGGCGCTTCTAACCGTAATTACATTGATCCTAACTTAATTGGGGGAATGAAAGTCCACAAAGGTGCACAGATCAATGCCGATGTGAACACCTCGGTTGGTGGTGCGGTCGAAGTGACCACGCTTTCTCCACAAGATATTGTTCCAGAAGGCGACACTTTTGGGATGGAGTTTGTAGTCGAAAGCAGCAGCAACTCCGTCAAGCCCAATAAAGCGAGACTTCATACCGGAAAAAATTGGCAAGATGTGCCCGCCTATCAAGACATCGGTGGGGTGCCTTTGTACGATGATCCTGAATTGCGGTTTGAAACACGCAGCAGTGATCGTAATAACCCCGTTAACGGGGAAGATGTCGCTTATCGATTGGCTGTGTCTGGGATCAGCCCAAAATTTGAATGGTTGGGCGCTTATGCTTATCGAAAGCGTGGCAACTATTTCTCAGGTTCAAACAAGGCTGAGTTTTATCAACAACAGGGTAAAACGGAGCAAGGCGACATGGTGGCTGGTCGTAATCCCTTTTTGCAACCAGAACAAGTGGCACTGAATCACTATCCGGGCCACGAAGTGCCTAATACATCCTCAGAAATGGAATCGTTTTTGTTAAAGGGCACGATTAACTTTTCTGATTTTTATAAGCTCCAATTGAATGCACGTTATACACTAAGCACCCATGGCGAGATTTTGGCCAGTCGCTCTGATTATCGTAACCAAGACGGACTGCCTCAATGGCCATTGGCTACTGCCGATATGCAGGCGTACAGCATTAAATTTCGCGCCAATCCAGACAGTCGTTTTTTCGATCTAAGCACTAACCTTTGGATGACGCTAACCGATTCGAAAACCAATACCGGTTACGGTTTTCCAAATTTTTTGAACCCTCAAAGTGACACGCCAAATACCATTGTTAATACATCGACCGTGAACCGCGAAGAGTCACGTTTTGGCTTCAACTTTAAAAATAAAATGTTGCTGGCTGATAGTGTCGATATGACTTTCTCTGGCAGTTATCAAAAGCATGAATTGGCCCCGAAAGAAGGGCTGCAATACATGATTGATTACTATGGTGGTGCAGTGCGTGCCGGGGAACGTGAAGAATACAATGGTGCCCTGACGATGGAGTGGCGTCCATTAGACTTTATGATTGTTAATGCGGGTGTTCGTTATGTGTATTATAAATCGATTGATAATTACATCAAAAATCGTGTAGATGCAGGTGACATGCAAAGCTTACGTGAATACAGAGATTTGGGATACAGCCTAAGTTATCAAACTCAAGAAAGGTATGCCGATGAAGAGATTGCTCAGAACGTAGCGAACGCAGAGCATGCGGTTCGCTCAACGTTTACACGCGAAGCCTTGGCTGAAGACATAAATCGATTACAGAATCTGATTGTGATGATGCCGGATAAGGCCGATGAATACCGGGCACAAATAGATGAACGTCAAAACGAGTTGGCGAACTTTGATGCCTTATTGGCTGAAAAAGTGGAGCAGAAAGTGACAGAAGCGCAGAATGAAACGACGTATGTGCAGGATCACAGCTCCGATTGGATGGGGGACAGCAAAAATGATTATACATTGGCTAATAACGCTTGTGCGGCAGCGTTGAATAACCCAAATTACATTGAAGGCAGCTGTAAAGCACAACGCATCGAAGCAGAGCCAACCCCCAATACCCGTTATAAGTCCAGTGATGGTGGGTGGATGCCTTCGCTAAGCACAACGGTGTTATTTAACGATAACAGCCGTGCTTATGTTCGTTATGCAGAGACATTGCGTTTTCCGAGTTTATTTGAAAGCACCAGCGGTTTTTCGGCCACACCGAGTTATTCAGCTCCCCTTGAGCCAGAGCGCGCTAAGTTGTGGGAAACCGCCTATATTCATTATTTCGACGCAGCCAGTGTGAAAGTCACTTATTTTGATCAGACCATTGATGATGTAATGGATCGAGATCGTAATAACATGAGCTTTACGAATTTGGACAGCCAGCGAACCAGTGGTATTGAACTACAAGGAATGTACGACAATGGCCATTATTTTAGCGATGCTTCAATGGCTTATAATTTTAGAAATGAAGTGTGTGATGAAACCTCAGCCAGTCAGAAATTCATGAGTGATATTCTGGAAGGAAACGCAACTTCAACAGAAACTTGTGTCAGAGCCGGATTTAGCCAAGGGAGTTATTTAGCCGCCCATGCCGCTCCTGAGTGGTCTGCCAGTTTGCTTCTTGGGGCTCGTTTTTTCAATCAGCAGCTTGAAACAGGTGTAAGAACAAATTATGTTTCTGGCAGTCATAAAGATGAAGTGATCAAACGCACGGACGTTACTACCGTCGATGCTTATGTGAAATACGTGATTAACGATCATTTAGAAACCGAACTGACAGGAATGAATCTTACTGATATTTATTACTTGGAAGCGGGCTCTGTTTCGGGCATGCCATCACCGGGAAGAACCGTTGGTTTGAAGCTAAGAGGACGTTTTTAGAGTGTAATGTATGGCGTTGCTTTTTCTCTTGGGAAGCAACGCCAGTTTATTTACATGATTCTTAGGCCATTACATCGAAACGGCTTCAATCTTGTTGCCGTCTACATCGCGTACAAACGCCGCATAGTAGCTTTCGCTGTATTCAGGTCTGAGCCCTGGTTTACCTTCACATGAACCGCCTAGCTCAAGAGCAACACGGTAAAATTCATCAACGGCATTTTGATCCGGTGCATTAAACGCGACGTGTGATCCGTGCCCTATTGTTGCCTTGTTTTCACATGGGCATCCAACCCAAAACTCGAAATTATCACCATACGCTGCGGCAACATTTTCGATGTAGTGAGAACGCTTGATGGCTAGTGTAGACAATACGGCGTCATAAAAACTCACGGCTTTAGCCATATCCGACGTGCCCACAGACACATGGTTTAAGATCATTCAACATTCCTTCTTTTTGTTTATTGGCTTAACGTATTGATTCTTTGATGATGTAGACTTTGATATTTATCAATATGGCTATTTTAGTGCCGCAGAGAGAGTGAGGAAGTGTAAATTTCTTCATCCTTCACATTTAAATTAAATTGTTAGATTTGTCTCACAACTATAAATAAAAACAGGTGGTTAGTGCTTTGTGAATTTTTTCGGCTTGAGCTTTATTTGCCTTTATTCACTTTTCTATAAAAATAAATGTCCTGCAACATTACGGTTTATTTGGTTTCGTTCGGTGTAGTGGGTGAGACATTAATTCCACATCATAGCTGACCGAGCAAAGAGGTGAATTCCGCGAAAGGTGCGATTTTCGTGTTGGCTGTGATAACACCAGTAAATTAGGACGAAACAAATGAAATCAAGATTGAAATGGATGCTTTTTTCTTTGGCTGTGCCAATGCTGGTTGCCTGTAACAGCGATGATGCAGACACTTCTGCATCAGATAACGCTGATCAAAATCAGGCTCCTATTGCAGCAGCGGGAGATAACCAAAATGTGTCTGTTGGCGATGTGGTGAAACTAGATGGAAAGAATAGCTCAGACAAAGATGGAGACTTGATCACTTATCGCTGGTCCATTAAAACAAAGCCAGAAGGCAGTCAAGCCAGCCTAAAGAAGAGCGACACGGTAACACCTGAATTTACGGCAGATTTAGCGGGAACTTATGTGATTGAGTTGGTGGTTAACGATGGTAAATCAGACAGTAAAACCGTGAGTGTGAATGTTTTGGTGACACCAGTAGCAGTGAATTCGCCGCCAGTGGTGAATGCTGGAGAAGATAAAACTTATGCCATTGGTGAAGCTGTTCAACTGGTTGGTAGTGCCACCGATGCCGATGGTGAACAACTGACGTATCAGTGGACAATCATACAGTTACCAGAGAACAGCACCCCAACACTGACGAACAGCGATCAAATTACTGCAACGCTGAATGCGAACGCTCAAGGTAATTATGTATTAAAGTTGACGGTGTCTGACAAGGAAGTGAGCGTGGAAGATACGGTTACTATTACTCTTGAACCTGCTAATGTCGCACCTGTGGCCGTCGCTGGAGCGGATGTTGATGTTGTTATAGGCTCGACAGCTCGGTTAGATGGTCGTGCAAGCAGTGATGGTAACAATGATGCTTTATTGTATGAATGGGCATTTGTTTCTAAGCCTGAAAACAGCATGGCCGATTTGGATAATGTCACTTCTGAAACCCCAAGCTTTATTCCAGATCTTGTGGGTGAGTATGTGTTGTCTTTAACGGTTAGCGATGGTGAGTTAAAAAGTGCGCCATCGAATGTGAAAGTTACGGTAGTGGAAGCAAATAGCGGTGAGCTTAAGCTTGTGTTTGATGGTGAAACAACACCTAAATCATGGCCATTTGCTTTAGAGCCAGCTCAAGTTCAAGTGACGATCAATGAAGATCCATTGCCAGCTGCTTATAAGGTAGGTAGTTTTACATTAGAAGCTGTTGGAATGGATTATACGGTGAAAGAAGTGATTGCAATGGATGTAATGGACAGTGTGACGCCGTATGTGGTTGGTGTACAAGTTGGGCAAGTTATTAAAGCTGGTGAAAGTGTGACCGTGGAGCTAATGTCGCCATTAACTGGCGGTACACAAGTGATGCTGTCTTTCGGCGTTACCATTGCTGAAAATAGCGATTACTACATGAGTGCTTCGTATTTCTTTACCAGTAATTAATACTTTTAGAGAGCTTTATTTGGCGCGGCATACCGCGCCTTTTTTATTGGCAGATTATATTGAATTATTTTTTGCTTATTATTACGGATTTTACGATTTGGTACGGTATAGACGGTGAAACGTTAATTTTGAAACACGGTAAACCGAATTAAATCTACGCTAACGAGGCGATCGGTCTATTGCGCGTGTTCTGCGTAGATCAGGATGATAGAAATGAAATCAAAAGTGCATGGGGTATTGTTAAGTGTGCTGATGCCATTACTGGTTGCATGTAATGGAGGCAGTGACAACAGTGCGAATGATGAAAACTCGAATAATCAAGCTCCGATAGCCATTTCTGGCATTAATCAAAATGTGAAAACTGGGGATGTTGTCAAATTGGATGGCAGTAATAGCGTTGATAAAGATCAAGACCTAATTACGTATCAATGGGTTATCCAGTCTAAGCCGGATAACAGCGAAGCCACGTTAAAAAATGCCCAAACTGTATTACCAGAATTTACCGCAGATAAAAGTGGCACTTATATTATTGAATTGGTGGTGCATGATGGCAAGGTTGCCAGTCGTCCTAATCAAGTAAAAATCGTGGCGATTTCACAATCGGAAAATTCAGCTCCGGTTGCGAATGCTGGAGCTGACTCCAGTGCAAGTTTAGTACGTATGGCTCTGCTTTTGGGTACCCAAACAACCGATGCGGATGGCGATGAACTTTATTACTATTGGGAATTGATCGGCCAGCCAGAAAATAGCGCTCCAGAGCTTTCTTTTCAAACCAGCAGTAATATCGCCTCAATGACAACGGATGTGGCTGGTGATTATGTCGTTAAGTTAACGGTCTCTGACGGGAAAGCGTTTTCCAGCGATACCGTAAAAGTGACTTTTTATTATGAAAATGTGCCACCGGTGTCTGGCGTCAATAACAGCATGATCGCTCTTGTCGGTGCTTCTGTTCCTTTAGATGGATCGTCGAGCTTTGATGCCAATGACGACCCATTAATGTATCAGTGGTCTGTGACTTCAAAGCCCAATAATTCAAATGTGACCATTGATAACCCTATGATTGAAAAAACCTCTTTTACTGGTGATGTACCAGGGGTTTATCAGTTTTCTTTAATTGTTGATGACGGAGAGCTACAAAGCACGCCAAACAGTTTGGCCGTCAGGGTAGTTTCGCCACAAGCGCCTCATACTCGATTGCTGGTGGGTGACGAGAGCGAGCCACAAATTTTGCCTTATCGACAACAGTTTGTGGTTGATAAAACAAGTGAAACAGGCGAGATATCTGAGAGTTATATTCTAGGCCGTTATGCTATTGAGGCAGTAGGGAAAGACGTGACTATCAGTGGTATTCGTGCCGAAGACGCTTCGGGCAATATTGTCCCCTATTTTCAGGGTTTATCTGCTGGGAATACTCAGGTGGTGAGAAAAGGAGATCGCTTAACGTTTGATTTAGTGGCTCCGGCGACGGGCGGCAAGCAAAGTGAATTGCATTTTTCATTTGTGTGGAGCTTAAATGGCCCTAATGATTTTAGTATGCAAGAAAGATTCACGGTGAGTTACCAGTTTATTAGCCGTTAAAATATAGGCGCTTCATTCTAGCGTTGTAATTTGTTCTTATTAATAAAAGCGCGTGTATCGCGCTTTTTTTGTTTGTATCAATGTTTCTCGGGAATATTGTAATTTATATGTTTTTTGTCAATTAGATAAAATTTCTTCAAAAAAATATTACGGTTTTGGGCAATTCACTCGGTGTAGTAAGTGAGATTGAGATGACGTATCAGATGCGTATTTCAGCTCCAACTTATTATTTTTAAATTGCCCAAATAAAGGAAGAAACAATGAAACCACTTCAACTTTCATGGATCACAGCTGCAATGTTAGGCCTAAGCTCATTTGCTCATGCAGGCTTTGATGGTGCGATCAGTGACAATACGCTACGCCAAGTGGGTGAGTCGGAAGTTTATGTGCCATTTTTCCATGCAAAAGGTAAGGCTGGCATTGGCAGCGCTACGGGTAAACGTGTTGATTTTCAAGGCTTATCAAATAATATTTTCTCAAGTAAACAACGCGGTGATGTGTATACATCGGGCAGCAAACACTTTAGCAACTCCCACTATAACTTTGTGCAAGTCGCGAATCAGGACGTCTGGTTTGGTGAGTGGTATGAAGGCAGCCAAGATGTAAGCTTTAATAACCGTGCGGTTTATTATGTGGGTAACGATGCTGGCACGACAGTACCAACAAGCGGTACAGCAACGTACAACATTGCTGGTATTAACAAGTTCTCTGGTGGCAACCAGCTAGCGGGCACATTCAATGCAGATTTTGGTGCACAGACTCTAAATGGCACGATTTCAAATGCTTCACTGGCAGTGACAGTGAATGCCCAAATTAACTCAGCAACGGCTGCTTTTAATGGTTCGGCAATGGCAACGCAAGGCGGAATTAATACCTCTGGTGTTTCTCAAGGTCACTTTTTTGGTGCGGATGCTGCTTCATTAGCAGGTATTGCGACCTTTGACAGCAATAGCCAGCTAGACACGGCGTTTGGTGGTTCTAAGCAGTAATTAATTTTGTATGTATTCGAACGAACAGGAGCAGTTTCGGCTGCTTCTGCTTTTTTGTACCTGCAGTTTGAGTCAAATATGAAAGTGACTATTTTTTCTCGTGTATGTTGTGTGCTGCTGATGAGCAGCTTTTTTCCTTTCGCCGTGTTTGCCAATCAAGACACGAACCTTCGTCTTCAACAGCGGGATGATTTGAGCGCCCGTCAAACAGAGCGTGCTTTTATTGAAGAGGAACTCAATAAAGAAGAAGAGGCAGCGTCGATCACGGTGAATGGTCAAACGTATGATGTGGGTAATACGCTTCATGAGCTTGGGCAAGCTTTACATTTGGCTGTGCAATCACGTCAGTGGTTTTTGGCGCAAGATTTCCTTACACGCTACCAAGCCATTCCGGGGCACGATATGTTATTGGTGCATTATGCTAAAGGGGCAATCTTTAGGCAGGACGGGCAGCTCACCGACGCTGAGTTAGAATATCACGCATTATTAGAGAGCCAACCTAACTTTTTGCCTGGCCAATTAGAGTTAGCGCGGGTACTGTTCGATAATCAGAAAAACAGTGACTCATTGGAATTGTTTCAGCGTGTTGATTCAGCGTTGCCTGCTGATAACCCTCGGGCTCAAGGGGTGCGCAACACGGTTGAAAGTTTTGTGAATGCCTTAAACCATCGTGACACTTGGCAGGGGGCGTTCAGTTTTGGCCCGAGTTTTAACGATAATCTTAACCAATCATCAGAAAGTTATACGTGCTTATTACGCCATGCAACTGGCCTTTGCTTGATGGACAGGGTAACCCCAGAAGCAGAGTCTGCCACGGGGATTGATTTTGATGCCAGTTTGAATAAACGCTTTTCTCTAGAAGGCCATCATGGGATCAGTTTTCGGGGCTTAAGTTATGGCTCAGTTTATAACAATCATACTCAATTTAATGAACATACTTTAATCGCCAGTCTAGGTTATAGCTTTCATAGTGCAAAAAACCGTTTTTCTTTCTCACCTCAAGTGGAGTATAACGCGTCGGGTAACCATGCTTTGTATGTGTCCGCAGGTTTAAAGGCCGATTGGGTAAAAAATATCTCGGCGAAAAGTGCATTTAAGTTTGAAGGTGAGGTGGAACGCCAAACCTATCGGCCAAAGGCGTTAGATTACCAATCGGATTGGCAATGGTCATCTAGCATGACGTACTGGCATCAAGTTGCAAAAGGGTGGCTATTATTCGGTGGTGTGGATTGGACCAAAAAAGAAAACGATCAAAACGTGCATGAATATCAGTTGATTGGTGGGCGCTTTGGAGTGAACAAAAGCTGGGATTCAGGTTTTGATATTAGCCTATTTAGCTCATTACGAGAGCGAAAATATGGTGGGTTCAGTGCTTTATTGGATGCGAAAAGAGAAGACAAAGAGCAAAACCACACGCTAGTCGTGGCAGCAAAGAAATGGTCGGTGTACGGATTTTCGCCGTTATTAACATGGCAGCACACACAAGTGAGCAGTAATGTGGATTGGCTGTACAGCTATCAAAAGAATCAATACAGCATTAAGCTTGAGAAGCGCTTTTAGTCGTGAGCAATCAATAGCCGAAAATTTTTTAAATTATTTTTACGGTTTTGTTAGGCTCATTCGGTATAGAAGGTAAGAACAAGGCACATGTCTGATCAAGGCTGTGTCTTTTTGCGTTTTTTACTGGATGAGTTTAATTGAATGATCGCCAAATTTTCTAAAATATATCTGCTCTTTGTGTTGCTTTTTAGCACCACTCAGGTATTTGCACAAAAATCGGTAACACCGATGGAAACGGACACTGGCTCTGCCATGAGTGAGAATGTGACGTCTCCAGTTAGCTCTACTGCTGTTGTTTCAGCTTCAATCTCGGCTTCAACTTCAACTGTGCCTGCGCCGATTATGGATCTTCCTCAACAGACTTTATCAGCACCGAAAGTGACGCAGCATGATATGTCACCGATGGGCATGTATCAGGCGGCAGATTGGGTGGTAAAGTCAGTCATGATCAGTCTACTGTTCGCATCGGTACTGACATGGGCCGTGTTGATTGCAAAACAAGCTCAGCTCACCATTGCATGCCGTCGTAGCCAGTCAGTGCTTGGTGAGTTGGTTGAATCTGAAAGTTTTTCAGAAGCCGAGCAACGCTGCGATGAGCTTAAAGGTGGTGGTTTAGCGCTCATCTCATCCACTCGTCACGAATTAATATTGTCCTCTATGGGAGAAGCCAGCGACGACGGTATTAAAGAGCGAGTGCAAATTCGTTTGCAGCGAGTAGAAGCGTCTTTAAATACTAAGATGACCGTTGGCACAGGCGTACTGGCGACAATTGGCTCTGTGGGCCCATTTGTCGGTTTGTTTGGCACCGTATGGGGGATCATGAATGCATTTATTGGTATTGCTGAATCACAAAGTACCACATTAGTGGTGGTGGCTCCGGGGATCGCTGAAGCATTATTAGCGACAGCGATTGGTTTAGTGGCGGCGATCCCAGCCGTGGTGATTTATAACCACTTTACTCGTGCTATTGGTCGTTATCGTGCTTCGCTTGCCGATATTACGGCGGCACTGTTGGTTTTGGTTAGTCGTGATTTGGATCGTAAACTCACCGCATTAAAAACAGCGCCACAACCAGTGAAAAATGCGGGGTAATTATGGCCTTTAAACCTTCCTCAAGTTCTAATGAAATGGTCGAAAATCACGATATTAATGTCACCCCTTTAGTGGATGTGATGTTGGTGTTATTGATCATCGTGATGGTGGCTGCTCCACTGGCAACGGTGAATGTTCCAGTCGATTTACCGTCATCGTCTGCTAAGCCTCAGCCACAACCCAATGAGCCTTTTTATCTAACCGTCCAAGAAGATATGGTATTAACATTAGGTGAAGAACAAGTGGTAACGCTGGATAAACTCTCATACGCACTGAACAATGCATTACCCAGTAAGGAAGAACGAATTTATTTAAGAGCAGATAAAGAGCTGGTATACCAAGACTTAATGAATGTGATGAATACCTTGGTAAATAGTGGATACACTCAAATTGCCTTAGTGGGGGAAGAAGTAACGCCACAAAGGCGAGAAGTTGAGTCGGGATCATGAGTGCTTTCTCAGGTCAGGGCATGAAAACTGCCCATTTAGAGGGCTTTATAGGGTGGATTGTTGCGGGCATTTTTTTTAGCTTACTGCTTCATGTTGCCGCCGCTGTAGCGTATTTTTGGACGCCTCGTCATTTATATACACCGCCTCCTGCTGCCGCACCTATTGCCGTGAGTTTGGTCGCGCCTTTATCTTCACCTAAAGTAAATCATGTGGATGTTGGCGAGGCTCAGCAGGAATCCATGCAAAGCCGTAAAGCCGAACCTCAAGAAACAACAGAGCCTAAGAAAACAGCAGCGATTGCTTCGGAAGAACCACCTATAGTGAATGAAAAAGCAAAAGTAAAACAACCTGTGCTAGACGCATCGCCGAAACCTGCTAAGCCTCTTACCAAGATAGTGAAAAAGCAGGATAAGACGCCGAAGAAAACCGAGCTGCCTCCTAAGCCTAAGCAAGATCCTCAAAAGGATGATGCACCGATAGATTCACTGGCGAAAAAAGCAGCAGCTCAACCGACCGTTCAAGCTCCGAAGCAAAGTGAGCAAGTATCAGCGCCATTTCAGGGGCAATTGAGCCATGCTGAAAAGACTGCACGTATCCGGTGGCAACAAGCGTTACATGCTCATTTAGAAAAGGAAAAACGGTATCCTCGCATGGCAAAGAGGATGAGAAAGCAAGGGATGCCCGTGATCGATTTTGTGATGACCCGTGATGGGAAAGTATTGAATGTACGTTTAGTGAGAAGTTCAGGTGTCCCATCCTTGGACAATGAAGCTCTTGATTTGGCGTATCGTGCACAACCATTGCCCAAGCCTCCGGAGATGGTTATTGGAGAAAAGTTGACCATGACGCTTCCGATCAACTTCTCTCTTTAAGGAAAAAGCAGAGCTATCTGTGCCTCTTAATGAGCGAATAAAGCCTCAGTACTTTAGTCAGGGTGGCGGTGTTGATTTATCTCATCGCGCAGCCGTAGTGCTTCGGCTCTTGCTGCGTGAGCAAAATTCTCACTGGCGTCGGCGTACAATATGGCTCTGGATGAACTGATAATTAGCCCAGTGCCATCAGAAGTTTGGCCTGCTTTGATGATAGCCTCCACATCACCGCCCTGAGCACCAACGCCGGGGACTAAAAAGGGCATATTTCCCACTAACGAGCGTATTCTCGCCATTTGGGATGGCCATGTTGCTCCAACCACTAATAAGCAATTGCGGTTTGTGTTCCACTCATTAGCGATTAGGCTGGCTACTTTTTCATACAATGGCTGGCCAGATACCTCAAGATCTTGAATGTCTTTTGCTCCTGAATTTGAGGTTCGGCACAGAAAGATCACCCCGCGTTCTTGGTATTGCAGAAAGGGTTGAGCAGAATCTGATCCCATGTAGGGATTAATGGTGACTGCATCCGCATCATAACGCTCAAAGGCTTCGCGAGCATACATAGTAGCAGTACTGCCAATGTCGCCTCTTTTGGCATCTAGAATCACAGGAATGTGTGGGTACGCTGTCTTAATATAGTGAATAGTTTGCTCTAATTGCTGCTCAGCAGATTCAGAAGAGAAATAGGCCATTTGAGGTTTAAACGCGCACACGAGATCATGAGTGCTATCGATTATGGCTTTGTTAAAGTTGAAAAATGCGTTGTGCTGATGTTTAAAGCGTTCAGGCATTTTATTGATATCGGGATCTAAGCCAATGCAGAGTAGTGAATTACTCTTTTTCCACGACTGCTCTAATTTTTTGATAAAACTCACGCAGTAATACTCCTCTTGTTACTCGATTTACGCTTTTATTGAATAATGAATTGTGATGAAAGCCATGTTCTTTAACGGACCTGAATGTTGTGTGGACATGGCCTAAGGCACAATAGGTAATCGTGTAAAATGAGGTCATTATTTAGTAAGTGAGATAAACAGCGTATTATTGTGTAATTAAGTTGTTTGATATAAGTGAGTTTTTACAGGTTAGTTTTATATTAATAAATACAACAGAATAGAGTAGGTATTGAAATGGATTTTGTAATAAAAGAAAACCCAGAAGAGAAAGAGATTGAGGAAGTTCGTGCCGGTTTGATTGAGCATAACTCACCTTTTTTAAGTGGGGTAGAAGAGCAAGAAGTGGCGTGTTTTTTATATCATGATGATGGCGCTAAAATAGGTGGGATCACTGGTCGTATTTGGGGGAGTTGGTTATTAATTAAATTTTTATGGGTTGATGCTAACCATAAAAACAGTGGGCTTGGCTCGATATTATTATCTAAATTTGAGCAGTATGCGGTGGAAAAGGGGTGCACATCGGCACTGGTGGATACCTTTAGCTTTCAGGCTCGTCCATTTTATGAGAAACAGGGATACCAGTGTCAGATGACGCTAAATGATTACCCTGTCAAAGATCAATTGCATTTCCTAACTAAGCAGTTGTAAAGGCTATTGAGGTGGTTTTTCCTTATTGTTACTTAAGTTATTAACTTTGAAGGCTTGTTTTTGCTATTAGTATCACAAATGGCTAGGTTTGTTTTGTAATTAAGTCGAAATTAGTTTTGTGACGGGTATATTGCTTTGTTAATTCAATTTGAGTGTACGAGGGCAACATGGCCATTTTAAATGTACTTACCATTCCTGATCCTAAATTAAAAATTCCAGCCACTGATGTACAGGATGTGAGTTCTGTACAAGGCTTAATTGACGATATGTTAGAAACGATGTACAGCACCGAAGATGGCATCGGTTTAGCGTCCACCCAGGTTGGTCGTCAGGAAGCGATTATTGTTATTGATATCTCGCCAAACCGCAATGATCCCCTGATCCTAATTAACCCGCAAGTGACTGAAGGTAGCAATAAAGTTTCAGGGCAGGAAGGCTGCCTGTCTGTGCCGGGTTATTATGCCGATGTAGAAAGATACACCAAAGTGACGGTATCGGCATTGAATCGTCATGGCGAACCAGTGACGGTGGAAAGTGATGATTTTCTGGCTATTGTGATGCAGCACGAAATCGACCACCTTAAGGGGATCCTGTTTATCGATTATTTATCCCCTTTGAAGCGAAAAATGGCGCTGAAAAAAGTGAAAAAGCGCAATAAAATATTTGCTTAAACGAGTATTAGATACAGAGCCACCAACAAATGCATACTGACTACGATCATCGTTAACCTTTTTCGTAAAGGCCGGTATATCGCTGGCTTTTCTTCGTGTTCACTTTCTCTTATTTTCATTTCAGTTAGCCAGACAGTAATGAAGCCAAATAAGAGCACGAGCAGTGAAACCATGTTGCTGTCTGTTGATTGCAACATCACCCCCCACGCTATAAATGCCAATAAATTACTGAGGATAAGCGCGTTTCTACTTAACGCATGCTGAATGTGGTCAATGGCGTTGCCCCATAAAGCCCCAGAAAGAAAACTGAGAATAACGGCACTATAGGTAATAAAAACGTTTACAGCGGACAAACCGAATAACTCTTTTTCGATCCCGATGGCCACCATACAAAGAGCAAAGGGCAGTAATCCAAGATAGCCTAATCGGCGGACGATGATGTCAGGTGATGTTGTCATATTTTGCCTTGTCATGAAATAAACACAGATTAAGTGTGAACCAAGTTTGAGAATATGGGTAATTAATTGAATATCTTTTCGGGCTATTTGAAGCTATCTCATTCATTCTGTGAAATAAAATGTTACACATAAATGCCGCAAATGAGTTTTTTTATCATGTGAAATAAGTATAGTCCGTATTCCGAACGTTATATTTATATGATAATTAAATCAATAAGTTGGAAGTAAAATGAAAAAAATCCTTTCCCTGAGTGTGGCCGCAGCACTGTCCTTCCCTAGTTTTGCTGAAGAAACTGTAATTAATGGACTAGATTTTGGCCCATTGGCTCAATTGGTCGGTACGTGGAAATCGTCAGACGCGGGTGGTGTGGACGTTGCACCTGGTCAAGAAGGCTCAGCAGCGGGTGAGGGGGCTGCATCGGTTACGCCATTCTACGAAGTCATGACCTTTGAAGTGGCCGCAGACGCCAAAAATGCCAGTGAGCAATATCTGGTGGCCCTTTACTACAAACAAGAAGTATTCCGTAAAAAAGACGACTCTAAGTTTCATGATCAGCGAGGCTACTTCATCTACGATAAAGAGAACCAAGTAGTGTACAACTCTTTCTGTGTTCCTCGTACTACGTGTGTTACCGCTGAAGGAAAAGCGGGTAATAACATGACATTGGTCTCTTCTAATCAAGGCATTGCTGAGTCTAACTTCATGTCTGATAACGCTTCGACAGAAGATTTTATTATGAACCTAAACATCACGAAAGATCGTTTGGTTTATTCGCAAACGACCTCAGTAGAAGTATATGGTGAAGATTTCTCTCATACTGATGCCAGCACCCTATATAAAGTGAAGTAATCTACTTCTTTAAGGCTGCGGTCATGATTTTATGAGCATAATGTCAATCATGGCCGGAGTCTTGTTTCTTTTCTCTTCTTTCTTTCCACTAGGTTTTATTTTCCGTCGATTGACTCTATCTTTTTGCTTACATTCAGTTCCGAAAGTGGCGAGTATCAAATCTTAAACCACGTATACTCTCGGTATGAATGGTAAGAGGTGATGTAGGGTAATGGAAATAAGCACATTTTCTGATTTATCTATCGAGCAGTGCCAGCGTGCGCGTCAGTCACGTGATGCTCGGTTTGATGGTCGTTTTTATATTGCAGTGAAAACGACGGGTATTTTCTGTCGCCCGATTTGCCCTGCAACCACACCCAAAGAAAAGAACGTTGAGTATTTTCCAAATCCAGTGCAGGCGCTGCAAGCGGGTTATCGGCCCTGTTTGCGTTGTCGCCCCGACAGTGCGCCGGGTTCGTGGGCATGGAAGGGAACCGAAACCACCTTTCAAAGGGCTGTAGGGCTGATTGAATCTGGTGCTTTACAACAAAGCAGCTTAGTGGTGCTGGCAGAACGTTTGGGAATTAGTGATCGATATTTACGAAAGCTATTTCAACAATATTTAGGGATGTCACCCAAACAATATGCCCAGTATCATCAATTGATGTTTGCTAAGCAGCTACTTCACGGCAGTCAGCTAGGTATCAGCGATATTGCTTTAGCATGTGGTTTTCAAAGTGTACGCCGATTTAATGATGCGTTTAAAAAACAGTTGAAGTTAACGCCGAGTCAAGTGCGCAAAACTTTAAACGTGCCAGCGACCTATAACCGATTAACCCTGGCATTTCGGCCGCCATTTAATTGGGAGCATACACTGAACTTTTATCGTTTAAGAGTCGTCGAGGGGGCAGAACTGGTTGAGGAGCAAAGCTATCAGCGAACTTTTCGGTTAGGGCAAGGAAAAGGGTGGTTCAAAGTGTGGCCCGCCAGTGCAAATACCCTCACAATGGAGTTTGAGATTGAAGACATTACCCAGCTAAAACAACTGGTTTCTCATGTTCGGCGGATGCTCGATTTAGATGCGGATATGGCAGTCATAGAGCAACATTTAGAAAAAACGGCTTCAGGTGTATTAAGTGGCAGTGGCATACGCATCCCCGGGGTATGGGATACATGGGAAGCGGGGGTGAGAGCCATTTTAGGGCAGCAAGTGTCGGTAAAGGCGGCGATCACACAACTAAATCGTTTTGTGGAGCACTTAGGTTATCAAGATGCAGGGAAGACTTATTTCCCAGAGCCAAGTGAAGTGAGTCAAAGTGAATTAGCGTTTTTAAAAATGCCGCAAAAAAGAAAACAGACCTTGCTTGCGTTTGCGCACTACATGGAACATAGTCGAGATCATCACCCAGATGAGTGGCTTGCGATAAAAGGCATTGGTCCATGGACGGCGAATTACGCTAAACTGCGCGGTTTGTCTGAGCCTGATTGCTTTTTAAGCTCAGATCTCATTGTTAAAAAATTTATGGCAACACAAACATCCTTAGATGACAGTGTAATGTCACCTTGGGGCAGTTATGCCACTTTTCATTGTTGGAATAAACAGTCATGACATGTTTTACGTATTATCAAAGCCCGATCGGTAAAATGACAATCCAAGCCAGTGATTCAGGTTTGCTTGGTATTTGGTTTGAAACCCACACGACTCGGCCTGATGAGCTGGGCCAGCAGAATGATGCCCATCCAATATTGACGATGACGGTTGGCCAGTTACAAGAATATTTTAATGGCGAACGTGTAACTTTTTCTGTGCCACTAGCGGCGACAGGAACGCCATTCCAGCAAAAAGTGTGGCAGGCATTAACCACCATTCCTTTTGGGCAAACGTGGAGTTATCAAGATCTGGCGAATGCTATTGATAACCCTAAAGCAGTCAGAGCGGTAGGGCTGGCTAATGGCAAAAATCCAATTTCAGTTATTGTGCCGTGCCATCGCGTGATTGGAAAAAACGGAAAACTAACGGGTTATGCGGGTGGTGTTGAGCGTAAAAAGCAATTACTTGTTCATGAAGGTGTATTTTAATAGGCGTAACTCAGGAATCGTTGCAACACAGGGGGAATTCTTTGAGGTGTGCCCAATCTCTTGATGATGGTTGCTTTCAAATTCATACGGTAAACGTGTTTACTGACGCAATTTACTATATTGGGTGTGCAGCTTCTGGGTTTAACTGCTTTGATTAAGTAGAACGTAGGAGATACCCAAATGCATAAATTAGTGAATTATTTTAATCGACGATCTACAGAGTGGTTTGTTCAAAGTGATGATTTATTGTGGATCAGCATGGACGGTCAAGCTCTTTTGTTTGCGTAAGCGGTTTTATGGTAGAACAATGGAAAAGTTAGGCTGTGTCCTTCAATTATTTGAATCATCGTTATTGACCAAAATTTGAAATAACAAGCAAAACTTTGAAGGGAAGAGTGATTCTCTTTTCAAGAAGTTTTGCGGCCTTAGAACGAGTTTTGGTCATAACCCGTCGGGCAGAGCCCTTTTCTGCACAGCACTGCTTCAAAAATCCTTTATTTAGCCAGCTAAACTTCAGCCTTTTTTCATTGTTCTGATTGAAAATAGCGTCTGCGATGATACCAAGATAATTAAGGGATACAGCCTAGGGTTTAAGGATATAACCCCCCAGTTTTTTCGAGTGTGATTGCAATAATATTACGCTTGTGATTGAACTTGGTGTTGTAGCTGTGCCATGATCTTGCCCCATTCCTTTCCGATATACTCATTCATTTAATTTAGGCACGCAGTGCTTTAATAGCGGCTTCAAATTACGCTAAGAGCAACAATATGAACATTTTTAAACACCATAGAGATAAATTTCACCAAGGGTTAGAAGAAGATTTAGAAATAAAAGAGGAGTTCTATCAAGATCGATTATATGACTTGGAAGACGCTCAACTTTCTTTAGAGAGAAGCCTTCGACTAGGTAAGTTTCAAAGGCATGTAGGTGTGCAGTCTTTGAAGAGTTATAATCATTGGGTAGAATCTATCTTCTATCAGTTTTCAGAGCGACATCAACGTTATTTG
>NZ_JAKRGH010000033.1 GCF_022347565.1 Vibrio sp. Of7-15
TCGATAAACCCCAAAAGAGAGCCTCTTATTTCTACAAGTAAAAATGCTTCGTTTCTATCGTTGAGCAGAGAGAAAGAATTCTGACTTAGGACGCATAACACTAACTATATCAAACCGTGCCGCCTTTTATCCCGAATATATTCTTTGCACAGTTCAATAACAATAATTCTATGTATACCATAAACTTACAAATACATCACTTAATATAGATGTAGATATATACTGAACTCTGCCGTATATCTCCCTTTAACCCTCACCTTATATGTAATTGATTAAAAACCTAATTTCTCTATTTTCTCACCTCTATTGAAAATAAACAAAAGTAATTTGCAGCACACCCCTGTTCTATCTACATTAAGCACCACCAGCTAAAAAATACATTTTTATGGATATCCCACAATCTCTAAAACCAGACTCGCCGCGATTTGCCGACCAGCTACGTATTTTTATCAGAACCCGTGGCCTCTCTTTTAATACAGAGAAACAGTACTTGTATTGGGTGACTCACTTTATTCGGTTTCGCAATTATACTTCCCGCGAAGAAATCAACGCTCAAGATATTCCCACCTTTCTGACTCACCTTGTTACCCAACGTAACGTTTCACCCAATACACAAAAAGCCGCCTTAAACGCCCTCGTTTTTCTCTGTAAAGAGTATTTACAACAACCCGTCGATCATTTGGATTTCAAACGAGCCAAGAAAGCGGCACCACTTCCTACTGTCTTTAGTCATAGTGAAGCAATGGCTGTTATTAATGAGCTAAAACACCCAGCCAAGCTGATTGCGCAGCTCATGTATGGTAGCGGATTAAGAATTAATGAAGCTCTTCGCCTCAGAGTAAACGATGTCGATATCAAACAACGGATCATCACAATCCGTGCAGGTAAAGGAAATAAAGACAGGACTACTCTACTTCCAAATACAGTCATTGAAGATTTAGCCACTCAACTGGCATTTGTTAAGCAGCAACACTCTATTGATGCTCTAAACGGCCATGATGAAGTGTATATGCCGTTTGCCCTAAACAAAAAGTACCCAACTCAGGCTAAAAGTCTCGGCTGGCAATATCTCTTTCCATCAAAGCAAATTAGCCAAGATCCTCGCTCAAATACATTGCGTCGCCACCACGTTACCGACAGTTCCATTCAACGTGCCGTCCGTAACGCCATCAAAAAAGCAAACATAACGAAAAAAGCCAGTTGCCATACATTCAGGCACAGCTTCGCCACCCGCATTTTAGAACGAGGTGGCGATCTTAGAACCATTCAAGAGCTGCTTGGTCATTCCGACATCAAAACCACCCAGATTTATACTCATGTGGTTGGGCTGCACTTTTCAGGCACCAAAAGCCCACTGGATTTTGATTAAAAAACACTAATCGGGCTGCTCTAATTGCTCATCCATATCCAGAAGCAGATCTTGAAGCTTCTCCAAATACTCTCCCGGCTCCTGCCATAACCCTCGCTGAGCCGCTTCTAATAAACGCTCACTCATCTCTTCCAACGCTTGTGGGTTGTGTTGCTGAAGAAACGCTTGAGTATCAGGCTCTAGAACCAGTGCATCCGCAACTTTTTCATACTGATAATCATCAATTAAATTCGTAGTCGCATCATAAGCAAACATATAATCGACACTGGCTGCCATTTCAAACGCCCCTTTGTATCCGTGCGCTTTCATGGCCTTAATCCATTTAGGGTTTAATACTCGTGAGCGGATCACCCTATTTAGCTCTTCTTTTAAGGTTCTGATCTTAGGGGCAGATGGATTTGAGTGATCGTTATGATACACCTTTGGCATGTCACCAGATAACACGTGAACCGCATTGGTCATACCGCCTTGGAACTGATAATAATCGTCTGAATCAAGTAAATCGTGCTCGCGGTTATCTTGATTTTGCACCACCACATCAATATGACCTAAACGATACTCATAAGCAGATTTTGCTTCCACTCCATCGACATCTTGGAGTGTACTGCCATAGGCGTACCCCCCCCAGTTTACGTACGCTTCGGCCAGATCCGACTGTTCTTCCCAACAGCGCTCATCAATCAAGCCTTGTAGGCCCGCACCGTAAGAGCCAGGCTTACTGCCAAACACACGAAAACTCGCCTGACGTTCAGCCTCTTGCTGATTGTAACCTTGAGCAAGTAACTCCGCCGTTCGATCCAAAATATTATTTTTGATCGTATTACTCTCACCCGGATCATCAAACTGAGCAATGGCTAACACGGCAGCATCATAAAGCTTCATCACGTTTGGGAACGCATCGCGGAAAAAACCCGAAACCCGCAAGGTGACATCCACTCGCGGCCTGCCTAATAACATACATGGGATAATTTCAAAATCGATCACCCGTTGCGATCCCGGTGCCCATACCGGTTTTATGCCCATTAACGCAAAAGCCTGAGCAATATCATCACCGCCAGTGCGCATGGTCGCGGTTCCCCACACAGAAAGCCCCAACTGTTTAGGATAATCGCCGTGTTCTTGTAGATGGCGCTCAATCAAAGCCTGTGCCGAGCGCTCACCAAGTGCCCATGCTGCTGGTGATGGGATCGAGCGATTATCCAATGAGAAAAAATTACGCCCGGTCGGTAAGGTATCTAATCGGCCTCGGGTTGGGGCACCACTTGGCCCAGGTTCAATGAATTTGCCCTCTAAACCATCAAGAAGTGCTTGGATCTCATTCGTGGCACTTTGTGATAACACTTTTAATAGAACCTGTTTTACATACTCAAATTGCTGGGCTGTGGCGGGAAATTCCGTTTGAAACCGGCTCACATCGGCCTGTGGAGGGAGCTGCTCTTTCGATATGTGAGGAACAATAAATCGCTCGACTAGCTCTATGGCCAATAGCTCCAATCGATCTCGAGTATCTAGCTCTGTTCGCCACACTTTCGTGGTTATATCATTTAACACGGCGGGCTTTGGACCAAGCCAAGCCTCATTTTTACTGGCTAGGGGATCAAACTCATTGCTGTCTTGAGTAAGCTCTAAATCTATTACTAAGTTATGCAAAATACCTTGACTATCTGAGCCTGTACCACGTGGAAGACGAAGCAATGCCACTAATGTGTCGGCCAACTTATCACTGGACGGCAATGCCCCAAGAATGTGTAAGCCATTACGAATTTGCGCTTCTTTAATATCACACAAGTATGTATCCAGCTCGGCCAACATTTCATCACTATCGGCCCCTTGCGTTAACCCTAGCTCTTCCATCACATGGGCTTTTTGCACCAAGCGAATGATTTTATCTCGAAGCCACTCTTCACGGCGAGTATCCATCCCCATGGCTTGGTAATATTCATCCACCAGCGTTTCAAGATCAGCTAACTCTCCATACACTTCAGAGCGGGTCATTGGTGGCATTAAATGATCGATGATCACCGCTTGTATGCGTCGTTTTGCCTGCGCCCCTTCCCCCGGATCATTTACAATAAACGGGTAAAAGTTAGGCATTGGCCCCAACACCACATCTGGCCAGCATTGATTGGATAATGCATGCCCTTTACCCGGCAGCCACTCTAAATTGCCATGTTTGCCCACATGGATCAGCGCATCCACTTGGTAACAATGACGAAGCCAGAAATAAAACGCCAAATAACTGTGAGGCGGCACTAAGTCAGGGTCATGATAGTTGGCATTTAAATCCATATTAAAGCCACGTGCTGGCTGAATGCCGACAAAGGTTTCCCCTAACCGAATGCCTGACAGCATTAATCGGCCTTGGCGAAATTTCGGATCTTCGTCTGGCGCTCCCCAGCGCTGCCAAATCGCTTGTTGGCTCTCTTCCGGAAGCCGCTGAAAATGCACCATGTATTCATCAACCGACAGACTCTGCCAACAAGCCCGCTGATGAATGGTATCTGGGTTGTTGGTGATCACGTCGAGCAACAGCTGAATCAGCTCTGTGCCTGAGCTTGGAATGTCTTCCACCGGATAGCCCGCGGTTTGCAGCGTATGTAAAATATTCAGTGTCGACGCTGGCGTATCCAGCCCAACCCCATTACCTATACGGCCATCTTTGGTTGGATAGTTAGCCAGTACTAACCCAATCCGCTTGTCGCTGTTCTTTTTGTTTGCTAGCTGGCAATACTTCACTGCCAACTGCGCGACAAATTGAGCCCGTTCATAATGAAGCGCGTAATGCACCACAGAAATTTCGCAGCGTTCATTGTAAAACGCTTCGGCTTTAAAACTCACCGCTCGGGTGATTACTCGGCCATCCATTTCTGGCAGCACCACTTGCATGGCGATGTCACGGCTACGCAACCCTTGATTATACTCTTGCCAGTCTTGCTCTGTACTGCTGGATAACACCAATTGCAATACTGGAATATCACGACAAAAAGGCGAGACGAACTCGCTAGGCTCCGAGCTCAATTCCGGGCTTGATACTCGATTGCTCGCAAAGCCTGTCGTGTTAATCACCACACTCGCCTGACTTTGCTTTAATAGAGCGTTTACCAGCGTGATAGATTCCAGATCTTTTAACGATGCGATGGCTATCGGCAACGGATTCAGCCCTTGCTCTTCAATGCACTCAATTAAGGCATCAAACATGGCGGTATTGGCACTTTGTAAATGGCTACGGTAAAACAGCACCACGGCAACAGAAACCTGTGGTTGCCGTTGTGCCCATCTCTGCTGCCAATCAGACAACGAGGCCATGGCGTGCTCTGTCAAAGCAGGCGGCATGTAAATCTGACAGTTCGGGATCACTTGCGGCTGGTGCCAGCCATACTTTTTTTCAAGCAGCTGATCTGCAAGATAGGTGTAAAGGTGGTGGTGATTAAGCCCACCACCTTCACGTAAATAACGCCACACATTAACGGCCATTTCACGTGGTACTGAAGAGGCAGAGAACAAAGCTTCATCGGGCGAATCATCCCCCGGGACCACAATCAGGTAATGAGGGCGTGATGTTCGATGACTTGCAGCCCATTCCAACAAACGTTCAAAACCATATTGCCAGTAGTTTTGCCCGCCCAGTAGAGACACCACCACCACTTTGGCGTGATCCAAAACTTTATGCTGGTACAAATCAAACGCCGCAGGTTTTAGAAGTTGCATCCAATTGGCTAACCGAATGGAGGGAAAATCCTCAGGCAACGAGTGCGCCGCATTAGCCAGTGCTGCTAATGAGCTGTCCGCCGCAGATAACACCACCATATCAGCAGGGCTCTGGTTTAAGTCGATGATCCCTTCATCATCGGTAAAACCACCGGGCTGAGCTGCAAGTAAATGCATTAGCTGATCTCAGCTTGTTTTAACGCTTGTTCTAATACATCCCGATCGAGCTGTTTACCAATGAACACCAAGCCCGTCTGGCGAGGCTCATCCGTAGTCCACAAGCGATCAAAATGCACATCCAACCGTTCACCAACAGCTTGCAATACCTGACGCATCGGCTTACCCGGCAACGCAGCAAAACCTTTAGCGCGATAAATATTGTGTTCTGCAAGCAGTTCACTCAGCGCCGTTTGTAAACGTTCACCATTCACTTCGCCTAAGGTGATCACGTGCGAGTCAAAATGATCGTGAGCATGATCGTGATGCTCACCATGTGCATGATGATGATCGTGGTGGTTATGAACGTCTTCAATGCGATCTTCCGCTGCCGAGTCAAGGCCAATAATCACATCTAACTGCACGTCACCATGATCAATATAAGTGGTTTTTACTGCCTGGGGCACTTTCTTACTGACTACGGTTTTTACTTGATCGCGCTGCTGGCTGTCTAATAAATCATTTTTGCTCACCACGATTAAATCAGCCGCGCTTAACTGATCGTCCAATAGCTCTTGAAGGCTTGGATCATGATCTAAACTGTCATCGGCCAAACGCTGCGCTTGTACTTTGTCAGCGTCGTCAGCAAAACGACCTGCCGCCACTGCTGGGCCATCAATCACGGTGATCACCGCATCTACTGTGCAGTATTGTTTAATTTCCGGCCAATTAAATGCTTGCACTAACGGTTTTGGCAGCGCTAAGCCACTAGTCTCAATCAAAATATGATCAATGTCCTCACGACGCTCTACCAGCTGCTGCATCACAGGCAGAAATTCTTCTTCTACGGTGCAGCAAATACAACCATTCGCCAATTCGTAAATACCATTCTCTTCAGACGTAACCTGATTAGCTTCCTCTTCACAGTCAAGCGGACAGCTGCGTAACAAATCCGCATCAATATCAAGTTCACCAAATTCGTTTACGATCACAGCAATTCGCTTGCCTGCCGCTTGCTTTAGCACATTAGATAATAGAGTGGTTTTCCCACTGCCTAAAAAGCCAGTGACAACGGTGACAGGTATTTTATTCAGTTGCATCTTGTTACTCCTAGAGTCAACTACTTACTTTACAACTCGAATTAATAACCCAAACCATAAGAAGAATGATTATTAAACCAAGTGCAATAGTGAGTGAATTGAAATATTTACTGATCCATGAGCGAGGAATTATAGGGAGTCATTGGTACCAAGTGCAAACGTTTACCTGATTTTTTATTCAATGATAGAAGTCTAGACGGATGGAGGGTACAATTCACTCAGAGAGGGAAAACAATGACTAAAATAGAAACACTACCGGAACATGCTGGCGTCCTCATTTGTGGTCATGGCAGCAGAGCAAAGATTGCAGAAGACGAATTCGCCCTATTAGCAAAAAGCTTAAAAAGCCGCTATCCAACCCTTAAAGTGGAATACGGTTTTTTAGAATACTCCGCCCCGAATATTCATACGGCGTTAGATCGATTAGTCGCACAAGGAGTGACACAAATTCATGCGGTACCAGGAATGCTGTTTGCAGCCACTCATGCCCAAAATGACATTCCATCGGTATTAACCACCTACCAAGAAAAACATCCGCATTTAGACATTGAATACGGCAAAGAGCTGGGGCTTCATGAAGAGATGATCTTGGCTTTTCAGCAGCGCGTATTAAATGCCATGGGCCTGAAAGAGGTTCCTGCTGTGGGTGAGCTTTACGATACCATGTTAGTAGTCGTCGGCCGAGGTACTTCCGTTGTAGAAGCCAACGCCGATGCTGCAAAACTGACTCGCATCGTCAGCGAAAACTTAGGGTTTGGTTGGTCTGAAACCGTTTATTCGGGTGTAACCTACCCTTCAGTAGGCCGCGGTTTAGAAATGGCACTAAAACTGGGCTTTAAAAAGATCGTTGTAGCACCTTACTTTTTGTTTGGTGGTCGCTTAATTGACCGTATTCATACCTATGTGGATAGCGTTGCTGATGCCAACCCAGATGTTCAGTTCATGAAAGCCGATTACCTGCGCGAGCAAGAACATGTGATCAATACGTTTAAGCTTCGTATTGAAGAGACCATTGATGTGCCACCGCACCACATTGGCTTAATGGCCGACTTTAAAGCGCGCTTGGCTCGCGGTGAAGTTGAAGTACATCATCATCACGCGGAATTTAAACCCGAAGGTGAAGAAACTCACTCACATTCTCATCACCATGATCACGACCACTCACACAGTCATGGCCATCATCACAGCCATTCTCATGATCATAACCACGATCACGGTCATCATCACGCCCCGTACAAACACATTGGGCATCCATTTGGGCCACGAACTATGATCAATGACAACTTATGTTGCTGCTTTATGGGTCAGTTCCCACAAGAAATTATTGATGAAGAAAAGAAAATAAAAGCAGAGCAGCCAGGCACTCCGAGCTGCAAAAAGTAACAGATTGTAAAAGTAGGACTAGAAAGCCAGTTGATACCCTCAATTGGCTTTTTCATGGCACTCAATCCACTCCAAACGCTGCAGCGCTTTATTTCCGGCATTATCAAAACCCGACTTATTATAGCACTAAAGCATTTTGCAATTGACCGTAACATTAATGATTTATCTGCTATCTAAGCCAGCGCCTGCTTACTATTCCGGCTAGTTCTTAACTCAAATGACAACAATAATACAAATGCAATCAACATCGAGCCCAAACACAATAATAACGCGCTTTTATAACCAAAATATTGAGATAACAAGCCCATCACGCTTGTTCCTGCCATCGTCCCTACAGCCATCGCATTTGTGTAAAAAGCAGTGGCTTTACCAATAAAATCGGGAGCTTCATCTTGCAACACCGTGACACCAAGCCCTACAAAAATGCCAAAAAACAAACCATTAAACAGTTGAATAACAACAAATGCTGCCATGCTTGTGATCATCTGAAGCAAAATATAAAAAATCACAGCACACCCAAAACTGAATAACAATAACTTCACTTTCCCTACTTTTTGTGACCAATTGGCCGCAAGCAGCATGATCGGAATTTCAAACGCCGCGGTCATGCCAAGTAACAGACCAGGAAACGAGACTGGAAAACCCATCTCTTGAGTGACGTATAAAGGCATTGCCGTAATGTATGTGCTGTTTGCCACATTAGCAAAAAAAACGACGCCTCCTAAAAACCAAACAGCCTTAGGTAAGCGAACGCTTGCTTTATGATGCTCCCCTATTTTAGTTTGTTCTGTCGTAGCGACAGACGCGTTAGGCAGTATTTTCCATGTATAAGCAATCACAAACAAAGCAATCAAAGCTGCCACGTAAAAATTCACACTAAAGCCCAAATTATCAACAGAAGCAAAGGCCAAAGCTGGACCAACAATCCAAATAAGAGAGACCGATGATCGCATTTGAGAGTTGATTTTTGTGCTATTTTGACCAGAACCTTCAGCGAAGCGTCGGATCATAGCCAGAATCAATGGGATGGATGAACTGCCAAGTCCCATGAACACAATACCAACGACAAGGGCTTGCCAAAACTCGGTTAATAAAGAAAAGGATAAAGCGGCCAACACAATACCAAATACAGCACATAAAAATAGGGTTTTACTGTCGATACCACGGTCTGACAAACCACCAAGCTTTTGGCTCATGATCATACCGGACAAAGCAGCGCTAATCGTATACAAGCCAATATAAATAGGCTCTACCCCAAGCCCTTCAACTAAAAACAGACTCATGATGGGTAAAATAAAAGAAAATGCTAAAGCCGTTAAGCCATTAATGATGAAGTAACTACCCGCATCGCTACGAAAAAAATCCAGTGCCTTTTTGATATCCCTATCCTCATTTTTTATGTTATGCCACTTTTTCTTCCACCTTACTTGATATTCAAGGTAATGAATATCAAAGAGACATTAAACCGCAAAGTCATTCATAAATAAAAGTAAAAATGATCCAAGAACAATATATGACTCTAATGTGATACCCAAAAAGTACATGGTTAACCTTGATGCACTTTCATTGCTTAATAGAGATTAAGCCAAAGCCCCCATCACAGCTTTTACGATCAGGTACAGACCAATCAGCATCAGGATAAAAAATACCATTCGACGCATGGCCTGCTGACTTAGCGGTGGTGGAAAGCGGCGACCCAATACCGTAGACAGTGCCACTACTGGCAAAGCGCATGCTGATAGCAAAAGAATGTCCTGATCCAGCTCGCCCTGAACACCTACAAACAGACTACGCGATGCCGAAGTACAAACAAATACCGCCAGCAGCATGTTTCTGATCACGTTAATTTCAAAAGGTTGACGATAAAATTGATACACAATGGGTGGGCCCGACATACCAAACATACCGCCAGTTAAACCTGATCCTAACCCACTCACCAAAAAGCTCATGTTACCCGATCTAGTGGTTTGTTTTTGCGGGCTTAAAAAAAGACTTAAGCCACTGTAAACAATCATACTTCCCAGTAGCCCTTGCAGCATATTAGTGGCAGATGCACTTAGTAGCCCCAATAACAAAACGCCAATGATGATGCCAGGCACCACACCAATAAGCACAAACTTAATGGCTTGCCAGTCAATGTGCTTTCGGGCCCCCGGTAGTGCTATCGCACAATTCACTAACGTCACTAAACTCACCACAGCAGCACTCATGTGGACACTGGCTAAATCCAACGCGGTGGCTACACCAATAACAATGATCCCTAGCCCGAACCCAGTTACGGTTTGAAAATAGGTGCCGATCATAATTAAGGCTAACAACGCTAATAAAAGCTCTGTATTCATATTTTATCTCTCAATAATTGCTATGCTTGCTGTCAAATAGCATACCATTTGGCAACAATAGAAATTAAGTGCATATGTTATATTGAAATGCCACAATAACTTTTTATCGTTGTCATTCAAAGGACCTCATTGTGTTTCAAAAGTTACCACTACTTCTTTTAGCGTTTCTTTCTTTCCAAGCTTTTTCTGCCACAGAGCAAACAGACTTGTTTTCAACCATTAATGCCCGTCTTAGCTATATGGAAGACGTAGCACTGTATAAAGTAAACCATCAAAAACCGATTGAAGATATTAAACGTGAGCAATTTGTGATTGAAAAAGCCACTTATTCAGCGGAAGCTCTCGGACTAGACAAAAAAAGTATCGCCGCTTTTTATACCGCTCAAATCTCAGCTGCGAAAGCGATTCAGTACCGTTACCGTGCCGACTTACTTAACCAGCCAACAAATAAAAAACCAAGGGATTTGAAAGCCGTTATTCGACCAGAGCTTATTGCACTTGGGAAAAAAATAGACCAAGAAATTTTGAGCTACTTACAAACTCAAGGGCAGTTTTCAGAAGGTGATTGGGAAGCGTTTTCTGCAACAATAAACAGACCTTATTTAACCACAGTGGATAAAAGAGCCCTTTTCAATGCTCTGCTTGCGGTTAGACTGAAATAATGGATTCAGAATTACACTAAAATTCATGGCAGAAAAGTGTACGAGCCCCAATATCACTCTTGTTGATCTTTTGGGGCTACCTCGTCACATTTAATGCAGTTAAGCTCAAACCCCAACATTTTCTTACGACCAACCTCGCTGATCACCCAAGGGCGACTGACCCAAGGTGGGTTGTGTCGAACGTGCTGAAAGTGACCACATACTAACTGTGCAACCCAGTTTTTTATCGTCATATCAACGATTCTCTCTTTTATACCAGGGTAATAGGCATTATAAGTGTAATCAAGTTGGAATGATTTTCTACAATCAAAGCAACTGAAGCGCTGGATATTATTCGCCCCAGAACCATATTTACAAACCGATTTAGTCTGGGAGCAGTAGCGGCATGGAACGTCGATGGTAGCCATAAAATTCACTCGGAAATGAATAATAGTATAGTTCAAATCACCATGTTATAGTCACGACCCTATATTGTATGCAAATAAGATTCTGAAAAATGGTGGATACTCTAAAAGGGGGTTATTAAAGGCACCAACAATTAACTATTAGTGCCGTAGTCTCAATTTATATTCACAACATAACTTTAACTTTTTTATTAATCTCAATAATAAAATAAGATGCGATTACTGAGCATAAAACAGCCCAAAAGGTTAAACTTGTCTCTTCTAATTGAGAAAACTCTGCCAAGATTAATAATACAAGTGCGTGTATAAAGTATATTGATGATGAGTAAAGTGCGATGTTTTTACTTTTTCCTTTGATATTAATTTTAGAGGCAAATAAAAATATAAAAGGACATACAATTATAAGTGACAGGTAGTTGTCAAAACCACTATACTCCCCAATATTTACATAATTAAAGTAAGACTCTATGAACAATAGAAATAGCCCCAAAAAACAGCCTATAGAAGTAATCTTCAAGTTAACTTTATCAATAATTGAATGCTTATGAATCAAATATCCCAAGCATAAAAATGGAAATGCAAAAAAAACTGAATTTCGATGGGACCAGTTTAAATTAAACACTTCATCTATAACTTTACCTTCAAAAACATGGTAGTTACCCAAATACTGTATTAATACACCTATAAAGAAAAACGTCAAAGAAATAATAATTAGAAAAAAAGAAGGCAGCTTATGAGAAAAAACAAGTATTAACGCAGCCCCTATCATTCCAGATATATACCAAAGGTGATGATAACCAAATAGTATCTTCAGTGTGAAGAGAGTAATACTTTTCAACGAAAAGTCTGGTACATAAAACCAGAAAAATGAATAAATCAACATCCATACTATATATAATATAAAAACTCTTTTAAACCAAAGTCCGCTATTTTTTCTAGATAATACCTGAAAAAAATAATAACCATTAATTAGAAGGAAAACTGGAACCGCAATCCTAAAAAGTCCTTGAACTGTAAGATGTTGGCCTATCTGTGTAATATCACCCAAGAAGCCAGCATGAAGGCCAACAACCATAAAGGCCATAATCAGCTTTAAAATGTCCAACGAAACGTTTCTTTCCATTATTTTTTCTATTCCTATGATGACTACTAATTGTAACGCCTACTAAGTGGGCACTTTTATAAAGCAACCTGTTGTGTATTGTATCAAAAACTACTACTGCTTACCGAAAATTATTGGCCAGAAAACCTGAGGTCCATTTTCATGAACCCACCTGAATTATGCGCAGCCAAAAAATACCTCTAAATAAGAAAATCGTTAACTTATTAGCAATTAAAATTCCACTGACATCTCATATATTACACACAGAAGCCCTTGACTTTATAAGTTCAAAATACTGTTTGTTATTTAAACAATAGACATGCAAGCTAGTGGGATTTTTAATCCTCATGGTTAAACCACAAATTTTTATATATTGTTCATAAACAGCGGCATAATTTGATATAGTGCCATGTTCGTAAAATTTTGAGAGTCCCTAATGAAGAAGTATTTCGTTGTTTTTATGTTATTAAGCCTAGTTGGTTGTTCCTCCTTAGCCAGAGATGGTGGTGCAATAAGAGTTCAAAATAACTATGAAGATGGAGACTATCACGAGGCTATCAGTATTGCAGATAGAATTATGCACCAGTACGATTATAACGAAAGCATGAAAGCAATGATTCGGTATTATAAAGCCATGAGCTTAGAGGCCATTAATGATATTAACGGAGCCATTGGTGTCTACCGTTTCATTAAAGAAAACCATGCTAATACAGAATATGGTTATATGGCATCCGAAAAGCTTCAGGCCATTACTCCCTCTTATATACATGAGTAAGAAAAATATGGACGCGATTAAAGCTCAGCTCTTAACAAAAATCCCAAGTGAGCGGTATCGTTCTTTCAACGGAAGCGCCCCCCAAACTGGGGATGTTGTGATTATAGATCAGGGGTTTACCTTTCCTGATGGTAATGCTGGCTGTGTCGCTTATAAGGTTGATCAAAATGGCAGTTTTATGTATGAAGCTGAAGTTTATGAATTTGAACTTGGTGAAAACATGAGCACTTAAGAGGGAGAAATAGCAAATTATAGCCTCAAAGACTTGGGTGAAGAGGCTTAAACCCAATATCAACCTATCATTTTATAAATAGTGTTTACTTCAAGAGCAACCCTGTAAAGATAACCGGACTATCTATGTCTACCATTTTTGATCTAAAAAACGTTGAAAATTCGTGGGCTGATTCAGTCAATGAGGCTCTAAAGAATAGCTGGCCAGAATATATAGAAAAATATGGAAAAGTTGGAACTGAGAAATGGTGGAAAAGTTATGATTCTGGCCTTATTCAACGTTCTAGAATACTCGGTATTGTCTCTTTTGTGGGCAAACGTCAGGATTTTCTTAGTGAAGAATGGGGCACCGTAGAAATTGTACATGGGGATGAGCATATCGAGTACGACCATTTGGGGTACTGGGACAGCAATGAAGTAATTGTTGGAGCCACTATTCTTGTTGAGTCATTTGAGATAGCTCTTCAAGAACGATATGGGCCAACGACATTTTGCTTTGAGCGGTTGGTTCAGGTACTTAGAGCCTAAAATACAGTACACTCAACACCTTCTTTAGGTATACAGGAAGCAGTGGTCATCCATCAGAGCCATTACCTGAAACACCATTCTTGATTAGTGAGTTCATCAAGGTTCGTGACTCCCACATTCAAAAAAGCATGTCAGGAGCAACCTTGGGGTTAATGACTAATAAATTACACGACATTACTTCAGCTTCCACTTAAATTAAGTACTGCAAAGTAAAAGTGATAGATAAAACCCGGCATTTTTGGTACAACCTTTTACCGAAAAACCGAATGTGCGTATGTGACACTTTTTATGTCTATACAGGCGTCCTAAAAATTGACCAAACCGTATTGAAGAAACTTACTATCCACTGCCTTCTGATTTACCAAATAAAAACCATGTTTCACCGCGAATTCAGGCACTCGTTAACGAAGAGAACACGATGACTAAACAACATAATTATATATGGGCAATGGTTATTGCTGCCGTATTTTTTTGGGGCAGCAACTTTAACGCAATCGCAGCTTTAGACAGCGATATTCCTCCAATAGTCTCGTCGCTCATTCGGTTTGTAATTGCCTCAATGGTACTTATTGCAGTCGTACCCTTTGTAGAACGGGGAACCACACTATCAGTCAAAGACTACGCTTATCTTTTGGGGCTGGGGTTTGTTGGCATTTTTTGTTTCAACTACGCCATCTTTGCAGGTATGAAAGAGACCTCTGCTGTAAATGGCGCGTTGATTATGGCCAGTATGCCTCTGGTGAGTGTCATTCTTTCCAAACTCTTCTTGAACGTTAAGATTAGCCACTATCAACGTGTAGGGTTGCTCCTAGCTATTTGCGGCGTTTTTCTGGTCATAACTAAAGGAGACTACATGGCGTTGGAATACAACTTAGGTGATATATGGATCATGATCGCCTGTGTCTGTGGTGGCCTTTATGCTGTACTCACCAAAACGTTAATCAGTCATATACCTTCAGGTCAAGCAACACGATGGACCGTTTTATTCGGCACTGTATTTATGTTTTTAACAAGCTTAATTCAAGGCGATATTAACTACGACTATACATCCATCTCTTTATCTTCCTATGCCTTGCTCGGGTATATGGGCATACTGGGCACTGTGCTTGCGTACTATTTTTGGATAACAGGTTGCCAAGTACTTGGCCCTGAGAAAACATCAGTCACCACCAACATGATCCCGTTATTTACGTTAGTAATAAGCTTCATTCTGGGCCAAGAAATCGAAACCATTCAATTGATTGGAACTGCGATTATTCTTCTGGGCGTTCTATTCGGCTCTGGTTATATGAATACATTTCGGCCATCTTCCACCTCTACTTCAAACGTAAAGAGCAATTAACAATAGAAGCTTTGTAGTTGTTTTGCCCCTTCCTGCCCTGTAGTCGTTCAAAAATACAGAATTAGGGAGAGAATAAACAAAGGCAAAACGAAGAGAAAGTCACATGCCTTAAAGGAAGGGGAATAATTAAAGAAATCACAAAATCAGAGTTTAATTCATTTTGGCCAACGTTTTCAGCGATCATTCAGGATCTTCGATCCTGATATGACGCAAGATCAGGCATTCGCCCTATGGGGTAAATACTGCGATCGTATTATTTGCAAAAACATCGTTCATGCTAAAATGACAGAGTTCATACCACCCGTTAGCACTTTTTCCATAGTAGGACAGTCGTAGTGAGTTTAAGTAAGCAGATAAAAACCATCATAATGAATTTAATGGCACCAAAAGCTCACGTTCCCCCGATATTAAAAACCTATGAAAAAGAATTAAAAAACTTACAACGAGATTACATTTCGATAAAAGCAAAGCCATTGGCTAACAAGCTATCCGAAGACCCTTTAAAACTTACAAAAAGTAAATTTCTTGGTTTTCCTTTTATACCATCAGGGTCAGAGTACCCGAAAGATGAAAACGGAAAGCCCATGATCTTAATTGCTCAAATTAATTTTTCAGAAACGCCTGAATTAACTCACTTTCCTTCAAGCGGACTCTTACAACTTTATTTTCCAGCAGATGATTGGGGGGACATAGGTTCGGAAAAAATCCTATACCACAGCAGCACAGACTTACAAAAACAACCAGTCTCGGACTTCTCTTTCATTGATTATGCTGTATATAAAGAACTTCCTATCAACAAAATTCATAATTTGAGTTTCAAAAAAGCCATAGACACAGGCTGTAGTGAAGATTCCCAATTTTCACTCATGTTTGGCACCAAAGATTTTGGAGACTTTGAAAGTGACTTACACAAAAATCAAAAGAAAGAATTTTACAATTATTTCTCGTGCTCAGGCCATAAAATAGGCGGGTATGCCACCTTTACCCAAGGTGATCCACGAGACTACAGCTCTAAACGTAAAAATGATGTACAACTACTACAAATCGGTATTGATGACTTCATCATGTTTGGTGACAGCGGTGTCGGTCATTTATTCATTCACCCCGATGACTTGAAAGCTGGAAATCTTGAGAAAGCATACTTTTATTGGGACTGCTGTTAAATCTTACGATTTGGCGGCATAAACAATCGAGACTTTTCTAGACTAAAGTGTCGCGTCGGAAATGCTTTAGAGACAAGAAACCTTATCACTCATTATGATTAATTTAAGGCTCTAATGAATAAACATAAGATACGCAAAACTAAATTAGATCAAAGCTTTGTAAAGCTAGAAGCAACAATAAAAAGAAAATTCAGTGTGTCATTTATGAGTAATACAAAATGGTTCAAATTACTGACATATTGTGCGTCTTTCGAAGAAAAAAAGTATAGAATTCAATTCAAACTCGTTCACGATGATAAAGTCAGGATCTCTTATACTGAGAGTAATGAAGATTTCGTTGAACACAATTGGTTCATAGAGCCTTGGATTTATAAAGAGATTGAATGGCTTGAATTTAGTTTTGAAGACAATAATACGTTAGATGAACTGATCAATTACTTACAATCTAAAGCTCAGTTTCCTTTGGAAAAAACTGAAACAGGTTATCGAATCGTAGGATATATATAGCCATAACAACCCCTTACTGTGTAGTGAATATGATCAAAATTTGGAGAGAATCAGCAGATCCGAAGAAACACATCGACTTTATGAGTGCCCATCTATAGCGAAGACTTACAATTCGACCTTTATTGACAAATCAAAACACGATAAGAGTTACAAGGTAAGTGTGGCATATAATGGTGACGCTATCGCGCATAAAAATGGAATGACTAAAATGGACTCAATAGAAAAAGAACTTTATGATGCGGCAATTCAACTTATTAAAACACGCTACCCCTCAGGTTGGGGTGGTGCAGCAGCAGTAAGAACTACATCTGGAAAAGTTTTAACCAGCATAGCGCCAGATGTGGAAAACGATGCTTTATCGCTTTGCATGGAAGTGGGGGCTTACTTAGAAGCGCATAAATTGAACGATGCCGTTACCCACTCACTGTGCTTATGCCGTGAAGATGAAAACAGTGAGTTTTTGGTGTTATCACCTTGTGGGATTTGCCAAGAACGCTTAGTTCACTGGGGCGGCGACGTAAAAGCAGCGATAACAACTCAAAATAATAATTTAGTTTTCAAAACTATACGTGAGTTGATGCCGCATCATTGGTCTTTGGTAAATGGAAAAAAGCTATAAGTTAAAAAGCGAATACCACGTCACTGGCATCTCTTACAATTAGTCACGATCTCAGATATTGAGCGTAGAAAGTACGCTCTCCATTTCATTCAGCCAACCTAGAAGAAACAAATTCAGAACCTTTAAAGAACCTACCATTTTTCTCCTTCTGGTAAAACGGTTGCTCACAATCATTTTGTTATGTTATAACGTATCAAATTAGGCGCTATACTTTATCTCTAAATCGTTAACCACGTAAACATCGACTATAAGATGCGTAGCAAGATCATATGAAATCATCGTTAGCGCATAACTAGCTGCTTGCACAAAGGGAATAATATAATGAATACCACTTTAGCCGCCCCATCAGCCACCAGCACAAATAACCAAGCCAATAGCCACCGTTCCTTTTGTTCAGCAGAACAACCGACCGTGCTAAGTAACATCTATGAAAGCAACGTAAACATCGCGATTTGGCAACGTCATTTTAGTGAAGAATTAACGAACGAAATCAGTCAGTTTATTACGGAAAACCCGACTTTTAGTAAATCTCTCACGGTTTCCCCTGATAACGTGTATAAGAAACTAGAGCTGGCAATGGATGACAATCCCCCTACAGCACTATTAGAAAATATTGCAGAGCTAGTGGATATGTTTTGCTATTTATTCGATCTCGAACAAGCAGGTCTACGCTTAGCGGTTTTGAGTGATGCCATGTGTCCGCGTTTTCACTTTGATCAAGTGCCTTGCCGCTTAGTCACAACTTATCATGGCACCGCAACACAATGGTTACCTAATGATGCCCTTGACCGCTCTAAATTGGGCCATGGCAGTAATGGCCAACCTGATTCGTTATCTGGCCTCTATCGTCATGAGTCCGACATCCAACAGCTCTCTTGCGGAGATGTAGCTCTGCTAAAAGGAGAGCGTTGGAGTGGAAATGAAAATGCGAGTCTCGTTCATCGCTCCCCTATTACAGAGTCTGGCGAAGCTCGATTACTACTCACGCTGGATTTTGGCTAACCCGGCGGTTATTTAGGACGAAAATTCGCCCCAAAAGATCAACAAATTCACTTTCGGGGCAGAACTAAACTGCCCCAACGGAACAATCTTCTTAGCCATTGAGCAACAATCCGAATGAATCAAACCAAAAAACTGGTGGCTTTTATATTTGGTTAGGCGCAGCGACTGAACAAAAAAACACTCCCCCTAACAACTTCAATATAAGCAGTAGCTTGCACCACCTATGCGCATCAAATCCGGTGAGAATCTAAACTGATAAATATAATACTATGGTGCATTCATTCATGTTAACCTCACACATATGTTGGCCTCTAATAGTGAGGTTAGCTTTTATAAGCAAGTATTTAAGGCGGTGTTGACCCTTTGAGGAAATATATGTTTTGGAGTAAAAAGTTCTCATCACTAACCGCTGCTCTTGAAACTCCACACAGAGCGAAAAAACTTTTTCTTTTAAAAACCGGCATTGATGCCAAATTGAGTCATATTGAGAGATTAGAAAAGCTAACAACGTTGCATATCGGATGGCAAGAATTAAAACAGTTGCCAACCGAGATAACAAAGCTACACAATTTGCAAGAGCTTATTGTATTGAATTCGCCAATAGAAAGTATACCGCCATCAATACACCACTTAACGTCTCTAAAACGGCTGGTTTTTAGGGGTACTGGTATTACATCTATACCTTGTGAGATAAGGCAACTCCAACAACTGGAAGAAGTCGATTTCAGTAATAATAATATCCAGTGTTTACCCAAAGAAATAGGCGAGCTTAAAAATTTAAAGTCATTGAATTTACATTGTACGTCTATTGAAAAAATCCCTGACGAACTGGAGAAGTTAGATAAATTAGAGTTTTTAGGGTTAACGGGAACTAAGTTCAGTGAAGCGGAGAGAAATGAGTTAAAATTGAGGCTTGAGTGCTAACAAAGCAATAAACGATTGTTCTAAGACACTTTGCTGAAAACGTTACAACTATGGATATGCTCGATAAAATACATACAGCTGAAGCTTGGGCCAGCCTGAAAACCAATGTCGGTAATGCCAAGCATGTGCCTTATGCGTTGTTGGCGCTTCTGTCTGATGACGAGAACGAGGTAAAAAGAGCATACTGGCAGATTGATAATTATGTCGTGTTGCAAAGTGATCTCTCCCAATCCACTAGGTACGTTACAAAATACCTAGAAGAGGTGCTTATCAAAGCAAAGTTCAAAGGCTATACATTAGAATTGTTATTCCAAATTGGAAATGGGATCTCACCTAATAAAAATTTGGAAGATGAATGCTACGAGCAAGTGATGGATATTCTAGAGAGAACCCAATATCATAACGATATTGCGAGCACCAAATGGGAAAAGACAATTAAAGAAAACATAAACGACCTAAGAGTGCTCCATAATGATCGCTTCTAATGAATTCATGTATAACTTAGAGTTTATGTACATCCACTTTCAGCTAAAGCTGGACTCCGTGGGATACAACAGCGCCTATTGAGGATTTAGCATGTTTGATTGGTTCAAAGCCAGTGGGCTAGCAACGTTAGAAAAACTGTATTTTCCAAACGAAAAAATAGACTGGCCCGAACCTTGGTGGTATTTAGATTCAAATATAGAAATTAGAGCAGGAATACAAAGGGAGCTTAATTCTGAAATTGGTCCTAAACACCCTCTTTGGGGCCTAAAGCCCGTTGTCATCGGTAAAAGTGATGCCAATGATGATGTCATCGTACACCTAAATAATGGAAAATTTGCATGCGTTCATTTGATTTGGCATGGAAGAATTGATCAACATCCTGATAAATACCCATCAAGTATTATTTTTGAAAACATTAGCGATCTTCAACATTTCATAAACATAGAGGCAGCTGAATACTCTTAGCAAGATAAGAAAGCTTAAGATAATGATGTTAAGTCACTAAACCAATAACTTTTATGAGATTATTGTGTATTCTCGCCTCCAATCTTAAAAATCCCTAGGATACCTAAATTATTTCTTTAGGTATCCCCACAGAACAAGCCCATCTTAAAACCCTACTGTGCAGCCTCTACCTCCGGCACGTCATTAGATTTCTGGGCACTAGAAAGCTCACGTCTTACGATGTCAGCTCCTGCACTTAAAGCACTCAGTTTAGCGGCTGCTACAGAGCGAGGTAACGGTGCCAAGCCACAGTTGGTGCTCGGGTAGAGTTTGTCGGCATCGACATATTTGAGTGCCTCTCGCAGAGTATTAGCGACTTCTTCAGGTGTTTCTATTTCATGGGTAGCGACATCAATGGCCCCCACCATCACTTTTTTGCCGCGAATGAGTTCAATTAACTCAATTGGAACCCGAGAGTTGTGGCACTCTAATGAGATAATATCAATGTTCGATTTTTGCAGCTTAGGGAACACTTCTTCATATTGTCGCCATTCGGAGCCCAGTGTTTTCTTCCAGTCGGTATTGGCTTTAATGCCATAACCATAACAAATATGAACCGCGGTTTCGCATTTAAGTCCCTCAATGGCTCTTTCTAAACACGCAATCCCCCACTCATTCACCTCATCAAAAAACACATTAAATGCAGGCTCATCAAATTGGATAATATCAACCCCTGCCGCCTCAAGCTCTTTGGCTTCTTGATTAAGAATTTTAGCGAATTCCCAAGCCAGCTTTTCGCGGCTTTTATAATGATCGTCATAAAGGGTATCGATCATAGTCATAGGGCCGGGCAAAGCCCATTTTATTGGTTTGGTCGTTTGCTGACGTAAAAACTTGGCATCATCAACAAAAACGGGCTTTTGGCGAGCAACATCACCCACGACAGTTGGCACACTGGCATCATAACGATCCCGAATCTTTACGGTTTTACGGTTCTCAAAATCTACGCCGCTGAGATGCTCAATAAACGTCGTCACAAAATGTTGGCGTGTTTGTTCACCGTCGCTGACAATATCGACTCCAGCTTGTTGTTGCTCTTGTAATGACACTCGTAGCGCATCTTGTTTGCCATCAATGAGTTCCTCGCCTTGTAATTTCCAAGGAGACCACAAGGTCTCAGGCTGTGCGAGCCAAGAGGGTTTAGGTAAGCTGCCAGCTGTCGAAGTCGGTAATAATGTTTTCATAATAAATGCCGCCGTATATTCTTATTCATTCTTAAGCGTAAGTTGCAGACCATTGCTCAAGCACAGTTTGGTATGGTTTGATGAAGTGCTCTTCCGCAAATTTACCCTGTTTAATCGCCAACTGGCTGCGCTCTTCTCGGTCATAAACAATTTGAGTCAATGAGTGATCTTGATTCTTCAAATTGGGCTGATAACAATTTCCTGCCACCGCATTGGCATTATAAATCTCTGGTCGATAAATCTTTTGGAACGTTTCCATCGTGCTGATGGTGCTAATAAGCTCAAGGTTGGTGTAATCGTTAAGTAGATCGCCAAAGAAATAAAAAGCCAAAGGTGCAACGCTGTTTGGTGGCATAAAGTAACGAACCTGTAGCCCCATTTTTTTGAAATATTGCTCCGTCAGCGAAGACTCATTTGGCTGATATTCAAAGCCCAATACAGGGTGCTGGTTTTCAGTTCGAGTGTAGATTTTGTTATCCGAAACGCTAAGGCATATCACAGGTTTTTTATTGAAATGCTGCTTATAGGTATTCGAATTCACGAAATACTTAAAGAGCTTTCCGTGCAAGTCGCCAAAATTGTCTGGAATGCTGAACTTAGGTTGATCCTTATTATGATCCAGTAGTAATACGCTAAAATCATAATCTCGAACATAAGAGGAGAAGTTGTTCCCCACAATGCCTTCAATGCGTTCATTTGTTTTATGATCGACAATGTACGTCTTCAACACTTCAATGGACGGGAAAGCCTGCTCACCACCTTCAATGTCCATATCAACGGAAATGATCTCAAGTTCAACAGAATAACGATCACCTTTAGGGTTATCCCAATGTGCCAAGGCATTAAAACTATTATCAATCATCTTTAACGCGTTGCGCAGATTATTTTGGCGACTCTCTCCTCTCGCTAAATTTGCGAAGTTCGTGGTAATGCGCGTACTGTTTGATGGGTGATAATTTTCATCAAGGCTAAGGCTCTTAATAGAAAAATTGAAGTCTGTATTCATGGTGATCTCGTATCCTATGTCCTGATATAAACGCTGAATTTATTCCCTTACTCTTTCTGGGTTTTATGGTTTTCGTGATTTCCCAGTCAGTCATTTCCACTGTATTTTTATTTATCTCTATTGACGAAAAATAGCAGTACTGAAGAGCGGTGGTTTATTTATAACGTTAATCGGCATATTAAGAACAATGGTTTTACTTCACATTCAACATGAGAAATATTCATGTTTCATTTTATTTTAAGCCGTTATATTAATTAGCTCGCTCCGTACATCACTTGCATGTATGGCATGTCATACCCCCAATTATATTAAGAGATAAACTGAATGAGTGAATGGCTGTTGTTAATTATCTACTGCGCGTTACTAGGCAGTGGCGTTGGTTTTTTGGCAGGACTGCTAGGCATTGGAGGCGGGCTGATTATTGTTCCAATACTGAGTAGTATTTTACTTCACTTTGAGGTTTTGCCATCAGAACACGTCGTCGTCGCGGCAATTGCAACATCATTGGCATCGATATTATTCACCTCCACCTCTTCAGCAATCGCTCACCATAAAAATGGCAATGTTCCATGGCAGTTAGCACCTTGGATTATGACAGGTGTAGCCTTAGGGGCGCTTATCAGCGGTTTTATGGCTGCTTTATTACCAGAAAAAGTGGTTCGCTTAGTGTTTGCCGTAAGCGTGGTACTGATTGCGTTAAAAATGTTTTTAAGCAGTAAAAATGATTCTCCGACCGAGCGGAAAATGCCAAACAAAGGTCTATTAACCATTCTAACGACGATCACTGGTGGATTGTCCGCCATGATAGGCATCGGCGGCGGTGCCCTATTAGTCCCCTTACTGACTTTTTTCTCACTTGATATGAAAAAAGCCATTGGCTGTGCGTCTGCTTGCGGTATTGTAATTGCGTTATTTGGCTCAATTGGTTACATCAGCTCTGGCAGTGCTCATTTTTCTTTAGCCGATGGGTTTGCTGGGTTCGTTTATTTGCCCGCTTTATTAGGGATCGTGTGCACGTCTTGGTTTACGGCACCGTTGGGCGCTAAATCAACTCAGTCTTTACCCGTTTCAACCATCAAAAAGATCTTTGCGGTGTTACTGCTAGCCATGGCAGTAAAAATGGCGATGAGTTAAAGAAACTAAGAAGTAAGTAACATAAAACCTATATGTGCCTGATCATCATATAGGTTTTTTAGACTTAACCCACATTGTGACTGGCTTGTCTAACCACAGTATTGCGTGAAAAAAGCCTTGAGAGAGTGGCCTTATGAGTATCTCAATCGATAAATGGTGCGCTACTGTTGCTTATGTTAACGTATATTCAATTATTGAATTCGATACGACGCATCCAATTGGATGTTTATTCGTAAAGAGCTAGTCGGCGTATTTCATTAGGTGATGACGAATGAACTTATCAAACACAAATCTTAGCGCGAGAGATATCAGGAAGTTAGTGACACCTAAGTTACATCGCGTAGTTTGGCACCCCGGCCCGAACCCAACTAGTGAATGGGTCACGGCATCATTAGAGACCGCAGATGATGCCAACAACCTAAAATTTTGGCTTCTTTCTAAAAATATTGATCCTGATGAAAAGGCAATATGGGTATCAGAATCATGGTCAATAACTAAGCATATAACGTTTGATAATCTAGTGAAAAATATCGACAACTATTTCGTAGGCTCAGACTTTTATTTAATTTCTTCCAGTAAAAGTTGGCTTTTGAATTTCAATGCCATAGGTATAGCAAGGTTCGGGAGTTTTCCTATTTGAACGTAAATTACCTATTGATACAACTTCCAGCCCTCGACACCCAGTCACATAAAAAACTGCAAAACTGCGACGGTAAGATGAAGCTAAGAGAACATCTCAAGCCGCATAAATATTATGATATGATTTCACATAATGTCTTCATCTTTACAAGCATTATCGATACACAGTATGTCTCAACACATTTTAAAATATCAGCAGAACATGAAATCACTGGGCCTATACATACGTTATAGCCTGATCTGCTTTGCGCTAAGTTGGCTGGTGGTTTTCTCGGTGATATCTCAATTTTTAACCGTACCTAATTGGCTTTTCTTTTGCTTTATTATATCGGCATTTGTCAGCGCTATCGTGTTAATTTTCGCTATCAAAGTTTATGCGGCATGCCCAGCGTGTAACAAACTACCACTAACCAGAGACAAGCGTGTTGCGCTAAAAGTCGCCAACTGTACCCACTGCGGTGAAAAACTCACATAACAGTGCAATTAATCGTATATTTTATTGAATAAATACCAAATAACGAGCAGAATCTCATCGAAATCATTATATAGGACATACCATTGACAGAAAAAGTTATATCAGCGGGCTTCTCTAATACCGATCTCGTGGAATTCAACTACCATATAGATCCTTATGATTATTCGGACTCATCCCTTGAACTTATAGTGCAAGATCGATTAGGCAATCAAACCACCCTCACTTTTAAAGGCGTATCCAATGTCGAGATCCAAGAAGGATTTAATGGCTGCCTTAATGGGATGGAGATTATTGATATAAGTGATAGACAGTGGTCACATGCTTTGATTGAAGTCAGAAGCTTTGAACAAGATCCATGCATTCGCTTTTTGGCAATGCAGGTCGACATAAGCGGTAATACATAACAAACGTTTTGATAAAAGATGCGGTAAAAATAAATTGAAGTGCCTGAAAGAAGAAGTAAATTAGGAATTTCGACCTCAAGACGAAATATTTTATGCCCCTAATTTGAATATCAAGAAAAAGAAAATAAGAAGATTTCTCCGGCCCATATTTTAGTTAAGCACACATCATTTTACTTAAATCCTAACCAGTTGTAACATAAGAAAAACATATGGACTTTATAATACACCACTCAAATAAAGCCTGTCATAACGGATTCGGCCGCACTGCACATTTAAGCGAATCATGACGCACCTCGTACTAGGCGTTGTGCCTCATTTTGGAGGAAACATGGAAGTAAGGAAACTAACCCAAAGCGATTGGGAGCAATACAAAAGCGTAAGACTGCTCAGTTTGCGTCAATCACCTCAATCTTTTGAAAACAGCCATGATGACGAAGCTTCACTGAGCGATAGTCAATGGATGGAACGCATAACGCCTTCTGACAACGCATTTATTGTGGGTGCATTTGAAAATTCAACGCTCATAGGCATCGCGGGCTTTTCCAGAGCACAAAAAACAAAAATTTGCCACAAGTCTTATTTATGGGGCGTGTTTGTAACACCAGAACATCGCACTAGGGGGGTTGGTGCCGAATTGATCGGTTTTCTACTGTTTCATGCGTTTAATATCGACGGCATTTCACAAATACAACTAACGGTTGAAGCAAATAATGTGCATGCCATCTCACTCTACGAAAAATATGGTTTTGTTCAGTACGGTAAAGAAGTTGACGCTATACGGGTAGAAGACAATTCATACGATGAATTACTTATGACGTGCATAAAGCAAAAAACATAACAATCACGATTTTTGTCTTCAATCAACTCAAACGATATAAAGGTAATCCCCTAATGACTCAAAAAGTAGCGATTATCACCGGAGCAGGCCGAGGAATTGGGGCCGCTACCGCAACGCTTTTTTCACGCAAAGGCTATGCTGTCTGCATCAACTATAAATCAGATTCAGAATCCGCTAATCAAGTAGCCCAAGACATCATTGCTAATGGTGGGAAATGCATCACAGTTCAAGCTGACGTATCTATTGAAAATGATGTGTTGCGGATGTTTTCTACTGTCGATAAAGAGTTGGGGCGTCCATCGGTACTTGTGAATAACGCCGGTATTTTAAAAAAGCAATCACGCCTAGAAGACATGACCGCTGACAGAATTAATTCAATACTCATCAACAATGTCACGAGTTACTTTTTATGCTGTCGGGAAGCGGTTAAGCGTATGTCTACCCAGCATGGTGGTGATGGCGGGGTGATTGTTAATGTGTCTTCTGGAGCCTCTCGCTCTGGCTCCCCAAATGAGTACATTGATTATGCTGCGTCGAAAGGAGCCATTGATACCTTAACGAAAGGTTTGTCGTTGGAAGTTGCCGCGGAAGGTATTCGAGTCAACTGCGTCCGTCCGGGCTTAATTCATACTGAGATGCATGCTGATGGTGGAGAGCCTGAACGCGTTGAAAGACTAAAGAGCATTATTCCACTGCAAAGAGGTGGGCAACCGGCTGAAGTGGCCGAAGCCATTTATTGGTTAGCGTCAGAGAAATCGTCATTCTCTACAGGGAATTACTTAGATTTGGCTGGTGGCTTGTGATGATTAAAGGGCTTAAGGAACGCCCAATTTAGTACGAAATGCCGCTAAGATATATTTGGGTATGTTACGCATTTTTTAAGTTAAGGATACAATGAATATTTTTTACGTTGAGAATCATCAAGCATTTATTGCCGCAGTGAAACGAGAGTTTTTGTTAGATCACAATATCCATGTTGTTGGTAATGTGTGTTCAGCTAAAGAAGAGTTTAATGATTCTTATGATTTAGTACTCTGCGACTACGACCTAGACGATGGTAAAGGAACTGAAGTAATTACCCACATCAGAAAGATAAATTCAAAAATCCCTATCATTGCCGTCTCATCCCATGAGAAAGGAAACAAATTGCTAGTTAAGGCTGGTGCTAACTCTATCTGCAGCAAGATGGAATTTCGCTTGCTCCCAAATTGCATTCGTAAACTGACAAACTAACCACCCCTATCAAATGACTCTTGTATTTCGGATACAATGCTGAAAAGTCGAATGTACTTCACTATGCTTATTATGAATTAGATGATTGTTTATTAATGGAGTTTGTATGAATCGCATCAACCCTGCGAAATTAGGAAACAGCAAGTGGACAGCAATAACTCCCTTAAATCGCGAAAAACACTTCTTAGTTACAGAAGTAGAATACGACGAAGACGGCTCTGTATTGTCATGTACTTTAGAAGCAATAATTTCTAAACATGAATACCCTATCGACTGGACTGAGCTCAAAAATCCGACAAAATGGCTTCATGGATGGAAGTAGCGTAACAGCTTCGGCTTAGTGGTAATGTTCCCTACCTCGTTGCTTTAGGGTGAATATTGTAGCCATTATACAAAGAGCTAGTTTCAAGAAGAACGCCTATGCCCGAGCAGCCATGCTAAAGCTAAGTCTAGCGATGTACCGAGTACTAAAGTCCAGTAATAGTAACGTGATATCAAAAGGCAAAAGAAGAAATCTAATCTCATTTAAATGCCGGAAGAACAAAGCAAGTCAGTGTTACCAATATCAGGCAAACATCACTTGCTTTAAAGTCATTAAACTCGACTACCTAAAGCAAGATGCCATTTTAAATTTTATTACCTTGTTATTAAGCTATTTTATTTCTTAATAACGAGTTAATATATTAGCCTAATGTAATTGCATTAAAGCTGTTTAACTATTACGAGAATACCCCAAAGTGCCCACTTTAAAAAACAAAAGTAAGTCCTTAAAAGCATTGTCCCTCCTTGCTTTATCTTGTTCTTTATTATCTGGTTGTCAGATGATGAAACATTATGCACCAGAAGGGCTTAGCGATAGTAGCCCTAAAATAAAAATCAGCTGGGCCTCATACGCTACTGAACACGCCTATTATGTAGTAAAAAACCCATGTGGTGAAAAAGTAGAAGAATTTTTAGTTCATGCTGAGCCAAAAGGAATCTTTGATTCTGGAGAAAACTTTACTGAAGTGCAGGTCAAAGAAGATGAACCTCTCATCATCAAAGCCACATATGCTAAAATCAGATTAAGCCTTTCAGGGGTGGCGACTCGCCATTCTCACTCTTTGCAGCATTTCAAATTTACCCCTCGCGCTAATGAAGAGTATCAATTGTATTCAGCAAATAAAAACTACTCGGTTGTTTCTTTGAATACTAACCGCGAAGTAGAAGATTTCGAACTACTAGGAGGTTCTGCTTGCCCTAAAGGCTAAGTAGAAAGCAAATCACACCTTAAGACCAACACATAACATGCGGTTCTACATGTTGTTCCACCACACATGTCCACAGCAGAAATAATCGTTATGTGTTGGTTAGCATCAATACAAAAGCACCTAATATCTTGTTTGAGCACAATTTGAAGTGACTTGAACTAGAAGACGCCTTTTTAATTTAAGCAGTCCAGAAAAGTGGCACGCTATATCAACAGTATAATTTTCAGTACGTAACCATCGAACAAACTTTGAAAAGTAAACAAGTTAATAGAAGGACATATACCAATTTTATGATGAACTTTTCAAAATTAGTCAAAGCAGCTTGTCTTATATACTTGCTATGTATTGCTGCCATTTATGTTGATTCACGTAATAGCACAGGTTTTGTTGCAGACGTTGGGGTGGTTTATGGCAATAAAGTTGAAGTCACTGGGTTACCTTCTAAACGGTTAGAAGCCAGGCTATTGGCAGCACTTGAACTTTACACAAAGAAACAGGTAGGCAAACTAATTGTAAGTGGAGGAATCGGCATAGAAGGCTACGATGAAGCCCAAATTATGGCCAGCTATCTTATTTCACAAGGTGTTTCCGAAGATGATATCTTGATTGACAACCTAGGTTACAATTCACATTCGACCTCTCTAAATGCTGCTAAGTTACTTAGTAATAAAACATCTGTTGTTGCCATTTCGCAGCAATACCACATATCTCGTGCAAAACTATCCTTAAGAAATGCGGGCTTTCAATATGTCTATGGTTACTCTCCACACTTTGTCGAGCTTAGAGATGTGTATTCGTATTTCAGAGAAGCACCTGCATGGCTGAAGTACTGGGCTTTCGAATTATAAGCTTGCTTTAACCAAATACTCGTAATGAGTGTCATGTGACAAGCTCACAAGGTTATAAAGGACATGTAAAAATGTCAGCTCAAGAGTATTATCGTAATGGTCTCTGTCATAACAAATAACATGACAAACTGATTTGTGCATAAAAGTTCAAGTCAGACGATTACCCAAAAATAAGTTAAGACGGTAAACTCAATGTGCCAACCGATTGTTCACATCGAACCCAGACCTCACTATTTTACATATAAAACAAATATTTAAATCCAAATACATATATCATAGCAAGTACATACTATGTTATGGTTTAAGCCGATTCCTCAAAGTATTGAATATAACTAAGGTATTCATTTTCATATAAAACTGTCTCACTGGAGAAAATCAAATGGCAGAAGTCATTAATAAAAATCTGTTTCTGGTGAAGGAACATCTTGGCTTGCTGAAGGCTGCTAACAACTTTGATATACATGACCCATCCACTGGTGAAGTCATCATGGAATGTAGAGAGCCGACTCTAGGATTCTTCACCAAGTTACTACGATTTACTGACTACAAACGAATGACACCATTCGATATTCAAATACGAACTCCAGATGGACAAAGGATTGTTCGTATTCAACGCGGGGTTTCACTTTTCCTCTCTAAAGTCACCGTCAGTGATCACAACAATGAGCTTATCGGAAGCTTTGAGCAAAAATTATTCTCCATTGGCGGTAAGTTTGATGTAGTTAATAAAAATGAACAAGTGATATGCCAATTAGAAGGAAAGTGGACAGGTTGGGACTTTCATTTTAAGCACAATGGAGCGGAACTCGCCCATGTATCAAAAAAATGGGCTGGTTTAGGAAAAGAGCTGTTTACTAGTGCTGACAATTATATGTTAGAAATTGCAGAAGATGTGCCTGAAAATGATGATGCCCGAAAGCTAATCCTAGCTGCCGTCATGTGTATCGACATGGTATTGAAGGAATAAGCTTCGCCATCTTAGAGCATACCCCTCACAACTATATTCATGATAAATAGCTTTTTCATGCACTTGGCACTTTTATTTCAAATATTATAACCAAGTGCTTTGTGATGCTTTCACTCAAAGTACACTACATCAACCCCTTCCTTAGGGTTAACAACTATAAGCCTGCCCCCTTAATAAAAATCATGTGAAGTCATTCCAAATACGCACTATCCATCTATTTTTGATCATTTAGAATCACATATTGAGACTGATTAAGAGTGCTAATTTACCTCCCAAAAATCATTCATTGCACCATAAGATACTACGCCATATTCTGAAGACGGTACTGACTAACGTAGGAAAGAATAATGATTCCAACAGGAATGGACTCTGTCAAGGAAAGGGAAAAACTAGTAATTGCCAAAGAGGAATCCATTGAAGCTTATAAAGCTTACACTTGGGGAGATTATTACCCAAACCAATGGAAGTTCAGTATTAAAGGAAGCAAAGCACCAATTAGCTTTAATTTTTCTGCTTTTTTGTTCACGTATAGATGGTGCTTTTTTAGAAAGTTAAACAAACTTGGATTGATGCTTTTCACCTTTGAACTCTTACTACTTTCTAGTGGTTTTATATTAGTCGAGCATTTTGAATTCCAACCTCTTGTAGCAATCTATGCGGTAACTAGTGGAATGTTAGCCATGATGACTTTCGCTGGTTTTTATGCAAATTGGGCTTACTTCAAACATACACAAAATGCGATAAAGAGCTACATTAACTCAAGGCTACCCGACGTTTACTTTGGTGAAGCACTACGTAGTGATGGAGGAACTAGCATGGGGAATCTTTTGATTTTTGCAGCCTTGAACATATTATTCATTTCTCTCCCTAAGATTGCGCAGGTATAGTCCACCGTAAGGCAACTGACTACTCTCTTCAATAAAGCCCGAGTCCGAACAAAAGATTCATTGATGATTAGCTCTATTTGAAAGGAAAATATGCCCCTATATAACGTAGAATCTAAGTCTGGTCATGATTTATATCAGCTCATCGATGGCAGATATCAAATCATCCGGAAAGGAAGGTTTTCAGATATTTTGCTTGGGCATGAGTATATTCTTGTAAAAGAGTATATCGCTGATTTTCTGCTTTGTAATGAAGTAAAAGGCATTAGATTTGAACCTGCCATTATCTATGATAAAACATCGGCACAAGAATGGCATGACTACTGTGTCATGCTCTTTGATTGTACATTCAATGCTTCAATGATCTCGATGTTGGATCATGCGGGTTTAAAAGCTTACTGCATGGACAGTAGATACTTATTTGTGACCCCAGATTTAAAAATTCTTTTAGATACCACCAACTTCAAGCTACAGTTCTCCCGAGGGTTAAGTCGTTTTGGATGAAGGTTGTCGATGTTAAAACCTTATTTAGTACTCATAGCTTCTAGAGTAAAACTACCCTTGAGACGAGCCGAATTGAATGTGTGAAGTGCTCTTAAACACCGATTACGGCTCACATGGGATCAAGAAATCGACATGGTAATGTTCATCATGCCTTACCCATGAGCGTTTCTTGGAAAACTGAACATTTTTCTTAAGGTATTCGCCGTATTCTGTGGTAAATAAGTGAGGCTGTAATTTAGGATCAAAAATAACTCGCCAAAGATCATACCCCATTGCTTTTGACTGCTTATGAAGTTGCACAATATGAGCCGCCATCGCGACGTAGTCAATCCGTAGATCGTCATATTGCCCCTTTTCATCAAACTCAATGTTATAACCAAATTTATTAAATGGATGAGTAGGTAGATGAACAGATTGACCCGATTCATTTATCACTGGGGTCATAAAATCTACTGAAAGACCATTTCGATGTGTCTTATGTGGCCTGAACCTCTCGCCTTCTTCAAACCCTGTTTCGGCGTATTTATACACTTTATCTGGTTGTTCTGTTTCCAAAACCTGATAAGCATTCATCATGATTTCTTTTACCGTCGAGTGGACATACGTTCTCCCTGCAAACCGTGCAAGATAGCTATAATGGGTAAAATTTTCTCCATCAACTGGCAGCTGAACACCCTGCTCCAAACGGCCATTCGATGTGGTTCCGTAACACGTACTCTGTGCAGCATTTAAACTAAATGGCACAAACGACAATACTAGTAGCATTGCTTTCATAGATAACCTCACATTTCTTCATTCAACACTCAGACTCAACATAGTAAGTCCTGATCCCTCGTCGCAATTCAAGGCATTAATACGCATTACCAGCAATCGCAGGCTGATTCACAACTGTCTCCACTTGAGTTTATTGTTTTCGGTAAACAAGATATCGTTTCACAAGCGAGATCGCTGACGCAATCAGCCTCCTTATCATCCTTTTTTCGGCGTTTCTTTCGCGGCTCGACTTGCTCTTGGATGCACTGAAACGCATGACTACAGCGAGAAAATTGGCATTTAATTCTGCCGTAACCTTTTATCACCCCACGCCTCTCTATGATTTTAGACACCGCCGCTGAGCAAGAATCGCTGCCATAATAGACCGCATGAGCACACCGAAAACCTTTATAAGGAGACACATAACGTTGGTAGGCTCTGATTAAAAAAAGGGCGAGTTTTGTCATGATTCTCCTCTTCTATAACATGCCGAAAAGTCATAAAAAGCCAATAAACATCAAGAAAATACCCTATATTACGAGGTAAATACAAACTTAAAATGCCGATTCCTTTAAATCAAGAAGAGAAGGTAAGACTTTTATACTTAAAGTGAATCAATTAAACACGACACATATTTTATCAACGAGCTTTCAAAATCTGCTATGTCCTCTTTTTTGCCATGTTGAGAATTTAAAACAATAGAAGCATAGGTAACGGCGTGATGAGCGTAACAAACGGGTTGTGCCATATCCCAGGCTTGTAACAACTCCTGTTCAGATAGGCAGTGTTGCCAATTAGACAAATATCGCTTAATCAACTGCTGTTTAAGGCTTGTTTCTGAAAACTGGTAAATGAAGTTCCCTTCCATGAAGGGGTGACTAATGCATGCATCACTCCAATCAAAAAAGAGATATGAATTCGCGTTTTTTGCCATGTTACCTTCATGCAGATCACCATGAACCAAGCAATCTGGTAAAGCAAACTCGGTAAGTTGCTCAATGGCTACTTCTAACTTTTCTGATAAACGCCTCTCCCACCGTTTACCGTTAGAGCTTAAAAGTGAGGCAATTGTCGGTTGTTCCAAATACCAATGCAGCTGCTCTAGTAATGTCGAAATGGCTCTCGATTGGCAGCCCGATTGACCTAATTTGTCTACATGATCTACAGATACACGTTGAAGGGCGCCCCAACGTTGATACGCATCACTCCAGACGGTTAAGTCGACACTCTCATCTAACGGCTCCCCGAAGTCACAAGTTAATAACCAGCATCGTTCTTTTTCGTACGCTAGCACCGTTGGCACATTTTCCTTAAAAAGATCACTTAAACAATCACACACTTGTGCTTCATTAGAGAACAAGGGCAATAATGCGGTCGCTTTAAAGTACACATCGCCTTTATCTGTTGCGATACGCCATACATCACCCAAAAACCAGTCTTCTACCACCGCGGGCTTACCCACCTGACTGTAACCTAATTGTTGTAGTGTTTCCTCAATCCAATGCTCAGCGTCACTTTTCCAGTCAACCTGAGGCACAGAACACAATAACGTACTCATTTGCGATTATCCTTTCATGCTTGCGCTATCCATTGCAAAAGGGAGCTTATGATGCGCTCAATTTATTTTTACTTTGTGGTGAAACCTAGCTGCGCGATGAGATCAAACCACGAAGGACGCAGCTTTAAGAAGTTAAAAAGATGGGGGATTTATCCACGATATTCATGAATAAAGAAGAAAGCCTGCGAGCTTTTCATCACAGGCTTGTATCACATAACCGAAAAATTACATTACGCACTCTTGTGCTGCTTTCGCTTTCTCTATGCCATTTTCAATTAAAGATAGGGCTTGCTCACTATTGATTGTTGCCATTACTTTCTCAAGCAATTTCTCCGCCGACGCTTCCGACGAGGCATCCACTAAACAGCTGTAAGCATTGGCAATATGATCTTTCACTTCTGTTAATGCAGCAGGATCGCTAAAGTCCGCGTTTAACGCTTCTTCCACCGACGTAGCCAGCTGCTTTGCCGACTCAGCGGCTTCACCAAATTGCTCTAAATTTAACTGACCTAAGTCGAGCGAGCCCATCTTTTCTTGTACACTGTCAACGGCTTTATTGGCCGCTTCTTGTGCTTGATCAATGGCTTTGGTTGCATCATCACAACCAGATAAAGCAGTAACAAGCATTATTGCTGTGATATACCTTTTCATTTCAAACCCTTTAAAAATAAACAATTACAGTCACACACATCGCTGTTAGGGAGGAATTTCAAGCTATCATCACGCCGTTTTTTACTAATATCTCTTATCATAATGACAATAACTGAATACTCATATTTCCCTAGGCAACTTGAAAACAATATACGCAAACTCCCCTTGAAATACCACGTATTGGAAGCTCCGTGTAATACCTTGATACTAATTTTTTACCTATCATGACGAAATTCAATCACAAGAGCATCGTCCTTTAAATCAATCATCATGTAGGACTATAAACTCTATTGGAGTGGATAATAGAAGAGATGACACATGAACATAAGACAAAAAGGCTTACTGGAACCAGCAAGCCTTTGATCAATTATTTACTGCTTATTCTCTACTGCGGAAGCAGATCTTGATGGTTTAACTCCACTCTTACTGGCGTTTTCACCTTCGTATTAAGTCGTTTTTCTAACGCTAAGATGTCAGTTCCTTGCTCTGCGTTCAGCAATGCGATGCCATCCACATAACCGACGAGTTCTAAGTTGAACTGCTCAGCAATGTTTTTCGCTTCTTGCTCAGAAACTTCCACCTCAATGGCACCTGTAATCATTAAAGAACGGCTATCATTACTTTTTGCCACTTCATCCCCAACACGTACCGAAACCACAGGAGCTTTACTCTGACCATCGATTGCTGATGAAGCAGCAACAAGCGGTTGGCTATTCAGTAACTGATATGTTTGCCCATTGATAACAACATCTTGAGCACTCGCAGAAAAAGAGGCCAGTGATCCAATAACGAGTAACAACAGCGCATTATTTAGCTTTTTCATGAAATTCTACCTTCTGATTATTCTTGATGGCCAAAGATACGAAGCGACCAATTTTCAAGTTGCCCATTTTCAGCATTATTCGCCATTACAACATTACGACTCCCATTGTTCGTACGATGAGTAAATGAGCGAGACTCTCCGCTGGTATCCGTAACGTGTAATGTCCATTCACCGTTGGCATCTTCCCCGTAGAACTTATGCGTTAGCATCGCATGATCACGGAAGCCTGATACCCCACTGTCGATAGCGTGTCCCACCATGCTGTTGTACGGAGACATCAGAATACTTCTGGTGCCAGACGGGGATTCCAATTCAATCAACAAGTCCGACATACGCTGATGGTCAATGTTAAGCCTTACCTGAACCGACTCAACCGTTGCATTGCTCTGCTGATTAATGGTGTTGCTCGTTGCTGCACGACCAGCGTCTGCAATCACTAGAGGTTGATCAAGCTGGCTAGACACCCATGGCCCGACTTCTAATGCAGACAAAGGAACATGAGTTTCCGCCGCTTTCAGTGCCGCGCTGACATCAATCAGACCAAATCCATAATACGGACTAAACCAATTACCCACTGCGTTTTGTTGCCAGCCTTCTAAACCAGTCACCGTTCTTTGGCGTCCTTGATTCGAGCGATAAGTCACTGATATATCGCCGTAGGCTTCATCCACTTGAGTCGCTGTCATGGCGAATAAATGACGTATGTCACGCTGCGTTAAGTTAGGGAAGGCAGACATCATTAATGCAAACGCTCCCGATGTGTTTGGAGCCGCTGAAGACGTACCATTCATCGTGCTGTTGTAGTCACAGGTCGGATCCAAATCCGTACGGCCATGCAACAGATGCCCTCGGTAAGGTGCGCCTCTGAATCGACTGTTGTACCCCATATCACAGCCTGTTAGGTCTGTTGTAATATGAGCTGGAGAATTACCGCCATATTCTCCTCCCAAAGCCGTTAAAAATACGTTACTTCCAACGGTAGAATACGATGCGCGCTCTCCATTAGCGTTAAGCGCACTGACCACTAAGTTCCAGTAATTCGCATTGTCCCCACTTTGGTTACTGTTTTGCCAAGGCAAGTCTTGATCAATCGATGAGATCCCTGTTCGCCCACCCAAACCAACAAAATTGTAACCATTACCAGCAGACTTGATAAATGCTGCACCCAAACCATTATGGGAAGTTACAGACATCTGGCGGTACACTCTTTCATTAAAATCATTTCGATAACTTTCAGAGTTTAGTCCTGCCCCGCCGTAACTTTGGTTAAAGACACGAACATCATCTGAAAACCCTCGTCGACCGTGACTCACATACCACTGAACGTTGCCCTGAGAATTCAGGTAATTGAATCCGCGCAGTTTCGCTGAAGGAGCAACCCCCTGACCACCAATGCCATTGTCTCTGACTGCGGCAATGATCCCTGCAACCGACGTACCATGAGCATCATCCCAATCAGTTGGAGTTGGATCTCGATCGTTATTTACAAAGTCATAGGAAGCATTTGGAGTTACATTTGCCGCCAAATCAGGATGACCGATTTCAAGGCCATCATCGACCACAGCCACATTAACCCCATCGCCATAAATACCACGGCGGTGTGCCCACCATAAGTTAAGATCATTACCAGCGATGCCTCCAATTAATGCAAAGCCATCTTGACTGGTGTTTAATAAGTGCCACTGCTGATCTTTAAGTGGGTCATTCCCTGTTAAACAGCGGTGCACACTATTTCGTGTTAAATCTATTTGCTCAGTACCGTCTAGAGCAAAACAACCTTGCTCCGAAACATTATTAAGAGCGTCTGTTGATACACTTGCTTGGACTAAAAAAGAAGAAGTACCAAGTATCATGCCTATTGATAAAGCCACTGATGTTGACTTAAACATAAAGATATCCTTTTTATTATTTACTCCGACATGCATGGGCCTATGGAGATAAACCATATAAAACACCCATCATTCGATTTTTATATTTAATGTAACGCTTATTTTAACTATTAAGTGTGACCTCCTTATTAATTTTCTATCTGATAAATCGGTATCCAAATCGATAGAAATATTTTTTGGATAAACTATTTTTATTATTTTATCTACACGTCAAATTATTTTTAACTTATTAAACAATTTAAAAAAAAGTAATTAACAATCATCTCTGATTACATAGCCGCTTTAAGTAAAGATTTAGCAACGTTTTTTGAAGTACCACTTTCATTTTTATCGAAATAAGTCATTTCAATATTGGTTGGATTCTTTACTCCACGGATGACTAAATAATCTTTACTGGTCCCATACCCCACTAACTGTTGAGCGACCTCTTGATTATGCTCAGGGCTCCCTAAAATAATAATAGAGTCGATATCACTAAGTTGATCTTTCGATAAAACAACATGGTCATTTTTCAATTTATTAGAATCAATAACAGCAACATTAAAATTACGGTTAGCATAAAGCTCTGGTAGTGCAGTTTTAGTATCCAAAATACCTTGCATGTTTTCTAGAGTCGAAACAACCTCATGTGTCGAGCCAGTTATATTTTCTACAAGCACATGTACAGTGTCAGCCATTACACTTGCAGAAGTCAAAAGTGTAGAAATAACGAATACAGAAATCTTTGTCATGTTCTTTGCCTATTAATATTAAAGTAATGATTCGAAAACTCTAAAGTATTTTCCATCAGAGCCTTTTACGCACTGTGTGTTTACAGAAACACTGAATGGAAATTTCTTCAAACTGGCTGACTTATCGCTATGGTCAAATATTGCTGAGTTTCCTGAATATTCAATATCATACTGCCCACGTTCAAGTTCTACTGTATTATCAAAAGTCATTGAACGAACAACACCAGGTGTGCAGTTCTCGGAATTCAATCGCTCCTTCCAACCAGCAAAAGTACTAAAATCAAGCTCCTTCCAAGCAGCCTGTCCCAACCTAGTATTGGTACCCGAACTGTCACCTACATAACTGGATTGATTGCCACGAATAGCATGGAAGCCACTCAACAATGAAATAGGGATTGGATTAAGATCAATGGTCGTATGTATACCAAGATCATCCCGCGCTTGGTCAGTATGAGAATTAACCACCGACTCATCACTGCTTATACTAGTATCTACAGAGTATGAAAAATCGATGCTTGCACCTAAGCTCGGAGAACCCTTTTCATACTCACCATTAGCCCCAATAGAAAAACCTAAAGATGTTCCTGTACTTACCGCATAACCTTTGTTCGATACGGACGTTTTAGGGAACCATTCTTGCAACTGCCAGTAACGAGAATTCACTTTTTTACCCGGCTCTTCAGGAACTGAAGTCACGGTCGTTTTTACATTAGTATTGTTAAAAACACCGGATAATGAACCTACAAGCCACGAATTATATGAAGCAAACATTTGGTTGCCTGTAGCACTATGGAGTTTTGTTCCTGTCAAATAGTGATCCAGCTCTTGCCTGCGCAACACGGCATCACCATCTGCATAAAACAGATACTGCGTCAAATTAGGCTGAGACAAAATAATCAGCTCTATTTCTCGTGTCACATCCACATACTCGGTTAACTGTGTGTCTTTGATGTTCTCGCTATCGTAATTAATGTATGAGAACTTTATATTTCCATCTTCAAGTTGACCTTTGCTCAAACTTAAAAAGCGGCACAGATTGGTAGACATTTCTCCATTATTATGACCAATACTCCGGTTAATCAAATTAACCTTCGCATTAAAATTTTCACAAATTTGTTGCCTATCTAAAGGGGCAAAGTTTTTTGCATTTTCCGAGATTGGAAATGTTACGTTACTCGGAAAACTAATATTGGGCGGAAAAACAAATGTCGTTGCCAATGCACCACTCGACAACAACAGTGATGAAGCTAACAAATTAAGCTTGATCAAATCTTTATATATTCCTTTATTATATAACTTATTACTTTCTTTCCTATTCATACACTTCGCCTTCGTTATTAAAATAGAGTTAAGATTATTTTTATAATTTTATGCTTACTATCACATTGCATGCCCAATAAAGCTAATACATGATTAACACTTAGCTAACCTTTATATTAATTAAATATAACTTATAAGCTTTTAAAGCATTTCTATTACAAGATAAGACTATGTAGAAACAACATCACCTATCCTCAAGTGCAAAAAGATAAGTTGAAAACCCTCAATCAACTTGGCCAACATTATTAAATAAATCGAATGGAACGAAATAGACTAAATTTCACGTAACTCTATTGCAAAAAATGCACTAATGCCTTTAAACCAAGTCTTCTCCTATTATTTTAAATAAATTAATATTGATCTTAATTCCAAATTTCATTGCTCGACATTCTATCAACCACAAAATCAATAAACCGACGATGTAATAGCGTCATTTGTTTCCTGCTCGAATAGACAAAATGTACATCAAGCTTTTTAGGCTCCCAATCTGGCAATAAATGAATCAATTGTCCGGATTGAATTAAAGGTGACACACTGGCTAAAGGCTGCTGGCTAATACCTACTCCCTCTAACGTAGCTTTCAGTAAAATATTAGAAATGTTTGAGGTAAGCTGCCCAGACACTGCCACACTTTGAATCAGCCCTTCACGATAGAAATGCCATTCACGCTTACCAAAATAGCTATAAGAAAGGCAATTATGGCCATGCAAAGAGTTAGGGTGCGTCGGCGTATTATGTGCCAATAAATACTGTGGGCTAGCAACAATAACAGAGCGACACACGCCAATTTTTTTCGCCACAATGTTGGGATCTAAATCATTGCTAATACGTACAGCCAAATCTATGCCTTCTTCAATTAAGTGAATGTTACGATCAGCAACGATCAACTCAATCTGAACTTGCGGCCATAACGCACAAAACTCATTTACCGCGTCTAATAAAAAAACATCAACCATCGAATACGCACTACTAATCCGCAATCGACCAGATAACGTGTCATTTTGCCGATCAATAATAGTATTGATATCACCTGTTAAAGAATCAATTTGGTAAGCACGCAGTAATGTTTGTTCACCCGCCTCTGTTAAACTTTGGTTCCGAGTAGTTCTATGCAGCAACCGTGTTCCCACCCAATCTTCCAGTTCACCGAGATAACGAGAAACTTTGGTTCTTTCAATATCTAATGCCTTAGCGGCACCCGATAAACTCCCTTGCTCAACAATAGTGATAAAAACTTGTAATGCGCTTAGCCTGTCCATAACATGATTTTCTCTTGCTCAAAATAAGAATAATTACTCTAATTTAATGCCGCCTTTCATTCACGAAACCCATTAATTGAATAAGAATCACAATTATTTCCATCATTTAATTACTTACCCAACTAAAAAGCTAAGACAAACTCGGTTTACTCGGTCTACACTCCCCCACTATGCGGCAAGCAATACAGCTGACTGTGTAAGTTTCTCTCACTCATTTTATGACTGGCTGTGATGTACACAACCAGAATAGGCTCGCCCTAAAAATCCTTAAAACGATAGTCTCGTTGAATGATTTTCTCCTTCTTTAAAAGATACATTTAAAATGCTTGTTATAACCAACATAAAGATGTATTTTAAATGCAACTTAATAATCAATCGAGAGCCGACATGAACGAATTTATCCCTACCCACAAAGAAACCTCTTGTTTATCGGAACGAATTGCCTACCGAATAACACAAATGCTCAAATTCACACTTAATATTTTTTATGGTAAAAAATACGCCAAACGCGCTGTCATTTTAGAAACCATTGCCGCAGTCCCAGGTATGGTGGCGGGTATGTTCAACCACCTAAAAGCATTAAGGCGAATGAGAGACGACGAAGGTTGGATCCGAGAATTATTGGATGAAGCTGAAAATGAACGTATGCACTTAATGATTTTTCTGGATATAGCAAAGCCAAGTTGGGTAGAACGTTTACTGGTGCTATTAGGACAAGGCGCATTTATTCTGGTTTACAGCCTTATTTATCTTCTCTCTTCAAAAATAGCCCACCGCGTTGTCGGGTACTTCGAGGAAGAAGCATGTAAAAGTTACACGGAATACTTAGAAAAAATAGATAGCGGTGAAGTGGAAAATGTGTCAGCCCCTCGTATTGCTATTGACTACTACAAACTGCCTAATGAGGCATTACTTCGAGATGTCATTTTAAGAATCCGTGAAGATGAAGCTCATCACAGAGACAGAAATCATGATTTTGCAGACGCTTATCAGAAAAAAGATCTCCCAGCCCATCAATTATAGCGCGCCCTAAATCAAAACATATTGTGTGAGGATAGTACTATGTCAGCCATTCCTGCCAACTTTATTAACTACAAATCAACCCCCAAATTTAATAAAGACAACGTACCCAAAATGTTTCTACATCGTCACAATACTAGGGAAGGTGTGTACGGTAAAATATGTGTTCTACAAGGGACCTTAAAATTTTATGGTTTTCACTCAATGAAAGGAAATACCGAACAAGAGGTGATCATAAAAGAAAATGAGCATGTGATCAGCCCACCTCAATATTGGCATAAAGTGGAGTTTTTAACTGATGATTGCCAATTTCAAGTTAAGTTCTTTGCCGATGAAGCAGGAAGCATTGCGAAAAAACACTTAAACGAACGTGACAATTCATCAACTAAATAGCCTTTAAATTTCAACCTTCCTTGCCTTTTCGAGCTGTTTTCAAATATGGGAGCAGCTCATTTTTTTGTTTTGTAAGCCACATATCTATTTAATTCACACTAATTTTTTGCTTATAACAATGATTAAAATAAACGAAGGACACAAACTAAACCAAGCTCATTAATTGACCACTTTTAGAAAATAAACATAAATTCCTGCATAACTACTCCCACTTTTAAATCACACCGCACTCATATGCAACAAAAGCACAACAACCACAAAATAAGAATTAAAAATATTTTAACCTTTTTAAAATCAAACCTTTAAGTTAATTTCCTTTAAAAAACAACAGAATAACCACACAATAAATGTGACGAATAACGCATAAAAAAACAAATAATTATGTTTTTTTGCATTATTTCTTGACGAAATGAAAGGCAAAATATTTACTCTCGCCCATAAGCAATTAACCACACACCAAGTAGTGGCAATTAATATCATTGCTTATCAGTACAAGTTGCTTAAATACTTTTTAATATAGAAAAGTATTGTTACGGCCATTATATATGGCAAGCCTATATACCCTAAAATTTATACATTAAGATCATTACATGAAAGATATTACTTTACTAAACCAAGAAGCGTATGCTCTTGTTACTAAGAAAATAGAATCACATAATTCTCTAAATAACTCTCTTGAGAAAGTACCGTTTCTCCCGCTTGACAGGTTGAATTCAGCAGAGGAAATCAATGACTCTAAAGAAATAATGTCAAAAGTAATATCTACTGGAGCTTTTACTAGTGGCCCTTATATAACGGAAGTTGAAAGTACATTAAAAGATTTCTATCAAGCCAAGTGTTGTGTTGCTACCTCTAGCGGGACTGATGCTTTAATGATAGCGTTAAAATCAGTTGGCATCGGATATGGTGATGAAGTTATTTTGCCTTTGAATTCATTTGCTGCAACAGAAAATGCGGTTATGGCCATCGGTGCAACACCTATTTTTGCAAACATAGATCAATCCTTTAATCTAGTTCCCTCTGAAATTGAACGATTAAAAACCCACAAAACTAAAGCAGTACTGCCCGTGTGCTTATATGGCTCTGTACAAAATATTCGTGAAACCTACCAAATAGCTAAAAACCTAGATATCTCAGTCGTATTAGATGCAGCACAATGCTTCGGGATACAAGATCTAATTAATTATTGTGATGTCATCGCACTTAGTTTTAATCCATTTAAGAATATTGGTACTTTTGGTAAATCAGGAGCATTACTGACAAAATCCAAAGAAATTGGTATTGCTTCACGTCAATACTCTTATCATGGTTTTTCGGAAGGGAAAAAGAATGAAAAAGCACAAGACTGGGGATTTAATAGCCGTATAGATAATATGCAAGCCGCTATTTTATCGGTTAAGTTAAAACATTTTGAAGAAAATGCCAAACGTAGAGGCGTACTTGCATCGAGATACATAAAAAAAACCAATGCATTATTCAAAGATATAACCTTACCCGAACAAAGTAATGAAAATACTTGGCATTTATTTCCTCTCCTTCTAAATGAGTTTCGTAGAGATGAATTAATCAATTTTGCAAAAAATAAAGGTGTCGAACTGGATGTTTTTTATCCATTTCTATCACATCAAGGAAACCATGATCTAGCAAAAAATTATCCAAATAAAGAGCAGTTCCTATCATCTGAAAATATTCATATGAGACTATTACATTTGCCACTGCATAATCACATGAGCTTTGAAGAGCAAGATAAAGTTATAGAGGTTATTCATGAATTCTTTAGCTAAATTACCTTTGGAATTTCCATTTCCTGATCATATCAAAACCGTCATTTGCTGTGATTTGGATGAAACCTATATTCCTTTTGAATCAAAAAATAAACCCAAAGGTGGCGTAGAACTCCTTGAAGAATTTCTATGTTCCGAAGGTAGTCATAAAGGAATGCTATTAGGTTGGATTACGGGTACCAATCGTGAATCAGCGTTAAGAAAAGCTCATAATTATATTAAAAGAAGCCCGAATTTTATCTGCTGTAGTTTAGGCACAGAATTTTATTGGATCAAAGGTGGTGTACTTACACCTTCAGATTCTTGGAAGAAGAGAATTATCCAATCTGGATACGAAGAAAGTAAAATTTTTAATATCGTTAAATTGGCAAAAGATAATGGTATTGATCTCGTGAAACAACCGGATGACTACCAAGGCGATTTTAAAAAAAGCTTTTACTACACAATAAATGAAAGTATGGATGCAGATTTTGCTTGGCTAAAAGAAGCAGCCAAACAGGCCAGTAGCCGTGTTGTCTTTACCCGATGCAACCCAGCAGCAGGAGATCCAGAAGATTGTTTCGATGTGGAGTTCATACCTACATGTTGCGGTAAAGATGAAACGGTATCATTTATCATTGATGAACTTAACGTTAAGAAAGACTCAATATATGCTTTCGGAGATAGTTGCAATGACTTTCCGATGTTTAAGCGGTCTGGTCACGGCTATTTAGTTTCAAACGCCGACCCTGAAGCAGTAAAACAACATGGGACCAATTTAGACAAACCGTATTGTCATGGAATTTTAAGTGTATTAAAAGGCATTAAGTAATGATTATTGGAATTATCGGGTGCGGTGGAATTTCCCGTGCACATATAAAAGCTTTATCACATATTAAATCCGTTAAGGGCATTGCTTTATACGATATTAACGAACAGCAAATGAGGGATGCGAGTGAAGAATCTCTACTCCCCGTACGACTGTATTCTACAATAGATGAATTAGCTTTAAATTGCCAAGGCGCCATTATTTGTAACCCAAATAATTTACATGTTCAAAGTGTTGAAGAGTTACTAAAAACGGCATCAATTCCAATTGTATGCGAAAAGCCGTTATCAAACGATCTTTCTTCTGCAGAAAAATTGGTTAACATGGTCGACACTAAAAGTATCGTTTCCTTTAATTATCGATATAACAAAGTCATCAAAGAGATCAAGGCAACTCAAGATAGTTATGACTTGGGTAAACTGAATTATTTTAGAGCCGAGTTTAACAAAAAATCTGCCGTCACTAGAACGCATTTAACTTGGCGAGACTCAGGAGTGAATAAAGGCAGCAGTGGCGCATTAGGTGACCTTTCTTGCCATTTACTGGATCTATTCTGTTTTCTTTCTTCTGATGAGATATGTATTGATACCGTAAAAGTAGTGAAGGGAACTAGGGTTCGTAATAAAGAGGGTGGCCAAGTCGAAGTCGATGATAATGGCTATGTTTTCGGCCAATCAAATTCTGGTATTAATTTTAAAATTAAATCGAGTAAATCCGAAGACGATGAAAATCTTGGATTGCATTTAAAGTTAATATATGAAAAAGGAGAGGTACTCTACTCTACTCGACAAGAAGATTGTTTAAAATTATCACTATTTGATAGCCTAGGAACGAAAGTCATAAAATTTAATAGTGAAAAACTAATTTCAGATCCAAAAAATGAGCTCCCTTTTTGGTCTGACTCATTTTATCATATGCTTTCTGACTGGTGTTCATCCATAAATAGTGGCAATAGCTCACTTAACTTACCTCTTATTAAAAATGGCCTAAAAATACAAACTATTTTAGAAAAGTTTTAGGGTAATGATATGGACTATAATTTATATGTCGGATTTTTTGCGGCATTTTTTACGACATTTGCCTTTGTTCCACAAACCATAAAAACGCTAAGAACAAAAAATACAGATGGTATTTCTTTGTTAATGTATACCATGTTTATTATTGGTGTTATCTCTTGGGTCTTTTACGGTTATTTAAAAAGTGATATTGCCGTTCTCTCTGCTAATATCATTACTTTTGTATTGGCTTTTCCTGTTTTGATAATGGTTATCTCTGATAAAAAAAGGAATAAATAATGAGAGCAGGAGCGTAATCATTAGTTCTACCAGCACCTAAAGTCGACTTTAATCAAGTGAAGGTTAGGCTTTTAGCCAACTTCACTCAAGAACGGCTTACCTACCTGACTGAGCTGGATCAATCAAACAAGAGGCCTATCATACTAACTTATAGTCACAGTATTTAGGTTAAAAGATAGCTTGCCCACTTAGCTTGTTTAAAGCACTGGGCAAGCATTGTTTTTTTTCAACCTCATTCGCGTATTCACTACCGAGCCCGCTGAGTACAACAACCTCGTTGCCGCATCGAGATATAGATGTTGATTTTTGCTACTCATATAACAAGTATTAGCCGTGTTGCTCTCCATTAATTCCATATTAATAGTAATGCTTTCCTACACTTACACAGGTTTAATTCACGAAAGAAAATAATATCAATGATAAAAGTTAGAGCACAAACCTAATAAATCATAGTTGGTTAAACACTTCATCTCACTCCCTTCTTGAACTGACACCAAAAAATACAAATGGCAATTGAATTTCGTTATATAGGTTGAGAGATTTTAGGTCCATTTTATTTATTTTTAGATATTTTATATTTTATGAACGAAAAAAAGGCCACGTTTAAAGTCTCGGTAGTTATTCCAACTTACAATTGTCCGTTATTATTAGAAGAGTCAATTAAATCACTTTGTAACCAAAGTATTCCAAAAGAAGATTTCGAAGTTATTATTAGTGACGATGGTTCAACATGCGATAATCAATCAATTATTGATAAATACAATAACAAGTTAAACCTCCAATATACATGGCAAGAAGATCTCGGTTTTAGAGCCGGGGCAGCGCGAAATCGTGGGGTTAGCCTTTCTACTGGTAAGTATATTATTTTTATTGATTCTGGAGTTTTATTAGAAGAAAGTGCGCTAAAGTACCATATTGAATCTCATGAAAAATCAGATAATAAAGTGATTATTGGCTATGTCTATGGGTACATGTCTGAGCACTTAGAAAAAAGCTGGGGAATAAACCCTAACTTATCTGAAACTTCCCCCACTCTTCCGGAACAGCAGGTCAGCAAGCTAATAGATATAATGAGAATGAACCTTATTCTTGATGTAAGAGAGGGCCGCTATTTACGTTACGGCGATGACATTAACAGTTGGCCAGTTCCTTTTGATATTTTCTGGACATGTCATGTTTCTATGGAAAAATCTTTATTCGAAAAAGTGAAAGGCTTTGATGAAAGCTTTAATAAATGGGGAGGTGAAGATTTCGAGTTAGGGATTCGATTACATAAAAGCCCGGTATACTGGGAATTAAACCGAGATTGCAAATCCATCCATTTAAGCCATGATCATGAAATAGAAAACACGTCAAAAATCAACTTCAGAATTAAAGAAACACTCTCTGAGATGATTAACCGACATCCAATCCCAGAAGTTCAGTACTACATAAACAGTGATAATCAAGGCCTGATTGATGTCAATGGCTATGCAATAAAACAGTCATTAGCAATCAAAGAAGAAACATAAAGAAAAGACCACTTTTTGCATATGTTTTTAGTGAAGATTTTGATCACTTTTAATAATAGTGGCCAATCTATTTTGGTCACTTCTCTTTTAAGCGCTTTATTCAGCTAAATGATATCAATTTTAATAAACCACTCTTACTCTATAAATCAACAATATAAATGTCATTAGGATCAATGTTGCGTTTATGTTAACCCACATCTCTTTTATATCGCCGTCATCCTAGGTAACATAACGGTTTCCTTGCAATAGCCGAGCAGCATAGAGGTATAATTTGAATTATTTATCAACAATGACGGTTCGCAGCCGATTGACTTTTGGTTTTGGGGTCATACTGGCCCTAATGATTTTACTCACCATAATAGGTATTCAAAAAGTTAATTTTATCGACCGAACATTAGCTGAAATCACCGATGTTAATTCAGTAAAACAAAGATATGCCATCAACTACCGAGGCAGTGTTCACGACAGAGCCATTGCAATTCGAGATGTTTCTGCCGCTAGAAATCTACAAGAAGTGAACTCTTTTGAAAAAACCATTCATGAGCTTGAAGCTTTTTATCGAGAATCAGAGCAGAAAATGAATGATATGCTCAATAGTGGCGTTAACTTTTCGGCTAAAGAGCGAGATATTTTAAGAAAGATTGATGATATTCAACGCCATACGCTCCCTCTGATTGATGAAGTACTTGCTGCCAAGAAAAATATGGAGCCAGCCACGGACATCATTCTGGATCAAGTCAGGCCAGCCTTCATTACCTGGTTAGACACCATTAATGAATTTATTGATTACCAAGAAGCCCAAAACCAAACGTTAACGCCAGAAGCAATAGCGGTTGCTGGTGGTTTCCAAAACCTGATGATGATTCTGAGTGCATCTTCTTTACTTATCTCTGTGATCGTTGGCCTATTGATAGAGAAAAGCTTCCGAAATTCACTGGGTGGTGAGCCTTATGTCGCTCAATCTAAAATCAAACAAATGGCACAAGGGGACCTAACAGAAAGAATGTCTAACCCCTACAAAGGCAGTATTTTAGATTCCTTATCCGACATGGGTGAAAAAATAACTAGCATCGTCAGCAATATTGTTGGTGCCTCTAACAGCCTTGCGGTTCAAATTGAAGAAGTCTCACAAGGCTCCTCCCACGTATTAGAATCGGCAACACATCAGGCCAACTTAACCCAAACAACAGCGGTAAAACTGGATGAGATGCGCCACAGCATAGATCAAGTGGCCTCTATCGCGACTCATACTGAAGAGAACTCAGAAATGACCGTCGATTTTGCCAAAGAAGGCCGCAAAATTGTCAATGAAGCGGCGCAAGAGATGGAAAAAATCTCGATTACCGTTAACTCTACCGTTCAACAAATAGAACAATTAGAAAGCAAAACAAAAGAGATCGGTAGCATCGTAAATGTGATCAGTGAGATTTCAGATCAAACCAATCTGCTAGCACTGAATGCCGCGATAGAAGCAGCACGAGCTGGCGAGTCTGGCCGAGGCTTTGCTGTTGTTGCTGATGAAGTCCGAAGCCTAGCGCAGCGCACCAGTGACGCGACTTCTCAAATCGGCACCATGATCACTGAAATCCAAACGGAAACCGCCGCCTCTGTGGTGGCAATGAACACAACCCAGCCTCAAGTAGAAAGCGGTAAAGCCCAAACGGAGAGCGCGTCTGAGCTACTGCAAAACATTGAAAAGCAAGCGGGGGATTCATTAGAAAAAGTGAAAGAAGTCGCTTTGGCAGCCTCGAACCAAGTACTGGTTATTGGGGATGTGTCTCAGGCAATGACCAATATTTCTGAGATGTCCGGTCAATCCATTACTCGAATGCAGCAAAATGATCAAGCTACCGATACGTTAAATGAGTTAGTTGCACAGTTAAAACAAGAAGTCTCTTATTTCAAAGTCTAAGATAAATAAAGCCCTAAAAACGGCATAAACCACTACTTTCATGACAATAAAAAGAACCCGATAAGCACTCGCCTATCGGGTTCTTTTTTCTTACTCGATTCTTGCGTGTTTAGAATATCGCGTGAGCCACTAAAACAATAATTGGTAAAGTCACCAGCGTTCTTAGTAAGAAGATAGCCACTAACTCGAAAAAGTTGATTGGCACCTTGCTGCTTAAAATCACCGAACCGGTTTCAGACATGAAAATCAGCTGAGTCACAGAAAGTGCAGCAACCACGAATTTGGTTAAGTCAGCGTCGATGGTGGATGCCGCAATAATAGACGGTACATACATATCGGTAAAACCAACTAACATGGTTTGTGCCGCAGCTGGCGCTTCAGCTACATTGAGCATTTCTAACAAAGGCACAAACGGAGCACCTAACAGAGAAAACAGCGGTGTTGTTTCGGCAACCACAAGACCCAGTGTACCGATGGCCATCACCACAGGCAGAACACCAAACACCATATCCAGTGCGTTATGAACACCTTCTTTTGCCACCGAGCCTAAGCTTTTTACTTTGTTCGCTCTTTGCAGCGCAAGTTCAAGACCAAACCCAACGGTCGATTTCCCTTCTGGAACTAACTCATCGTCTCTGTTTGGCTCAGTGCCATCAATATAAAGGTCTTTTTTGTAAGACAGAGGTGGCAAGAACTGGATCACCATTGCCGCCACGACACCCGACAAACAAATAGCAAAGTAAAAAGGGACAAAGAAGTTCTGAAGACCAACTTGAGTTAAGACCACCAGCGAGAACGAAATACCCACAGGTGAGAACATGGTTGCAACAACCGCCGCTTCACGTGCCGTGTATTTTTTATCTTCGTATTGTTTGCTGGTCAGAATAACACCCACCGTACCATCACCTAACCATGAAGACATGCAATCAATCGCTGCTCTGCCTGGCAGACGAAATACAGGGCGCATGAACTTACTCATCATAGTCCCCAGTAGCTCAAGAAAACCGAAATTCAGTAGCAACGGCAGCAACAAACCCGCAAGGAAAAAAGTCACCAATAACGAAGGCAGTAAATCGTTCAGTACCAAGCCGCCTGTGTTACCGTTCCAAATCACCTCAGGACCGACTTGATGGAGCGCAAGCAATGTAAATACGGCACCTAATGAACGAATCACAAGCCAGGTTGGAGTCAATACAAACAGTCTGGTCAGCAATGGAGATTGTGTGACAAAAGAGGGCTTAATAAGACTGGCTGCAACGGATGCGAGCGCCGAAAAACAGATCACTGCGGTTACGGTTGGCAAAATCGCCTCACCCAATACCGCTTTTACCCCTTTCGCCATCAATGCAAGTGGGAAAGTAAAGTTACCATTGTAAGTCAATGGCGCAAGGAAAAAAAACAGACCTAATAAAGAAGGAATCGCAAACATCAGCAGATTCCGATTGGTTTTATGGCTCTCTTGTGTGAGAAGTGTATCGCTCATCTGACGACTCCCTAGATGACTATAACATCACTATTTATGAATAACTTTTCAATAAAAGCGATTATATCGACAAAAAAATCCAACGCAAGATCAATTTGCAATTTTATTCACTACTTTCAAATAAGAAAACAAAATCAGTCACTACTTAAACAAAGGATAACCACAGTTTATAAATATAAGGAAACAAATATCTACTCTGCTTATGTTTAGGAAAAAAGAGCCTTTAACACTGACATTAAAAGGCTGATTAGATAACTATTTAAGTGACTTAATGATGGGAATTTGGAAGAAAAATGTCATACCGCCTGTTGAAGAAAGCTCGATATGCCTGAGCACTTCAACCAAAAAGCCATCTTCATTGATGGAAAACTTCCATGTATGACAAAAAAGAATAAAAATTCAATGATGACACTATAGCCAACGGCTGAATATGTTGATTTAATACGCCGTCAAAGAACGCCAATGGAAACATTAAAAGATGTGAAATTGATCTGACAAGCGCCATGTCAAAAATGGGTAACTGTCAGATCCAGTCTGGACTAGTACACCTAAATTAGTGCAGATTATTGTCTTTGACCGTTTTTATACGTTCTTTTTTCTTTAACGCTTCCATCTTCATTAAAATATGTCCACTCACCTTCTGGATGACCATTTTTTAAATATGAAATCCGTTCTATGGCACCGCCTGGATAATAGCTCACCCATTTTCCTTCTGGCTCACCCGCCTCGTAACGGCCTTTCTCTTCTATACTGCCATCTTCATAAAAGGTCGTACTGGTTCCGTCTGGTTTACCGTTCACATAGCTGACACTCTTCATCACCTTGCCATGAATATCATAGGTAATGACTTCTCCTTGAAGCAACCCTGCCTCAAGATGGCCTTGAGCTCTCACTCTTCCCTGACTATCTTTATCAAGAAAAATTCCCGTATACGGCTCTTCATTGTGATAAATCACATTTCCCCTTGGCTCAAGATCATCATAGAGTACAGTCTCTCCAGCGGAACTATAGCCTGTCAATAAAGCGCCTAACATACCCAGAACCAAAGTACCTTTACGCATTCCCCTCTCCTTTTCGTTCTTTACTATTAGAATTCTCTGTCTTTTTAAGTATCAATTGCGAGTACCAGACAGTGCTCACTTTAAAACGATCGAGACTAAATCGAATTATCATCTATATATTAACCGGCTCATCGCTCCGTTTTATACTTTTAAACTAGATAACCTGAATTCGGGATAAAAACTGAATGGAACTAAAAGCTGGTTCTGCGATCAGATCTTTCGACCAAGAAGGATTTATCACAAAGGAACCAGCTATGCGTAAGTTAGTAAATATTGCGTCTGTTGAAAAAGCAGGATTAATGATAATGGCTAAAGCCGATCTAAGGTGAATTAGCCCCGTACTAAAGGGGCTATTATTCTAATTAATATCACACACGATTATTGCTACATCATCAGGATAACGCCCAGAGGGAAACTGTACCAAATCTAATAAACGGGGAATGCATTCTTTCGGTGTATAGGTACGCACAATGGATGCAATATCCGCCATTTTTGCATACTTAAACAATCCGTCAGAACCAAGGATTAACTTCCCTGTCGTTTTCATTAAACCTAGAGATTTCGGCACTGAAGAAGCAGATCCTAAAAGAGGTTTTCGAACCTGCCCCTCTGTCAACTCACATAGATCATTACTTTCTATTACCCAAGCTTCACTATCCCCAACACTGGCACTAAAAACGGAGTCGCCTTGAACAGCGACTATCACCGCAGTCGTCTCACCCGATTGAGGAGACTTATAAATGTGGTTATCAGCGAACATTAAAAAATCACAAAGAAGGTCAGGAGATAATTTTTCAGGTTGATTATTAAAATAGCGTGCAGCAAGAATAAGCAAATCATCAGCAGCCTCTGCACCGCCACCAATTCCCCCAGCGCCGTCCGCCACCAAGAATAATTGAAAATCACCACAATGGGTAACTAAGGTTCTATCTTCTCGACCTATTTGTATTTCAGCAAAATCTAGCATTAAAACTTACTCCTTCAGTTTCTCTTTTGCAGCAGCTATCCATTCATCGCTTTCGATATCCGATACGGCTTCTACCCAAGGAATTACAACTCATTTAGCTACAACACAATCAAATAAACCATTTACGTACCCAGCTCATTAACCAATAAAACCTTTTCTATTTTTATTAAGGCGGGTACTGTCAAATAAAAGATGGAACCAATCTCTTATTTACAGAAAAAATGCGACCCAAAACACTAATGTGAAATATGAATATTACTTTATGAAACCCGTAGGCTGAGATATTGAGCTTATAACATAAGCTTTTTCCATCTTTCTATCAGCAATTTCAAAGTAAATTGACGCGAGAAGTAAACAAAGCCCAACTTATGCTGGGCTTTATTTCTTAACGTGTCAGCTTTTGATGTTTAGTTTATCGGCACCCTGGGGCATCGAAATCCACAACAATTGCGGCATTTTCAAACGTGCCAGACACTTTCACATAGCCCCAATATTGGCTTTGATAATTCAATGTAATGCATTCGCCATTACCTGTATTGTCGGACCAACCGTGTAAGTTTGAGCCTTCAGCATTTGGCCAACCAAAATTACTGTACTCCAATTTCAGATCCCCTGACCCATTGGCTGTCGTAATAGACATAGACTGATGCTCATTAACCGCAGGAATGCTTAACCAAACTTCAGATTGCGTCGCCAAGCACTCAGGAACGCCTGCTTCTAATCTGCCACCATCCACTTTATTTCTTACGGCACAATCCGTCGGTAAGCCAGTATTACCACCAGGTTGGCTAATATTAATGGATGTAGTGGTACTGCCCGTTGCGCCATCGTTATCTGTCACTGTTAGGCTGATCGTGTAGCTGCCCGCACTGCTGAATTTATGCGTCGGGTTGGCTTGTGTACTTGTCGTGCCATCACCGAAATCCCATAAGTAGCTGGTGATTTGTCCGTCTTTGTCTTGGCTTCCTGCACTGCTAAATGAGATGTTTTCATCGACTTTCCCTTCACTGGCGACACTAATTTTTGCATTTGGGTTTAGGTTTGAACCACCACTCACCAGCTCTTGTTGCCATTGTTCAAATTCACTTTGATATTGAACCGCCCACTGGGTCACAATTGTTTTATAGTTCGCCCAATTACCACTTCGTGTTTCCACCAGCATCAGGTTCACATCATCTTGATGGCGTTCAAACATGAATCGGACAGCTAGATACCCCCAGCGATAAATCCGATCGACATCAAAACCATCGTATGTCGTTTCAAAGATTTCGCTCAATGTGTATGTGGAGCCATCAAGTATGGTATCTAACGCCTTTTGATTGTCGTTTTCATTGGCTATATATTCTGCGACGCCTTCGCTCCACCATACGACTTTTTCGGTGGGGTGATTAAAGTCGCCATACATATCAAATCGACCATCCAGATAATGAACGTATTCGTGTTCTAGGTTCCATACAAAATGATCGGCATTTGCGTAAGAGGCTTCATAAGCGACAAAGTTAGGAATATTGCCCGGTGTTGAAGGATCCCCTTCTAGATACATCCCGCCATTATTGGTGCTAATATCAAAAATCGGCCCCGCATATTTACCATAATCATCGCTGGAATTAAAAATATTCACTTGTAATTGAGTGTTATGATCATCGGCTACTGGCTGATTTCCTGTTTCTAGCTCGCCATGAAAATGAATTTCTTCATAGCCCATTTTGTCACATGCTGCTTGGTGCTGAGCGGCCGTCATGTTCTGAGACAGAATACGAATGGTCGGACTGCAGGTATAGCTTTGCGCTAGCACTAAGGTTTTAAGTTCAGCCTCGAAATTACAAATGCCGTAATCAGAACATTCACTGTAATAGCCTGTGGTATCGGCTGTGCCAAGCCACACGCTATCGCCAAACCCGTACATTTCATACTGACTAAAGATTTTTGTGAGATTTTCTTTAACCACTTTCTGGAAAGCGGCGTTTGGGTATTTGGTTAATCGCCCTAACTCACGGCCCGCATTGGCCGCCATAAATTCATCGTCCGCCCCAATCGCGGTTTGATTCAGTGCAAACTTACCTAACGCCCTAGCAAGCTCAGGGTGGTTAGCAATAGTGGCCACAAATTCGCTGTTCCACTGGCCACCAAACAGTACCGTAAAGACCCCATTCACAGCCCCACGCATATTCCAGCTCTTGGCATAATCCGCATTCCAACGAGTGAGCCACTGGGTGATTTCATTAAAGTAAGCATGCTGCAATCCGGCACTGTCCATAGTGATGATCACTTCATTTAATACTGTGCCGTGGCTGTCATTATTGTCATAGAAATGGCTATTGTTTACAAACGCATCAACTGCTTCTTTCACCGCAGGCTGTACCCAAGCCGTAAAGTCGATGTTCGAATTATAAAATTCAGCGTAATAACCAGCACGTAAATACAAAAACAGAGCTTCTAAATCATCATTACCGCCACCCGCATAACTCTTGGCTAATGTGGTTACCCGCTTCGCCACGTTAAACATGTTCCCAGACTCAAACGCCGCTTCCTGAATTCGACTCTCAGCTGAAAACAGTTCATTAACGCAACTTGCCCCCTGAGTGGTTATTGCTGTGATCAACGCATTACTTGAAGAGGTAGCAAATGCCTCTACATCACACACCACAGCCTCTTCCGCCACGGTTGACGATAATGCACGCACAGTAGGCTGAGGTTGTCGAACGGTTTGTTTGGTTGGTGAGTATTCTGGTGTTTGATGTTCCACACCATGCTCTAGATGATGATCAACATGCAATGAGTGCTCAATAACCTGCGGGGTTGGTTGACTTGCCGCTTGCACCTGAGCACTGAGTAAAATACTTGCCACTGCAACTGAGATTTTTTTAAATTCCATCTTAATTCTTCTATGTCAGATTTGTATTAGATACCGATACAATGCGTATCACGACTCTGGCATCACCACCGCTCATCACGCTCCGTGATAGCTAAATTCACTCTATGGCGTAAAAACGCAAGATGAAACAAATTGTTAACATTCTTATCATCAGGTAGCACTATTTAATACCAGCGGTATTAATGCTAATTTCAGCATAAAAGTCATTTGCCAGTCCGGCATACTTGAACTATAAACCTTTGAATCGAAATACAAAATAACATGCTCTATATTTAGGCGTTAAAGATTATTGATGAAGAAATCGAATATACGAATACAGCATTCAAGCCATCACCACATTGATCTTATCAACTCTATAAAAACTCCACATAAACTCCATTTGTTCTCCAAGTTGCTGATTTACATTACTTACACCAGATCAGGAAAACGAACAATGAAATCAAAACCTACAACAGCATCAAAAAACTTACATGACCAAATACGGCCTATTAGATATAGCCGTAAAAGAATACGTCCGGGTTTACTAAAGAGGGTGTACTTGTGGGCTCGCGTTAACAAACTATCATGACATCAATCATCGATGCCTTGCATGAATGAAGGCTTAGCCATAGGATTGTCACCTAAATTTATAGATTGAGTATGAATCTTAATCCACGTTTGCTTCAAATAATGAATCCTATTTTGCTGTAAGGAAAGAACTGATGAAAAGAACAATTATCCCATTAACGCTACTCACTGCATTGGCAGGTTGCACCAGTATGTCGCCAGAAGAGTGCAAAACAGCAAACTGGTATCAAGTCGGGTACCAAGATGGCCTTAATGGGCATAATCCAAATATCATCAATAACTACGCTGAAGATTGCGTAGAGGCGGGGATTTCTGCGGATAGAGCAGAGTGGCAACAAGGCTTTGACCATGGAACCATTATCTACTGCTCACCAGACAATGGTTACTCAGTCGGTGCCGAAGGAAGAGAGTATTACGGCGTATGCAGCAGTAACTTATTTTTGGAGAACTACCAGCTAGGACGTCAAGAATATGAAAGAAAACAAAGAATCGAAGAGCTTGATAGGCAAATTGCTGACATCGACTTTCAATTAAATAACAAACCCGATAAAGATACGAAGAAATATTTAGAAGAGAAAAGAAGAATGCTGGTAAGGGAACGCTCAGATTTATTAACACCAACCTACAACTTTAACCTCAGATTTTAAGCTTCGCGCCCCCGAACCATAAATAAGCATCGTAAGTGTCGTCTTCATCGCGGCGCTTACTTTTCATAGATAGCTTGTATTCGGCTGCTCATATTGTATTTCATCTTTTGTTTGTGTGTCTTTTTCAATAGTGGCTAAGTCATTACCGCTACGCCCTAAAGTCATTCATGGAATCAATATCTCAATAAAAACCAATGCGCTATGACACTTGTTCAAGATATTTACCCTCGCTAACTGCTACCCAAAAAAAATCACCTAACAGCTGATACACTGCCGCGCTTCTTGCACTGCCACTATAAATCAAAACACATATTGGCAGGTCCGGATGGAATTTTCACACTAAAAACAATAATTAAGGAATCAGAATGAGACTTTCAATTCTCTCTCTGGCGGTAATGACATCGCTGACACACGCCGCAGAGCTGTGTCGTATCGATGATGAAATCACACTCTTAAATGAGACAGACTATCGCGCTTTACAACAAGAAAACTACGCGGCATTCAGCCGCGATCTGGTGCCAAGCGATGAGATACTGTCTGCATCAGGCACGGAACTTTCCCTCAAAGGTGAGCTCCCAAATGAATTTGAATTATTTACGCAAACGTCCGGTAAACTTGAAACCGGACCTGCGTCCGCCCTCACTCTAACGGAAGCAGAATCGACGAACATACTGCGCACAATGGGCCGACCTGCTGAAGAGATAGCGGCAGGTGCACTAGAAGCACTAGGGCCTGTCGGTGATGCATTGGCCGTCGGACTTTGGGCTATGGATGTTGCAAATACCTTTCAGGATGAAAGTCAGACAGCGTACGATAGGTTTGCGTCGGTACTCAGCTTAGTCGATGTCTTTGGAATTCTTCGTATCCCACAACGTGCTATTGACCGTCAAATCATCACTCATCGCTGGGACAAGATCGCAAGTGGCGATCATTACAGTTATACCGTTCACCACGATTTAGTGTCAGAATAGGATCAGCTCGACAAAATGCGTTGGCGTGATTACGCCGAGGGTTACCACCGTTTTTTGGAGCGAACCACGTTAGAATACCTGACTGATTTAGGACTGAAATACCAGCTGCATTATCAAGAACTGGTTCACGGACAAACCCAATTGGCTCAAGAACTGATCAATGGAATAGTTCAAGCTTTATACGCCTCTCTCATGACCCATCTAGCACCAGAAACGCACCATGGTGGGCGCATGTTACTCAGTGAAATACAAACACAGTGCCAAACTGAAAACACGGCCTTGTACGCGTTGTTAACACCAGAGGAAACCGCATTAAATTCTAATCGACCATCAAGAGGTTCGGTCAGCGAGCGCGACATCAACCGGGCCTACGGCCAACTGCAAGACTGCCAAATTGAGCTATTGGGAAATGTCACTAGCCAATTAAAAGCATTCACTCAAGGCCAGTTAACAGGATTTGATCAGCCTCATATTCGTCAGTTACTCACGCATACCTTAGAAGCAAAGAAAAAGATCGTTACCACCACCCTGATCTCACTGGATCAAAACAAAGCCCGACTCATTCATGAGATGCAAGAGCAGGGACATAGCGCCATTAACCATCTGTTTGATTCAAACTCAGTGCCGCAGGTTTATCAATTTATCAAAAACCAGGCCAGACGCGCTGCAATTGATGAAATCGTACGTAGCACCTTATACCGCCCTGCGACCACGGCGGAGCTGAACTCAGGAACGATAGTCCTTGAACCTGAATCAGAATCTTGCACCATGACGGCGACAGGTTTCGCTGACACCTGTACCACCACACCCGCTGTGACACGTCAGTTCCATAATGAGCAGGATACCGTTGTCAGTGCCATTGCACCGAAAGATAAGTCCCACTACTTGGCGTTGTTTGATGATCACTTAGGTCGTTTAATCAGCACAGGCTGGAACACCGACCATTATGAAGACTGGCTAAGCAGAATCGTCTCGGATTACCAACGTGAACGACACGATCTAGTAGAATATCGCACTCTAAAAAATGAAGTTAACCGTTGGTTATTTGGCGATGTCAGTGGTGATTGTTCTGGTGACTGCGCACGTTGGAACGATGGATATCTTAACAAATTTGGGGTTAACTCGAACGCCTCTTTATATACCATTGAACGCTGGTTGGTTGCTGAATATTCTGGGGGATCCAGCCGAACCCGAGTAGGCAAACTGAAACAGCTGGTGCCACGTGCCATTGCCGCTGAATGGAACGCTAAAAGCTGGCAAACGTACCGATACTTCGCCCACCCTCAGAGTATTGATCTTAAAGCCCAGGCTCCGAAGGTGTATGCCGCACTCGAAAACGAGATCCAGCATGGAGCAACCACCAATGCGCGATTAGTGTCCACGATAAAGCGAGCCATGACTGGTGCTTATCAGGCCGCCCACGAGCAAGAGCCTGGCTGGATTGCGCAGCAGTTTGGTGATTTTCATCGCTACCTTGCTATCGCACGTCTACAACGTAAAACAACAGGCCATTCGGATCCAGGTTCCACTACACATCTGTTCAACGAAACCTTACCGTGGCATCTTACACGCTTTGCGTCTGATACGCCGGAGCAACGCCTCACAACAGCGCTGGATAGTTGGTTGCAACCAGCGAATACAAATAGCTGGGTCGTCGAATATGACTATCATACTACCCCACCGCTCACAATCACTCCTTCAAATCAGAAGATATTGAGTGAAACCTCAATCGCGCAGCAAATATCAGCGTTAAATTCTGCAGTACAAACATACCGCAATCACACTTTGCAGCAACGAAGTCAGCCGCTGCGCAATGCACTGGACTACACTCCTTTGCAATCTTGGGTGGCAAACCTATCTGCCAACCCTTCTATGACGGCGGTCCCTTTCATGAGCCAGTGGTTTGAACAGATAGATACTTATCTTGGTGAAGTGCGTTTTACCCAAGCGAAAGCCAAAGCCAAACTTGAAGCCCTGAACGCCCCTATTGTCGGCAACCGCTAACCTCATAAGGAATTTGGAATAATGTTTGTTCGTAAAAAACACCTACTAGTCGGCATTATGATGGCCTCTTTCTCTCTGACACCCACAACCACCCAAGCAGGGGTATTTGATGGCTGCTTCGGTGGTGGATCACCGGGTGCGATCAGTGCTGAAAAGTTACAGGCCAGAGCTCTCAAACGCGCCCAAGAAATGGGGATCTGCTATGAAGCCGCTATTTGTCTGGCTCGATCTGAGCGGACACTAAATCGACAACAAGCGGCATCATTGCTTGAAACGATTCGTTCTGGCCGTGCTACCGAAGGCACCAACTATACCAGGGCTTACCGACAGGCAATGAATCTTGACGACGCGAGTCGAAGTCAAACGGCTCTATCGCTTGACACTATCTCTGAGTCCGGTTTTCTCAACTTTCAAGAAATGAGGGAAACGAATCCATTTGTTCATACCGCCTATGTACAAGTGGCATCAGATGGGGAAGTCTACCTCTACAACGCCAACAATATGGAAATGGATTTAGCACTGTCCAAAAACACCACAGGGCTTCCTGAACGCGCAGGTCGTGCCAACCGTTATCGCTTAAACAGCTCCACTGTGGACTCACTGAATACCTGGTTAAGCGATACTGGTACGCAATTCCACTACACTCCAGCAAGTGAAGTCCCCGACAATCTCTTGCGCCCATTAGCTGAACCAACGAGGTAATCTAAGCATAAAGTTCAAGCAGCCGACTCTGTCTTGCTTACACTGATCTAACTTAACAGCTCGTGCTTAAGTCATGATGGGTTAGCCGATAACATTAAATAAAGGGGGAGTAGCATCACAGCTACTCCCCTTTTCATCACTGATACAGGCACTAAATATGGCGAGTATTACAGCTTATATTTGCTAAGATCCGGGCGGGTTGCTATGGCGTGTTCAACCAGGGCGATAACTTGATCGCGCTCTTCACCTTTTAGATTCTGACGTGGCGCTCGCACTTGCTCCGAGCCTCTGCCACACACTTGTTCGGCGAGTTTAATGCATTGCACTAAGGTTGGGATGGTATCTAAACGAAGCAATGGTAAGAACCAGCGATAAATTTCAAGCGCTTCACTATATCGGCCTTGGCTTGCCAACTTGTAAATCGCAACCGATTCAGCCGGAAACGCATTTGTCAGGCCAGAAATCCAACCTGTCGCCCCTAGCATTAAAGATTCCAGCGCAATGTCGTCGACCCCGCTAAATACAGTAAAACGATCGTCAAAGCGGTTATATAACTCCGTAATTCGGCGCGTATCGGTGGTTGACTCTTTCACCGCTACAATACTGTCAAACTCAGCTAATTGACTCATGATCTCAAGGTTCACATCCACCCCATAAGACACCGGGTTGTTGTAGATCATAATAGGCATGTCAGGGGTCGCTTTCGCCAACGTGCCGTAATAATCCACGGTTTCGCTGTCTGAAGTGCGGTACACCATGGCTGGCATCACCATACAACCGTCAATACCAATTTTTTGGGCGTCTTGCATATAATCCACCGCCGCCGTCGTGATGGATTCGGCTGTCCCTGCAATTAAAGGAACTCGGCCAGCAACCACTTCGTGTGCCGCCTTCAAGACTTGGCGCTTCTCTTCTGGGTATAAGGCGCAGTTTTCCCCCACAGTGCCTAAACAAATGATGCCATTAACACCATCATTGATCTGATTATCAATCACGGTTTGAGTTGCATCCAGATCGATGGTTTGGTCTGCACGAAACTGTGTACTCACTGCTGGGTAAACGCCTTTCCATTCTACTTTCATCAGTAACTTCCTTTTGTATATTGTATGCAATTTTAAATTTCGATAAAAACTCAGCTAATAATCAATTATTTAAGCTAAGGTAAACCAGATACTCTGAGATAAAGGCTGCTTGTTTTTCAGAACTGTTCTGAACAACACAAACCACCATACAGAGCTATTGAAAATGAGTAATGCTTACTTATCCCTTTGATACTGGGCCAACACATACTGCACCGCGGCTAAATCAGCTAGCGCGCTTCCCACGGATTTGTACAACGTTACATCCAGAGAGTTCCTTCTGCCGTCACTGCGACCAGCGCATAAATCAGCCAGCTCGCCTCGAATTTGCTCAGCCCTAAATTTGCCTTCTTCCATTGGGATCAAGATATCCCCGGCCTCTGCGAGCACATTGATTTTACTGTCAACATACACTTGAGATCGCACAACCAGTCCACTGTCACACTCACGTTTATCTTTATCATGATTGCCAATCAAATCGATATGAGTGCCCGCTGTTACAACGTCATGATGAAAAAGAGGCTCGCTGGCACCAGTCACACAAGACACCATGTCTGCATTTGAAACCGCTTGGTGAATATCACTTACCACCTCGACCGAAAACTGTTTCTCCTTCGGTAGGTTTTGATATTCCGATCCAGACAAAATAGCGTCGACGGTGCGTCGCGCTTTTTGTTCCTCTCTGCCCCAGACCATCACCTTTGTTAACGGTCTAACCGCCGCGTAAGCCCATGCTATATACGGCGCTAAATTCCCAGTACCACAGATCAGTAATCGATGAGCATCAGAGCGTGCAAGATAGTCTGCCGCCAACGCCGATGCCGCAGCAGTTCGCCAAAACGTCAGCACTTTTCCATCAAGCAGTGCTAGCGGCTCACCATTGGTGCGATCAAACGCCAATATTTTCGACGCTAAACTATCTTGCCCCTGCAAAGGGTTCTCGGGAAAATACGTGAACGCTTTTACGGTAATCAAATCTTGATTCCAAGCAGGCAAGAGTGCAAACGCCTCGTAGCTCGATTCTTCTAACGGCATCACACGGCGTTGTGGAATCGTCGCAGGCTGCTGATAACTAGCACGCATAGCATTGATCAGCCCTTCCATTGTTAAGCAGTCAACTATTTGCTTGACATCTAAGTTCAACATCTTTCCTCCTAACACGGCGGCTCCCGCCATTCTGTTTTGTTAGTGAAAACACCAGAGCGGCTTTTGCGCTCCTTTCTGTTCGCTCAACAGCATACTGAGCCTAATTTTAAAACACGCTTTTCGTTAACTTTTAATTAACATAAATTACTTGGATATTTTATACAATATTAAATTTAAAATTTTTTAGGAAAATCGAGTTAAACGATATGGCGACAAATCCAACTGTGTTTTCTCACCCTTTACCATCTGAGCCATCAAATCCGCCGTGATTGCAGCCTGTGTTAAACCAAGGTGCTGGTGGCCAAAAGCGAACAGAATATTTCCCTCGTCATTTTGATCGATCACGGGTAAAGAATCAGGTAAAGAAGGTCGATTACCCATCCATTTTTCGCCGATACTGTCATCCGAAACAGGTTGTTTGAGTAAGCCATTTGCTAAGTGTTTTAACATGCTTGCTCGGCGCATATTGGCAGGGGAACCTAACGCGGCATACTCTACGGTTCCTGCTAATCGTAACCCGTATTTCATGGGTGTCATAATGAACTTTCTATCCGCAGAGCTAACGGGGATCGGCAGAATATCTTGTGGCGATTTCACCATCAAATGGTAGCCACGCTCCGCTTGTAACGGCACTTTGATATTGGTTATCTGCTTAATTAGTGCCACCGATTGAGCGCCTGTTGCCATCACCACTTTATCAAAATGATGAGTAGCCTGAGCGGTATGCACCACGCACCCTTCTGCATTTGGTTCGACTCGATTCACCTTTTCTTCACACCACTCCCCCCCTAAACAGAGAAAAGAAGATTTAAGCTCAAGACACATTTCATAAGGCTCTGCGGTGTGTGATGTGTCTGGAAAAAAGACCCCATGCTTCACCGAACTCGATAAACTAGGGATCTGTTGAGATAGCTTTTCTTGGCTCCACACTTCCCATTTTACTCCGCCACGCGTCAATGCTTGCAGTGTAGTTTGGTATTGTTCAAACAGCTTAAGATCTTCAAACACAAGCAATGAACCTTGAGAGCTGATGAGCTGCGTTAACCCCACTTCTTTCAGCAATTTTTTCCAGCTTGACATGGCCTGATGATTGAGTGCCGTTAGCGCTTTTGTGGCGTGTTCCGTTGGTTTTTTTCTGGCTTTGGACAGGAAGCGAAACATCCAGCCAGCGGTTTGAGGTAAATCACGAAACCGAACTGAAACAGGGCTAGTTGGCGACAACAACATTTTGGGTAACTGCGGAATTAAGCCAGGATTCGACAATGGGAAAATTTGCTCGGTAGCAAAGTGACCAGCATTGCCTTTGGAGCACTTTCCACCCGCTCCGGAGGGCTCAAAAATGGTGGCTTTATACCCTTCTAATTGCAATTTTAAGCCCGTACATAACCCGATAATACCGCCGCCCACAACGGCAATACGTTTTCCCTTCGCTTGCTTTTTAGACAACATTTGTTTTGCTCCCTATCACACTTCAACGATAAAATTGTATAAAATATACTTAACATCACGATAACATCACTCCGACCTAGTTCAACCACTTTCTTATGCAAGGAACAAAAAATGAGACAAGGGACTTTTTTTTGTATTGATGCACATACCTGCGGAAATCCGGTGCGACTCGTGGCTGGCGGTGTTCCACCACTGGAAGGTAATACCATGAGCGAGAAACGCCAATTCTTTTTAGAACACTACGATTGGATACGCCAAGCCCTGATGTTTGAGCCTCGTGGCCACGCCATGATGTCTGGATCTGTCGTACTACCCCCTTGCAATGATAACGCCGACGCTTCCATTTTATTTATTGAAACCAGCGGCTGTTTGCCTATGTGCGGGCACGGTACCATTGGCACGGTGACTTCAGCGTTAGAGCACAAATTGATCTCACCGCGTGAAGAAGGCCGATTGATCCTCGACGTTCCAGCCGGACAAATTGAAGTGCACTACCAAACAAAAGGTGACAAGGTCACGTCTGTCAAAATATTCAATGTGCCCGCTTACTTGGCTCACCGTGACGTTAAAGTGCATGTGGAAGGTTTAGGAGAGATCAGCGTGGATGTCTCCTACGGTGGAAACTATTACGTCATTGTCGATCCTCAAGAAAACTACCGTGGCTTAGAACATTACAGCTCTGATGAAATATTGATGTTCAGCCCGAAAGTTCGCCAAGCCGTGTCTGACGCGGTGAAATGTGTTCATCCTCAAGATCCAACCGTGTGTGGGGTCACTCATGTGTTATGGACGGGATCCCCCACCAAGCCGAAAGCCACTGCAAAAAATGCCGTGTTCTATGGCGAAAAAGCGCTCGATCGCTCACCGTGCGGTACAGGCACCAGTGCACGCATGGCCCAGTGGTACGCCCAAGGAAAGCTCAAACCTGGCGAAGATTTTGTTCATGAAAGTATCATTGGCAGCTTATTTACAGGACGTATTGAAGCCGTTACTGAAGTTGAAGGTCGCGAAGCGATACTGCCAAGCATTGAAGGTTGGGCCCAAGTTCACGGCCACAACACCATTTGGGTTGATGATGAAGACCCATACGCCTACGGATTCGAATTAAAATAGGACAAATAAAATGAAAAACATGACTTTTGCTGCTGTAAACCCTGCAACTCAACAACCTTTAACGGGTGATTTTCCTTCGCATCAGCCTACGGATGTAGACTCCGCAGTCACTGCTGCGTCAGACATCACCGAGCAATTTAGATGCACAACGCCAAAACAACGCGCATTGCTACTCAACACCATTGCCGATTGTTTAGAAGCCGAACGCGACAACATAGTCAGCCGCGCACAGTTAGAATCGGCACTGCCAGAAGCTCGACTTAACGGGGAATTAACCCGCACCACAACTCAACTGCGTTTGTTTGCCGACGTCGTTCACCAAGGGCAATGGCAAGGCGTGATTTTTGATACTCCGCAACCCTCCAGAACGCCTTTAGCCAAACCCGATATTCGACGCCATAATATTGCTCTCGGTCCTGTGGCGGTCTTTGGTGCTTCCAATTTCCCACTCGCCTTTTCCACTGCGGGTGGCGATACGGCCTCTGCCCTTGCTGCCGGTTGCCCTGTGGTGGTAAAAGGCCACCCAGCCCACCCCGGCACCAGTGACATCGTAGCCACCTGTTTTGCCAATGCACTTGAGCGTTGCCAGTTACCTCAATCGGTATTTCGTTTACTTCAAGGCACCGGTAACGAGTTAGGCCAAGCCCTTGTTCAGCACCCTAAGATTAAAGCTGTCGGGTTTACGGGTTCGATAAAAGGCGGACGAGCGCTGTTTGATCTCGCCCAATCTCGTCCTGAGCCGATTCCGTTTTATGGCGAATTGGGAGCGACCAACCCGGTCTTCATTTTGCCTCATAAGATGATCGCAGATCACAAGATGCTTGCTGAACAATTTGTGCAATCCATGACCCTAGGCTGCGGGCAATTTTGTACCAAACCCGGTGTGCTCTTTGTGGTTAAAAGCGAAGGCAGCGACGCTTTCCTCTCCTCAGTACGGAAAAGCATTCAAACACAACCAGGGCACGTTTTGCTCACTGAGGGCATTAAGCAGCAATACCAGTCTCAAACTCACCAACGAGGAAATAGCGACAACATACAATGCGTGAAATCGACTCCTGAGTTTGGCGTCGAAAGCTGCTTATTTGAAACCACCAGCCAAGCGTGGCGAGACCACCCACAATGGCAAGAAGAGATTTTTGGCCCTCAGTCTGTGGTCGTCGTGTGTGACAGCGCCGAAGACATGCTCGAACTCAGTCATCATTTGGAAGGCAGCTTAACCGCTACGTTGCATGCGAATGAGCAAGATTATGGATTTGCAAAACAGCTGTTGCCGCAGCTTGAAGCCATCGCAGGCCGTATTGTGTTTAACGGCTGGCCCACTGGCGTTGAAGTCAGCCACGCCATGGTTCACGGTGGACCATACCCAGCGTCTACCATGCCTGCCAGTACTTCTGTGGGTGCTCAGGCGATCAAGCGTTGGCTGCGTCCTGTGGCTTACCAATCTCTGCCTGAAGCACTACTGCCTGATGCCCTTAAACAGAGTAACCCACTTAACGTAACCCGATCCATAGACGGCCATATTGAACAAAAAAATGCCCAGTAACCTTGAGCATTGTACAAAAAGGTACCAGTTGGTGCCTTTTTGTTTTGATTAACCCCCAAAAACCCTCACCACTCAGTAGATCAAAACTAAAAACCATGGCAGAAATGGTATATTGGATAAAATACCCTTGTAAGATCGGAGACCCGGATGTCACAAAAACCTGTTTTTAAAACTCGAACTCAAGTCGTAGAAGAAGCGATCCGAGCTCAGATCCTAAAAGGCGAGTTAAAAACCGGCCAACCCCTAAGACAAGATGCCCTTGCCGCCGAATTCAACGTCAGCCGTATTCCAGTACGCGAAGCTCTGATGCAGCTTGAAGCGCAAGGTCTCGTCAGTTTTGAAGCACATAAAGGCGCAACCGTCACCGAGCTTTCACCAGAAAAAATTGATGAATTATTTGAATTACGTGCCGTTGTTGAATGCCACATTCTAGAGCGTGCCATTCAAAATATGACCGATGAAGATCTTGAAAAGGCGCGCCAAATCCGCGAGCAGTTTGATGCTGCGCTGCAAAGTGGCGCTGAAATCGAAGAATGGAGCAACTACAACTACGAATTCCACAAGGCACTTTATGCCCCAGCGAACATGCCTGAAACCATGGACGTGATTTATAACCTCAACACCAAATGCGATCGTTATATTCGGCTACAACTGCTATTCACTACCGGGATTGAAAAGGCTGAAAAGGAACATTTAGCTCTGTTCGAGATGTGTGAAAACCGTGATATCGACGGGGCAAAATACCTTCTGAAAAAACACATTTTGGAAGCAGGTACTGCTATTCGTGATTTATTACTCGCAAGACAAAACACAGAGGCGTAATTTTCTATAAAGCCCAAGTACCTTTATTACTCGTTGCTTGGGCTACCACCACTATGATCACTGGAGTAAAAGCATGCACATCGGACCGACCTTCTTACTCGCAGCTATTCGACAAAAATTAAAAGAGCAAGGGCTATGTTACAGTGACATATCCGAAAAAGCGGGCATTCCTGTTTCGACCATTAAACGACATATGCACAGCGCTTCTCTAGGCATTGATAAAATTCTCATGTACGCCAATCACGCCAATACCGATTTAGTGGAACTGGCCAACCTAGCCAATCAATTGCAACACAACAGCGAAGAGTTTGTTTCTGATGAACAAAACGAATTTTTTGTCGAACACCCGTATTTACTCGATTTCATTTACATGGTGACCTCTCTCAATTTAACGCCCAAAGAAATCGCAGAAAAACACCGATTATCCGATACTAGCCTACGTTTTTATTTAAGCATTGCCGAGATCCTAGGTTATATAGAAACGCACGGTGATGAAGTCTTTTATCGCTCAGGCCGCCGCTTTATTATGGAAGAAGGTACTCCACTCGATTCGCTATTCAAACAGCGCTTCCAACAGGCATCCATTGCCCACGATACCCCTCCTCAAATATGTCAGGGAAGAGTGCGCTTGACTGCCGAGCAACGCTTACAGCTTGAGAATGACGTGGACAAAACTTTAAAAGAGTTTCACGCCAATAACAGCAGCAACGATACGGGTGACTACACCAACGTTTTATTGCGCTATACCCCAGGCGAACCTATTCGATTCTCCGATGAATTACCCGAAATTGATGGCAACCTATTAAAGCTCGTCTCCGCCCGGTTTCGTCGCGTTTCCTAGGTTATGCCCTCAATCACTTAGATCATCCTTATTAACCAAAATGGAATAACAAACGACACTTTGAAAGAAAGAGTGGTTCTCTCTTAGCAAAGCCAACTCTTCACTGATAACGTCCAAAATACGTCATTTCAATCAGTATTTGGAAATTTAAGTGCGGAAACCATTTCTGTATAAAATCCAACCATATATTCAGGTATCACTTTTTCATACCACTGGCCGCGATTTCTATTACCTTGTTATCAACTTGTTAAATTTAAATTGTTCATAAATTTTATACAATATACATTTTTCATAAATCCAAAAGAGTTCCCCCGAAAAGGAAAGCAGAGGAAGCCATGAAAGCACACAACGTTAAATCCAGTAAATTTCTAATAAAAACCAGCCTATTGGCCGTGTTAACTGCGGCAATAACCACCAACATCGTCATCGCCAAGCCATACCCAGCAGGCACTGAACTAGCCAAAGTTCAAGAGATCGTTCTCAATAACGGCGCGGAAGTCACGTCCATCGATCCTGCCAAGCAAGCGGCTGAGCCCGCCTTCAACTTAGGACGCGACCTGTTTGAAGGCTTAACCATACAAGACAAACAAGGCAAAACCATTCCCGGTATTGCCAAAAGCTGGCAAGTGAACCACAACAACACGGTTTATACCTTTACTTTGCGTGAATCACGTTGGTCGAATGGTGATCGACTCACAGCTCACGACTTTGTCTATAGCTGGCAGCGCTTAATTAACCCAGAAACCGCGTCACCATACGCTTGGTTCGCTGCGATTCCCGGCATTAAAAATTCTGCTGACATCATGGCAGGAAAAGCCGCATCAAGCTCGTTAGGCGTAAAAGCGATCGACGATTTAACCTTTGAAGTCACCCTTGAAAAGCCCGTGCCATTTTTTATTAAGCTACTTAGTCACCCGGTACTGGCTCCGGTTCATCATGCCACGGTTGAAAAACACGGCAATGAATGGACTCAGCCCAAAAACATTGTCACCAATGGCGCGTTTGTACTTTCAAACTGGAAAGTAAACGAAAAAATGGTGATGGTGAAAAACCCAAACTACTGGGATGCTGACAACGTAGTGATGGAGAAAATCACTTGGCTGCCAATCGGTGATGCCAACGTGTCACTCAACCGCTACCTTGCTGGTGACATTGACCAAGCGCTCGCCATTCCCGCAGCACAAAAAAACAAGTTACTTAAAAAACACCCAGAGCAAGTAGCAGATACCAGTGCGTCTCTGGGCTCCATTTTCTATTACCTAAACACCGCCAAAGGCCCAACCAAAGACGTTCGCGTTCGTAAAGCGCTCTCGTATGCCATCGACCGCCATATCATGACCAAAGCCATTGCCAAAAATGGCGGCATTCCTATGTACACCCTTGTGCCACCACAAACCGACGGTTTTAAAACCCACACACCAGACTACGCGACCTGGACACAAAAACAGCGTAACCAAAAAGCCCAACAGCTGATCGCCGAGGCGGGTTATGGTAAGTCGAACCCACTTAAATTGACTTTCACCGTTCCGACATTTTCCCAAGACGTAAAAATGGCAACAGCATTAGTAGGAATGTGGAAAAGCGTGCTAGGGGCTCAGATTGACATTACCCAACTGGAACCAAAAGTGTTCTACGCCCTAAAAGATCCGGGCCACATTAGCCGTGGCGGCTGGACTGCTGACTACAACGAAGCGTCTACGTGGCTAGATATTTTTGTCTCCACTGGTGAGTACAACGATTCTCGTTATCACAACCCAGAATACGATCGCTTAATGTCCAAATCGAAAAGCCTGAGCGATCCATCACAGGAGTACTTGGCCGCTGAAAAGCTGCTCATTGAAGAGATGGCCATTGTTCCACTGTATCGTAAAGGCAATGATCAATACTTAATCAAACCTTACATCGGTGGTTACGAGCGTACGAATCCAGAATCGTCTTACTACCGCAAAAATGTCTACGTAAAAGCACATTAAGTCCATTTCGCTCGGCTTTCCTTCCTCCCCATCCAGAGGAGAGCTGAGCTTTTCAGAAAAAACCATCGCGTTTGTATGTTGTAGGTTAATCAATGAATAAAGGAAATACGTCATGTTGCTGTACATTTTGCGCCGCTTATTGATAGCCGTGCCCACATTATTATTTATTGCACTGGTTTCATTTTGGTTGATGCACATTGCCCCAGGTGGCCCATTCGACATGGAAAGACCGATGCCTGAAGTGGTTCGCGCCAACATCGAAGCTAAATTTCACTTAAATGAGCCATTTTTCGTCAAGTTTTTTATTTATATCTCAAACTTTGTGCGTGGTGACTTAGGCCCGAGTTTTGTTTATCAAGACTTTACGGTTACTCAGTTGGTGGCTCAATCTTGGCCTGTGTCTGCCACGCTTGGAGTGATTTCATTTTGTATTTCCGTTCCGACTGGCATGGTACTTGGCACAATCGCTGCGCTAAAGCGTAACAGCAAGCTCGACTATCTACTGATGTCACTGTCCATGACAGGGGTGGTCGTGCCTGCCTTTGTGCTCGCCCCTGTTCTTGTGACCATTTTTTCAATCCACCTGAATCTTCTTCCTGCGGGTGGCTGGGAAGGTGGCGAACTGAGTTTTCTTATTTTACCCGTATTGAGCTTAGCCATTGGTTCTATTGCCAGCATCGCCCGTGTGATGCGTGGTGCCATGATTGAAACACTCAATCAACCCTACATCCGTACCGCCAAAGCAAAAGGACTATCAACCAACTATATCTTGTTTCACCACGCGCTGCGCCCATCGCTGATTCCCATCATTGCCATGCTTGGCCCGAGCTTTGTTGCGGTGGTTACGGGCTCGGTCATCATTGATATTTTCTTTAGCACCGGTGGCATGGGACAACATTTTGTTTCTGGCGCGCTCAACCGTGACTACGGACTCGTCATGGGCATTACCCTGATTGTGGCGTCGCTTACCATCTTTTTTAATCTCGTGGTCGATTTGCTCTACACCGTCATCGACCCTCGTATTCGCGTATAGGGATATAGGCTTATGTTAACCAAAAAAATTGATGCTCAGAGCTTTTCAGATTCAATGAGCGATCACATTGAAGCCGTTGAAGGCCGAAGCCTATGGCAAGACGCGTGGGGGCGATTCAAACAAAACCGCGCCGCAATGACCTCGGTTTATGTCTTAATGTTCATTGTTTTATGCATCACTTTCGGGCCGAGCTTGTCGTCTTTTAGCCATGATGAAATCGACTGGAATGTTGTCGTCGACCCGTACGAGCTTGGCAAACCGTCAATCAGTTCAGGTCACTACTTTGGCACCGACGACCTTGGCCAAGATATCTTTGCTCGCACCATGCAAGGTGGGCGGCTATCCATCATGGTTGGATTCATGGGCGCGTTAGTTGCCGTCGTCATCGGCACACTTTGGGGCAGCTTATCGGGCTATTTAGGCGGCATGATCGATAGCGTCATGATGCGCATTATCGAAGTGCTCGACTCTGTACCTTTCATGTTCATGGTGATCTTATTTGTCACCCTATTTGGCAACAACATTTACCTGATTTTCGTGGTCATCGGCATGGTGTCGTGGCTCGGAATTGCCCGCGTCGTAAGGGGCGTCACCTTTAGCATTAAAAAGCGTGAATTCATTGAAGCCGCCCACTCGATTGGTGTGTCTCGTTTTACCATCGTTCGTCGCCATGTGTTGCCCAACGTACTTGGCATCGTAATGGTGTATTCCTCTCTAATGGTGCCTGGTTTCATCATGTTTGAATCATTCTTGAGCTTTTTAGGGCTTGGGGTTCAGCCGCCGGATACCAGCTGGGGGATCTTAATTTCAGAAGGGGCAAAAACCATTGACGTTGCTCTATGGCAGCTACTGTTTCCATCGGCTTTTCTTGTAGCCACATTATTTTGTTTTAACTTCATCGGTGACGGCTTACGCGACGCCCTTGACCCGAAAGATCGCTAAGGAGCAGAGATGAGTATTTTATCGATTGAGAACATGAATGTTCGCTTTAACACCCCAGATGGTGTCGTCCAAGCCGTATCGGACCTGTCTTACAGCATTAAGAAAGGCGAAACCTTAGGCATTGTTGGCGAATCGGGCTCTGGGAAAAGCCAATCTGTGTTTGCGCTAATGGGGTTAACCGCTGATAACGGAATCGTATCTGGCACGGCTAATTTTCACGGTGAAAACCTGCTGACCATGTCGAAAAAGCAGCTTAATCACATTCGGGCTGAAAAGATAGGCATGATATTTCAGGACCCCATGACCTCGCTTAACCCCTTCATGAAAATAGGTAAGCAGCTGGCGGAAGTGTTGATGATTCACAAGAGCATGAGCAGAGCCGAAGCCGATCAACAAGCGATTCGTATGCTCGATGCGGTACGCATTCCTTCTGCTGCCACTCGGATGAATCAATACCCTCACGAGTTATCCGGCGGAATGCGCCAACGCGTCATGATTGCAATGGCTTTACTGTGTCGCCCAGAACTCTTGATTGCCGACGAGCCAACCACAGCATTAGATGTCACCGTACAGGCGCAAATTCTTGCATTGCTGCGTGAACTGCAAGCCGAGTTTGATACCGCTATTTTACTGATCACCCATGATATGGGCGTGGTAGCGGAAAGCTGCGATCGCGTATTAGTCATGTATGGCGGAAGAAAAATGGAGCAAGCCGATACGGACAGTCTATTTGCTAACCCTGCTCACCCCTACACCCGAGGATTACTACAAGCCATTCCGTCAATCACTGAAGACATGGACAGGCTTCCTACTATTCCGGGTAACCCACCAAGTGCGCTAGTTGATAGAAAAGGCTGTCCTTTCCGTGAACGTTGCAGCGAATACCGCGCCGAATGCAGCGCTGTGATGCCGCCGTTTAAGTCGATATCTCACTCTCAGGCCCTTGCCTGCCATGTTAATCAAACCGAAACCGTGACTCCGATCAGTCGCAGCGCATAGGAGCCAAAAATGAATAATCAACAAAACCAAAACTCACCGCTAGGCGATCCTGAAATACTGCTTTCCGCGCAAGGATTAAAGGTACATTTCGCCATCAATAAACACATACTGCCAAGCAAACGTAAGGTGGTAAAAGCCGTCGATGGCATAGATTTGACGGTTTACCGAGGTGAAACTCTTGGCATTGTTGGGGAGTCCGGCTGTGGCAAGTCCACCCTCGCCCGCGCTTTATTACGCCTAATTGAGCCCACTGATGGCAATCTCATTTGGCAGGAAGAAGACATGCGAGCTTTCAGCAAACATGAACTGGCCAGTCGGCGACGTGAGTTTCAAATGATCTTTCAAGATCCTTCAGCCAGCTTAAACCCACGTTTAACCATTGCCGAATGCATAGCCGAGCCGTTACGTACTCATGAGCCTTACTTAACCCGTAAAGAAACAGAGCAACGGGTAATGCAAATGATGGACAAAGTGGGATTACTAGCTAGCCAACGTAACCGCTACCCGCATGAGTTTTCGGGCGGGCAATGTCAGCGTGTTGGCATTGCACGAGCGTTAATTCTAAAACCAGATTTGGTCGTCTGCGATGAACCTGTTAGCGCCTTAGACGTATCGATTCAAGCTCAAGTGATTAATCTGCTGGACGATCTCAAGCAAGAAATGGGCTTAACCTTAGTGATGATCGCCCACGACCTCAGTGTCGTCCGTCATATTAGTGACCGAGTGATGGTAATGTATCTAGGGAAACCGATGGAACTTGGCGTCTACAACCAAGTATTTGATAACGCTCAGCATCCTTATACCCAAGCACTGCTTTCTGCCGTGCCTATTGCTAATCCTACCCAAGCAAGAAACCGAGAGATTCAATTATTGCCCGGCGATCTACCCTCGCCGCTCAACCCACCAAGCGGCTGCGTATTTCGCACGCGTTGCCCAAAATCAAGTGAGATCTGCGCAAACCAACCACCAACACGAAGTGGCAATCTAAACCACCAAATATTTTGTTCCCATCATCAATTAGGAAGCCTATAAATGAGCAATAACACTGTCGCTGAACGTTTATCAGCATTACGTAAAGGGATGAATACACAACAATTCGATGCCTATATCGTCACCAACCATGATCCTCATAGCAGCGAATATTCCGTCTCTCACTGGCTTGCACGTCAATGGATTTCTGGTTTCACGGGATCAGCGGGCACTGCGGTGGTTACCCATGATGGCGGCGGGCTATGGACGGACGGTCGCTACTACATTCAAGCCGAAGAACAATTGCAAGGCTCTGGGCTCGATCTGTTTAAAGCCAAATTGGCCGAAACGCCCACCATTCCACAATGGCTCGCCGCCACACTGCCAAACCGAGCGCGCGTTGGTGTCGATGGTCGTAGCATTAATCAAGAGTTTTATTTAGAACTGCAAACGGCTTTTTCTGACAAAGGAATAGAGATTGTTTTAGAGCACGATCTCATTTCACCCATTTGGCATGACCGCCCAGCTCGTCCTAATGCAAAAGTCTTTAATCATGATCTTAAATACGCCGGAATAAGTACCAGTGAAAAGGTACAGAAGCTACGCGAATACTTAAATGAGCAACAAGCCCAAGCCTTACTTGTCTCTACCCTTGATGACGTGATGTGGACACTCAATATTCGAGGCGGCGATACAGATTATTGCCCGGTCAGCGAAGCGTATTTGTTAGTCAGCCAAGACAGTTGCCGACTCTTTATTGATAACGCGAAACTGGATACTGAGGTCATCCAAGAGCTATTAAAACATGGCGTAAATCTTCATCAGTATGATCTGGTGACGGCCGCTCTTAATCTGTTAGAAGGCCAAAGCCAAATCATATACAACGCCAGAAGTACCGACAGCTTGTTAATAAATCGAATAAAATCAGAGTTAGCCCTGATTGATTTACCTTGTGTGATCACTCAGCTAAAAGCATGTAAAAGCGCAATTGAGCTCTCTAACATGAAAGAAACCCTACGCCGTGATGGTGTAGCGATGGTGAAGTTTATGCATTGGCTACAGCAACAAGTGCCAAGCGGTCAAGTCACAGAACTGTCAGCAGAAGCGTGCTTAATGGGTTTGCGACAACAGCAACCAGGCTACATCAGCGATAGTTTCCGAACCATTGCAGGGTTTGGCAAGCACGGCGCTAAAATGCACTACGCAGCCAATGAGAATAGCAGTGTCAGCATAAATGAAAGTGAGTTCTTCTTAGTCGATTCTGGCGGCCAGTTTCTAGGTGGAACCACCGACATTACACGTACTTTCCACTTTGGTAATCCAAGTGATAAAGAGCGCCGAGACTACACATTGGTACTCAAAGCCGTAATTAGGCTCACTCAAAGTCGCTTCTTAAAAGGGGCAACAGGCGCTAACCTCGATATCCTAGCACGCGGCGTACTGTGGCAATATGGCATCGATTACAAATGCGGAACAGGCCACGGTGTAGGCATGTGCTTAAACGTCCATGAAGGCCCACAGAACTTCTCACAAAATCCTGCTGAAGTCGCATTAGAACCCGGAATGGTGATCACCAACGAACCCGGAGTCTATCGTGAAGGTGAATATGGCATCCGTATCGAAAACATCATGCAGGTGGTTGAAATTGAGGAAAATGAGTTTGGCACGTTCTACGGGTTTGAGACTATAACGCTAGCACCAATCGCAACTAATATACTCAATATTGAAATGCTCACAAACGATGAAATCGACTGGCTCAACAACTACCACCAGCAATGCATGAATTTATTGGCTGATGGGCTATCACCGCAAGAAATCGCTTGGCTCAAACAAGCCACTCAACCTATTTCTGCCTAACGTTTTCCTATCGTTGCATGTGTCACCTTTGCCAGTGTTCGCGCTGGCTTTTTTCACCCTAAGGCACTTCCCCCTATAAAGAAAATCGAGCCGCAGTTATGGCAAATATGGTTTGCAGACAGCTGTCAGCTCTGAAGGGTTTCGAATGATAAAATCAGGCTGAAAGCCCAATTTCTCAGGCACTGCGCCACTGTAAGCGGCTGCGACAGAAATGACACAAGAGCTGTAGCCGAGTTCACATTGCAAGTTGCGGGCAAACTGTACATCGGCTTCGTGGTCACCAATATACATGATCGTTTTGTTTTCTGGGTTATCAAACAATTGCTCTAAGCAAATGATCCCGCCCTCTGGCGATGGCTTCTGACCATTGCGGGAGACATCGTCGTAACCAACGACGGCTTTAAAATAAGAATCAACCTGAGCCCGAGATAAGACATTAACGATATTTTTTGAAGAGTTTTGAGAACAAATACCATGAGGAACCGAAGATAGAGCACGAACCATATCAGCCACCCCAGCAAACAATTGAACCGGAGTCGTATTGTTCAACTGGTGCTCTGCCCATAGCCCTCCAGCCATCAACATTTCACGCTCTGTCATGCCATAATAATGCACATAAAGCTCTTGCCAGTTTTTCGCAGCGTGGTTGGCTTCATGATAGGCCATTTCACTTTGTAAGTAGTGAGGAAGATTATCCCCGGTTAAGTGAGGGGCAACAATAGCTAAAATATTCTTTGTAATATCGATGTTTTTAGGCACCGAATTGACAATAGTTCCATCATAATCCCATAAAATACCCTCTAACTTCATTATGATTCTCATGCCTTGGCTAAAGCCAAAAAATATATAAGATTATTTCACTGGAATCACGCTTTGGGTGTGTACACACAGAAACAATGCGTTGACGATGTAATAATCATCACCTCAAAAATCACAGCTGAGGACGTTTAATTTAATGAGAGTTACTGCACTGGTCGACAATAAAAAACTGCCTAATCGGCCCGATCTGAAAGCGGAAAAAGGGCTTTCTTATCATATTACTACAGACAACCACACTCTCTTATTTGATGTAGGAGGCGGCCATGTATTTTATGACAATGCAAACGCCATGGGGATAGAGATAAGCGATGTTGATGCTGCCATTATTTCTCACCGGCACCATGATCACGCCAACGGTTTACCTTGTTTTTTCCAACACAACCAAAAAGCCAAGCTCTACCTTCGTGACTGTGGGCAAGAGACGTACTCTTTTCATTTTCTTTCTCTCAAACTGAATGTAGGAATGGATATTTCCGTACTTAAAGACAACCAAAAGCGATTATCTTACATCAAGGAAACAACAGAAATATTACCCAATATCTTTCTAGTCCTTAATCAAAGTACAGCCTACCCACGCCCATTGGGTAACAAATATTTATATTCAAAATCATTAAATACTAGTAATAAAGATGCCTTCAATCATGAACTCTTTATGGTCATCAAAGAACACGACGGCATTGTGATTTTCACAGGCTGCGCGCATGCTGGTGTTCTCAATATGATTGAAACAGCCTACTCTTTATTCCCAAATGAAAAAATAAAAGGCGTGGTAGGAGGTTTTCACTTAGTGGGACTGCCACTATTCAACACACTGGGTGGGAATCATACCGACATTACACTGATAGCAGAAACATTAAAACAGTACCCTATTACTAAAATGTACACTGGCCACTGCACGGGAACCAAAGCCTATAAAATACTAAAAACAGTTCTGCACGATAAAATTAATTACTTTCCCACCGGAAGCTCAGTAACCATATAGCTATTTTCAAGTCTTTAAAATCAGCAACGGCCTCTTTTTCTTGCTTGCCCGGGGCTAATACCCATGATTTTTTTAAATGCCTTACTGAATGAAGCTTCCGATTTATAACCCACTTGCTCCGCAATACTCAACATAGATTGGTTGCTTTCCATTAACAGCTCATGGGCAATATGCATTCGCCACTGGCTTAAATAGGCCATTGGCGTCATCCCAACGACTTCTTTGAAATGATGAGAGAAAGCCGTTCGAGACATTGATACCGCTCGCCCTAATGTTTCCACATCCCAACTCTGAGATTGCTGTTGATGGATCAGGCTAAGCACTCGACTCAGGCGATCATCGGCCAGCGCTTGAAAATACCCACTTGGGCTTTTCAGTTTATTAATATGCCAACGTAACAACTGAATAACGAGCACTTCCGTCAGGCGATCCACCATAACTTCACTGCCAGGTTGATGGGTACGAGATTCATAAGCAAGAATTTTGACTACATTGTTTAACCAAGCTAGCTGAGGCTCTAAGTCAGACTTAATGTGTAAGGTAGCAGGTATATCTCGTAATAAAGGCAACTGAACGTGTTTTTTATACTGAAAATACCCACAAAGTAAGGTCACCACACTCTCACCATGAGTAAATGGGTTCGTATTTTGTCTGATCATCTTCAACACTTCATTACCCGGAGTTAACCGACTGTCAGGCTGCTCACTAATTTGATGCGGCAAACCCGTAGGGAAAGCAATGATGTCTCCTGCCGACAATAAGATAGATTTGCGTTCATCAGGTAAGGTCAACCATGCGCTGCCACGGATAACGGCATGAAAAATACCACATTCAGCTTTGGGTTCATTAATGCCCCAAGGTGAAGAAAACTCAACGCAATAATAGCTACTGGCATACAGCCGTAGGGCACGTAAAACATCAGACAAGACATCCATATATGGCTCTTCGGCTCTGCTTGGATCCTTGGCGTCAGTAGTGCGCCAAAAAGGATGATTGGACATGCTGTCGCTCCTATTCCGATAGTAAGCAGCATCAAAATGTACGATTCGACATAAAAGATGGCCTACTCATCATGGCTAACGCGGAAAAAGCATTGATACTCTATTTTACACTATCTAACGGTTTCCAAAGCGGTAAGGAGGCAACAGCGATGATCTGGAATATACAATAAAACATCATTCGTTAATATAACATTACCGCCATATGAGGCACTCAACATGTCTACTTACATGAAACAATTAAATATTTTAACCCTAACCAGTCTGCTTATATTATTGATTGGCATTCTATCTCAACCGACACCTGTCTTTGCCAGTCACCACTTTGAAAGTAAACTTGCCACAACCTACCCCCAATTCGATTTAACAGATATGTTTGTATTTGAATCTGAGCGGCGTGGCTATACCACTTTTATGATGAACATCAACCCAACCACGGGAAAAGACGGCAACGCGGCTTTTGGTGAGAATGGCGTATATAGCTTTCACATCGCAAATAACAAACAGTTCAACGGTGATGGGCTCACCATTACCGCCTATCTGAATAACGGTAAATTAATTTTTGGTCTAGCTGAAGGCGCTAACCAAGCTATAGGAACAAAAGGGCAACGTATAGGGCAAGCCGAAGTAGGAACCGAAGTGACATTCGACAACGGGATACGTGTGTGGTCTGGTGCTGCGCGTGACACCTTTGTCGGAAACTCGGAAGGGATCATTGGGTTTATGACCAAACTGCTTGCAGAAGGTACATTCGACGTTTCCACTTTTAATAAAGGGGGTAGATCTATTTAGCCTAAGATCGGTTTAAGCCATTGTCATTAGGCTTGCTTTTTCAACAGGCGTAATATTCAACGATGGCTTTTCTAGCTTTAAACAGTAAGCGATCAAGCCACCAAGTAGATTTAGCATGAACCCATGCAGATTTCGATGGCACGAGTGCTCTATCTGAGAGATATTCTTTAACTGATCGCTAATTGTCTCAATTATAAAGCGCTTCGAGAGCATAGCTCTATCCCATGCTGCAAGCTGCTTAGGCTTCATATTCTTACGCTGAGTCGTAATTAGGGTTA
>NZ_JAKRGH010000034.1 GCF_022347565.1 Vibrio sp. Of7-15
TGCTGAGTCATGGTCTTCACCTTTCGCATTAGGGCCTTAACATTCCAAGCATGGCTCATGGCCATGTGAAGTGGTAGGGGGAGACCATCTCATCACCTTCATAGGGCGTTATGGCCTATGGGATTAGAATTATGGAATCTATCGAAGACTTAAAGAAATCATTAGGTTGTGTAAAGGAGTTAGCAAAGCTTGTTAACTTCCAGGACGATATTCTAACAAACGATGATTTTGAGATGTGCATAAATGCCTTTGAGGAAGTTTTTGACACGTTACAAGGGAATAATATGTTTTCTCCTGAAGCCGTTGGAGACATGTTTGTAGATTTACGGAATATAGCAGGTCCTGAGAGCGATTCAGCTAAATCTGCAAATGCTTTAGCTGGTTATTTCTATTCATTCGGGCAAGTGAATGATGATTTGAACGGTTATAGGAAATTGAACAATAACTCATTTTCAATAAATATGGGGCGGTTCATAAATTCAGCATTATCAATCGAGTCAATAAATATTAAATTTGGTAAGGACCTTGTGAATTTTAGCAAGCAGTTGCCATAACAAGCGCCTGCCATCTGACCGCCGGCCACTGTCACCTTTTGTGCAAAACCCCGCACAAAATGCGCCAGCAGCCTCCGGCAGTTGAGGCAGAGCTTATTGAAGATTTTGAGTAATCAGGAAGTTGTTGAGTTGTTTGTCGCCTTAGGTCTGTTTTCTAAGTGCAGACCTTCTTCCCTCATGCATTCAAAGCCATCTCTCATAATTTGTGAGCTAGTATCGAGGTAATTATTAAAGGTCTCTTCGTCAATATTCTTTTTACTTTTCATTTCGTTGGATAACTGTTGTAAAGTAAGTTCACGTTCGCGATATTGACAATTAACCATAGCAATTTCGACTTCTTGGCTAGAGGCTTGTTCACCTGATGTGTTAATCCACACACTTTCTTTTTCTATAAAAAGGCCACAACCAGTTATTGCTGTAGATAACAGAGTAACACCAAGTGAATGTAACTTTTTCATTCTGAACATTGTCCTTAACAAAGCGATTAAAGCTTTAATTATTTAATTAGTAAGAGTTTTTTGTTGCACATAGTAGCTAAATCTTTTATTAAATCAACAGGATATTATCGTGCTGATTTTCTGTCCGGATTTTAGTGCGTGGATAAATTGTTTCGCGTTCGAGAAGACTAACTCATTAGTGCTAGCATGCGTGGTAACTGCATAAATTACCATGAATTTGCTATAACAAACTTTTAAGGCAATATTTCCAACGATTGGGTATCCTGAATCGAAGTTGAGTTTTGTGTATACGGTGCAATTGTTTTAAGGAAGAAATGTGTTAATTCAATCCAACGATCAATTAATTGAATTTATTTCAAATGGTGGTGACCCAAAATATGTTTATTTCTGGGGGCACCAAAAATCAAAGTCGGGCGTTACAAAATCATGCTTTAGTCAATGGTACCAAGCTGAGTTTGAAGAAACCGGTGTTACGTTTAAAACTGCTGAACATTACATGATGTATCATAAAGCTAAGCTATTTGGTAACGATGAAATAGCGAGCAAAATAATAGAGTGTAGTCACCCAGGTGAAGCTAAACAGCTAGGGCGCGAAGTCACAGGTTTTGATGATGGTGTATGGAATAATAACCGATTTGAAATCGTAACCAATGCTAGCAAATTAAAGTTTAGTCAAAACCCTGAATTGCTTACTTTTTTAAAAAATACAGGCTCACGTATTCTTGTAGAGGCTAGCCCTGTTGATTTTATTTGGGGTATAGGTTTAGCTGCCGATAATACACTAGCTGAAGATCCAAGTAAATGGGCTGGCTTAAATTTATTAGGTTATGCGCTGATGTCAGCTAGAGAACAGCTGACATAAACTCATACAAAGCTTAGTTCGTATCTCACAAATTTTAGCCGTTTATTTGAGGCGTTATAGATCCGAGTACCCCACGTTTAGTAGACACTTTACTAAGTTAGATCAAGGGTCTAATTGAGAGGTGATTTATGGCTAAACATCGTAATCCAGCGTACACCGAAGAGTTCCGAAAAGAAGCATCAATAAGGCTTTATACTGGAATTACGAATGTTGCTTCTTCGGTTTTCCTGCCGCCAGTAATCGTTCACATGTTGTCTTAAAACAGGGCTGCATTGGATGGCGACATCATTGCCACACACATAAAGGTTCTAATTTGAAAGCCATTATGGGGGATTTAACTTGATGAGTCATCTTGCCCAGTACTGTGGCACAGAATAAACTTTCATTCCATAGGGCAAGGGCGTAGATTGATGAGTGCGTCTAAGAGTTCGTTTCTTTTAATGGCTTTTCATAGTACGCACTTGCCATGCATACCGATACTGTGAATACTCAACACATTTTTGGCAAGGTCTACGCCAATAGTTTGTACGATGGGCGTGGTAACCTCCAGTTTTTAGCGTATATAAATTTACTATAGAGCGCTTGGGCTAGGGGGAGAGTCCATATAATTCGTGAGCACTCATAATCATATAATAAGGAGATTGTATGTTCCCATTAGAGGTATTTGTTACTTATACGCTGGCTTGTTTGTTGCTGGTTATCTCGCCAGGGCCGGATAATTTACTCGCTATCGGTCGAGGTTTAAGCCAAGGTCGACTGGCCGCTGTAATGTCAGGCATGTCTTCAGGAGCTGGCATCTTATTCCATGTTGTCGCAGCGACCTTTGGATTGACCCTTCTAATTCAAACTTCGGAAGTAACATTTTATATTGTAAAATTGGCTGGTGCTGCTTACTTAATTTGGTTGGGTTTGAAAGTGCTTCGTTCGAGAAATCTGTTTTCATTAGAACCTGCGAAAAAACAGTCTTTGAAAGTTATTTTTTCTACTGGTTTTCTATCCGCCGCGCTTAACCCTAAGCCTGGTATGTTTGTTCTGGCTTTTGTACCTCAATTTGTAAACCCAAACTTAGGATCAGTGACAGTTCAAATGATCGGTTATGGAGTTTGGTTTGCGGTATTAACAGCAGTCGGCTTTAGTTTAATGGGTGTTTTCTCATCACAATTGTCTCAGTGGTTTAGAAACAAACCAAGGTTAGTGTCAGGGTTAAATATTGGAGCAGGTATCACATTCGTTTCTTCTGGATTAGCAGTAGCATTTATGAAGCAGCGATAATCTAAGTGCTCACAATCAATTGAAGTAGGTTCGTAATAATCGGCATTTTGGGTTTTAATTCGTCACTGGGTTTACAGCGTGATAGTGAAGGTTTAGCTGTGGTGTTGATAGCTACTTAATAGAGCGTTATATATAAAAGAAGGTATAGAATTGAACAAGTTTCCTAAATTACAACAACCAGAAGGCAGTATCTTATGTGGGGCTTATTGTGTTGTAGCAAGCCTGTCGGCGCTCGGTATTATTCCTTTTAGTGAGACAAAAAGGCTAAAAAAGTTTGATATAGCAAGCATGAGCTTTTGTGGAGAAACAGTGCAATTTAATCCACATGACTCCCTATATGATTTAGTCAATAAAGTCTATCAAGTGACAGGAATTATCAATGAGGATAACCCTAGCCAATTTATCAGCGAGTCAGGCTTAAATTCTGTGGTGGCAATGGCTTATGTTTTAGAGGAGTTTGGTTTAAAAACTGACTTGATAGTTCGTGATGAGTGGACTTATGGTTCTTTATCGCACCAAAACTCGCATGAGTTAGCGCTGTTAGAGTCATTAAGTATCCCTGTTGTTATTTCGGATGAGCCTTCGTTGGTTGAAAGCAACCATGTTTTAATCGTTTCGGTCGTAGCTGACTTTGGCTCACACTATGTTGCTACTAGTAGTAACAAGGTTTGGTTTGATTCCGCTAAAGGTGTAAATACTGCATTTTGGGGCTGTATAACGGAGTGGACTGCTACACAGAAGTCAAGGGTTGGGTATGACTGGTTTGGTGTTGCTTTGAGAGTTTGGGATAAACAAGATACATAACAATGTAATACATTATCCTGGGCGGTTTTGGCACGAAAACTTTCACTGTTTGTACAGCTTTGGTTGTAACTATTGCTATGGTTGTACTAATAAGTTCATAGGCTGAAATTGGAGAAAACAGTGGAAATTAATGAAGATAAAGTCGATGAGGCGGCATTGGCCCTGATGTATTTAACTTTGCATGACCATTGCCGAGCATGGAAACAAATTGACTGGGATATTACGAACCGCCTTCATGAGAAAGGTTTAATGTGTGATCCTGTGGGTAAAGCTAAATCAGTCGTATTAACTGAAGAGGGTTTAAAAAAATCGGAAGAGTTGTTTATTAAACTTTTTACAAAATAAATTCAATTAAGTGGCTTATAACAAAGCTAAGGTTCGGATAATCTTTCGTTAGTTTGTTCCGAGCCACCTCACATTATAACCAACAAAAATTAGCCTTACAGCCCTCTTGCAAAATACTCTGATTAAAGTTTCTTTAGTGTAACAAGATTGTTGTAGGTACTGTTTAGATCTTCAATTTACCCCACCGCAACCAATTCCATGCTTTCTCCATGGTTGAAATCTTTATTGATAATAAATATCATTCTCAAATGAATCGTTCGCAATGAATAACCGAAGAGGGGAATATCATGCAGAACAATCAAGTGACGAGCTTTGATCCGAATGACGAAAGTTGGCAAGGCTTAGAACTGACAGACAAAGCGGCTGCACAGATCAATAAGTTGACAAGTAATGATCTCAGCTTGCTTGGCGTGCGTTTAGCTGTAAAGCCGTCGGGGTGTGCAGGTTTTGCTTATGTATTGTCAATGGCCAAAGAGACGTCGGATGATGAACTTATTTTTAAACACCTTGGCGCATGCCTTTTTGTGCCTGTGGAAGCCATGCCATACGTCGATGGCACTGTGGTTGATTTTGTTTCTCAAGGGTTAAATCAGATGTTTCAGTATAACAACCCTAAAGTGCAAAATGCGTGTGGCTGTGGGGAAAGTTTTAATGTGTAAATGCTCATCACACTTAGCATCAGCAGCTCTAAACGGTAAAAAACAATGACACAAAGCGGAATAGAGATTCAGGAAGACGTACAAGCGTGGGTAGATGATAACAGTTATAAGCAAGGTTTTTACAGCCAGGTAGCGGCAGACCAATTAGCGAAAGGCATTAATGAAGAAGTTGTTAGAGCTATTTCTGCTAAACGAAATGAGCCCAAATGGATGTTGGATTTCCGGTTGGATGCCTTTCGAATTTGGCAAAAAATGAAAGAGCCCCATTGGTTAAAAGCTGAGTATCAGCCACTGAATTACCAAGATTACAGTTACTACTCTGCACCAAGTTGTAATGCTTGTGAAATCGATGGTGCTCAAGAAGGAGTGGATGATCGACATACTGCCATCGCTAAAGAAGGAACTACAGAGCCAGAATTTCTTACGGAAGAGGTGGAAAAAGCCTTTAAGCAGTTAGGGGTTCCAGTCCAAGAAGGGAGCAATGTGGCTGTCGATGCTATTTTCGACTCGGTGTCGGTTAAAACGACTTACAGTGAAAAATTAGCCAAAGAAGGCATTATTTTTTGTTCATTTAGTGAGGCGATTCATCAGTATCCTGAACTGGTGAAAAAATACCTAGGTAGCGTGGTACCCCCAGAAGATAATTTTTTTGCAGCATTGAATGCAGCAGTCGCATCGGATGGTACGTTTGTATATATCCCAAAAGGAGTTCGCTGCCCGATGGAGCTGTCGACTTATTTTCGTATTAACTCTTCTAAAACTGGTCAGTTTGAGCGAACCATTTTAATTGCCGATGAAGACAGCTACGTCAGTTATATTGAAGGGTGTTCTGCGCCTTCGCATGACAGCTATCAACTGCATGCGGCTGTGGTAGAGGTCATTATTTTAAAAAATGCACAAGTGAAATACTCCACAGTGCAAAATTGGTTTTCTGGCAAAGATAGCCAAGGTGGGATCTTAAACTTTGTTACCAAACGGGCGTTATGTGAAGGCGAAGGTTCAAAAATGTCGTGGACCCAATCAGAAACGGGGTCAGCGATCACGTGGAAATACCCTAGTGTGATTTTAATGGGGGAGAATTCGGTCGGGGAATTCTATTCCATCGCATTAACGGCTGGGAAGCAGCTGGCCGATACGGGCACCAAGATGATCCATATTGGTAAAAATACGAAATCCACCATCATTGCGAAAGGCATATCTGCAGGTAACAGCGAGAACAGTTACCGAGGTCTTGTTAAAGTGCTTCCTTCCGCGACCAATGCTCGCAATTTCACGCAATGTGATTCCATGCTCATCGGGCCGAATTGTGGTGCGCACACATTCCCTTATGTGGAAGTCAAAAATAACTCAGCCCATATTGAACATGAAGCCACGACCACAAAAATTGGTGAAGATCAGCTCTTTTATTGTGCTCAGCGAGGCATTTCCGAAGAAGATGCGATTTCAATGATTGTTAACGGCTTTTGTAAAGATGTGTTTTCTGAATTGCCGTTAGAGTTTGCCGTTGAAGCCCAAAAATTATTGTCGATTAGCTTAGAGCACAGTGTGGGATAACAGAGAAATAACATGCTTACTATTACAAATTTAAACGCGAAAATTGAAGATAAACCAATCCTTAATGGCATTAACCTTCACATTAATCCGGGGGAAATTCACGCCATTATGGGGCCAAACGGATCTGGCAAAAGTACGCTTGCCAGCACGCTTGCTGGTCGTGATGACTATGACGTGACTTCTGGCAGTGCACTGTTTAAAGGAAAAGATCTTTTGTCGTTAGAGCCTGACGAGCGAGCAGGGGAAGGGGTGTTTCTTGCTTTTCAATATCCCGTAGAGATCCCCGGCGTTAGCAATCACGTATTTTTAAAAGCGGCGGTGAATGCGGTCAGAAAATATCGGGATCAACCTGAACTGGAAAGGTTTGAATTGGCAGACTTGATCGATGAAAAAATTGAGTTGTTAAATATGCCGAAAGACTTGCTGTCTCGCTCTGTGAATGTGGGGTTCTCAGGTGGAGAAAAGAAGCGTAACGACATTTTACAAATGGCGGTACTTGATCCTGAATTATGCATTTTAGATGAAACGGATTCGGGGTTAGACATTGATGCCTTAAAAGAAGTGGCCAATGGGGTGAATAGCTTAAAAGATGGCAAACGCTCTTTTATGATAGTGACTCATTACCAGCGTATTCTGGACTATATCCAGCCTGATTTTGTTCATGTTCTCTATCAAGGTGAGATCATTAAGTCTGGCGATTTCACTTTGGTAGCGGAATTAGAGGAGAAAGGCTATGGCTGGCTTACTGGAGAAGAGTGATACGCAATGGTCACTATTCGATCGTAACGCTCCTCTGGATGGCTATGGTAAACAACATTGGCAGAGTGCGCTTGAACTAGGGTTACCGACTTCTTGTGATGAAGATTGGAAATACACCGATCTGAGTGAGTTCCAGCAATTGGACTTTTTCGAAAAGAAAGAGGAGGCATTAACAACCCAGCAAGTAGAACAATGTCGAATGGATTGTGATGCGTACATACTGGTTTTTGTCAATGGTGTCTATCAGCCAGCACTGAGTGATTCTGATATAGGCATGTTTAGGCTTTCGTCGTTAGAGAGTAAAGCCAAAGAAAAATTACCTCACGCTATTCGTCCTGAAATCTTTTTACATCTCACCGAAGCAATGAGCCATTCAGGTTTATGCATTTCTCTTGGGGAAAGCTGTCAGGCGGAGAAGCCACTTTATCTTCTGCATATAGAAACACCAGCTTCTGGTGCCATAATTCAGGCTCGTAATCATATTGTGCTTGGGCAGCACAGCCAAGCGTGCGTTATTGAACATTTTGTTTCTTTAGCGGACCGGAGTACTGATGAAAATGCATCGAACTTGTCTTCGGATCACGTAGGGAATTATGTGGGCGCTAGATTGACGATGCAAGTGGAGAGCAACAGTCAGCTTGAGCATTATCACCTCTGCCAAGGGGCTTCACGAAGTTTTTACTTTAGTCATAACGACCTTCATATAGGGCGGGATGCGAAAGTGTCGAGCCAAAGTTTTTTATTATCAGGTCAACTTATCCGTCATCATTCGAGCAGCGTACTCAATGGAGAAAACAGTGAGCTTATGCTGAACAGTTTGTGTCTTCCTGATTCAAATTGCACTTATGATTCGCGAACTTATCTTGAGCACAATAAAGGTCATTGCACGAGTGAGCAGTTACATAAAATGATTGTTCAAGATCAAGCAACGGCTGTATTTGATGGCATGATCAAAGTAGCTCCTCATGCACTTAAAACGAATGGGCAAATGGATAATCATAATTTGCTTTTAAGTGATGAGTGCGCAGTCAACACCAAGCCTCAACTCGAAATTTATGCTGATGATGTCAAATGCAGCCATGGCACAACCACTGGTGCGATCAGCGAAGAACACGTTTTTTATCTTCAAGCCCGTGGGATCCCTCAATGCCAAGCAGAACAAATGATCACGTTCGCCTTTGCTGCTGAACTTACCGAGGCCATTACCATTCCTGCAATTGCTGAGCTGGTATGCAATTGCATCACTAAAAAATTATCGGAGAATGGCAATGAAGGATGATATGGAGCAGGTACGGTGCCAGTTTCCGGCTCTTCACCAAGCTGTTCATAGTAAACCTTTGGTGTATCTGGACAGTGCTGCCAGTGCGCAAAAGCCGGAGTGTGTGATTGGTCGAGTGCAGCATTTTTATAATCAAGAGAATGCGGCGGTACATCGAGGGGTTCATCATTTAAGTTCGCAAGCGACCGATTTGATGGAGCAGACCCGCGATAAAGTTCAGCGCTTTTTGAACGCCAAGCAGCGTGAAGAGATCGTCTTTGTTCGTGGGGCCACTCACGCAATTAACTTGATTGCAAACTCTTACGGGCGCAGTCAGTTTCAAGCCGGCGATGAGGTGATCATTACGGAAATGGAGCATCACGCCAATATTGTACCATGGCAGATGTTAGCTAAGGAGCTGAATATTACGTTAGTTATTTGGCCGATTGAAGCGGACGGTACATTAGATTTAGATCATTTGGCTCGGCTATTGAACGAGAAAACTTCTTTGCTTGCGATCACACAGGTTTCTAATGTGTTGGGTACTGTTAACCCAATTGAAGAGATTGTTCAGTCAGCCAAAAAATACGATGCAAAAGTGCTGGTGGATGGCGCTCAGGCTGTGATGCACCAAGCGATAGATGTACAAAAGCTAGATTGTGACTTTTACCTCTTCTCTGGCCATAAGCTTTACGCACCAACTGGGGTAGGCGTGCTGTTCACGAAGTTGGAATTGCTCGAAAGTATGCCTCCTTGGGAAGGAGGTGGCGCCATGATAGAAATAGTGGACTTAATGAAAGGAACGACTTTTCACGCAGCGCCTTGGCGTTTTGAAGCCGGTACTCCCAATGTCGCAGGTATTATTGGTTTGGGTGCTGCCATCGATTTTATTGAAAGCGTTGGTTTTCAATCTATTAAGCAGCATGAAGAACAGCTCATGCACTATGCATTAGAGCAATTATCTGGTGTCCCTGACATTACTATTTATGGACCTAAGCAAAGAGCAGGGGTGATTTCATTTACTATGGGATCGTTACATGCTTTTGATGTTGGTAGTTTTTTGGATAAATATGGTGTGGCGATACGAACAGGGCATCACTGCGCAATGCCTTTGATGAAGCATTATAACGTTCCTGCTATGTGTCGAGCTTCCATTGCTTTATATAACAATAAAGAGGATATTGATGCGCTGGTCGCTGGCCTGCATCGTATTCATACGTTATTGGTTGCTTGAGTTTTTGAAATGAATATAGAGGATGAAGAGTGAACCGAGAGCAATTAATAAAAAACTTTGATCGGTGCGTTGATTGGGAAGATAAATATCTTTATATCATATCGTTAGGTGAGAAATACGCTCAATTACCAACGGAACAGAAAACGGAGGCTAACGCCATTTATGGCTGTCAGAGCCAAGTGTGGATTCATGTTCATATTGTGGATGGGAAAGTGCACTTATCTGGGAGCAGTGATGCAGCCATTGTGAAAGGGTTGGTGGCTTTGGTGATTATTATTTTAAAGGGCTTAACACCCGACACATTATTAGAAACGGACATTAAATCTATTTTTACACGTTTAGGGCTTCAACAGCAGCTGACACCAACACGAAATCAGGGTTTGGAGTCTATGGTTAAGCGTGTTTATCAGAAGGTAGAGCAAAGTTTACCAGTCATGAAGGGCCATTAACCTTCTGATGGAGCGAATACGGAATGATGAATATGACGAGCGATCCATTGTGGTTGCTTCGTCAGTTTGGTGAATATGCTCCTTAATAGAGAGATGAGCGTCTTACAAAATCTGTCCTCAGCTTTTTGGCTTTATCAGTAATATCATAGCCGGAGTAAAGCTGGCAGGTCAGCGTTAAACTTTTTCTGGCGTATTGGTGGCTTAGCTGTCTACATGTCACGTTATTTTTCTTGTCATTAAACTCTGCCATCATGCGAGTGTAAATTTTTTTCAACCCTTGCAAATAGCTGTCGTCATCGCCGTTATGTTTAGCGAGCTTTGCCAGTTGCATGCAGCTATCGTAATAACCTTGTAACGATTCAGGTTGTGCTCCTAGTCGATTTAACCGAGTTTCGGCAATAAAAAATTCAACGGTTGCGTCTTGCATTTTGTCTTTGTATTCATCTATTTCATGGCTTAACCAAGCATTAATACTAAAAGGCATATTTCCTCCTGATAATTAATGAAAATGATAATCATTATTATTTAAGGTGTAAATGCTGGCTTGAAGTATTAGTGATCTGTGTCATAGCTTGGTGTAAGCATGAAAGATAGGTAATACAGTGGGTTATCTTGAATGTTGCCTAAATGAATAGGGTGGAAGTATGGTTTGTAGTGGTCGATAATAGCCGTACTTCCTTGTTGGCTTTAAGAAAGAGGTATGTACCAAATACGATTACAGCGTATATTGATAAAAGAGAGTGGATGAGTCGTGGCTTTCCATTTCAATAAATCCGATGGTTTTTAACAGTGTTGCCGATGCGAGGTTTGATTTTTCCACGCCGCCAATCAAGGTTGATATTGAATCTGAACTAGCACACCAATCAATAAGTCCAATCAAGCATTCTTTAGCGTACCCTTTTCGCCATTCATCTTCACTGAGTAAATAGCCAATGTGGATAGCGTTAGCTTCGTCTTCGTGTAGAAAAATAAAACCAATGGGGTTTTGGTTCTCAGCTGATTTTATTACTAACAGGCGACTTTCATTGGTCATTTTATTAAACCAAGTTCGAGCATCTTCCAGAGAAGAAATACCATGAAAAGCTGGCGGAAGAGCTTGCACTACATTAGGGGAGAGGATGTCAATCGCCCGTAGGAGCAGCTTCGATTGTTGATCTGAGCGTAAATTATGGTTCACTTCCTCAATAACCAGTCGTGAAGTTTGAAATAGGCGCTGATATTCGTTTGAGTTCTTTTTCATTAGTCTAGCCTTAAAGGAGTGTTTATCTACAGTGTACTACCACGGCGTTTATTGTGCTGATGAGCTATTGAACGTTGGCGGAAATAAATAAGATGTTCAGAACGCACAGGGCCAAATTGGCAAGCCAAATCATCACTGTAAACACTGTAGATGACCAAAAAGCGAAGGTAGACAGATTTGCTTTTTGTAAGCGGCAAGAGTGCATGATGTTGATGGCTAATAAGGTTGAGGCAATCAAACTCACGATAATAATGACGATGAGTGTATTGACGAATTGATCTTCTGAATGGGAATAATAACCAGCGTTAAAAAGCCAGATGACACCCATGAGGGTTGTGATGGGGACACTGAATAAAAAACAACACTTGGGCAGTATTTTCATGTTTTCTCTTGTTTGTAATGCTGTTAATTAAAATGGGGCTATTTATTTTACAGTCAGTTTTCATTGTAATGAAATAATGTTTCAAAAAGTTAATTCAATATGATTTTGGTCACAAAATGGATGGTATATGTTTCAAGATAATAATGCCATTAATGTAAAGTAACAGTAAATTAATAATGCGTTAAATTTAATTGTCGTTTTATGGGCATTTAACGTGAGCTTGTAAACAAAGCATCATTACCCATTTCTTATTTGGCTCAATCAAAAGGACTTACGAAGAATGCTTGATACTGTAGTGAAAACCTCTTCCTTTTCTTCTATTTTACAGAACAATAAAGAAGAATTGGCAAAGATAGAATCTTATAAAAATACCCCCATTTCTGTTACGCCCCGTAATATACTTTTTGTAGTTTTGGTCTTTTTCTGTTTAGTGACACTCTCTGTTTTTGCGATGAGCATCATCACTGGCACATTGGCTTTAGTTGTTCTCGTAATTACGGCCTTGGTTCTTTACTGGGGGTTTCGTTTTTTCAGAGCGTTAGATCCACTCGTGAAACAAAAAACCAAAAATATGCAGCTTAATATGATGGTGAAAGAGGCCAGAAAAAATGCGGTTGCACAGTTAAATAATCAAGTCATCAATAACCAAGAACGCTTAGAAGCGGCTCGTCAGGCTCGCAATAGTATGGGGGCAACGGTTGAAAAATTAAAAAATCAAATAAACCCTGAAAATAAAGGGAAACCGATTTATGAAAAGAAAGTGGAGTTATACAACCGAGTTAATTCTGCTTATCAACAAGTTATCGTTAAAGTCGATAATGCAGCAAAAGCCAATAAAGCGTTCGAAGAGAAAGTTAAGGAGTATAAAGACATGGAAGAATTTGCTTCTACTGCCAGTGCGGCAATGTCTTTATTTGCTCAGTCTGGGGACTTAAAGCTGGATGAAACCTTATCGTTAGAAGCGTTTTCTCAGATAGAAACAGATTTTAATGAATCATTAATCTCAGTCGAAAACAGTGCGCGAGATATGCTCACTGACGATAACTTTTAATTAGGAGCCATTACGCATGGAACAAGTAACAAAATCAACGAAAGTAATGAGCTATATTTTGGCTGCGTTATTTACTTTGGTCATTATTGTTGGTGGCCTTTCATTTTTTACTGGCCAAAGTGACTCTTCAGAGACTTATGAGCAAACGGAGTCGAATCCGTTTGGTTAACCAAAAAGCCTGATAGATCTAGATTGGAAATTTAAATATAAAAGGATTTAGATGAAAAATAAAAATCTAATACTGCTCATGTTATCTGCCTGTTTTGTACTGCCAGCTCACGCTTCCAAAATTAAAGTGGGAACGGGGGGAGAGTCTGGCAACTATTTCTCAATGATGAACGACATTAAATCATATTGTGAAGAGACGCTGGTGGATGGAAAATCGTTTGATGTTATTCCATCTGGTGGTTCAGTGGACAATTTGATTGGCATGGGCAATAAGTCTTATTCGGTGGGGATCGTACAAGAAGACGTGCTTCAGTATTATTACAAGCAGGATCCAAAGCGCGTAAACCCTAATCGTTTAAAAATAGTGACGGGTTTACATACCGAAACGTTTCATTTGCTGATCCCTAAAAATTTCAAGCCAAAAGGGAATGATTCACTGGCGGCTAAGTTTTCAAGTTGGCTAAGCGATGAAAAGCCGGCAAAAATATCGATTGAATCGTTAAAAGGCCAGTCCATTGGTGCTGTAGGAGGCGCTGCAATCAGTGCAAAAGCGCTCAGTTATTTCCTGAACCTGAATATGAACGTGCATTCAATAGAGCGTTCTGATACTAAAAAAGCGGTCGCACCAATCTTAATTGTTGGTGGACAACCAGATAATTTGGTTACTGAGTTATTGAATACGAATAAGTATCTACTTGTTGGTATTGAAAGTTCGGCTTTGCAAGCCACACCGTTTTACATTAGATCCAGTGCTAACTATCAAATCAATGGCCGTCTTACAACGGTGGACACGATTGGCGTTCGCGCATTTTTAATGGGTAAGTCTTTCCGTAAAGACTCAAGAAACGCCAATATGATCCAGCTGTCTAAATGTATTGATGATAGTCTAGAAGATTTGGCTGATGACTCAGATACAAACCCTAATTGGGCATCGGTGATTGAGCTGGAAGATGAAGGTGAACTCACCAACTGGACCTACTTCCCTCTAAACTAACCTGTTGGAAATATAGGCTGGTGGTGTCTTCACCAGCCTTTCTTCTTTCGTCGATTCATCTCTTTTCTCTTCCCTCGCTTTCTTCCAATCTCTTCTGTTAGCGCCAATTGGCTCCCTCACGCGGATTGATGATGAACATTTGTTTAATGACATCTTTGACGCGAATTTAGTATACTGTTTAAATATACATGTTTTTACTCTGTTAGAGCGAGTGAGCTTCAGTGGTAAAACTCCAATTTTATATACTTACTGAAAGTAACTAGAGAAAAGTTAAGGCGTAACACAATGGCAAAAGCCCCAAAAAAAGCGTATGTGTGTAATGACTGTGGCGCGGACTTCCCCCGTTGGCAGGGGCAATGTAATATGTGCCATGCTTGGAATACCATCAGTGAAGTGAATCTTGCTCGAACGCCAGCAGCAAGTGCGCGTACTTCTACTGCTAATTCGCGTGGTGGTTACGCAGGTATTTCTGGGGGCGGCGCAAAAAAGATCGAAGATGTGGAATCACATGAAGCGCGTAAAATGCTTACAAAAATTGGTGAGCTTGATCGTGTGCTTGATGACGGGGTGACCCTTGGATCTGTCGTGATTATTTCCGGCGACCCGGGAGCGGGTAAAACAACACTTCTTTCTCAATTGAGCTGTAACATGTCGTATGTTATGCCAACGATGTATGTGTCTGCTGAGGAATCACTATCTCAGTTTAAAAATAGGGCGACAGGTCGACTACGACTGAAATTTAATTCAGATAATTTTCGTTTGCTCAGTGAAAGCTCAGTAGAAGCGATCATCGAAGAAGCGGACAGAAATAAAATCAAGTTTATGGTGATTGACTCCATCCAAACGATGGTAATGGATGGGATCACGGGTCAGCCTGGCTCAATTAGCCAAGTGAAAGCCTGTGCAGGTGAGTTAAACCGCTATTGTAAGCAAAATGGGGTAACGCTCTTTTTAGTGTGTCATGTCAATAAAAATAAAGACGCCGCAGGCCCTAAAACCTTAGAGCACATTGGGGATGCCACTCTTCATATTGATACCAATGAAGGTTTGATTCGAACACTGCGTGCCAAAAAGAACCGTTTTGGTGATGTTGATAATGTTGGCTTATTCCAAATGAATGAAACGGGTATGATCAGTGTTGATAATCCATCAAAGCTGTTTTTATCCGGCTCTAGCCGTGACTCTTCTGGTTCTGTGATCACGTGTATTCGAGATGGTAATCGTAACCTTTTATTGGAACTACAGTGCCTAGCTACTGATACCGAGGCTGAGTATCCTCAGAGAGTGTGTATTGGGGTGAACATGAACCGATTAAAGATGTTGTCTGCTGTTCTAAAAAAACATGGCGGCATTAAGATTTGGCATGATGTGTATTTTAATTTGGTGGGGGGATTAAAAGTAGGGGAGTCAGAAACCAGTACGGATTTGGCCATGATCGCAGCACTGTTAAGCTCATTAAATGATCACATTATTCCTCGTTCATGGGTATTTATGGGGGAGGTTTCCCTAAATGGTGATATCAGGCCGATCAACAGTGGTGTACCTCGAGTCAAAGAGGCTGCCAAACATGGTTTCGAAAAAATCTTTATTCCAGATGCGAACTACCATAAGTCGATGGAAGAAACTGGTGCTTCTATCATTCGGTTAAAATCCGTAGGCGATTTACTGCAGCACATTTCGTAATTACATAGCTAATAATTAGTTCTTTGAATATGAAAGTAGATGACTTTATTTAGTCATCTACTTTACATTTATAGAGCCTTGGAAAGTCTAAGTCGCTTTCTGATAATACGGGATCGTTTATGTATTACGAAATTTGGGGTGCTTTAGAGCTAGTATGATCATTAAACAAAGTAGACTGAAAAGCCCAATAGAGCCACCCGAAGTGCTATTTTGCTTTGCTGTCTGATTACTTGTACCGGGATTTATTGTATTGTTATTATCGCTACAGTCATTTTCACAAGCGATTGGCTCTATCTCGTAAGTTGTAATGACATCACAATAGCTGCCATCTTCTAGAGTGCAAGCTTTGTCATCGGGTTTTACACAGTCAGCCCAGGTTTCATGATTAGCACACAGATTCCCCATTATTTGGTATTTTTGCTCTGTTAAATCACATAACATATTTTTGTCGTTATTATTTACACTTAAGCAACGTGTAGAGTGATAAGATTGTATTAGTGAATCCCAAGATTCAATTTTATTGAGGTGTGGGCGGTAATCGTTAAAGAGTTCCCAGTGTGATTTGTCTGAGAGTGTTGTAGGGAATATATAGTGGTTTGTATTGTATGATAGAACCGAATTATGAGTAAAATCTGAGGTTTCAAATTCAACTAAACGAGTAACTAGGTTATCAAGTGTCCAATCAGACGTTATAAGGTTATCAATTTGGGTATTAACATCAATAATAAAGTCATACTCAGGGTGATTGTCGATGTAGTTTTGAAGAATATCGCCTCCTGATGATATTGCTCCAGTTAGGTACTTAGCAACGTGATGACGTTCTTCCCATGTCTTACTTTGCGACATTACATATACAAGAACAGAGATGCTGTTGCCAGTAACCACGGAATCAATAACACCATCACCACAGTATTTCCTAAATGTATCTTTATCTCCAGTTTCCAGCCAGTGCATTGCTTGGGTGTTTAGCTTGGGAAAAGCGTTTTTCGCAATTATTTCATCTTTTTCTATAGACAATTGGTACATCACCGCTGGTGGGTTACCCATTTTTTTGTAGTTATTGAATACACTTTTTTCATATGTACTAAAGGTTTCATTAAACGGTTTTGTTACGGCAGTGTTGAATACTGATTTTATCTCATCAGTATTTGATATTTTTCGTGTGTAGTAACTTTTTTTGTTTTTATGCAGAGTAGCTGAACCTAAGTTACTCTCATTTAAGCAATGACTTAATGTTGGTTCTTTAGATATGTAGTTAAACCCTTTACCTATATGATCTGAGTTACGAGTAGTATCGGCTGATACGGGTAGTGATATAAAACTTAATAAAAATAATGCTGACGTATTTTTAATAATATTTTTCAAATCTATTTTCCTTAACTTCTTTGGAGTATATAAAATAATAATGATTATCTCGGTATATATAAACTATCATTAATAAAACGGTGTATATAATATTAAAGGCTTATATTAGACTCACTTCAAAATCCTACTGTTATGATAATATTGAAGATTTCATAGTTATTGATGAGAAAAGAAAAGGTTAACTTTATTTATAGATTTAAAATTAAAATGATGAGTATTCTTTGACGTGATTTTTTAATGAACTCAGTAAAAAGTCCCACACTTGCTTGTCCATTAACTCGTAAAGCTCTTTTGATCTGATATTACTTTGTATAACACTGAGTAAAGTACCTGTTGCCGTTTGTTCTAATTGGTATGTAATGGTGAGGTGGTTTTTTTAGGTGTGTTCTGTGCCATAGTTGTCACTCCAGTAGCGATAGCTGTAGGTTTTCGGGAAAGCAAGAGCTTCAATTACACCAAAGTCAGTAAAGGGAATGTATTGACTTCGCCTTTATACAAAACTTCTTTTCCTACCTTCCATTCACTTTCAACGGACTGCAACGGGAAGTGTTGGGGTATTTCTTCATTTTGTTGTTAGGGCAAGGAATATGCGTTCAGCAGGAGCGGTTATTTCGATTTCTTTTTGAATAGTAAAGGGTTGTATTTTTCATCCTAATTTTATGTAAATACTTGCTAGGCTCGCTAGGAATATAGTGATAGAGGCATATGTAATCAATAGTGATTTATTCTAGGTGGCAGAGTGTCATTAACTGGTAACGACACTCTTGTTGTGAGAATTGGCAGACGTTATATGATGAGATTAAGTAAAATCATACTGCCTATGGTGGCGAAAAGTACACCGCAAATACCGTCGATAAACGGTGTCCATTGTAGCAGTTTGGCTTGTAGTTTTTTACCCGTAAGTAGCCAAGCTAGAATAGCAAACCATAAAAATGACGAGATCCACAGCATCACAATAGCGGTGACTTTTCCTGTAATGGACATGTCAACGGGCACAAGAGTTGACAGCAAACTCAAGAAAAATACCAAGGCTTTTGGGTTTAAAATGCTGGTGGTAAAGCCTTTAGCCAATGCTTGCTTACGATTTGCTATTACCCTCTGAGACGTTTTTTGTGTACTTTCCGCTGTGCTAGACAACGCCGTTTGGAAGACACTTTTTACTGCATTAATACCTAGCCATAGTAAGTAACCGCCACCAGCACCTTGAAAAATGGCAAATAGAGTAGGCTGTTGTTGAATGATCAAGCTTGCTCCGGTGAGGCTTAAAATAGAGTGTAATAGGATCCCAAGTGACAGGCCTAGAGCAATTAAGATACCTGTTTGTCGGCCGTAACGTCCTGCATTTTGTACGACAAGCGCAAAATCCGGCCCAGGGCTCATCAAAGCAATAACGTGTACGGTGATCAGGGTCAGCAAAGTGGTGACTTCGTTCATTATGATTCGCTTTTTATACTAAGAAAACTGATGCTGCCATTATGTAGTTTTGGCAAGTGATGAGCTTGTAAAATATTGACAACAAGTGAAGGCTTTTACTGCTTCGATTCTCTTGGTGTGTTTGAATAAACGTGGTTGATCATTTTATGTGTGACGGCGCAACGCCGAAGGTTTGTTTAAAGGCGTTTGCAAAATGAGCTTGATCATAAAAACCAACAAGGTAGGCCACCTCCGTACTACTGCACCCTGATTTTAACAATGCCATGGCGTGCTCTAATCGTAGCCGAGCTAACCATGCGTATGGCGTCATGGCGGTGTGTTTTTTAAATTGTCGTAGCAGTTGAGAAGGACTGAGATCGCACAATATGGCCAAATTTTCTAAGCTGATTTTTTGATCTAGATGCTCCATGCAATAGTCGCGTAGTTCACGAAGGTTCTTATTTCCTAATTTAGACACTGGCAATGGTTTTATTTTGCCATAGTGAGTTAATAGGTCGGAAAAATACTCAAGGGGTAAACTGCCTTTGGCCAGTTGTGAGGTATATGGACTGTCCAATTGTTTATGCAGTTGAGCCAATTGAGTAAAAAGGACTGAGTCAGCAATGTTATGTTGTGGGAAACAAAACTGCTCTTTTCCAGATAGAGCTTGGGCTTGCTGAGTTAACCAAATTGGCGTAATACTAAAGACTTTGACCCTATAGCCTGCATTTTCATTTGGTTGGCCGTCGTGGATCTCGTCGGGTGGCATGATCACCATTTGTCCGGCACCAGCGATGTGTTTACAGCCGTTGAAAAAATACTGTTGTTGGCCTTGAGTGATTAATCCTAAGTGATAATCAAGGTGGTAATGGCGTTTGAATGAAAAGCTTTGGTAATGAGCATCAATCAAGTTAATGCTGTTAATGGGGCTTTTTCGGTGAATAACTTCATTCATACTTTACTAAACCAGATTATTGAACAGGCCAATCAATGCACCAGTACATCATAAGCCAACTCAACAGTGCTTGTAAAAAAATGACAGTGTGAAATAAAGTTGAATGAGAAAAGCGGCACAGTGTTGATACTGTGCGCACTTTTGTAAGGAGAGGTTAGTTAATGCTTAATTGCCTTCACGATAACGCATTTCTACGTCATCTTGCGCTTCAAACTCGTCAAACTCAATCGGAATGATCTCATCAGTACTGTAAAGTAACGAAGTGGGTGATGAATAATTAGGCACGTCATCGTAACTAAACACCGAGTAGTATTTAGGCACGTTGGCATTACCAAATCGGTCGTAGGTGTATTCGTCTTTTCCTGCGTACAGTTTTACCCCATCTTGCGGTGATCTCGGTGGGTGGAATGAATTTCGAACCACGTAGGAGCCAACAAAATCAGGGTGTTCTGGGTTACTCCATTCCAGTTTTACACAGCCATTTTCGATATGAGCTGTTAGCCTTTCCGGTGCATCGAGCGGTTGTTTACGGCGCTCAATATAGTCAATAACAAGGTGTGGCTGTCTGTCGTGGTGCAGGGTATGCCAGTCCACGAACGCGTTTTCTTGGCGAGAAGCAGATGTAGCACGAATAATACAGTACACAGGGTTGCCCGTTTGGTATGAGTTTTCCAAATGTTGCTTAGCCGTTGTGTCAAACATGAATGTCTGTTTGGGGTTATTCTTTAATACATCACTACTGACTTCATAACCCAAGTACTCAATTTTATTACGCTCTTTAACGCTATGGTAATCGAGATTTTTGCTATCGAGTTCGGCCAATTCTACGGTAAATCTCATGGGTTGCACTGAGTTTGGAACGGATTGGCTGTTCACCACAAAGTGAGCTTGGGTGATCACGATGTCGTTGTCGGCTTCTATGTCGGCCAGTGAAAAAGCCAGCTGACCAAACACCACGTTACCATTAGCATCAAAACCACTTTGTAGCTGACCCGGCTCTAAGTGATCTTTACTTATGGTGTGCATATCAATGGCGGGTAAGATAAGCTGTTTAGGTTTTTTGGTGTAGATGATCTCGATAGAAGGGCGATAGTGAATATCGCCGCCAAAACGGCCGTAGCCAATATCAAATTGCATCATCTGTGAGTCATTTCCCATGGGAAGGGTAGTTGGCCCTTGGATCCGAAGCAATAAGCGTCCTTGGGTGAGCTGTTTTTGCAGCAACTCCTTTTCTACTGCGCTAAAAGCCCAGTCATGCCAGATCCCTTGCGCCAGCTGATCAGAGCCAATGGCGTCCCCCAAGGTTTGAATTGGAGAAGCACTGCTGATTTGTGCGTAGCTGGTGATATCGGTGATCTCATTCGGATCTAAAATCGACACAGACCATTCACCGAAGTTTTCTATTTTTGCCCCAACTCGGTTCATGGGGTAAAGAGAAAACGTTGCGTGTTTTACAACGGCGTCTTCCGGCAAGTTAAAGAGATCAAAATCAATCACCCCGTAACAGATCCCTTTGGTTTTATTAACGCCAATGAATAAGGAGTTATAGCCAAAATGATCGGCGTTTTTTTCACGCGTCAGCTCGCCTACGTAACCCACCATGCTTTTTTGTGGAAATAAGGTGTAAGAAAGCTCGTCACTGTCTAATAAGGTTTTTAGTTTAAGTTCTGGCGCAAAAGGGGACTTAATGTTGTTCAATCGATCCACTTTACGTAAATTGTAATAATAACGTTGACCTGACTTGAGCTGTTTGTCGGTATAACGTGTATCTGCCGTGACGGCGATGCGGTTGTGCTCTGTACAGTGGAACTTTGGCACTTCACTGCGATAGATTTCGTAATAATACGACATTGGGATTGGGGGATCGGCCCATGTTAAGGTTACCTGATTGGCACCAAGCTCTTCTATGGTGAAGGACTCTGGTCGTTTGGGCGCTAAATGTGAATAATTGATGGCATTGTTCAGGGCGTACAGTACCGCTGGAATATTTTCATCCACACTTTGTGACATGTTGATCAAATAATCCGGGATATTGCGAGTGCCCACTTCCACTACAGTCGCTAAAATACCGCGATCATAATAGTACTCTCGGCCACTACCGTGGATCAGGTTCGCGGGTGGTTTACCTCGGTGAATACCATATTTGCGGCCTGTCACTTTGTATATTTCATTGGCCATATTAGCACATAAAATATTCAGATCCGTGCCTTCAATTTCAGCTTCATGATTGAATTTGTGGGCAGGAAAAAACACGTTACCTTGTGAATGGTAATCTAAGGCCGTCGTAATATTTGGGTGATCTTCCACAAATTGTTTAATAGCTTGAGTTTCAGGCTCAGAAAACGCACTGGGGCCACCATACACATTAGAACGAGTATCGGTGCTTTTTTTGAAGTGAATGCCGAAATTACGATTAAGATCGACTCCAAACGTCCCATCGCCATTATCGCGACGGTTTTTGCGCCAAAATGAGAAGTGTTTACGAGAATATTCAAAACCATCGGGATTTAAACAAGGCACCATGTACAAGGTATTGCGGGTTAACGCTTTAATAACCGTTGGGTTGGAAGTGTAATTATCAAGGATGTATTTGATAAAGTTGACCGCCAGCTCCATGCCGATCCACTCACGAGCGTGAATAGTGCCTGTATAGAGCAGTGCGGGTTTTAGCTCTGCATATGATACATCTTGTGACAGTGTCACTAAGGAGATGGGGCGCTTTTCATGGGTATAACCGATGGTTTGCAGACGGATCAAATTAGGATGATCCGCCATGGCTTGCATCAGGAAATTATTCAGCTCGTCATAAGAAATATATTGTCTTTTCACGTACTTTCTCGCTTAAGTCGTTAGTTCGGATTCAGACCACTTGTCGACAATCCTTGTCAGCTTTTTCTGTTTTAGATTGCGAATGTTTGTTAATTGGCTTGGATCGTGATTAAGAGCATGTACAGTCGCTTCCACCCCTAAACTTGAAATGATGTCGTTTGCTAGATTACGCCCAACCCCTTTGATACTTACTAAGAAGTTAAATAACTCATCATGGGTGATGCTGAATTTAGTGTGTTGTGCTGTGGGCTCTAGGGATTCCAGAGGCAATACTTCATTGTCTTCAATACCCGTATCGAGGTGTTCCATTTCGGGCTCAATCATATCTAATACAGTGACGCTTTTGCCGTAGTTATCTTGAAAGTTCCATAGCTCACTGGGCCATTCTTCACCCCGAACTTCTGGGGAATGTAGTAGCGGATAAGTGCTATCATAAGGGGAAAGTTCACCCGTATCGGTGGAGTAGCACGGACGTCCAAAGGTAATGTGGCGCATAACTCGTAAAATAGACGAGTCCATCTTGCCAAGCTCTTCCCAGTTACGATGAAGAAAATGCGGCTTTTTGAACAGTTGCGGAGCAAGTTGCCACATTAAGTACTGACCAATCCAGTCTCGGATGTATGGGAAGGCGGCAAAAGCCGTAGCGCATTCTAAAATACTGTATTGATCATCTTGGCTAACGGCAATGTCGCAGGCCCAATATTCCGCTTTTGCTGCTTTGGATGTTGCAACCGCCAATTGTAATGCTTCGTCAGGGACATCCTGATAATCCATACTGCCACCCTGACTGGTGTTAGTTAACCATTCTCCTTCAGGTGGTCTGCGCCAGAATGCACAGACGGGCTGGTGGCCAATCACCATTACCCGAATGTCTGCTTTCATGGGAACAAAATCTTGAACGTAGGTCGGGTAGTATTTTCTCTTATTGTGTAATGCGAGGGCTTCTTCAAAACTATCCACTTTATGAACAAAATAACCGCCATAGTTTGAGGGGCCATAAGAGCGTTTAATGATTTTCGGGAAGGTCGCTGTCTTGAAATATTCAATGGCTTGTTTTGGCTCGTAGAAGATGTGCGTGTTGGGTGCTGATAAATCGTATTTTCGGCAGAAATGAGTCACATTTTCCTTCGATTTATTACAAAATTGCGTGTCCATCGAAGGAATAAAACGCACCTCTGGAAGGGCTCGAGCAATTTCACGAAATGTTTCGTATGCCGTCGCCGGAATGTTACCGATCAACACATCTATCTTCTTTCTTTTTACTTCATTAATAAAGCGTTGCTTATCGTTGCCCCAATGGTAAGTGACCTTTTCAATTTTATTTGGCCAACCTTTAAAGTTAGACACATCAAAAAAGCGCAGTACATGATCGAGGTACAGAAGTCCAAGTGTCGGCAGTGATTTATTAGGCGATGGCATAGTTTGCTTCCTTAACAGCTTGAGAAGTAGTGGTCGGTTGTTTTTTAGTAACAGTGCGATCAATAAGATCAACGAGGGTCAGGATTTTTTCGTTGTTAAAGTTAAGTCCTGCTTTTTCTTGATCTGGCGTGGCAAAAGCGGGGATGCCGTTGACTTCTAATACCACGTATTTTTCGTGTTCCACGTCATAAATTATGTCAACGCCAGCAATTTCTAATCCTGTCGCTTTTGCAGCATCTAAAGCCAGTTTTACCACCGCGTCATTGGCTTCACGGGTGATCACACTGCCACCACTTGTGATATTGGTTTTCCATTGTCCTTTAGCCGCTTTTCGGCCATAACAGGCAATATACTTGCCATCAACAATATCAATTCGGTAATCGGAAAAATCATTTTCAATTACGCGCTCTAAGTAAAACTGAGGGGCATTTTGTTGGCTGATGTAGGGCATCAGTAGGTCGATATCGCGTTCACTTTCCAGTTTCACGATCCCGCGTCCGCCCCAGCCATCGACGGGTTTACAAATGGCTTTTCCGCCCCAAAAAGCTAAGTGCTCTTTTAAGTCTTGAATGTTGTTTTTGTTGCACACAATGTGATCGGTTGTCGCGATCCCATGTTGTTTCAGAATGTGAGTGGTTCTGAATTTATCTTCCGTTAAAGCAAACGATGCGTAGTTGTTAATGGTTGGTACTGTTTCGCTCAATGCCTGGTATAAATAAACCTGGTATTGAGATTGTTGCCCCGCGTTATAGGAAAAGAATAGGTCAAGCTCATTCATCATAATCCCGTTACAGAATATATGACCATTAGAAGCGTACCCATTAGCTAAATCGAGTTCGGTAATTGCTTGAATTTCTCTTTCTTTAAGTTGAGAGACGATTTTTTTTTCAATTTCTGTACCACCACAATTTTTGTACATCCATATACCGACACGATTTTCAGACATGACTTAGCCCTCTTTTTTGATTGATGAGTATGAAATTGGGATCAAAGTTAAGACGATCACAATAATCCAATTGTCCCACTAAAAGGATAGAACATTTGTGAATGCTGTTGCATATTTATAATGACGCAACAACATTTCTTTGTTGGTTGCTCAGCCAGATTATTGAGAAGGCAGCTAATAAATACTCACAGAGGCGCAAAGTAGTCGATGAACATTGATTTTTCGGATTTAAAACAGTTGGTTGAAATAAATTCCTGGACGAGAAATAAAGCTGGCGTTGATCGTAATGGCCAGTTGATGAAAGCTTGGTATCAGGCCATGGATTTTAAAGTGACAACATTTCAGCGAGATGACGTCGGTGATCATTTGTTGTTTGAAAGTAAGCGAGTCGAGGGTGAGCCGCGTCTTTTATTACTCGGTCATTTAGACACGGTGTTTCCACCAAAGTCATTTGAAACGTTTACTGAAGATCAAGAGTGGATTTATGGTCCAGGCGTATGTGACATGAAAGGAGGTAATTTTGTTGCTTTAAAAGCACTGCAACAGGTGTATCGCGCTCATGGCAATATTCGAAATGTCGATGTGTTATTAGTGAGTGATGAAGAAACGGGCAGTGACGACAGTAAATTTGTCACGATGGAGCTAGCCCCACGCTACAGTGCGTGCTTGGATTTTGAAGCGGCGGGGAAGGATCACGAAGTGGTGATTGCTCGTAAAGGGGTGGCGACATTAACCATAAAGTTAACGGGTCTTGCAGCTCATGCAGGTAATCATTATTGCGATGGTAAAAACGCCAATGTGGCAGCGGCTAAATTATTGTTGGCGTTAACCGAGTTAACCAATTTGGATTTAGGCACGACAGTTAATGTTGGCAAGCTAGAAGGAGGGATAGGTGCCAATACCATTTCACCTCATGCGACATTACAAGTGGAAGCGCGTTTTACCCAACCAGAAGAGCGCGATCGTGTGCTTGAGCAAATACATTATCTAGCTCATGAACAATGGGTCGAAGGAGTAAAGGCTGAAGTGAGTGGTGGGTTACAACGTGACGTTATGGCACCTAATGACGCGCAGTTGCAGCTCGTTAATGATATTAGTCAGTTATTGGGTTACCCACTTAAAACGGAACATCGTGGTGGCGTGAGCGATGCTAATGTCATGGCGGCGGCGGGTGTCCCCACTTTGGATGGTTTTGGTCCTTTTGGGGATGGTGATCATACTGTGAATGAGCGAGCCAGAAAATCGAGTTTTGTTCGGCGAATTGAAGAAGTTCAGTTAATACTTAAATCTTATCAGCCCGAATAGAGGCAGTTTATTCCCTTTCGAATTTTTATTCCTCTTAAAGCAGGGCTTTTTCTTGCAGTCCTGCTTAGGCCATGGCCCACAATTACTTCCTACCATTGCAGACATCATTTGTAATCATAGCGATTAAACATCCTGACGTTTAATTAGGTGAATAAAGGAGCTGAGATCTAGCTAACTTTGCTGTGCCTTTTTAGTATTTTCCTGAAGCTCATTTTTTGGTACGCCTTTATTTCAATACATTCTATTGAAGTAAAGATCTGGCTGCTTTCTACTTTGATTTCTTCAATAGCTCTTTTTCTTAGTCTTTGGTTCTGTAATAAGAGCTAGAGGGGGAAAGATAAAAGGAAAATTTTAAGCACAGATAAATTGCAATGTGTTTTATTGAGTGTTTTCACGCATTGTTCTTATAAAAATAGTGGTAAAATTGTTAATAAAAGGGAGGTGGTAAGATGATTTTTTGAACAATTATGAATCAGTCTTATGTTCGGTTAACAATATTTCAGTGATGCTTGTCAAATAAAATGGGATAAAAACTTACTTATCAAAATTCGTTTTTTAAGGTTATTTTTATCTTTGTTAATAGTGTGGCTCGTAAAATTATCTTCTATCTATATAAGAAGTAATATCTGGAAATATAAACAGGATTAATAAATTACCCCTGGTTTTTATTTGGTTGTTTATTCAAGTTTTTGACTTTTAATTTCTTCATTGTTTTTATAGATTGTTGTTTTATTTAGTTTTAGTTGCTGTGTGTTTTTGGTTTTATTTTTATTTATTCATTTTGCTTAAAATTAAAACAAATGTATTAAACAGATGTTGATTTTTATCATGTTTGATATTTTCAACAGTTAAGTATTTACCTGTTCATTTGTTGTTCAGTTTTTTGTTTTTGTCATTGTTATATTGATATCTTTGTGTATTTATTTATTTACACATTTTATAAAATTAATAGATTTGTTTTTTTGCGTCTTTTATTTTTCAGGTCTAACTTTTTTCTTGCGTATGGTCGCTATCTGATTTTTTATGCGTTAAATACATTGAAAATTTCAAAAGTTAAACGGTATGGAAGTCAGATAAATTATCTTAAATAAATCTCTAGGAATGAGTAATGAAAATAAAACAACGTCAGGCTATGACTTCAATTATTGCACTTAGTGCTATTTTCACTTTACCTGTAGCGAAAGCGGCAAACATGGTGACAATAACGGATCCTGCAATTTTAGATCAGGGGATAAGTACATTTAATAGCGGAGTGTTATCAAATGAATTAGGGTTTAAGCCAGTAAAAACGATTAAGCTGCCTAACGGAAAAACAAAAGTTCGTTATCAGCAGTATTATCGCGGTATTCCTGTATTCAATACATCTTTGGTTGCGACATCAACCACAGAAGGCGTGTCTGATGTGTATGGACAAATGGCTCAAAACTTAACGGAGGATTTAACAACGTTATCTCCTTCAATTGAGTCAAAACAAGCCATAGCTTTAGCTAAGAAAGACTACACTTCGAAGCATGGGGTTGCTGCGATCAACCCAGAAAATGAAAAAGCGGTCTTGATGGTAGAGCTGGATGCTAATGACAAAGCAAGACTTGTTTATATGGTGGATTTTTTTGATGCATCAGAATCACCAGCGCGACCATACTTTATGATTGATGCAGTGACAGGTGAAGTGCTCAAACATTGGGATGGGCTTGCTCACGCGGAAGAAAAAGGGACAGGACCAGGCGGTAACAGCAAAACAAGCCGTTATGAATACGGTCAAGATTATCCTGGTTTTATTATTTCAAAAACGGGTAACACCTGTACCATGAGTAATGCCGCTGTGAGAACTGTGAATTTAAATGGCGCGACATCAGGTAATACCACTTATGATTATTACTGTCCGGATGCGACCAATTATAATGATCACAAAGCAGTTAATGGGGCTTACTCTCCACTTAATGATGCTCATTACTTTGGTAAAGTTGTTTTTGACATGTATCAAGAGTGGATGAATACCAGCCCGCTTACTTTCCAATTAACGATGCGTGTTCATTATGGCAGTAGTTATGAAAATGCGTTTTGGAATGGCTCTTCAATGACATTTGGTGATGGTAAAAACACTTTCTATCCACTAGTTGACATTAATGTGAGCGCCCATGAAGTTAGCCACGGTTTTACTGAGCAAAATTCAGGTCTGGTTTACAAGAATATGTCGGGTGGTATGAATGAAGCTTATTCCGATATAGCGGGTGAAGCAGCTGAATATTATATGAAAGGCAGTGTTGATTGGGTCGTAGGGAGCGATATCTTTAAAGGTTCGGGTGGTCTACGTTATTTTGATCAACCATCTCGTGACGGTCGTTCTATTGATCATGCAGATAGTTATTATAATGGTTTAGATGTTCACTACTCAAGTGGTGTATTTAATCGAGCGTATTACTTGCTTGCTAATAAAGCGAACTGGAACGTACGTAAAGGTTTTGAAGTCTTTACATTAGCTAATCAGCTGTATTGGACTGCTAACTCAACCTTTGATCAAGGTGGTTGTGGGGTAGTTAAAGCGGCGGCGGATATGGGTTATAACACTGCCGATGTTGAAAATGCATTTTCTCAAGTGGGTGTGAACGCGAGTTGTACCGTGACGCCGCCTACGGGTAATGTGCTTGAAATTGGTAAACCAGTGACAGGGCTGAGTGGTAATGCTCAATCTGAAGTTTTTTATACATTTAGTGTACCAACCACGACGAATGTGACCGTTGCCATTCAAGGTGGTAGTGGTGATGCGGATCTATACTTAAAAGCGAACAGCAAACCAACTACTTCAAGCTGGGATTGCCGTCCGTACCGTTATGGTAATAGCGAGTCTTGTCAAGTTACCGCACAAGCAGGTACTACCTATCATGTTATGCTAAAAGGTTACAGCCAATACTCTGGTGTTCAACTAAGCCTTAAGTAATCTATTGTTTATAGAAAGGGCGTATCTGTTTCTTTCTTAATAAATAGCCAGTATAAGCCAGCGGTGATTCATTCATTGCTGGCTTTTTTATGCCGCATACTGTCACAATCCTTACTTTTAGTTCACTAAATAACCGTTCTTAATTTAAAGAATGTAATATCTTTGTTATTGAATAAGAGAGCTAAATTTATCAGTGGTCTTACCATTACCTCAGTTTATGACTTGTTAATCCTTATTATTCAGTCGTATTTGTAAGTGAGTATTTATTATTTATTTTTATTTATTGGTTGGTATAAAAATCTAAGTTTATTTTTAATTTATATATCAAGATCTATATTTTAAATTATCAATAATTTAATTGACTATTGTTTTAATTTTTATGCTCTTTATTTTATATGAATAATGTGATCTTCTGCCATTAATAATTAATACGGTGATGAGTTTTAAATATTTTAGACTTAGTATTTTTTCGACGTTAAAAAACTTTACAAACGGATTTTTTATTTTTTCGTCATATTCATAGATAAAATAAACGGATGGTTTTTATTATTTAGTTAATTATTCTTTGGCTAAGTATTTATGAAATTATTATGTAATGGTTTATTTTCCAAACCTTCTCAATCTGACTCACACCCATTTTTTGGGCTGTGTTAATAATAAATTATTCATCGGAGTTAATTGTCAGTATGAAAGCTAGAAATTTAAATAAAGTACTTGCTGGGTTAATATTTGCTGGTTTTGCAGCATCATCAACGGTTTCTACTCTTGCTTACGCATCTGGGAATCCATGGGAAACGGGTACTGGTTTGACACAGCAGAAAATAGACTCGGGGAAAAACACATTTAATAGCTATGAGAAAAATGAGCAGCTACCAAAGGTCTCAGCCTATTTATCTAATTGGACACATTGGGAGCAAGGCTACGTTCCGTCTATCGATGCACTGTCAAAATACGATACAGTCATTTTATCTTTCTTTGGTCTTTGCGGAACAGAGGTAGGTGATCCGACAATCGTAGGGGCTGTGAATGCACTTAAGCAGTATTGCGCAGATCTGGGAGCACAAAAATTTGAGATCATGACTACTGACATTGGTGCTGATTTACAAAAAGGTTTTGAAGGTGTGGCACCGAATTGGGAAGCAAAATGGCTTGGAAGTAATTACGCTGGTTTGATGGGCGTTATGAAGAACTTGGTTGATCAAACTGATACTAAGGTGGCCGTGTCTATCTTTGGTTGGTCTCTATCTAATATCGCTTCTGATGCGGTTAAGGAAGAAAACCGTCCAGTACTCATCAATAGCTTAATTGAATTCATTACTGCTTATCCGTTTATTACTCAATTGGATATTGACTGGGAATACCCAGGTATTAAAGGGGCTGATCTTAATGAGTTCGATCCTATAAATGATGCGCCTAACTACGCTGCTTTTATTGCTGAACTTCGTACTGCTCTGAATGCAAATGGCCGTAGCGATGTTAAGATCGGAATTGCATCTGGTGCACCAAAAGATAAGATTGATGCCGCAGAGCTGCAAAACCTTATTACGGCAGGTGTTGATACCATTCACTTGATGACCTACGACTTCTTTGGTGAAACTTGGGCTGAAGGTTTAGCGCATCATACTAATTTAATGGCAAATGAAAACAGTGAGTGGTCTTCTGATACGTCCATTCGTTATATGATTGAGGAGCTAGGCATTAATCCTCAAAACATTCAAATCGGTTACGCGAACTACAGCCGAAATGCGATTAATGCCAATGTAGAGACCTTAAGCCCGTTAAAAGGAACCTTTACTAAAGGCAGCAACGTAATGGGCTCTTTTGAATCTGCGGTTACTGGTATTAACGATACTTTTACTAACTATGTAGAGGCAAGTGCAGCCAACGGTCTTACTCCAAAGAATGGTTACCACCTGTACACCGATGAGCAAGCGAATGCCGACTTCTTATACCACCCAGAAAGCGGTATTTTCATGAGCTTAGATACGCCGCGAACGGTATATGCTAAAGGGCAATACGCACTTAAGCATAACCTCGGTGGTATCTTTACTTGGATGGCGGATCAAGACGAAGGCTTAATGGTGAATGCGGCCCGTGAAGGTCTTGGTTACGAGCGAAGTGGTGGCACTATTGATATGGATAAAATTGTTAATACGTGTGGTGAAAACGTGACTTCTGCCGAGCGTTGTGAAGAGCTGACAAACTTAAATGATAGCGGTAATGAAGTCACGGTAAATGCTGGTGCGGATGTTGAAACTGAATTTACGCTAGGCACTTCATACGCTTTATCAGGTTCGGTGACCAATGAGGATGAGATCAAAAAAACTGTCTGGGTGGTGAAAAAGGCGAACGGCATTGATAAAAGTGACGTTCTGATCGCGAAGAAGAAGAAACTGGATACAACTTTCACTGTAGACGTAGCCGATGCACCGCAGCAAGACGTAACGGTTGAGTTTCAGTTAAAAGCGACATTGAATGATGATTCGGTGATCAAAGATAAAGTGGTTTACACACTGAAAAAGCAGCAACCTAATATTGTTCCTGAAATCCATGGCATTACTTACCCAACAACGTATGAAATGGCATCTGGAGAAGCATTGACTTTCACAGCAGATGCATCAGATTCAGAGCAAAATGCATTGACTTATGCGTGGATGGTATCTGATTCGAGTTACGAAATCGAATTCGACGATGCGACCAATAACCCAGCAGCGATTGATCTGACGACTTTACCTAATAAACCAGAATACGCTTTTGACGTAAACCTAACGGTGAAAAACCTGTACGACAGAACGGATTCTGAGACAGTGCGAGTGACGGTGAAGGGGGATGAGAACGCAAATGAAGCGCCTGTTGCCTCATTTAATGTACTGACCAACGAGCCAGCAGTGAACGAAGCTGTTCTAATGGAGTCAACTTCAACGGATGAATTACCTGCTGAACTAACATTATCGTGGAACGTGACTCACAACGGCAGTTCAGTTGAAGTACGTAATGAAGGCAGTGTAAACAGCTTTGTACCAACGGCTGCGGGTGAGTATGTGATTCAGTTAGTCGCGACGGATGTGTTTGGCGTTACAGATTCAGAGCAGAAAACAGTAACGGTTGCTGAATCTTCTATCGATGTCGATTATGTCTACCCTGACGGGGTGGGCAGCTACGTGGACGGTACGATTGTGGAATTTGAAGGTGAGGGCATTTACCAGTGCTTTGGACCTTGGGCCGTGAACTGTAACGATGCAACTTACAACCCAGGAGGCTCAAACCAAGACTGGATTGAGCTACAGTGGAAAAAGTTAGATTAATAAAAAGGAAAATAATGACTAGTGTTGCTTGTATTTTAACTTGCAGTAAAAAACATTAGGCGTTTACTCTTTTTGCTAAATAAAATCCGGAACCAAACCGCTTGGCTCCGGATTTTTTATATAGAGTTCTAGCTAATGCTATCTATAACTCTGGCTGAGGTTGCTTTCGCTGTGGCTTGAGCTTCATGACCAGGTTTTTAAGGGCAACAAAAACCCCGCCAATATCTTGTAGGATCAAGTACAAACATGGCACCAAAACCAACGTGAGCAGTGTGGCAAACAAGACGGCAAATCCTAACGCCACCGCCATTGGGATCACAAACTTAGCTTGTAAGCTGGTCTCAAACATGATTGGTAATACGCCAACAAAAGTCGTGATCGAGGTTAATGTAATCGCACGAAAACGTGCACATCCTGCCTCTATTACCGCTTCTTTCATGGCCACACCACGCGCTCTGGCCTGATTGATGTAGTCAGTCATTACCAAAGAGTCATTAATTACTACACCAGCGGCAGCAATTAAACCGAAGGTAGACATCATACTAATATCTAGTCCAAACCAATAATGGCCCCAAATTGCCCCAGTTAAGCTAAATGGAATGATGGACATAATAATGAGCGGCTGAGCATAACTTTTTAAAGGCACCGCCAGTAAAATATACACCACGATCATGCCTGCAATGAAGAAGATCATCTGCTCATTTTGCTGCGCTTGTTGCTCTTCGATAGAGCCGCCCAGCTCAGTCTTCACACTTGGGTACGCCGATTTCAGCTCAGGCAGAAACTTCTCTTCAATCTGAGCAATCACTTCATTAGGGGCAATCGCTTCTTCATCGATGGAGCCATAGATATAGACGGTACGGTAGCCGTCTTCACGACGAATGGTGCTGATCCCCGGTTTTTGCTTGATTTGAACGACGTCACCTAACATGACGTTTTGCCCTGATGGGGTTGTAATTACCGCATAACGCAGAGAAGAAAACGCTTCTCGTGTCAATTTCGGGTAACGCACCATGACTTTGACTTCTTCGCCATCACGAAGGACTCGCTGTGCTTCACCACCATAGAAACTACCGCCAACCTGTTCTGCGATGACAGACAGATCCAGACCGAGATCATAAGCTACAGGTGTGAGTGACAACAATATTTCTTTACTGCCTGTATCGATAGATGAAGAGATATCATACAACCCGGTTTGTTGCTGTAATTGGGTAATTAAATGACGGCCAGCGACATTTAAGGTTTCAATATCTGGCCCGTAGAGTAGATAGCCAAACTCATCGCCTTCTTCACCGCTGTTTACATCATCAAAAATAGTGAATGATTTCATACCTGGAATGACAGGGATCACATCACGCCAACGACGAGAAAGCTCAAATGTATTATAAGGGCGAAGTTCTTCATCCACTAGTGGCACCAGAATCCGGCCATTGGTGCGGTCTTCATTCATGGACAGCAGATCTTTCACCATTCCTTGGCCTGTTTCGGTAATGGTTTGCTGCTCTACTTGCCAAACGGCATCTTCAATCAACTTTAACGCTTTGATGGTTTGCTCATCAGACACATTGTCGTTCATTGTAATTTTTATGCTGGGAAAATCATGCGGCACTTTTGGGGTGGGAACCATACGGACGTAGTTTGTTGCCACTAAGGCCGCGCTGATCACCAATAAGCCAATGAAAAAAGCCAATACCGACCAACGCCAGTGTGTGCATCGCACTAAGAAGCGTTTATATGGGCCATACACTAAGCCAAAAAAGCGTTTGTTGAATCGATCACGCCAGCTGTTCTCTTTGATGGGGGAGAAATGCGTGTGAGCAAGGTGAGCAGGCAAAATAAGTTTGGACTCAATCAAACTAAAAATGAGGCATAAAATGACGACAGATGAAATACCATAGAAAAAAGCACGTTCTGGCCCTGTCGACATAATGAAGGGGGCAAACACCGCAATGGTCGTTAATACGCCGAATGTTGCAGGGGTCGCGACTTTTTTAACGCCTCGTACCACGTTATCGACACCGCCGCCGGTTTTTTCAATCTCCGTATAGGCGCTTTCCCCCATGACTATGGCGTCATCAACCACGATCCCTAGTACCATGATGAAGGCAAATAACGAAACAATGTTAATGCTGACGCCCAAAACAGGCATCATCATGACGGCACCAAGAAAACACACGGGCAGCCCCACCATCACCCACATGGCGAGCTTAACACGTAAAAACAGGCTGAGCATAAGAGCAACTAACAGGGCTCCTTGCAGCAAGTTTTTTAGCATCATGTCGAGACGTGCATTTAGGTAATACGTCATATCGACAAGGGTTTTTAGCTCAAGCCCTTGGGCCAATGTGTGGTTTTTCTGTTCAATGTAGGCTTTCACCGTTTCAGCCACTGGCACCATGTTTTGATCTTTGGTGGCTTTCACGGCAAGGTAAATGGCATTGCTACCCGAATATTTGAAATGTCGTTCGCCTTCGGTAAAGCCATCTTTAATGGTGGCAATGTCTTGTAATAACACTTTGGCACCATTGTCCCCGATTTTCACCGGAATATGGCGGAACTCTTCACCACTGTAGTACTGATTTTCAATACGTACTGAAATCATCCCTGTGTTAGTGCGCACTTCGCCTGCGGAATAGTTCGCTGAGAAGCGTCGAATCGCATTGCTGACATCCGTTAAAGTCAGGTTATATTTACGTAATGTATCAGGGTGTACCTCAATAGCAATTTCATCCACTGGCGCACTTAATGTGACCAGGTTTACGTTGCTAAGTTGCAGTAGCTCATCTTCAATTTGCTTGGCTATGGGTTTCAGTTCTTGTAAAGAGCGATCACCGACTAAGGCCAATTCAATCACTTCTTGTTTGAACTCGACCTGATAAACATTCAGTGGTTCCATAGCCGCTGGTAGGTTAGACAGGGTATCGACCTTTTGCTTTACCTTATCCAGCACTTCATTAAGATCGCGATTAACGTCGATTTCTAATGAGAGGTGGCCATTGCCTCGTGAAGCCGTTGAGGTGGCTTTTTTAATTCCGGTGACATCTTTAAGGGATTCTTCCACTTTAATTAAGATGTTTTCTTCGATTTCTTGTGGAGAAGCCCCCGGATATTCCGCGTTTATGTTGATGTAGTTAACTTCGATATTCGGAAACATTTGCCGTTGAATGAACAAATAGCTCACGGCCCCCATGATGACAATAAACAGCATCAGTAAGTTGGCGGCGACGGAGTTATTGGCAAAGTAGGCAATCAGTCCCTTCTCTTTTGTTTGTTCCATTGTATTAACTCTACTTTACGGTTAAAGATGGATCGGCTTCGGTGTGAGCAATTTTTACCGTCATGCCTTTTTGTGGGTATTCTGGTACGGTTAAAACCACTTGATCTTGTTTGTTTAACCCACCGCCAATTAAGAAAAATTCGCCTTCTTCACGAAGAACGTTCACGGTTTTAGGCTCAAGTTGATTGTGTTGATTCACAACCCAAACCGTGCGGTTATTTACTAATTCTTGCGGTAAACGGTAAATGTGCTTCAGCGCTTTACCTGCAAACTGAACTTGTACATAAGAGCCAAATTTTAGCGAAGGTAAATCGCTGTCTACACTGTAGGGGTCATTAATACGCACCACGAGATTAACCATACGGGTTTTGCTGTCTACAATACCTAAGTCGCGGGCAATGTGGCCTTGGCGAGTGACATTAGTGATGCCGCTTTGAATAATAGAGGCATCGATACCCGCTAGTTGCTCTGGTAAAAAAGCGCTATCAAACCCGGCAATAGGAATGCGAATTTCCGCGGCTTCGATGTTATTTAATATCGCCACTTGTGCACCCGCAGACACAAATTGGCCGACACCAATATCACGAGACACAACCAACGCATCGTAAGGGGCAATCACCTGGCAGTTTTCCAGATCGCGGCGGGCGCGTTTGAGTGCGGCTTGAGCCGATTTTACACTCGCTTTGGCACTCAACACTTGTGGTTTTCGTAAATACAGGTCGGTGACTTGCTTATCACTTAATTTTTTGGCTTGTCGTTCGGCGACTTTGGCTTTAGCTTGCTCTTCAATCAGTGTTGCTTGGGCGCTGGCTAAGTTGGCTTCGGCTTGTAAGACTTCCGCTTCGTAGTTGTCTTTTTCAAGGCTAAAAAGCACTTCACCACGCTTAACGACACCGCCCGGAACAAAATTTGGGTGCCAGTTTGTGACTTCTCCCGACACCTGCGCAGACAGTTGTGTTTGTTCTAACGGGGTGAGTTCACCGTAACTGGTGATCATCACCTGATGATTGGTCGGAAAAATATTTTCGACTTCAACAGTGGGCTCAGTTTGGATGGATGGCTTCTCTTCAGGTTGAGGTGCATTGGCGGCAATGGCGCTATAGCCACCGTAAGAGGCACCGATAATGGCCATTGGGACTAACCAACGTAATGATTTCACGAGCATTCTTATTCCTTATAATTTTTATGTTATAGCTTTATTTTGTACGGTTGATGTGTTCATCAGCACTTGTTAGCTTAAGCGGTAATACTCAGACCTCCGCTTTTGTATAACTATCCATTTTGTGAATGTTTTTATAAAAATACATTGTCGATTTTACTCTAAGCAACGACAATGCCAACATAAAAAACTAATAATTAACAGTAATTTATCATTAATGAGTTTATATTTTAGAGGGCAGCGTGGTTTAAATAACCAATAAGTGGCTAATTAAACCATTTCATATGTAGGCAGGGAGTTTATTTCGAGGTATGGATAAAGGTATCCGTGTAGCGGACAAAGCTAAAACGGCTTGCTTTGTGAATGGATGAAGTATGCTTAAGAAGCTGCGCGGTAGAGCCCGGCCTTAGCGTGTGAGTGGTAGAAACGGGGGCTCGAGCTATGCTGTTGTCCGTTAGCTTTACCACCACCATACGCTGTAAACCATTGTGATCGTAGATATCAGAAAATTTAATGACAGTACCAAATACAGGCATGCCAGCCCCCTTACAAGTCATGTCTTGGATCACCAAAATCAGACTCACGATAAAAATTGCCAGAACAGAGATATAACGTAGGTAACCTCTGGTTTGTCGCACGCCTTTTATCACACTCAAGGGTGAACTCCTTATAAACACGCTTTGACTACTACTTTAGTCTATAGGCGTTGTTATGCATAATTATCCATTCTTTTATGTCGGTGTTTTTTATTTTTTGTTCTTAAAACGCGCACATAAGCGCCAAATTCGTGCTACTTGCTTAATTACTGCCATACTCAGTGTTGAGTCTTACTATAAGTTGAAGGTAGATAATGAAGAATATGTCACTCAAAATGAAGCTGATCTCGTTGATTTTAGTTGCACTTGTTCTTATTTCTGCGGTGCTAACAAAAGTAGCAGAAAGCCAAATGAGAGAACAAAACAGTATTGCTATTCAATCAAGGCTTGATGGGGTTGCTGATGCGTCAATCCAAGGTATTGAACGCTGGTTAAACCTACAACGCAGTATTGTCAGTACAGTGACGGAATATTCAAGCCCGGAAGACAGATCCAAGGCACTCAAGCAAGCAGAATTAAGCGGCAAATTTGATTTGGTGTATATCGGTACACCTAGTGGTGAGATGATCCGTTCAACACCGAGGCCGCGTAAGGGGTATGACCCACGGGTCAGGCCTTGGTATAAGGCGGCCGTGGCTGCGTCAGACATAGTATTATCACCCGCTTATGTCGATGCAGTAACCAACGAGCTTGTGATCACTTTGGCAAAAGCGTTTCAAAAAGCCGGGAGCTTAGCGGGAGTGGTAGGAGGAGACGTTTCTATTGCTCAGCTGATTGAAGACATAAATACCTTAGAAGTGGGTGAAAAAGGCCAAGCGATTTTATTGGAGTCTGATGGTCGTATCATTGCTTACCCTAACCAGAATTTGTTGCTGAAAAGTGCCACGGACATTTCTCCGGCATTAACGTTATCGAGAATCGAGCATTTAATGCAAACTGGGGACTACGAACCCATCGAGATCCAAGGCACAGAGAAATACATTTATTTTGAACCTGTCAACAGCGCTAATTGGATACTGGGTATCATCTTAGATAAAGAAACGGAAACGGAAGCAAATGATCTTCTGCTGACGAGTTTTTTATTAACTTCGGTTGGATTAACCATCGTGGTGGTGTTAATCGCGGCTTACTTAGTGGCCTTTTTAATGCGAGATTTACTGCGAGTGTCTAGTGCTCTAGAAGAAATTGCCAGTGGGGGCGGGGATCTGACACGGCGTATTACACCGAATGCCAATGATGAAGTAGGCATGTTAGCGACAAACTTTAATCTGTTCGTGGAAAGCTTACATGGTATTTTGGTTAAATTGAGTGACATTTCTCAGCAGCTGATGGCGCAATCTAATAAGGCGGCACAAGCGGCACGGGACAATAGTCAATCGGTGACTCGGCAATTAGATGAAATTAACATGGTTGCCACTGCGGTAACAGAAATGTCTTCGGCGACACGAGAAATTGCCGATAATGCCGATCATACGGCAAAAAACTCGGAAGACACCTTATCGCTAAGTCAAAATGGTTCTAAACAGGTTGCGCAAAGCCAAGATTCCATCAATTCACTGGCCACAGAAGTCAATTCAGCCAAACAAGTGATCGAAGAGTTAAACACCCATGCACAAAGTATTAACTCGATCATTTCTGCCATTCAAGGTATTGCCGAGCAAACGAACTTACTGGCATTGAATGCGGCCATTGAGGCTGCGCGGGCAGGAGAAACTGGGCGGGGGTTTGCGGTTGTGGCGGATGAGGTTCGAGTTCTGTCTCAACGTACCCACGATTCTACCCAAGAGATCCAAAGTACCATTGAAACCTTGCAAGCAACCACTCAACGTGCCGTAAACATTATGCTAGAAAGCGGCAAAATGACGGAAACCAGTGTGAACGATGCGGAGTCGGCCAGCGTTAGCTTAGATCAAATCAACACTTCTGTGCGTCAGATCAGTGATATGGCCGTTCAAATTGCCTCGGCAGCGGAAGAGCAGACGTCAGTGACTTCGGAGATCAGCCGCAACACAGAAGAAATACGAGAAGTAGCTAATACTTTGGTGAGTGAGTCGGAACTGGCAGCAGATGCGGCCAGTGACTTAAACACCTTAGCTCAAGAGCTTGAAACAGAAGTGAAACGGTTTATTTTATAGGCGGTGTTTTGTGTTTGTATAAGTAAAGAAGCCTGCGGTGTCGGTAGATATTATCCGACACCGCCTCGCGTTACGCCATGCTTCTGAATACCATAATTCCTGGTGTTGATTTTACGTATTCTAAGAAAGGCGAGTCTGTGACTTTCATGTCGGCTTTTTTAGAAGAAGCGTGGCGTAGCACTGGCCCTTCAGAGGTATTTAGGAAAATGCCAGTATGGGTTACATCTAGCCCGTCAATATTGGTATAAATACCTATGTAATCTCCAGTTTTTAAGTTGCTTAACATGGTTTCATCAATTCGATCGGATGGAATGTAATTAATTTTCCGTTTAGATACGGGCACTGATTGAATAAATTTTCCGCCACTTTTGCTGCGATTGATCTGTTTGACAGTACTTTGGGCATCATCGCTGATCGTTTGGGTAATGTCTTCTACGGTATCGTCTGTGGTATGAACCCAGTCACTAAAGAAATGTCGGCGCTTAGAATAATCAATTTGGCCATCGATATACCTCACATCAATCAGCTTTTCGGTAAAAGCCATCATGGAATCTGATTGGCTTAGAGCTTCTACATAGTCTAAATAGGTAAAGCAATCAAGCGCGGTAAAATCGATCACCAACTCTTCAGGGTCGTGCTCAGAGCCAATTAACCGATTAGCCACATAGGGAGTGTCTAAAAATAATTGGGAAATATTTTTTATTCGGTCCCCTGTTTTTAGTGAAGAATCAGACTTTATTATATCAATTAATTTATTTTCATTAATATTTCCTGTGGTTAAATTTGTTTTCGCAAATGCCATAGGCACAACGAATAATAGCAAGCAAGTTAATTTATATTTCATGATGTTATTCTTAGTTTTATTTTTGAGTTGAACTATAATATTTTAAAAATTAAATGCAATATGATTTATATTATGCTTTTTTGCTCATAATATTTATTGTAAATGGCTATTTAAACTCAATTAAAATAAAGAATGTGTTTATTTTATTGAGGTTTTATATTTAATTAGTGTTATTTATAGATTATAAATCATTCTTTATGGTTGAATTTATTAATTAATAATATAACTGGTTTTTTAATAAACGAGGGATACATTAGACTTTACTAATGATGTGGTTTGAATGAAGGGTATAGGTTGAATGAAGCGTATAGTTTGAGTGGTTGGCGTGTTTTAGATAAAAACATAGATAAAACATGAACATAAAAAGCGCCACAAAGAATGCGGCGCTGGATAGGTATTGATTAAGAGAATGAGTGTTAATTATAAATCAACAATCATAGTTCGGGTAACCACAGCTCCTTTGTTGTCAATGACCTTCAATTTCACTTCATGTTTGCCATAGCTTGGGAAAATAGAAGTAAATGTACGGCCACGGCGAACTTTGCCATTCGGTAATGTCCACTCTGTGTCTACAATACGGCCATCTTCATCAGAGCTGGTGGACCACATTGTCACCCAGCGACCAAGGTGAATGTATTTGGCATCTGCGGTTGGTAATACATTTGGCTCTTTGACTACAACAACTTGAGATTGTGAAGCCGTGCCACCTTTGTTGTCTGTGACAGTCAAGCCAACTTTGTAGCTGCCCGCTTTATCATAAGACCACGTTGGAGAAGCCTCGGTACTGGTAGCGCCGTTGCCAAAGTTCCAGTGGTAGCTCACAATGCTGCCGTCGGGATCGACACTGGAGTTAGCAGCGGTGGCAGTTAGCCCATCGACACTGATCGTGAAGTCAACATTAGGCAATAGGTTTTGCTCAGCGATTTTACTTAAGCGGATCACCCCATATTCATTGTCTGCACTTTGGTCGATAATATCGATGGCTAAGCCAAACTCTTCTAAGATGCGGCCAGAATCCGGCGCTTGTGGAGACGTGTAGTCTTCAGCATCAGAGAAGTGTGCGTTGGCGATCAGGCTAACATCTTCCAATACATCGCCATCACGGTTTACTAAACGCATTGGTGCTTGGTCGGCTAAAGAGAACGCCGCATCACGGATTTGGTAACGAGTTTGAGCCGCCTCGCCACTGTTTTGCCAAATCATGGCATTTTGATCCGCATCCACAACGCCTAACCAACCTTTACCAGGGTGTTTACCAACCCAGTTATCTGTTAAAGACTCATCCACGTACCAAACAATTAGCCCTGGCTCAAAGGTCATCATTTGTCCCATGCGTTTGATGTTGGCAAGGCCCTCATCCACGTTATCATGACTACGCCATTGTAATAGGTAGTAATGTTCTGCTTCATGGAAACCATCGCTGCGTGTATAGCCATTCATAACAAAGCTATTGTTGGCTTCGGCATCGTCCAGTAAGGTGTTGTTTCCATCAGCGTTAATCATCAGATTATCGGCGTAGAAGCCTTCCATCGCTAGGCCGCCATCCGTGACATAATCAAAAGACAGCTCGATTTCTTGGCCTGCCCACTGAGACAGATCAAACTCGGCGTCTACCCAGCCTTTTGAGTCGCCTGCAATGGCTGGAACGAGCCCAGTATTGTTTGGATCGCTCATGGTTGTGATGTTGCCCGGGATTTGCTGGCCGTTAACCAACACACGAGCATAATCGTAATCCACTTCGATTTGATACCACGCCTTAAAGGTTAATGTGATCTTATCTCCAGCAGGAAGTGTCACCTTCTTCGTCATGCTGTTTTTCAGATCATCGCCTTTGTCGGAATAGAAAGAGTAGCTGCCTTCATACGGTTTTAGCCCTTCAATTTTCTTCAATGGTAAATCGACTTTTACCATGTTCGGGCGTGTATTGTCGGTGGTTTGGAATAAAGTGAACACGCGTGGGTTGTCTTCAAGATCATCAACGGACAATTGATCGTCGTTGATCCAGCGACCGCCAATGGATTTTTGAAGGTAGCTTTTCGCCCATGAACTAAACGCAGTAGGCTGTGTACCGCCAATGCGACCAGCCCAGCTCCCAGACGACATAATAGACCAGTAAGAAACGGCTTCGCCTTTACCTGTGTATTGTGTGTCGTATTCATCTGGTAGGCCTAAATCGTGACCATATTCATGCGCACAAACCCCAGCTGCCGCATCGATAGGCTGAATGGTGTAATCAAACGCCGCATATTGACCATTAAATCGACCCGGAACCGTGCTGCTAGTACCAGACAGTACGTGGTATTTGCCTAAGTTATAGCGGTGAGACCAAATGGCATCGGCACCTAACACACCACCGCCCGCTTCTTCACCAACCGAAGCGTGGAATACCATAAGGTGATCGATCACGCCATCAGGTTCACGGAAATTGCCATCACCATCGTAATCGTATCGATCTTCAATATCGTAATCACTTAAATTGATATTCGGATCATTAGCCAATTGATTTAACGCTTCACGAACCAGCTCTTGCGCGTTCATGTCGTTGTCGGTGCTCGGGGAGTTACCACCATAGAATGACGCGTTCTTTGAGGCGCGATACCAGCCCGCAGCTTGGCCTGCGACACTGTAACTTTCACCAGACTCATTTTCATAATACTGACGCATGGAGATCAGGTTTTCACCATTAGGGCCAGTGTAGCCAGAGTCGGAGAACAATAAGTCTTGATAATGCTCAGGTGAATAGTTGTCGTAGAGCATTTCGGTGTGCTCAGCAGTTAGCTTGTTGTTGTCCCAAGTTAAATCTGGGAAATCAACCAGCAGGGCAAGCACCTTGTCGGTTCTTTTTTGACCAATATCCAGCGCAAATACGCTGGCTTTATGCATGCCTTTTTCATGTTGGATCGCTTTAAGAATTTTAGCGCGATGTTCTAAGGCCTTTTTGCCAAATTGAGCGTCGCCTTTAAAGCCTGAGCGGATCTTCTTGTCTAAATAGGTTTTAACCGCTAGGCGTTTTTGCTCGGCTGATGCTGAATCATCTAACTGCCCATTTCTGATCAACATTTCTGCAAGCTTATCTTCATTCACAACGCCTAGGTCAATGGGAGTTTGTGCATGTACTCCACTACTTAATAAGGCAAATATGGTTGAAGCAAGCAACGACTTCCTCATGGTTTTCATTATTATTCCTTTATATTTCTGTCTTCAAGGTGCCAACAATAACCGTCGAACGTATCTTCAACGGGGTGTAAAAAGTTATTTAGGCGAAATGCACGTTTCTATTTCTTTATTCGTCGTGGTGTGTTTCGTATTGCCTAGTTTTTTATTTGTTTCCGGTTTTACTTTCTTTTGCAGATATATTTTCAGAGCTTGTTGTTGCTCCTCATAATTTAATCCAGAGCAAATCACACCGCGTTCAATCAACGACTTTAGCAATTGCTCATCGTTCACATTTTGTTGCGATGCAAACACTGGCGTGGTTATCACTAGTGCGAAAAGTAATGTTCTTAGTATCAAAATAAGACATCTCTCGTAACCTTTGTGTAACACAATGTATTTATAAATCTTGGTTTATGCAATAGGTTTAATTCTATAAAAAATAATCATTTACTGAGATTTGGCCGTGGTTTTTTGAAGGTGTGTGGGCGTGTTTAATCTTTCTGTGTGATTTTTTATTCTTTTTTTTAGCATTAATTTTCACTGTGTTACTTGCTTAATTGTGAGATGGAGTTTTGAAATGTTTTGTTACATCCATTGGTTTTAAAGAGGGGATAGAGTGAGGGATAGGTTTGGTGAATGATGATTGTAGCTTATATTGTTATAACATAAGTTGAATATTGATAAATAAAACATTTAACTCAAAAATTGGTATTGAAGATTTCATAGAGAAGTTAAATAAATTAATGAAAATTGAACAAGCGTCAAAATAATTAAAAATAAAAAGAAGAAAAACGATATTATTAACTTGAATGTTAATTCTTAAATAGTAGTTTAATAAAAAACCGGTATTAAAAAGTGAGACTGCAAAGGGTTACTTTTTCGATTTCGGTATGCGCCGTTCAGCGATGCTGAGTGTAAGGAGTACGCTATGAGTAGGGACTAGGCTTCTCTGAAGCGTTTCGATATTATTTTAGCCACGATTGATAAACAGGATCGCTGTCTTTCATTTCTAGGTACAACCAAACCATTCGATCGACAAACCACGCTTTTGTAACCATTAGCCACGCAACACTAAAGACCAGCGGCCAGATGTGCAAGCTGTATAAACCATAAAGCCAAATTGGTAGCCCGAGAACTTGCAATACAAGTAATACTTGGCAGGCGTTTGTATGATGGCTCGGCAGGCGTACCTTTTTTCGGTTGAGATAAATCCGCTCACCAAACGTACCCATGGAGGCCCAGTTATAGGTTGAAGCCGGGGCATTGAACAGCCGAGGATTGAGCCAAACCCAAATAACCGACAGGAGGATTGGAATAAGCGCATACGTGCCAAGAAACTCTCTTGAGTAGAACGCTAAAGAGATGAATGGTAAAGCGGTAAATCGGGAGTAAACACTCCAAGGGCTTGAATGGCGCTGCCACGTGGCATCATCCATCGACATGAGCCTTTCTGAAAATTTGAGTAAGTCCATATCGTCTCTTAGGGCTTTAATGATGGGGGCTGGCTTATTTCTTTGTTCTTTATTTCTTGCTTTTAAAGTGAAATACGTAAGAGATCTCACCAATATTACTGCTAATAGTAGCCCAAATCACGGAACCTGAATTGCTTTATCATGGTTTATTATTGAGACGATAAGTTTTTTGGAAGCGCATATTTCTCTTTAGGCTGTACGATGCTAAAACATACAGCCTAAATGTTATTTTTTATAAAATTTTTAAGCTTTCACTAAAGAACTTGCATCGGAAACGGCTTCTAGCTCTAAATCAACACTTTCTTTATAGTATGTACGCTTTAATATTTGTCTCGCGGCATAAATAACAATGAGAGCGACGGGAGCGAAGGTATAAGAAACAATAAACATGATGCACAGTATGAATGCCAAACTACAGACAATAAACTGTTTGATTCCCCAAAAAACATTTTCTTTTTTTTCTGCTTTTAGCAGTTCAAGTTGCTCTGAATCACTGCGAAGTTGCAGATCTTCGCCACACTGGCAGGTGATCACTTGGTGGTCAACAATGGTTTCAATATCAGATTCCGAAAGTATTTCTAGTTTTTTGCACTTGGGGCAAACGTATTTAAACATGTTCATCAAAAATATCGCTTTTTATTATTAGAAAAGAAATGATTACTTCCTGTCTACCGCCATTATTGTTTGATTCAGAGTATTTTAATCAAACAATAATGGTGGGTGAAGAAGAGATACGGAGTATATTGGTTAGCCACTGTTATTGGAACCCAAATAGCCACAACCACACAAATTAACTAGGGAAATAGTGATATTTATTAGCAAAAAACTCATATTAACAAGATAAGATACGTTGATTATACGCGTTGATTTTTACGAGAGTAGGTGGTCTATTCTTACGGCTAATAATATTTACTTTTTCATTGGTTTTTATTCGTCATCTCTATATCCCCTTAAACAGGGTAAACCTGAACAATGATGCACTTATGACCTAAGCGGTGCGATATGCTCTTGCTCATAAGTCATGGCCTAAAATTTGCTGGCTTACGAAATAGCGTAAGTTTTTAATCACGAACCCATATCGGAAAGAGCTTCTAGTTCTAAATCAATACTTTCCTCATTGTATGGGCGTTTTAACACTTGCCCAGCAGTATAAGCAACGAGTATAGAGACGAGACCTAGGTTATACACAAAAATAAACATGACGCACAGTAAGAAAGCCAAACTATAGACTACCACTTGCTTGATTTTCCAAAAATCATTTTCTTTATTTTCTTCTCGTATCAAGGTAAGTTGCTCTGACTCACCGCAAAGCTGAAGATCTTCGCCACACTTGCAAGTAATCACTCGGTACTCAGCCATGGTTTTAATCTCTGACTCCGACAGTACTCTTAGCTTATTGCACTTGGGGCAAACGTATTTGAACATATTCATCAAAAATATCGCTTTTTATTATTAGAAAAGAAATGATTACTTCTGGGGTGTATCCTATTTTTTGACTAAAGCAGCTTGAATCAAAATAATAGTGGATCCCAAATCGGAGTATATTGATTAGTGGTTACCATTGAAACCCAAATAGCCACAACCACACAAATCAACTAGGAAAAGAGTGATATTTATTAGCAAAAAACGCATATTAACAAGAGTAGATTCGCTGATTGTACGCGTTGGTTTTTACGAAAGTGGCTGCTCTATTCTAATAATTAATAACATCTATTATTTTGTTGATTTTTATTTACTATCTCCATGTAACCCCAAATAAGGTAAGCTTTAGCGAAATAGTGATAATCACTGGGGGTTAAGTCATTATCACTATGTAATTGGTTGGTTTTTTTATATTCATTTCCGATAAAATATCCCCTCTTAATTTCGTATAACACAGGTAGTATTTGTGGACGATCATAATAATAATGAACAGCCGTTTCGCCCAGCTGGTTTTGTGCCTTTTTCGCTGCGTGGCATGTGTGAAAAAGTTGAGTCAACGCCTGAGCCCGCATCCGATGCCATTGAAGAGCACGTTGAAGAACGCACTCCGTATGAATACTGCATCGAAATTGGCTGTAAGGCAGACGTATGTAAAAAACTCGGAATAGAAAAACTCTTTACTTTAGGGCAAACCGATTCAGAGCAAGCCGTAAAACGGTTTAAGTTGGTTGAACAAGGCGACACCACGTTATTGGTGGCCACCGTGTACAGC
>NZ_JAKRGH010000035.1 GCF_022347565.1 Vibrio sp. Of7-15
AAGATCACAGGACTAGGTATGCCTAAAACCATGCGAGTTGCTTAAATTTCCCGCAAACGGTAGCATTTTAAGCCCAATTTGATTTAGGAAACAAAGCCCATCTTCACGAGACATTCCAGTCACTTCACAGATGGATTCTAATGTTGTATTCAATGTATCTTCATCGATAACATTGTCGTTTTTCTTTTTTCAAATGCTTTTTCAATGCTCTCATTGAGCAGTTTCTGTTGTTCTCTATTTGTATTACTCATCTTCTAACTCAATTTGTATTTATTTTATTGTAATTATACCTTTTTTCTATATTTCTCTTTCTGTAAATCATTGATTTAAAAATACTTAAATGGATGTTACCTTTAAGCGCGTTTAGATTAACCTGTTGTAGGAGGTGGTATGTTAAGTGATGCTTTTAAGTTTATTGGGGCTAAGTGTACTGTTGCGGGGATCGTATTATTTTCTCCGGTAAGCTTTGCCGCTAGCTTTGATTGTACCCAGGCCCAATCTGATATAGAGCACATGATTTGTGATAATCCGTCGTTAAGTAAGATGGACGAAGTGATAAACACACTTTATTTTAAAGCGGTTAAAGTGAGCAACAGCAATGCGCTTAAAACGGAACAAAGGCAGTGGCTAAAACAAAGACAGGATGCTTGCCACACTTTACGTTATTGTGAGCAGTTCTTTATCAGCAGAATCACAGATCTTATCGATGCATCACACATGGTGCAAAATGATTTGACCAAAGGAATGACCTACCCGGATGTTGCCACGTTAGATGACATATCAGCCAGTGCTTATCAAACTAAGTTTCTTAAAGAGAGCAATAACCCGTGGCCACGAAAACAGCTTCGTCAGCATCAATGGATAACGAACCTGCAAGTTGCAACAACAAGTGATGCAATATATGTGTATTTTATGGCAGATGGCAATGGCGAAACGAGTGATCAAGAAATCGCACTGTATGAATACAATCTACTGACTGATGAAGCATTTAAGATTGCGAACGTGAGTTACTACGATCAGTACAGTAGTAATTACTTGCGAGGGAATCAAATTCATTACCATGCTATTGATGAGAAGAATAAACAAGTAACGGAGTTTGCTTATACCATTGGTAGCCGAGTGAATCACGAACAGGTAAATATATATACTGAGAAGTTTTATAAACAAAACAGAGTCAGTATTTACACGGCTTCTATGAAAGATAGAGCGGTTGCTCACGGTAAAGATAAGTTAGCCATTAGTAACCGGGGAATGGCTAAAGAGATTGGGCCTAATAAACGTGCAGGCCTTGATGAGGCTTTATTGACACTGAGCGATAAGGTCAGCTCTATAGATAATGTTGAGCGTTACCGAAAAGTGAATTCTATCGCGGTATATGACAATACAACCAATGATATTCATATTGTTAGCAAAGACATTATGGACGATTGGTACATAAAAAACATTGTGTGGGCACCAGATGACAGCTCTATCTATTTTGATAATTCAGGTACGTTTGCTTGTATTTGGGAATACAATGTAGCGAGTGATAAGCTAATAAAAATCGTGCCAGAGCATAGCGCAGAAAACCCTGTTCCATTTACCTATGAAGGGCAGGATTACATTGTATACAAAGATGAGGGCAAGTTAATGCTCGCCGCAAGACCACATTAAAATAAAAATCATATAGTGCCATCTAGCCTGTAACGTTATTAATACTTTCTATACGTTGCAGGCTTATTTTTAAGGGTCGTTATTATGGAAGACAGCCTCACGATACGAACATACACTAAGCAGCGTAAAGGCCATGCTCACCTTCATCATCAGTTAGTGTTACCAATACAAGGGGTGATTCTTATTGAACTTGACGGGTATGAGGGCAAAGTCGCTGTTGGAGAGTGTGTTGTTATTCAGGCGGGTACTTTTCATCTATTTAGAGCCGATGAAGCTGCTCGATTTATTGTGGCTGATCTTAATACGTTACCATGTAACTTATTAAGTATGGATTCTTTGGTTTTCTCAATTTCCTCTCCTCTGAAAAGTTATCTTTCTTTTGTTGAAAGGCAATTAGAGCATCAAGTAGATAGCTCGATAGAAAGCACTATGATCCTGATGTTTCATCAACTTTTAGCATTACAAAAAGCGAATGAGCAAATGGATCCCAGAATTAGAGTGGTTATTCAGCATATATCAGAAGATTTGGCTGCTGAATTTACTGTGAATGGATTAGCGAGTCTTGCTTGTTTGAGCCCCACGCAATTTAAGAAAGTGTTTAAGCAGTCTACGGGGCAAAGTGTACTTCAATACATAACAGCACAAAAAATGGAAAGAGCAAAAGCACTTTTAACTCACACTGATATTCCTGTTCAGTTGATATCAGAGCAAGTTGGTTATGGCGATGTGTCGGCATTCAGTCGACGGTTTTCTGTATTTTTTGGTATCTCACCTCGTCAACTAAGAGGCTAAATATCGTCTTACAAGACAGATTAAGCGTCTTTTCTGCAAACTAAGTTAATATCTGTAACTTTATACTGAAGCTCATGGAAAAACAAAACAGACCATAAAAAGGTTATGCATGAGTCAGTCTTTAGTCAGTAAAAATACAGAAACCCATGGCGTATCTGCCATTTTATTTGCTTCTTTATTATGGGGAACCACGGGGACGGCTGCATCGCTGGCTCCAAACTTAAGCCCTTTGGCTATTGGACCATTTTCTATGGGCGTAGGTGGTTTAATGCTCGCAATCGTTGCGGCAAAGCACCTTAGGAATGATGCTAAGCGATTGATCAAAGAGTCGAATTTACTTTGGGTTGGTGCCATTGCTTTAGCTCTGTACCCACTGGCTTTTTACAGTTCTATGCGCTTAGCTGGTGTCGCGATAGGGACGGTTGTATCCATTGCCAGTGCGCCGTTTTTTGTTGCTGTGATTGAGTGTCTTTTTAGCAAAGAACATAGTATAGATCGCCAGTGGGTATTGAGCTTCATTATTGGTGCTCTTGGTATTTCACTGCTGACTTTTTCAGAAACTAACCTACCTAGTAACCATTCAGAGCAAGCAGATAAATATATAGGTATCTGTCTTGGTTTTATGGCTGGTTTTACTTATGCGCTGTATTCTTGGGCGGCGAAAGGATTAATAAAACAAGGGGTAAGCGCTCAATCAGCCATGGGAAGTATATTTGGCTTTGGTGCTGTGTTGCTTCTTCCTATTTTGGCTTTTACTGGTCGTGAGTTATTTGCTACTTCGATGAATACTGCGGTAGCACTCTATATGGCCGTGATTCCAATGTTTTTAGGTTATGTGTGCTTTGGTTATGGGCTTAAAAGTGTCTGTGTGAGTAAAGCCTGTTTACTTACGCTTTTTGAGCCAGCAGTGGCAACCGTATTTGCGGTGGTGATAGTAGGTGAATCTATATCATTGGCTGGTTGGGTTGGCGTTATATTTATTATGCTCTGTTTACTGCTACAGTCATATAAGCCATAGACTGTGCTTCTCTGTCATTTTAATTATCGTCTAGGTTGAAGTCATTGTCTTAACGCTGGCTTTGTCTCCTACCAGTCATAGGTATTTTTTTTAACATTAGGTGATAGATGATTATAGAAATACAAATGTCATTTGTTTGATAGGAAGACATATAATTTCGTCGCTGATGAACATTGGCACTATCGTTTGTTTAGCTGCTCTATGGTGGAGTTTTTAAGTTTGGTTTACAAAGTAAAAGATAAGAGGACTCTTTTACGGCCGTAATGACTACACTAATGTAGAAATAGCATAAGATGATTAAGATCTAGAGTTACTTATTTCTATCATTTTGAGTATAAGCACCTGATGTAGCCGATTCTTGAAACGTACTCAAATAATACAGTTACCTAGCTACATTTGGGGATGAACGATATCTATAACGCACCTGCGGTGTGTACCTCAGAAATCAAAAAGTAAGTCGCTTTAAAGGGCGAACCTTGCTGTTTTGCTAGCAATAGCAGCCTACTTTTAGTGGTAGGCTGTTTATCCCGCCACTCTTCTTTTTACATATCGAGGTAACGGATCGGTTTCGCTGGGCTTCCTACGCACACTGCATTATCAGGCAAGTCTTTTGTAACGACGCTGCCTGCACCTACCACAACGTTGTTTCCAATGGTAGCGCCAGGGCAAACCGTTACGTTAGCTCCTAACCACACATCGTTACCTATCGTAATGGCCTTGGCAAATTCATCGCCCGAAGCGCGCTCTATGGGATCCAATGGATGGCCCGCTGTGGATATCACAACCCCAGGCGCTAGCAGGCAGTTATTACCAATGGTGATTGGTGCACCATCAAGAATTGTGCAGCCATGGTTGGCGTAAAATCCGGTGCCAGTTTTAATGTTATAGCCGTAATCACAGTTAAATGGCGATTCCACCCACGCATCATCACAACTATTCAGTAACTGCTGAATAATGGCAATGCGTATCTCTTTTTGAGTCGGACAAGTTTGATTTAATTGGAAACATAATGCTTTGGCTGTTTGCCTCTCTTCGGTGAGTTCGGTATCCCACGCTTGGTAGGTTAATCCGGCGATCATTTTTTCTTTTTCGGTCATTGGGATCTCAATAGCGGGTAACGTAGACGCCTATTATGGACGGAATATTGCGTTAATTAAGCATGCTTGAGTAGGAAAAAGCGGCCAGATCACACTCTGCACCGAGCTTTTTATCTTGTGCGTAAGCGTAAGTTAGCTGAGATTCATCTGGGGAATAAGCCTTTGGATTCACCTGTTAGTGAGTTATGAAATATGAGAGATTCTTTGGAGAAAGTTGTACCAATTAGTGAGCAGAGTTACCCTAGTTTTCCGGTCTATCTTCTATTCAAATAAAAAGAGTGGTTACCCATATACAATCTATGTTTCTAATAATTATAGGACGCTCTTAAATAAAAGCTCTTACTTTGAAGTGAGATGCCTTTACTTTAATAAGGGTAGGGTGAGGTTAATTATTTTGAGTGATTTTTTATCATGCGCAGCACTCATGTTTTTTAAAAGAGGAAATATGAATTTCTTTGTTTTTCAATATGACATTCCTTTTTATTTATTTGATTTTGTTGATATTTATTTTTTTATTTTTATTAATATGCGATTTTTTAATCGTTATTTGTATTTTATCTATTATGAGTATTAAATGAGGAAGGCCGCTCTTCCACTTTTATAATATGGAAACTATGTGTAATTAATTTCATTAAGCATAATGGCATAATATTTAATTTGTTATTTGAAATCCTGGTATGACCACAATAAAAATCATTTTCATACAAATAATTTTTAGGTATGTTTTGCGACTTCAATTTTCTGTTAGTGATAAATGGATATTACCTAGTATCTATAAAAGTAAATGAGATAAATTCATGTCTAATCAAAGTTTACAGATTAATCCATATTTTTTATCTCTGTTACTAAGTAATAGCGAAGTTAAGCATAGTAATCTGTACTTTTGTTTAGCCTGAAAGAGTTTAAAAGTTAGAGTTAATTAATAAGTGGCTGAATTATTAAAATAATGACGTTAGCAAAGTCATGTAACTGCAACTGATAAATAGGTCTATGAGGTATCTATCATAGTCTATGCGTTTAATAATAAGATATTAAAAAGACAAGGATTTTAGATTTAAAAATATGAATTAAGCATGAGATTGGTTTTTAAATTATCCATCTTTTTTTAATGAATTCATATTCGTTTTTATCTATAAGTTTTATTTTATCTTTAACTGCATGAAATACATGCGATTAAGGCAAAAAATGAAATCATTAGGGTTTAAAAAAACAATATTAATATCAATAATAATATTGTTTACGTTAGGGTTATTGGCATCAAATTGGTTTGCTTTTAACTCATTAAAACTAAGTACAATAAGCAATATTAATACACAGTCATTGTCTATTATTCGTTATGAAACCGAACAAATAGAAGAATGGTTTCAAAATAAAAGTGAGGTAATTAGTGCCCTCGCAAAGAGCTACGAAAGGAACGATTTAGAAGAACGTTATGTTGATATTGCAAGATTGACAGCAGATGCGGGTGATTTGACTGGGGTTTATTTTGGCTTCGATGATGGCCGTGCATACTCCAGTGCGACGGGGCCAAGATGGATAGACGGTGTTGCAGACCCTGATAAGTATAGCCACAAAAACCTTCCATGGTACCTATTAGGCAAGGCTAAAAAAGGTCTAAATATCACTGATATTTATAAAGATCCAGAAACAGGAAAAGAAATTGTTTCTATTGTAAATAGCGTCTCCGATGGTGTGGTTATGGGAGATATAGAGTTGTCTATTTTGGAGGAAACGGTAGATAACGTTAAATTCCCTGGTGCTATTGCCGTGATATTAGATGGAAAAGGCAAGCCTTTAGTCAGTAACGCAACCGTGTCAAATTCAGCGTATGAGTTTGATGGTCTTGGAATAGAAGAAGTCCGTGGACTTATGCTATCTCAACCTGAGGTCCATAAAGCTTATAATGTGAATGGTGTTGATAAAATAGTTTTTACTGAAGAAATAAAGCTTTTGAATGGCAAGAAATGGTATTTGTTGATCAGCATTAATAAAGATGTAGCCTACGCTGCTGTTGATGAGGCATTAACGAATGCAATGATTACGTCTTTGATTATGATTTTGACGGCAATCGCTCTTGTAACTGCATTACTGAATGTCTTGTATCGTCCTATTTTATCTCTAAAAGAAGTGGTTATTGATTTATCACAGGGTAATGGTGATCTTACTCGTCGGCTACCAGTAACGAGTAATGATGACTTAGGGGAAATATCGGAAGGTATTAATGTCTTTATTGCTAATTTGCAATCTCTAATGATCGACATATCTCAGTCTTCTACATTCATTTCATCGAGTGTTGATCAGTTAAAAAGTCAAGTGACTGCTAATAGTGCGGTGCTGAACGCACACTCTGCGGAAACAGAGCAAATTGTGGCAGCTATTGAAGAGATGAGCTCTACGGCAAGTGATGTTGCTAATAATGCTTCAGAAGCTTCTCAATTTACTCATAAAACAAATACACAAGTGGAAGAATCTAAATCTATTGTTAATAGCGCAACAGCCACAGTATCGCTACTTGTTGATAATGTTGAAGATACATCGGAGAGTATTTCGAACATAAGCCAAGATACGACAGATATTACTCATGTACTGGAAGTGATCGGTGATCTTGCTGAACAAACAAACTTGTTAGCGTTAAATGCCGCGATAGAAGCCGCTAGGGCAGGTGAGAAAGGTCGAGGTTTTGCTGTTGTTGCTGATGAAGTTCGTGCCCTTGCAGCGAGAACACAAGCGAGTACCGCGGAGATTGAGCAGACGTTGAGTAAACTTAATGTTGGATCCAAGGCGGCTATTTTAGCGATGGATAATACGAAATCTACGTGCAAGCAAACGGCTGAAAATACATTACGGGTGGAACAAGAGTTGAGCCGAGTCTCAGAGTCCGTGATCTATATGAATGACTTAAATATGCAGATTGCCACTGCTGCTGAAGAGCAGAGTTCTGTATCTGGTGAAATCACTCGGAATATGGCCTCTATTCGTGAGATCGTGGAAGAGCTTTCTGTGAATGGTCAAGCAACAGAAAGTGAAACTATGAACCTTGCTTCGGCTAATGGTCAGCTTAAATCTGTTGTTGGCCAATTTAAATTAAGCTAAAGAGCCTGAGTAGCTTTGAGGGACACTGCGTACCGAGGTTGGACCCGGTGTACCCTCTTAGCTATAAAAATGACAATGGCTGACTTACAGTGGCCATTGAACTTACCATCCATTACCTAGCCAACTTAGTTTATGCAATATCTTATTCGTTGAGAGGTACAAGCTAGTCTATCCTTGAATGTATAGAAAAGGGGTAGGCTAGACTCCAAGAACTTAAAAGCATCATAAGGCGGGGGCATAATGTGAGTAAACGCTTATTGTTATTTATGCTCGCTGCTGTATTTTCTGCCTCTGCCTCTGCCTCTGCCTCTGCCTCTGCCTCTGCCTCTGCCTCTGCCTCTGCCTCTGCCTCTGCCTCTGATGTCGTTATTTATGTTGATCATGCATACCGCCCTTATAACTATGAAGAAAACGGTAAAGTGAAAGGCATGTACATTGATGTATTGAATACAGCCTTTTCTCGTATGCAAGGCTTTCGGGTGACAATAGAAGCGGTTCCTTGGGTGAGGGCAAAACGTTATATGGAGGTCGGCAAAGGGTTTGCTATTGTGCCCGTGTTCTTCCATGGGCACGACTGGCCTTATTTACACCCATATTCAATTCCATTTAGTAAAGAAAGCATTGAAGTACTGTGTGATGAAAGTGTACTCAGCACGCCAAGGCCAAATTGGCCAGATGATTATAAAGGCTTAAAAATAGGCAAACCGTCAGGGAATGGATGGGGTGGATCTCGTTTTGAAAAAATGGTGAAGCAAGGAATGATTACCTTAGAGGACTCTTCTACGACGACGATGATGATTAAAAAAATAGGTAAGAAACGATTAGATTGCATCATGATTGAAAGACTATCTTTTAATTATTATATGAAAAAGCTGAAAAGCGCAGGGGAATATGATGAAGGTGGTGAAGATGCCCTTTTGAAGAAAGGAGCGGTGATCAGTGAAGGTTTGATCTATATGGGCTATTCACGCCCTGCTCGCGAGGCGGGTACTTACCCATTCCAATTTGACTTCATGCAACAATTTGATTCCATCATGTTTAAGATGCTGGAATCTGGAGAGGTCGAAAGAATCATGGCGTCATATCAGGAGTAGAATTATTTTTAAATTGCCTTATTCTAACCAAAAATATACTTTTTAACGGTGTAACTCTTATTATAAAATAATATTAACTATGTTATAGATAGTTAATATTATTTTTTCTTTATATTTGGATCTTTTATCTAACTGTTGTTAAATTCAGAACATCGTTTATGAGACAGTTCAACTAACTCGGAATAAGAAAGTCGATATTTTTCGTTTACGTTATTAATATCATCGAAGGTAAAAACCCCTAATGTATACTTGTTTTTTTATCTTCAGAAACTGTTAGTCGCAATATAGTATTATCGTTAATGTATTTCATATATTTATCGCTACCAAGAATGCCATAACTAACACTAGTTGCCTTATATGATAGCTCTTTAAACCAGTCTGTTTTGTTTTTATTAAGGTATGATTCTAATATTGGGTTATACTTTGTTAGAGTATTGTTAATCCTTATGTTGTCCATGTCTAGTAATTCATTTTCATTTATCGGGAATGGATTTTTACGTATCACATAAGCATTTTCCTTTAAACACATAGGGTAAAATAAGCCTGTATTAATAAGTGAGTCTAAGCTTGATTCTGTTCCAAAGTATGTTGTTGGGTATTTAGCTGGAATAAGGTTGTAACCAATTAATACTGTAACAATAATACCGAGATAAATTAAAAAATTTTTCATTGTGGTTGGAATATCTTATTTTCTCTAATTGATTATAAATGAAACTGCTCATAAAATCGCCTTCTTTTTGTCTTTAACATAGAAAAATGCGCTGATTGAGATGAACAAAAACGCAAAGTAATAGAAGAAGGAAGACAGTGAGGCGATAAAGTCGATGTGTTGTTCTATTTGCTCCTCGGTGTAGTTCTGAGACACCAATTTATAGTAGTAAGCATATAGAATACCAATCAATCCGTAGCCAAGGTTAAACATCAAACCTTTGAAGCTGAGTACGGTTGCTCTGTTGTGTGATTTAGTTTTTTTATTTAGGTGATAACTAATAAAAATATTCATCGTCATAATAATAAAGATGAGGATCAGTGCAGGTATTACACCGTATATTGACCACCCCAAGCTAATCCAATAGTAAGTAGCCATGGTGGCTAACCCCATAACACCTATAAACGTTTTAGGTGCCATACTTTCCGCTAGTTTTCGACTTTGCCCTGCCAAAAGAATTTGCAGCAAACTTATCCCTGAGCCGATAAGCCCGAAGTAAATAATGGGGATATCAATGGCGCGATAGTATTGACTGTTCATGGTTAAAAACATACGTGAAGTGTGTTCAAACAAGCTGTAATAGAGCAAAATGAAAAGTACATAAGGTGTAGAAAGCACCCATTTCCCTGTGTTTAGTGTTAATTTCAGGCTTGCTATGGTGGTGGCTAGTCTACTGCTATCACTTGGCAGTTCTTTTTTCTCTTCTCTCATGTTGAATGCTGCATACATGGCGATCATGGCGACAAATAATGTGGCATAAACAGGAATACGCATAATATCTTGGGTACTTTCTGGCTCTGCTAATCCGAGAAGATCATAAATGTGAGCCATGAAGTTAACGTCATACATTGCGGCTCCCACTAGGGTCACAAAAATGCCGACGCTAGAAGAAATACGAAGCTGGATCTGTAATACTCGCGGCCATACATCTTCTTGGCCTCGCTCTTTTAACGTGTCGTAAGCCAAAGCTTCATCGGCGCCGCTTGCCAAAGCCATTGCTAAACCACTTAGTACTCGGTTTATTAAAAAAACCATGAACACAAAAGTGGGGTTTCCCGTAGGGACAAAGGCTATCATGGCGATTTCGATAAACATGACAATTGAAGATAATACCACCAGTTTTTTGCGACCTAAGGTATCAGCAAAAGCACCGGATGGGACTTCGGCCAGTACAATGGTGGCAGCCCAGACCACATTAAGCATCGCAAATTGGGAGAGGGTTAAGCCGTAATCTAAATACAGTAAGGTGAATACTGGATAGTAAAAGCGAGCAAAGTAACTGCTTCGAAACATTAAGAAGTAGCGGACATTACGAATTTGAAGGATTTCTGTGGGTGTCATGGCATTCCTGGCACGTTGAATCACATAAGATTATGTATATACCGTTTTTGGGTTTAGTGCTAAACGCTTTCAGCAAAGAAAGGGTAGGGCTAAGGGCTCCAGCACATTATCATAAATGCCGTTGTTTGAACCATGATATATTTTTATGGCCTTTCTATCTTTAGAATAATTGGATAGAGTGATCATAAAAAATCAAGGGTTAATACAAAAATAAGGTATAGGGTAAATATGGCTTTTTTTATTAAAGATACGAAACTAAAAGTAGCTGAAAGAGAGATATTTCATAATGAAGAAGGGTACATCGGATTCCCATCAAAGGATCTGGTTGTCTTTGATAACGACACCTTACTTCCGATTGGACTTTTATCATATAACTTATTTGATAGTGATTCAGATGAAAAAATATTAATAGCAGTACCTAATCTTCAAGGAATACCTGAGGGAGACTATGGTGCTATTACATATTCTTTTATCAATAAAGAAGAAGGATGGCGATTGGATGATGAGTTTCTTCATGACTCGGCGCTTGACGAGGAAGAAGATTATATTAGTAACTATCATCAAGCGCATGAGTTTTTCATAAAACATAAGCACGTTACAGCATTTGGAAGAAAAGCTCCGCTGTTTGAGATAGGTGGGCAGCCTCCATTGGGGCAAAACTGGGATTCTATCTTATATAATGAAAGGGGAGATAATCCAGAATTGGATCGCTACCATGAAGTGACAAGTAATATTTCTGATCCTGATTTTGAATATATGAGTACTAGAGACATAACGTACTTCAATGAAAGGGAAGAGCAAGAGTTTATTTTCTTAGGTTGTTTTAGTGACACCCCTTATTTAGATCTTGCTGGTAAGTTCATGGTGTTCTATCAACCGGATTTAAAAAAGGTAATGCTCGTTATTGAGTATGATTGATTTACGTATTTCTGAAAAAGGTCATGTTCTTATGACCTTTTTTCTGTTCATCTTGATGGACTCTTTATTTATTAAAATGGAACTGTCACACTTTATTATTATTGGTATATAAGTCAATATAGTTTTAATGTTGTTTTCTAGAGTTATTATTTACATTTTTTCTATTTCATCTTCTAGCTTATTATTTTTATTGTCGGTATATTATTTGTTTTTTTAATTAAATCACCCAGTATTATTAACGTTTAAATAAATTTAGATAATGATTTAAGGTTAATTTATAAATAAGGTTTTGAATAAACATCTTAATCTTTATTAATAGATACTTTAATCTAGTTTAATATATTGACTGTAGCAGGGTGGCGGTGATACTAATTATCCCCGATGTTAAAGCATCGAATATTTATTAATTTATTGGAGAACAAAAAATGAACACGATTGCAAAATTAAAGCTTAAACAAAAAAACACAGAAATTAAAACTAAAAAAGTAGCAAAAAAAGCAGCAGGTGCTTGCTGTACATGTGTTTGCTAAGCTTTATTTGATGTGTGGCTGCCCTAGTATATATTAAGGTTTTATTATGAAACTCAATCAAAACTTAAAAGTTATCACCACTCACGATGGGATAACTCACTTATATTACTTGGGCAGTTCGCTGTATTTTGAAACTGGGGATATTCCCCATAGTGAAATAAAATCTTTAATAGAAGAGCTTCAAAGTATTTCTTTAGATGATATCGACATTGACTCGCTGTGTGATATCCGTTCTGGATTGATATGTTCTTTTTATGACTACTGCCTTTTTGAGGAGGATACCCCTAGATCCTTAAAAGAACTGGGTTTAGTGAATAATAAAATTTTAGATACTGTCTGCTTTACAAGCTTTCTTAGCAGCGAATCTGAGTTTGATATGTTAAATGCTCACCCCTTAGTAGAGATGCTATCAACGCAGTCTACTTCTGTGCAATCTTGTCAAAAGACATTATTTCTTGTCGCAGTTAGTCAACACCAATACCATCACCTAGAGCGATTACACGAAACACTATCTACGCCTTGGGCGGCGATAATCTATGATCATTTTGGTTTCACCATTACCCCTGTGTTCGGCTTACCAATGGGGCCTTGCTACAACTGCTATCGAATGCTGCATCTTTCCAATCTGTCTTCTATCGATGAGCACGACAGGATCGAACGTTATTTCAATGAGAGAGATAAAGAGTTTCAGATAGCGAAGGGAACTTTGAGGCACGGTGAGGTGACGTTGTATTCATGGGTTGAACGCTTACTCTCAGGAAAGCCTTATGGGGATTATGATCAGGCGATATTGTTTGATTCGCACAACCTTGATGTTGAGAAAGTAAAAATACCCAATATCAGTACCTGTAACTCCTGCTTTGAGTGATTCCTATGTTCTCACCCAATCTAAGAAATCAAGCATTTTTAGATACAATCAGCAAGGTATGCTCAGACAAAGTAGGGATCATTTCCCCTTTAGAAAAACTCAGCGTAAAGGATGGATTGTATATCACGCGATGTCACTCAAATTCGGGAATTTCTCTTCTATCAGGTAGGGCAAGTGACATTGTCTCATGTGGTAATGATCGAAATCTGAACTTATCATCCATTAAAGTGGCAGCTGAGTATTTTGAACGTTATTGTTGGTACAACCTCTCCATATATCGTGGAAGGGAGAAAGAAAGTTGGCAGCAGCTTAGCCAAGCTGGAAAACATGCCTTATCTCCTGATGTGATCATGAATGCTTTTACTGAAGAGCAGTACTTAGAACCTGTTTTCCCTCTAAAAAAGCTGGGGTTGAGTGATCAAGTGTATTGGTTGGAAGCCCAAGATCTCTATAATCAAAATGTGTATTTACCTGCTCAGCTTTTCGTACCACCTAACACAGGTGAAGCTCCTTATTGGAGCCCAAACTCCAGTGGTATGGCTTTCCACACAGAAGTTGAAACCGCACTGTTAAATAGTTTGTTGGAGTTAGTCGAACGGGATGCTTTTCTTCATATATGGTGGTCTAAATCTTCTCCGGCTGTTATTTCCCAATGCGGTAACCGATCGGTTTTGGATATTACCGGGCGTATTGGCGTACCTTGTGTCGCTGTGGTTGAAATACACCAAGGCCATATGCTGATAGGCACCAGTGCTGACTTTATTCAGAGTAAAGCGATTGAAAAAGCTTCTGCGGAAGTGGATCAGCTTAAGATTGTCTCAGCACTTCATCATAAGGAATCTAAGAGGAAAAAGGCCCACGACATCAAGTCATTTGAAGATAGCCTTTCCTATTACAGTGATGAAAATCTTCACCTTACGGATTTTCTTACTCAAGGCGGTTCTGCTGAGGAAAAGGCTGAAACAAACATAGGCACGCTTTCTGCGCTGGTGAGCCGCTTAAAAGAGTTAAAGATTCGTGTCTATACCGCTAACTTGACGACACCGGAAATCGCAGCCGTGGGTGGGGTGGTGTTAAAGTCATACTCTCCTGATCTTATCTCCTTGAATCATGATGACGTATGCAGGCCATTGGCAACAATAAAAAGAAATACGGGGCACTGCGCGGCACACCGCGATCCTCATCCATTTCTTTAACGGGAGCTCTTTAACGAGAACAATGGCGATGCCTATCATTAAACAAAAAAATAAATTTCAACGAAAACTAAAACGTAATATACCGCAGTGGTATATAGATTCATGCCGACGAAGTAAATTTACTAACCAAGAGTCAGCGACTGCCTTCGAAGCATTTTCAGAGTCTGCATCAGGGCAGATGTTTGAATTACCTAAAGCATTGAGCATAGAAAGTGATGCTAGCCCGTTATTACGTTTGTTCTCAGAGCGAAAGAGCCATCGAATCTATTCTGGTTTACCTCTAAGCTTGAATGAACTTATGTATTTTCATCGATCTATTTTCCACACTCGTAGTTACCCTTCTGCTGGTGGGCTTTACCAGATAAACCCATACTATATTGTGAACCGAGTCGATGGCTTAGCCCCTGGTGTTTACCGCCTACCAAGCCCCCATGAATCCGAGCCCAGTTGCCTTTTCACTATTCCAGAGCATGATAAAAGCGTGGATGAAGCCTACACTTTTGATGATTTGTCTGAGACTGCCTTTATTCTTGTTTTGGCTGCCGAGCACTCTCTTATTACGGATAAATATGGTGATAGAGGATGGCGGTTTGCATTTTTAGAAGCCGGACATATCGGGCAAAATGTTAGCTTGCTCGTAACAGAGCAGGGCTGGCGACATTGTTGTATTGGAGGGGGGATGGAAGACACATTATGTCATTGGTTGAAAACAACCCTACAACATCAGGCTCCCGTGTACAGTATTGCGGTAGGAGCATCTTAACCCCGTGCGAATTAAGCGGAGGTGCTTACAAATCCACCAGCCATATTCCTGCTGGTGGATGTATATTATTGAGCCTTGGATACTCGTATATGGTTAGAGCTCTTTCATTGCCGAAACAACGGAAGGGTCGTTAATTAGATTAAACAGTAGGCTTTTGGCGGAAGAGCGTTGTGCGTCTGATAAGGCTTTGGTTGGATTTTCTCTGGTTTGGGTAAGGATATTCTTGATGAACTTATTGTTCGTACCAGAAAGCTCATAAACAAATCGGAGAGTGTCGACTAATTCGCCCTGAGGTAGGCTGTAAACGGCCATCTCACAATCTAGGTTATCCATGGAAAGTAAGTTGTTCACGACTGCTTTGCGCTCATGGTTGAACTTTTCTTTGGCTTCAAAGGCATCAATCAAGGCTTGCACTCTATCGGCAATCATTACAGGCACTTCCATTGTTTTCGTTTCATAGTTCATTATGGTTTCTCCTGTTCTAACTGTGATTTCGCTGTTGGATCATTGAATAGTGCAGATACTGACTGTCAGGATATCTCTCTCTTGTCTATTTTGGTAGCGCATTTCTAATAACTTTAGGCAGTTTCTATTTTTTGGTCTCTTTGCATGGTTTTTCACTTATTTAAAGCCGCAAGCCCAGCGACTTAGAGGTTAAGTACTGGGCTTGGCTTTGTGGTGTTATTAACGCTTAGCCTAACTCGGTGCCGTTTAAGCTGATGTTTTCAAGTTCGGTATCGCTCCAGATGGTGATACTTTGATCATTGTCGTTAGTGAAGGTATAGCCCGTGAGTGAAGCAGTATCGATTTCTTTGTCTTGGTAGATGCTTTCCAAGTCGGTGGAAAGATTGGCGGCATGCTCTGACATTTGCCAGTTGAAACCATCTAGGCTGATGTTCATGGCTCCTGTACACACAAAACTGGCGTTACTAATATCAGCGGTGTCATTTTGGAGGATTTTATCCAGTGCCAAGCTGAGTTCAGCATCAGAAGCGTTAATAATGGCCCCTTCAAGCTCTTGGAATGCGGTTTTTGTCATATCGATGATTTGGTTTGCACCATCATCACCGACGGATAGGAAGTCTACACCTGAGCCGCCGCTAAAGTGAACCGTAGAGCCGTCGCTGTTTTCCACATCGTGTTTATCAAACACAAGCATGTCGTTACCGCTGCCCGCGTACAGTTGGTCGAGGCCAGAGCCACCGCTTAGCACATCATCACCTTCTTGGCCGAACAGTAAGTCATTGCCAGCATCCCCGGTGAGGATGTCATTACCTAGGCCACCATCAAGGTTGTCGTTATGGTTACCGCCTGAAAGGGTATCGTCGCCTTCGCCACCGGAAAGAATATCGGCACCATTTCCGCCACTTAATGTGTCAGAGCCTGTGTCGCCATACAGAAGGTCATCTCCACTATCACCAAACAGTTGGTCATTACCTTGCTCGCCATACAGGGTGTCGTTGTGAGAGCCGCCTTTTAAGGTGTCGTCTCCAATACCAGCAAAAAGGGTATCTTCTCCGTCATCGCCTTTTAAGTGGTCATTACCAATGTCACCTTTTAAAGTGTCGTTGCCGCTGCCGCCATGCAGGCTATCGTTCCCCGCTCCGCCTTCTAGGGTGTCGTTATCGTTTTGGCCGTACAGTTTGTCGTTGCCATCGTCACCCTTCAGTATGTCTTGCCCGTCTCCACCGTAAAGTTTGTCGTTATCTTCACCGCCGGAAAGTAAATCGTTCCCCGCTCCTGATGTTAGGCTGTCTGCTCCTGTACCACCGTCTAAAGTGTCATTGCCAGCTCCACTTTGGAGGGTATCGTTGCCTGAACCACCATGCAGCAGATTATCTCCATCTCCAGCATTGAGGGTGTCATGACCCGTACCACCAAAGAGTTGATCGTTACCGTTGTCAGCGGTTAACTCATCGTTACCATCTTCACCATGAAGGACGTTATCCCCGGTGCCTGAATTTAAGGTGTCATCGCCTAGGCCGCCCTCTAGGATGTCGTTGCCGGCAAAGCCTTCGAGGCGATCGTTACCGCTGTCACCTTGGAGCACATCATTACCAGAAGCTCCGTAAAGCACGTCATTATCGTCACCGCCTGAGAGGGTGTTGTTGCCTGCGGTTGCGTGCAGTTCATCTTCACCTTGGCCGCCAAAGAGTTGGTCGTTTCCTTCTCCGCCAAATAACTTGTCTTGGCCATCTCCCCCGTGGAGGCTATCGTCGCCTTTACCACCCAGTAGCAGATCGTTGCCTTGTTCCCCGAGTAAGGTGTCATGGCCTAGCCCACCTTCAAGTTGGTCAATACCGTCTCCACCAGATAAGTGATCGTTCCCTTCTGCGCCATACATTAGGTCATTGCCACTTCCTGCTGTTGCAGTGTCATTACCGCTACCGCCATATAAAATGTTATTGCCAGCACCTAATTCGATGAAGTTATTGCCAGATTCGCCGTAAACAGTATCGTTTCCTGTGCCAGCTGAAACAGTATCGTTACCAGCTCCAGCAAAAAGGGTGTCATCGCCCCCGTTGGCTTGAATGTTATCGTCATCTGCTCCGCCATAGAGTGTGTCACTGTTGTCACTGCCTTTAAGTAAATCATTGCCTGCACCGCCATAGATGTGATGGCTGCCTCCTTCTGCGGCGGTTAATGTGTCGTTGCCTTCACCGCCTACAAGGGTATCTTGGCCGTCATCGGTAATGATGTCATCGCCTGCACCGCCATCAAGATAATCAGCTCCTAAGCCTCCCACTAAAGTATCTGAGCCTGCACCACCAAATAGGGCATCATCGCCTTCTCCACCATTAAGAAGATCGTCTCCGCCGTCACCACGAAGTAGGTCATTGCCTCTATTGCCTAATAACGTATCGTTGTCAGAGCCGCCTTCCAGGGTGTCGTTTTCATGAGAGCCTGTTAAATGATCGCTGCCCGAACCGCCATACAGGGCGCTGCTGTTTGTGCCGGCTATGAGGGTGTCATTACCGTTTTCACCGTGCAATTCGTTGCTGTCGTGCTCACCGTAAAGGGTGTCGTTGCCTGCACCGGCAAAAACTTTATCGCTGCCAGCACCTGCGTAAATAGTATCATCGCCAGCGCCAGAGAAAATGAGATCGTCCCCAATGCCTGCTTGAATGCTGTCTTGCCCAACGCCTGAAAAAACGGTGTCGTTACCTTCGCCTGCGGTGATGGTATTGTTACCGTTGCCTGCGTGCACTGTGTCGTTGTCGGCACCGGAGTGAATGGTATCGTCACCGTTACCACTGAATACGGTGTCATCTCCTTCGCCTGTCGTAATGTGGTTTTCACCTTTACCAGAGTAAACCGTGTCTGCCCCCGCGCCAGTTACGATGGTGTCGTCGCCTTGCTCACTGTAAACCGTGTCGTCTCCAAGGCCTGCATCAATGGTGTTGTTGCCTGTTTCAGCAAAAATCAGATCATTACCAATACCGCCTTCGACGTAATCATTCCCCGCGCCGGCATAAATGGTATCGTCACCTTCCCCCCCGAGAATACGATCATCGCCGTCGTTGGCGTGTAACTCGTCATGGCCTTCGCCGCCATCCAGTTGATCATTGCCTTCCCCACCAAATAGGAGATCATTGCCTTGAGCACCAAATAATTGGTCATCTCCTAAATTACCATGAAGAGCATCATCACCTTCACCGCCAGTGAGAAGGTCATTTCCGTTTTCACCAAACAGTTGGTCGTCACCGGTGGATCCATGGATTGTGTCATTGCCATCACCACCCAACAGCAAATCGTTGTCGGCACCGCCATTGATGTTATCGGCCCCGTCTCCACCGAGTACGAAATCGTCTCCGGCATCGCCATGAATCACGTCATCACCAGCATCACCGTGAATTTCATCATTATCATCGCCACCAGATAAGATGTCGTTCCCGAGTCCACCAAAAAGTTGGTCGGCTCCGTCACCAGCCAATAGGGTGTCGTTACCGTTATCGCCGATCAGAACATCGTTACCTGCATTGCCTTTTAATGTGTCGTCGCCTAGTTCACCCAATAAAAGATCATCTCCGTCACCACCACTGATGGTATCGTTGCCATCACTGCCTAGTAGGGTGTCGTTTCCTTCGTTGCCGTGTAGGACATCATCGCCACTGCCACCAATTAAGACGTCGTCACCTTCATTACCGTGAAGGGAATCATTGTTGATGTCGCCATCGATAAAATCATTCCCTTCATTGCCGTGAATGGTATCGGCCCCCTGTTGACCAAAAATAATGTCATCGCCACTGCCGCCAGTGATGGTGTCGTCATAGATGTTATTTGCAAACAGTTCGACAGATTGAATGTCGGTAATTGGAGTGCTTTCTGGGGTTGAGATCTGGAATGTGATGGCTGGATTATCTTCTATTTGTTCAGCAGTAAATTGGGCATCAACCACTACATTACCTTGCTCATCGGTGATGGCTGGTATACTGGTGAGTACGTTACCGCTAGGATCAACCAGCTCTACTACAACCTCACAGTTGGTTTGGGTTAGAGAAAAGTTGGCAGTAATGGAGCCACTGTCGTTTACTAGGTAGTTACCTAAACGAATGCTGTGGGTAATTTGCTCGGATTCAGAAGTTGAGGTGTGTTGGTAAACTGACTGAGATGTACCCCAGTTGTCATCTTCTGAGGCTGGTGTTGTGGATGTCTCGTAGTTGGTATCACCAAGGATAGTATCAGCACCTTCACCACCAGAGAGTTGATCGCTCCCTTCACCACCGACAACAAAGTCGTCTCCTGATTTTGCGATTACTTCGTCACTGCCTGCCAATGCGTTGATGTTGTCACTAAGATTTGTGCCATCGATTTTGTCATTTTTATTCGTTCCTTGCATATTCAACCTCACTTATTGGCATTTCATTTTGATTTTGAAGTACATCCATGATGGTTTAGTTAGGCAGTTGTGGTGCCAAAAGTGGACTTATGATTTGCTTTTATGCCATTTTCGCTTGAGTAGACGACTTAACGCGAATTAAATACCAATAAAGATCAATGGATTACTTTCAAAGGTTAACTGATATGAGCCTTGTTTTACTTGTTTCTTTTAATAGAAGAATAGGCGCTATAGAAAAATTAAAGTGAGTTTATTTGCATATTGAGATGCAGCTTAAAATGCAAAAGAGTAGGCAAGGGTAATCGAGCCATCAATAAATCGGCCTGTGTCTTTGGCTCTGTCAGAGTCGTGCCAACGATTACCCGAGTAATTATTGTATTGCAATGTAATGGTGCCCGGTCGCCAATCAAAATACCCGAAGCCATAGGTGAAATCAGGGTTCCATGGTTGCCTTTGGGTGGTATCTAAGTAGTGGAAAGCGGTGCCATTTATATACCAATTACCAGTAATGGCGTATTTGCAGCCTAGGCTTACCGTCCTGTGGTGATACTTGTTACCAATAGAGGCCAAATCAAAATATTCATGGGTGTAGTTAAAGTCAACTTGGCAGCCAATGGATCCTTCTTTGGTAAAAGATAACCAATCGATAAAGGGCTTTGTGATCGGAAATTTCCATCCGAATGACCAAGTACCTTGCTGAAAGGTGGTAACGGGTTGTGTGTCGGTGGCACTGAATCGGTTTCCACCATAGTTGGAATACAACAAACTGAATGTGTATGGCCGCCAATCACTGTAACCAAGTACGTACGTGAAATCTGGGTTCCAAGGGTTTTGTTGTTCTTTATCGACATAGTGATAAACCGTACCAGATACAAACCAATTGCCGATAATGCTGTATTTTAGCGACAAAGTTGCAGTGAGATTGTTATTGGTAGGGCCGTTCGTGGTGTTGGGGGGCAGATTTGCGGCTGGGGTTTCTAATAGTGGGTAGCCAAGGGCGAGGTTGCCACTTAAGCCATCATACCAATGACGCTCTGTTGTTTCTTCATCCCACTCTGCAAAAGGCAGCGCAAAAGAGCTGCTGACTCCTTGCCAAATGACCTCTTCTTCCTCCTCTTGTAGTAACGGTTCGGGTGTTGTTTCTGGGCTCAGAAGGGGGGATTGCGGCTTAGGGGCATGTTTCGCTGTTTCCTGCATAAACTCATTTGCCCAACCTTTTTCTACATAAATAAAAAAAATATTGGTTATGAGTAAGATAGTGCAAAAAAAACGCCGCATGTGCATGTGTATTTTGTTCTCACTTTTATAAAAGTAGATGAGTATTGTTTTGTTTAGTGACGTAGCTTAACTATTTGGCTTTTACTTGCCTATTTTTATTATCACAAGAGTAATCTTTACTAGACTCTAAGCATATGGAACATGTTGAATCTAAATTGACAATTGTGCAACCATATGAAATAAAGTTGGTATTGTTTTGGGGTGGTGTGAGCGGCATAAATGAGAGAAATATTGCTGGTGGATGACAATCTATCAATGCTGACATTGATAGAGCAAAGGTTAAAACGTCGTGGTTATTGTGTGACGGTAGCGAACGATGGTATTTCGGCCTTAGAGATCTTAAATCAGAATCCACACATTCAGTTTGTATTGAGTGATTGGTTAATGCCAGGCATGAGCGGTATTGATTTATGTCAGTGCTTAAAATCGTCCAACTATTCTCGTTATATCTTTTTTGTTCTGTTATCTGGGAACGATGATCAAGAGTCTATCATTAATGGTATTAATGCTGGCGCAGATGATTTCGTGGCAAAAGAGACCCATATCGACGAACTTGATGCTCGTATTAAAGCGGGGTTTAGAACGTTAGCATTGCATAATGAAGTGTTAGAAAAAAATACTCAGCTTGATACTGCTTACGCAACCATTAAACAAGATTTAGAAACTGCGGCTGATTTGTTAAAGCGGTTGCTACCCTCTGAGAAAAAGCTTACTGGTGTTGAGTTAAATTATGTGTCGATACCCAGTGCTCAAATAGGCGGAGACATGCTGGGCTACATGCAGTTAGATGAAGAGCATGTGGCTTTTTATCTGTTGGATGTTTCAGGTCATGGAGTTCCTTCCGCACTTATGTCATTTTCAGTTTATCAGAGCTTAACCGTTGATAAAGGAATGGGGGCATTAACCAAAACACCTATTCCTGATGCTCCTTACTATGAGATCACCCCTCCTCATGAAGTGCTTAATCAATTAAATACCATGTATCAGAGTAATGATGAGAACTTGCTATATTTCACCATGGTGTATGCGGTTCTCCATGTCAAAACGGGCATCCTTTCATATTCTTGTGCAGGGCATCCTCCACCAGTATGGCAGCATTGCAGCAGTAAACAGGCAGAGCTTATCGGCCAAGACAGTTTTGTTGTCGGGGTGTTTGATTTTGTGGAATACGAAACCATTAACATTCAATTAGAAAAAGGTGATCGGATCTGGGTTTATTCTGATGGCATTACAGAAGCGGAGCAAGGCGAGCAGCAGTTTTCAGAAGAAGGTTTTAAAGATGCGGTAATGGAATTAGAGCGTCATCCAACCTCAATCCAAACCGATATGTTAGTTAATAGAGTGAAATCCTGGCAACAATCAGACAATTTTGAAGATGACGTAAGTGTGCTGGTTGTGGAATGGAAAGGATTTCCTGAAGGAGAAAAACGATGCAATACGACATTATCGACCACAGTGAATGCACAGTTCTTCAATTAAAAGAAGAGCGATTTGACGCTAAATTGGCACCACAGTTTCGTGACGAGATGAACCAAATGCAAGGTAAGGTCGGGGGGCATTTAGTGCTCGATTTATCTTTGGTTCGTTTTATGGATAGCAGTGGGCTGGGGGCTGTTATGGGTGTATACAAAATGCTGCAAGGCACCAAGATTAGTGTGGTCAACCCACAACGTCCGGTGCGTGAACTACTGAAATTGACTCGTATGGATAAGCTTATTACCAGCTATGACTCAGTAGAAGATGCGGTGGCGACAAACGCTTAGGGAAGATGGTGTTTATTCAATGTGCTCAGGTCCTGTGTGAGCAGAGTTATAAAAGAAGATCCGATAAATTAGGACTTTACCATGGATTTAGTCAAACAACATTTCGCGAAACATTACGAGAGTTCGCTTGAGGTATCTCGTCACGTTTCGGATGATTTAACCACTTTTTTGAATCAAAGTGGTGTGGGGTCTGAAGTGATTGAGCAGCTTGAATTGTGCTTAGTTGAAATCGTAAATAATGCTTATGAACATGCGTATTTATTGGATGATGGCAAACCAATCGAGGTGGATGCCACGGTATGTGAAAACGCCGAAGTAATTATTGATGTTGCGAATTACGGTATTCCGATGACTGACGACGAATTTCAGTCAGCAGTGAATAAAGAGGTGGTGATCCCAGATCCAGATGACCCAAGCTCTTGGTCTATTTCTGGTCGAGGCTTCATGATTGTTACTCAGTTAAGCGATGGGTTGGAATATTTCCAAGAAGGAACAAAAAGTACGTTTCGATTATCCCGCAATGTGGCTCAGTAAGTGTGACCATATAGCTAGAGAGTACCCAGATCGAATCCCCCTTTGTTTGTCGTCTTTGTGCTTATTGTAATCGCGGTGCTTGTTGCAATAAATGGAGTATGAAATGGATTTTTACTTTAGAAAATTTGAGCATCGTAAGCCGCCGGAGCCTGTTGCTCACAGCATTCCAAGAGAGTTATTGTACCAATATCTTGCAACATGTCACCTGACCTTAGGCGTATGGTATTTATGGTGGCGTTGGGGTTTTGCGTTAAATTACGATGCCTTGTGGTTCTCTGTGCCTTTGGCGTTTGCAGAAACATGCGCGTTTATTGGTACGGTGCTGTTTACCTTTAATTTGTGGAAAACAAAAGACGAGCCGAGGCAAAAGCCGCCTTTTAAAATTGCAGAATGCGTGAAAGACACCGATGAAGATCGGCCGATCAGTGTGGATGTATTCTTCCCATCTTATGATGAAGAGCCAGATTTGGTTCGCTTAAGTATTCTTGACGCCCAAAAAATCACCTATCCTCATGATATTGAAATAAAAATATTTATTTTGGATGACGGTCGAAGAGAAGAAATGAAAGCCTTGGCTGAAGAAATGGGAGTCGAATACATAACGCGTGATAACAACATTGGTTTTAAAGCAGGGAACATGCGAAACGCTTTAGAGCAGACTTACGGTGACTTTATTGTTATTTGTGATGCTGATACACGACCTTTTTCTACCATTTTAGATCACACCTTGGGTTACTTTAGAGATCCCGATGTGGCGTGGGTACAGACGCCACAATGGTTTTTTGATTTGCCCGAAGGTAAGCGCCTTCCATTATGGTTACAAGGAAAAATTGGCCGCTTTGGGTATTCATTAGGGAAAGGGATAGAGAAGTTTTATGGGCCAGTGACATTAGGTGCCGATCCTTTTGTCAATGATCCACAAATGTTTTATGACGTGATTCAACGTCGTCGTAACTGGGCTAATGCGTCTTTTTGCTGTGGTGCTGGTTCGATTCATCGTCGTGAAGCGGTGATGGAAGCTGCGTTACGTAGCTACAGTGAGCAGGTAGAAAAAGAGCATCGTGAGACAGAAAAACAGATCACTAAACTCACCAAAGAAAAAAGCGTGGATAAAGAAATATCGGAGAATCTACGTCAGGAGATTTTATTAAATACAGAGTTTACTCCGTACAAATTCCATGTATCTGAAGATATTTATACCTCCATTGTTTTACATTCAGACTCAGAGCGTGAATGGCGATCGGTTATGCATCCGCACATTGAAAGTAAAATGTTGTCGCCGCAAGATCTGCAAACATGGACAGTACAGCGGTTCAAATATTCTGGCGGCGCTATTGATATTTGCATGAATGATAATCCGTTGTTTAAAAAAGGAATGAAGCTGAAACAAAAAATCATGTACACCGCGAGTTTTTGGTCTAACTTAGCGGCGGTATGGAACCTTATCTTTCTTGCTTGCCCTATTATCTACTTTCTTACCAGTATTGCGCCAGTGACAGCGTATGACACTACGTTCTACCTGCACTTCTTGCCGTTTATCCTCACCGCTGAGCTGGCCATGATGGTAGGGACATGGGGGGTTGCAGGCTATAAAGGAAAAACCAATTACCTGTCTTTTTTCCCGGTTAATTTAAGAGCGTTATGGACAGTTCTGCGCGGTAAAAAAATCAGTTTCCCAGCAACCCCAAAAGAGAGGCAAGACGGCACGTTTTTCCATTTAGTGATACCACAGTTTCTCGTATTTACTCTTAGCTTGTTCAGTATGTGCTTTGCTTGGTTTGGCTACAGCACCGGTGCTTTTGGCAATTATTCATTTGGCGGTTTAGTTCTAAACAGTTTCTGGATCATCAATAACATGATGGCGATGTGGGGCATGATTGCTGCGGCATTTTGGAAGCCACCAGTAGAAGACAACGTACAACAAGAATCAGAGGAGCTTGAATATGGGATTTAAGCAAGCAGCAATAAATGCAAGGCACCACATTGTGTTTGTGGGTGGGCTACTTACCGCATTAACCATCGCCTTTACTATCGAAACTCGTGAATATACTCAGGTCTTGGGGAACTTAACGTTTGAAGGGGCAGAGGAGATCCCTCTTCGTGAGCCACGGATTTTAACGGAGCAAGAGTACTTTTGGGCTTCTACAGCGTGGAAGTATTTTGAAAATAATTACCAAGAAAATACAGGGTTGGTGAATTCTGTTGATGGTTATCCTTCTACAACCATGTGGGATACGGCTTCGTATTTGATGGCGCTGATTTCGGCTGAAAAGTTGAATGTTATTGGTAAAAAGGAATACGCAGTAAAAATGGAAAAAGCGCTGCGAACGTTAGCAAAATTGCCACTAGTTGAAGGAAAACTGCCGAATAAGGCTTACAACACTCAAACGTTGGCAATGGTGGATTATGCGAATAACCCAGTTGAAAACGGGATAGGTTGGTCTGCCATTGATATTGGCCGAATTTTAGTGCCAATGAATATTTTAGTGTGGCAATACCCGGAGTTTAATAGTTTAGTCAATAAGGTATTAGAACACTGGAAAGTGGGGGGAATGATCCAACAAGGCTATTTGTATGGCGCTCGCCCTTCTACAAAAGATTCGGGACTTGAGCTGGTGCAAGAAGGGCGTATTGGTTACGAAGAATATGCCTCTAAAGCGTTGTCGTTAATGGGGCGTGATGTATTTAATGCCATGAAATACGTGGACTATTTAGAATTAGTGTCTATTGATGGTGTGGACATTCCTACTGATAAGCGCGATCCCGCGGAGTTCCATGCTCATAACTATGTGGTGAGTGAATCTTACATTCTCGACAGTATTGAATTTGGTGCTGACAGTGTGTCGAAAATCTTTGCTTATCGTGTCTATCAAGCTCAAGAGAACCGCTATAAACGAACGGGTGTGTTAACGGCGGTCAGTGAAGATAATGTCGATCAGGCTCCTTATTTTGTCTATAACACGGTTTTTTCGGATGGCGAGAAGTGGAATACGATCACCGACACTGGCGAGCAAGTACCAGAGCTAAGAACCCTTTCGACAAAGGCTGCGTTTGGCTGGTATAGCTTATACGATACTACATACACTGGATTATTAATTGACGATGCTAAAAACTTATTTTCGCAGAATAAAGGCTGGTATTCAGGTCGTTATGAAGTGGATGGCAGGGTAAATAAAGCCGTTACTGCGAATACAAACGGAATTGTGTTGGAATCGTTAGCGTACTTACAAACAGGGCCTTTATTGAGTGTTGGAGCGCACTAGGTTCGATGTGACGCAAGGAGAAAGGGGAAGCGGTATGCGTTATGGAATAATTGGCCTTGGTTGTTTAGTGGTTTCTGGGTGTGGGAGTTACAACACCTTGCCTGATGAGATCGTGGATCGGAAGACTCACTGGTCTACGCCTAAGGTTCGTCAGGGCAAATTAACCGAGCAAGAAATGAACATGGCTCGGATTGCTTGGAAGTATTTTGAAAATAACTATCAAGAGTCGACAGGGCTTGTGAATGCGGTAAATAACTATCCTTCGGTGACCTTGTGGGATACGGCATCTTACATGGCAGGCTTAGTAACAGCACTGGAGTTGGAAATCATTCCACGGGATGAGTTTGATCGCCGTTTGATTCGTTTGTTAACGACTTTGAATACGTTGGATCTGTTTCGAGGAGAAATGCCTAATAAGGCGTATAACACTCAAACGGCAGCCAAAGTGGATTATGGTAACCAACCGGGCGAAATTGGTTATTCGGCTTTGGATCTCGGGCGTTTATTAATATGGCTACATATTATTAAGCATCGCTACCCTGAATACGCAACGAGTGTGGACTCTGTCGTACTGCGTTGGAATTTCTGCAATATTATTGATGAAAATGGCACCATGTTTGGCGCACTTCTTGAGCCTGGAAAACCTGTTCAATACTTGCAAGAAGGGCGTTTAGGCTATGAGGAATACGCGGCAAAAGGGTTTCAGTTGTGGGGGTTTAATACCGATCAAGCGTCCATGCCCGAGCCTTATAGCACCATTAACCTCTATGGTTACGACATTCCTTATGACAATAGAGATCCGCGTAAGCTGAAAGCGCACAGTTATGTGGTAACGGAGAGTTTCGTTTTAGATGGTATTGAGCTTGGGTGGGACCACGCGTCAGACATGTCAGGGCATGACACCAGTTATTCCAATGATTGGATGGCGGAATTTGCTTTGCAAGTCTATCGGGTACAAGAAGAGCGCTACTATCAAACTGGGATCATTACCGCGCGTACTGAGCATCAGCTTGCTGGCCCGCCGTATTTTGTGTACGACACCATTTATACTGATGGCTATGCTTGGAACACCATTTCAGAAGTGGGGGACTTTTTACCGCAGTATTCGGCAGTGGCAGTCAAAGGCGCGATGGGCATGTGGGTGCTTTGGGACACAGAGTACACTGATTTGCTATTTCGGCATATTGCTCATTTATACGACAAAGAAAAAGGCTTCTATGAAGGGATCTTCGAAAATGGTACTGGGTTGATTAACACCTTTACGTCGAACAACAATGGCATATTAATGGAAGTGTTATTGTATAAGCAGCAAGGGAAATTAGTTCAGTATCAAGACAGGCTCGCCCCAAGTTTATGGCAAAAAGCGTTAGAATCTCCTTTTGGTTATGAGGGGCAATGTTTACCACGCAAGTGATTGGTTGATCTTTAATTTTATTCGATAAATTACCCATATTCCTGCGTAAGTCCTTGCTCTCATCTCTTTTTCCTATGCATAATTTGAGCAGTGATGGAGTGCTATTTGTATTATTTCTAGGAACTGGATGTTGAGAAAAGTCGTTATTCTTGGTCTGATTTGGATGCTTTGTTCGTGTGGCGTGATCTACCAAAGCGTTCAAGGTGGACTGACATCCATCAATAGCTCACAGATGCTTCGTCAGGGGCGTTATGGAGCCTTGTCGGAGCAAGAGCTTGAATGGGCTAAAATCGCATGGCAGTACGTAGAAAATAACACACAAGCGACGACAGGGCTGGTGAATGCGATTGATCGTTATCCCACTGCTAATATGTCAGCATTGGCAGATTATTTGATTTCCCTAGAAGCCGCTCGCACGTTCGAGTTGATCAGTAATAAGCAGTATGATGAGCGATTGTCGTTGGCCATCAGTTTTCTTGTCGAGATGCCATTAGGGCGTGTCGGCACTCCTAATAAAGTGTATAGCACCACATCAGGTGACATGGTGGATTATGGCAATCAACCTAAAGAGATTGGCTGGTCTTCTGTGGATGTGGGGAGATTACTGATTGTGCTCGCCATTATTAAGCAGAAAAGCCCAGAGTTTTCTGAATACATTGATAAAGCTGTTCTGCGTTGGAATTTTTGTGAGTTAGTCTCAGAAGAAGGGGAGTTATTTGGTGGAACAGTACATGTGAATGATATTCAGCGTTACAAAGAAGGGCGACTAGGCATTGAAGAATATACTTCTTACGGATATTTGGATTGGAATATTGTGCCAGCCAAAGCCATGCGCTTAGACCCTTATGAAGTCATTACGATCAATGGCGTCGATATTTTATTTGATGGCCGAGACCCCCGTCAGTTCCATATACAAAACCCTGTTTACTCTACGCCTTATCTTTGGCTAGGTCTGGAATTTAACTGGGATAATATTCAGGATAATAGCAGCAGTGATGCGAGCCATAGTAATGCTGTTTTGTCTGCAATGGCCGATTCTATTTATCAGGTTCAGGAAAATCGTTGGCATCAGGAGCGTATTTATACGGCGAGAGCAGATCACGTTGTTAGTGGTGAACCTTATTCTGTGTACGATGCTATTTATGCGTTGGGGACACCGTGGGTGACGATTACTGAAAATGGCACTTCATACGATGAACTTGCGTTAGTCTCTACCCGTGCGGCTTTCCAAATGTGGGCATTATGGAAGACGCCTTATACAGATAGGCTGATGACGTTAGTGAAAGAGTTATATGACGCAGATCGCGGCTGGTATGAAGGGCGCTATGAAATCAGCAGTTCTTATGAGAAAAGTATCACTCTAAAAACAAACGCAGGCGTATTAGAAGCCTTGTTGTATAAAGTGAATGGTAAGTTATATCAATCACAGTCAGAGGTGGGTTTTCGAGATGTGCAGTTTAATTCACGTTTCCACCATCCTGGTAAATGCCATATAAAAACGTTTCGTTAAAGGCGTGAGTTTATTAATGCCAAAACTAGAAAGGACGAATGATGAATAACTCTCCTGTATTAGCAACAACGGCACCGGATGTTCCTGGGCACCAAGTGGTGGCGGTGCTGGGGGTGGTCACGGGTAACATTGTGCAATCGAAACACGTTGGTCGCGATATTATGGCTAATTTCAAGAGTATTTTTGGAGGTGAAATTCGAGGTTATACGGAGATGATGACGGAAGCTCGTGCTGAAGCTAGCCAGCGCATGCTGACCGCAGCGGCAGACATGGGGGCCGATGCGGTGGTTAATGTTCGTTTTACAACCAGTGCTATTATGCAAGGAGCCTCGGAAATATTGGCTTATGGCACGGCGGTTAAGCTAGGTTAAATTGTAGAGTTATTTAAATTGGGTTGGTTTGATGATGGTGCCTTGATGAAAGGTCATTTTCCAGCCCTTATCTTGTTTTTTCCAAATAGAGCTACGAAGGGAGTAAGTGCCATTATCAAGTTTAGACTGGCGAATAAAGGCTCTGTAAGTCAAGATTACGATGTCATCTGATAATAGCTTGAGCTGGTAGTCTTTGGTTTTTATTGACCAACTTGGCACTGCTGGAGATTGAGCTAGTACTTCATTTAGACCAAAAAAGTCTCCCGAGGCTCCAATTTCTTGAAAGTCTTCAGATAAAAATTCAACTAGCCTTTGCTTTGAGCTGCGTACCTCAAGTGTAAAAAGGTTTTCTTCTAATTGGATTATCTGTTGTTTTAAATCCATTCCTTCCCTCGGTTCATGTTTAACATCTTAACAAATCTACCATAAATGATATTGAACCCGTTGATAAATAGAATAGCACTTTTATTAAGAATCATTCTTAAAGGTGTGCGAAGATTCACATCTAAAACAGTATTAAAACCTATAATTTGCTGAAATAAAAGAGGGCGTTAAAGAATGTTTTATTCCATTTTATTTTATCTTTGATAGTGAAATTGAAGGGAAAAGCAGGCTGAGAATCGCCTGCTTGTGGTTTGATGAGGCTTACCTTGACGTTACTTTAATAGCTGGTGGGTATTGATGTAATTAACCAGTGTATCGGCAATGGCTGTGTGCTCTGCTTCGGTTGGGTGCCACAAGCAACCTTCCAAGTTACTTACTGTTGTGACAATGTTGATTGGTTCTTTGTTTTGTTGCTTCAGCTTCGTTTGTACTTCTTCTAAGCCCGGAATAAGCTCATTGTTAGGCCATACATAATTACCAGCAGTGATCACAGGAACATTGCCATAACGCTGGCGTAAATTATCTAACAGGGTTACGTAAGCGTCAGACCATGCTTCCTTGAAGGCTGTCATGTCTGGCCAAGGCTCATGTTCGTTTAGGTTAGTACTAAAATCATTGCTACCGAGCTCAATGACAATAAGGTTAGGGTGTTTGTCTTCAAAGGGCTGTTTGAAACCAAATACGGCCCCAGCTTTGTCATGATAATAAGAGGCATTGTGATGAGGCTGGTTGCCATTGTAGTTACGTAATACACCAAGACCAGAGTAAGACACCTGACTGTAGCTCGCGTTTAGCTGCTGCGCGGCTTTTGAAGGGAAAGCTTTACGTGCATTGGATGTGTTAAAAATCTCTTCTTGGGTGCATTGGCGTTTGTTAGATTCACTGCCAAACCCTGCACTGATGGAGTCACCAATAAAAAGAATGTGAGGCTGGTTAACCCAACTTCCCTCAAATTGACCGTCACCATTCAGTGCATCAATCGTTAACATAGCATCATAGGTTTCGGTGCGTTTAACCAGCTCTACTTTTATCGTGTCAGGTGCGTTGAGGTTCACCAACGGGTAAACCGTATTATCGTAGTTTGTATTAAGAACTTGGTGAAGTTGGCCGTTGACCAATACATCAAAACGTGCACCTTGCCCGTTCATGGTGATGTCAACTTGGCTGCCGGAAAAATGAAAACTTAATCGAGAGCCTGGCCAGTTGAGCTGCACATCTTGGTTTTGCCAATCCTTAATAATTCTACCTTGATAATTTAGGCGGTGATCAGTGGCTTCAAGGGTTTCAGCGACCGCTGGCGGAGTGGCCACCAGCAGGCTTGTCAGAGCAAAAAGCCCGATACTTTTTATCATGTGTGACTCCTATTTTATTTTTACACTTAATTATCTTTAAGTGGCGTAAAAACCTTTTGGTAATCTATAAAATGGAGTCGAGGAATGCTGGGTATTCTTGATTAATAAACAAAAACTTACGGCACTATTCTCACTATTAATGAAAGCACAGTTAAACGAACTTATTTTTGAGATAGGTGAAACGCTCAAGGGGTTTATAAAACGCCCGCGTACATTTTTACATCAATGACTTTATTCTGTTGAGTGTCGAATGTGCATTGGTAAATGTAGTTTTGCCATATTTCTTGTGGGTTAAATTGCTTGAATCGATCGCCAACATAAATGATTTCTTTGTTGAGCTCGTTATGCCATTCAAATGTCTGGAAACGAGGGTTCTGGCCAGAAAATGTCCACGTAAACTCATATTGAGATAATTTTTCGATCATTCCTGGGCATTGTTCGCTAGCCGCAGGCAAATAATCTTGAGCTAGGCACTCTAAATCAGAAGAGCAACTTTCATCTCTTGGGTATAGGGCAAACGCTAAGATAATGAGGCCAATCACTAAGCAAATTGCTAATAATTTTATAATATTGTCATCATTATTCATGTGGCTTCTCATAAATTTTAGTCATAACTGTATCAATTATAATACGGCTTATGAGAGTGAATAAATAATTAAAAACAAATGATTGAAGAAGAAATGATAGGTTAATTCGAAAATTGAAGAAAAGTAGCCGCTGCACAAAGTGAGCGGCTAATTATTTTTATATTACAAAGACATGAGTGAGAAAGACTGCATTTAGCTTAAAGAAGCTTGGTGCTGTTCAATCAGCTGTTCCATTGCACTTACCGCGCTGTCTTGAGCTTGTGAGTAGTCATCTCCGTCAGAAAGCGGTTTTACTACTTCGTAATAACACTTTAGCTTTGGCTCGGTGCCTGATGGGCGCACGATAACTCTTGCTTGGTTAGCAAGACGATAAATTAATACGTCGCTGCTTGGTAAGTCGATAGGCTCTACTTCGCCAGAGTGGTGCGTTCTTAGTCCGTGTTTTAAATCATCGGTGGTGACAATAGTACTACCAGCAATGGCTTTCGGTGGTGCTGCGCGTAGTGCTTCACCAATGTTTGGAGAACCAGGCTGTAATGCAATGCTACGCTGAGCATTAAGGTATAAACCATGTTGGCGGTACAATGCTTCTAGTTGATCCCAGACTGTTTTTCCTTCATTAGCGAGCTTTTCAGCCAGCTGAGCAAAAGCCACTAATGCAGATAAGCCATCTTTATCCCATACGCTGTTACCCACGGTGTAGCCAAGTGCTTCTTCGTAAGCAAATAAGAATGGTGCTTGCTCTGTTTGCTTTTGCATTGCTACGTTTGTTAACCACTTAAAACCAGTTAGGGTTTGGTAGTAGTTTGCACCAGCAGCAACCGTGACTTTTTCAAGCATGCTAGACGATACAATGGTATTACCCACAAGTGCAGAATCGTTCTGGTTGTTTTCTAGTAGAGAATGAGCAAATAGAATGCCTACTTGATCACCCGTTAGCATTTTATAGTCGCCAGTACTGGTTTTAGCTGCAACAGCAAAGCGGTCTGCATCTGGATCATTTGCGCAAGCCAATTCTGCGTTGTGTTTTTTGGCCTCTGCGATAACAAGATCCATCGCCCCTTTTTCTTCAGGGTTAGGGAAGTTAACGGTTGGGAAGCTGCCATCCGGTTCGCGCTGTGCTGCAACACTGTGGACTTTATTGAAACCTGCGTCTTTTAGTAACGTTTCCGCTAAGTTAGCACCAACACCATGCATCGCAGTATAGGCGATGGCAATGGTCGCGTCTTCCGTTTGTTTTTTTAGCTCTGGCATGTTGTTAAGAGTCGAGCGATATTCTTGGTAGAAGCTGTCTTCTAATAGCGTCAGAACACCTCTCTCACGTGCTTCATCAGTCGGCAGGTAAGGCAGAGGCTTTTCAGCTGCCTCTAAGATCGCATCGGCAATACCAGAGTCATGCGGTGGGATGATTTGTGCACCATTATCCCAGTACACTTTAAAACCATTGTATTCTGGTGGGTTGTGGCTTGCTGTTACTACAATACCCGCCGCCGCTGATAGGTGAAGAACACCGAATGCCACTAAAGGCGTTGGCGCGACAGTGTGTGTCAGCATGACTTTAATGCCTTGGGCACTCAATACGGCTGCTGCATCGTGAGCAAAACGTTTTGAATCGGTACGGCCATCGTATCCGATAATCACACCACGTGTGGCAGCGTTTTCAACGGTGTTAAGTAAATATTGCCCAAGGCCGGCAGAAGTTTGTTGAATAACTAAACGATTCATTTGTGTTGGGCCTGCACCAACCACACCACGAAGGCCAGCTGTGCCAAATTCTAGGCGACCAGCAAAACGTTGGCTAAGCTCAGTTTCGTTATTCTCGTCAAGTAGGGTTTGTAGTTCATTACGCGTTGTTGAGTCTGGGTCGTTAGCGATCCATTGCTGTACTTGCTGAATTAGATTTGCGTTCATTACATTTATTCCTCAATGACATCTCTCATCAACATATACCCAATGAGAGCTATTCGCATTAGCTAACTTAGGTTTTTCTAAGAAAATTTCAGGTTTTTCATTAGTGTTTACCTGAGCTGTTTAAATATTTTTGAGTGTGGTTAATTTTAGTTCAAAAAAAGACTCTGTTATTACAGTAGTAAAGACGTTGATTAGAAAATATGAGAGAAGGGGATCTCATCATTGTGTCATTTTTGTCTTGTAATCTTTTATATAGTGTTAACGTATTAATTTTTAAGGTGTAAGGCAATGACTCAGAAGCTGGCTGTATTCGATTTGGATGAAACAATTATAGATGGTGACAGCGTCACTCTTTGGCTTCATTTTTTATTGGAAAAAGGGGTGATTAATAACCCAAGTGTTCTTGATGAAGATAAGCGGCTCATGGCTGAATATGTTGCCGGAACCTTAGATATTAATGAATACATGAAGTTTGTGATTATGCCTTTACAGGTACTGTCTATGGCGGAGGTGGATGAACTGGCTTGTGAGTTTGCAGAGCAGTTTATTCGGCCTTTAGTGTTCCCTCAGGTGACATCTGTATTACAGGATTTAAAAAGCGATGGTGTGCCGATTTTAATTATTTCTGCAACGGTGAGCTTTTTAGTGAAGCCCATTGCCAAAATGTTAGGTGTTGATGAAGCTATCGGCATTGACCTGAAATGTGCCGAGAATAAATACACTCATCATATCCAAGGTTCAGCCAGCTTTCGCGAAGGAAAAGTTGTGCGTTTACGTGAATGGTTAAAGCTTCAACCTGTTTTTATTGGTCATATTTGCTTTTATACCGATTCCATTAATGATCTGCCACTGTGCCAGTTTGCCGATGAAGTTTACACTGTAAATCCTTGCCCTTTATTAATGAATGAAGCTATGAAACAGCAGTGGCCCGTACTTGAGTGGTCTCGTTAATAGGTGTCATGAAGGTTAGCTTGGTTCATTTATTCTGAATTAAACGTAAACGGTTAATTTCGTTGATATGCCCATCTAACTGATTAATAATAAAATGATGTTTTATATTCACATTTTTTTGACGTCAATGGTGATACTTTAACGCCACTGACATTTAACAGGTCCCATAAATAATGAAAAAAACAATCTTATCAACTCTGCTCCTTTCTTCATTGGCGTCTGGTGCTGCGTTTGCAGAATTAGGTGAAAAGGGCATTAGTGGTGAAGTCTCCATTAATGCAGGCTTTATGTCTGAAACATCCAATTTTAATACCGATGGTGAAGCCAATAATACGACACACAATGAGGCTGACGCTGAAAGCCAGATGCTGGTTGCACCCTTAGGCAGTGTGGCGTATACCTTTGGTACAGAGCTTGATAAACAAGTGTTTCTTGGTACTTCTCGTGAAGACATTGCGGTGGGAACCTTTGCACTGGAGCTGGGTTACCGCCAGGAATTAGCGTCTGGTATGGTTGTGGGCGTGTCATTTTTGCCAACGGTCATGGCGGGAGAAACGTGGTCAGACCCTTATGCACTTAATACGAAGCGAGAAACAACGGATGTCACGGGTAACGCGTATCGTTTAAGTTTGTCTGATATTGCGGGTTCCAACTTTTCGTTAGATTTAGCGTATGGTACACAAAAGATCGATAACGAAAAGTCGGGTGTAACAAGCGGCTCAGCTGTGCAAAGCACATTGGCTCGTGATGCCAGTACTATTTATATGAAAGGTGAGTATAAGTATGGGTTGGATGCTACGTCAGCGTTAATTCCGTCGGCTACTTTTGTATCGCACTCTGCGGATGGTAGTGCCATGTCATACAAGGCTTATGGGGTTGAATTGACGTATTTTAAAGCTTATCAGCGCCATCAATTTGGTTTAACGGCAGGTTATACAAACCGCTCTTACGATGGTTCAAATCCTGTTTTTGATAAAACACGCTCAGATGATAAATACAACTTGTTTGCAGCTTATGAATATAAACAGGCCTTTGGTTTGGAAAATTGGTCGTTTATCTCTTTGGCCGGTTATGGGAACAGCTCTTCAAACATTGAATTCTACAATGAAAGTGAATACTTAATGTCGGTAGGTATGAACTACCGCTTCTAACTGATACTACTTATTGTTAATTCACTCTTTGCCTCAGCTCATACTGAGGCTTTTTTGTTTCTGCTGCTCTTATTTGTCAGTATTTTTTACACTTTATGGTGCTGCATTACAGCGTGCGATCTCAATTGACTGTTTATAAAGCCATATTTTCAAAGGTATAAAGCTTGCTTCATGTGTCTGACTTGGTTGTATAACCATAGGAGGATTCATGTTTGCAAAAATTTTAAGATCAATTTCTTTGTTGATTGGTCTTATTTTTAGTCATGTCAGTGTGGCGATGCTGGTTCCCGCAGATTTGCTTATTCACGGTTCTGTTGAATTTGATACTGGCAGCTCATTTATTGATGGTGGGGCAACACATAGTACGACGATGGACAGCGTTATAGGGGGAGCTGCTGGCCCAATGACGACGGTGACAGGATTGACTCCCGTAGGGCCAAATCCGGTAGGAGGCATGTTTACCCATTTGGGAGACTCAGTTTCTACGTCGGTTGAACTCTTTGGGGATGCCGATGACGCTGGTGAAGTATTTTTTGATTATGGCATTGATCTTGAGAATACATCAGGTAGCAGTTTTTTTGATGTGTTTTTTGAAATTGAAGTCAGTAACAGTGTAGATGCAGATATTGATGCTTTTGCTGATTCACTCATTGCGTTGTTTGATGCTTCTGCCATAGAAATCTTTTTCTCCGATTTATTGTCAGACACGCTTTTCGGTGATGAAAAAAATGGTGCTGTGTTAGGCACATCAGGAGATTTAGTGACCGATATTTCTACTTTTGGCTTTGGTTTTACACTAGCGCCGGGTGAGATATTAACGTTTGGTAGCCATGTTGCCGGTAAAGGAGAAGGGTTTGCAGGTGGGGCCTTTTCTCTTCTTTCTGATAGTTCAATTACGCTTGTAGATGCTCATGCGGTCATTGTTCCTGAGCCTTCCGGTTTTATGCTATTTTTAAGTAGCTTACTAATATTACGGGTCAGTCTTAAAAAGAAAAATACAAGCCTACTTTTATCTTCTCTACTTAGGAGAGATAACTCATGAAAAAGATGTTTAAACGGTCACTTTATTCGGCCTGCTTATTACCTTCACTATTAATAACTAACCCAGCTCATGCCTGTTCCTCTGAACCTCTAATTGGAACAATGTGTGTATTTGCGGGGAACTTTGCCCCAAGTGGTTATGCTTTTGCCGATGGTCAGTTACTATCCATCGCATCAAATACAGCGTTGTTTTCTATTTTAGGAACGACTTATGGTGGAAATGGCGAAACGACCTTCGCTTTACCTGATGCCAGAGGCCGAGTATTGATTGGAGCAAGGCAAGGCCCTGGATTGGAAAGTTACTCGTTAGGGCAAAAAGGAGGGGAGGAAACCGTGGTATTGTCCACGTCTCATCTTCCTTCGCATACTCACAGTGCAACAACCAGTATAACGAATACTCTTGATGCTGGCGGGGCGGCTACGCTGCATGCCAATAATGGTTCATCCACAGAAACCGATCCTGAAAATAATGCGTTAGGTGATAGTCCAAACAGAGAGGAAATCTATACACCCAATCCGCCAAATGTGGCCATGCATACGGACTCTATTAGTTTGACGATAACAGGCTCAGTTGATTCTGTGGCAACCACTATGATTAGTAATACTGGTGGTAGCCTTGCGCATGAAAATAGAATGCCATATCTGACCGTGAACTGGATTATCGCTTTAGTGGGTATTTTCCCATCGGGGTAAACATATGAAGAGTCGTTTTATGTATTTAGGCCGGTGGTATATCGGCCTACTTTTTTGGATTTTTGGTTCGGTTGCCTTTGCAAATAGCGATGAGGTTTCAAGGGAGAGTGCGGAAACATTACTTAAAAATGGTGATTATCGAGCCGCATTAATGCAATACCAGCAGTTAGCAGAAGAAGGTGATTCTTTAGCGCAATTTACAGCAGGGCTTTTTTATCAACTTGGCTGGAGTGTAAAGCCGAATCAAACCAAAGCCTGCCAGTGGTTTTCAAAAGCAGCTCATCAAAAGATCCCAATGGCACAGAAGAAAGTTGGAGACTGCATCGTGCATTATAGTTGGAGTGAAGAGCATGAAAGTTCTCCGTTATATTGGTATCAACAAGCGTTTGAGAGTGGCATTTACGAAGCAGGTTGTGATCTCGGGCGGTTATATCTAGATTCTAAGTGGAAACCAAGAGACATAGAGCAGGCGCTGTATTGGTGTGGGTTAGCCGCAGAGAGGCAGTCCTTGTCTGCTCAAATCACACTGGGGGAGATATACGAAGATCAAAGTGAAAAGTTTTACGATCCAAATAAAGCGCGTTTCTGGTATCAGTTAGCGGCGGAGCGAAAGTCGCCGATTGCTGCTTATAAACTAAGCCGACTTTATAGTGTGTTTTCATGGTCGGATGATGAAAGCAAAGTGGCCGATCTTGCCCTGTATTGGATGGAAAAGTCAGCAGAGTTGAGGTACGAACCCGCCTATTTTAAAACGGCTCAGCTTTATTGGCAGCAACTGCAGTTTGCTACAGAAGGTCATTCTTTTTTATTAGCCAAAAGTTACTTATGGGGATCCACTGCGGTTTTAGTGTCCTCTGATCCAGAGAGTAAAGCCTTAATGCATCGGATAGAGCAAGAGCTTCCCGTGCGATGGAAGCCCGATTTAGATGCTAAAGTGACTGCGTTTTTATCAAATAATTAAAGGTTCTTCTTAGATTGTGTCCTGTAATTTCTTTTACTGAGATCTCTTATTGCCTGAAATGCTTAAGTCGTTGTAAGAGATCTCTTACATATCACGTAAGAAAAAGCGTTTTGTACCTGTAGATAAACCCCTGTAACTCACTTATATCATTGAAATATATTTACTTTTCTTTTTTTTGTGTTTTGTCTGACGATATAATGTGATCATAATCTATTGCTGAAAATGTCGATTCGCGTAACCTTATTGGTGTCGGAAGGATGCTGACACGGAACAGGAACTTAACCACGGATTTGGTTAGTCTCAGGACGAGGCATCGGTGATTCAGGATGAGTTATCGGCATGGAGAGCAAACAGGACATTGAACGGACTCAATAGTAACTAGGATGGTTACTAGCAAGGAAGACAATGGACACCTCTAGGACAGAGGCAAGGAACGAACT
>NZ_JAKRGH010000036.1 GCF_022347565.1 Vibrio sp. Of7-15
ACAGACAAAAAGAATTATTGCGCGCTCGTAGCTCAGCTGGATAGAGTACCTGGCTACGAACCAGGCGGTCGAAGGTTCGAATCCTTCCGAGCGCGCCATTATTTTAAACCTGATCTTAGTATCAGGTTTTTTTATGTCTGAAATCAAATCGCCTTTGAGCCATTTAGGGTGATTAATACAACCCTCTCTCCTCACTCGCTCCAAGTTGTAACGACAGTAGTCGGGGAGTAATATTTCTGTCCTAATCTATTATTTATCCCTTCCTTCTTTTTTGTTAACTGTAAATAATCATACCGTTAACCATAAATTTACATTTGTGTTGTTTTTCATGGTTTTTTTCTAGTTTATTTAATATATGCCGCTCTTTTGGTTGTTTTTTGTCTCTTTTTCTAGTTGCTGATAGACGAAATGGGTAGGATTGTACCCATATTAAGGGTTTTATTGTTCAAATTGGTCTTTTTAATAATGAATATCTGTTTGTCCTTCTTAAGGATTAAACAAAATTGACAAATTTTTACATGTCGTGATAATCCTTAACCCAACTGTCACAAAAAAGAAAGGAAGCAACGATGACAGATTTAGGAAGCCAGTTGTGGGAAGCTGCAACACTCATGGTGACAGGAATGACCGTGGTGTTCATATTCCTTACCATCCTAGTCTTTTTAGTTCGATTAATGTCAAAGCTTGTAGCTGAGGAACAACCTCCTCAATCACAAGTAGCAACTCAAAAAATCAAACCAACAAGTTCAATTGTGAAACCTGAGGTTGCCGCAGCGATCTCTGTTGCTGTTCATAAGTACCGTCAATCAAACAGTTGATCTGTTCTTTAGGATAAAAATTACAAGGAGTTTGTGAGCATGTCCAAGCCACTTTCCATCACGGATGTAGTATTACGTGATGCACACCAATCATTATTTGCAACACGCATGCGTATCGAAGATATGCTACCTATCGCCGCTGAGCTAGACAAAGTCGGATACTGGTCTTTAGAAACTTGGGGTGGGGCAACGTTTGATGCCTGTATTCGTTTTTTAGGGGAAGATCCGTGGGAGCGTTTACGTGAGCTGAAAAAAGCCATGCCGAATACACCAATGCAAATGTTACTGCGTGGGCAGAACTTGCTTGGTTACCGCCACTATGCTGATGATGTCGTCGAAAAATTTGTAGAGCGTGCACATAAAAATGGCATGGATGTTTTCCGGATTTTTGATGCCATGAACGATGTGCGTAATTTTGAAAAAGCCGTGAAAGCAACGATTGATGTTGGGGCTCATGCTCAAGGGACCATCTCATACACAACCAGTCCGGTTCACAATACGGATTCTTGGGTTGATCTTGCTAAACGATTGGAAGATTTAGGTTGCCACTCCATTTGCATTAAAGACATGTCTGGTCTACTTAAGCCGTACGAAGCAGAAGAGCTGATCACTCGTATTAAATCTTCTTGTGATGTGCCGCTCGCTTTACATTCTCATGCCACAACAGGACTTTCGACAGCGACAGCAGTAAAGGCCGTTGAAGCTGGAATTGATATTCTGGATACCGCGATCTCTTCAATGAGCCAAACTTATGGCCATACTCCAACTGAAACTGTGGTTGCGATGTTAGAAGGGACTGAGCGCGATACTAACTTGAAACTGGATCAGCTTGAGCCGATTGCCGCTTATTTCCGTGAAGTTCGTAAAAAATACGCGAAATTTGAAGGTCAGATGAAAGGGGTTGATTCACGTATTTTGATTGCTCAAGTTCCTGGCGGCATGCTAACGAACATGGAAGCGCAGTTAAAAGAGCAGGGTGCAGCGGATCGAATGGATGAAGTGCTGGCTGAGATCCCTCGCGTTCGTGAAGATTTAGGTCATATTCCATTGGTGACACCAACGTCTCAAATTGTGGGTACTCAGTCGGTTATTAATGTTTTAACGGGTGAGCGTTATAAGAGCATTACGAAAGAGACGGCAGGGGTCTTAAAAGGGGAATACGGTGCAACACCTGCGAAAGTCAATGCAGAGCTGCAAGCAAAAGTGTTGGATGGCGCTGAAGCCATTACTTGCCGCCCTGCTGATCTACTGACTTCGGAGCTTGATGTGTTAAGTAATGAGCTTGTCAGCAAAGCAAAAGAAGACAGTATTACCTTAGCCGATGAGCACATCGATGACGTACTGACCTACGCCTTGTTCCCTCAGGTCGGTCTTAAATTTCTTAAAAATCGTAATAACCCAGAGGCGTTTGAACCCGCACCGGGTACTGAGCCAGAAGTTGCGCCTGTGGCAGCACCAGCTCAAGCCCAAGGTGGCATTGAAACTTACAGTGTGAAAGTTGACGGCCAAGTTTATGACGTCGAAGTGGGCCCTCAAGGGCAAGTGTCAGCCGTCGCTCCTTCGACATCGGCAGCAACAGCGCCTGCTGCGGTTGCTCCGTCTGTGTCTGAAGCGGTTCCTGCTCCTTTGGCTGGCAACATTTTTAAAGTGAATGTTCAAGCTGGTGCTCAGGTGTCTGAAGGCGACGTTATTCTGATCTTAGAAGCGATGAAGATGGAAACGGAAGTGCGTGCTGCACGTGGTGGTGTAGTACAAGAACTGCATGTGAAAGAAGGTGATGCTGTTGCAGTGGGGTCTCCACTCGTCAGTTTAGGGTAAGGGTAAGTGCATGGATGCTTTATTAACATTGTGGTCTGAAACCGGGATCGCAAACTTTGAGTTTACTCAACTCATTATGATTGCAGTTGGTTGTACGCTACTGTTTCTGGCTATTCGTAAAGGTTTTGAGCCACTGTTGCTGTTACCTATTGGTTTTGGTGCCATTCTTGCGAACATTCCTAATGCTGGTTTCACCGACCCTGGTGGGTTGCTCTATTATGTGTACTACATCGGAATTGAAACGGGGATTTTCCCACTGTTGATTTTCTTAGGTGTAGGGGCAATGACAGACTTTGGTGCTTTGATCGCGAACCCAAAGACATTATGGCTAGGTGCTGCGGCTCAGTTTGGTATTTTTGCAACCTTATTTGGGGCAATTTTATTAAACATGATCCCAGGGATGGAGTTTAACCTTGCGGATGCTTCTTCCATTGCGATTATTGGTGGTGCTGATGGCCCGACAGCCATTTTCTTATCGAGTCAGTTATCGCCTGACTTATTAGGAGCGATTGCTGTGGCTGCTTACAGCTATATGGCATTAGTGCCAATTATTCAGCCACCAATCATGAAAGCGTTAACTTCACCGGAAGAGCGTAAGATTCAAATGGCACAGTTGCGCCATGTGAGTAAAACTGAAAAAGTGCTGTTCCCGCTGGCTGTACTTGTCATGACCATTTTGTTCTTACCATCCGCAACTCCGCTTGTTGGTATGTTCTGTTTGGGTAATTTAATGCGTGAAAGTGGGGTGGTTGATCGCTTATCACAAACGGCTCAGAATGAGTTGATTAATGTCGTTACTATCTTCTTAGGTTTAGGGGTTGGTTCAAGGCTGCAAGCAGAGCACTTCTTAAACGTAGAAACATTGGGTATTTTAGCGTTAGGTGCAGTGGCATTCAGTATTGGTACTGGTGCTGGTGTCATCATGGCAAAAATATTGAATAAGTACTCGAAAGAAGACATTAACCCACTATTGGGGGCAGCAGGTGTTTCTGCGGTACCAATGGCGGCACGTGTTGTGAATAAAGTCGGTTTAGAAGCAAACCCACAGAACTTTTTATTAATGCACGCAATGGGGCCAAATGTCGCAGGTGTATTAGGCTCTGCGGTTGCTGCTGGTATCTTACTTGCGCTCGTGGGTGGTTAATTTCTTAATTGCTGTTAACTAAACCACAAATTTGTTAAATAGAAAGGGGTGCTGTTGGCATCCCTTTTTGTATCTTATTAAGTTACATCATCTGCCCTGCTATGTGGCACTAACACTGTAAGGTCTGTTATGTCTGAAAATAAACACATTGTTATTACCGAGTTTGGTGATCCCTCCGTTCTTGATATTCATACCTCTTCTATTCCGGTTCCAGAAAATGGCCAAGTTGTCGTTAAAGTTGCTTTTGCTGGTGTTAACCCGATAGATGTGAAAACTCGGGCTGGGCTCGGTTGGGCTGCGGAAAAAAATAAAGATAATTTACCTTGGACCCCTGGTTATGACATTGCAGGCACTGTTGTGGCTTGCGGTGACAAGGCTGAACGATTTATGGCGGGCCAAAATGTGGCTGGTTTCATTGGTTTTCCGCTACAAGGTGGTGGGTATAGTCAGTACGTAGTGGTTGATGAAAATGCATTAAGTGCAGTGCCCGATGCGGTTATTTTAGAAGCGGCGGCGGTGTTGCCTTTGGCTGGCCAAACGGCAGTGCAAGCATTAGATAAAGCCCAGGTAAAATCGGGCGAGCGTGTGCTTATTTTGGCCGGTGCCGGTGGTGTCGGGCATTTAGCGGTACAAATTGCGGTGGCAGCACAGACTGAGGTGTTTACCACGTGCAGTGAAAAGAATTTAGATTATATGGCTACCTTAGGGGCTCATGCGATTAACTATCAGTTCTCGCCTGTGTCTGAGCGTTTATCTGATGTGGATGTTTTGATTGATTTGGTAGGTGGAGAGGCGGCACTTGATGCGCTGAAATGTTTAGCGGACGATGCCCGAGTTGTTTCGGTGCCAACCAATACAGCACAAATGGTCTGTGAAAAAGCCACGGCATTAGGGTTTAAAGCAAGTGGTATGCTTGTGGAACCGGCCCCTGATCAACTTGATGCCATGCTGTACATGGTGAGTGTTGGTTTGTTAAAAACAGAGATTGCTGATGTGATCCCTATGGCGCAAGTTGCGAATGCACACGAGAAAGTGGCGACTGGGCATACGCGTGGAAAAATCATTTTAGAGATGAAGTAGTTGTCCTTGTTATTTTAGATAAGTGTGAAAATTAGATGTTGTCATTTTTTAATGCAGATTCTGCATTGTGGATATTATTTTCAACGGGTTTTTTAAGTGCAACATTACTACCGGGAGGCTCTGAGGCTTCATTAGTTGCCACATTACATCTTGATGAGCACAGCACTTGGTTAATCATTGCCATTGCGACTTTAGGAAATACGTTGGGGGGAATGACTAACTATTGGTTAGGTTTATTGCTTCCGGATAAAACTTCCAACCAAAAACATGGTCATAAAGCTCTACGTTGGTTAAAGCGACATGGCTATTGGGCATTGTTGCTAAGCTGGTTACCAATAATTGGTGAGCCTCTGTGTTTAGCAGCGGGTTGGCTACGTATGCGTTTTTGGCCAAGTTTGTTTGTTATTATGATTGGAAAAGCAGCTCGATACTCAATATTGGCGCTGATCGTACATGGTATTATATAAAGGAGAGCCAATGAAAAAGTGGCTGGTAGGTACATTTGTTGTTACTTTGGCGGGGTGCTCTAGCTTACCGTCTGATCTGTCTTCGGTTCCGGAAGGAATTACTCTTGTTGACTATGTTGCCCCTGAATCTGGCAAGTTAGTTATTCCATACTCAAAGTATCAACTCGATAATGGCCTGACTGTCATTTTAAGTCCTGATAAATCGGATCCGCTGGTGCACGTGGATGTGACTTATCATGTTGGCTCTGCTCGTGAAGAAATTGGTAAGTCTGGTTTTGCTCACTTTTTTGAACATATGATGTTCCAAGGCTCTGAGAACGTTGGTGATCAGGAGCATTTTCGTTTGGTTACGGAAGCGGGTGGTAGTCTTAATGGCACAACGAACCGAGACCGAACCAATTATTTTGAAACGGTACCAGCAAACCAGTTAGAAAAAATGCTGTGGCTTGAGTCGGATCGAATGGGCTTCCTATTAGATGCGGTTTCACAAAAGAAATTTGAGATCCAGCGCAGTACCGTGAAAAATGAGCGAGCACAGCGTTATGATAATCGCCCTTACGGTTTAGTGTATGAGCGTATTGGTGAGGCGCTTTATCCTCAAGATCATCCATATTCTTGGCAAACGATCGGCTATGTAGAAGATTTAGATCGTGTTGATGTTAATGATTTGAAAGCTTTCTTCTTACGTTGGTATGGCCCAAATAATGCGGTGATCACCATTGGTGGTGATATCGATACTAAGCAGACGTTAGAGTGGGTAAATAAATACTTTGGCTCGATCCCTCGTGGTCCTGAAGTTGTTGATGCACCAAAGCAGCCCGTGACGTTAGATGATAACCGTTACCTGACATTGGAAGATAATATTCGTCAGCCAATGCTAATGATGGCGTTTCCAACCACATATCTTGGTGAGAAAGACGAAGCTAGCTTGGATATGTTAGCGAAGTTAATTGGTGGCGGAAAAACAAGTCTGCTATATAACAAGCTAGTGAAAACAGGCAAAGTTGTGGATGCTGGAGCTTTCCATGACTGTGGTGAGATTGCATGTACCTTGTATGTGTATGCCATGGCAGAATCTGGTGAGAATGGTGATTTACAACCTGTCTATCAGCAAGTGATGGAAGTGTTGGACCAATTTGAGCAAAAAGGCGTTACTCAACGTGAATTAGAGGAAATCCAGGGTATCGCTGAGGCCAGCGCCATCTTTGGTTTGCAAAGCGTGAAGGGCAAGGTCTCTCAGTTGGCGTCGTATGAAACCTTTTATGGCAACCCAAATCGGTTAGGTAAAGAGCTTGAGCAGCTGCGCAATGTGACTGCATCAGACATTATGAAAGCGTACAAAACGTTTTTGAATGGTCATAATAAAGTGGCTCTGAGTGTGGTACCAAAAGGGCAAACTGAGCTTGCAGCTTATCCTGAGAACTTTACGCCACCACCACGTCAGTTACCAGATTACCAGAAGATCAGTGAGGAACAACTGGTTGTCCGTAAAGCGCTAGATACCTTTGATCGTTCCGTTATGCCATTACCCTCTGCGCCAGTGGAAGCGACGATGCCTGAAATCTATCAAACCACCCTTGATAGTGGAATCAATGTGCTAGGAACCGTTGCGACAGAAACCCCAACCATTGAATTGCAACTGCTACTTCCTGCGGGTAATCGTTATGTTGAACCGGGTAAAGAAGGTTTAGCAGGCTTAACTGCAGCGATGCTGAAAGAAGGTACGACTTCACGCAGTGCCGAAGAGATTCAACAAGCTCTCGACACTTTAGGGAGTACCGTTCGTGTCAGTGCTGGTGGCTATACCACGAACGTATCAGTGACGTCGTTAACGAAAAATATCGATGCAACTTTAGCGATTGCAAAAGAAATTTTGTTCCAGCCAGCGTTTAATCAAAGTGACTTTGATCGTTTGAAAAAACAGGCTCTGGAAGGCGTGATCTATGAGCATCAAAAACCGTCTTGGTTAGCGTCTCAAGCGACCCGTCAAGTTTTGTTTGATGGAAGCTTATTCAGCCGTGCCAGTGATGGAACAACTACATCGTTAGAGTCGTTAACATTGGATGATGTGAAGGCGTTCTATCGTGAGCATTACACGCCAAAAGGGGCGGATCTTATTGCGGTGGGTGATATCAGCCAAAAGCAATTGGTGAAAAAGCTAAAGCCATTGTCTGAGTGGACAGGTCCTGAACCGAAAATGTTGTCGCCTCAGCTGCTTCCAGAATTGGATAAGCAATCTATCTATTTAGTGGATAAGCCAAATGCACCGCAAAGTGTGGTTCGTTTGATCCGACAGGGGCTCGATTATGATGCAACGGGAGAGTTATACAAAACTCAGTTAGCAAACTTTAACTTAGCGGGTAATTTTAACAGTCGTATTAATTTAAACCTTCGAGAAGATAAAGGTTATACCTACGGTGCCGGCGGTTATTTACTGGGGACAAAAGAAGTCGGGATGATTGCTTTCTATGCACAGGTAAGAGCCAATGCCACGACGGCTTCTATTAAAGAGTTTTTATCTGAATTAGAGAGCTACTCAACAGAAGGGATCACTGAAAAAGAGTTAGACTTTATGCGCTTGGCTGTTGGCCAGAAAGATGCTCTGAGTTATGAAACTCCGGGCAAAAAAGCGAGTTTGCTTGCCAAAATGCTAACCTATTCATTAGATAATGACTTTATTGAACAGCGTAATGATATTGCTGCGACGATTTCACAAGCAGAGCTTAATAAGCTTGCTGCTAAATGGTTTAACCCAAGCCAGTATCAAATTGTTGTAGTAGGAGATGCGGCGAAGTTACGGCCTGAACTTGAGCAATTAGGCTTACCAATAGAAGCTTTACAAGTTCAACAGTAATACAAATGAAAAAGCTGGTTCGCCAGCTTTTTTGCTATTTTTTTAATAGTAATCAGGGCTAATAATTATTATGCTAGCTCGATTACACCCAAAGAAATGAGTACAGTTTTGACAGATTTTGCCCAACGGCTACAGCAGGTTGCGAATAACCCTGATGCCTTCACTCAGATTGGACGTGGATTAGAGAGAGAAGCGCTGCGTTTCACGCCTGATGGTCAGTTATCTGAACAACCACATCCAGCAGGCCTTGGCTCAGCGTTAACCAATAAGTGGATCACCACCGACTTTGCTGAGTCTTTATTGGAGTTCATTACTCCGGTGTCGCGTGATGTGGATACGTTACTGGATCAGCTCACAGATATTCATCACTATACCTTTACTCAGATGGGTGATGAGAAGCTGTGGCCTTTGTCGATGCCATGTTTTGTGAATAATGAAGAAAGCATTGTATTGGCTCAGTATGGTTCATCGAACTCGGGCAAAATGAAAACCCTCTATCGTGAAGGACTGAAGTCTCGTTACGGTAGCGCGATGCAAGTGATCTCTGGTGTGCATTTTAACTTCTCTTTTTCAGATGAATTTTGGGAACAATTATTTGGTGAACAATCAGAGCAAGAGCGTCAGGACTCAGTGTCTGATGCTTATTTTGGTTTGGTTCGTAATTACTATCGTTTTGGTTGGTTAATTCCTTATTTCTTTGGTGCCTCACCAGCGTTATGCAGCTCTTTCCTTCAAGGTCGTGAAACTCAACTGCCGTTTGAAAATATTGATCAAACATTATATTTGCCTTACGCAACATCTTTGCGTTTAAGCGATCTGGGCTACACCAATAATGCACAAAGCAGCTTAAAGATTGGTTTTAATGATCTTGATGAATACTTATTAGGTCTGAAGAAAGCCATCCGAACACCATCAGCAGAATTTGATGCGTTGGGAGTCAAAGTGGATGGTGAATATCGTCAGTTGAACAGTAATGTACTGCAAATTGAGAATGAACTTTATTCACCAATTAGACCAAAACGTGTTGCTCTTAATGGCGAAAAACCATCTGAAGCGCTGGCTCGTGGCGGGGTGGAATATATTGAAGTTCGTTCACTGGATGTGAACCCATATAGCCCGACAGGGATCACTGCTGATCAAGTGAGATTCTTAGACTTATTTTTAACTTGGAGTGTGCTCTCTGATTCTGCGCCAATGGATGATGCTGAACTGGCTTGCTGGCGTGATAATTGGAATAAGATCATTACAGAAGGTCGTAAGCCGGGTCTAGAGCTTCAAATTGGCTGCCAAGGAGAACGCTTAACTCAAAATGCATGGGGTAAGCGTGTTTTTGCTGAACTTGAACAGGTGGCTAAAGCCATGGATACCGCTGCTGGTGGCGATGAATATCAGCAAACTTGTGCGCGCTTAAATGAGTGCTTAGATAATCCAGAGCTAACTATTTCAGGTCAATTATTAAAAGACACTAAGCAAGCGGGCGGAATTGGTACCGTTGGGTGTGAGCTAGCCGCTAAATATCGTAAGCAGCTGCTAGATCATCAATATAAAGTGTATTCGAATGAGCTAATGGCTCAAGAAGCGGCATCTTCTATAGAGACTCAGAAAAAAATAGAGGCTTCAGATACCGTATCGTTTGATGATTTTTTAGCAGATTATTTTGCAGATTTATCTTAACTTAAATAAGGCACCGTTGAGTGCCTTATTTTTTATCTGGATTTTATGTATTTACCATGAAATGTCGTGATTTTAATAAAATCTTAATGCTTGCTGTTAGCGGTAGTCTTTTATCAGGCTGTGCAACGGCTCCCCCTAAACAGCAAGATGATTTATGCCAGATCTTTCGAGAAAAGCCACAATGGTACAGTGATGCTCACGCAATGGAAGAAGAGTGGGGAACCCCTATTCAAATTGCCATGGCATTTGTTAAGCAGGAAAGCAGTTTCGTTCATGATGCTCGTCCACCGAAAGATTACTTACTTGGCTTTATTCCTTGGGGTAGAAGCAGTAGTGCATACGGTTATTCCCAAGCACAAGATCCTGCATGGGAAGATTACCAAAAAGCGACCAATAATGGTGGGTCGCGCACCAGTTTTGATGATGCTATGTTATTTATTGGTTGGTATACCAGCGAAACTCAAAGTCAACTAGGTGTATCGAAATGGGATGCATATAATCAGTACTTGGCTTACCATGAGGGCAGAGGCGGTTTTAAGCGTAAGTCTTATCAACAGAAGCCACAAATCATGCGTGTTGCTCGTAAAGTCGAACAGCAGGCGAAAGACTATGGTTGGCAATTAAAGCACTGCCGTAGTGAATTGGAAGAGAATCGCAGTTGGTGGTTTTAGCCAGCTATACACATAAAGAATAAGCGGGGGTGCCCGTGGCAATGGAGAATTAAAATGCCTTTACTAGATAGTTTCACTGTTGATCATACTCGAATGAATGCGCCAGCAGTGCGGGTTGCCAAAACGATGCAAACACCAAAAGGTGATACGATCACTGTGTTTGATTTACGTTTTTGCGCTCCAAATAAAGATATCTTAAGCGAGAAAGGGATTCACACATTAGAGCATCTGTATGCGGGTTTCATGCGCTCACACCTTAATGGCTCTGCGGTTGAAATCATTGATATTTCACCGATGGGATGTCGTACTGGCTTTTATATGAGCCTGATTGGGACTCCATCAGAGCAAGAAGTGGCTACAGCGTGGTTAGCCGCGATGGAAGATGTATTAAAAGTAGAATCGCAAAACAAGATCCCAGAGTTGAATGAATATCAATGTGGGACTTATAGCATGCACTCATTAGAGGAAGCGAAAGCTATTTCCCAAACAATTGTTGATATGGGCATTTCAGTGAATCAAAATGATGAACTGGCTCTGCCAGAGTCGATGCTTCAAGAATTGAAAGTAGGTTAATACTGTCAGTATTTTGTGTTGATTTTTAGGTAATAAAAAAGAGCCTCGATAGGCTCTTTTCTGTATGTGAGATTAGGATGTATACGCGATAATTTCTTAAGAAGCTTTCTTCGCTGGTATCGGGTATACCTTAACAAGTTTGATCTTGTTTTCCGTAATTTCGATGATTTCCATCAAATGATCTTCAAGCTGAATACTTAGCTGGCTCTCCGGAATATGCTCTAAATGTTCTAGGATCAGGCCATTTAGTGTTCTTGGGCCATCAGTAGGAAGTTTCCATTTCAGGCCTTTATTGATATCTCGTATATTGGTGCTGCCTTCAATTAAGAAACTACCGTCCGCTTGCGGGATAATTTCATCCGATAAGCTAGGTGCTATTGAGGTTGTAAACTCACCAACAATTTCTTCTAAAATATCTTCAAGGGTGATCAAACCTTGAATATCACCATATTCATCAACCACTAAGCCAATTCGCTCTTTATTGCGCTGAAACTTTAATAGTTGAATGTTGAGCGGTGTGGCTTCTGGAATGAAATACACTTCATCTGCTGCGCGCAATAAAATTTCTTTATTGAATTCGTTTTTCTCTAACATTAAACGGTAAGATTCACGCAGACGAAGCATACCGACCACCTCATCAATCTGATCGCGGTACAACACGATACGGCCGTGAGGTGAGTGAGTTAGCTGGCGTACAATAGATTTCCAATCGTCATTAATATCAATGCCTGTGATTTCGTTACGTGGCACCATAATGTCATCAACGGTGACATGCTCTAAATCTAAAATTGAAATCAACATATCTTGGTGGCGACGAGGGATTAGCCCGCCAGCCTCATGAACGACAGTACGAAGCTCCTCTGAACTTAAATGATCACCACCCACAGAATCGGCACGAATACCGAGTAAGCGTAAAAAACCGTTTGTGATCAGATTTACCAGCCATACAAGAGGTGACAGCAGTTTCATGAGTACATTAAGTAAAACACTGCTGGTATAAGCAACTCGTTCAGGGTAAAGCGCAGCGAGGGTTTTTGGTGTGACTTCTGCGAAAACCAGTACAACTAAGGTGAGGGCACCCGTTGCAATGGCGACGCCCAAATCACCGAATAGACGCATACCTAAGATAGTAGCAATGGCTGATGCCAGAATATTGACGAGGTTGTTACCGATCAAGATCAATCCGATTAAGCGATCAGGGCGGTTTAGTAAGCGTTCAACACGTTTAGCGCCTTTATGCCCTTGATTGGCTAAGTGCTTTAGGCGGTAACGATTAAGGGACATCATTCCAGTTTCTGAGCCTGAAAAGTAACCAGAAACAATTATAAGCATTGCTAATATTGTAAATAAAGCACCAGTGGATATGTCGTCCAAACTATTTTTTTCCTTTTATGTAGGATGGCAATATAAAGTAATTACTAAAATAGGTACTGCTGTCAAATAAATATTTAACAGTGCTGACCACTAATTGATCAAAATGATTTCACGGACAAATCGGCTACCGAAATAAGCCAGTGTGAGTAAAGAAGCCCCACTAATGCTAAACCAAAGCACTTTCCGGCCTCGCCAGCCTTCGCGATAATGTCCCCAAAGGAGTGTACTGTAAACAATCCAAGCGATGAACGATAATACTGCTTTGTGGGCTTTACCTTGGGCAAACATGTCATCGACAAACACTAGCCCGGTGAGTAAAGTAACCGTTAATAAGCAAGTACCAACTAAAATGATCTTGAAAAGCTGCCTTTCTACCATCATTAATGGAGGTAGATTAGGGTTAATCGCTAAAGATTTTTTGCTCTTCAGTTTATGATCCAACCAGGCGAGTTGCAGAGCATAAAGCGTTGCAATTGTCAGGGTTGAGTAAGCAAATAATGCGAGCGAAATATGCAGCAATACTTTGGGGTTTGCTTCTAAGTGTGTAATGAAAGCACCGGGTAAAAAGGTTGCTGCCGTTAAGTTTATGGCGGCAAAGCTATAGATCACAGGCAGCAGGAACCAGACTCTTACTTTCAGCATCGCTGCACTCATAACGAGAGAAATAATAAAACTTATGAGTGACGCAACATTTAAAATGCTGAGATTTTGTCCGCTTCCATCTAGAATAAGGTCTTTGAGTAATAAAGCATGTAATACTAAGGCCACGCAGGCACAGCCAAATACAGAGCGGGATTTAATGCCACTCTGGCTTGCAAGCCCTGGAACCACAAGGCCTAGAGCAAGGGTATAAAATAAGGCGGCCACAAGGGCTATTAACATATCCATATTTATCGCAGATCACTGAATATTTGTCGGTCAGAGCATCGATTATACCTTGCTCAGTGGTCAGCCGCTATCGGTAGATGCTATTGATACTGAAACTAACTTTATGATTGCGTTATAATCGCAGCAAATATCGCATTAATGGGCGAAGAATCATGTTTGAAAATTTAACGGATCGACTATCCAGTACCTTAAAAAACATTAGTGGCCGCGGCCGACTAACTGAAGACAATATTAAAGACACTTTACGTGAAGTACGTATGGCGTTGCTTGAAGCTGACGTTGCTTTACCTGTGGTTCGAGATTTTGTTAAGCGCGTAAAAGAACGTGCGGTAGGGGTTGAGGTATCTAAAAGCCTAACGCCAGGCCAAGAGTTCATCAAAATCGTTCAATCTGAACTAGAAGCTGTGATGGGTGAATCTAATGAAGCATTAGATTTAGCGTGTCAGCCTCCTGCTGTGATCATGATGGCAGGTTTACAAGGTGCTGGTAAAACTACCAGTGTTGGTAAACTAGGTAAGTTATTAACTGAGCGTGATAAAAAGAAAGTTTTGGTTGTTTCTGCGGACGTGTACCGCCCAGCAGCGATCAAACAGTTAGAAACATTAGCAAACGATGTTGGTGTGGATTTCTTCCCATCTTCGGCAGACCAAAAGCCAGTTGATATCGTTAATGCTGCCATCGCTCACGCTAAACTGAAATTCTTCGATGTACTTCTTGTCGATACCGCTGGTCGTTTAGCGGTTGATGAAGAAATGATGGAAGAGATCAAAGATCTTCATGCTGCTATCACGCCAGTAGAAACTCTGTTTGTGGTTGATGCCATGACAGGTCAAGATGCGGCGAATACAGCTAAAGCCTTTGGTGATGCTCTGCCGTTAACGGGCGTGATCTTAACCAAGGTCGATGGTGATGCTCGTGGCGGTGCCGCGCTGTCGGTTCGTCATATCACAGGTAAACCAGTTAAGTTCTTAGGTGTGGGTGAAAAAACCGACGCGTTAGAAGCTTTCCACCCTGATCGTGTTGCGTCTCGTATTTTAGGTATGGGTGATGTTCTGTCTTTAATCGAAGATTTAGAACGTAACGTAGACAAAGATAAAGCCGAAAAGTTAGCGAAAAAGTTCAAAGAGAAAAAAGGCTTTGATCTGGAAGATTTCCGCGAACAACTTGGCCAGATGAAAAACATGGGTGGCATGATGGGCATGATGGATAAATTGCCTGGTATGTCTCAGCTTCCTGAAAATGTGAAAGATCAGGTTGATGACAAAATGTTTGTGCAAATGGAAGCTATTATTAACTCCATGACCATGAAAGAGCGTCAGCGTCCAGAGCTAATTAAAGGTTCACGCAAAAAACGCATCGCGGCGGGTTCTGGTACCCAAGTTCAAGATGTGAACAAGTTACTTAAGCAATTCACTCAAATGCAGAAGATGATGAAGAAAATGCAAAAAGGTGGAATGAAAGGCATGATGCGCAACATGAAAGGCATGATGGGCGGCATGGGAGGTATGGGTGGCATGGGCGGTTTCGGCCGTTAACCCCTGATATCTCAAGCCACTAGAAAAATAGTGGTGAAAAAGTAGCTAAAAAAGTTGCATTGCCCCGGAGAAAGAGTAAAATTCCGGGGCTTTAATTTGGCACGGGCCCCGCAAAATACTTTTCGGGGCCGATTTTATTTGAGTAAGCAAAGAGGACGATATGGTAACCATTCGTTTGGCACGTCACGGCGCTAAGAAGCGTCCATTCTATCAAATCGTTGTAGCTGACAGCCGTTACAAGGCAACTGGTCGCTACATTGAGAAAGTAGGTTTCTTTAACCCAACAGCTCAAGGTCAAGAAGAAGGTCTTCGTTTAGATCTAGACCGCGTTAACCACTGGGTTGGCGAAGGTGCTTCACTATCTGATCGTGTAGCTAAGCTAGTTAAAGACGCAAACAAAGCGGCTTAATTAGTGTCGGTTAAAAGTGAGGACGTAATGAATAAGCAAGACGATCTTATTGTTGTAGGTAAGTTTGGTGCTTCCTATGGCATTCGTGGTTGGCTGAAAGTTATTTCCTTCACAGACAATTCCGAAAGTATTTTCGATTACAAACCTTGGATGGTTAAAGTCAAAGGTGAGTGGGTCGAGTTTTCAGTGGAAAGCTGGAAACGTCATAAAGGTTTGGTGTGTAAACTGGAAGGTTTGGATGTTAGAGAAGATGCTCAGGCATTTACTAACGCTGAAATTGCCGTTTCTGCTGCTGTACTGCCTGAACTGTCAGAAGAAGAATTCTACTGGCGTGAATTATTTGGAATGCAAGTTTTCACGACGAAAGGCTACGGCCTTGGTGAGGTCGTAGACCTGTTAGAAACTGGCTCAAATGATGTTTTGGTGGTTAAAGCAAACCTTAAAGATGCTTTTGGTAAAAAGGAACGGCTAATTCCGTTTCTTGATGAGCAGGTAATCAAGTCAGTTGATCGCACTGCTCAACGGATCGAAGTTGACTGGGATCCTGGATTTTAACCCCTAGGTATAGCGAGCGGACAAATGTGGGTTGGCATAATTAGCCTTTTTCCTGAAATGTTCCGAACGGTTACCGATTTTGGGGTAACTGGTCAAGCGGTTAAAAAAGGGCTGTTGTCATTAGAAACATGGAATCCTCGTGATTTCACTCATGACAAACATCGTACTGTCGATGACAGACCTTACGGCGGTGGACCTGGAATGCTGATGATGGTGCAACCTTTGCGTGACGCCATTCATACAGCAAAACAGGCCGCGCCAGGTAAGACGAAAGTGATCTACCTGTCTCCTCAAGGCCGTAAGCTGGATCAAGCTGGTGTTGAGGAATTAGCAACAAACGATAATTTATTATTGATTTGTGGCCGATATGAAGGGGTAGATGAGCGCATTATTCAGTCTGAAGTTGACGAAGAATGGTCAATTGGCGACTTTGTGCTCACGGGTGGTGAATTGCCAGCCATGACGTTAATCGATTCAGTTTCTAGGTTTATTCCTGGAGTGCTGGGGGATTTTGCGTCTGCAGAAGAAGATTCTTTTGCAAATGGTTTGCTAGATTGCCCTCATTACACACGCCCTGAAGTGTTAGATGGAGAAGAAGTACCAGCGGTGCTGAAATCCGGAAACCATCAGGATATTCGTCTCTGGCGTTTAAAACAATCGCTGGGCCGAACTTGGCTTCGAAGACCAGAGCTCCTGGAAAACCTAGCTCTGACTGACGAACAGGAATTATTACTTGCCGAGTATGTTCGAGAATATCGAGCAAAAAACCGAGCAAGTAACTAAGTAAATTTAGAATCAGTTTATTCTAGGGTATAGAAATGAGTAACATCATCAAGCAGCTCGAAGACGAGCAACTAAAACAAGACCTACCTACATTCGCTCCTGGTGATACTGTAGTTGTACAGGTTAAAGTAAAAGAAGGTGACCGTGAGCGTCTACAGGCTTTCGAAGGCGTTGTAATCGCTATTCGTAACCGTGGTCTACACTCTGCATTCACAGTTCGTAAAATCTCGAACGGTGAAGGCGTTGAGCGTTCATTCCAAACTCACTCACCTATCGTTGACAGCATTACTGTTAAGCGTCGTGGTGCAGTACGTCGTGCCAAGTTGTACTACCTACGTGAGCGTTCTGGTAAGTCGGCTCGTATCAAAGAGAAGTTGGCTAAAAAGTAACGCACACGAGACCGTTCTCAAATGTGCTATAAAGGCGCGCTGTGATCAGCGCGCCTTTTTCGTATCTGTCATTTGTATCTTAATTTCTCATCCACCACTTCAATGTTTGCCTTCCGTTTATTTGGTGTAAATACCACTTAACTTGTTATATCGCCACTCGATTGTTTCTTCGTATTACTTATTTTTGATCTCTTTACAATGACCAGCGTCATTAAAAAGGAGAACAATCATGACTTGGTTCCTACTCTGCGTCGGTATTTTACTGGCGGGCTATTTTACATATGGCAAGTTTGTCGAAAGAGTCTTTGGCCCTAAGCCAGAACAAGCGACGCCAGTACATACCAAAGCGGATGGGGTCGATTATGTGCCATTATCCGATAAAAAAATCTATCTGATCCAGCTGCTTAATATTGCAGGTCTTGGTCCTATCTTTGGTCCTATTCTTGGTGCCCTTTATGGCCCGGTTGCCATGTTATGGATTGTGTTTGGCTGCATTTTTGCTGGTGCAGTTCATGACTACTTTTCAGGCATGCTAAGTGTTCGCTCTGGTGGTGCATCTGTTCCGACAGTAGTAGGCAACCATTTAGGTAATATCGCAAAACATTTTATGAACTTCTTTGCTGTGATATTGCTGATGTTGGTGGGTGTTGTATTTGTACTCGGTCCTGCAAAGCTGTTAGGTAACCTTACAGAGATGAACGTCACTATGTGGGTTGCGATTATTTTTGGTTACTACATTCTTGCTACGATTGTTCCTGTTGATAAAATCATTGGTCGCTTTTACCCGTTCTTTGGGGCGTTACTTGTTTTCATGTCGGTAGGACTAATTATTGGTCTAGCAGTGAGTGATCACGGCTTCTACAGCCAAGGCTTAGATTTTGCGACTAACTTCCATCCAACGGATTTACCGCTTTGGCCATTATTGTTTATTACTATTGCTTGTGGTGCTGTTTCAGGGTTCCACGCCACACAGTCGCCGTTAATGGCCCGTTGTATGCAAAATGAGAAATCAGGTCGCTTTATTTTCTACGGTGCCATGATTGGTGAAGGTGTTATTGCACTTATCTGGTGTTCATTAGGACTAAGTTTCTATGAATCGACGGAAGCACTTAATGCGACACTGGCTGATGGTGGTCCTGCAGCCGTGGTACATGAAGTTTCTACCTCTCTGCTAGGTACAATTGGTGGTGTTCTGGCTGTGCTTGGTGTGATTATTCTACCTATCACGTCTGGTGACACAGCTTTCCGCTCGGCTCGTTTGATTTTGGCTGACTTTTTGAAAATGGCGCAAAAAGATTTACCAAAACGTCTGATGATTGCGATTCCTATGTTTGTGGTTGGTTTCTTAATTTCTAAAGCAGAATTTGGTGTTATTTGGCGCTACTTTGGCTGGGCAAACCAAACGACAGCAATGATCATGTTGTGGACGGGTGCTGCGTATTTAATTAAGGCGGATAAATTCCATTGGATTTGTACTATTCCAGCTATTTTCATGACCGCAGTGACGTTCACATATCTTGCTAATGCGCAAATTGGCTTTGGCTTAGACATCACTCTTGCAACGATTATTGGTTTAATCACAACCGCAGTGCTTACGGCGTTATTCTTCATTAAATTTAAAGCAAAACCAGCGATACCCGTTCAAGAAAGCTAAACTTAGGTTACCCAACTAAGTTACTATAACAGCCTTGCAGATATGTAAGGCTGTTTTGTATGAGAGGGAAAATGAAACGTTGTTGTTCTGTGCTACTGCTTAGTAGCATGATGATAGGTTGTAGTGCAGGTATGGCTGATTTGGCGGCAGAAGGAAGGTGGCAGGAGCTGGGGTATCGTGATGGTTTAAAAGGTCAGCACCAAAAAACACCAAGTGCATTACAGCAACTCGCAACTGAAGCTCAACAAAGTGTGAATTATCATGATTATGAAGGTGGCTACTTAGAAGGTATTCAGGAGTACTGTAACCCAGATCATGCCTATCAAGTCGGCTTATCAGGTAATTACTATTATGGGGTATGCCAACATACGCCCGATGCACAACGCTTTCGAATGGAGTGGCAACGTGGCTGGAACGAATCAACGACTATAGATACAAAAAACTATTGAACCGTAGAAGCTCTGAGATTAGCCGCCTTAGTATTTCAGGTGGCGTTATTAGTAAAATCCGAGTGTTTCTTTGAGCACTTTTAAATAACGTCGACTAACAGGAACTTGTTGGTGGCTGACTGTTACTATCTCGGCCAAGTTATTTTCCAGCAGGCGTATCTCTTTTATTGATTTTGGATTGATAAGGTATTGGCGATGGCAGCGTAAAAGAGAGGTTTTTTCCTCTAATGTTTTTAATGGCAATTGGCTAGTGGCTTGTTGCTCTTTAGTGGCAACATGAACGCCGCTTACATCGCTAAAGGCAAACTCAATGTCATGGGTTGAAAGTAGTAAAATGCGGTTATGGCCAGAGCAAGGGATCTGTTCTAGTCGAATGGGGGTAACGGCGGCGTAATTTTCTTTTTTATGCTCTTTATCAAGCCTAGTCAGTGTTTTGGCTAAACGTGCTGGATCGACAGGTTTGAGTAGGTAATCGAACGCATTATCTTCAAAGGCTTTAATCGCAAACTCATCATAAGCGGTCACAAAGATAATTTTGGGCATGGTGTCAGGGTCGAGCATACTGAGAAGCTCAATTCCCGTCACTTTAGGCATTTGAATATCAAGAAATACGGCATCGGGTTTGTGCTGATTGATGAGCTTCAAACCTTCAATGGCGTTTGCCGCTTGTGCGATGACCGAGATGCCTCCTTCTTCATGTAGTAGCTCTGTAAGCTCTTCACGTGCATATTGCTCATCGTCAATGACAATCGCGCTAATCATGATTTATTACTTCCTTTGGCAGTAAGAATGACATTCGGGTCCAGTTTTGGGCTTTATAGTCAATGTGTAACCCGGATTGCTCCCCAAATTGATTTTTGAGCCTTTTATCGACAATCTTTAGCCCTAAGCCATCACCTTGGCTGTCGGCGGGATCGTAAGTTCCGGCATTATCTTCTACCACTATTTTAATTCCTTTCTCCGTGGCAGTGCTATAGATATGAATTTTACCACTGTCTAATAATGTAGAAATGCCATGTTTTATCGCATTTTCGACCAAAGGTTGCAGAGTAAAACTGGGCACTTGAAGGGAAAGCAGGCTCGGATCTATCTCGATCACCACTGATAGTCTGTCGGTAAAACGTGCTTGCTCAATAGTTAAATAGGAATTTACATGAGAAAGCTCTTCATTAAGAGAAACGGTTTCAATGTTTTGCTTGAGGTTACTGCGGAAAAATTGCGATAAATGCTGAATCAGCCCTCTCGCTTTGGTGGGATCTCGCCTTATGACTGCGCTTATGGTGTTAAGCGCATTAAACAAAAAGTGAGGATTAATCTGTGCCTGAAGCAATTTTAGCTCAGCTTGCGTGAGCAGACTTTGCTGGCGCTGATAATGACCAGACAGTATTTGACTCGAAAGGAGTTGCGCAATGCCTTCACCCATAGAAATATTAATGCTTGAAAAGAGTTTACGGCGAGGCTCATAAAGTTTAATGGTGCCAAGTACCTCATCATTGCCCCCTTGTAAGGGAAGAACAAGGGCTGAGCCTAGCTTGCATTTAGCATCTAAAGAGCATTGGTAGGGATCTTCAGCACCATTTAAGTAAATGATTTGGTTATTGCTAATGGCGCGTAATGTGTAATCAGAAGAGATAATAGTATTTGGCCTATGATGATCCTCACCAATGCCTACGAACGCCAAAATCTTAGTGGTATCGGTAATTGCAACTGCACCCACTCCCGTTTCTTCATGAATGATCCGAGCGATTTTTTCGGCATTGGGTTGAGTTAAGCCATTACTTAAGACACCCACGGATCGTTTGGCAATCGTCAGTGCACGACGAGAAAAGGCGGCGGAATACTTTTCAAAGATGGTTTTCCTATCTTGAATGATACTCATAAAGAGCGCAGCACCGATAGAGTTGGTGATGATCATCGGCGCCGCAATAGCGCTGACCAACTGATAAGACTGTGCAAAAGGTTTCGCGACCGCTAACAAGATAAGCATCTGGATAATCTCAGCAAAAAAAGTAATGGCTAAGACCACTGTAGGCTTAAACAAATATTCGGTTTGGTTACGGCGCACTAAATAGCTGTGTAGGAGGCCTCCTAACAATCCTTCCGCTGTGGTTGAAATGGCGCAGGCCAGATCGGTAAAGCCTCCCATGGAATAACGGTGCATTCCTCCCGTAAAACCAACCGCAAAGCCAACAATAGGGCCACCAAACAGCCCCCCCATGACCGCGCCTATCGCTCGGGTATTGGCGATGGCATCTTGGATTTGTAGGCCAAAGTAGGTCCCCATAATGCAAAAGAGTGAAAAAACCACATAACAACTGAATTTATGGCTGACTCTGGATGAAATACTGAGTAAAGGCATAAAAAGTGGGGTCTTACTAAGAAGGTATGCCAGCACTAAGTACACACACATTTGTTGAAGTAATGAAATGACCAGATCCATTAAAAATTCCTTTGTTATAGAGGCGCTATATTACCTTTTGTTGTTTTATTCGTCCGTTTATAATTTAGTGTAATTTAATCTTTACGGTTGTTTTATTTTGTTTACGGGGGTTGAAAAGTATTCTCAGGCTGTTATCTTTCTAGTCAAGGCAGGGTTCACCTGTTCTATATTTAAAATAAATGGAAACTAAAATTTACAGGTGGCCGAAATGCAAAAAAGCGAATTAAGCAATATTCATATTAGTAATGAACAAGTACTGATCACCCCAAACCAATTAAAAGAGAAATTGCCTTTATCGGAAAAAGGGCGTGCGTTCATTCAAGAGTCTCGTAAAACCATCGCCGATATTATTCATAAAAAAGATCACCGTTTATTAGTGGTATGTGGCCCTTGCTCAATTCATGATGTGGATGCCGCTATTGATTACGCGAAGAAGTTAAAGGCGTTGTCTGCAGAGCTTAATGATCAAATCTACGTTGTAATGCGTGTTTACTTTGAAAAACCACGCACAACGGTGGGGTGGAAAGGCTTGATTAATGATCCACATTTAGATGGTTCGTTTGAAGTAGAAGAAGGTTTGCACATTGCGCGTCAGTTATTGGTTGATCTGGCTGAAATGGAGATCCCATTGGCAACTGAGGCTTTAGATCCAATTAGTCCGCAGTACTTAGGGGATACATTCAGTTGGGCTGCCATTGGTGCACGTACAACGGAATCACAAACGCATCGTGAAATGGCCAGTGGTTTATCTGTGCCTGTTGGTTTTAAAAATGGTACAGACGGCAGCTTAGCCACAGCGATTAATGCAATGAAAGCAGCCTCATCGGGTCACCGTTTTATGGGGATCAACCGTGAAGGCCAAGTGGCTCTTCTAAATACGCAAGGTAACCCTGATGGTCATGTGATTTTACGTGGTGGTAAACAAACAAACTACGATTCAGTGTCAGTGGCTGAATGTGAACAAGAAATGGCGAAGTCAGGGTTAGATGCTTCATTAATGGTGGATTGTAGCCATGCTAACTCACGTAAAGATTACCGCCGTCAGCCTCTGGTTGCTGAAGATGCAATTCACCAGATCCGTGAAGGGAATAAGTCTATTATTGGTTTGATGATTGAAAGCCATATTAATGAAGGTAACCAGTCGGCAGACTTATCGCGGGATGAAATGGCTTACGGTGTTTCTATTACCGATGCCTGTATTAATTGGGATTCAACTGAGGCACTATTACGTCATGCGCATAAAGAGTTAGTGCCGTTCTTGGAGAACCGTTTAAAAGGATAAGATCGATATGGCTGCTGAATTGAATGAATTAAGAAACCAAATAGATGAAGTCGATAAGCAAATGGTGGAGCTGTTGGCTCGCCGTTTGGCTTTGGTAGAGCAAGTTGGTGAGGTAAAAAGTCAGCATGGTTTACCCATTTATGCGCCAGATCGTGAAGCAGCAATGTTGGCATCTCGCCGTGAAGAGGCAGCCAGTAAAGGGGTTCCCCCCTCATTAATTGAAGATATTTTACGCCGCACCATGCGTGAGTCATACAGCAGCGAAAATGATTCTGGCTTTAAGTGTTTAAAGCCAGAACTTCGCCCGATTGTTATTGTGGGTGGTAACGGCCAGCTGGGTAGTTTATTTGCACGTATGTTTACGCTGTCAGGTTACCAAGTTCGCATTTTAGGCAGCCAAGATTGGGATCGTGCCGATGAGCTGTTGGCTGATGCAGGCATGGTGGTAGTAACGGTGCCGATCAACTTAACCGAGTCAGTGATTGCTAAGTTAGGTAACTTGCCAGAAGATTGCATTCTCTGTGATTTAACCTCGATTAAGAAAAAACCATTAGAAGCCATGCTTGCGTCACATCAAGGCCCTGTTATTGGTTTGCACCCTATGTTTGGCCCAGATGTACCAAGCTTAGCAAAACAGGTGATTGTATATTGTGATGGTCGAGGTGAAGAGCAATATCAATGGTTGCTTGCACAGTTCCAAATCTGGGGCGCATGTGTTCGTAATATTGCAGCAGAAGAGCATGATCAGGGAATGACGTTGATCCAGGCTTTGCGTCACTTTACGTCTTTTGCTTATGGTGTACACCTATCAAAAGAGAACCCAAACATTGAGCAGCTACTAGGGTTAAGTTCTCCGATCTACCGTTTAGAGTTGGCGATGGTTGGCCGTTTGTTTGCACAAGATCCAAACTTGTACGCTGATATTATTATGTCGTCGCCAAATAATCTCGATATGATTAAACGCTTCCATCAGCGTTTTGGTGAGGCAATTGCGATTTTAGAGCAGCAAGATAAATCCGGTTTTGTTGATGCTTTTGAACAGGTAGATGCTTGGTTTGGCGATCATTCTCAGCGTTTTATGGCTGAGAGTCAGAGCCTATTGCGTCAAGCGAATGATGCGATTCATCAAGAGCGTTAAACCTAAACTATAAATGAAAAAAGAGCCGCATTATCGCGGCTCTTTTTTTAGTTAATGTTTTCAGAAGACTCCACACTACTGCTGTGTGCTGTTTTGAGTGGTGTAGCTTCAACGGTTGGGCTATGTGTTAATTGCATCTGTACTTTCACCACATTGTTGATGACGTCGACTAGTGATGCCCACTTAATGCTGTGTTCTTTTTCAAATAGCGATTCAAACTTATCTGGCGTCCAGTCCATAAATGGCTTTGGATCGACCGCTCGCCCTAAGAAGCGTACCTCGTAGTGAAGGTGAGGGCCGGTAGAATTGCCCGAATTACCACAGGTTGCAATTAAATCCCCTTTCTGAATGAATTGCCCCGTTTTGACCTTAAATTTATCAAGGTGGGCATACATGGTCATAAAGCCAAAAGAGTGGCGAAGCTTGAGTAAATTACCGTAGCCTTTTTTGCTTGGGCGTACCAGTTCAACAACGCCATCGGCAGGGGCAAACATTTCGGTGCCGCGTTTACAGGTTAAATCGATACCAAGGTGGTGATGGCGCTTTTTAGAAACCGGGTTAATCCGACGTCCAAAAGGAGAGGAAGCACGGGTATAATTTAGTGGTGTCGCATTCGGGATTAAGCGAAACATGGTTGCTCGTACCGCAGAGTTAATGGCGGCGGTATCAAGACGTTGCTCAAGAGAAATATCACTGACTTCACCTTGATCAGACTGAGGTGTGTGCAGCCCTAATACTGATTCAACGTCATCAACACGCTGCCCTAGAACACTGAGCAGGTTGTTCTTTTTTTCCAGTTGTTGGGTTAGTTCATGATTGTTGGTTTCATGGGCTTCAATTTGCAAAGCGAGTTGTTTCTGATTTTCAATGAACTCTTGTTGCTGCTGCTGTTTTTTTATTGATAAGTCAGACAAAGCTTGGGAAACGTCATTATTATGTTTATTGAGATAATACAGGCCAGAAGTGATCGCAAGGATAAAGCAAAATAATGCGGCAATAGACGATAGGATGATGTGTTTTTTTGTTTTACTGACAGACAAAAACAAAGTGCCTCGGTTATGAGACACTGAAATGCGGATGTTATTAGGCATACAAGTTATATAGTTTACGAACGTGTTCTAAATTAATCGTGGTGGATAAGATCGGATAGCTGATCGAGTTCCCGGTGAAGCAAATCTTCATTGCCAACGTTTAATTCTACTAAACGTTTTAAGTGGCTGGCACTATCTAAATCAATATGGTGAATACGTAACCGTAAGTAATGTTCGCAAAACAGCACTAAATGGGCCTGCATTTCAATAGTGACTTCACTTTGAGGAAGTGTAAATTCTAATGTGTAATCATTATCTTCCGTGATGCTCCAGTTTTCTGGTTTCGCAAGTAAGACACCTTGTAGCGACAAGTCACGAACTTCGGTTTGCCATTGTTGTTGTTGCTGAGTTAAAACCGCAGCAGCTTGATAGACAACTCGGGAAAAGTGGCGGCGCTCGGGCATAAGGTACTCCTTAACCAAATGAATACGTAAAGTATGTCGTTTTTGTTTACTGGCTGTCCATAAAAAGGCCGCGAGTGCGGCCTCTCATTTTGAGTATAAGCGAATTATTTTGTAATACGCTTATATTTAATGCGATGAGGTTCAGCCGCTTGCGCACCTAAGGTCTTTTTCAACCAGTCACTATATTGAGTATAGTTACCTTCGAAGAAGTTCACTTGACCTTCATCACGATAGTCAAGAATGTGGGTTGCGATGCGGTCTAGGAACCAACGGTCATGCGAAATAACCATAGCACAACCAGGGAACTCTAATAGTGCTTCTTCAAGCGCACGTAGAGTTTCAACGTCTAGGTCATTGGTTGGCTCATCGAGTAGCAGTACGTTGCCGCCCGTTTTTAATAGTTTCGCTAAGTGAACACGATTACGTTCACCACCAGACAGTTCACCAATTTGTTTTTGCTGATCAACACCTTTGAAGTTAAAGCGTGAACAGTAAGCACGAGCTGGGATCTCGAAGTTGTTAATGCGAATGATGTCCGCACCTTCTGAGATTTCTTGGAATACGGTATTGTTGTCGTTCATGCTGTCACGGAACTGATCAACTGATGCTAATTTCACCGTTTCACCCAGTTCAATGGTGCCTGAATCTGGTTGTTCTGTGCCACTTAGCATTTTGAATAGCGTTGACTTACCCGCGCCGTTCGCACCGATAATACCCACGATTGCGCCTTTTGGCATGCTGAAAGATAAATCATCAATCAGAACACGGTCACCAAAAGATTTGGTTAGGTTAGTGACTTCAAGAACCTTATCACCTAAACGCTCACCTGGTGGGATGAACAGTTCATTGGTTTCATTACGTTTCTGGTAATCACCTGTATTAAGTTCTTCAAAACGAGCCATACGGGCTTTGGATTTCGCTTGACGGCCTTTTGGATTTTGACGAACCCACTCAAGTTCTTTCTCAATGGTCTTTTGGCGTGCACTTTCCGTTGCTGCTTCTTGTTTCAGGCGCTCGTCTTTTTGCTCTAGCCAAGAGGTGTAGTTACCTTGCCATGGAATACCTTCACCACGGTCAAGTTCCAAGATCCAGCCAGCAGCGTTATCTAGGAAGTAACGGTCATGGGTAATGGCTACCACGGTGCCTGTGTAATCCACTAGGAAGTGCTCAAGCCATGCCACTGATTCTGCATCAAGGTGGTTGGTTGGCTCATCCAGAAGCAGCATGTCTGGTTTTTCTAGTAGTAGACGACAAATTGCAACACGGCGGCGCTCACCACCAGATAAGTGTTCAATTTTAGCGTCCCACTCAGGAAGGCGAAGTGCATCTGCTGCTCGCTCTAACGAGTTTTCTAGGTTATGGCCGTCTTTTGCTTGAATAAGAGCTTCTAGTTCGCCTTGCTCTTTAGCAAGAGCATCAAAATCTGCGCCTTCTTCAGCGTATGCCGCGTAGACTTCATCCAGACGAGTCAGTGCACCAGCAACGTCAGCAACAGCCTCTTCAACAATTTCACGAACGGTTTTAGATTCGTCTAGTACTGGCTCCTGTGGCAGGTAACCAACATTCAGGCCAGGTTGTGGGCGTGCTTCACCATCAATATCTTTATCGATACCAGCCATGATACGAAGTAGGGTCGATTTACCTGCGCCATTTAGGCCTAAAACACCAATTTTGGCGCCAGGGAAAAAACTAAGGGAGATGTCTTTCAGAATTTGTCGTTTTGGCGGAACAATTTTGCTCACGCGCGACATGGTATATACGTATTCAGCCATAGCCGGTTATATTCTCGTTGGGATCAAAAAACAGTATTTTACTCTTTCTAACACAAAGTTTAACAGCATTGAGCGTAATTAGTGGTTAATATGATCTCAATCTATCGAGGAAAAAGGGCTCTTTTGTATGTCGCAATCTAAAAATTACCATTGGAAGGTAATGTCTGCCGGGATTTTGCTAGGCTCGGTGGCATACACCAGTCAAGCTGCATCGGTGTCAGACAATGTGAAGCAGCAGAGAATCGATTATCAATCTGCTCAAAAGGCGCTAGATAGCAGAGACGTAAAGGCGTTTGAGCGTATTCGTCCTAAAATAGCGGATTACCCTTTAACACCTTATGTGGACTATCGAGCCTTTTTAATTGATTTGAATGAAAGAACACCTAAAGAAGTCCACTCTTTTTCTAAAAAATACAGTGAGCTGCCATTTAGCTCTAATTTGCCTTTTCACTACCTATCTTCTTTAGGGCGCGGTAAACAGTGGCAAACGTTTTTGGAGTACCGCCCTGAGCCGCCAAGAACTCAGTCTTTGCAGTGTTATTATTACCGAGCGCAACTGGCGCAAGGGAATAAACAAGTCGCATGGGGGGGAGCGAACCAGTTGTGGTTAAACGGTAACTCCATTGATGATGCCTGTGATCCTCTCTTTAAAGAATGGACCAAAGCTAAGCTACGCACGGATGAAGTCATTCTAGATCGCATGGTACTCTCCTTCGAAAAGCGTAATCTGTCACTATTAAAGTATTTAGCGAAATTACCATCAGGTGATAGTGCGAAAGCGCAGGCTAAAAAAATCATCGCCCTTTATCAAAAACCTGAAACAGTAGGGACTTACTCGCGCAAGAGTAAAGTGACTGAGGTTAATCAAAAGGTGGTTGAGTTAGCTTTTCAGAAGCTTGCTCGTCAAGATACTAAGAAGGCCGTGAAAGTTTACCCTCAAGTGATTAAAGGGCAGCATTACAAAGAAGATAAACAGCAATCATTAGCGGAATATGTGGCGTTTCGTTTGATGAATACAGACTCGGAAGAGTTGGCCAACTGGCGTGATCTGGTGTTAGTGAATTCAGATCGTTCGGTGTTGGTTGAAAGACGTATTCGTTTGGCATTGCAACATTCGGATTGGGCTGACGTTAAAAAGTGGATTGCGGTACTTTCCAAAGATAAACAGGATTCATTGCGTTGGCAGTATTGGTTAGCCCGTGTCGAGCAATCGGAAGGGAAAGACGATGAAGCAAAGGAGCGGTTAGCATCATTGCTTGGGCAGCGTAATTTTTACAGTGTTGCGGCGGCTCATGCCTTGTCGAAACCTATTGAATACCCGGTGAAACAAGCGAAAAAGAGCAGCTCTGATATTACAGGATTTGCAGGTGCATTAGAGCGTATTGATGAATTGATCCGTGTAGATAAGCTAGAAGCAGCAAAAACAGAGTGGGGCTTTTTATTAAAGCGCAGTACACAAGAGCAAGTGGTGTCGTTAGCTTCTTATGCGGCAGGTAAAAAGTGGCACCATTTAACGGTAACTGCCACGATAAAAGGCAAATTATGGGACTATGTTGACCTGCGTTTCCCTCTTGCACACCAGTGGTGGTTTGATTTTTACAGTAAGCAGCGCCAAGTTGATAAAGTGACCTTAATGGCGTTAGCTCGACAAGAAAGTGCGATGTACTCTCAGGCACGCTCGCCAGTGGGAGCGCGTGGTTTAATGCAGCTAATGCCTACTACAGCGAAATACACGGCTAAGAAATTGGGTGATAAATACAAAGGGGATGCGAGCTTATACGATGTGGGTACCAATATTCGTTTAGGGAGTAGTTACTTAAAAAGCTTGTTAGAGCAATACGATAATAACCGTATTTTTGCGTTTGCAGGTTATAACGCAGGCCCTAATCGAGTAAAGCGTTGGCGTAAGCGCAGCGCAGGGAATTTGGATGCTTATGCGTTCATTGAATCTATTCCATTTAAAGAGACTCGTGGGTATGTGCAAAATGTCCTTATGTTTGAAACTTACTACCGTAATTTATTGAATATCAACGGTGAGTTTTTAACGAAACACGAACTGGCGCTAAGATATTAATCGCTAGTAGGCCGTTTAGCGTTACAATGCGTGTGAATGAACAAAGACTAAATAACACTGAGGTAGATATGTCTTCAACACCTGACTTTTCTGACTGGCAAAAGATGATGGAGCTTGTGAAATCTGCATCTGATGAAGATAAGCATTCTTTATTGCTGACTATGCTCATGACACCGGATGAACGTGATGTGATGCTTGCACGTGTTAATATTTTGCATGAGCTATTGCAAGGTGAGTTAAGCCAGCGTCAGATCAGTCAGGCTTTGGGAGTGGGCATAGCAACCATTACTCGTGGATCGACAGAGTTGAAAAATAGATCGGATGCCGATAAACAGTGGTTACATCAGTTTTTAGCAGAGCAAGCCGGAAAATAGTTTCGCATTAACATAAATGAACGAGGGGCTGTTAGATGAATCTAGCAGCCCCTTGTGTATGTGTTTAATGAAGCAGGCAATTATGAAAAATGCTCTGGGTTCATAAAAGGGATTAACGCTAAAATTAAGGCTTGGTGATAGACCGAACTACGGCTAAGTAGGTTATTAGTGAGTAGCCCAATGGCTCCGCCTTTTTGTTTGATGTTTTGAGTGTTGAACATGTTATCCATTACATCACCAAGTTCATGCCCTTTGGCTATTTCTGTCAGTGCTTCAGGTGGTAGCATTAAGCTGGAAGAGCGAGACTCTCCTCGTTGCTGCTTATCTTCAATCACCATCCAGGCAAAGGTAAAACCCTCTTCAATACCAGCCTCTAAACCCACGAAATAGTCTGCATTAGGGTATTGTATTTTTGTGTCTTTTACACGATTACGGGCACCAGCTAAGGTTTCCTCACAAGATAGAGGTTGATCGGCAACAAGGCTTTTGGCGTGGGATCCTTGGAAGTGAAAAGCGGTATCAGGAAAGCATTGAGTAAAAGCATCTTGTACTGCTTTTATTTTGGCTGGGTTCATGGAGCCAACAATTACTGTTTTCATGTGTTTTATTTATCTAAAAATTAAATAATAAGGCAGCAATATATTGTGAGCATTGCTGCCGAATACGTAAGAATCTGATCTTATTCCGGAATATTGAGTGTCACTGGCTCTACATTTTCAATTGGGTAGCAGCCTAGTACTTTGACGTAACGGGTGATATCAGTGAGCTCCGACAAGACTTGTTGCATGGCGTCTGACTTCAGGTTGCCATCTAAGTCGACATAAAACATCTCTTCCCATGGATTACCCATCACAGGACGAGACTCAAGCTTCGTCATATTAATGTTGTACTTTCTTAGTACCAGTAATGATTCCACTAGGGATCCGGCATCTTGCGAGGTAGACATGATCAGAGTCGTTTTGGCCGGAATTTGTTCAGAAACATCAACGGGTTTACGTGCGACGACGATGAAGCGAGTGAAGTTTTCAGTTTGGTTGGCAATGTCACCTCTTAAAGGTTGTAGGCCGTATAACTTACCGCTTGAGGCATTACCAATAGCGGCAATGTGCGGTGAGTTAAGTTCTTTCACTTTCAGCATGGCGTCAGCAGTGCTTGCGCAAGACTCCAGTACCACGTTATCTAAACGGCTTAAAAACTCACTGCATTGCTGATGAGGCTGTGGATGGGAATACAGCGTCTTAATTTGCTCTAGGCTAGTTTCTGTGGTGGTTAATAAGCAATGATCAATGGGCTGTGTGATCTCCCCTACGATGTATAAGCTGGTGTGCTGAAGTAGATCGTAGACCTCGTTAATCGAGCCTGAACTGGTATTTTCAATGGGCAGTACGCCATAGTCAGCATGGCCCGATTCCACGGTTTTTACCACTTCTCTAAAAGACTCGCAGCTTAACTCAGCGAGCTCTGTATTTTTTCGGCTAAAGTAATGACGACTGGCAAGGTTAGAGTAAGAGCCCTTAGAGCCTAAAAATGCGACGCGTGCAATGGGCTTGCGGCTTTGTGGGTTTGCTAAGTGCTGAAGGTAAGATTGTTGCAGTAAAACAGAGTCTTCAATAATCGTATGGAAGATTTGAGTAATGTATTGAGCATCTAACTCATGGTGTTGTTTGCCGTTGTTAATGAGTTTCACGAGCAGCTGCTGTTCACGCTTTGGATCGCGAACAGGCTTTGACGTTTCAACTTTGCTTTTGGCAACTTCAATACTTAACTTTCTGCGTTCGGATAACAGGGTTAGTAACTCATTATCTAAATCATTCAGTCGTAATCTGATCTCTTCCAGTGAATATTTTTTTTCTGTCATCTCTTATTCCTTCAGCTATAAAAAAGCCCCCCAAGTTGGGAGGCTTCTCTGTTCGTCTTTAGCTTATCTCTAATACGATCAAACGCCTCCATTAATGGGGGGATAGAAAGAAGCTAAAGAAAAACAGAGTACGTAGTCGCATTATTAAACCGTCTATAAATATGGGGTGCTTTTAACCAGTGCTTTCACAATAAGGAAGCTGATCCCTATCGTCAAGAGAAATAATTCGAAACAAAAAACAACGCCCCTAAAGGTAGGGGCGTTGTTTAAAAATTCGATGTCCTCGTGTGCAGATTATGCGTCTTCTTCTTCTAGCACCGGCTTGTCGATATGAGTGGCACGACGTGATTCCGGTTTATGTTGTTGCTTATTCAGCTGACGTTCTAGTTTTTGGCTAACTTCTGTAATGGCACCAAATAGATCTTCATGTTCAGCGGAAGCGACCAGTTGAGTTCCAGGGATACTGGCGTTGGCTTCTACTTTGTGCTTCTTGCCTGGCCCTTTTGTTACCGTTGCGTGGCCACCAATAACGTCAACTTGCCACTTTTTCAGTTTGTTAAACTTAGCTTCAATGCGCTCACGGATAGCAGGAGTAATGTCGATGTTTTTACCAGTGATTTCTACTTTCATATGCGCTTTCCTCTATTGCGGCCCCTTGTTGGGTTAACTTCAGATTACTTATCTGTGAAGAAAAAAATGTGATCTATATCATGTTTATTTCTAGGGAGGTAATAAAGGGCGGCATATGTGATCCTAAACAAAGGCTGGCATTTTATTTCAATTAAAAGCTTGCTGTATTCAAAATAAATGCTAGATTCTTAAAGGTTAAGTTGCTAAAAATACACGTTTTTAGGGGCTTTTCTCGATTTTAAATTTAGAGGCGGCGAAAAAATAATCATGCCGTTATATAAAGTCGATGAATGTATTGCATAAAAAAAGAGCAGCTCATCTTGGCTGCTCTTTTTTGTTGGTAGTAATATTGAATAAATCGTTACGGATTCAATTCAATCAGCTGCTTGGTACGATTAATTGGTTCTTCTAATCCTAACTCTTCATACGCTTGCAACATAATATCTAATGACTGGCGAGCGGCTTCTGTGTCAGGGTAAGTGCGTTGGATATTTTGGCTGCGGTTAATGGCAGCGATCCAAGCTTCTCGGCGAAGATAAAAGTCAGCGGCAGCCAATTCATAGTTAGCAAGTCGGTTTTTTAATGCAAACAAACGTTTTTGTGCATCGGCAGCGTATAAGCTATTCGGGTAACGTTCCAATAATTTTTTGAAATCACGGAATGCGGCACGAGCAGGCTCTGGATCGCGATCACTTCGTTCTATATTAAATAAGTCGTGCATGAAATTACGATCTTGAGCCATCATTGTCAGTCCACGCATGTACAAAACCCAATCGGCTTTTTCATGAGTTGGATTTAATCGTGTAAATCTGTCGATGGTTGCTTGGCCTAGAGCTAGATCGTCGTTTTTGTAATATGCGTAGATAAGATCCAGCTGAACTTGTTCTGAATATGGGCCAAATGGATAACGCGAATCCAGAGCCTCAAGTTTTTCTATTGCATTGATCCAGTTGCCACTTTGAAGAGAAAGCTGTGCGTCGGAGTAGAGCTCTGCTGGTGGAACATCAGGGACAATTTCATCACTGCTTGAGCAACCAGTTAATACGGCCAAAGCCAGTAATGCAGATAAAGTTAGGCGTTTCATTACAGCGTTTGCTTCCTTGATTTTAAATATTTCTTACATCATCCATTACGGAATGAGCCGTTAACAGATACAATGAACAATTACACCCATTTTAACCTAGCGTGCGGCTATTAGTCTCACGGTTTTTGAAAAAGTTCGATATGGCACAGAAGATAGAGTTAACAAGTACAGTAGAAGAGAGCCAGTTAGGGCAGCGTCTAGATCAGGCTGCAGCGGAATTATTCACCGATTTTTCTCGCTCTCGTATTAAAGAGTGGCTTTTAGCCGGTAACATCAGTGTTAATGGAACTGTGATTACTAAGCCTCGCACACGTGTAATGGGTGGCGAAGTTATTGTAGTAAAAGCGGAGCTTGAAGATGAAGGCCGCTGGATCGCACAAGACATTCCACTCAACATCGTATACGAAGATGATGATATTCTGGTGATTAACAAACCACGTGACTTTGTGGTTCACCCAGGTGCGGGTACACCAGATGGTACGGTGTTAAATGCGTTGTTGCATCACTACCCTGAGATTGCAGAAGTACCTCGTGCAGGTATCGTGCACCGTCTGGATAAAGACACTACGGGCTTGATGGTGGTTGCGAAAACAGTACCCGCACAGACTCGTTTAGTTCGTGCTTTGCAAAAGCGTCGTATTACGCGTGAGTATGAAGCGATTGCAATTGGTAAAATGACCGCTGGTGGCATGATTGAAAAGCCAATTGGTCGTCACGCGACAAAACGAACTCAAATGGCGGTGAATGAATTAGGTAAGCCTGCGATTACGCATTACCGTGTGGCTGAGCACTTCCGTATTCATACTCGTATTCGCCTTCGCCTAGAAACAGGTCGTACTCACCAAATCCGTGTGCATATGTCGCACCTACAGCACCCTCTGATTGGTGATCATTTATACGGCGGTCGTCCACGTTTACCAAAAGAAGCGTCTCCAGAATTAGTGTCAATGCTTCGCAGCTTTGATCGTCAAGCACTTCACGCGGTAATGTTGAAGCTAAAACACCCAACAACTGGCGAAGAGATGGAATTTCACGCCCCAATCCCAGATGATATGGTGGCATTAACAGAAGTTCTGCGTAAAGATTTCGAACAATGGGGCGAAGAAGATATTTAATGGAATTTATCAATCCTAACTGGCCAGCACCAAACAATGTAAAAGCATTAAGCACCACTCGAATGGGGGGCGTTAGCTTGGTTCCATATGAGAGCTTGAATTTGGGAAGCCATGTTGGGGATGATAATCAAGCCGTATCTGAAAATCGCGCTCGATTAGTCACGGCTGGTGATCTGCCAAGTTCGCCAGTGTGGCTTAATCAAACTCACTCTACAGTAGCTGTGGAACTGCTTCATCCAACCGATGAAGTACTCGACGGAGATGCCTCTTTTACTCGTAAGCCTAAGGTCGTGTGTTGTGTGATGACAGCCGACTGCTTACCAGTATTATTAACAGATAAAGAAGGCACACAAGTGGCTGCGGTTCATGCGGGGTGGCGCGGCTTGTTAGATGGAGTGATAGAGCAAACCGTTGAGCAATTTGCCCACCGTGATCTTATTGCTTGGTTTGGTCCTGCTATTGGTTCAAAGGCTTTTGAGGTTGGGGACGAAGTTCGTCGTTTCTTTGTTCAAAAAGATCATCAAGCGCAAAACGCTTTTGTTGCGGGTAAACAGCTTGGAAAATGGCTTGCCGATATTAATATGTTGGCCACACAGCGCTTGAATACACTTGGTGTGAGCGATATTTATTACTCTGATATTTGTACGTTTGAAAATACGGATAAGCTTTTTTCATATCGCCATGAAGGACAAACGGGCCGTCAGGCAAGTCTTATCTGGCTAGAATAAATCACATTGATAGAGTAAAGGCATTTTCTGATAATGCTTGAAAAATGTGATACCTGCACCCATCTCATTTTTAGATATCGTGTTCTCGGTAATTAATGTTGATGGGAGACTAGCATGCGTTTAGATAGATTCACGAGCAAATTTCAACTGGCAATTTCTGATGCTCAATCCTTAGCGCTTGGTAGAGATCATCAGTATATCGAGCCAACTCACCTAATGGTGTCATTACTTAATCAAGATGGCAGCTCCATTCGTCCTTTATTAACCATGCTTAACGTCGACGTGATTCAACTGCGTTCTAAGCTAGGCGAATTACTCGATAAACTTCCAAAAGTTACTGGGATTGGTGGTGATGTTCAGTTGTCTGGCGGAATGGGCGTTCTTTTTAATATGTGTGACAAGATTGCACAAAAAAGGAAAGACGCGTTTATCTCCTCTGAAATTTTCATTTTGGCAGCCATCGATGATAAAGGCGATTTAGGTAAGCTTTTACGCGAGTTTGGTTTAACTGAATCTAAGGTGAATAAAGCGATTGAGAATATTCGTGGTGGTCAGAAAGTTGATGATCAGAACGCGGAAGAAAAGCGTCAAGCACTGGAAAAGTTCACCATTGATCTTACTGAACGAGCAGAGCAGGGGAAGCTTGATCCTGTTATTGGCCGTGATGATGAGATCCGCCGTACTATCCAAGTTCTACAACGTCGTACCAAAAATAACCCGGTCATTATTGGTGAGCCTGGTGTCGGTAAAACCGCCATCGTAGAAGGGCTAGCTCAGCGTATTATAAACAGTGAAGTGCCAGAAGGGCTTCGTGGTCGCCGAGTTCTCTCTTTGGATATGGGGGCGTTAGTCGCTGGTGCGAAATTCCGAGGAGAATTTGAAGAGCGCTTAAAAGCGGTTCTTAATGAGTTAGCCAAAGAAGAAGGAAATGTCATTCTCTTCATTGATGAAATTCATACGATGGTTGGAGCTGGTAAAGGTGAAGGCTCTATGGATGCCGGTAACATGCTAAAGCCAGCTTTGGCTCGTGGTGAACTGCATTGTGTCGGTGCAACAACGTTAGATGAATATCGTCAATATATTGAAAAAGACCCAGCTCTAGAACGCCGCTTTCAAAAAGTGCTGGTGGACGAACCCACAGTGGAAGATACCGTTGCGATTTTGCGTGGTTTGAAAGAGCGCTATGAACTGCACCATCATGTAGAAATTACCGATCCTGCCATTGTTGCTGCGGCAAGCTTGTCTCACCGTTATGTATCTGATCGACAGTTACCAGATAAAGCCATTGATTTGATCGACGAAGCGGCTTCTAGTATTCGAATGCAAATTGACTCCAAGCCAGAAGCTCTGGATAAACTTGAGCGTCGTATTATTCAGCTGAAAATTGAGCAGCAGGCATTAGTAAAAGAAAACGATGATGCCAGCCGTAAACGTTTAGGTGTATTGAACGAAGAGCTGGCTGGAAAAGAGCGTGCGTATGCAGAGCTAGAAGAAGTTTGGAAAGCTGAAAAAGCAGCTCTGTCTGGAACTCAGCATATTAAAACAGAATTAGAGCATGCCCGCACCGATATGGACATTGCCCGCCGCGCTGGTGATCTAAATCGCATGTCAGAACTTCAATACGGCCGAATACCTGAATTAGAAAAACAACTTGATCTGGCTGCACAGGCAGAAATGCAAGAGATGACGTTGCTACGTAATAAAGTCACTGAAGCGGAGATCGCGGAAGTGCTAGCACGTCAAACGGGTATTCCTGTGGCTAAAATGCTTGAAGGTGAGCGAGAAAAGCTACTGCGTATGGAAAAAGAGCTTCATAAACGCGTGATAGGTCAATCGGAAGCTGTTGCAGCGGTGTCTCATGCTATTCGTCGAAGCCGTGCTGGGCTGTCGGACCCAAATAAACCAATCGGATCTTTTCTATTCCTAGGTCCAACAGGGGTTGGTAAAACAGAGTTATGTAAAGCGTTGGCAAACTTTATGTTCGATAGTGAAGATGCCATCGTTCGTATTGATATGTCCGAGTTCATGGAAAAACATGCTGTTGCTCGTTTAGTTGGAGCGCCTCCGGGTTACGTTGGCTATGAAGAAGGAGGCTACTTAACAGAAGCTATTCGTCGCCGTCCGTATTCAGTGATCTTACTTGATGAAGTAGAAAAAGCACATCCAGATGTATTTAATATTCTTTTGCAAGTGTTAGATGACGGCCGTTTAACCGATGGGCAGGGTAGAACCGTAGACTTTAGAAACTCTGTCGTGATCATGACATCGAATTTAGGTTCAGACCGAATTCAAGAGAACTTTTCTCAATTGGATTACAGTGGCATGAAGCAAATGGTAATGGATGTCGTTGGGCAACACTTTAGACCTGAGTTTATTAACCGTGTCGATGAGAGTGTTGTTTTCCATCCACTCTTAAAAGATCAGATCCGGAATATTGCTCATATCCAGTTAGGGCGTTTACAAAAACGTTTAACAGAGAAAGGGTATCAGCTAAAGGTAGATGATCTCGCTTTGGATGTGATTGCTAATGCTGGGTTTGATCCTGTCTATGGAGCGAGACCGTTAAAAAGAGCCATTCAAACAGGAATAGAGAACCCATTAGCTCAAGATATCTTGTCTGGTAAGTTACAAGTGGAAGCTCCAATTATATTAACAGTGAAAGATGGCAAACTAATCGCGAAGCAATAATATGCAAATTACCGACATGGCGGTTTTAAAATAAACGATTTGTATGCTTGTTGAGCGTCTATGCGGTTTTTTTGAATTTTCTTGTTTTTAGGGGTTGCCAACAGAAATCTAATCTCTATAATGCGCTTCCGTTGTCAGGGCGAACTCGCTTAGGCAGCAAGGGGAAAAGAAAGTTTAATAAACTGCTTGACTCCAAAGTGAATAAGAGTATTATTCACATCCGCTTCGATTGAGAGGCGATGTTCTTTAACAATTTGACCATGCAATCTGTGTGGGCACTCGTGAATAGATAGTCAAAACTATTTGTCTTCACTTTTTAAAAGTGAAAGCAAAATGGCAT
>NZ_JAKRGH010000037.1 GCF_022347565.1 Vibrio sp. Of7-15
CTCAATCACACCAGACATGAACATGTCTTTGACTGATACGTCATAGGTTTGTTTATGCAGATTTCTGATCGGCAGTGAACCTCGAACCGCAATCCCCATCCTTTTATCTGAAACACACCCATTCATTTCATAACAAACGGTAGCGTCATCCAGTTTCCATGGTAATTTCATATTCACCTATCCTGTTTAATATATAAACTATTTTAAAAATATCCGTCTTCTTAGCAGGTGGTTTTGCAATATACCCTCCTAGAAGGAGGCGAACAGGCTATCAATCTTTTAATAACTGTAACTGTTGCTCATATTCTAAGTCTTGCTTATCTGATGCCGGACATATCTTCGAATCACTTCAAGAAAACGGGGATAACTCAGTAACGCAGGAAAATGCTTTTTGTAATAGCGATGAATGATACCGAGGTGAAAGTTCTTAAAATCTCGCTGATGCGACATGTGAAAAGCCTGACAAAAATCATCGACATGACAAAATAAGTCTACTAACTTACGCATAGCTGGTTCCTTTGTGATGAGTCCTTCTTGGTCGAAAGATCTGATCGCAGAACCAGCTTTTAGTTTCATTCAGTTTTTATCCCGAGTTCAGGTTAATAAACAAATTAGATACTGCTTTTTGCGATTTCCAACGCCTGCTCCAAATCAGGAAGCTGCGTTAGCTCTGGTACACGTTGAATGTGTAAAATTCGATTACTTTTACCCACAACAATGATGGCCCGAGAAAGTAAGCCAAGCTCTTTTATATGTGCGCCAGTACGTTTACCAAACTCGTGATCAAAGGAATCAGATAAGAATGAGACATCACTACTGAGCTTATTTTCAGTAATAAAACGTGACTGAGCAAAAGGCGTATCGGCACTAACCGTGATGAACTCTAGGTGATCTGAGAACATTTTATTTTTGGCTGCTAGGCGATCAAATTCTACCGCTTGCTCAACGCAAACAGGGGTGTCTACCGAAACCAGTACATTGTAGATACGTACTTTACCGTTACCTTTAGTACTCACCGACTCCAGTGCTGAGGTTTTCAGCCACATAAGGGGCATCTTCTCCCCTTCTTTGACGGCATTACCACCAAGATTAAAGGTCGTTTTATGCTCTAGAGTCACGCTCTGCTCTGCCCCTAACCCAGCAGACTGCTCCGTAACTTCAAAGCCAGCGTTCACCCAACTAGAAGCGATTAACCCAGAAATAACACCAAGTAGAATAATTGCTCTTTTCATGAATTACTCCCCTTTCACTGCTTCGGCAACTTTGGAGTAGTCTGGCTCATCAGCGATTTCATTCACTAATTGAGAGTAAAGTACATGGTGATTTTCATCTAAAGCAATAACCGCTCTCGATGTCAGCCCTCTTAGTGCCCCTTCACTGATGCATACTCCATGATCTTCAGCAAACGTTGCAGAGCGGAAGCAAGAAGCAATCGTAACACTGCCTAGATCTTCAGCATCAACAAAACGAGACAAAGCAAACGGCAAGTCTGCAGACACACATAAAACGACAGTGTCTTGTAACAGTTCAGCCAATTGGTTGAATGCTTTTACACTGTTAGCACACGTTGGTGTATCAACACTTGGAAAGATATTTAAAATAATTTTCTTACCTTCAAATTGTTCAAGGCCAATGTCTGATAGATCTTTATTGCACAGAGTAAAGCCCGGTGCTTTTTGACCCTTTTGTGGAAACTCGCCTGAAAGTGCTACTTCATTACCTAGGAATGTTACTGACATATTTACTTCTCGCTATATTCGTTTTTCATCAATTTATTGTCTCGACTTAACGTAATGGTATGAAGACGTTCAACACTCCAAAAGCCAACAATCGTTAAGGAACGAGAGGCATCCTCCCAAAACTTTTCCATAGAGCAAAATAAACTTATAAAAACATTTATGAATCACAAAAATAATTACCAAGCCATTGATTTTAAATAAAAAATAAAACAAAGAATTCAGTCTAAAATTGACGTTATTTGACTAAAACCAAGAGGTAGCCAAAGCAAATGATAAGTAAGTTGGCAATAAATGAAGGAAAGCGGATACAGCATTAAGGAAAGAAATAATCAGAACAATGAAAAAGCCTGATGTTAGCCCGCTAAACGAGAAGGGAGTCGAGGCAGAACAGTGCCGAGAAAAGCTCAGCCCAAAGGTCATCACAAAAAATTCGTAAAGATGAACTCATTTTAGCGCGTATTCAGCAGCGCCTCTTTATAGGATTGATGAAAGGTAATGGTGAAAAGCAACCTAGTGGATAAAAATAGGCCGTTATTCACAGGTGATAGTAGTAATAACACGTTACATACCATAGATAGAGAGAGGTAACGTGCTATTACTTAGTTCAAAAAAGGGTTATTTACGCCGGATAATACACTTTACGCCACCTTCAAGTATCTTGGTATAGCATAAAACCTTTTTATTCCAATGGATAATTTGCAGCATTTCATTGTTCAAGCGGCGAAGGGCATGGGCTTCCACTTCAATCACTTTTTTATCGCCGATAGTACCATTCGGTAAAGTGAAGTCAGTAAATTGTACGAGATTATCACTATAAAAATCGGCAAAGTAGCTAAAATACATCCCCTGTTCTTCACCAGATATAACTCGACTTGAGTGTGATTTCTTATTGAAAAACATACGATAATTTACAGTATGGTAATCCTCTATAAAAAAGACGTCGCCGTTAAGCTTAAAATTCAAGTTATCGCTGTAATACAGCTGACTGCTTCGCCCATCCATGAATTCAGGGGAGTCTTTATACTTCACTACAACATTGGCTATTGTGGTGACAATGGCAAGGAATAGTAAAACCTTAAATAATCTATCTACAGAACTCATTCACTGTCACCCCTATGAAATAAAAGTTTTCCTTCAGAGAAAATGTCATATTTTTTACCCCTTGATCGCCAGTATTGGTATCAACATACATGCAGGATAAATAATAATTACTCACACCCGTTGAGATCAGTAATTCTGTTATTGGGGAAGTATTAAGGTGGTGACTTTCCGTATTCAAATAGTTATACAGTTTTAGGCTGGCGGGATTCTCTAAATAAAAAGAGGTCATCGTCCCCTCTTCTATCTCAACCCATTTATCGAGTTGCACATTCCAAGAGAATGTCAGCCGATGTAATAGATCCGTAGCTTGGCAAGCAAAAATAAGAGCAAACAATAAGATAAATAGGATTTTAATTTGTTGAGCGTAATTGTAATCGGTGTGGTTCTCTTTCTCTTCAATTTTATCTTTTAGCGGCGTATCGTTCTTTTCTTCACCGGTTAGATCAATAGCCTTCACTTCGTGCTCAGATGCCACTAATTCAACAACATTTTCAAACAACAGGTAACCTTCATACGGCACGGTTTTAATAAACTTTTGCTCTTTTCCGTTATCACCTAATGCTAATCGAAGTTGTGCGATACTTTGTGTCAAGCTGGCATCAGAAACAATACGATCCCCCCACACTTTAGAAAGAATATCTTTTTTGGAAACAACCTCACCCTTACTTTGAATCAACACTTCTAGCACACGGCATTCCGGGCCTTTCAACTTTTTAGCTATTCCTGTTTTGGCATTGACAAGTTGTTCCCTAGCAAAAGGATAAAGCTGCCATAATGATTCGTAACTCATACACACTTGCTCATTCAAATCAATTTACCCTAGGTCTCTACCTAGCTCTGTCATTCCCTCCTTGGTTGTGGCTCATTACATACAATGAACAGATGCATTACCGTACTGCATCGAAAAGAGCAAAACCTCATCACTCAACTTTACCTGACTGAGGGCGATGGTAAGACATTCCTTGACCTACTTTCGTCTTTAGAGCTCAATTTTGACGCAAAGATACTCGCTATTTTCATTAAAAACAATAATAAAATATATCCAATTAATATAAAGAAGGCATGTATATATAAAAATAGAATAATAACTCTATCAAAATAATATTCTATTAATCTTATACTTACATTGGTGCACTCGTTAAATATTACAAAATATATAAATATAAAAAGCAAATGTTTCTGGTTTACTACCTATGAGCTTAATAACCTATGAATAGACCTTAATAATTAAGAGCCATGGCTCATATAATAAAGCTGCTCCTATTTTTCATAAAATCAGGTATAAAGTGGATAGTCTACTTAACAAGCTGAAGGACTAATCACTCAGGCTGGTTTAGAAAGTAAGATCTGTGGAGTAGCGTTGATTTGAGTAAACGGTAATGATGGCAGAGATCCTGCCATCAACTCGTCGTTTGTCTGTGCACTAAAAGCTAATTAAGGAATAATGCTTTTAGGTTGTGGTACTTCTATTGATTGGGGCGTTTTCTCCATCCAATGTTTCAACGCTTTGTGTTTTTCTTTGCTGCCTTTTTGTGACCATCGTGAAGCAGCATCTTTATCTGCATAATCACTGGTCATACTTTTTGAAAAACCCGCATCATAGAAAACAGCTTTTTTAATATCGGTTGAGCGTGGTAGTACTACCCCAGAACCTTTTAGCTGGTAGGCTAAGTTCGGCAAAGTATTTAACTGCCGTAAATCATGAATTTTCAGTTTACTGGCAAACATTTCATCCTTGTCACTGAAAAGTAACTTTCCAAATGGCCTAATCCCTTTCACATTACGGCCATGTAATGCGACATAATTTGGCTGGAACTTCACAGCAAACATGTGATACTTTTCATCCTTATCGAGGCCAACTTTTTTACCCTTCATCCACTTTTGATATTCAGGTATCAAAGTCTCAAAGAACTCCGCAATAGCATCCTCATTTTCTTTCATTCGTTCTTTGTCCATCAAAGGCTTGCTGATGATCCATGGATTATCATGTTTCCTATATGTCTCTGGGTGACGAATTTGGTGATAAATATCTCCCACGTAGTACATATCTGACTGATATTTTGGCCCTATTACTTTCTCTGTGGAAGAAACATTCACCCCAGCGTAATGACGCTCCATAGATAACGTAACTTCAACAGGCTGCCGAGTCCAATTCAGCTCCATAGACTCATATTCTTTCTTATTCACCTTCTTTGATTGACCAAAAAGAATCAGGTAAATGTTGACTGGTTTATCCAGCGCCCAATCAAATCCTTCTAAATCTAACCCAGACCCTTTATGATAAACAAACGAGATCTTTCCTTGATACTCAATGGCATAAACAAAATCATCCGGCTTTTTCTCTAACAGCCTCACAGCGACGTCTTTACCACTATTAGGTGACGTAACAAATTCGCGGATCAACAAGCTTTTCTCACGCAGCTTTCTTTCTGTTGCTTGGAGCCCCTCATAATGCTGTAACGTTGTACTATTTTCCCCATGAACGCCAAGTATCAGGTTTTCATAACGTCGCTCGGAATTTTCAAAAACCAGATCACACTTCGACTCAGTTTCAATATAGAAATTATACGCCATACTTCTAAAATTGCCGGCTTCAACGTAGCGATCAAAATTAAAGTCATCACTGTCACTTTGAAAAACTTTCCAAGCATGTGCAAAGTTAGCAATAGCATGGGCATTAATATAGAAATCGGCGGTAAGCGGCTTTAAGCCAGAAACAACTAAATCACCAAACCAATACATAGGTTCATATTCAACCCCTGTAATTCGCTCAACTTGGCTGTCTTTAAAATATTGCTTTAAACTTTCATTCGGTACTGAAAAATCTTTATACCGCTTAGGGTAAAACAAAACTTGTGACGTCGGGCCATTAACGTTGAACAGCCCTTCATCTCGCTCGTAACCAATCTTGGCACTGAAAACCTGTTTAATGTCTGAATCAGGGCGGAATAGTATTTGCAGCTTTACTTTATGAAAAGGAGACAGGCGAATAGACTTCTTTTCTTTAATTCGCTTGTACCTCCAAGCCACGTACTCTTGCCAAGGCTCAGATTCATTCTGATCGGTGATCATTAACTGACAGAAGCCAATGTCATCTTGTCTTATGTATGGCTTACTGATTGAAAAGTTTTGCGTGAACTGCTCTAGCCCTTGAATAGAGTGATGCCTTGAATTGTCTTGCGTGTCATACAGTTTACGTTGGGTTGGGAACATTTTATTAAAGTCCCCACTCACAGACTTCGAAGGCAGTACTTTACTCAAGTTATTAGTTGAACCAACATATCTAGCATTAGTCGCCACACGTTTAATATGCTGCCCACGAGCCTCCCAAACATCGGCTAAATTGCGGCCTCGAACAGTATGCACCGACCAGCTATCATCCAGAATAAAGAAATCGATGTAACCTTGAATGTCCATTTCTTCTAAACGTTCCGAATCTCCTTTTGCTTTTACAAGAAGCAACATAAGGCCATTCAACGCTAGGGCTCTTAGCTTAAATCGTTTAATAACATCGTCAGCTGACCCAGCTTCTTTAAGCGACTTTTTAAGCTCTTCCTTATTCTTGTATGTATTCGCAGTAAGATCGACTTCTACGTCACTGAGATCTCTAAGCATTGATACATGAATACGAGCTAAATGCTCAAGGAAGAAAATATCCGTCCAGTGACTTTTAACTTCGCTCAACAAACCATCCATGATGACTTTATCCAACATCATCATTGCTGAACACACCAACTTGCCACCTTCTGCTACCAGCAGTGCCCCACGTGCCGCTGGCGCAACAAGAGGAATATAGCTAGCCACCCCTAACACCCCTTCCAACAACGACAACACCGCACTCAGCTGTTCTTTATCAATGTTGTATTCCGTGTTAACTCGCTTTTGGCGATGAAGTTCTAGGCTCCGCATCCCAGTGCGGCTCGGAGGAAAGTGTAAATTCAGCGAAGGAATATAGAATCGAACTTCTACGCGGCGGTTTGGGGCCAACTTTTCATTTTCACGGACAATCTCACTGTCGTCAGCTGGAACAAAAATAGGTTTATCTTCACCAAAACTGCGCTGGTTGATGGAGGCTTTCTTCTTGAATGCTGCGTTCAAGGCCTTTTCCATGTTTTGCGCACGCTCTTGCGCCACTAAATCATTCTTTTCAGGAGTATCTACCTGACAAGCATGGCCTTCAATTTCAATATGCAGGTTTTTTTCTTTTTTCAGCAGCTGAAAAATTTCCGTTAATAAAGGCTGTTTCTTAGTAATCTCCTTCTCACGGGAGTTAAAGCCGAACACCAAACGAAAACCAACGCCGCGTGCGTCTTGAATAAATTCAGCAGAATCTTTGGCTGTATCAGACTTTTCATTTCGATTCACTTTATCAATCAGCACTTGTAACTTATCTGCTGACACGGAATGTTTTTTTTCATCCCACACAGTAACGTGCTCAAGGTAGCTTTTCGCCACTGTTTCAAAGTCTTTCTGATACGTTTCGAGATCTTTTTTCGCTTTTTCTATTTTTTTCCAACTTTTGTGTGTTTTTTCTAACGATAAATACGTATTCACCGCTTCAAAACCCAAACTTCCTAAGCCAGACATAGAGCCTTTAAACAAACCCGAATCAGAGATGCTCAACCCCATTGCGCCCAAATTACCTGTCATGTAACCGTAACGCCTTTCTAAAATAGGGTCCCAAACTCTCTTTAAAAAGACCTCACTATCGAATACGTAACGACGAAACAGAGCACCAACCCCCACTTCCTTTGCGAGGGCCGCCGGGTTAGTAGGTTTCAAAACCGCCATTAATTGATCGTAAGCTTCAGAGGTTGCCAGCGCACCAATCACCAACTCTCCCGATGCAATCATGGCATCAGGTAGGTTTTTTTTATCCAGCTGCTCCCAAAAACCAGAGCTGATTGAATGAATTAACGTCTTCGGCTTTTCAAGGGCTTCGTCGTAATACACCTGAGGGCCCGACAACAGCGCGTCTTTCAACACACTTTTGCTGACTCCCCAAATGGCATTCATGGGGCTGTCTGCAGCGGCATTCACGTCATCAGAGGTTGATTCTAACTCTCCCGATAAGTATTGGCGCATACCTTCCAATTGCGGGTATTGATACAGCACCGACTCTTCCAGTGAAATAACATCCCCACAAATCATGGCCATTTTGCCAAAGGCAGTGGTCATGCTCGGTTTAATGTATTCGCGTAAATCATATTGATAATTTAATTCTCGATCCACATGAAAATAATCAATGTTCGACTTTGAGAGAAAACTTGGAAACCCTTTATCAAAATCACGGGCTAAAAACTGCACGCGAATGGTGTACATACCATCTTTAAACACCGCCGGATCCAAATGGAACACCGCACATGGGTTATCCGACGCACTCAATGCCGCTGCTTTTATCGGTTCTGCAACACTAACGTATTCACCATTCCCGCCTTTCTCAGGGTCAAAACGTAATAGTTCCACCGTCGCATCTGTGTATTCGGGACTAGAAAAAGCAACCACACAGCAATAAATGGTTGGCACCAAAAAGCCTTTTAATGGCGTATTTTGATCTAAGGTAGCCAGCCACTCATTGTAAGCCTGATCTTCTGGCTTAATGCTGCCATCGGGCTCTTTATCAATTTTGGCAGCCAACTGACTTGGCCAAATCTCAGTCAGGGTGAAGTTAATATCATTATCAATAGAGTTGAGCGGCTTTGCTTCTCCTCCTTCAGAACCACCCGCTGGCGGCGCAATTTTTACCGCTTTCACCACCTTTTCTAGCGCTTTACACAAAGATTCATGATTAGGGTGATTATTAGACAACTGTGCAATGGCACTCAGCGGTGGAAAAGTTAAGTGATGTGCTTCCCCTACCGTCATGCTGTGCACTGGCGCCATGCACTTAGCCGACTGAAAAGTGTTAGCTTCTTTATTTTTTTGTGGGCCTGGCCGTAAATGAGTCAACAAGCCGTGTTTATCCGTCACCAATAACTGCGGGGTTGTCGTGCTAATGTTCATGGCCACCGGCGTGTACGCCAGCGGCCTAACATTCGTAAGGCTTCGCTCATTCTTTAATTGTGCTTCTTGGTGCCAATTGGGGAATTGTTTTGTCTGATTGATTAGCTCTGGCTCAAAATAAGCACCCAACAAATAATAGCGGGCATCAAGGCAAGTTAATTCACTCATTGCTCTGCCTCCACTAAAAAGTCACCGTTATTGGCAAACGCATTGTAGAGGGTTGGCTTAGTGGCACTGTGTCCTGTACCAATCACCGCCCATTTGTGGTATTTGTCTTCACGTCCATCGGGGGTTAATGTATCCAGAATCACGTTTGATGGCCCCCGCCAACGAAATTTAGCACCAAGACTCATGATTTGCATCGAATAATAATAGCCGCTGTCTTTATCAAACTTTTTGAAAGTTAATTTGTCCATATCTATGAAAATATTAGAATGTCGCGTTTTCGCCCACACATAGCGGCCAGTTGGGCTGATAGACTTTTCTAAAAAAATCATATCTGGGATCTCTTTTCCCGAATCTTCTTCGGGAAATATATAGCCAATTTGCTTATTGGATGCTTCATCAAAAATATTAACGCCTACATCTGCAACAACAATCCGCTTATTCTTATAAATAACAGAGTCTGGCGTCATATCAATATCAACTTCCACTGATTTCTTTGTGGCCATGTCATATTTGTAGTAGCTTCTACCATCACTGTAATAAAGGTAACTGCCATCTTCCGCCCATAAGAAGATTGGTAAACTACGAGAACTACCTAAAATACGCGTTTCTTGAGTTTTCAGATCAAATAATGCTTTATGTAACCCTTTCGTGTTTGCGTACGCATACGCCAAGTAACGATTATCCGGAGAGCGCTTCATTTTACCGCGAATGCTGCCTTCAAACGCATCCGTCACCAAGCGTAAATCGGAGCCATCTGTTTTCATGCTCCAGATCTTTTCACTAATTTCATACGCATCACTTCCCGGCTCACTTTTTCCGTTATCCCACTTAAATTGGATCCGAGGTAAATCATAGGACGCACTGTCACTCAAGTCTTCACGAGGCCACTCTTTGGCTTTGTAGACAAAGTAACGAGGACGCCACTGCTCATTATAAAAATGCTCGCTGTCGTCGTATTCATTGTACGAAATGTAGTTATGCTCACCCACGTACTCACGGCGGGCATTGGGAAATTCAGGGTTCACTGGCTGAGCTTGCTCAACCTCAGCCTTAACCTGTGTTGCAGATTCATCCTGACAGCCAGGAAGCACAATAAGTAGTGCCAAAGAAACCAGTAATGGAGGAAATTTTTTCATTATTTATTCTTTACCATTAAAAATTATAAATTAGATTCTTGAGACTTAATGTAAGCCCCTAGTGAGTTACGCCAAATAGTCTTGGATAGGCACCTGCTGATGTATCATCACTTCAATGTATTCTTCATTGAGATCACCACCACGGGTAAAACGAACTAAATCAACCTGTTCCACTTCTGGCGGCCAACCTGAAAAACACACCAATTTCACCGCTTTCGTTTTGTCTTCGTATTCACATTCGCGCAAGTACGCCCGTTGCTGCCACTGCTTGTCTATACAGCGCATCTCAAAATAATCATCCGAGTGATCCACATGCACTGTGGCTTGGTATCGAATCCGGATAACTGGTTTCACCTCATTCAAATACATGGATGCAATGTTTTTATCTAACTGGCTAGCGATCAGCCCTTGATGGCTCATGTCCTCAGTTCCAATATCTGGCATACACAGAGGAGCAATAATATCAGCATTAGAATCAAACGCTTGCTGTGCGCTGTAATTTTCCAACTCAGCCAATGAAACACCAAGCTCAGCGGGAGACTCTTCCAGCTTATTAAGCTCGGTTAGTGATAATTGTTCTGCACTGTAATAAGCAAACAAATCACTTTGAGCTTCCCCTTGTATTTTGTAAGGCAGCCAAACATGAGGCAACGGAGCCCCTTCCGCTTCTCGCAATTGTTTCACGCCGCCACTAACTGGGCTTTCCACCGTGGTTAACTCAAACGGAGGCGTTTCTGGGTGCTCCGTTAAGGTCACCGTCACTGTCTCTTCCGTTAAGGAGTGAATGATCGCTTCCCCATATTCATCCAGCACTCCTTCAAAAACCACGGCTCCGTTTTGGCTTACCGTAAAAGGTTCCAGATCGAAAAAACGTTGGTGTTCTTTATCGATTAACTGAATGTCTACATGGCGCATTTTTTTTGCCGTAGAAGTGGTGTTACCACGGTAATAAGCTAGGTCAATGTCGCGGAAGTAGCCTTTACCATCAAGAAAAATCTCTCGCCATACCTTATTTTTCCATACCACATAGAGATACCCCGACGGATATAGCTTCGCTTCTGCCTTATTTTTATCCGCTGAGGTGTAATACATGGGAATGGCAGGGATTAAAACCGTATCCCACTCATCCATTTCATGGTCCTTCTTTACTGGTTGAACATTTTCAGCTAATAAAAGTTTAAGTGGGTTTGGGTAACCACTTAAAGGAACATTAAGGTAGAGGTTTTTTGGCTCTTCTTCCAGAGCTTTAAACTCAGCTAGGCTACGGTGCTCCACTTCAGGATCAGGACGAGGCTTGGTGACTTTTTCATTTTGAGTGTCTGTTTTACCCAAAGACAAAGAAGCTGAGTTGCTCGACCATTGTCCAGCAAACTCCACCACTATTTTATGCTCAGGCCCAGGTTCTACGGCAACATATTCATGCACAGGGGGCAAGACATAATCATTAACAACGGGTTTAAAGCCAGCCTTAACAATACGTTCTGGGGCTTCATTTAAATTGCATATAGCCCGCTCAAGCTCAGGCATTTTCCTGAAAGTATTCTGAGGGATTGGGGTATTTCGTTGTCGTGTACCAAGTGCAACCCATTGGCCCATCTGTAGCTGCTGCTCAATACGTTGTATTAGTGGCAATGTAACGCGTGCTTCCACCTTTCCTAACCGCGTAGATACAGAAGAAGGGAGTTGGCGAATAATATCATTTGAGTGTCTTGCACGTTGAAATTGTGCGTTTAACTCTTGTGGGGTGATAAGAAAATCGAGGTCGCTCTTGATTAAGGAGCGACCTGATTTAAATACTAACTTTTGCATAGACACTCCGAACTAAAAAAATAAGTCCGCAGTGATTTGAGTTGATTAGACTCACGATAACGTTTTGAAATGCTTTCCGGAAGCTATCTTATTTAAAATGTATTTTTTTACAAGCCTTCAGAGCACAAACAAACACTATGACTACAATAAACGTCAGAATGACTAGCAATATATATGCTTGCTTCAACAGCAAAAGATAAAAAACCAAGAGGTAGCCAATTAACCGGCTTATTAAAAGTCGGATTTATTGCATAGTTCTAAAAAACGGGTATTTAAATACCTTTAACACAAACATATAGGTTTATTTTACAGATTCACTAATTACTAAACTCACTCCCTAAAGCATAATCAGACAAAGGAATAAACTGAATTGTTTTTATTTTTAGCTTTTTAAAAATATTTACAATGTATTCATGAACAATCATTGGCGCCGTAAATACTTTATTCGGATGAAGAATAAATCTATTCTCTTCTTCTATCGGGTCTAAGACTTCTGACTTAAGAATAAACTTACGAACAGTATACCTTAGAGCCTCTTTTTTATAATTTATTAATTCACTTTTATCAAAGTCTACGCAATTCAACCTATCATATATATTAAAGAAATAATAATTTTCAATATAATTACCATTAGGATCCATAATAATGGCTGGATAAAGCTGAAAATTATTAACATTCAAGTATTTCAATAATTCATACACTTTTTGTGAAACAACAGGATAACTACCATCCATATGAGCATCACCAAACACTGGCTGTTTACCTTTTTTATTAAAAGCTTTATCAAAACTTGCCTCGAATATTAAAGGTTCTTCTCCGAAAACTAATTGAGAGCTTTTATACTTCCTTTTTCCTGTTTGTTTTGTTGGCTTTAAATATACTGTATCTTCATTATAAACATTTCTAACGATATAGTATTGTTCTTCGTATGGTTTCATTGTCGCTTCACCTATGACTGTTGCACTTATTATCTGAATTCAGGTTATGAAATGAATAAACAGCCTAAATAAGGCAGATCATTGCTCTGCCTCCACCAGAAAGTCACCGTTATTGGCAAACGCATTGTAGAGGGTCGGATTAGTGGCACTTTGGCCTGAGCCGATCACCGCCCATTTATGGTATTTGTCTTCACGTCCATCGGGAGTTAGTGTATCTAGAATCACATTTGATGGCCCCCGCCAGCGGAACTTGGCACCGAGACTCATGATTTTCATTTTGTAATAGTAACCACTATCTTTATCAAACTTTTTAAAAGTCTGAGTTTGAGTATCCATGAAAATATTTGAATGGCGTGTTGTTGCCCATACATAACGGCCAGTTGGACTGATGGACGCTTCGTAGAATTTAATATCAGGGATATCTCCTTCAGGCTCAGGTAGAAAAGTGGTTATATATTCCCCCGTCTTTTCATCCAGAATACTGTAACCAAAATCTCCAACAAGAATACGTTTACCTTTATAAATCACTCCTGTTTCATTGATACGAGTGTCAACTCCCACTGCTTTCTGTGTAGCCATGTCATATTTGTAGTAACTTCTATCATCACTGTAATAAAGGTAACTGCCGTCTTCCGCCCATAAGAAGATCGGTAACCCGCGGGAACTACCTAAAATACGTGTTTCTTGAGTTTTCAGATCAAATAGTGCTTTATGCACTCCCTCAACATTTGCGAACCCATACGCCAAGTAGCGATTATCCGGAGAGCGCTTCATTTTACCGCGAATGCTGCCTTCAAACGCATCCGTCACCAAACGTAAATCAGAGCCATCTGTTTTCATACTCCAGATTTTTTCACGCCTTTCATACGCATCACTGCCCGGCTCGCCCCTTCCGTTACCCCACTTAAATTGAACCCGAGGTAGTTCGTACGAAGAGCTGTCATTCAAATCTTCACGGGGCCACTCTTTGGCTTTGTAGACAAAGTAACGAGGACGCCACTGCTCATTATAAAAATGCTCGCTGTCGTCGTATTCATTGTACGAAATGTAATTATGCTCACCCACGTACTCACGGCGGGCATTGGGAAATTCAGAGTTCACTGGCTGAGCTTGCTCAACCTCAGCTTTAACCTGTGTTGCAGATTCATCCTGACAGCCAGGAAGCACAATAAGTAGTGCCAAAGAAACCAGTAATGGAGGACGTTTTTTCATTATTTACTTTCTGTATATTATTTTTGATTTAATAAGGGCATCTATTATTCTTTGGTGAAGAAAACAATACTCCACCACTTTCTCGGTTTATTGAAGAATGCGTAGATTCGATACCACAGAGATGAAGTCTAAGGAAGGACCATATTATCAATCAAACTTAGTTCCTATCTAACTGAATATATAGGTATTATTATAATATCTACAGATATTCTGATAAGAGGGTTCTAAGGAGCCTGAATGTTAAGGTGATTTAGATAACAATATTAAGAAGGGGTTATACTTTTATAGAAACTACAAACGCTAGATGGGTGGAAGCCCCCACCAGCCACATCCCGGCACACACATCCCCTGCTGCGGTTGCTCCCTTCCGGGCCTGGCCGAGTTCACAGGTTAGTGTTGCGGGAGGACCAATGGGGGCCTCCATAGATTCTTTGTTCTGCTTGAGAACGAGAAGGATTATGTGATAAGCCGCGTTCTATTGCAAGGTTAATAAAGCATTTTTTGTTTAAGTGTTGCTTTATTGAACGTCAGCGGCTTTTTTTGATTAAAAAATCGCTAAAACAAACAGTAATAACTAAATTTCTTCTTCATTTTCTTCATTCAACATGAAATCTGCCATCCAACCAGTGCCTAAAATTAGCATCCACGAAACTAAGATAGAACTGGGTACTTCAAACTGAGGCGACACCACAAAGGTCGCAAAACCAACGGTCGGCAGTGCCCAAGCAAGCGCAGGTAACCAAGAAGCATGTTTCGATTTAGCAATGGATTGCAGTGCTGCCATTAGCCCTGTGACACATAGCGCCACCAGCGCAGCATGTTCCATTCCTCCAACCCACAAAGGAACAACCAAAAATAGAGGCCACCATGTATTGCCTTTAACTGGTCGCCAACTGCGTGCTGCAATCCAAACCATACCCACAGCTAACATTTGCACAAAGGTATACCACGCGCTACCCGGCAGCTTTCCTTCCGCCTGCAATGCCATGACTCCGGCTTGCATCGCCAAAACAACAGCACCAATCAATAACATCATTTGTTTGCTGCTTTTATGGGAGAAAGTCACCGAAAAGATAGGGATTAATGTCCAGACACTAACGGAAAGAGATAATGGTTGATAAGGCAATACCAGCCCATACATGCCCAAGGCAATTAATAGCAACCACGCAGCAACGCCTCCTTGAGGCAGTAACCACAATGCAGGAATAGCCAATGCCAATGCAGGAATTTCCCCGCCACTTAACCCAAATGCACTAACCCCAATAATGGTCAGCGCCACTGTGACGACTAGTTGTATTACGGAAAATACCATCGTCTACCTCCTTGTTCAGCAGTTATTCATTTACATCGCTGCTAAGCCTCGTAAAAATGATTTATGGCGAGAAAACGGGCAATCCTTGCATGCTTTCATTCTAAAATTGATATCAATACGTTAAGTTTAGCAGCCAAGCTCATTTTGTACGTTTTTACTATGGACCATTTTAATCATCAAGTCTTTGCGGCCATTCACCAAATTCCACATGGAAAAGTAGCAACTTACGGTGACATTGCCAAGTTAGCTGGCTTTCCTTCTCACGCTAGGCAAGTCGGTAAAGTTCTTTCTAGTTTACCGAAAGACACAAAATTGCCTTGGCACCGAGTCATCAACAGCAAAGGCGAAATCTCATTAAAAGGGGATAATTACGACAGGCAAGCCAGTAAGCTGCGAGCGGAAAACATTGAAATAACTGAAGCCGGAAAAATACGATTACGTGATTATCGCTGGCAAGGGGAAACAAGTTGAAAGCCGAAAAGGTGGCACTCGTGATCCTTTCATCACTTCTGTGCCCCTCTACAAAGAAAAATTAACGCACGCCTACTAGCTGTAAATGCTGAACTTGTGTCGCTTGCGGATCGGTGATTACCGGGAAAGCCGTATCGGTAATAAAGCGGAGTTTTCCATCCACTTCAATACGGGCTCGCACATTATAACGGTGATTTTGCTTAATTTGATCCGCCTGATACTCCAACTTATAGGCCAGTGGCACTTGCTTTCCTTCTGTTGAATAACTTTGACTCGACAAAACAATGGCTGGAGCATCCGCCAGAGAAACATCCTCTAGAACAATAGAAACCACCGCATGTTCAGGCAATGCAATACGCTCACGATAAGAAACAGTACCTTCAACAGTCGCCATTTTATTTCCTGAACCAGACTCTTCTTCTACTAAACCACACCCTACCATCACAGTGCCAATCACAGCGGCCAAAGCAAAAATGATAAATTTTTTCATAAGTAGCCCTCAGGTTATCAATAATGCCCGCAGTATATGCTTAACTTGCTTTTATGTCTGTCAACAGTTACAAAGTTGACAGTAATATGACGGAGGTCTGATGAGCAAACCACTACAAGAACTACTTCATTTATTAAAACTAGAACAATTAGAAGTTGGATTATTTCGTGGCCAAAGTGAAAACCTTGGCTTACCTCAAGTCTATGGCGGGCAAGTATTAGGCCAAGCCCTATCCGCCTCTCGCTATACTGTCGATAACGATCGTAAAGTGCACTCTTTCCACAGCTACTTTCTCTATCCGGGTGATCCTGAAAAGCCGATTATTTATGAAGTTGAAAGATTAAGAGACGGGCGAAGCTTCAGTACACGGCGTGTTCAGGCAATACAAAATGGCCGCCCTATTTTCTACCTAACCGCTTCCTATCATGGCGATGAAGAAGGCTTTGAGCACCAAAACACCATGCCTGAAGTCCCTGGCCCTGAGAACTTTGCTTCAGAAACGGAGCTTGCACATAGTATTGCAGATAAGTTGCCGAAAAAAGCCCGTGAGATTTTCTGTGGCGATAAGCCCATTGAAGTGCGGCCTGTTACCGTGGTGAACCCACTTAATCCACATAAAACAGAGCCAAAACAATATCTGTGGATTAAAGCCAATGGCGATTTACCCGATAATCAATTAATGCATCAGTATATCTTGGCTTATGCGTCTGACTGGGGCTTTTTAGTCACCGCTCTTCACCCACATGGGGTGACTCTAATGACGCCGAACCTACAAATGGCCACCATCGATCACTCTATGTGGTTCCACCGCCCCGTAAAAATGGATGAGTGGCTCTTATATGCGATAGAAAGCCCAAATGCAGGTGGGGCCAGAGGCTTAGTACGCGGAGAGATTTATAACCAACAAGGAGAGCTGGTTGCCTCCGTGATGCAAGAAGGATTAATGAGGCAACTCGAAGCCAAAAGCTAACTAATGCTCCCGCATCCATCGTGCGGGAGCATGACTTATAATTCACCGCTTTCAAACACCTTTTACGACGGCGTACTTTCAAGCTCCTGTAAATGTTCACCAACTTGCTGCAACTTATGCATTTGCCAATAACGGCCTTGCTGATGCAGTAGCTCTTGATGTGTCCCTCGCTCTTCTATGTGGCCATGATGCAAAACCATGATTTCATCGGCGTCCATGATCGTTGATAAACGATGCGCTATCACCACTAGGCTCATGTCTTTGCGCAATGAATCCAATGTCGTTTGGATCAACTGCTCTGTTCCTGAGTCAATATTAGCAGTGGCTTCATCCAAAATAAGGATCTTAGGCTTTTCTACCAATACCCGTGCTAGCGCCAATAACTGCTTTTGGCCCGCCGATAAGTTCACTTCACCCTGCCCAAGCTGAGTATGTAGCCCTTCTGGTAGCTGTTCAATATAATCGGCTAGGCCTACTTGCTGTAAAGCGTGGTACACCGCCTCATCATTAACGTCACGGCCAAGCACAATGTTATCTCGAACCGATTCGCTTAATACGTGCGGGTCTTGCTGCACCATGGCGATACCCTGCCTTACCGTTGAATGCGCTAATGTGTCTATTTTCCGGTTATCCAGCTTCAGATCGCCTTCCGTTGGCGGGTAGAAGCCCATCAATAAAGAAGCTAGAGTACTTTTGCCACTGCCTGTATGGCCAACCAGCGCTAAAAATCCACAATGAGGTAAAACCAAGTTAATGTTATTTAATACTTTTTGTTGCCCATCGTAACTAAAATTCACTTGGTTCAGCTCAATATCACCAGACTGTAAAGGTTTTGTATCGCCCCCATACTGCTGCTGCTCAGCATCGATTAACTCAAATAAACGCTCACCAGCCACAATCGCTTGTTGAAGCAGTGACAATTGCTGAGTCATTTCAATCAGTGGTTCTGTTACTCGCCCTAAATAACTAATAAACGCATACAAAACCCCAACTCCCACCAGCTCAACGCCGCTAACACCAAAAGTGGCAACTAAAGCTAATAAAGCCAAACCTGAGAGTAAGTCGATTAAGGGCCTTAACAAGAAGCTGTTTAGGCGCGTAATACCGATTTCAGCTCGTAAGTGCTCGCTGTTTATTTCCCCATATTCTTCACTGAATCGCCTTTCTTGGCGCATGAGCTGTATCAGCCCCATACCTTGAATAGACTCACTCATCGACGCATTGAGATCAGCCAGTAAATCCCGCACCTTACTGTAAGCAGGCGCACTCACACGCTGATAAAAATACATAATGCCGCAAATACTCGGCAGTAAAACAATCACCACCAGCGTCAGTCGCCAACTAAGAAGGCTCATCACAATCAGCATGACAACAATAAGCACTACATTACGCAACGCAGTCGCAAGCACTTGAACATATAAATCTTTTAACGACTCTGTGTCATTGGTAATGCGAGACACCAGTTTTCCAATAGGCGTATAGTCAAACGCGGCTAACGGCTGATTCATCACCGAGTGATAAACTTGTTTTCGAACCGTTTGAACCGCTTCAATAGCAAGGTGATTAAACTGAATAGATTGTTTGTAGTGAAGCCACGCAGAAAGCACTTGCAGTAAAATGTAGCCTCCGGCTAATGCGACCAATGATTGGACCGGAAAAAAATTCTCGGCCACATAATCATCTAAAAATAATTTAATCAACCAAGGGCCAGATACCTCCGCCAGTGCCGCTGTAAATAACAAAGCACAGGCGATAGCTAACTTCCTTGGCTGGTTAAAAACATACCCTAATAGCCTTAGTAGCACTTGTTTATGATTCATTATGCCTCCAACGCCGATGCCAATTTCTGATATTGATACATTTCGCTGTACCATTGTCCGGTGCGAAGCAAATCACTATGTGTGCCCTGCTCTGCCACTTGCCCTTGATTTAAGACTAAGATTTGATCCGCTTGCTCTAATGCGGTGAGGCGATGAGCAATCACAATCACGCTTTGTTTTTGTTCCGCTTTCCCTAAATTGGCTAAGATTTGGTGCTCAGTGCGACCATCCACGGCAGAAAGCGCGTCATCTAATATCAATATTTCGGCGTTCAGCAGTAGTGCTCTGGCAATTGCAATACGCTGCTTCTGACCACCAGATAACGTCACGCCCTTTTCACCTACTAAGGTATCGTAGCCATCTGGGAACTTCATGATGTCTTCATCGATACAAGCTAATGAGGCCGCTTCACGGATCTGAGCTAAACTGGCTTTCGGATCGCCCAAAGCAATATTGTCGGCAATACTGCGAGAAAATAGAAACGGGCTTTGACTGACCACTGCAAAACGAGAACGCCACATTTCCAAGTCGGCTTGTTTGATTTCTACCTGATTAAAATGGATCTTCCCTTCTCCCAGCTCTTGCAGACGAAGCAACAGTGCCAGTAACGTCGATTTACCACTACCAACAGGCCCTGCAATACCTAATACTTCACCGGGCTCTAGCTGAAAACACAACTTGCCAAGCGCTGGTTGCTGCTGACCCCGCCACGTGAATGAACTCACATCAACCGATAGGGTTTGAGGCTCAGAAGTTAGCTCTATCGTGCCAGAAACAATGTCTGGTTCTTCTTTAAAAATCGTATTTAATCGATTCCAAGCCGCCGAGCCTCGTTCAATAATATTAAACAGCCAAGCAATGGCTAACATAGGCCATATCATTAACCCTTGATATAACGTGAAGGCGGTTAAATCCCCAAGAGTAAGCTGCTCGGTATACACCAAATAACCACCACCAGATACACTCAAGAAAAAAGACATGCCAATAGTCATGTAAATAACAGGATCAAACAGCGCATCCACTTGAGCCACTGCGGCGTTTTTTTCACCCACGTCATCGGTGACTTTATCAAACGCTTGCTGCTGATGCTTCTCTAAACCAAATGCGCGGATCATACGCACGCCGTTCAAAGAATCTTGTGTGGTTTCTGATAACGTGGAAAAGGCCGCTTGAGAAGCACTAAATCTGCCATGTAATCGAGTACCTAATTTATTGACACACAGTGCCATGATCGGCATCGGTAACAACGCCAATAGCGTAAGCTCCCAGCTAAGTTGAGTGGTCATTACCACCAACACCACCACACCGCTGATTAAAGAATCGGCTCCGGTAAGAACCCCTTCACCCGCTGTCATGACGACCGCATTCACATCATTGGTCGAGCGTGCCATCAAATCCCCCGTTTTATAACGCTCAAAAAACCGAGGGGGGTGAGAAGAAAAATGACGATATAAACGGTTTCTCAGTACTGTGCCCAATTCAGCCGCTGCACCAAATAACCAGACTCGCCATAAAATCCGCAAGCCATACACCAATAACCATAACGCCGCCACACCACCAAGATATAAGGCAAGATCGTGACTAGACAGAGAGCCATCTACAACTCCATCCACGATCCAACCAATTACTTTGGGTGGCACCAGCTCAATCACAGAGACGATGAATAGAATAAAAATAGCACCGCAATATTTTCGCCACTGACAACGAAAATACCAACTGAGCTGGCTAAAAATCCGCATAAAACCTCCGTATATGTATGCGAAAGAACGTATTCTCTTTATATGGGTAATGCTGTGGTGTACTTCAAAGGTTCCATAGCGAACGTGGATGTCACATTGGTTAACCCTTCAATACTGTTCACTAGTTTTTTATAAAAATGATCAAAGCTTTTCATATCTGCAACTAACACTTTCATCATATAGTCATACTCACCAGCCATACGATAAAACTCCATGACTTCAGGAAATTCAGACACGGTTTCAACAAAACAGCTATACCACTCATGAGAGTGATTACTGGTTTTTATCTGAACAAAAGCAATGAAGGATAACCCCAGTTTCTCAGGATCAAGCAATGCTACTTTTTTTTGTAAAATGCCCGACTCTTCTAAACGTTTTAACCGCTTCCAACAAGGGGTCGTGGTTAAATTAACCGCTTCTGCCAAATCCGCCAGTGCCAGCGTGCCATCTTGCTGTAACAATGACAGTAACTGCCTATCGACTCTATCTAGTTCCATACTTTAAAACCTGACCAGAGGAGAATTATTTTCTCCTAAATAAACATCTTACAGCAAATATAACAAAGTTTTTCTCCTAACCTATAGGTAAATTACACTTATTAGATAAAGATAATCATAATAAAAGGAACAAATTTATGTGTACCGATCATAACTGGATTAACAATGCGATCAGGAAGATTGAAGCCGATTACCAACGTTCAGCCGATACTCACCTGATAAAACTGGATATACCGTGTTTAACTGGTATTGATCTGTACCTTAAAGACGAAAGTACTCACCCAACAGGATCTTTGAAGCACCGTTTAGCCCGCTCTCTGTTTTTGTATGCCATCAGCAACGGTTGGGTTGGCCCAGAAACCACTATTATTGAGTCATCATCAGGCAGTACCGCCGTTTCTGAAGCCTACTTTGCTCGATTAATTGGGGTGCCTTTTATTGCGGTTGTGCCTAAAAACACAGCTTGCAAAAAAATAGAGCAGATTACCATGTACGGCGGTAAAACCCATTTTGTTGAACGCTCTGATGAGATTTATGCCGAATCTCGCCGCTTAGCGAAAGAGTTAAATGGCCACTATATGGATCAATTTACCTTTGCCGAACGTGCGACAGACTGGCGTGGTAACAATAACATTGCCGACAGTATCTTCAATCAAATGAAGCTTGAAGACCACCCCGTTCCTACTTGGATTGTGATGAACCCAGGCACAGGAGGCACTTCTGCGACTATTGGCCGCTTTATTCGCTACCAAAAGCACAATACTAAACTGTGCGTTGTTGATCCTGAAAACTCAGTTTTTCATGAATACTATAAAACAGGCAACCAAAATCTCACCATTGATGTGGGAAGTAAAATAGAAGGCATTGGTCGCCCGCGTGTTGAACCAAGTTTTATTCCTGGAGTAATTGATGAAATGCGCACCATCCCTGATGCCGCCAGTGTTGCCACCGTTCGTTGGCTAGAAAGCCTAATTGGCCGTAAAGCGGGGGCGTCTACGGGCACCAATTTGTACGGCGCATTGCAACTCGCTTGTGACATGAAACAACGTGGTGAAACGGGATCAATCGTAACCTTGTTGTGTGATAGCGGCGAGCGCTACCTTGATACCTATTATGACGATGAGTGGGTCGCCGAACACATTGGCGATCTTCAGCCCTACTTGAATAAATTAGAAGCGTTTGAAAGTACCGCGCAACTTTCATAGCCCACCATAACGACCACACATGGGCATTTAAATGAGCCATCGCTTTGTCGGTGGCTTTTTTACCCTATCTCGCTTACGATGAGCGCCAAAGAATAGTTTACAATTTTCAAGGTATTTTCCATGAGCACTGCGATTGTGGTTTTTAGTGGTGGACAAGACTCCACTACCTGTTTAATCCAAGCCCTAGCCCATTACGATAACGTTCACTGTATTACTTTTGATTATGGCCAGCGCCATAGCCAAGAGATTGAAGTCGCTCAGCAAGTAGCGAAAGAGCTTGGAGCCACATCTCATAAAGTAATGGATGTAGGTTTGCTTAATGAGCTCGCAATCAGCTCTCTCACTCGCGACAACATCCCTGTTTCACACGACCTACAAGATAACGGGTTACCGAACTCATTTGTTCCGGGTCGTAACATCCTGTTTTTAACCCTTGCAGGAATTTATGCGTACCAATTAGGTGCGGAAGCGGTGATCACAGGTGTATGTGAAACGGATTTTTCTGGCTACCCAGACTGTCGTGATGAGTTTGTAAAATCCATCAATAACTCTCTTGTACTTGGTATGGATCGTCAGCTTAAAATTGAAACACCATTAATGTGGTTGAACAAAGCACAAACATGGGCACTGGCAGACAAATACAACAAGCTTGATTACGTGCGTAACCACACATTAACTTGCTATAACGGTGTGATTGGTAGCGGTTGTGGCGATTGCCCTGCGTGTGATCTTCGCCAAAATGGTTTAGATGATTACTTAAATAACAAAGATGTTGTCATGAAGGAATTAGAAGAGAAACTGTCCTGATCTTCCAGGCAAAACCTCTCTAATACCCAACATAAGAAGCGGCCAATTCATCAGGCCGCTTTTTGTATCAGATTATTTTTTCTGACGCGCTTCAAATGCCGCTAACTGCTCAGGTGTCGCTGGTTGTTGGTGGTTTTGTTTCCACTCATCGTAAGTCATGCCATAAACACGCTCACGAGCATCATCCATAGTAATATCTAGGCCCTTTTCGTCGGCTTCTGCCTTGTACCATTTACTAAAACAGTTACGACAAAAACCCGCCAAGATCATCAAATCAATATTCTGTACGTCTTTATTATCATCTAAATGCTTTAATAAGCGACGAAATGCTGCAGCATCAAGCTTATCTTGCTCTTCTTGGCTTAATTTTTGGTAATTGAACTCAGTCATACTTCTTCCTTATTTATCGTTATCTGACTACTTTCTGCCGCCACAGTATAACGCGCAGTAATCAGCGTTTATACTGTTTGAGGAAGAGAATAAAGAAGGCTAAAAAGAAAAAACCGCAGCGAGTGCTGCGGTTTTTAAGAAAGTATCTTAACGATTAACGCTCAATAATCGAATAGCTATTAGTCGCTAAAATTTCACGTTCTTTAATTAAATTCGCAGGAGGTGTTAATACAGAAACAGCATCAAGTGATGTTCCTACCGCACCTTTGATTCCATATTGGCTATAACGCGCCATGAAAGAATCAGTTACGTTTGATGTCAAACTATCCGCAGAATCAAATGCAGCCATGTATACCGTATCTCCAGCTACAGGAGCAGGAATACCACTGATTAGAGGAAGATTAACAGTATCCGTTATAGAGTACACTGCATGGTTAGTTGTTACACTACTCACTGTTTTACTATAACTAATACGATAAGCATTATTATTTGTGCTGTTCATTCCTAAAGAGGTATTTACTGAACATACACTTGCAGAACAAGACGTTAATGTTGGTGCTACATTATTCAAAGTCCCACTAAAGCCCGTACTTGAATGACTGTTACTCGCCACTTTATTCACGGATTCAATGTTCCAAGACGAACGAGTACCAATAGCTCTAGTACTGTATTGCTCTGAAGAACTGCTAGAAATAGGGGTCACACCGGAAGTTAATGCAGAACCAGTCGCGACAGTTGACCAATCAAACCAGCTGTATGTTTGATTTTTATAAACCGCATCAAGTGCAACAGAAGTTAATGCATCCCACTCTGCCGTCGTACCAATATTAATCGTTAATGTATCTGTCAAAGGCATTATTGTGGCTGTTGTTGGTAACTGACTGCTTGCTACAAAAGCATACCCATTAATGTTGTCCGCTGAATCGTAGGATGTAAACAAAACATCCTCCCCAGATGTGATTGTTTTTATATCACTTTTTGCAGAAGCAGTATCTGGGGTGGACTTACCACTAAAATATGACTCAAAAGCAGTTTTTGCCATTGAAGAATCAGTACCTAATGTTGCATTTGTCGTACTGTCTGACTCAACAATATAAGACTCGGTGTAACATTGCTGATTACCTTGTTCTTTTTGAACGCTGATCAGTAGGTTGCTCAACAACTCTTTTTGAATGGTTAAAACATTATGTTCAACGCCAGTCTCTTTATCATAAACTGAAATGTATCCCCCATCAGGAATGTCATTTGCGCTAATACTCAGCACACCTGTCACAGGATCAATGGAGTTTTTCGACAAAGAACCTTCGGTGTAAACTGAACCATCGCTATTGTAAACAGCAATGCTTTCTATCAATGGTGCTTTAGCTGCAAACGTAAAATTATTAGGGGTTGCTGAAGTATCCGTAGCAAAAATAGTGGGCGTTGAGCCACTACCACAGTACGTTGCCATATTCGCAGCTGTCATTGTTTTTAGCTGAACAAACTGCCAAGTATACGTTGTTGGCGCAGTCCCACCACCACTGCTTGGGCTGCCGCCATCACTACCGCCACCACAGCCAGTCAGCAGTGCTGATACCATCAATCCTAATGGAATAACCTTGTTCATTGCGTCGCCCTTAAAATTTATCAAAAATCTAGCTAATTTCTATTCCTTATACTATTGCAAGAATTACGCCATTGAAAAGAGAAAAAGCCCACAAATTCTCACTTGTGGGCTTTATATACGACCTAGATCGCTAAATACTTCTAACCATGGGAAGTTCTCGCTTTCACGTCTTTCTGCAACTCTTTCTCTAGCATTGCCTCAACATACCCTGGGGAATGTGTTGCCCCCGAAATGAGGCGATACATTGCCGGAATAACAAAAAGCGTCACGAAAGTGGCAAAAGCCATCCCAAAGAAAATAACCGTACCTACCGCAATACGGCTTTCTGAACCTGCACCTGTCGACATAATCAACGGCACAGAGCCCACAAGAGTTGTAAATGCGGTCATTAAAATCGGGCGTAAGCGACGTGCAGAGGCATCTACAATGGCTTTTTCAAACTCAATACCACGATCACGTAACTGGTTCGCAAACTCAACAATAAGAATACCGTTTTTAGTTACCATGCCGATCAACATAATCATGCCAATCTGACTGTAAATATTCAGGCCTTGGTCCATAAAAAACAATCCTAAGAACCCACCAAATACCCCCATTGGAACCGTGAACATCACCACTAACGGGTTAATAAAGCTTTCAAATTGCGCAGCAAGAACCAGATAAGCAACCAACATCGCCAAACCAAAGACAATTAAAATACTGCTTTGATTTTCTTTGTATTCTTTTGACTCACCTGAATAATCTACTGAGATATCACTTGGTAGTAGCTCAATGGCTTTTTCATCTAAAAAGTCCAGTGCTTCACCCAAGGTGTACCCTTCCCCTAAGTTCGCACTCAGAGTAATGGATTTTTGCTTATTGGTATGGCTAAGCTTTTGTGCCGAGGCCACTTCTTCAATGTTGGTGACAGAATCCAGCGTGATTAGCTCCCCTTTATCTGAGCGTAAATAGATACGACCTAAATCTGCCGCGTTATTAAATTGGTTTTCATCACCACGCAGATATACATCGTACTCTTCACCGCGCTCAATATAGGTAGTTTCGGTTTTCCCTCCTAGCATGATCTCCAATGTATCTGAAACATCGGAAACTGAAATGCCCAGATCAGCCGCGCGCTCGCGATCAATACTAACAACCAACTCAGGCGTCGTTTCAGCGTAATCTAAATCGGCACCTTCCAAAATTGGGCTGTTATTCGCTTCATCTTGCAGCACTTTTGCCCAACGATTTAACTCTTGGTAATCAGAGCCACCTAATACAAATTTCACAGGCTCACTCGACCCACCTCGAAAGCCAGGCATCATTGGACGAACCATTACATCAGGAATGTTTTTCAGTGCTTTGCTGACCATTCCTAATGCCTCTTTGGCAGAAACGGTTCTGTCTTCCCAATCTTCTAGGATCATAATAACAAACCCCGTCTGATCCCCTGCTCGACCACCAAATGCAGGCGCTTGTACGCTGAAGGATTTCAGTACCCCTTGGCCAACTAAAGGCATTAAACGATCTTCAACAATATCAATGTTGGCATTCATACGGTTATAACTGGTGCCTTCTGCCCCTTTTACAAACGCAAACAGAACACCGCGATCTTCTTGTGGAGCAAGTTGAGCAGGCACTTGATTCATCAGCCAAGCACTACCGCCAATACACGCTAAGATAATAATCGGCGCAATCACTCGTAGGCGAACCGCCCCAGAAACCAGATTACGATATCCTTGTTCTAATTTATCGAATAACTGATCGACGGCTTTGTTAAAGCGATTTGGCTTGATATTCGCTTTTAACATTTTGCTACCCAATACTGGGGTTAACGTTAATGCGATCAGAGATGAAAAGATCACCGACATTGACAGCAGCACAGAAAACTCTGAAAACAGTAGCCCAACCATACCGTCCATGAATGAGATTGGTAGGAAAACCATTACCAGAACTAAGGTTGTCGCTATAACGGCAAAACCAACTTCTCGTGTGCCTTTATAAGCGGCTAAAAGTGGAGACTCGCCTTTTTCAATGTGATGAAAGATGTTTTCCACCACAACAATGGCATCATCCACCACCAAACCAATGGATAAAATCAGCGCCATTAAGGTGATGAGGTTAATAGAGAAACCAAAATAATACGCAGCCATGAATGCCGATATTAAAGAAACCGGCACTGTCACCGCAGGAATTAAGGTTGCACGCACTTGACCAATGAAGATGTACAGGACAAGAACAACCAAACCACCAGTGATAAATAAGGTGTTATAGACTTCAGTGATGGAGCGATCGATAAACACGGTTGAATCATAATCAACAACCAGTTTGGTGCCCTCAGGTAAGAACTTCTGGATGTTATCAACTTCTTTATGAACCCCTTGAGCAACATCTAACGGGTTTGCATCAGACTGGGCAACAATACCTAAGCTAAGGTTCACAACACCGTTACTTTTATAGGTCGAGTTTTCATTCTCGGCACCTATGTAGACATCCGCGACATCTTTCAGGTAAACAGGAGTACCATCACTGGCTCTTCTTACGACAAGATAATCAAAATCTTCTGGTTCATAGTACAAACGAGCAGTACGGACCGACATCACAGTAGTGTCATTACGAACTTCACCTCCCGGTGTTTCTACGTTTTCAGATCGAAGCGCAGTAATAATATCCGCAGACGTCACATTCCGCCCCGCCATTAACTCTGGATCCAGTTTTACATACATGACTTTATATAAGCCGCCCGACATGTCTACGGAGCTGACACCGGTAATTAAGCTGAAACGATCTTCAAGTACCCGCTGGGCGTAATCCGTTAACTGAGTGCGATCCATTAAAGAAGAACTGAGATTGACATATACCGATGCCTCACCAGAGCCATTGTCTTTGGACACAATAGGATCGTCAGCTTCATCCGGTAAACTGCGTTGACCACGAGCAACGGCATCACGCACGTCACTCACCCCTTCAATTAAATCCCATCCGAGATCAAAGGTAATGGTGATACGCGACATGCCATTACGTGTGGTTGATGTAATTTCATCAATACCACTAATGCCGGATAACTGATCTTCCAACACTGTGGTGATTTGGCTTTCCATAATAGAAGCAGAAGCCCCTTCATACCGTGTCATTACCGTGACAACAGGGCTTTCTACATCTGGCATTTCACGAACGGACAGTTTAGAGAAAGAAACAATACCAAACACACACAATAAAAGACTGAGTACAATCGCCACTACCGGACGTTTAACCGACACATCAGAGAGCCACATTACTTACTCTCCTTCTCTGCCGCTTGTTCTGTATTGGCCGTAGTTAAATCGTTCACTGCCATACCATCACGCATGTTCACCAAACCCTGAACAACAATACGATCACCTATTTCAACACCACGCTCAATCAAGACTTCATTTTCAATACGAGCCCCAAGAATCACTTCTGTTCGTTGTGCTTTTTGATTTTCATCTACAACGTACACGTAACGTTTAGTGCCAGAGTACTCAAGAGCCTGAACAGGAATAACAGGTTCGTTAATGGATGGGAAAACCAACGTGGCCGACATTAACATTCCTGGCTTTAATTTCTTTTCGTCATTTTCAAAATGAACACGTACACGGAGGTTTAACGTTTCAGGATTAATACGAGAATCAATGGCCATCAATTCCCCTGTAAAATTCGTCCCCGCCCACGCTTTACTGCTGGCAGTGACCTTCATGCCTTTTGAAAGCATGGATAAGTAACGTTCTGGTACATTGAGATCAAGCTGCATAGTTGAAAGGTCATCTAATGAAATCAACTCAGCTCCAGCGCTGACAATTTTACCCAAACTAAAATCAATCAGGCCAGTAGTCCCCAAAAATGGTGCTGTTAAATAATGGTCTTGAAGATCAGCCTTAGCGGCAGCTAGTCTCGCTTTGGCAATATTCACACTGGCTTGCTGGGCATCGATCTCTGTTTGAGTGATTGCGCTACGTTTGATCAGCTTTTGGTATTCTGCCAATTTACGTTCTTCATCGGCTAAATACGCTTTTGCCTCAGAGAGTGCCGCTTGAGATTTTGAGTCATCGAGCTGAACAAGCACTTGGCCCTGCTCTACTTTTTCATCTGCTGTAATATTAATAGCCTTGATCTTACCGGTAATTTCGGGGGCAATGATCACCGAACGATCGGCTTCTAATTTACCGATAAGAGAAATAGATTGAGAAACTTCATGTTGTGCAACCATATCGGTTACAACAGGAACAGTACGTTGTTGGCGGGGTTTTTCTGGCGCTTTCCCTTGAGCAAATGAACTGTAACCACCCACAGTAACCATTGCTGCTACCAATGGGATCAATAAAAAACGTTTTTTCATTAGAGATATCATTCTTATAGTCATTGTTGTATGCCATTTTAACGAACAAATACCCGCTATAGAGTAAAGCAATGTAAAGCTACGCAAATCTAATCTCAAAAGTGTCAGCATTGCGTAGCTAGGGAGACTCTTTATAAAGAAAAAGCCCTTTATAGTTCAAATAGTAGCTCGCTTGCTGAAAAAGCCAGCAGACAAACAAATTTGACGAGAAAATCCTTTACAGCATAATCATGTTTGTTATTATGCGCTCCGCACTTGTGGAGGGGTTCCCGAGTGGCCAAAGGGAGCAGACTGTAAATCTGCCGGCACTGCCTTCGATGGTTCGAATCCGTCCCCCTCCACCATTATTACAATTT
>NZ_JAKRGH010000038.1 GCF_022347565.1 Vibrio sp. Of7-15
ACATCAAGATGTTCTTAAAGATATGAATAATTTTCTTGGCTACGATATAAAAGTGTACGAAGCTCTTTTAGAAAAAAAAGTAGATGAAGATGGAGATGTTGAGTTTTTTTCTCCAATGTATATTGTGGATTTACCATTTGAAAAAAAAGACGGTGTAATTGGTTACATTATAGAAAGTAACATATATATTAAATCAGATATTGTGGATGAAATTTTCTCAAGTTATACCTATTTAGATATTATTTCTGAATACAATAAAAAGTAAACTACATATTTTAAAGCTAATAAAGATAGTTATAAATAATATGAACGAAGAAACTATTTTCAATAAAGTTAAAGGCAATGATTTTATTGACTTCAAAAAATATATGAACTGTAATGACTTTTGTGAAGATGAATTTTGGAGTTTGATGTTAAATAATGAAGACGATGAATTGATAAGAAAATTATCTATTTATTGTAATGGCGATATAGGTCTTGATTTTGAATATGGAATATTTAGATTATTTAACAATTCTAAAATAAATGCAGAACAATGTTATCGAGCTTTATCTCTTGGAAAAGAACTTGATCTTCTGAATGAAGATGAATTCTATCAGATATTAAGGTTTGGAGACAGTGCATTTAAAATAATTGTGTTTTTATTGAAAATGAAATTGAGTTTCACTCAGATATTTCTTTGTATGCATCGGTTGAAAGTGGAGGTGAAAAGGTTGTAGATCTTCTATTAAAAAATATAGACTATGATTCTGAAACTTTAGGCCAGTCACTTAATTATGTTTATCATAATAATGACATTGATAAAAATGTAGCGATAAGTATTTTTCGGAAAATACTAAGCTTATCTCCGTCATTAGAATTTAACGATAGTGAATTTGAATCACATTTATTATCTTGCCTATTTACTTATAACTATTTATTTGAAACATTATGGGATTTTTATCCAGATGCTCAAGATTTAGATTCTTTTGAATCTTGGGTTGATGTGCTAGATAGTTTAAATGGAGAAAAAATATCTAATCTAGCTAGTAATCTTAATAAGATTAAAGGGTGCTTTGGCTCCGATAAATTATTGCTAGCTATTAGAGATGAAAAATATAAAGAAATATCAGATGTTTTTAAGTAGATTTTTTATATTTTATTTTCAGAGGTTACATCGTGTTTCCTATATTTATAAAAATTAACAAGGTTTAGTTATGGATGACATTGAGCTGTTTAATAAAGTTGTTTCTAATGATTTTAATCACATGAAAAATATGATTGAGCGGGGAGATTACCCAAATGACAAGTTTTGGGCTTTGATATTTAATCATGATGATTTTAAATTAATAAAAGATCTTTCTGACTATTTTAGTGGTTCTATTGGGTTTAACTTTTCTATAGATTGTCTCAGACTGTTTTATGAAGGAAAAGTTGATGGTGATTTATGTTATAAGATTCTCTTTTTTGGCCTTGAAAATAACTATGTAAATAAAGCCGATTTTAAACGAAGCTTCATGGAGGAGGCGATATACCAAGTTTTATCTTCAGGAGATGGTGCTTTTAAAGTTATTTCATTTTTTACTGATAATAGTATAGATTTTCATTCAGAAACTGCTTTATTTAGTGCTATAGAGCATGGAGCAGAAAAAACAGTCAAATTGTTATTAGAAAATATAAACTATGATAATGATACTCTAGGAGAGGCTCTAAATCATGTTTATCATACTTCGGAAACTAATGAGACTGTAGTTATTAACATTTTTAATAGTATATTGAAATATTCACCATCTCTTGATTTTAATGAAGGAGAGTTTGAATCACATCTGCTTGACTGTTTATTTGTTTATACATATTTATTTGATTCTATTATCGGTTATGATATTAAAATCGAAGACTTGAACGAGTTTGATTGTTGGCAGGAAATTTTAGAAGAAACAAACGAAATTGAATTGATTGAAATGGTAAATAATTTAAACAAAGTAAAAGATAACTTTGATTCAGAAAAGCTACTGGAAGCAGCTAATAAAAATAATCATAAACTAATTATTGAATCTTTTAGTTAAGCAGACTCTCTGAAATCTGAGATGATTTTCAACGCACTACATGAGGCAGCCTTAGAAGAAAAAGTGCGTGGATGAAGTGTATATACTTTTGACATTATTGAATGAACACCTAATTTTTAGGTCTGCTTAGTCATCTGTATCTCAGTTTCTATATTGGTCTTTGTAACTGTATCTAATAGTAAGTATCTGTTTTTATATGGTTTAATTCTGTTAATTGTTGCTTTTGCTGTGATAGAATTTTGAGAGCAGTTACGCTTATGATTGAAGCTGGCAACCTATAGACGATGTAAGGTATAGACTTCATTGAACAAAAATATTTCTTTTTACCACAGCAATGCCGATGACTTAGCGAGCCAATATAATTCTAGTGTGTTTGAGGATGTACATCAGTCTTGGCAACCCTTTTGGCCGCAGCCGGGGAATAAGGTTTTAGATGTAGGCGCGGGCTCTGGACGTGATGCGAAGTGGTGTTCTCTACTAGGTTGTGAAACTTTTGCGATTGAACCAGCTAACGCTTTACGCCAATTAGGGCAAAAGAACACTTGTGAGACTGATGTATGCTGGCTTGACGATGCTTTACCTGATTTGAAAAAAGTCACTGGCTTAGGGATTCGTTTTGATCTTATTCTTGTTTCTGCCGTTTGGATGCATATTTCTCCATCTGCGCGAAAACGTGCTTTTAGAAAGTTAGCTAATCTATTGTCCCCAAATGGTAAATTAGTGATCACATTACGTCATGGTAGCTTTAATGATGAACGACTGTCTTATGGTGTTTCCACTGAAGAGCTTGAAAAGTTAGCAAAAGATTATGCACTCCATCTTTGTCATAAAAGTGCTCTTAGTGAAGATGTTATGGGGCGTAGTCATGTTCAGTGGCAAACCGCGGTGTTTAACCTTCCGGATGATGGAAGTGGGGATTTAACCAAAATCCGCCATATCATTGTTAATGACAACAAATCGGCGACCTATAAATTAGCTTTGTTGCGAACCTTGATCCGTATTGCCGATGCACATCCTGGTTCTGTGTTGGATAAATCCGATGGTAAAGTGTCATTGCCTTTGGGTTTGGTTGCTTTGTATTGGATTCGCCAGTTTAAACGCCTTATCGATATTGAAATTGATGGTATTCAAGGTATTCAGCAAAACCGAGATAGTGGTAAAGAGCTTGGGTTTGTTAAAGAAAAAGGTTGGCATAAGCTTAAGCACTTATCTGCGGATGATTTAGCCATTGGCGCTATGTTTATTGGCGATGATGCTATAGCGTTACACAATACAATTAAAGATACTTTAACGACGATAAAGCAGGGGCCTGTTACTTTTATCTACCATGGCACCAAACAGAATACTTTATTTCAAATGGAGAGACGACAGAAGCGATCTCCGTCATCTCTGGTGATAGATAGCGAGTTTTTATTAAGCTACGGTAATTTTGTGCTTGATGAGAGTTTGTGGGAATGCTTGCGTTTATATAGTTGCTGGATTGAACCATTGGTTGTTAATCAGTGGGTGCAAGACATGCAACGTTTTCAGACAAATCAATCAAGAAATATTGGGCTTCAAACGTACTATGACTGTTTGGTTTGGGTCGATAAAGATCATGATACTCGACTAGTGCGAAAGAAGGTCGAAGCACTGCAAAGTGATGGTGCTAGTATTCAAAGTGTCTGGAGTGGTATAAAACTTCATGATCAATTTCATATTGATCATTGCTTACCTTTTGCCTACTGGCCGAATAATGATCGCTGGAATTTATTACCGACCACCTCAGCTGAAAATCTAAATAAAGGGGCTCGCTTACCAACTGTGAAACGCTTAGGAAGCTCAAAAGAGCGGATTATTGAGTGGTGGAAAATAGCGTGGCAAAGTGACTCTGAGAAAACTCGATTTTTTGATGAAGCGGTGATGTCTTTACCTAACTTGCCTCTGAAGTGTCGAGATTTTGAGCATGTCTTTGAAGCAATGGGATTACAAGTTCGAGGCGTTAAAAGCCGATTATTAGTGAATGAGTGGTAATTGGCTCTATTCTAGGAAAAGTATTTAAGATCCAAGAACGAGTCTTAGGATAGGTTGTTGGATTTTAATAAGTAATTCGAGTTGCGGGTAGGCTCTCTATCGACTAAGCGCACACTTTTTAGCACCGTACGACAAAAGTTTGGCTTTAAGCTCTTATTATTGCAGCTTTACAACTCGCATGGCTTCTTCAAAGCTATAGCCGTGCTGTTCGATAAGCTCTACAACGGCAGTTTGTATTTCGACTGATGGAACTTTAATTTCCATTTCACCTATGGATTCAATATCGAGTTCATAACTCATGTGAACATCCTATTAGTTTTTCTAGATACAAAAAGGGCCAACCCTTTTGAGTTGGCCCTTTCCAAACGTTTGGTGGAGCTGGCGGGAGGCTGAACAAAGTCACCATTTATCTATAATTATCAGTTGCTTAAGTTGCTGTTTGTTTGTGGTTTTTCCGATTTTAGTACCTTAGAATAGACAGGAAGAGCGCCGATTACAATAGACTTTATCTTCTTGTTCTGAGGTTTCTTGTTCATTTATCCAACACGATTAGTGTGGACGCCAGTTCAACTCCCATGTCACACCGTTCGATGATTTACTCACCTTCCATTTTTTATGTAGTGATACTAGCTGCAAAAACGTACTAATTCGCCTTTCTACTACTAACGTCGCAAGACGGTGGTAGTAGAAATCGAGGGTCTGACTATTTAAAAATGTGAGATAGTTATCATTATTGAATCAAATCCAATACTTTTTCAAAAAACATTCTTCTACTAAAAGCGATAACACGTTCAAAAAATAAGCAAAAATACTTTTATATAGATTAGTGCACAAAAAAAATACTCAAATTTAGATTAGTGAAAAACAAAAATACTTTTTTTTAAATTAGTGCAATTACAAAACGCATAATTTTTCCAAGACGTCAATAGCTTATTTATAGCGAATTCTCGACTTGTTGATTCAGCGAGGAGAAGCAATTAAATTAAAAGCCAGAGAGCAGATGATAGTAGCTCTGATTAATAAGGTTTTATTTAATGGTTGAGACAACTTCGGCAGATATAAAAGATTTCAAATCTCTATATACTCAGTATAAGAACTTTATCGGATTAAAAGAATTAAAAATACTATTTGAATTCTGCAAGTATAAAAAACACAAAAATGTATCAATTAAGACAATAGAAGATCAGATGAATATGATCTGTAAAATGATATCTATAACTGATAAGAAAGTAAACAAGTGGACTAAAAAGGATGCCATAGATGTATATTACAAAATATACCAAATGCCAGACACTAGAAATTTCAAGTCAATAGATAAGCCTAAAAGGCTATCTAACTTCTTTGATAATAATCATTGCGACTATAAAACAATTTCTATTTCAACTGCTAATAAAAGACTTGGCTACTTGAAAACTTATTTTGATTGGTTGGTGGAATATGGTTATTTGAAAAGAAATCTCATTAAGAACCTCAAACCTTTATCTGATGTTAATAAAGATAGCTTGAAAAGAAAGGCATATACAGAGAAAGACCTGAAGGTAATCTTTTTAGATGAGATTTTTAGTACCAAGAGCAACGCTAGATCATACAAGTATTGGGTGCCAATAATAGCAGTTTTGATGGGGATGAGACAAAATGAGATCGCTCAGCTTTTCAAAAGAGATATTATTTTTGAGGGTGGTTTATGGGCTGTATATATAAGGGCAGGTGGGGATGGTCAAAAAGTTAAAAATAAAAACTCAATACGAAAGATACCTATTCATAGAAAGTTAATAGAAATTGGTTTTATTGATTTTGTAGACTCGATTGAAGACGGTCAATTATTTAAAGAGTTGAGGTGGTGTAAGAAGAATAATTATAGTCGATATATTTCACGATGGTTTAGTGAAAAGAAAAAGAACTGGGGCTATGGAGAGGAATATAACTTTCATTCTTTTAGGCATTATCTTACAAATGAGATGAAACAGAATAGGGAAAGGTTATGTATAGCTTCAGAGATTACTGGTCATGACTACGATAGTGTAGCTTTTGAAAGATATGGTAAAGAATACTCACTGAGGGAGAAAAAGAGAGTCATAGAAAGAAGAACAAGTAAAGCAGTTAAGAAACTAAAAAGAATTTATCCGACGGCCAATAAAAATATTGGAGAAAGGGTTTTATCTAAGTTTTCAAATTTATTAAGCAACAAGATTTTTTTCAATAGGATTTATAATGTTTAAATTTATTCGGTCATTATCTAACAAAAATAGTCAAGGAAGTGAGCATTTATCAAATGCTGTTGAGCCTCCTAAAGTAGTTAAACCTCAAACAGATAAAGTGAAACCTGTACTAACGAATGATATTCAACTTCCAAAACTAGAGAGCACTGGAATGTATGGGGTACTAAAGAATGCTGTTGACACGATATGTGAAACTACAGAAGCATTACCTACAGCATTGGTAACCGAGATTATGGCTTGGATTTCAGTGAGTATACCAAGAGGAAGTGTATATATTCCTTTTGGGACAAGTCAGACAGAAGCACGATTGAATACGATTATTGTTGCACCTACAGGTGAAGGTAAGGGCATAGCAACAAGACAGTTTTCTGCTGTCAGGAATATAATAAGTGAACTTCACCAAGACCTGTTTTGTCCAATATTTCAAGGCGGGCTATCAACACCTGAAGGGCTTATAAATATGATTCGTGATACGGATTCAGATAACGATTATAAAGGGTTAGAAGAGTCTTCGGGTAGGTCAACTGTTAGTCATTGAAGAGGAGATGGCTGCAATATTCAAATTGGCAAACAACCCCAATAGTAATTTTAGTCCATACTTTAGAGTTTTTTTGATGGGGCTAAGGTTGCCCCGTTGACTAAGTACAACAAAATCTCTTGTGCAGAGCCACACGTTGCGTTTTATGGGCATATTACCCCTCAAGAGTTACTAACAGTTGTTAAATCAGTAGATTTATACAATGGTTTTCTAAACCGTTTTCCAATTTACTATGCTAAGCGAGAGAAAAGCGTTCCAGTACCAGAGGCTATTCCTAAAAGTCTAACAGAAGGATTAGCAAATGAACTGATGGATATACTTGAATGGGTAAAGGAAGCAAATCGAGAGATGCAACGCTCTGAATGCTTCATAGCTCTTTGGGAGGATAAGTATGAAAAACTGCGAACACTCGGGACAGAAAATAGTGTTGAGAGGGCATTACTCAGCCGAGCTGCACATTATGCAACAATGTACTCTATGATCTTTGCGGTGATGGATAAAAGTACCGTTATCACCGCAGAGCACTTAAAAGCTTCTTTAGCTTGGATTGATTATTGGCACCAATCAATTTCATACATATACAGCACTGAAAGCAAGCGGGCGAAAGATGCGGAACTAGAGGAGAAAGGGAAAAAGGTTCTTGAAGTTATTGTGAGAGAAATTCAGGCGTCAGAACAAGGCTATATTGGTAAAACTCCAATAACTAAAGCATTTAGTGGTAAGTTTAGCTCTCAAGAGATTAGTGAGATTCTTGAATACCTTCAGAATAAAACCAACCCTAAAATTAAGGTAGATAAGTTACCTAGAAATGCTTTGAGTATTAGTTTGTGCTAGTTATATATTAATCTATGAATATTGAAACCTCAGGATTGTCACAACAGTTCTGAGGTTTCTTTGTTTATTTTTTTATCTTATTATTCGATAAGGATTCTATTTTTGCAAGAGTCTGTCTGGTTGATTCAGGAATGAAACTATCTCCAACTATGCAATCTAGGTATGATTTTTTAATTCTGTTGAACTGCCTGTTCATTTGTTTCTCATTTTTTTCTTCAAATGCCAAAAACCACTTTTCCATCTGCTTGAGCATACGCAATAGGGTTTTGTTTTTTTTCGATATTACTATCGAGTTCGTTCTTATTTGCTTTCCATATTTCCAGTTTTAATCCGGTATTTTTATGTTTTGGTGAATATTCAGATATGTTATAGCCAAAGTTTTTAAGTACCGATGATGTATAAATACTTTTCACAATTTTAGTGTATTGCTTGCGTTGTAAATTTTTTAGTATTCTAAAATTATGTCCATCACAAACTATCTTTGGAATTATGAGGTGTATATGATCACCTGTGCCACTATTTATATTCTGATCTTGTTGGTGAAGTACCGCTCTAATACATAACTTAAATCGTTTGAACTCTTCCGGCGTCAGCTTGCAATATTTCTGCGTATTAGAGCATATATCGTCTATTACGTTACGCCATGATTCAACATCAGGACGATAACCTTTAGGTAGCGTCAGACAAAACTCCATTGCGTAAGATTCTAGTCTACGACCTTTAGTTCTATTAATGGTTCGGCGGAGGTTAAATTGCTCACCCATCAAAGAAACTCTTTTTACCGTTGTTTTATTTCCACAAATACTAATAATTTTTTCAGTGTTTTTATGATTGGAGTGGGTTGTTGATGTTAGATACCTTTCTCTTAGAAAAAGTCCTTTACTTTGCCATTTTACTGGCTGTGTTATTACCGTCCACTTATTCATGCTTTATTAAAATAATAATAGTATAAATGTCATTATTCAAATGTGTTATGGACATGTAGGTTTCAAGATAGGACAAATGGCTTCGCTTGTTTTTTGTCCATCTTGTTGGGGGTTCCCCAAGCCCCTTTTCATGCTGTGAATATTTTACTAGTATTAAAATAAACTATGACTGTTATTGAACAAGCACATGAACTGCAAAAAAAAACATGATTTGGATGAGCTTTTTGAAAGAAAATTTTTTGAAGGATGTATTAAATCTGGACTAATCACAGTTTCGGAAATAGAAGACAAAGAAGGTAGATATAACTACTTGAATAAGTTCTTCAAAATAAATAACAGCTCAATAGATTTGTATCATATTAGTGAGTCTCAATCGGAAGAAGTTACGTCTGACGCAGAACTTGAAGAGAGGCTGTCTAACATTTTCAAGATACTATCGAAAAAGCTAATTGAATCTGTTCCTGTAGATGAGTTGTATCGCTCTAATTAGGGTGGGGAACGGGTATCTGGCGAGATACCCGTTTATTACTTATCGTTCGACAATATCCTGAGTAACGGCATCAAAGCGATAATTGATGATATCGCCAGTAATCAGCATTTGGATAGCTTGTTTGATACAAGGTAATGGAGCGATAAACCATTCCCTTGGAGTATGAGCAATCCCTTTATGGTCAGCGACTTTCACATCCAGGCATGAACTGCCAAAGAAGGTATGTAGCAACCCTTCAAATTTGTTCGCCTTCATGTTGTAACACTCAAACTCCGATACAAGTTGAACTGGAGCCATAAGATATGTTGGTTCGTTCTCAGCGTTGGCTATACGTTGCTTTACTGGAGTCGTTGAATAGCCAATCTTGAAGAGGTTATTTACGTCCTTAATTTCTGGTTCTGAGCTTAGAGATTTCAAGATATAGATATAACCTGATTTTTGGTCATCTCGGGTGATATTCAACAACTCATCTAGGGCTTTATCAGATTTGTCTAGGATACGGCGACCAGTCTCATCTTTGTACAGTTCTGTAGCTAGCGAGCGAAGAAGCATGTCAGATTCCGTGCCATTCTCAAAGATCAGGTGCAAACGTGCATTAACCTTACCGTTGGTCTTCTTCCTCTCCTCCATATCGGATACGTAACAGGTCACACCATGCAAGATAAAGAACATACCTTTCTGGATTTGTTGCTCACCAGTAAATTGAACTGCTTCTTTTTCACCTGCTTTAAGATCACTGTGGCATTGATGAAATAATGGTTCATACCTTTCAAAATCTTCACACTTCTTGCGTTTTGCCACACGGCTTGGCATGTCTAAAGTTTTCTTTACGTGTTTGAGATTGAAAATACTGTCTTTGGGTTGATCTAAAATACCGAGTATGTCATCTGCAAGAACGTCGTCGAGCGATTCAATTTTATGCTCCTCAAAGCGTGGTAGTAAGTTATGAACATCATGAGTTTCCAGTGCTCGGCAGTGCTGTTCATTGGAGCGGATGGACTCAAGGCTTTTACTACGCATCAGCTCAATTGGATTGCCTCGATTAGCTTTTGGCTCTCTGCCATGCTTATCAAAAAAGTCATTGATTTGCTTGAACTTGGTCAATAGATGGTCATCTGCTGTAGGAGCAGATGATTTAGGTTTTGTCTTCAAAATACCCATATCATCACTAGAGATGATATCTTTTAGCCAATCTTCCATCTATGAAGCTCCTTGTGCCGCAGCTTGCTCTTGAGCAAGTCGGCGAAGGTATATAATACACTGCGCTAGTTCACGCTCTCGCCCGTTTCGAGAGTTAATATCTGGGTGACGACCACTGTTGGCTTTTACAAACTCTTGAACTTTAGGCCAGAGCGCAATAGCTTCTTCTTTGGTCATTTGCATTCGTGTTGACTCAATTGACTCTTGAATCAGCTTTAGAGTGTCTGTGTTAACTGACTTAGACAGTATCTCAAATGCTTTCTGGAACGGGTTAACCTGATCGATAAGGTCAATATGTAACTCATCAATATTGATGAACTTATCTGCCATTCTTACGAACTTTTTACCGCCTTCTTCTTTGATGTCAGAGGTAGAAATAGCTGAATCAACAACGACTCGCTGGCGTATTTCCTCTACTTCATCTTTGGTCAAATCGGGGTATTTTTTCTCAATTAATTTTGGAATCAGTACCGTATTGATAACCTCAGGATCATGACCAGCGGCAGATGCTTTGACGATGTTATCATCTTGAAGAATTGATGCTTTTAGATCATCCAAGTCTGTTTCAACGATTTGTTTAGTGCGCTTTGTACTAGGCTCTTTCAAACCACCAATGCTTATCACACCCGGAGGGGTCGGATCTGTATCACCGGGGTTTTTAGCCTTGAATTTGAAGTTTGGAGCTAGAACTTGTTCCATTAGAAGGGAGCAAGTTATTGCTTTAAGCATGTTGTTAACAGCATAGTTAACTTGATCGTTGCTTGCATCAGGCTCAGCAATCAGATTAGTAAACTGGGCATGGGTTTTGTTGTTGCTATCACGAGTACATCGACCAATGATCTGAACAATTTCTGTCAGAGAGTTACGATAACCGACAGTTAGTGCGTGCTCACAGAAAGCCCAGTCGAAACCCTCTTTAGCCATACCTAAAGCTATGATGATATCTATGTCATCTACATCATCTATGTCTCGTAAAAATGCTTGAATTTTGTCACGTTCATGCTCTTCTACAAGGTCAGCAACTTTGATTATTTTGCCATCCTCCTTACGCTTGAGATGAATTACCCCCGTTTCTGGGTCGGTAAACTCATGCTCTCCGATAAGGTCTAGAATCGCTCCCACTTGGTCATATTTATCTTCTCTACCAGATTCAGCAGAGTTGACGTTGGGGATATGCACAATCGTCTTCTTGTCAGTATCTAGAACTTCATCGATTGCCGTAAGGTAGTGACCTTTGTAAAAATGGTAGCCAATACCTAAAGACTTAAGGTACTGGTAGCCATTAAGCTGCTCGTAGTAGTTGAATGAAACCTTATCAAACTTCATTTCATCTTCAGGTGTTAGAACGGGTACGCTATCACCTCGGAAGTATGAACCAGTCATTGCTACGATATGTGCTGTACTATTCTCAATAAGCGCACGAAGTACATCACCTAGCACGTTATCTCCATCAGCAGAAACGTGATGGAACTCATCGATAGCTAGCAAGGTATTATCGAAAGTCGAGTCTTCAAGCTCTTGATAGGCGAACCTCAAAGTAGCATGGGTACAGATCAGAATTTTTTCGTCACTATCTAGAAATTCTTTGAAAGCCTTCACCTTGCTCTTTGTACTTGCAGATGTACAAAGGTTGTAATGCGGATTGATATCCCAGTCGGCGAAGAAACCGAACTTAGATAAATCTGTATGCCCAAAAGAGCCACCGATTGAACGTTCAGGTACAGCTACGATAACCTTATCGACACCTTGGTTATGGAGCTTATCCAAACCGATAAACATCAGTGCACGGGATTTACCAGAGGCAGGCGGAGCTTTAATCAGTAAGTATTGACTTGTACGCTGTTCAAACGCACGAGCCTGCATAGCTCGCATCCCCATTTCGTTTGTACTTGTACTTTTACCCGTTTGTGCATAGGTAACGTGGACTAAATCAGGCATTGACAGTATCTCCCACTAAATCTTCATACATTTGAAAGAGTTTTTCTAGCAAAGCCATTTCACTTAGTTCTGAACCGTTAGAGTATAGAGATTCTATGACTTGATCTAACTCGAGGTGAGCTTGTTTCAAATCTTCAGGCATAATTTCAGGGTCATAGAGTTTTTCAAGAGTTGTGTGTGGGTGTGATTCTCTTGCCTCTAAAATTTGTATAGCTTTCTCTTCAATTATTGCTTTTTGGTCTTCTGAAAGAGGAGGAACGGGAAAAGTGTTGTAACAAAGCCCTACTGTATATCGCAGGCCATCACCAAGCCTTCCAGCAACAGCTTTCATCCAAATCATGTGTAAGTGAGAGTTAACTAATCCAAAAGTCGTAAGATCTCCGTCAGGTATCATCATTGCGAGATTCGTAATGACGTTTTCTGCGGGAAGTAAACCAATAGGTACATACTTTCTTCTGGACGTTGACACATTGGGTATAACTATTTGGGTTTCTTTAGCAGTATTAACCTGAACAAAGCGATGAGGCATATTGATGAAATTTTTTTCAACAGTATTACCGTTTAGTCTTTTATTTCGAACTTTCTCAATTCGTTCTTGAATCGGGGGAATAGAGGATGCTTCCTCAACTTGGTCATCTTCAATCCATATGCACCAACGAGAAATACCTTTAAGCATTTCATTTGTACCAACTAGTGGTCTGATGTATTTTTCAGCATTACTGTATGTAGCAACCAACTCTTCTTTTTCTTGATTCGTGAGAGTTAAAAAACCACCCTCTCTAGGTTGGTTACCACCTATCATGAAAGGGAGGTTTGATATTGGTTTGTTTTTACTTGCTACTATAGTTTTGCCGCCATCAACAATATATGGGTTAATGTATTTGGCTGATTTTATGACTTTTTCTGTGTAAATCTTCTTATCCGTATTACTTTCTTTAGATAGGCCGATGATTGTGCACATCACACCTGCATTATCTCTGGCGCTGTTTTTCCATTTGAAAAACTCGTAAGCAAATTGAATAGAAACACCTAACTCAAAAAGTGGCGGCCATAGCATGCCTACTTGGCTTCCCTGACATATAGAGTTTGTCGTTACAAAAGCAAAACTTTGCCTTCCTTTGATGTACTTTGCAGCCTTGATGAACCAACAAGAGACGTAGTCCAAGTTCTTGTAGTTTTTCAACCCTTTGAAAACAGTATCCATGTCGTGGATATGGACTTCTTTATGGTTTCTTTGACCCAAATATGGTGGGTTGCCAAGTAAATAAATCTCATCATCTTTATCGGTGGGCACTAATTGCTCCCAATCTACTTGAAGAGCATTTGCAGAGAAAATTCTACCACTTTGTTTCAGTGGTAGTGTTGGAGCGGTATATCCAAACTCAGTTTCAAACACCATATTCATCTGATGCTCGACTAACCATAGCGATAGTATTGCCATCTCATGGGCAAAGTCATCTAGCTCAATACCATAGAATTGCTCAAGGCGAATAGAAGAATGTGATTCATCAAATAGGCCAAGAGCACCTGAATCTGATTCACCTTCTAACTCTCTTATACGCTTGAGAATTTCGATCTCTAGTAGACGAATTTCTTTGTATGCGATGATCAGGAAGTTACCAGAACCACAAGCAGGATCAAAAACTTTGATGCGACTCAGGCGTACCTGAAGTTTGCGCAATTTATTTATGTTGTCTTTGCACTTTTCGAATTCACTATAGAAATCATTTAGGAACAAAGGTTCAATGACTTTCATGATGTTAGTAACAGATGTGTAGTGCATCCCCATTTTGCTACGAGTTTCTGGGTCTGCTACACCTTGTATCATTGAGCCGAAAATATCAGGGTTTATGTCTGCCCAGTCTAGTTGACCAGAGTCGAGTAGCATGCGGCGGGCTTTTGCATCGAATTTCGGTATTACGATGTCTTTTTTGAATAATCCACCATTTACATACGGGAAGCTAGCAAGGTATTGAGGTAAGTCACCACGTTGATGAGCAGGTTTATTCAGTACCTCGAATAGTCGTTCTAATGTAGCGGCTACATTAGAACCATCTTCAGATGTGTGCTGGTTGAGCAGGTTTGTGAACTGGTTTTCACCGAAGATTTTAGTGTCTTCAGCAAAGAAGCAGAATAATAGGCGGTTCAAGAAGACTACTAGTTCATGCAGTTGCTCTTTTGTTGCATTGGCAGGATAGTTTTGTTCTTTGATATGGTCAAAGAAGTCTGCCATTTTCTCAGCAGCTTTAACGTCCGCAGGATTTTCACCTCGATAAACCATTTTCTCCATACCCGCCCAAGGTAGGAAGAAATCGAAGTGTTTCGGCAGTTGATTAAGCTCAATATCAAGAGTGTCTTGAGTCTTGGTGTCAACAGCAATGATTTGGTTGAAGTCGGTCACAACAACAAAACGAATCTTGTTCGTTTCTACTGTTTTGCTTCTTTTGATCTCATCGACTTCAGCGAACAGGTTGGTTTGACAAGGCTTGAAGTACAAGTGACGCTTGAGGATTACCTCACCATCGGTTTTGGATAGGTTACGTTCCCCCGACTTTACTCGACTAACGACGGACTTTCTGTGTCCGTAGGCTAGAAGCAGTTCATAAACAAACTCATCTCGTGACAAGGATTGGTTTGAAATGTTTTGGACTAAATCCTTCACATTTTCTTCGATTTGGACGCTGTTCATATTTTCTCTAACTTAAGTGACGTTAGTTGCATTCTAATATGAAATCGATGTCAAATCTTTAATCTAGCTCCGCATCAGAGCACTTTTAGAGTATGGAACCACGTTTGGAATAGCTCTTGCATCGAGTGAATTTACTGCTTTTTCAAGCGTGCTTAGGTTAATGCTTTTCCCGTATCGGTCATAAGTAATGTTGTTTTGCATATGACCAAGTAACTCACCTGCTATTACCGCCGAGATATCTGAATTTTTGAGCTGTGTAGCTACTGTATGACGGAATGAATGGAAATCGTGACCACGCCCAAAATCCAATTTACTCTTTAAGCGCCCAAACCATTTTGATGCAGCGGTGCCGAAACCGTCACGCTCTTGTTTAAGTTCTGGGAAGATACGCTCATGTCGAACGCTTTCGATATACTCAATAAAACCAAGCTCTAACAACTTATTGTGAATTGGAATAAATCTGCGGCTACTGTTATTTTTTAGCCGTTGTCCTTCAAACTTGTCATCAACCCTTATGACCCAGACTCCTTCTTTTTTGAAGATGTCTTGTTTGTAGAGTTGGCACAGTTCATTGAGTCGTGCGCCAGTGAACAAGCCTAGTAACGGCAACCAGTAGTAGTGAGGATGTTTGTGTTTGCTCTCGGCGTGAATTTCTGTAGAAAAGAGCTTTTGAAGATCTGTTTGGCTGTAAGCGTTTTTAGCATCGCTGTCTTTTCGGGTCTTTTTAAATCTCATACCTTTAAATGGGTTAATGTCCGTAAGTTCCATTTGTAAGCACCACTCAAAGAATGATGAACATTTTTGGATGTAATCTTTAATGCTTTCAGTGCTGAGTGTAGGGAGGTTATGTTTTTTATTCGCTTCAATTACTTGTAATCCACTTAACCCAGCCAATTGCTTTTGTTTTTTAGCATTAACAGGGTACAGCGCTAATAGCTTACGAGCGTCTTCTGCTTGCAGTCGACGAATGTCCCTAATGTCTTCTACTTCCAGAAGCGATAGTACGATAGAGCACTTAGCATAAGCCATGGAGAGGCTCTTCTCGCTCACTAAATCTTTCTTTGAATCTCGGTACTTTTTTAAGCAAGTAAGTGGATTTGTAGAAGGGGAGAGCTTAGTTTTTTTTGATTTTGCAGGCTTAGCAGGTGCTACAGGTGAGTTAGTAGATGCTGAGAACGGTTGGTTTGTATTGATTGCGATACGTATTTGAAGCTCTAATTTTAAAGATTCAATAATAGCTTGTTGTCGGTCGCAGCTTCCAAACGACTTTTTAACCTCAGAAAGGTCAGAAAACAGGTGGCGAGACTTCGGAGGAATCTGATATCTGAAGTGCCAGTTTCCATTTGGTGTGATTTTTAGATAACGCATGTTTAGTACCAAGTTTTAGTACAAACAGCCAAGTTTTTGCGATTCTAGATACAAAAAGGGAGGTAAATCATTGATTTACCTCCCTTTCCAAACGTTTGGTGGAGCTGGCGGGAGTTGAACCCGCGTCCGAAAACCATTCGCCCTTGGCGCTACATGCTTAGTCGATCTTTACATTCACCACCTAGCTGCGAACCGACACGCTACTAAATGACTAACCTGAATTAAATTTCGCGGTTCATCTCTCAGGTGGGAGAATCCGCGCTAGCGCGTTTGGGTTTGATCTCTTGTTATTCCCCGTCTTACGTGCGGAAGCTAGGGCAAGAGAGCTCTCAGCAGGTTATTAAGCTGCTAGTGCGTAGTTTTCGTCGTTTGCGACTATTTTTTTGCGGCTTTTTACGTGGCCAACCGCCCCACGGCATGCTCCTTAGGTTGCAGTATTCCCGTCGAATCCTGAATCAGCCCCTAAGTAGGAAAAACGATACTACCAGAAAAAATATGTCTGTCTAGTCAGTATCATTCTAAGTGGTTAACTTTAACGCAAATTGCTCTTCATAATCCGAGCTTTATCGCGATTCCAATCTTTCTCTTTTAAATCAGTTCGTTTATCGTGCAATTTCTTACCCTTACCGAATCCGATTTTTAATTTAGCCCATGAGCGAACCCAGTACATGGAGATCGCGACAAGTGTCATACCTTCACGGTTTACACGGCCAATTAAGTTATCAAGCTCCCTACGATTTAATAATAGCTTACGAACACGAGTCGGATCCGCTACAACGTGGGTAGAAGCTGCCTGTAATGGGGTGATGGTGACACCGCTTAAGTACGCTTCATCATCTTTAATAAAAACATAGCTTTCTGCAATGTTCACTTTTCCTGCACGAAGAGATTTAACTTCCCAGCCTTGGAGTTCTAGTCCGGCTTCGATTTCATCTTCAATGAAATATTCGTGACGGGCTTTTTTATTTAGCGCAATCGTATTGCTGCCCGCTTTTGTTTTTGATTTTTTCTTAGCCATAATCTCGTCATTATACGGATTGCGTTGATAATGGGGAATAAATTTATAGCTATCACTTCACAATGAAAAGCATTTCTTGCTCTGGGAGGGATAAATGCGGTGAAAGGGATAATTTTGGCTCTGTAACACAAAATGGTATGATGCAGGCAGATAGGGGTTTAAGGAGAATCTATGCCACAGGTTAGCCGCTCTGCATTAGTACCGTTTAGTGCTCGGCAAATGTTTGAATTAGTAAATGATGTGCCATCGTATCCTCAGTTCCTTCCGGGGTGTACGGGCGCAAGAGTATTAGATTCAACGTTAAATTCGATGACGGCTTCAGTCGATGTTTCTAAAGCTGGCATTAGCAAAACGTTTACCACAGCGAATGAGTTGGTGGATTCACAACGCATTGATATGAGGTTGGTGGATGGCCCTTTTAAAAAGCTTGTTGGTGGCTGGCATTTCATCGAGCTTGATTCTGACGCGTGTAAAGTCGAACTGCAGCTAGATTTTGAATTTACCAATGCCTTAGTTGAAATGGCGTTTGGCAAAGTATTTAAAGAGTTAACGGGAAACATGGTGAGTGCATTCACTCAACGTGCGAAGGAAGTGTATGACTGTTAGTTCTGAAATGATCCATGTTGAAGTGGTGTATGCTCTACCAACTGAGCAGCGAGTCTTAAAGCTTGCGGTGCGTTCAGATCAAACGGTTGAAGAAATCATTGAGCAATCTGGCGTGTTAGAGTTATACCCAGAAATTGATCTGAAAGTAAATAAAGTTGGGGTGTTCAGCCGTAATGTGAAGCTGAATGCTACGATCAGAGACAAAGATAGAATTGAAATTTATCGCCCATTATTGGCTGATCCAAAAGAGATCCGCAGGCAAAGAGCGGAAAAGGCAAAGTTAGACGCTAAAAAATAAGTTGATATTAGGGTGTGATAAAACGAAAAGCTCGGAAGGTAATCTCCGAGCTTTTGTGTTTCTGGCTGCTAGTTTATTTGTTCGAAAAACTTATCGCTGCTATCGAAGTCGCCGTTAATGCTAACGAGTGTGTTATTGTCGTTAAATTTGACGATCAGGTTTTTTTGGATAGAAGCATCGTGGCCTGGAGTATGGTGATAGATGTAATACCAAGTATTCGGGAAGCCAGATTCCACAAGCATTGGGGAGCCAAGAACGTAAACTACTTGATTTTTGGTCATGCCAAATTTCAGTTCATCAACGGCATTTTGCTCAATGTAGTTGCCCTGGTTAATATCAATTCGGTATACCAAGCGCTCGACAACCGAGCATCCGCTGAGTAGCCCTAAAGCAAGAGGTAGGGCGATGATCAATTTTTTAAAAGACATAAATAACAGTACTGCTTCGGTTTAGATGCGTAAATTACGCTTGATGATAAACAAGCTGGCTTCAGAAGTAAAAAAGTTGCTTGTTTTTGTCTGTCCTTCAGACCGCAAATTTTAACATTGGTTGCAAAGCAGCACTGATTTTCTGAGATTTTTCTATCTTTTTTCTTTATGGTTGATGATTCTTATGCGGCGAACAGTAATTCTCGGGCATTGGCTAACGTAGACTCAGTGATTTCGCTGCCCCCTAGTAAGCGAGCTAGTTCTTCAACGCGTTGCTCTTCACTGAGTGAGTGCATTTGTGTTTCTGTTTTTCCATCTTTAGTTTGCTTAGCGACAAACAGTTGTTGGTGACCACAACCTGCGACTTGCGGTAAGTGAGTTACACACATCACCTGAGTTGAGTTACCTAGTGTACGTAGCATTTTGCCCACCACCGCGGCTGTTGGGCCACTGATACCTACATCCACTTCATCAAAGATTAAGCTTGGTGTATCGACTTTCTGAGCGGTAATAACTTGAATCGCTAAGGAAATACGAGACAGCTCACCACCCGATGCCACTTTGGCAATTGGTTGTAATGGTTGACCAGGGTTGGTTGAGACCACAAACGTGATTTGATCAATTCCGAGTGGCGATAATTGGCTCTGTGGATCGCTGTTAATATCAATATTAAAGACCGCTTTTTCCATGCTCAGTTCATGCATGCTGTCGGTAATTTTTTGGTTCAGCTCTTTGGCGTAGCGCTGTCGGCTTTTACTTAACCTTTCCGCGATGGATAAAAATTCGTTTTTATGAAGTTCTACCCCTTCGGCCATGGCATCTAGCTTTTCATCTGAACAATCTAGCTCTTCAATTTGGGTAAGGAGTGACTGGTGGTGTTGGTATAACTCTTCAGGTAGAACTTGATGCTTACGTGCCATCGACATCACTTTTGAAAAGCGCTCTTCAATATACGCCATTTGAGCTGGGTCAACATCAATGCAATCTAAGTAGGATCTCAGTTCGTTATTGGTCTCTTCAACTTGAATGATGGCTTCTTCAAGCAGGGCAGGAAGAGAGCTTAATTGGCTGTCTAGTTGAGCCAAATTATGCAGGTTAGAGCAAGTATGTTGCAGTAATTGAAGGGCATTAACATCGTCACCGTCATACAGCATGGAGATGGCTTCTTGGCAGCTGGATGCTAACTCACCACTGTTGGATAAACGTTTATGCTCTTCTTCTAGTTCGGCAAATTCATCTTCACCTAGCGCTAACTCATCCAGCTCTTTGATCTGGTATTGCAGTAGCTGTTTCTGTGCTTCGTTTTCTTCGCTGTTTTGGCGAAGTCGCTTTAGCTCATTGTCTGCTTGTCGCCATACTTGATAGGCACTGCGAGTTTGTTGCATTAGCGGTTTATGGCCAGCGTATTGATCCAACATTGAGAGTTGATGATCGGCTTTCATCAGTTGATGATGAGCATGCTGACCGTGAATATTGATCAACAAAGAACCTAACGTTTTAAGCTGAGAAACAGGGATAGGACTGCCATTAACGTAGCCACGAGAGCGACCTTCAATGGTAATTACGCGGCGTAGAATACATTCATCGCCATCTAGGAGTTCATTGTCTTCCAGCCAGCGCTTGGCGTGTAAATTATTTTCAAGTGAGAAAACCGCCGTAATTTCGGCTTTTTCTTCCCCTTGTCTTACCATAGAAGCTTCGGCTCTATCACCTAAGCATAACCCTAATGCGTCAATGGCAATGGACTTACCAGCACCAGTTTCACCAGTGATGGTTGTCATGCCTTTTTTAAGGTCAAGTTCAAGTGATTTTACGATTGCGAAGTTGTGTACGGTAATGTGAGCCAGCATGATCCTATCCTGCTTATCTGTTTAAATAAACAATACTGTATAAAGGACCAGTATATACTGTTTCTTTATACAGTAAAGATAAGAGGCGGAAAAATTTAGTAAATGATTAGAATAGTTTACTCGACCAGCCCAGTTTATTCCTTAGTACATGGTAGTAGCTGTAATCTTTTGGATGAACCAGTTGCAGGTAAGAAGGGCTTTGAAAAATCTGCACTTCGTCACCAGGGCTGACAGGTAAAGATATTTGGCCATCACAGCTTACTTCTAAGGTTCCACGGTTATCAGGTGAGATCAACAGCTTGATTCGGCAGTTGCCATCAACCACCAGTGGCCGGCTCGATAAGGTGTGCGGGAACATTGGTACTAGGGAGATCGCATTGAGGTTTGGGGACAAAATCGGACCGCCGCCAGATAATGAATAAGCGGTGGAGCCCGTTGGCGTTGAAACGATCAATCCGTCAGAGCGCTGAGAAAAAGCAAACTTATCATCAATATAGACTTCAAACTCAATCATATGAGCGACTTGCCCAGGGTGAAGTACAGCCTCATTGAGTGCGGCATTATGGCTTTTAATTTGGCCATGGCGATGCACTTCGGTTTCAAGCAAAAAGCGGTTTTCTTGAACGTATTCACCATCTAATACGGCTTGCAGTGGGACTTCAAAGTTATCCGGGTCTAGATCGGTCAAAAAGCCTAAGTTGCCTCTGTTAACCCCGATCACTGAAATGTCAAAACGAGATAAAACCCGTGCAGCACCAAGCATGTTGCCATCACCGCCCACCACAATGGCAAGATCTGAATGCTGGCCAATATCTAATAGACTAGAAAAACAGCTTTGCGGTAAATCTGGCAGTAGATCACTTAGCCTATCATCAACTAATACTTGGTAACCTTTTCCAGTAAGCCACTGATAAAGCGTATGGTGGGTGTTTGTTGCGCTGAGATCTCTTGGTTTACCTATAATCGCGATTACTTCAAAAATTTTTTTCATATCCTTAATCCGTCTAAGGAAAAATAAAGGCAGTATTGCTCGATAAAAGTTCAGTTGGCTGTTTAATGTTCAGATTCGGCTTGAATCACCGATTTTTGGCCCCATAATATGGGCAAAGCCCAACCACTATACGAGAAATGATTCACATAGTGGTAATTGAATTCAGTTTTCTGGAGATATCATGAGCAACGAAGAAAATAAAGTACACGAAGAAGAACTAAAGCAAGAAGAAGTCGTAGAGGCTGAAGCGGTAGGTTCGGACGCGGATATCGAATGGAACGAGGGAGCTGAAGATGAGCTTCCGGCAAAGATCGCTGAGCTTGAAGCGGCATTGCTAAAAAGCGAAGCAACAGTAAAAGATCAGAAAGATTCTGTGTTACGTGCTAAAGCAGACGTTGAAAACATGCGTCGCCGTACGGAGCAAGAAATCGAAAAAGCGCGTAAATTTGCCCTTGAGCGTTTTGCAGGTGAGTTACTGCCAGTAATTGATAACCTAGAGCGTGCCATCGAAAGTGGCGACAAAGAAAATGAAGCGGTTAAGCCAATGCTTGAAGGCGTTGAATTAACTCTGAAAACAATGACGGATACTGTCGCTAAATTTGGTTTAAAAGAAATTAACCCAGAAGGCGAAACTTTTAACCCAGAATTCCATCAAGCTATGTCAATGCAAGAAAGCGCTGATCATGAACCGAATACGGTAATGCTTGTTATGCAGAAAGGTTATGAGCTAAACGGCCGTGTTGTTCGCCCGGCAATGGTAATGGTTTCTAAGTAATTGATATTTAGAATACTAGTTTGCTGATTGAAAGCATATTTCAGTTTAGCAATTGAAGAAAAACCTACATTTGTGGGTTTTTTTTCATTTTAGGCCTTGAAATGACATTTTGAGACCTTATTTAACATTCATACGAGATGTAAAATCTTTTTTTGTAACTAGGGTTGAATCCCTGATGCCTGTCCCCACTTATGGGATATAGCAACAAAATAGAATTAATTTTTTTGGAGATAGCCTGATGGGTAAAATCATTGGTATTGATTTAGGTACTACAAACTCTTGTGTTTCTGTACTTGACGGTGATGCGCCACGTGTAATTGAAAATGCTGAAGGTGAGCGTACAACCGCTTCTGTTATCGCTTATACAGACGGTGAAACGTTAGTGGGCCAACCTGCAAAACGTCAGGCGGTAACAAACCCAGAAAATACGCTATTTGCAATCAAGCGTCTAATTGGTCGTCGTTTTGAAGACGAAGAAGTTCAGCGTGACATCGAAATCATGCCTTATAAAATTGTTAAGGCTGACAACGGTGATGCTTGGGTAGAAGCGAAAGGCCAAAAAATGGCTGCTCCTCAGGTTTCTGCTGAAGTTCTTAAGAAAATGAAGAAAACAGCTGAAGACTTCCTAGGTGAAGAAGTAACTGGCGCAGTAGTTACTGTTCCTGCTTACTTCAACGATGCTCAGCGTCAAGCAACTAAAGATGCTGGTCGTATCGCGGGTCTAGATGTTAAGCGTATCATCAACGAACCAACGGCTGCTGCTCTAGCTTACGGCTTAGACAAGCAAGAAGGCGATCGCACTATCGCAGTATACGACCTTGGTGGTGGTACATTCGATATTTCTATCATCGAAATCGACAACGTTGACGGCGAGCAAACTTTCGAAGTTCTAGCAACAAACGGTGACACTCACTTAGGTGGTGAAGACTTCGATAACCGCATGATCAACTACTTAGTAGAAGAGTTCAAAAAAGAGCAAGGTATCGATCTTAAGAACGATCCTCTAGCGATGCAGCGTGTTAAAGAAGCAGCTGAAAAAGCGAAAATCGAACTTTCTTCTGCACAGCAAACAGACGTAAACCTACCTTACGTTACTGCTGACGCAACTGGTCCTAAGCACATGAACGTTAAAGTGACTCGTGCGAAGCTAGAAGCGCTAGTTGAAGACCTAGTACAACGTTCTCTTGAACCACTAAAAGTAGCTCTTGCTGATGCAGACCTATCTGTAAGCGACGTAACTGACGTAATCCTAGTTGGTGGTCAGACTCGTATGCCTATGGTTCAAGCTAAAGTGACTGAGTTCTTCGGTAAAGAACCACGTAAAGACGTAAACCCTGATGAAGCAGTAGCAATGGGTGCTGCAGTTCAAGGTGGTGTTCTTGCTGGTGACGTTAAAGACGTACTACTTCTTGACGTAACTCCACTGTCTCTAGGTATCGAGACAATGGGTGGCGTAATGACTAAGCTGGTTGAGAAAAACACAACTATCCCAACGAAAGCTAACCAAGTATTCTCTACAGCAGAAGACAACCAAAGTGCGGTAACTATCCACGTACTTCAAGGTGAGCGTAAGCAAGCGACTTACAACAAGTCTCTAGGTCAATTCAACCTAGAAGGCATCCAAGCTGCTCCTCGTGGTACGCCACAAATCGAAGTAACTTTCGACCTTGATGCAGATGGTATCTTACACGTATCTGCTAAAGATAAGAGCACTGGTAAAGAGCAGAAGATCACTATCCAAGCATCTGGTGGTCTAAGCGATGCAGACATCGAAAAAATGGTTCAAGAAGCAGAAGCGAACAAAGACGCTGATGCGAAATTTGAAGAGCTAGTTACTGCACGTAACCAAGCTGACCAAATGATCCACGGTACTCGTAAGCAAATGGAAGAAGCAGGTGAAGCATTGCCAGCTGAAGACAAAACTGCTATCGAAGCTGCAATCACTGAGCTAGAAGAAGTGAAGAACGGCGACGACAAAGAAGCTATCGACGCTAAAGTTCAAGCTCTTATGACTGCTGCTCAAAAACTAATGGAAATCGCTCAGCAACAAGCTCAAGCTCAACAAGCAGGTGCTGGTGCAGGCGAACAACCTAAGCAAGACGACGATGTTGTTGATGCTGAGTTTGAAGAAGTTAAAGACGAAAAAAAATAAGATAGTTAATTCATAATCTTATTTTTGAGCGGGCGTTGGGGGAAACTCTTGCGCCCGTCCTTGTATCAACAAGTAAACAATACCAACCCAGATAATTGCTTGAACGCATTATCCATTTTTCGATCCATTATCTGGATTGATATAAGTATTCGGTGACGATAATTATGTCTAAACGTGATTTTTATGAAGTACTTGGTGTGAGCCGTGATGCTTCTGAGCGTGATATCAAAAAGGCTTATAAGCGCCTAGCAATGAAATTCCACCCAGACCGTAATCAGGGTGATGAAGCAGCAGCTGAAAAATTTAAAGAAGTTAAAGAAGCGTACGAAGTTTTAACCGATGGCCAGAAAAAAGCCGCTTATGATCAATATGGTCATGCTGCTTTTGAGCAAGGTGGCATGGGTGGCGGCGGCTTTGGTGGCGGCGGTGATTTTGGTGACATCTTTGGCGATGTGTTTGGCGATATCTTTGGTGGCGGTCGTCGTGGCGGTGGTCAGCAACGTGCGCAGCGTGGTGCCGACTTACGTTACAACATGGAGCTTAGCTTAGAAGAAGCGGTTCGCGGTTGTGAAAAAGAAATCGAAGTACCAACACTAGTGGGCTGTGATACGTGTGACGGCTCTGGTGCGAAAAAAGGAACGTCTGCACAAACGTGTGGTACTTGTCATGGTCAAGGCCAGGTACAAATGCGTCAAGGCTTCTTTGCTGTTCAACAAGCGTGTCCGACTTGTCATGGTAAAGGTAAGATCATTAAAGACCCATGTAATGTGTGTCATGGTCAAGGTCGTAAGCAAAAAACGAAAACGCTTAACGTTAAGATCCCTGCTGGTGTGGATACTGGCGATCGCATTCGTCTATCTGGTGAAGGTGAAGCGGGAGAGTTTGGCTCACCTGCTGGTGATCTATACGTTCAAGTGCATGTGCGTGAGCATGCGATCTTCGAACGTGAAGGCAATAACTTGTACTGTGAAGTACCAGTGAGTTTCACTATGGCTGCTCTAGGTGGTGAAGTAGAAGTACCTACTTTAGATGGCCGTGTTAGCTTAAAAGTACCTTCAGAAACACAAACGGGTCGTATGTTCCGTATGCGTAGCAAAGGCGTGAAGTCTGTTCGTGGTGGCGGTGTTGGTGATCTAATTTGTAAGTTAGTGGTTGAAACACCAGTGAGCTTGAGCTCTCGCCAAAAAGAACTGTTAAAAGAGCTAGAAGAAAGCTTTGGTGGCGATGCTGCGAAAAAGCATAAGCCGAAATCAGATGGTTTTTTCAAAGGTGTGAAAAACTTCTTTGATGATCTAACGAGCTAATCTCCGTTAAATTACAGAAAACAAAAGCCGGCAGATGTCGGCTTTTTTCGTTTTAGTGCTACGTAATGTGGAATTATTTACCAGCAAGCTACTGGGTTGGTTTGCCCTGTATTGTTGATGGATAAATCATCGCATGAGTCACTCATTTGAGGAGCCTGTTTTGCTGCCGTTAGGGTATAGCCATCATCAGTAGCTAAAATAGAGTAGCTATATCTTTCATTTGTTAAATTACACGATGGACATAAATTACTCACTGTATTTTCTTCATCGTTGTAAGGCCTTCCCTGAGTTCTATGCTCTTCTAACGCCAGCTGAATCATGATGAGATCCCCTTGAGCTTGATAGCGATAACTCTTCAATACGTGCTGTTGGTAAGAGGGGTAAGCAATTGCTGTGAGTACGCCAATAATCGCGACCGTTATCGTTAACTCGATCAGAGTCATACCTTTATGTTTTATCACTGTTTCAGCCTCTTAATATTTAGAGCTAACTCGATAATATTCTTTGTAAAATCAAGGGCATTTTGATCTAGTGGTAGGATATGAATCAAGTTGATTTATTACGCTTGAGTGGTTTACAAAAGGTTTTGGGAAATGGTTCGCGAAACAGTGGAAAAACAAGAAGATGGATGCCGTAACCATAATATTTATGGCTTTACGTTATTAGAGTTGTTGATTGGCGTGGTTGTGATAGCAACGCTTATTTCTGCTGCCGCTCCGTCTTTTGATGCTTTAATTAAGAGTAATAAGGCCAAACGTTTGGCGTCAGAAATCGAGCTTCTGCTAGCGAAGGCTAAATCCGAAGCTGTGCTGCGCAGAGAGGTTATTCTCGTTACGGCGATAGGTATGGCTGATTCTGAAACTACCGCTGATAAAAAAGATTGGAAACTTATTGCGACCTCTTCTAATGGTACGGTTATAGGCAGCGTAAATGGACAAGATTTCCCTTTGATTCGTGTATACCGCCAATTTTCATCTACCACTGTTCATTTTAATCCTTTTACTGGGCGGCCGGATAAAAATGGTCATTATGGGTTTTATTTCGGTGATGCCAGCAAGTTAGTTAAGGTAATGGTGAACCAAATGACAGGGCGTTTGTATAAGTGCAGTGCAGATGGGTCGTACGACTATGCATTATGCTCATAAACCAAAAGGCTTTAGCTTAGTTGAATTGCTTATTGCATCCAGTATTGGGTTAATTGCGCTCAGTATGGTAGTGAGTGTTTTTTTACAAGGGAATAAGTTTGCAGCTCAACGATCTCTTGAATTAATGCTGAGTCAAGATATGAACGATGCGCTTCGTATGATGAAAGAAGATATCTTGCGAGCGGGGTTTGCTTCTGGAGCCGCCAGTAGTTTTATTATTAGTGGAGCTGATAAGGTCGTTTATGCCAAAGCGAAGGTTGGTTCTGATTTAGATTGTCTCGCTTTTGCGTACGATGATGGTACACAGAAAAACTATCGGTCGTATTACTTTGAAGATAATAAGCTTAAGCATTACGCCACAACAAACCCTGAGGTTTCGTTAGAGTTGGGAGTAAATCGAGCTTGTAGCTATGGTCAGTCAATGTTACATGACAAGCAAATTAGGGTTGTGGATTTCCATGTTGTAGAAAGTCAGTTGAGTTCGACTTCGGCAACAAGCCATATGCTGACCCTGGTGCTGGAAGCTGCTTTATCTGGTAGCAGTGCTTCTGTTACTCAATCTGTGACGGTGAAAACAAGGAACTGGAACTAATGTCTAAGCGCCAAAAGGGAATGGTGAGTTTGTTAGTTACTAGTATGTTGCTTATTGCTGTTTTATTGATTTCAATGACGAGCTATAAAAACTCGTTTTATCAAATTAAAAGAGCGCAGAATGAAGTTTTAGCGAGGCAGGCTCACTGGCTGGCAGAAGGTGGGGTTGAATGTGCGTTTAGTGAGTTGCAATTAACAGGTGTCTCTCCGATAGAGCCTTTATTTACTAATGACTGCCAAGACATGGACTCTCAGCTTACTATCAATTTTTATGAACAAGGCACTTCAGGCAAGCAATTTAAGGTTAGCAGTTACGTTGATACTGCTCATGCGGTCACTTCGGTCAGCAAAAGTGTGAATTACTCTGGGGGGATGACAAGCACCATTAAGATGAATGCTTCCATACTTGAGCTGACTGGTTCTCATCATTTTGTTCCCAATCATAATGGCGGTCAGTGTCAAAGCATTATGATGAGTGGCATTGTGACTTATGTGAGTTCGTCAGGGAGTGATGAGCATTTTCTTACCGCAGACAGTACAACAGCCACTCACGCTTCTACCAGTCCATCCTTTACGTGTCATCCGACTTATCGCTCTAACCTTTTTGATTTGAGTAACCCTCCTACGTACCTAGCAGCTATGACTGCACCAGTTAAGGGAGAAGATATAAAAGAGGCCCAATCGATTAATGTTTTTGCTGATTTATATGGAAAAAGCTACTTAGTGCCAAGTGAAGTTGACTCAGTGCGAACTTCGTTTGCAATGGATACGAATGGCGATGTTATCGGTCCTAAAGTAGTTAATGGTAAAGGTGGGGACGAGATAACCGCACATGGCTGGGTGAAAGGTTGTAGTGAGCTAATTGAAAATGCTGTAACCGCTGGGAAAACCAGAATTTGGGTAGATGGCTCATGTGCCATTGGTGGTTCAGTTTTTGGCACAGGAATTACAAGTGACAGTAGCTCTGCCATTGAACTGATTATCTTTAATGGTTTTTTGGAAATGAATGCCGTTGGGTATTTTAATGGGCTGGTTTATGTGTACTCTTCTGAAACGTTAGATGCTCAAATGGTATGGGAAGATCGAGTGGATAATATTGCGGTGCCGACGAGAGCGTTTAATAAAAGTGATATTACGGCTTCTTATCTTAATGTGAATTTTTTTGTGTATGACTCTCTTTACCTTGATGGTGGCATTGGAATAGACGCTCCTGGGCGAACAGTGAAAATAAATGGCTCAATTGTGCCTTCTTACAACAGTGATAAAGCGAATAAAAATTTAAGTAAGGTCGATTGGGTAGAGGGCTCCTGGAATGATTTGTGATCAGAAAGGATTCAGCTTGATTGAGGTATTGATTGCTTTTGCACTGCTGACTATTGGTGTGCTGGGGTTGGTTAAGCTGCAAGTTACGATGGACTCTAAATCAGAAAACGCCAGGCAGAGTATTAATGCACTTTACTTAGCAGAAGAAAAGTTAGAAGAGTTTCGTAGCCGAGCACCAAGTAGTGCAGTAGGTACTATTCTCTATGATTCCATCATCAATACCGACGAACGAGTGTCAATGGCGGGTACGACAGTGAGTCGAGTAATAAAGGTAATAGATAACTACCCTGTATCAGGAGCTAAAAAAGTTACTGTAGAGGTTAGTTGGAATAACCGTTGGGGGAAGAGCCAAACAATTGGGCTTACAACAGTTATTTCAAGCTACAGTGAATTTTAGTTGTTTGTTTTTATAGCGATAAGCTCTAAAAGTGATCGTTGTGGTCGATATTTGAACGGTTGGTTTTTTTTGTTTAAAAAACTATTGCCAAGAAAATTTATCCCCCTATAATGCGACCCCACTGACACGGAAGACGGCAACTAAGCAGTCACTGGTCAGTAAGCTCTTTAACAATTTGACCATGCAATCTGTGTGGGCACTCGTGAATAGATAGTCAAAACTATTTGTCTTCGCTCTTTTTGTTTTCACTTTTAAAAGTGAAAGTAAATTAGAAAGTGAAAGCAAAATGGCATCAATGAACTGAGTGACCAATACAAATATGTTTTCTCTTTATAGAGAAAGATTATTTGGCACAGTCAATTCGTTTCAACTTTGTTGAAACATCAGTATTCGTTGAGCCTCCTCTTATTTATTAAGAGAATCAAAACTTTAAATTGAAGAG
>NZ_JAKRGH010000039.1 GCF_022347565.1 Vibrio sp. Of7-15
GAGGTTATTTGTTTTGGTCACTCAGTTCATTGATAAATCTTCTTGACTATCTATTCACGAGTGCCCACACAGATTGCATGGTCAAATTGTTAAAGAGCTAAACCTCTCCTTTTAAGCCTTTCGACTTAAGTTTCGAAGTGGACGGCCATTTTAGCGATTTAAGTTAGCGTGTCAACCACTTTCTTACTTATTTCTTTAGGTCTTATGTCCTAACTGAATTGAGGCTTAATCCTTATTGGATGGCGCTCTCCGTGTCAGTGAGGCGGCATTATAGAGAGTTCGATCAACTTGGCAAGGGGTTATTTGCTCTTTTTTCAAAAAAACACACCAAGCGCTCATAAAACAACCTAACCTTCGATTATAGGCGTATATTCCTACCTAATGAGCAACAAACAACACAAAACAGCAACAGTTAGCGCCAGTCATTTCTATTATTTTGCATTGCAAAAGCATAATTTGATTTTCAAGATCTCTTTAAACCTAACTCAATAGGCAATAACCAACTGAATTAGTTGAACTATCTAACTGGCCTCAGTTTTGCAGAAAACCGTTAACTGTGTATTTGGAGGTTAGATATGAAAACTATCGGTTATGTTCTACCCTGTTTCCCAGTCTTATCGGAAACATTCATCGGCTCAGAAATTAGAGCCATGAAATTACTTGGCCACAATGTTTTGCCTTATGCATTTACCTCCTCCACTCAATCACAACCGGAAGATGCCTCTCTTATAAAGCAATGTCGGTATTTTGATTCCGCCCCCTATCTGCCTTTATATGGCATTTGGCGATTACATCGTTGCCACCACTTCTTACGTACCCAAAAAGGATTTAAGTATCTAGGCCTCCTACGCCAAGGTTTACAACTTGCTTATCTTGCAAGAAAAGATAAATGCCAACATTTACACGCACATTTTGCTTGGCACAGCTCAGCGGTTGCCATCATTGCCGCAAGACTATTAAATATCGGGGTATCGTTTTCAGGCCATGGTGCGGACATTTATCAAGATCCACAAGACTTACAAGCTAAATTAGATTATTCCGATTTTGTGTGTGCAATTACACGAGATATGCAAATTGAATTGCAACTTGAAACGGAAAAGCCTATTCATCACATTCCATGTGGGATAGATAAAGATTCCTTTCCCACCTTGAATTGTCATTGGGCTCCGACAAAAGGTTTGCTCTTTGTTGGCCGCTTAGTAGAAAAAAAAGGGCTTGATATTCTTTTACACACTTTAAGCTCTTTGAATAACCAAGTTCCACTTGATGTTGTCGGAGATGGGCCTGAACGCGCCCCTTTAATGAAGCTCGCTGAAGATTTAGCTTTGACCAAAGTCACCTTTCACGGCAACAAACCAAACCAATGGATTAAAGATCACGCCAATGATTACTCAGCTTTCATAGCCCCATTTCGTGAAAGCTCCACCGGAGACAAAAACACCACCAACTTAACAATAAAAGAGGCAATGGCTCTAGGGATCCCAATCATTACTTCTAGCCTACCTTACAGCCATGAAATTTTAGATAAAAACAGCGCCATTTTTGTTGCATCAGAAAGCTGTTCCGAATTACAGCAAGCCATCATCCAACACTACAAACGTAGCCAAGAAGAAATAAACCACCAGCGACAACACGCTTATGTACGCGTAATGAAACACTACACGTCACTGCCACAAGCAATAAAACTATCAACGTTAATTGAAGCATTGTGATCATAAGGTGAGGAGGCTTTATGACAGAACTACTCGTTTTTGGGGAAGACTGGGGAAGACACCCTTCAAGCACTCAGCACCTAATAACCGCTTTAAAAAATGATTACACCATCACATGGATAAATTCCATTGGATTAAGACAGCCAACGTTCAACTTCAAAGATCTAAAAAGGCTCACAGAAAAAGCACGCTATTTACTAAAAAGAACACCACAACCCCAAAGCACTTACTACCTGCAACAGCCGGATTTAATTATTCACCCTAAAGTCTGGCCGTTGGCTCAAACACGCCTTTTACAATCTCTCAATCAAACCCTACTTTCACGACAAATTCCGCCTAAAAAAGGTAAGCGAGTGGTATGGGTATCTTTACCCAGTGCAATTGATGTTCTCCCAATTTGCCAAGCTGATACAGTTATCTATTATTGTGGCGATGACTTTTCTTCCCTTACTGGGGTTGATCACCACTATGTCGCCCAATGTGAAAGAAAATTGGTTCGCGAAGCTGACATTGTCTTTTCAGCTAGCCATAAGCTACAACAAAAATTCCCTTCAAATAAAAGCTATTTGCTTCCACATGGCGTTGATGACCAACTTTTTAATCCCACCCACTTAGAGCCATTACCTTCTCAACATACAATAGGCTTTTACGGTAGCATCAATAACTGGTTAGACACGGCCTTATTAAAAAAATTGGCGCAGGCCAGACCAAAGATCACTTTTGAGCTAATCGGGCGCCACGACTGTGACACTTCCCACTTAAACTCCACTCCCAACATTCGTTTTCTTAATCCCATTGCTCATTCCCAACTCCCAGCAGCCATGAAGCACTGGACAATGGCTATCTTACCGTTTGTGGATAATGACCAAATAAGATCTTGTAATCCTTTAAAGCTAAGAGAGTACTTGGCGATGGGATTACCTATTATCAGCAGCCATTACCCAGCTGCAATGGAATACTTTCCGCATATTGCAATTGCAAAAAACACACAAGATTGGCTACATGCCATTGATGCATTTTGCAAATTGGATAAAAACCAACGTGAACAACACGAAAAAAAATCGCGACAACTGATAAAAAAAGAAACCTGGAATCAAAGAGCTAGAGTAATAGAAGCCCAGATTTCTAAAATACTTTCCACCAGCTAACCAGACAGAGTAGATTCGGCCTCAAACTTGCGTACTCCATAAGTACACAAATAAATAATGAGGTGCAGCATGAAAAGATTACTATCACTTTTGGTTGTATTAGGGCTTTCCGGTTGCATCTCGACGCCGAAAACATCAAGCACATTAGAGCTGTACTTCAGCCAAGAGCAACTGACGTTAACGTCTCAGCAAACTCAGCAACTCAGTCAATACTTTCAGAGTAACTCTTCTCGCACAGTGACGGCAGACATCGCCCCAGCCAGCATAGAAAATAAATTCCAAGCACTATTACGAGGAAAACAGCGTTTATCTGCAGTTAAGCAAATCGCGAATAGCCACCAAGTCATCCTATTGCAAAACTACAATCCAACATTGCAAATGGATACCTTAGTGCTTGGGAGCCAGTAATGTTACGCCAACGAGTCTATGCCCAACTCTACCCTGTTCTCTATACATTATGGAAACGGCGTTACATGTTGGTTGTGCCTATTTTCATTATGCCAATCATCGCGGTGGGGATCAGTTTCTTGTCGCCTAAAAAATATTTCAGCCAAACGACAGTTCTGGTGCAAGAAGCCTCGTTACTTAACCCATTTTTAGAAGATTTCTCAATCTCATACAATCTAGAGCAGCGGATTGTCGCTTTGCGAGTTCTCGTACAAAGCCGTTACATTTTAAATGACGTCGTTAAGACCCTGAAATTAGCCGACCCCAATAATAAACAAGCCACTCAGCATCAAATCAATCTGCTTGCTCAAAACTTAAAGTTGGAATTAAAAGGTAATGATTTAGTCCAGCTGAGTTTGCTTTGGCATAACCCTGAGCAAATGCCTGATATCTTAACCTTAGTGTCTGAACGCTTTTTGGATCGGCTCCGCGCTCCAGGCAAAGCATCCGTTGATAACTCAGAGCTCTTTTTAAAAAACCAATTGTCCAAAACACAAAAAGATCTTGAACTGGCTGAAGAAGCCTTAGCAGACTTTAAGACTCAGCACGCCGACAACCTGCCTCAGTTACAAGGAAACCACGCTGCCACCAGCGTTCAACTTGAAGAAAAACGAAAAGAAGCCGAGCTTGCCCTATTACGGGCGACCGCTCAACGCGCTGATTTGCGCCACCGTCTTATTCAAACCAACCCCATCATTGGTTTGTTGGAAGAAGAGATCATAAAAACAGAAGCGGAGTTGACCATTCTTCGCTCCAAATACACAGAGCAGCATTCAAAAGTAAAAGCACTACAGCTGCGCCTCAACACACTCAAAGAAGAATGTGCTCGACTTCTACAACAACAAAGCCAGTTAACCGAACAAGAGCTAACTCAACTTTGGCAACGAGCCGCCAGCATGGCACCACAAGGTAATGACAGTCAGCCCACTCTGTTATTGAGTCAATTTGAGCAACTCCAACAAGCAGAAACCGCCATTTCATCATTAAAGCAAGAGATCACCTTGCTCAATCAGCAAAAACAAAAACTAAAAGATCGCCAATTGCAATTTGCTAATTTAGAAAAATCTCTTAAAGCACTGCAACGAAACTACGACGTTAAAGCAAAACTCTATGACCAATTACTTGAGCGCTACGAACTTGCACGGGTGACAGGACAGCTGGGGCGATTTGAAGACCCCAATAATTTGCAAGTCATCGAGCGGCCAAACAAACCTCAAGTTCCCATCAATTGGCCATGGTGGATGAACGCCATCATTGGTGCTGTGTCTGGGATCGGGTTGGGGTTAGCACTCACCTGCTTTTTCACCTTAATTGACAGCCAACTGTATTACTCATCCCAAATAGAAAAACTCAGTGGTGTTCCAATTTTGGCAAGAATTCCAGGCTTTGACGAATAACCCCAAATGGAGGCTTTATGAAAAATAGAAATGTTCAGATTGTGCAACACCTACACCCAGGCGGAATTGAAACTCTGGCCTTAAATTTGTTGCGCTACTCTTCACATCAATACGATGTGGGCATTATCGCGTTAGAAGGCACACGGGCAGATGCATACCAACAGTGGCCACAGTTAAAAGAGTTTGGTTCACAACTCTATTTTCTCAATAAACCTGCGGGGCTTAGTTTACAAACCATCAACCAGCTTAGATCATTATTAAAACTACTCCGTGTCACGCATTTTCATACTCACCACTTGGGCCCCTTACTTTATGGTCGCCTAGCGCAAATTGGCTTAGGAATTCAACATATCCACACAGAGCATGACGCTTGGCATTTAGAAGATAATAAACAACGCTGGCTGACCACCTTACTGCTCACCCAAAATGTTACGGTGGTGACTGACGCACAAAAAGTAGCCCACCAGCTTCAACACCATACTGGCAGAGTGGTCGATAAAGTCATTATCAACGGTATCGACACTCAATATTTCTCGCTGGCTGAAAGCTGTATCGCCCGTGCAAAATTAAACCTTCCTCAATCTACCTTATTACTTGGCTGTGCCGGGCGGTTAGTACACGAAAAGGGATTAGACACTTTATTACATGCTCTGACCCTGCTGCCGACTCACATTGAGGTGGTTATCGCAGGTCAAGGTGAACAAGAATCAGAGCTCAAAGCTTTAGCTGAACAACTTTCCGTTTCTCATCGAATACACTGGCTGGGCCATTGCCACGATATGCCCACCTTCTACCAAGCCTTGGATTTATTCTGTATGCCATCACGACAGGAAGGACTGCCTCTTGCCATCTTAGAAGCCCAATCTTGTGGTTGTAAAGTGATCGCAACAGATGTTGGCGCCACTGCTGAATTACTTTGCCCTTCTGTCGGTACAATTATTGATAAAGATAATCCTCAAAAGTTGGCTAAAGCCATACAAAGAACCATTAATGGAACTCAGCATAACAAGCAAGTCGGTAGGGATTTTGTTCAAGGGCTGGCCGATATCCGAACCATGGTTTCAGAATACGAATTACTAATGAATTAATTGGAGAAACACCATGATATGGTTTCTTTTAGGGTGCTTAATTGTATTGGTGATATATCATCATGTGGTATACCTACCATTAATGATCTGGCTCGGGAATAAAAAGCAAGCCTCGTTTGACTCCCCTATTCCCACCACTTTGCCAAGAATTGCTTTAGTCATGCCCGCTTATAATGAAGCTAAATTTATTGAAGCAAAATTGGCAAATTTACTTACCCTAGATTACCCAGCAGAACGGCTTAATATCTACATTGGCTGTGACGGCTGCACCGATAATACCGTCGAGCTCATCCACAATTGGAAAGATAAGTTTGAATTGCTAGGGATCTCATTGATCGTAAAGGAGTGGGCAGACAATAAAGGAAAGTTACAACGCCTGAACTATTTAATGGGCTGCGCTGCGCAACAATCGGAGCTTATCGCTCTTACCGATGTTTCCGCTTTATTGTCGATTGACTCCCTAAGAATATCATCGTCCTCTTTTCTAAATGATCACGTAGGTGCTGTCACCAGCTGCTATCTTTTGGCCGAATCAAACCAAGGAGAACAACAATACTGGCACTGGCAAAATAAAATTCGTACCGCCGAATCTAGGCTGGCCAGTGTGATTGGGGGAAATGGCGCATTCTATATTATGCGCTCTGCACTATTTGAGCCCTTACAAAACGACACCATCAATGATGATTTTATGCTACCTATGATGGTATTGAATAAAGGTTACCAAGTTATTTTAAACGAGGAGGTTAATAGTGTTGAAATCGCTCCTACTTCATTAAACCAAGACTTCTCTCGCCGACAACGTATTGGCGCAGGCAACTTGCAACAACTGATCCGCTGCCAATTTTTACTTCACCCTAAAAGCCTAACGGTCAGCTGGCTATTTGCTTCAGGAAAAGGCCTGCGAACCTTAATGCCCTTTATCCTCATCAGTATCTTCCTGCTCACTCTCCTACTCAGTGGGCAAGGATCATCAATCGCCCATACAATGGTCATACTACAGCTAGCAGGGTATGGCTTATGCCTACTGCCTAAGATTGGAATTAAGAACTCTTTAATTACGAAAGCCAGCTACTTCATCAGTGGTTATGCGGCATCATTCATTGGCATGCTGCGTTACTTAATGGGCCACTTTAACCATGGATGGAAACGTGGAACAGGAGGTTCTATGAATACCGAAGCCTTCAACCTCATTCCTATATTAAAAAGAGCCACCGACATACTGCTTGGTGTTATTGGCCTATTAGTAACCTTACCACTATGGCCTTTTATTGCTCTTGCTATCAAACTCGACAGCAAAGGCCCAATCTTCTATAGCCAACTCCGAGTCGGTGAGATCCAACCCGCTCAAGTCGATCTCTTTTTTATGCTGAAATTCAGAACCATGATCCACTGTGCAGAGCAGACAACAGGAGCCATCTGGGCCCAAGATAATGATCCTAGAGTGACCAACGTTGGCTCTTTTTTGAGAAAAACCCGATTAGATGAGCTACCACAATTTATCAATGTGCTAAAAGGGGAAATGTCTTTAATTGGTCCTCGCCCTGAACGACCAGAGTTCTGTCGCACTTTGCAAAATGCATTGCCATTTTATTTAGAAAGAACCTCTGGCTTAAAACCCGGCATTACCGGCTTAGCTCAGGTACAAGCTGGCTACGATGGTTCCGTAGAAGATGTAAAACAAAAACTAGGATGGGATCATGCTTATGCAACCTCTTTATTCTCTGTAATTCAGTGGCTTAAGATGGACGCTTTCATCATCTTAAAAACCATTTACATCATGGCAACCAGCCAAGGCAAATAACAAAAATGGTGACTAACTAACTTGGCATAGGAATTGGAATACCAACATAACAACACTGTTAACCAGTACTTAGGAGATGGTTATGTTGGGAACATCAAAAACAGAATCCGTTATTAGCTATAAAGTGAATACCGACTTAGATGCGAATACCACTCGAACACTTGAGGCCGATTTCACCTTACTCAGTGAAATAGAGCAACCTGAACTGACACTCGATATGTCTGACGTCACCTTCATTGATTCATGTGGCATCGGCGCAATTGTTTTCTTATACAAACGTTTAAAAAACCGTGACCGTAACTTACGTTTATTAAATGTAAATGGCCAACCAAAACAACTCATTCAAATGCTTCGTATCGATAAAGTGATCCCTTTAATCACCAGAGCGGAGTTATAACGATGAGATATTATTCTGTAGTTCTTCTAGCAGGCTATTTAAATGGCTGTACCTTATGGCCCGCCGATGTTCATAACAAAGAGCGCCCTCCTCATGCAGAGCAAATGCATCAATTAGATCATCTTGCCATGGACATGGAACTATTGATCAGTCGTGGCGTAAAAACCTGCTTACCTGGGCAGTGGCGTCAACTGGTTAATTTGCACAACAAGGCAACCCAAGAAGCACAAGCCGGATTTAAAGATGATGCGACTCTCACCATGCTAGCCACTTCAGAGCAGATCCATTTGATCAAACATCAATTAGAATGGCTAGAGCATCACACCCAATGTATTGATCATCCCCATAGTGAAACAGAGCTGAAAGAGAAGTTCTTAATTTTAATGGCAGTAGACAATCAGTTTGCAACGGATCAATACGATCTGCTTCCTGATTACCAAAATGCCTTAAGTTCAGCCGCTGAGATCTTAAAAAGACAACCGCATTGGCAAATAAAATTGATTGGTTTCGCCGATAGCCGCGGTAGTAACCAATACAACCACACCCTCGGCATGAATCGCGCAAAAGCCGTGAAGCGTTTTTTAATAGAGCAAGGGATCAGCAGCCATCAGCTTAATGTTGACAGTTATGGAGAAAGCAAAGCCAAACAAGACATTTCTTCACAGACTTTACTACTTGCGAATAGAAAAGTAACCGCCCAGGTATTTGTAGATTTTCATACTCAATCACACCATCGAATTTATTCAATTAAAGATTGGCATCACGCTAAGGAGCCGCTATGAGATATCTGCTGTGGTTATGCCTTTTCTACTCCACTGTTAGTTTCGCGATACCGCTGGCTAACGGCGACAAATTATACCTTCACCTAGCAGGAGAAGAGGCCTTTTCTGAATCCTTCGTGATTGACGATCAAGGCCAAATCAACCTACCCGAAGTTGGCGTAATTCAAGTGTCAGGGTTAGAACTGGAAGCTGCACAGAGTAAAATTAAACACATTCTGGCGACGGTATATCGCAATCTGGATGAATTTAAAGTCACCTTACAAGAGAAAAAAATTCGCATACAAGTTCTAGGCTTTGTTCAACAACCTGGAATCTACTCACTGAAACCTAACAGCAACATTCAAATGGCCATTACTGCCGCAGGTGGAATACGCCCAGGGGCACAATTGGATCAATTTAAGTTAATCACTGAGAAAAAGAGTACTGAGTTCAACTATAAATCGTACTTAGACACAGGTGATGCCACATTGCTGCCTTCGTTATTGAACGGCGATACGCTGTTTATTCCTTCCTCTCCTATGTTGGGTAATATTGAAGTCGACTTTGATGCGACATCACTACGAGAAACAGGCGATTCCAATGAAGAACAAGGTATTACCATTTTTGGGGAACTTAGAAACCCAGGTGTTTTTAGCTACAAAAAGAACATGACGGTAGTAGATGCCGTAATGCGCGCTGATGGCGTTACTCGGTTCGCAGATGTCGCCAAAATACGAGTAATAACAGACAATAAGCCTCATAACTTTGATTTAAAAAGTTACCTCGATAGTGGGAATGACACCAAGCTGCCACCACTAAAACCCGGGAGTACCATCTATGTTCCAATTGAGGTAAAAGACATCGGCGCAGGTGATCGTACCATCTATATTATGGGAGAAGTTCGCTCACCAGGTGCTTATGAAAATGACGGAGAAGCAGGGCTCATCGATGTTCTTGCCAACGCTGGGGGGCCAACAAGATTTGCCGACACCACCCAGATCCAAATTCTTCGTTCTGACAGTCCTAAGATCATTGTTGATCTGGTCCAGTATTCTACTAACCCTAAGAATTATGTACTCCCTCATTTACAAGCTGGCGACGCTATTTTCATTCCCGAAAAAGCCAATGTGAATGAATCCTCATGGTTAAAAGTCACCGGGGATCGCGCCATAAAGATCATTGGTTCGGTTTACAAACCAGGCAGATTTGAATGGAATCCGTCAATGAAGTTTCTCGATGTTCTTGCTCATGCTGGCGGCCCAAAAGAAAGTGCGAATCTTGCCAACATTAGGATCATTAAAGAAAAAAATACTCATCAAAGACAAGCCGACAACAATATTCAATATTTCGATTTAGAGTCTTTTATTTCAGAAGGTGGCGACTTTGCTCAACTACCAAAGCTCAATGCTGGGGACACCATCATTATTGATGAATTGCCACAAGATCCTACGGATAACAAATCAACGTGGGTTCGCCAATCTGCGGATGACTCTATTTATATCTTTGGGCAAATTGGCGCACCTGGCCGCTATGCCTTTAATGATGAACTCGGTTTTCTTGATATTTTATCTGCCGCAGATGGACCTACAGCGGATGCCAACTTGCGCCAAATTCGAATAAGCCACCGTAATGGTTTAACCGCTAAGGTCACGAAACTCGATTTAGCGCTCTATTTTGAAACCGGTGATGAAACATTATTACCACGAGTAAAAGCTGGGGACGTTATATATTTGCCAGAACGTAAAGGCGATTGGTTGGATAAACCCGCAGAAAGAGTAGTTCGCTTAATGGGGGCAGTCAAAGAGCCAGGCCGATACAGTTTCAACACCGAGATGTCACTATTAGACTTGCTTGCGGAAGCCGGTGGCCCAAATGATAACGCTTACATCGAGCGGATCATGATCGTCAACAGTTCTTGTTGTGGAGATGAAACCCAAACCTTTAATTTACGAAGTTATATTACCTCTCCTAATAGCTATCCCCTCCCATTACTAAGACCTGGCGATACGGTATATGTACCAAACGAAGGGGATTCCATCATAGAACAAACGCGTAAAGGATTAAGTGACGTCCTGTCTGTCATCACACTTGTTTTATTAGGAGCAGCCTTATGAAACCATGGTTAAGCCAAGAATTTGATGCACTATTCCAGCAAATCCATATTTCAGGAGCAAAAGTGATTGCATTAGCTGGAGCCAGTAAAGGGTGTGGCTCATCAACGATGACATTATGGCTCGCTAAGCGCTGTACCAGTGGTGGAAAAAAAACATTGATTGTCGATTTTGATCTTTCTGGATCAGGACAAGGGTACCCAAAAGCATTGTGGCACCCTGATGGCACGGGCGAAGAAAACGCAAAGATTTCAATTGAGTCTAATATTGATCTATTGCCCCAATCAGCACAATCAACCACGTTAATCACATTTCGACAGCCAGAAGCACTCCAACAAGCACTAGAGCGATGGAAACGAGATTATGACTTTGTAATTTGTGATGCCGGCACCATTACTCACTCAAACTGGCGAAATTTACCAGCCTCCTCCATCGGCTCTGCCAGTGATGCCACTATATTATGTATAGGCAGTACACAAACCAATGAAAATGAATTGCTCACCAGTATCCACAAATTAGAACAATCAGGAGCCGTATTGTTAGGCACCGTGATTAATGACAGGAACAACCCATCACTCAGTGCCGAAATAATACGGGTGCTCAACAGTAAAGGAACACTGATTCCACATGGATTCAGAAAAAAAATTTCTAGTTGGTTAAGTAATAATACGGTGCTGAGAGGAGACTACCTATGATGGAGCAAATTTTATATCAGAGCTGTCATCCCTTAGACTTTCAATCCATCACTAACATTAGAAAAAAAATCACCCAGATCTGCTCCCAATTAGGGCTTAGTGAACATTGCCAACAAAACATTGCGTTATTGATCAGTGAGTACTGTTCCAATTTATTAAAACATGCCGCCACTCCTGCAACCCTAATACATATCAGTTTAGGAAAATCTAAACACAAATTTTGGATCGAATTTCAAGATAATGGTTCAACTTGGGAGGAATTATCTTCCACCCTAAGTAATAGCGAACTTCAAGAAGACCTATGTACCTCAGGTATGGGATTAGGCATTATTGCTAACTTATTTCCAGAACACGAATTTAAAAAACAAAGCAATACACTTCGCTTCCATTTCAATAACCTGACTGAAAAACCAAAAATTTTATTAATTGATGACAGCCCAAGTCAACTCTACTTAACCGAACTAATGCTAATAAAAGACTTCTCTATTACAATTTTTAGCAGCGCAGAAGAAGGGTTATCTTGGCTAGAAAACAACCAGTGTGAATTGATCATTACTGATCTCCACATGCCAACAATGGATGGCATGCAGTTCAAACAGGTTTTATCGAAAATGCCGGATAAATATTGGATCCCCTTTGTGTATATTTCAGGGGACAATAACAACACCACAATGAATAAAGCAGCTTCATTAGGGATTGATGACTATATTTTAAAACCATTAAATATAGAAAAGCTGAAAAACGTCATAAACCGAGTTTTACAGCGCAGCTCTATGATTAAAAAGCATTTTGAGATGAACATCGAAACCCATCTCCCCAGTATCAAGCCCTTTTCCCGCAAAAATCAAATAGAAGGATGGGCAATAGATTATTCCCACTCACCACCACCCAGCGGAGACTTTGTTATCCAACACCGTGTAAAAACAGGAACAATATTTATTATTGGCGATCACATGGGACATGGTGCTATCGCCAAAGCAAATGGAAGCTATTGGCAAGGTTTTATTCTAGGGCTGCTAACACAAAGCTCTGTGTCTATTCATTCAATATCTACTCTCATAAATGACGCCTTTTACCACCAAAACCATTCACATCACTGCCAGCTCCTATGCCTATTGCTCATTCATATAAATGAAAACGGCAATGTTGAACTAATCAACCATGGCATGCCTTACCCCATTTTAAAATCTGGAAAAAATATCGAGGTATTAAAAAAAAGTGGTGGGCTATTAGGGCTAAGTGAATTCAATGAACAAAGGACATATCAATTTGTCATGGAGCAAGACCAAACACTTCATGTCTTCAGTGATGGGGTAATAGAAAACATAATGGATAGTTGCCCTCTTAATGACAACTTACATCAAACACTTTGGAAACAGCCTAACCCAGTCAAAGATGACCGAACACTAATCAGCTTCACAAAACGCTAACCCATAATAACGTTTTAGCTGAGGCCATCGACAAGTATGACTATAGCGATACGCGATAATTCGCCACATGTCATAAGAGTAACGTAGCCAGTACTGAGCAGGCTGAGATTGAAAATGCTCAATCACCTTTCCTAATTCTTGCCATTTATTCCCCTCGACCAATAAAGCTTTGGGCAATAAATACTCCAATTGACCTACTTTTGTCGCTAACACCGGAACCCCAAATGACATGGCTTCTAAAGCAGCAAGTGGAAGACCTTCTGCTCGTGATGGCATAAGTAATAAATCGATGTCTTTCCAATGCTCTTCCATCGATTTAACACAGCCATGGACCGTAATGTTTTCCTGGCTAGGAATATGAGGTGTTAACTCCCCAGAACCAAAAATATGCCAGTCAATATCGAAATCCTGCTTTGCCAACTGGCAAAATCGGTCAAAACCTTTATCACGACAGAAACGGCCAACAAAAGCAATTTGCAATCGTGTATGACGAGTACGAGATAAATAATTAGGTGAACAAAAAACAAAATTACCTAATAATCGACTATTAGCACTCAGTGTCTTTTGAATTGCTTCGCTTACTGCAAAATTATGAGATAGAAAGGCCGTTTTCTTATTCAACCACTCGTAGAATCGAACAAGACCATCACCGGATTCCCCCGCATGAAAAGTCGTAAAACAATGAATAGGCTTTAGTAAACACAAGACTCTAGCCAATATAGATGCTTTATAGCCGTGAGCATGGACAAGTGATTTCGAAGGAAGGTGGCTTAAATATCGATTAAGACTAGAAACATGACCATCTAAAAAAACACAATGAACATCAATAACTTCAAGCAAAGAAACTAAAGGGTGTTCAGGTAATGGCTGATAAAAAACGACTTCACACTCCAAACCATTTTGTGTGATCAATTTTGCTAAATACAAGAGATGACTCTCTATACCACCAAAACCAGATGTATCACAAAGAATTGAAATACGCATTTACTCACCACTCAATAAACTAAGATGAGTAACATACAAGCAAAAAAAAAGCCGAGTCCTAAGACTCGGCTTTTTCTAACTGTCTAGAGCTTACTCAGCGGCTTCTTCAGCTGCTTGCTCTGGACGATCCACAAGCTCAATGTATGCCATTGGAGCTTTATCGCCTGTACGGAAACCGCATTTAAGAATGCGAGTGTAACCGCCAGCACGTTCTGCAAAACGTGGACCTAATTCGTTAAATAGTTTTGCTACAACTTCGTTATCACGAGTGCGAGCAAATGCTAGACGACGGTTTGCAACACTGTCTGTCTTAGCTAGGGTAATCAACGGCTCAACTACGCGACGTAGCTCTTTTGCTTTTGGTAAAGTCGTTTTGATAACTTCGTGACGAACCAATGAGCTAGCCATGTTGCTGAACATCGCTTTGCGATGACTGCTGTTGCGGTTGAGTTGACGACCACTCTTACGATGGCGCATGACCTAATCCTTCTAACTAGATATCAGTGAGCTGATTAATCTTCAGCGATTGATGCTGGTGGCCAGTTTTCTAGACGCATGCCTAGAGACAAACCACGAGATGCCAATACGTCTTTGATTTCTGTCAAAGACTTCTTACCAAGGTTTGGAGTTTTAAGTAACTCAACCTCAGTACGCTGAACCAGATCACCGATGTAGTGAATCGCTTCTGCTTTCAAACAGTTAGCAGAGCGAACCGTTAGTTCCAGATCGTCTACAGGACGCAGTAGGATCGGATCGAACTCTGGCTTCTCTTCTTTCTCTTCAGGAACTCGTACATCACGAAGATCTACAAACGCATCCAATTGTTCAGCAAGAATAGTTGCTGCACGACGGATAGCTTCCTCAGGATCAAGTGTACCGTTTGTTTCCATATCGATAACAAGCTTGTCTAAATCGGTACGTTGTTCTACACGAGCAGCTTCAACATTGTAGGCAATTTTGTCTACAGGGCTGAAAGTTGCATCTACAAGTAGACGACCAATTGGACGCTCATCTTCTTCAGTATGAATACGTGCTGACGCTGGTACATAGCCGCGACCACGCTCTACCTTGATTCGCATGCTGATTTCAGCAGCATCATCAGTTAAGTGGCAGATTACGTGCTCTGGGTTCGCAATCTCAACATCACCATCATGGGTGATGTCACCTGCAACAACAGGGCCTGCACCAGATTTGTTAAGAGTAATGATAACTTCATCTTTACCCTCAACCTTAACGGCAAGGCCTTTAAGGTTTAGAAGGATTTCCAGGATATCTTCCTGCACACCTTCTTTGGTGCTGTACTCGTGCAATACACCATCAATTTCAACTTCAGTGACGGCACAACCCGGCATTGAAGATAAAAGAATACGGCGAAGAGCATTACCTAAAGTGTGACCGAAACCACGCTCTAAAGGCTCAAGAGTTACTTTTGCATGAGTCGTGCTGACTTGTTCAATGTCAACAAGACGTGGCTTAAGAAATTCTGTTACAGAACCCTGCATTGTGTCCTCTCTTTAATTTAGCTTTACTTAGAGTAAAGCTCGACGATCAGGTGTTCGTTGATGTCGGCAGACAAGTCAGAACGTTCTGGAAGACGTTTGAAAGAACCTTCCATTTTGCCGGCATCTACTTCAATCCAAGTTGGTTTTTCGCGTTGTTCAGCAACTTCTAGAGCCGCTTTAATACGTGATTGCTTTTTAGCTTTTTCACGAATGCTAACAACGTCATTTGCCGCAACCTTGAAAGAAGGAACGTTTACAACGCTACCGTTAACTAGGATAGCTTTGTGGCTAACTAGCTGACGTGCTTCAGCGCGAGTAGCACCAAAACCCATACGGTAAACTACGTTATCTAGACGACCTTCAAGAAGCTGAAGCAGGTTTTCACCTGTGTTGCCTTTAAGGCGTGCAGCATCTTTGTAGTAGTTACGGAATTGTTTTTCTAAAACGCCATACATACGACGAACTTTTTGCTTCTCACGAAGCTGTACGCCGTACTCAGATAGACGACCGCGACGAGCGCCGTGTACACCTGGTGCGTTATCAATTTTACACTTGGTATCAATCGCACGAACACCAGACTTAAGGAATAAGTCTGTACCTTCGCGGCGGCTAAGCTTTAGCTTAGGACCCAAATATCTTGCCATGATCTTTCTCCAATATTCCTAGAAACGTTATACGCGACGTTTCTTAGGTGGACGACAACCGTTATGAGGGATCGGAGTCGCATCAACAATGTTAGTGATACGGTAACCAGCAGCGTTTAACGCGCGGATAGTTGACTCACGACCAGGACCTGGGCCCTTAACCATAACTTCCAGATTCTTAACGCCATATTCTTTGGCCATTTCACCACAACGCTCAGCTGCAACCTGTGCTGCGAACGGAGTAGATTTACGAGAACCACGGAAACCAGAACCACCTGCAGTAGCCCAAGCTAGAGCGTTACCTTGGCGGTCAGTGATAGTCACGATAGTATTATTGAAAGAAGCATGGATGTGCGCTACGCCATCTGCTACTTGCTTGCGTACGCGCTTACGAGCGCGAGTTGGTTGCTTTGCCATTGTACTCTACCTTATCCGATTATTTTTTGATCGGCTTGCGCGGACCTTTACGGGTACGAGCGTTGGTTTTAGTACGCTGTCCACGTAACGGTAGACTGCGACGGTGACGAAGACCACGATAACAACCAAGGTCCATTAGACGCTTAATGTTCATCGATACTTCACGACGTAGGTCGCCTTCTACAGTGTACTTGGCAACACCATCACGCAGAATATCAATCTGCTCTTCACTTAGTTCACTGATCTTGACACTTTCAGCAATACCGGCTTCAGCTAAGATAGCTTGAGCACGAGTTTTACCGATACCGTAAATCGCTGTTAAAGCGATTACAGAGTGTTTGTGATCAGGAATGTTAATGCCTGCTATACGGGCCACTATTCACTCCTAGTACTTTTTAAGAAGAACCACAACAAAGCCCGATGAGGATACATTGTGGCCAAAACTACTTCTTTTGCACGCAAAAGGTAGGCCGAGAAATATACTCGGCCTTCCTTTTAATTTCAAGTAAAAATTTCTGCTAATTAACCTTGGCGCTGTTTGTGCTTTGGTTCACTGCAAATTACACGCACAACACCGTTGCGCTTGATAACTTTACAGTTACGGCAGATTTTCTTAACGGAAGCACGAACTTTCATTGCTAAACTCCGTAGTGGAATCTGATTCTATCGGCTTGAGCCTTTCAGATTCGCCTTTTTCAACACTGACTCATACTGCTGAGACATCAGATGAGTCTGAACTTGAGCCATAAAGTCCATGATAACAACAACTACGATTAGTAGGGAAGTACCGCCGAAATAGAAACGGACATTCCATGCAATCATCATAAACTCAGGGATCAGACAGATAAAAGTAATATACAACGCACCAGCAAGGGTTAAACGCGTCATCACCTTATCAATGTATTTCGCTGTCTGCTCACCTGGGCGGATACCAGGTACGAACGCACCAGACTTCTTCAAATTATCAGCTGTTTCACGAGGGTTAAACACCAACGCTGTATAGAAGAAACAGAAGAAGATAATTGCTGCGGCATAAAGCATAACATATAAAGGCTGACCTGGGCTAAGAGCAAGTGAAATATCACTTAACCAGCCAAGAGCTTCATTTTGTCCAAACCACTGTGCCAGAGTACCTGGGAACAGGATAATGCTTGATGCAAAGATTGCAGGAATTACACCAGCCATATTTATTTTTAATGGTAGGTGAGTACTTTGAGCTGCAAAAACCTTACGGCCTTGCTGGCGCTTAGCATAGTTAACGACGATACGACGTTGACCACGTTCCATAAACACAACAAAGTAGATTACTGCAAAAGATATAACAGCAATTAAAAGTAGAAGAAGTACGTGCAATTCACCTTGACGCGCTTGCTCTACTGTCTGTCCAATAGCAGGTGGCAAACCTGCAACAATACCAGTGAAAATAATCAATGATATGCCGTTACCAATCCCGCGCTCAGTAATTTGTTCACCTAACCACATTAAGAACATGGTACCAGTGACCAAACTGACTGTTGCTGTGAGATAGAACATGAAATCAGGATTAGCAACTAACCCTGGGATCATATTTGGTAACCCTGTTGCAATACCAATTGCTTGGAAGGTTGCCAAAACAAGCGTGCCATAGCGAGTGTACTGGCTGATCTTACGACGACCAGATTCACCCTCTTTTTTCAGCTCAGCTAATGCCGGATGAACAACAGTTAGCAGTTGGACTACAATCGATGCCGAAATATACGGCATGATACCTAGTGCTAATATTGATGCACGCTCAAGTGCACCACCAGAGAACATATTAAACAGTTCAATGATGGTACCCTTTTGCTGTTCGAACAGATCGGCAAGTACAGCAGCGTCAATACCAGGGATTGGCACAAAAGAGCCAGCTCGGAATACTAGAAGCGCACCAATTACGAATAAAAGACGCGTTTTAAGTTCGGCTAGGCCGCCTTGTGCACTACGAAAATCTTGTCCTGGTTGTTTAGCCATCTGTACCTCGTCCTCGAGTGATTATTCCTCGATTTTACCGCCTGCAGCTTCGATTGCAGCTTTAGCGCCTTTAGTCACGCGTAAACCTTTAACAGTTACAACTTTCGCAATCTCACCAGAAAGTACAACTTTCACGAACTCAATGTTCTTAGTGATTACGTTAGCCGCTTTTAGGCTGTTTAGATCTACTACGTCACCTTCGACTTTCGCTAGCTCGCCTAGACGAACTTCAGCTGTTACCAAGCTCTTACGAGAAGTAAAACCGAATTTTGGTAGACGCTGTTTCAAAGGCATTTGACCGCCTTCAAAGCCTGGACGAACAGAACCGCCAGAGCGTGATTTTTGACCTTTGTGACCACGGCCACCAGTTTTACCTAGGCCAGAACCGATACCACGACCTACACGCTTCTTAGAAGGTTTAGAGCCAGCAGCCGGTGATAGAGTATTCAAACGCATTCTGATTACTCCTCAACTTTAACCATGTAGTGAACTTTGTTGATCATGCCGCGAACGCAAGCAGTATCTTCAACTTCCACAGTGTGGTTGATGCGACGAAGACCTAGACCTTTAAGACACAGTTTGTGCTTAGGTAAACGGCCGATTGAACTTTTAGTCTGAGTTACTTTAATAGTATTAGCCATGGTTCTTACTCCGAAATTGATTCAACAGTTAGACCACGTTTAGCAGCTACCATCTCAGGAGACTTCATGCCACTCAGACCATCAATTGTCGCGCGAACGATATTGATTGGGTTAGTTGAGCCGTATGCTTTCGCAAGTACGTTGCGAACACCTACAACTTCTAACACTGCACGCATCGCACCACCGGCGATGATACCAGTACCTTCAGCAGCTGGTTGCATGTACACTTTTGAACCAGTGTGGCGACCTTTAACTGCGTGGTGAAGAGTACCTTCATTTAGTGCAACATTAATCATGTTGCGACGTGCTTTTTCCATTGATTTTTGGATTGCAGCTGGTACTTCACGGGCTTTACCGTAACCGAAACCAATGCGTCCATTACCGTCACCAACTACTGTTAGTGCAGTGAAGCTGAAGATTCGACCACCTTTAACCGTTTTTGAAACACGGTTAACAGCGATTAACTTTTCGTTTAAATCAGCAGCTTGTTGTTGTTCTTTAGCCATCTTCCAACCCTACCTTAGAATTTCAGACCAGCTTCACGAGCAGATTCTGCTAGTGCCGCTACTCGACCGTGGTATTGGAAACCAGAACGATCGAAAGCAACATTAGAAATGCCTTTTTCGATTGCACGCTCAGCGATAGCTTTACCTACAGCTACAGCAGCGTCAACGTTACCGGTATATTTCACTTGCTCACGGATCGCTTTTTCTACGGTAGAAGCGGCAGCGATAACCTCAGAGCCATTTGATGCGATTACTTGTGCGTAAACATGACGTGGAGTACGGTGTACTACCAGGCGATTTGCACCAAGTTCTGCAATCTTACGACGCGCACGTGTAGCACGACGGATGCGAGATGCTTTCTTATCCATAGTGTTACCTTACTTCTTCTTAGCTTCTTTAGTACGCACATTTTCATCTGCGTAACGAACACCTTTACCTTTGTAAGGCTCAGGCTCACGATAAGAACGAATATCTGCCGCAACTTGACCAACAAGTTGTTTGTCACAACCAGTTAGTACGATTTCAGTTTGGCTTGGACATTCAGCTTTAACACCTTCAGGTAGAGCGTGCTCTACTGGGTGTGAGAAGCCTAGTGTTAGAGATACAGAGTTGCCTTTGATAGCAGCACGGTAACCAACACCTTTCAGGATAAGCTTCTTAGTGAAGCCTTCAGTAACACCAACAACCATGTTGTTCACTAGTGCACGTGCAGTACCCGCTTGAGCGTTAGCTTTAGCGACACCTTCGCGCCATGCGAAAACGATAGTGTTATCTTCCTGAGATACAACTACTGCGTCATTGATAACGCGAGATAGTTCACCCTTGCTACCTTTAACAGCGATTTCCTGGCCGTTTAGTTTCACCTCTACGCCAGCAGGAACAACTACAGGTGCTTTTGCAACACGAGACATAGTCTACTCCTATTAAGCTACGTAACAGATGATTTCACCGCCAAGACCTGCTTTACGAGCAGCACGATCTGACATCAGACCCTTGGAAGTGGAAACAACAGCAACACCAAGGCCACCCATCACAGAAGGAAGCTCATCTTTTTTCTTGTAGATGCGCAGACCTGGACGAGAAACACGTTGGATTTGCTCGATTACTGGTTTAGCGTCGAAGTACTTAAGAGTAACTTCTAGCTCTGGTTTAACTTCGCCTTCTACAGCGAAATCAGCGATGTAACCTTCAGCTTTAAGTAAAGAAGCAATTGCAACTTTTAGCTTTGAAGAAGGCATTTTAACAGCAACTTTATGTGCTGTCTGACCGTTACGAATGCGGGTCAGCATATCCGAAATCGGATCTTGCATGCTCATAAGAATGACTCCAATGATTTAAGTGGCAAATTACCAGCTAGCCTTACGAAGACCCGGAATCTCGCCTTTCATGCAAGCTTCACGAACCTTAATACGGCTTAAACCGAACTTACGTAGGTAACCGTGTGGACGACCAGTTTGGTTACAACGATTACGCTGACGAGATGCACTTGAATCACGAGGAAGCGTTTGCAGTTTAAGAACTGCATCCCAACGCTCTTCTTCTGATGCGTTTACATCGCTGATCAATGCTTTTAGCGCAGCACGCTTTTCTGCGTACTTAGCTACTAGCTTTGCACGTTTTGTTTCACGTGCTTTCATGGATTGTTTAGCCATAACAGTAACCCTTCACCTTACTTACGGAATGGGAAGTTAAAGGCAGCCAGCAGAGCTCGGCCTTCTTCATCCGTAGACGCAGAAGTCGTGATTGTTACATCAAGACCGCGAATACGATCGACTTTATCGTAGTCGATTTCCGGGAAGATAATTTGCTCACGAACACCCATGCTGTAGTTACCACGACCGTCAAAAGACTTGTCGCTTACACCACGGAAGTCACGTACACGAGGAAGTGCAATAGAGATTAGACGCTCTAAGAATTCCCACATGCGTTCGCCACGCAAAGTTACTTTACAACCAATTGGGTAGCCTTCACGAATCTTGAAGCCTGCAACAGATTTACGAGCTTTAGTGATTAGTGGCTTTTGGCCAGAAATCACAGCCATGTCTGCTGCTGCATTTTCAAGAAGTTTCTTATCGTTGATTGCTTCACCAACACCCATGTTTAGGGTAATTTTTTCAACCCTAGGGACTTGCATGACGCTTGAGTAGCCGAACTCTTTGGTCAGTTCAGCAACTACAGACGACTTGTAGTAATCATGCAGTTTCGCCATAGTAGAACTCCAAATTACTTAATTGTTTCACCGTTTGATTTGAAGAAACGAACTTTTTTGTCGTCTTCAAAACGGAAACCTACACGGTCTGCTTTACCAGTAGACTCGTTAAAGATTGCAACGTTAGAAACATCAATTGCTGCTTCTTTTTCAACGATGCCGCCTTGTTGACCAAGAGCCGGTACAGGCTTCTGGTGTTTTTTAACAAGGTTGATACCTTCAACGATAACTTTACCGGTTGCAAGAACCTCAGTTACTTTACCGCGCTTGCCTTTATCTTTACCAGCAAGAACGATTACTTCGTCATTACGACGGATTTTAGCTGCCATGTTGCCGCTCCTTACAGAACTTCAGGTGCTAGTGACACAATTTTCATGAATTTCGCGTTGCGAAGTTCACGAGTCACAGGACCAAAGATACGTGTGCCGACTGGTTGCTCAGTAGTGTCGTTTAACAATACACAAGCATTACTGTCGAAGCGAATGACAGAACCGTCTGGGCGACGAACGCCTTTACGGGTGCGCACTACAACCGCCTTCAGAACATCACCTTTTTTTACTTTACCGCGAGGAATTGCTTCTTTCACTGTAACTTTGATGATGTCACCGATATGTGCATAACGGCGGTGAGAGCCACCCAGAACCTTAATACACATTACCTTGCGCGCGCCAGAGTTATCTGCTGCGTCAAGTGTACTTTGCATCTGGATCATTGTTAGTGCTCCGCTTTATATTTCATCTAGACCCATCACGGGTCGGGCTGCCTTTCTTAAGGGTCGCAAATTGTACCACCCTTTATTTGAGAAAGGTAGTTAAAAAATAAACGGTTCCAAAAAAACTTTGGAACCGCTTATAACTTTCATAAAATCAGCAAATTAGCTCTTTGCTTTTTCTACTACTTGTACCAAAGTCCAAGATTTCTTCTTAGACAGTGGACGACATTCACGAATCTCAACAGTATCGCCTAGGCCACACTGGTTAGTTTCATCATGTGCATGTAGCTTAGTCGTACGCTTGATGTACTTCCCGTAAATAGGGTGCTTCACCATACGCTCGATAGCAACAACGATAGACTTGTCCATCTTGTCGCTAACTACACGACCTTGCATAGTACGAATTTTGTCGCTCATTATGCGCCAGCCTTCTCAGTCAAAACAGTTTTAACACGCGCGATATCACGGCGTACAGCTTTCAAAGAATGAGTTTGCTGTAGCTGACCAGTTGCAGCTTGCATGCGCAAGTTGAACTGTTCACGTAGCAAATTCAATAGCTCTGCATTAAGCTCTTCAACGTTTTTTTCGCGTAGCTCTTGTGCTTTCATCACATCACCTGCTTAGTTACAAAAGTTGTTTTTACAGGCAGTTTACGTGCCGCTAGACGGAACGCTTCACGAGCCAACTCTTCAGGTACACCGTCCATTTCGTACATAACCTTACCAGGTTGGATTTGGGCTACCCAGTACTCAACGTTACCTTTACCCTTACCCTGACGAACTTCTAGTGGTTTTTCTGTGATAGGTTTGTCTGGAAAAATACGAATCCAGATTTGACCTTGACGCTTAATGTGACGCGTCATAGCACGACGAGCCGCTTCGATCTGACGAGCAGTGATACGACCACGGCCAACGGCTTTAAGGCCGAACTCACCGAAGCTTACATCAGTACCCTTAGCTAGACCACGGTTGCGACCAGTGTGAACCTTACGGAACTTAGTACGTTTAGGTTGTAGCATCAGTCGACTCCTTACTTACGGCTTTTACGCTGCTTCTTAGGCTTGTCAGCCTTTGGCTCTACTGCGTTAGCAGCCGGCATGCCGCCTAGAACTTCACCTTTGAAGATCCAAACTTTAACACCGATCACACCGTATTGGGTGTGAGCCGAAGAAGTTGCGTAATCAATGTCAGCACGTAGAGTGTGTAGAGGTACACGACCTTCACGGTACCACTCAGAACGTGCGATTTCAGCGCCGCCTAGACGACCGCTTACTTCCACTTTGATGCCTTTAGCGCCAAGACGCATTGCATTTTGTACCGCACGCTTCATAGCACGACGGAACATAACGCGACGCTCTAGCTGAGACGCGATGCTGTCTGCTACTAGTTGACCGTCTAGCTCAGGTTTACGTACTTCAGCGATGTTAATTTGCGCTGGTACACCTGCAATTTTAGCTACAGCTGCGCGTAGCTTCTCAACGTCTTCACCTTTCTTACCGATAACAACACCAGGACGAGCTGTGTGAATAGTCACACGGATGCTCTTAGCTGGACGCTCGATAACGATACGTGAAAGAGACGCTTTTTTCAGTTCTTTAGTTAGGAACTGACGTACCTTGAAGTCGCCGTCTAGGTTGTCAGCGAACTCTTGGCTGTTAGCAAACCAAGTGGCATTCCAAGGCTTAACGATGCCAAGACGAATACCATTAGGATGTACTTTCTGACCCATTGCTTACTCTCCTAGTCTCTTAGCGATCAGCTACAACAATACTGATGTGGCTTGAACGCTTCAAGATGCGATCTGCACGACCTTTAGCACGAGGCATAATACGCTTCATGGTTGGGCCTTCGTCTACGAAGATTTTAGCGACGTTTAAGTCGTCAATATCTGCACCTTCGTTGTGTTCTGCGTTTGCAATGGCAGACTCTAGAACTTTCTTGATTAGTACAGCAGCTTTTTTGTTGCTGTAAGTAAGAATTTCTAGTGCTTGGTCCACTGTTTTACCGCGAACTTGATCGGCAACTAAGCGAGCTTTCTGCGGTGAAATGTGGGCAAAACGATGTTTAGCAATAGCTTCCATATCCTACCCCTTAACGCTTCTTAGCTTTCTTATCTGCAGCATGGCCGCGATAAGTACGAGTTGGTGCGAATTCGCCCAGTTTGTGACCGATCATATCTTCGGTAACGAAAACTGGTACGTGCTGACGACCATTATGGACAGCGATGGTCAAACCGAGCATTGTAGGAATGATCATTGAACGACGGGACCAAGTCTTAATAGGCTTTTTGTCTCCGCTTTCCACCGCTTTCTCTACCTTCTTCAGCAAGTGTAGGTCAATAAAAGGACCTTTCTTGAGAGAACGTGGCATGGCGTATCCTCTTTATAGATTATTTGTTACGACGACGTACAATGTACTTGTCGGTGCGTTTGTTCTTACGGGTCTTGAAGCCTTTAGTAGGCATGCCCCATGGTGATACTGGATGACGGCCACCAGAAGTACGACCTTCACCACCACCGTGTGGGTGATCAACTGGGTTCATCGCAACACCACGAACGGTTGGACGAACACCACGCCAACGTGAAGCACCAGCTTTACCTAGTTCACGTAGCATATGCTCAGCATTACCAACTTCACCGATTGTCGCACGACCTTCGGAAAGAACTTTACGCATTTCACCAGAACGTAGACGTAGAGTTACGTATGCGCCATCGCGCGCTACAATCTGTGCGTATGCACCCGCTGAACGAGCCAGCTGAGCGCCTTTACCAGGCTTAAGTTCAACACAGTGTACAGTTGAACCTACTGGGATGTTGCGCAGCGGTAACGTGTTACCTGCTTTAATAGGCGCATCAACACCAGACTGGATTGCATCACCAGCCTGAAGGCCTTTAGGTGCAATGATATAACGACGTTCACCGTCTGCGTAAAGAACTAGTGCGATGTTTGCACTACGGTTCGGATCATATTCCAGACGCTCAACTTTCGCTGGGATACCATCTTTATTACGCTTAAAGTCAATAACGCGGTAATGGTGTTTGTGACCACCACCAACGTGACGTACAGTGATACGACCGTTGTTGTTACGACCACCAGATTTAGAGTTTTTCTCTAAAAGTGGTGCATACGGCTTACCCTTATGTAGGTCAGAGTTAACCACTTTAACAACGTGGCGACGACCAGGGGAAGTCGGCTTACATTTAACAATAGCCATGTTTAACTACTCCTGTCTTACTCAGCGCCGCCAACGAAGTCGATGTCCTGACCTTCTTTCAAGATAACGTAGGCTTTCTTAACGTCTGAACGACGGCCTTGACGCATACCTTGACGCTTGGTCTTACCCTTAGTGATAAGAGTACGAACATTCTTAACTTCAACTTCAAACAACTTTTCTACAGCTGCTTTGATCTCTTTTTTAGTTGCATCAATTGCTACTTTGAAAACAATCGTGTTGTTGTTTTCAGCAGCCATTGTTGCTTTTTCAGAGATGTGCGGGCCACGTAGAACTTTTAGTAGACGCTCTTCACTGATCATGCCAGCATCTCCTCAACTTGCTTAACTGCGTCAGCAGTCATTAGAACCTTGTCGAATGCAACTAGGCTTACTGGGTCAATACCAGCAACGTCACGTGCGTCAACTTTGTAAAGGTTACGAGCAGCTAAGAAAAGGTTCTCGTCTACTTCACCAGTAACGATAAGAACATCGTTAAGCTCAAGTTCTTTAAGCTTAGCTACTAGTTCTTTAGTTTTTGGTGCTTCTACAGAGAAGTTATCAACAACGATTAGACGCTCTTGACGAACTAGCTCAGAGAAAATGCTCTTAAGAGCACCACGGTACATTTTTTTGTTTACTTTTTGGCTGTGATCCTGAGGTTTCGCAGCAAAAGTAACACCACCTGTACGCCAGATTGGGCTACGAATTGTACCCGCACGTGCACGGCCTGTACCTTTTTGGCGCCATGGTTTAGCACCACCACCAGATACTTCTGAACGAGTCTTTTGAGCACGTGTACCTTGACGAGCACCTGCTGCGTAAGCAACAACTACCTGGTGTACAAGAGCTTCGTTAAACTCACGTCCGAAAGTAGTCTCGGAAACAGTTAGCGCATCAGCGCCTTTAACCATCAATTCCATTACTATCTCCTAGACGTTACGCTTTAACAGCTGGTTTTACGATCACGTTGCCGCCTGTAGCACCTGGTACTGCACCTTTAATAAGAAGCAGGTTGCGCTCAGCATCAACACGTACGATCTCTAGGTTTTGAGTCGTTACACGCTCATTACCCATTTGACCAGCCATTTTCTTGCCTTTAAATACGCGACCTGGAGTTTGACATTGGCCAATTGAACCCGGAGCACGGTGAGACAAGGAGTTACCATGGGTCATATCTTGAGTGCTGAAGTTCCAACGCTTAACAGCGCCTTGGAAGCCCTTACCCTTAGATGTACCAGTAACGTCTACTTTCTTTGTTTCTGCGAAAAGTTCTACATTTAGCTCAGCGCCAACTGCAAACTCTTCACCATTTTCTAAACGGAATTCCCAAAGACCGCGACCAGCTTCAACACCAGCTTTAGCAAAATGACCTGCTTCAGGCTTGCTTACACGGTTGGCTTTCTTAGAACCCGTAGTAACTTGGATAGCAGAGTAACCATCGTTTTCAAGTGTTTTAACTTGAGCTACACGGTTTGCTTCTACTTCTACAACAGTTACTGGGATAGAAACGCCTTCTTCGGTAAAGATGCGGGTCATGCCCACTTTACGACCGACTAGACCAATCATTTTCTTATCTCCCTTAACCTAGGCTGATTTGAACGTCAACGCCAGCAGCTAGATCTAGACGCATCAGAGCATCAACAGTTTTATCTGTAGGCTCAACGATGTCGATAAGACGCTTGTGAGTACGGATTTCGTACTGGTCACGTGCATCTTTGTTGACGTGTGGAGAGATAAGAACAGTAAAACGTTCTTTGCGAGTCGGTAGTGGAATTGGACCACGAACCTGCGCGCCTGTACGCTTAGCTGTTTCAACGATTTCCGCAGTAGACTGATCGATTAGACGATAATCGAATGCCTTTAGGCGGATACGAATACGTTGGTTCTGCATGAGACAGAGCTCCAATTAATAAATAACACAAACAATATCGCCACTCACTCTCGATAAGACGAGGGAATGCCGATTGATTTATGTGAAACCGTAGTACCAAAATTAGGTACGTTGTCAGCTAACTTTTACATTAACTGCGAACATAAGCTGAGTATAGATTATTGAATTGACCAGCAATTCCCCTCAATGCTCATTGGTTCACACCTGCCTCTATGAGGTCAGTGGGGAGCATTATACAGATCACATTTTAATGTGCAAGCGCTGATCGAAAAATAATCACAGAATGATTTTTAGAAGGAAAGAAGGGAAGCTGAGCTCCCTTCTTTTATGATGTCGGGTAGGGATATTGTTAGTCTTCATCAACGTATTGAGCTTGTAGATAGTTCTCAATACCTGTTTTATCAATAAGGCCTAGTTGAGTTTCAAGCCAATCTACATGCTCTTCTTCATCTTCAAGAATATCTTGGAATAAATCACGAGAGACAAAATCACGCACATTTTCTGCATATTCGATAGCGTCTTTTAAGTCAGGAATAGCAGACATTTCAACTTGCAGATCAGATTCGAGCATTTCTTTCGTATCTTCACCAATATTCAGCTTACCTAGATCTTGCAAATTCGGTAAACCTTCTAAGAAGAGAATACGCTCTACTAGATGATCGGCATGCTTCATTTCATCGATCGATTCGTCGTATTCTTTTTCTGCGAGATGTTTGAATCCCCAATCTTTATACATTCTGGCGTGCAGGAAATATTGATTGATCGCTACCAGCTCATTACCGAGTACTTTATTAAGATGCTGAATTATTTTTGGATCGCCTTTCATTAAAGCTCCCTCCTCTGTCGGCTTCCCATTAAATGTAGAAGGGTTCAGAAGAGTGTCAATGCACTAGCGCAGCGAATGCAATTGGTAATCAACTCGCTTTTTTCAATCTTAAAGGCATACTTTCTTCAATAATCACTTTTGCTTGTCGAATACACTTCCCGCATTGTGAACCTAAGGGCGTAATTTGACGGATACCACGTATATCAGAAATACCATCTTCTATTGTTAACTTACGGATTTTCTTATCAGAGATGCCATGGCATAAACAAACGTACATGGATGAAACCTTTTACTAAACAATACAACAATATTAATGGTAATTATTATTATTTCCATTAAATAATCTATCTTATTTAGATCTTTTTCGTCTCAGTAATGCGTTTTAATAACTAACTATTTTATCAAAAATTTAGCTAAGGAAGCTCGGTAGGCGGTAATGACTAATGTTGTTCTTGGAAAAGAAGTATAAAAAAAGGAAGCCGAAGCTTCCTTTTATAGTGTTTGATTAAAGTTAGCTATTAAGCGATAACTTTAGCAACAACACCAGCACCTACAGTACGGCCACCTTCACGGATAGCGAAACGTAGACCTTCGTCCATTGCGATTGGAGCGATTAGCTCAACTTGCATTTGGATGTTGTCGCCTGGCATTACCATTTCAACGCCTTCTGGAAGCTCGATGTTACCAGTTACGTCAGTTGTACGGAAGTAGAACTGTGGACGGTAGCCTTTGAAGAATGGAGTGTGACGACCACCTTCATCTTTTGAAAGTACGTATACTTC
>NZ_JAKRGH010000040.1 GCF_022347565.1 Vibrio sp. Of7-15
TTCTCTGATTTAAAGCGTGGCATGTACATGCAGTTTATCGGTGATAAACGAGTGGTGGTGAATGCCTTTGGTTATCAAATATACCAAGGAATGACCAACAACATTTATAATGAAGGGGCAGAGCTACTATCAGATAAGCCCCATATCAATAGTTCCCGTACGGTACCCAGTCGAATCATGATTAACCCTATTGCTGGCAACTTAAAAACCACGGTGAATGGTGGTGAGCAATTTATTGTTGATTTAAAAACACAAAAAATAAGTAAGTTTCACGAAAAATCGGACTGTTTAGATGGAAAGGTACTTATTAATAAAGAACAAACGTATGCTGTTGGCTTAATGGCTGATTACGATTTGATGAAATGTAAAAGGGTGAACTGGAAATGGGGGATTGCTGAAAACAGCAGAGCTGTTTACGGTCGTCCGATGCTGTATAACTTTCAGGGGGCTGAGTTATGAGTGTATTGCCAATGGAAGTGCACAATAATAAAAATATCTGTGTGATTAACGCACCAACTTACCTGCTGCAAGCCAATGCCATTGAATATAAATCGGCGCAAGAGGCTAAGTTTCACTTTTATGCGCAGTCGTTAGACAAAGCCAAAGACATGATGCCTTTGGCATCAACCCCGGTTATTTGCCGATTTAAAAAAGAAAATAACACGCGTTATGAGTTATGGGCATCCAACCAAAATGGAGAGCTTATTGCTTTAAACTGGGTTGAAGTTGACAAAGAAAATAAACACGAAGTGATGTTCACACAAAAGTGTAAACGGTTAAGCCTGCCAGATGGAGAATACGAGCTGGCATTTCCTTCTTTATCATTGCTGGCTAATTTTAATCTATCAAAAGACGCCGAAGATAAAGAAAATAGATTAACCACGTTTGTTGAAAAGGTATTGGCCTCTGATGGTAAAGGAGCTGAGTTATTCACCACTTATAAAAAATTTACCGTGCCTACCACATTGCTGCGTCAGCCAGACTCACAAGCATTAAAAGGCAAAGTGCTCAACGAAGTGGTTTACAACAGCTGGCACAGCGCAGTAAGTAAAAGTGATACAGTGAGTGCATTTATTTGTGCTCAAACCCCTTTATTATTGGTTATGTTCAATAGTGGTAGATTGTCTGAAGCAAAGTGTTCAATTACGAAATTAGAAAAAACGGACTCAGGGTACATTGATAGTCAATATCAATATGATAGTGAGGTTGAGGAAGATAACGATAGCCTTTCTTATCTCCGTCATTTCCTTCATGACCCTAACCCAAAAGGAAAGTACAAATTTTCTTTAGTAATGAATAGCGACGATGGGCAAATACCTGATTATTTTGATTTGTCAAAGTTAGAATCCCTTGGTGAAGGTAACTATTTATACGAATTTGTGGAAGATCTTGAGTTTAGTGTGTTAACGCCTTTTGGAAAAATGGCGGTGGTTTCAGGAGATCCTGTCAGCTTAGAAGAAATGATGATTTCTAAGTTCCCAGCGCAACTTTCTCATTTGGCTAAGCATTATGATATTTCAAAAAATGACACAAAAACCCAAGAGTATTTAACAAAACCGCTGGCGGCCATTAAAGCCGCAGGCAGTGCAGCATTTACGTTAAGTAATAACTATATTAATGCAGAATATTGGAATGCTGATAAAAATAAACCCGATAAATTTAAGGCAACGCTTCATATTGCCAAGGCTATTAATAGCAGCATTAGTGCTGGTCAATTTGATCAAGAATTGCCCGCGCCAATGCGATCAGGTTTAGCTGTCATATTTGATGGATTTTCGGCTAGGAAAGCGTGGAAGGACAGGAAAGGTGTTATTGCGCATTTTAAAGCTAATCCAACATTTAAAGGCTCTCAATTTTTAGCGGGTGTATTTACAGGCAACCATGAAGGGTATAAAGCGAGTAATTGGGACGTTGAGAAGTGGCAAGCGAGTAACCGCCGATTAGATGCCCGCTGGTATCACAGTTTTAAAGCAGCGGATATGGCGATGAAAGGGGCTGACTTAGCACTGGCAATTGACGGCACCTGCCGAGATATTGGTGGGTGGCTTGCGGCGCAAGAAAGTGAAGAAAAGGCAAAAGAGAAGTTAACCCAAGCCAGTAAAGCATACATAAAAAGCTGTATTCTACCCATTGCGGATGAGAAATTAGATGCCTTGAAAGAAGGTTTACCAAACTCGGCTTTTTATAAAGTAAAGGGAAGCAGTCTTGGCCTTCAATTTGATATTTTGTTTGACAAGAATCAATCAAAGATTGGCCTTCGAGATAAAAACTACCTTGACGATGTCATTAAATTCTTACATCAAAATGACAATGCCTATTTATTGGTTCAAGGTTATGCGGATACAAAAAGAAGCATAGAACATAATTTAAAGCTGAGCCTAGATCGTGTTGTCGCGGTGAAGGATCATATGAAGCTGTCAGAAAATGCATTATTGTCAGAACGGGTAGAAATAAACTATTTTGGGTACTTCTCAAACCCGTTCGATAATTCAGATGATAATAATCGTCGTGTGAGTATCACGGTGTTCACCGATAAAACTCGTTTTCGTGTCGCGCAAAGTCGAACATTATTCTCATTACTTGAAAATCATCGTATTCATCATTTGAAAGCGCATAATGAAGAGCTTAAAAGTGAGAAAAAAATGCTGGCTTCTATGTCTAATGCAGCATTAACAACGGCTGGTTTTATTCCTGGTATTGCCCCATTTGCGTGGGGAGCGATGTTCCTGAAAGAGGCGACTTCTGCGGTCACCAATGCAGTTGATGTTATTGATCAAATGGTTCTTGATGACGTTATTTTGCAATACAAAACGGCCCGAAACACAAAGCGTGAGCTGTTTGATGTGTATGACTACGAGGCGAGCTTAATACAAGGCTATAAGAAGTTGAGTCAAGAGGTGTCAGATGATTGGGCTAAACAGGCATTCCCAAGTACAGACACCGCGCAACAAAAGCTAATTGAGAAAGACAACGGAGCATTTACCAGTTATTTACTTAAACTGTATTACTCTCGTGGTATTGCGTTATCTGGCTTAATGATCTTATTAGATTTTATTGAAAATCGTCTAGATGGTGATGAAGTAAAATCAATTAAAGATAATTCAGAAGATTTTGTGCAAGGCTACATTGCAAAATATTTAAGATCCGATGAATGGACAGCGGATTACAACCATTATTCTCTGGCAATCGCATGGGTGGATGAGTGGTTAGCGAATGAACGCAGAGAAAAAAATCTTAATGCGTTAAATATTGAGGCTTTTATTGATAATTATTTTGATCAAAAAATGGCCTTTTGGACTGCGGAGCATCGATTAAATCACACAAGTAAAGATGTAACGCTAAATTTGAAGTTTAAAGAGAAAAGTGCCGGGGCTTTTTCAAGTATATTTCCTGTTATGGTGGAGTACACCAAAAACAAGAAAGGCTTAGTGCCTCTTATGCAAGCGGGGACAAACTTTGTTACTGAAGACGATATTGATGAGACGCGTTTGTATCACCGCAAAATGGGTGAAAAAAAATGGAAGCGGTATCAAAGAGGAGTAGTACTGAGCCCCTTCGATGAAGTCAAACTTATTGTGATGGCGAAGGCGAAATTTAGTAAAAGTGCACGGTATGCCCATGTGAGGCTAAATTACAACCGAACAGATTTATGGACAACATCTGTGAAAGGGCCGACTTTCTTTTTAACAATGACGCACATGGAAACGAAAGACATTTTTCCTGATGACGAATTGTGCTTCGTCGAAGGTGAGACGCGTTTAGCATTGAAGTTCAAGCCAAGTTACTATTTTGCCCAGCGACATATTTGGGGTATGAAGCCCATGCTTGGTCATTGGACGGATAAGACTTTCAATTGGCTTAACTATTTTGGGTATGATTTTTTTGCAGATATGGAGTACGAATTTGAAATGAAAGGGGTTTCCGATCATAGCAAGTTTGACTTACTGCCTAATTTACCTGTTCTTATGTCTGTTGATGATAACTCACCTTTAACGGATGTGAGCGGACTACAGCTGCGAGAAAACGATTTGCTTTTGCCTAGTTTTTATACTCATGGCTCCAGTGAATTTAAAAAAATGAACATTTTAGCTAGCTCAGGTCATCCTCGGTTATCCTTATTTGTTCAAGTTGATGGGAAATTTCATCATGTAAAAACAACGAATGAGGAATTGTCTGACTTTACATGGGACAGCGACGTAACATTTTATGTTGTAGGGACGATGAACATGGATTACCTGCAAGATAAGATAGCCCCAGATGCTGAGCAGCAACAGTGGGATTGGAAAAAAACGCGAATTAATGTGCCTGTTGCTGGTAGCTCTACTTCTGGCTCCGTCATATTGGATTACTTCCAATCATACGGTCAAACTAAGCCTGCTTCTTTAATCATGGAGGTTCATTATGACTTTGTCGGAAGTTATAAGTGTGAAGCAAATGGTAAGGTTAATATACAAGAAGATTTGTCTAACACGATACACGGAAATAAAGTAAAAGAGCTGCTTTCTCATTTACCAATGTTAACGAAAGACGAACAACTGTCGGTATTAAATAAGCAGTCTTCAAATCCAAATACCATGAGTTTACTCAGCCCAATTGAACGTGGTTTGTTTGTTGGTGTGTTTAAACCTGAATATATGTCTCCGACAGGGAATAAAGTGAAAGGATTAAGGCCGTTAGCCAAAATCGAGAAAATTAACGATTCCCAATGTTTAAAATATGAGTTTGATAAAGCTTATTTAGACGGTGTTAAAGAACCACTAGGTTTTGATCTCATACAAAAAATTGGTTTTTCTTTGCCTGAACAGCGTGAGTGGAATAAAGGCCCATGGATGGAGTTACCTAAGGAAGATAAGCAGACCTATAATGCATTCTTTGATGTGTGGAATGGTTACAACCAGAAGGAAAAAGATGAACGTATTGTGGGCTGGATATCTAGCGATAATACGTGGCGTTATAGAATTCCTGCAGGAGATTAAGTACTGGTAATAATGGATGATAAAAGTCGCTCTCGGGCGGCTTTTATGTTTAAAGGCGGAATGAATAATGTGTATTGGGTTTATTAGCTGACTCATTCTAATCATCGTCACTTTCGATAGTACTGAACTGAGAAGTGTGAAAATCATAATTATCATTAATCTGATACACATCTCAATCTTTTTTGTGATGAGGTCCGCTATTCTTTGCTGCTTAGCAAATCAAATTTCATTGTTCTAACAATGAGTTTGCAGTTGAGCTCTTAACGCTTCTCTTGGCTGGGGAAATAAATGATAAAAGTAAAAATACAAGATAAGAATCTTGCTGGAATTCTATTAAGCGAGATGATGTGTGAAATCCGAAAAAATCACATGACGGTAGAAGAAATTATCTCACTGCGTATCTATCAAGAAATACAGCTTTATCGCGATAAAGTCGATGCAAAATATCAAGGTTTGGTTCAGCCTGAAAAAGCGGAAGTTGAACTGAATGGCTACCGTGATAAAGCGCATCAAATCGATGCGAAAAAACAAATCCAAGTAGCGTTATCTGCTTTTCAAAAGAATGGCTACATCATGTTAGTGGATGAACAACAAGTTGAGTCATTAGATCAAGTGGTTCGAGTTCATCCCGAAATGCAGGTTTGTTTTATTAAATTAGTGCCATTAGTGGGCGGGTAAAAAAGGAAGCATCATTCATGAGAGACATGACGTATTATTTAAGCGTTGTTAAAGAAGAAATCACACGATACGAGCAGCAAGAGCAGTCACGAGAATTTGATTACCTTTTTCTAGATTTGTTCAAACAAAGCTTAGAGAAAAAAGCGAGCTTATTTATTCAGGGGGACAGTTCGCATAAACGATATTTTGCAGCCCTAGATTATGATTTTAGTGAGATGAAAAACTGGGATGTGGACCAAAAATCTCGCTTTTTTATAGAGTGTTGTCAGTGCCACAGTTATTACGATCGTGTGTTAAAAGAGATCTTCATTTTTTGTAAAGCAGATGATGGGCACAGCCTTTATCATAATCAATCGGATTATGACGCTGTCATGCATAACATCATACGTTTGTGTATTGATGATAGTACCGTGAGAAAAAATTGCTTTAAGTACCTATTGAGTTTTGAAAAGAGAATTCTGGCTGAGATGCTGCGAGGTTTAGAGCAGCGTGAAATGAACTCGAATGATCTAATGTTATTGAATGATGTAATTTCACTAATTAATACGTCGAGTGTATGGAAGGTTTATGGCAGCCATAGTGACAGTGTTAATTTTGGCTATGACGCTAACAGGCTACGCTGGCAGCATGAAAACCCAGAACCTAGCGTGTATTCAGAGCGTTTTGATGATCTTGATTTAGCAGAGCTTACGGATACAGAGATTGTACGAGTCTTTGATTGGGTTGAAGGTAACTGCGCCGAAGATGTCGAATCATCAAAATACCATATTCAAAGAAGTTATGAGGATTTTTATCGTAAGCTATTCACCAAATACAACGGCAAAACACTATCTGACCCCGTGGAAGCGATGTTTAAAGGGGTAGTGAAAACCTTAGCGAACTCCCCCTATTATGATGTGGATTTATCGGAACTATTGCGTGAAGCTCGTTATGTCTTGTTTGTTCATCAGCATGGTAAAGAGGCCGACTTTCCTGAGTACTTTCTTGCGCCGGAAGGTGCAGGGTGGGGTTTTCCTGCACAAGCCAAAGCGATTTTAGATAGTTTATCAGAGCATGAGCGGCTAGGGTGGAATCAACTGCTTACTGTTATGAGAGCAGCTAAAGCGGGCAAACCATCAGCAAAATTCATGAAAGAAACCGCCAGCATTATCGAAGAAACCGGTAAATCGGATGTAGAAAAAACGCTGATCCGTTTATTAGAGCAATCCATCGATGTGCCAATGGACTTTAATGATGTGAAATCGTTAGTGTGGTTGACGGGGCACTTCTTAGACAGCGAAAATGTTGTGCGAGCAGTGGCGAAGCTGGCTGAGTCTCAGGGCTCAGGTAAGCTGTGTAATATGTGCTTGAACTATTTAGGTGACGTCGGCTCGTTGGCGGCGGTTCAAGTGTTGTCACGTCTGCAAATTCGATTAAAACATGCCCAAACCAAAAAGCTGATCATCAAACATTTAACGGCCACAGCCAATGCGTTAAATATGACGGTGAATGAGCTGGAAGATCTGTGTGTTGACGATTTTGGATTGATAAAGGGAAAGAAAGAGACGGTATTGAGCGGATTTACTGCTCGCATTGTGCTTGAAAAGCCAGGACAAGCGAGTTTAGCTTGGTTTGATGCTGAGGGTAAGCCACGTAAAACCGTGCCGAGTGTGGTGAAATCAGATCACGCCGATGATCTCAAAGCGTTAAAAGCCGATATTAAACAGATCGGCTTGATCTCTGCTGCTCAGCGAGATCGTGTGGATCGCATGTATCGTTCAGAGCGGCAGTGGCCTTACAATCAGTTTGAAAGCTTGTATCTACATCATGGCTTAATGAGCACCATTGCAACCAAATTAGTTTGGAATTTACACCAAGGTGAGCAGGTTCAATCGGCGTTTTATTTAGATGGGATCTGGGTGAATGAACTCAGTCAGCCTATCGAGTTATCTAATGTCGATGTTGTAACTATGTGGCACCCTGTTTTAGCTGAAGTGACTAGTGTGCAAGCATGGCGTGAGTTCATGTCGCGTCATGAAATTCGTCAGCCATTAAAACAAGCGTATCGTGAAATTTACTTACTAACTGATGCCGAAGTCACCACTAAGTCGTACAGTAACCGGATGGCGGCGCACATTTTAAAACAGCATCAGCTGAGTGCGCTGGCAAAACAGCGGGGCTGGCAGTACACCTTAATGGGCTCTTACGACGATGGCATCGATAATACCACGGCAAATATTGTTTTGTCTGAGTTCAACTTGAGAGCTGAATTCTGGATTGATGAAGTCGATACGGGGGAAGATCAGTTCAATGACATGGGCATTTGGTATTACGTCGCCACGGATCAGGTACGCTTTATCAATACGGAAACGGATCAGGTTATCGATTTAGTTGATGTACCTACTCTCGTGTTTTCTGAAATTTTCCGTGATGTGGATTTGTTTGTTGGTGTGTCTAGTGTGGGTAACGATCCCGAATGGCAAGATTCACAAGGCACGACGGATCGAGCGCGCGATTACTGGCGTGGTTATTCATTTGGTGATTTGAGTGAAATGGCAAAAACACGCAAAACGGTGCTGTCGTTTTTACTGCCTAAATTAAAAATTGCAGATGTGGCCAACATTGAAGGCAATTTCTTGGTGGTGGAAGGCAAGGTAAGAACCTATAAAATACATATCGGCAGCAGTAATATTCTCATGGCACCGAACGATGAGTATTTATGTATTGTCCCGACTCGTAGTAAAAAAGACGTGACGGACACCATGTTCATGCCATTTGAAGGGGATCGTGGTTTGTCTTTGGTATTATCAAAAGCATTAATGCTGGCTGATGATCATAAAATTAAAGACACGACTATTCTTTCTCAAATCCAACGGGAAGCGGTTATGTAAATCCTGAATTCAGATAATAAGTGAAATTAATACCCTACCACGTAATATGGTAGGGTATTAATTACGGTCAAAAGGGAGTTTAGGTTTTTCACCAAATAAACTATTGCAACGAGTTGTTAATATATTCTTGGTTATTTTATTTATTTCATCATTTTCTTTCATTTTATTTAATATATCGGTGAGTGGTTTGACTAAATGGCTCTTTGAGCGATGTAGGTGGTGATAGGAGTTATATTCAGCGAGGTGGCCATCAACTAAAAAAACTGAATGACCAAATCTTGTTTTTACGTAACACCCAGAACTGTATGTGCCAAGCACAAAATCGGTTCGTCCTTCAATGAGCTTGTTAAACAGAGTTTCTAAGTTAACAACAAAATCAACTTTCAACGTTTTGGCGGCCTCTTCTGCCACTTTAAACCCAATGATGGAACCCAGCCGATAAGGTGCAATATTCTCCCAGTTTAATGGCCCCATTTGTTCGATAAGCTTAGGGTTATGGGCGAAAACTACCATTTTTTCTGAAAAAATTGATACGGGTATTTTGATTAAGTTTGGGTAGTCCTCAGTAATGTTTTTATGTCTCATTAATTCGCCGTCGACACGGCCTAAGTTAGCTTCAACCAAAGAGCGTTGAGTGGGAAAGGGAATGAAATGCACTTGATAGCCTAGGCGTTGATAGGCCTCTTTGAGCACCTCTTCGGAAGCAAGTAAAGATAAAACGGGTAAACCAGGTTTTGCAATGTTCACAACAGGAAGTTCACTGGCGGGTGAATAAGCACTGAAAGTTAATGAGATAGCAATAAGGTACGCGTGGATCCAACTGAAGATGGATGAAAGGGATCGTCGTTGTACTTTATATCGCTTATTCAGCTTATTCGCATTCAACGTAACCTGCCTTGTTTTAGTTAAAAATCCCCTTTCTAAGTCTAGTTCGATAAAAGAAAAGCGCCGCTTTGTTCTTATCTCATTTCAAAGTTTTCTTGATGGGTGTTAATGATATTTTAATTTTTTGTTTCTTTTTAATGGTAATTTAATTAATTGAATTTTATTTTAAATTTCAAATCTATAGAGCGATAAAGGATCAGTTATATACTTTTGAACATTAAGGGCCTATTTTTATTAATTTATAAGATCTTGCTCCAGTTATTTAAATTATTCATCGTAATTATCAATTCGTTGTCGTTAGTATGTTTACTCTATTTTTAATAAGTAGTGATATAAGCTCTTCGATATCGTTATGAGTTGTTTTTTCATATTGATATTTAAATAAAAGAGTAAAAGTAAATATAATAATAGGACAAACACAGTGGTATTAAATTTTAAGAAGTCTGTTTTGGCGTTGGCAATTCTGTCGCAACCTGCGATGGCTGTTGAACATGTGGATCAAGGTATGTTTGATCAGCAAGTGATCCACTTTGATCAAATGACGGATTCTGTCGCACCATTCTCATATTCTTCTGCGGAGCCAGAAGTAACCAAACCAATCTCTGTCGTACATCAACAATTGACTGGCGCTGTATTAGAAGCGAATTTGTCCCAGTTGACTCTAGGAAAAGTGGTGATGGACGATGGCTTGGTGTATAACCGCATCATCCTTCCTGATGGCGGTAGCCCGGCAGAGCCTGGTGAGCCAAACTTAACAGGGTATCGTCAGATGGTTCGCATTCCAGATGGCGCGACTGCCAAGTTAGTTATCGATGATGTGTCATGGTCTGAGACATTTTCTGATATAACGGTGGATCCGGTGCAGCTTCCTTTTCCTGATGTGGTGACAGAAACGGGCGAGCGACCTGATGAAAACATGCCATTTATTAAAAATCAGGCTTCTTATGAGTTGTTAGCAGACACGGTAGCGCCAGTCCGTATCGCTGAAACCATACGTGTTAGAGGTAAGAACTACGTTGTTCTGTCTTATCGACCGATTGAATTTAATCCGTTAGATAAATCTGTGATGTTTGCAACCAAAGTGCGTTTTCGTTTGAGCTTCGAGTATGCAAATCATGGCGATAAGTCTCAACGTCGTAGTCAAACAGAGGCGGTTTCTTCAAGCGGTAACTCTGCTGTGATTGATTTACGTCCATCAGGAGTGGCTCTGGCTAATAACGATAAGAAACAGGCCAATGCCAACGAACCAGCTAATGAGCTTCATGATGCTGATTATCTGATCATTACCGCCGATCGTTTTCAAGAAGCCATAGAGCCGTTAGCAGCTTGGAAGCGCAAGATGGGCTATAAAGTTTACGTTGCTCCTATTTCAGAAACAGGCAGCACCCAAGCAGAGATTAAAGCGTTTATGTCTGACGCGTACCATAACGGTACGATGACCTCTTACGTATTGTTTGTGGGAGATCACGAAGATGTACCAGGTTGGTCAGTGACAGGCCATGGCTTCCATGGTGCCGATCATCAGTGGCATACCGATTTTGATTACGCATTACTTGATGGTGAAGATAAATTTCCAGATGTGATCATGGGGCGCTTACCTGGTGACACGCCAGAGCATATCCAATCTATGGTGGCTCGTACTTTAGCCTATGCCAAAAATCCGGTGGATTCCGATCGTTATCGTCATGCTTTATTAGCAGGTCAGTTCCAAGATCGAAACCAGAACAACAAAGCCGACAGAATGTTCATGGAAGATCTGCACCGCGTGGCAGACTTTTTAGGCCCTGATTACAATTTCTTTGCAGGTGAAGGTGATTTGTTCAATAAAGGGTATCAGATCCATACAGCCCTTCAGTGGGATGCGGATCTTACTAATGAACTAAGATATGGCGGTTGGGATTATGGTACTGCTCGTATCACACCACCAACAATAGTGCCTCAAGAATGGAAAAATCAGGGTAATGGTGATCGAGTTCAGATCGCTCAAGCCATTAACGACGGTGTTGGCTTTGTGATGCACCGAGATCACGGTTATGGCGATGGTTCAGGCTGGGCCGATCCACACTTTACCCAAACAGAAGTGAATCAGCTTAATAACGGTAATTTATCGCCAGTGGTACTGAGCTTAAATTGTGCCACGGGCTGGTTCGATGGCAAAGATTCGTTTGCGGAATCATGGATGAGAAACCCAAATGGCGGTGCAGTTGGTTTTACAGGGGCAGCGCGCGTGAGTTACTCGGGTTATAACGATAATTTACACGCAGGTCTGATGGACAGTTTCTGGGATGATTACGATGGCACGTGGTCGAGCGCGATTTATCCGGTGTCTTGGCGTCCTGCGGCAGCGTTAAACCGCGCAAAAGAGCGTTTGTTTAGCCACTACGGAACACAAGGTACGGCATTAGCGGAAGCTCGCTTTTTCAGCTGGTTTGGAGATCCTGAATTAGAACTACGAACCGAACGACCACAACAATTGGTGGTGACTCATCCAGAACTGCTCTCAACACAATCAGATAATGCGTTCACGGTTGTGGTTCAAAAGAGTGGTAACGTGTTAGAAAATGCCCGTGTTGCCATCGTTGGTGACAGTATTGAGCCACAAGTTGTGTACACAAACAGCAATGGTGAAGCACAGTTTAACCTAGCAACAAACAACGATGTTAGTATTACGGTGACTGAGCACAATGCGATTCCTTATGAGGGCGCTATTGTTGTTGAGCAACAAGGTCCGACTGCGATAGTTTTTCCAGCGTTAACTGTTGAAGAAGGGGGCTGGTTCTTCTTGGACGGTCGCCAATCAGAGTCGAAGTCAGGTGAGTTAAGTTATCTTTGGGAGCAAGTGGCGGGCAAATCTTTGGTGATTAACCGAGCGAACAGTGCAAGAGCTTGGGTAAATGCGCCAAAGACCATTGCATCAGATGATACCTTGTTGTTTAAACTGACCGTAACTGATGAGTCTGGTGCCCAGCATTCAGCTATTCAAACGGTAATGCTGAAAGGGTCTTCCCAAGCTCAGAATACCATGCCAGTAGCGACAGTAGCGCCACCGCAGAAAGTGATGGCGAACCGTTGGATCACATTGGATGGCCAACGCTCGTTTGATAGTGATGGCGAGGTGGTGCAATACCAATGGAAGCAAATCGAAGGCCCGACCGTTAGAATCGATTATGCCGACAGCAGCTACGCGTATGCTATGGCCCCTGAGTTTGATACCACGCTAAAATTTGAGTTAACGGTAACGGATAACGCTGGTGGATCAGCAGCAGCTGTGCACACGGTTAAGGTGGAATCAACCGCGCCAGACTCAAATAAAGCGCCAGTGGCAAACATTGCAAAGCTTAATAAAGTGCAAAAAGGGCAGTGGATGTTGTTAGATGGTCGTCAATCTCATGATCCAGATGGTTCTGTGGTTAGCTATCAGTGGACACAAGTCGATGGCCCTGAGGTTCGTATTGACTACGCGGATAAAAGCTACGCTTATGCATACATGCCGCACACCGATGACACACTGAGTTTTAAGTTAACGGTGACAGATAATAAAGGGAAGGCGAACTCTTCGATATTATCTGTAGTTGCTGAGTAAGTTATTGAAATATAAATTGGTATTTTAAGGGGAACTCTGCCCTTAAAAGTACAACGATAAATGAATGGGCGCTCTTTGTTGGTGAAAGAGCGCCCATTGTCGTTTCAGGTAATGTATCGTTTAGGGTCTGGTCGCTTTATAAAAAATATATGCCATTTTGTATGAAAACCGCACACCGTGATGAAAGTGTGTCTTCCTACACCTTTACGTGCATCTGACTGTAAAAAAGCAAATCCCGTAGCGATAACGTCGATGATCCTAGTGATCTAGAGTAAAAGGCGTTCAATTTTGGCTATCAAAATGGAAAAACAGAAGGAGTGAAAGCAAAAAACTCTCTTGATCTGGCGGCTGAAAAATAAAGGTGATCGCTAAAACACCCAAAAACTTGTACATGTCGACTTTGCTGATCACCACTTTACCGTGATGAAAAAACGTGCGTACCGCACAAAAATTAACTTTCATTAAAGTGGCGTTTTTAGGTTGTTATGGCAGCTTTGCAAAAATGTGAATGCTACGTTTTTTAGAAAATAGCGAGGTAGGTATTTTAGTTTTTTCGCTCCGGTTTGTATGGTTTTTCATATTCAGGTAAATCCTTCATCAGATCAGAGTGCTTGATTAAGTTTAATAATATCAGTCATTAACCATGAGCTTATCGATAAAAGGTTGCCACGCTATGAGCCCTATTTATCCCCAAATGAGAATGCATATCGGGACAAATTGAATAAGATGAGTGATGAAGGCAGTGTAAATAAGGGCGATGGTGAGATTCAGCAGTGGGATATTTTTCTCTTCAAGTGACGATTTTTTCGTCATTAACCTTATTGTTTTTAAGTTCTCTTATGAAATCTTTCGTGCTAGTTTTCTGCCAATAAATTGAACGATTACAGCGCGGTTTTTCCGTATGGTACGTTCAGAGCGGGTTATCGCACTAATGGTCTCTTGAAAAGCAGTTTTTGTCGCTGCTGATGAGAGCAGATCATGTGAAAGCAACTAAACTTTAATAACAAAATAAACAGAGTTATTTGCTAACCAATAAACGCTCACACGGTCTTTTGGGTCTGCATTTTCGTATTGAGTATGTGTGGTTATTTCCAAAAGGGCTCTTGCTACACTGTTGCAATAGGTAATGTTTATGCTGTCTATCTTTGATATCTACAAAATTGGAGTTGGTCCATCCAGCTCACACACCAATGGCCCGATGATCGCTGGGTACAATTTCACTCAACTTATCGAAAAGACGATTTCTGATGTGGTACGCATTCAGGTTGATTTGTATGGCTCATTGTCGTTAACAGGCAAAGGGCACCACACCGATCGTGCCACCATTCTTGGTTTGTTAGGTAATAAACCCGATACGATTAAAATCTCAAGTGCCAATGCCGCTATGCGCAATGCGATTGATGAAGGTTCACTGTTATTGGCCGGTAAACAGCCCATAGAATTTAATTTTGAGCAAGATATTCTGTTCCACAGTGATAACTTGCCACTCCATGAGAATGGCATGACCATCTCGGCGTTTGATCTGGCAGGCAATTTGGTTGGCTTTGAAACCTATTACTCGATTGGCGGTGGGTTTATTGCTACAGCGTATGAGCTAGAAAACGGTAAGCAAGAAGCGGAAGTGAATGTAGAGTTTCCTTTCACCTCTGCGGATGAATTGTTGCAAAAAGCTGAAAAACACGGCTTGAGCCTAGGTGGCCTTGTGTTGCGTAATGAACTTGCTTTCCAAGATACCGAGACGCTAGATGCAAAAACGGATCAAATATGGAAGGTGATGTCATTGTGTATGCAGCGTGGGTTTGATACGGAAGGGATCCTTGAAGGTGGCTTGAATGTAACTCGCCGCGCCCCTGCCTTATTGAAAAAATTGGAAGCGAACGCGGCGGTGGAAAATGATCCCATGGAAATCATGGATTGGATTAACTTGTTTGCTTTTGCAGTCAGTGAAGAGAATGCCGCTGGTGGACAAGTTGTAACATCACCCACTAATGGGGCTGCGGGTGTGATCCCATCGGTACTGATGTACTACCATCGTTTTATTAAAGAGCTTGATACTAAGCAGCTAAAAGACTTTTTAGCCGTTTCTGGGGCGATAGGTATTTTGTATAAAACCAATGCCTCCATTTCAGGAGCTGAAGTGGGTTGCCAAGGGGAGGTGGGGGTCTCTTCTTCCATGGCAGCAGCGGGCTTAACAGCGCTTCGTGGCGGCAGCAATGAGCAGATCTGCATGGCGGCGGAAATTGCCATGGAACACTCACTGGGTATGACGTGCGATCCCATTGGTGGGTTAGTGCAAGTGCCTTGTATAGAGCGTAATGCCATGGGGGCAATGAAGGCCATTAATGCTTCACGTATGGCATTGAAGCGAACCAGCAAATGTCTGATCTCGTTAGATAAAGTCATTGATACTATGTACCAAACGGGTAAAGACATGAATAAAAAGTACCGAGAAACGTCATTAGGTGGCTTGGCTATGATCCACCTTGCTCCGCCATGTGAATAAATACTAGCGCCATAAATCAAAGGTTAAGTGAGTGAAGTTTGTTTTCACTTACTTAATCTGAGCTCGGGGTATTCATGTGGTAGCACGGATCGAAGAGTATGGTGATATCACTCGATTTTGAGAGGTGTGGAAGGCAGCCTCTTAATTCAAAATATAGGTGGTTTATGATTAACATGGATTTTACCCAAAGGGTGGCAGTCGAAAGTGTGAATACGCCTTGGCTTTCGAGCCCTGCGCCGGGTGTATGGCGTAAACCGTTAGAGCGTGAAGAAAAAGAATCGGGGCACACAACCAGCATCGTCAAATACGAGGCTGGCTCTCATTTCGCAAGGCATACTCATCCCAAGGGAGAAGAAATCTATGTTCTGGAAGGGGTGTTCTCTGATGAACACGGTCACTATCCTGCTGGTTCTTATATTCGCAATCCCCCAGGAAGTGCCCATACACCTTATAGCCAACTAGGGTGTGTGATTTTCGTAAAGCTGAATCAGTTCGAGCACCAAGATGTTAAATCAGTGGTGATTGATACAACAGCGTCTGCTTGGTTACCGAATACTGAGGGACTTCACACATTGCCTTTGCACAAATTTGGGAACGAACAGGTTACGTTAATTACCAGCTCAAAAGGGGATCACTTTCAGAATGAAAACGTGGTGGGTGGCCAAGAGATTTTGGTGTTATCTGGCGTGTTGCAAGATGAATTCGGAACCTACTCAGCAGGCACTTGGCTACGAAGTCCTTATGTCAGTCAATCACTTCGATGCTTAACCGAAAATACCACCATGTTGATGAAAACAGGGCACCTACCTATTGATGAGTAATGCCGTAATGAAAAACGGTAAGAAAAGAATCGATAATTAAAAACTTAAACAACGAAAGTGAAAACAACCTCATTCGCTATAAAAATACCATTCAATAATAGCTGGCTTAAACCAGTTTATTTCGCTATCAATTTAGTCAAATTACCTATATAACCTAAGCAGACTAAGGAAATTTATCATTGTAAAATATGTGGAGTTTTAAGGGTAACAGCCTAAAGATTTACTTATTGATAAATAGGCTGTTTATGGTGGGCCTCCCGCAGATTACACATAGAGCAGATAAATGATTGATTTAGCGTTTTTGAGTTTTACACTTTGTGTTTTGATAATAGCCTATGTTGATTTTAGAAAGCTTTATCGGTTTTTTAAGTCAAAGAAAAATAAGTATTTATTAGACAATATATCGGATTTATCTGAGGAGCAAAGAGATGCGGTATATTATGTGTACGGAATTAGAGTATCGGATCAGGATGATATCTTCAGTGAGAAAAATTATGGTGATTTTTCATACATAAATAAATACGATGATTATCATTTCTTGCATGGAGAAAAAGTATTTATCCCCAAAAGGCTGCTTTATCGTAAAAATTACATAGAAGAAATGCAGGGTGAGCATGAAAAGTCGATTCAATGCATTAATCATCAAGGCCAGCTCTATTTACTAAAAATCGATGATGTGTTTGATCTTAGCTCTGACTTTACTGAAGAAATAAAGCAAGTAAGAGTTCATGAGCACTTACTTTTCTCTGAAGAAAAGGAGATCCCAAATCTAGATGCCACTTTAATCTACTCTCGAATAGCAACGTTTAAAGAAACCTGTTTTATTAACTCTGATGGAATTAAATTTAGGCATTTTTTATTATTTTTGATGGCAATATTATTCTTATTTTTATTGAGCGCAATAATTAATGGAGAGCATGTAGGGTTATACAAATGGGTTTTATTCTTTGTTGTAATGCACAAGCTTTATAGCCATTTTTTTAGAAGTATTAATTCTAAATTTAAAATCAAGAAGATTTTAGGCACGGTAAGTGAAGTCGAAATTGAGGGGCAAGAAGTCACCTTTACAATAAAAGGTAATGATGGAGTTTCATTACATTTGCCGCTAGCCCAAACATTCGATAATGCGCAGATAGAAAGTTTTAAGAGCCTGAAGGGAAAAATAGCTTCTTTTGAACTTAATGCTCAAGAGTTGAAAGAGAAGGTGAAATATACTGTGCTCAAGGTTAACGATCACAGTATGTTAGGAAAGTACGAAGGCTCCGTGAGCTACCGATACCATAAGTATGTTGCAATTGGTTACGTTCTGTTATGCCTAACTCTATTCCCGTTGGCATTCATGGCGAGCTATACCATAGATCCAGGCAGTTCAGTGTCTGTTGGGCACTCGGGATTAGCAAAAGGGCGCATTACTGAAATCAGCGGGGCGACGATTCCTAAATTCACTTCTACGTCTTCGTATGGGTGGGACTTTTACGTATTAGATGACAAGAAAACAGTCGATACTGGGGCGTTAAGTTTGGCCCATCTCGATTTCTTTAAAGAAAGGGATGCAGTGTACTCATCTCACCCATTTTTTAGAAATGCTTATTCATCGATTGATCAAAACCAACTGTCTTCTCCTACTCTGATAACGGCTTATAAAGACTCTTTATCTTCTTATGCTCAAATCATAGAGCCTTATTGTGCGACTTTTTCGTGCAGTGACATTAAAAAAGCCATGGCTAAATTATGGTTTCCTGAACAACTGAGCAGCAATATAAACGTGAAACAAGCGCTTTCTGAAATAAGAAATTATGATCCGGCACGTAGCTCAGAACAAGGCTTTACGGCATTTTCCATAAACCGGTTAATGGATTTTGTGAAAGCAAGAGGACGGTTTGAACTGTCTGTTTATAATAAAATATTCGATGATGTCAACGCCATCACTTTGTCTTATAAACCAAAATTAATTCTACGGTTAAATGAAATTTCCGCGGACTATGATATGTCACTGAAAGACTTAAGACACATGAATATCAAAAAGATCAAGTCTTTACAGTATGACGAAATACACCATATTCAAAAACTGTTTCTTAACAAGATGAATAAATTGATCAATGAACACGATTATATTGATATAAAAGGAATAGTTACCCATATCCAAGAGACCCCAGAATTTCTGATTATGCTAGATGTCAGCCCTTCAGTACATCAACATATAAAAGGGAAAGAGATGGAGTGTTGGTTTTACTTATCTTTTTTATTGTTGGCACTTGGGCATTTTGTCTTTTACTCACGGAAAAAATCAAAGTTTGCTACTGAGTAAAGTAAAGCCCACAGAAATAGAGGGCGAGATCTTGATTAAGCATAAAAATTGAGTGATTAGAATGAAAAGAAAATTTAAACGCAAATACACGGTGTACAGTGATGAATCTGCCGAATCGTTGTTAGCAAGGCTCTGTCGGGTGAAAGAAGGGATGGATAAATCATCGGGGAACATAGAATTTAGTGTAAGAGGCAGAAAGTTCAGAGTGAGCCGGTGGAATAGAGATTATAAATACGCTCGTATAATGGCGACGGTGTACCCACTTAAAAATGGCAAATGTGCCGTTGACTGCCATTTAAGACCTGATTCTAGTTCAAAGTTTTCTATTGGAGTGGCACTTTCCTTCTTACCTCTATTATCTATTACAATCGTTACTATGGTGTATAGAAGTGAGTGGTCTGTGATATTTCTGTTATTCGTTACGGCTTTATTTTTACTTGGTCCTATTTGTGATTTGTACAGGGGAAAAGACGACTTATACCAGATTGTTGATGAGCTTTTAGATCCTAAAACTGAACAGATAAAATGCCGAAAAATGGAAAGATTAGAAAGTAACCCATAGCGTGTTCTGGCTGCTCAGAGGTGTATTTTTATAAAATAAGGTGAGTGTGCGGGCTCACCTTTTTTATTTCAGAGTTATCAACGATTTTTATTTTTTATTCGTTCTTAATAAGCAAATTGATCACAGGCCCTTTCACTTAAAAAAAACATCGTTTTGCCTAGTGGTTCAGTGCAATCACCTAGTGAGTAAAAAAGACTCACCATTCATCACAGTGTAAAATGTGCGTAAGTACAGGGTATTAATTACAAAAAAGACAATAATGACAACAGTGAAAAAAAGATTTATTAAGGCCAATTACGATCGAATTGAAGACCCAGCCACCACTTATATCCCGCCCCAAGAGAAAAGCGAAGAAGAAAAAGTAAAAAGCCCAGAGTTTGAGTACGCCATTGAGCTGGCTTGCCCAAAAGAGGCCGTTAAGTCGTTACAGCTAAATCAAATCTTTGCGTGAGGAAGAACGGCAACAGAGCCCACTATTCAGCAATTTAAAATCGTACCACAAGAAAAATCGGTGCTGCTGATTGCCAGCGTAATGGAAAACGAGCCAAGACCACTGCATGTCATGAGTGGAGACGCCTCGTTAAACACCTCGTTAGAAACCGTCACCTTAGAAGCAATAGATACCCACATTGCCCACGACGGGTTTGTGCCCGTTCAGCTGGGCATTGAAATCAGCGAACGGTTAGGGTTGCCGACGTCAGGGTATTATTATCACTTCATGGATGAGGCGTTGCTTCATGAATACAAAATCGTCGATGGTGATACCACATGGGGCTTTCAGGTAACCGAATCCACCAGCAGTGGGCTCTCTGATGTGCTATTAAGTGAAAACGTCGTGTCTTCGTGCATTTTATTGCCTTGGCGCGTCGCTGATGCCCCTGTTGGCCCTCAGCATTTATTCCATAGTGAATTTAAGCTCACACAAAAAGAGTTTGATGCCATTGATGGTGCTTGGCTGGCAAAAAATGCCACTTTACTGGATCTCGACGCCATTATAGCCGTAGGAGAGCAACAATTTTTTGAAGCCGCAAGCCATTGTGGTGAAGGGCATATACATACAGTAATCAAACACGATACCTTATCTGAAATCGCTTATGATCGTGGCTATCGATTGGATGACGTTCTGGATCTTAATCCGGATTACAAAGTGGGTGAACGTCGGCATACAATTTATCCCGGTGAGCGCATTATTTTGGCGACACCAGAGTTGGCAGACGACCCATCAAGAAGCCTAGAAAAAGCGGAATATTACAAGGTCGCCCAAGCATCAACGCTCAATGAAGTCGCCTCTCAAGCAGGGATCCCTTTGGCCACCTTGCTGGAACTCAATCCTTTCTTGAATAGCCTAACGCCAGAAGAAAAAGTTATGGCTGGCGATGTGGTGATAGTGAAAACAACAGAAGAAACCGTTACTGGCCCGCGAGAGCACACCGTCAAAGAAACACAAGATCCACTGGGCCACGAATCCCTTGGCACTATTGCAAGCACCTACAATGTGCCAGCGGCACAAATCGCCAAAATTAATGGTTTAAACACGTCAGATCCCTTTTTTAGTCTTTACGAAAAAAGGCTTAGATGCTATTGAGAAATATGGCACACGCGGGTTAGACGGAATCGTTATTGGCTTGAATGCCTTGGCGCTCATAGAAGATGTAGCTTTAATTACCGCCAAGCACCAGCACTACGATAAAGACGATTACACGTTAACTTACCGTGTATTGTGGCTTTTCGAGTCTATGACAGAAACCACTCGAGCTCGGTATCAGTCTGAAATGAAGGGGCTATTAGGAAAACTGGATCAGACTGATAAAAAATTTACTGAAAAAGCGTTGAGGAGGCTGAGTTCCAAAAACTTATTTCGAATTTCTCGCTCCAGTGGTGAGTTACTACCAGGTCAATCAAGCAAAGTTCTGCTGCGAAAAACGCTAACGTGGGGGATGAGTGGAGCTATGGCGAAGTCGCTTGGGGGGGCATTTGAAGCTTATCAAATATACAAATATGACATCCCGGGCACTTCAGGTTTAACTATGATGGCACACTTGGGTAAGCTCGCTTCCAGTATAATACTTGCATCCGCTGGAATATTAGAGGCTGCTTTCCTGTTTGGAGGGGGGGTAGCACCATGGCTCATACCAGGCTTTAATTTGTTTGCTGGTGTGCTTTACGCTATTTGTACTGCATATTTAAACTTTGTGAAAGAAGACGATGTCACCAGTTGGCTAATCACAACCCCTTGGGTAACATCGAAATTTGTAGATTCTAATCCTACTCCTTTGGATTATGAGTCTGATGGCTATCTAAAAGCGCTGGAAGCGTACAGCCGATTGAAAAATAAACCAACGTTGTACTATCACCGACCTTAGGGGAAAAGTTCTATACCAAGCCAATGCCTTATAATGTGGCAGTGAATGATAACTTACACAGCGTCGATGGGTATTGGTTGATGGTGGATTTCCCCATTGAACTCCGAGAGCACGCCGCACGTATTGATACGATAGGCTATTACCATGGCACACCAGGCCAGAGAAAAGTCATCGAGCAACCAGCGCAGCGTCACTTAACTTGGGCGATTAACCAAAGCCCGTTAGTCGGCAAAGGCAATAGCACAGTAGCCCGATTGCCAGAAAAACCAACCAACAGCACAAGCCATACCGAGACGTGGGGCAATACAGGCACTGCCAACCAGTTGCTTACCTTCTGGCTGCCACGCCAATATAACCATAACTCGTTAATGCTGTTAGTTTGGTACCCAGACGATCTTGATGACAACGGGAATCCGAAAGCCAATAGCCATCCCCATTGTTTTGATGCTCAACGATTGCCAGTATCTGGCTCAGTAGCCGGGTTAACCAGCCAGGGCCTTGAAGCAAAGCCAACCGTAGTAGAAACCGCGTTTGGGGACACATGGCAAGACATTAAAGGTTCAGAAGTTTATAACGCGATACTGAACACCATTAAGCAAAATCCAACTTTGGGCTCCGCATTAACCGTGGGCTATCAGCAGTGAGAAAATGATGAATAGTGAGCAAAAAAGAAAAAATATGTATGAAAGAGTGCAAATACGCTTGAATACTGATCCAAAATTAACCTATTGGAAGGAAAGACAAGGTGCATGTCGAGAGACTTATGCAAAGATTGTAAAAAAAGAGCCAGCCATCATGGAGTGGGAAGTGGATTACTGGGGGCGTTTCGGAAAATGGGGGATGCCTTTTTTACTGACTTTTTTGACCGGTTTTTTACCTCTGTTACTTGTTCATCATATTGAAATAAAAAATGAAAGTGATGAATATTGGACAACTATGGGAGTAGTATTTTCTCTGTTTTTACTGCCTCTTATCTTATTTCTCTTAGCAGGTGCATGGTATCCAACACGTTATTATCAAAAAATAACCGCATCCGGGTTTTACTCTTATGGTGCTCCTGCGGGTAAAGAGCGACGTCAGGCTTTAGCGAAAAATTGCATGATAGGGGGCGGTATTATCGCGCTGATATTACTGCTTGTGGCTGGCCCCATTGCGTTTGTGGGGGCTGGCGCTGGAGCATTGGGTTTCTTAAAAATGGGCTCGATTGAAGAGCCGGAGCCAGAAGAAAGTGCTTGGCCTTGGTTAGGTGTTTATGGAATTATCTTATTAAAAAAGCCAATGTTCCGTGGGTTATATAAAATCGAAACTCACGCACGAAGCTATTTAATTGTTGATTCCGAGCAATTAGAAAAAGTAAAAATGATGGTGAAGGAATATGGTCAGCACGAGTTAGATATTTATAACTCAGATGTCGATCGCTTTTTCGACCGCTGGTGGGAACACCAAGACACCATGCCTTTCAGACAAGCAGAATAGCTTTAATTTGTATCGAACTATAAAAGGTGAGCCCTGTGCTCACCTTTTTTGTTTCAGGGCAAATCAGGCATGTACAAAAAACTCAGAGTTCGCCTTTTGTTTATAAGGGGCTATCAGCAGTGAGAAAATGATGAATAACGCACAAGAAAGAATGAATACCTATACCGCTCTCCAGCAGCGTTTGAATACCGACCCAAACTTAACTTATTGGGGAGATAGACAAGGTGTATGTCGAGAGACTTATGCTGAGATTGTTAAGAATGAACCCGCCATCATGGAGTGGGAAGTCGATTATTGGGGCCGATTAGGAAAGTGGGGACTACCTTTTCTGCTTACTTTTTTGATCGGCTTTTTACCTATGTTACTTGTTCATCATACTGAAGTAGGGCGTGATGAATATTGGTTTATTATGGGAACTGTATTTTCTCTATTCTTACTTCCGTGCATTTTATTTCTATTAGCAGGTGCATGGTATCCAACACGGTATTACCAAAAAATTACTGCCTCCGGGTTTTACTCTTACGGTGCCCCAGCAGGTAAGGAGCGACGTCAGGCTTTAGCGAAAAATTGCATGATAGGGGGCGGTATTATTGCGCTGTTATTACTGTTTGTGGCTGGCCCTGTTGCGTTCGTGGGGGCTGGTGCTGGAGCATTGGGGTTCTTAAAAATGGGCTCGATTAAAGACCCAGATCCAGAAGAGAGTGCTTGGCCTTGGTTAGGAATTTACGGGATTATTTTATTAAAGAAACCAATGTTTCGCGGGTTATATAAAATAGAGACTCATGGGGATAGTTACCTGATTGTGGATTCGGAGCAATTAGAAAAAGTAAAAATGATGGTGAAGGAATATGGTCAGCACGAGTTAGATATTTATAATTCTGCGGTGGATTCATTTTTCGACCGCTGGTGGGAGCACCAAGACACCATGCCTTTTATTCAAACTGTGAAATAACAAATCAATGTTGTTTGTATGGAAGAAGGTGGGCTTTGTGCTCACCTTTTTTGTTTCAGGGCAAATCAGGCATGTACAAAAAGTCAGAGTTCGCCTTTCGTTTATTAAGGGGCTATCAGCAGTGAGAAAATCATGAATAGTGAACAAAAAAGAAAAAATATGTATGAAAGAGTGCAAATACGCTTGAATACTGATCCGAAATTGACCTATTGGGGAGATAGGCAAGGCGCATGTCGAGAGACTTACGCAAAAATTGTAAAAAAAGAGCCAGCCATCATGGAGTGGGAGGTTGATTACTGGGGTCGTTTTGGAAAATGGGGTACACCTTTTTGGGTTATCTTCTTTATTGGTTTTTTACCTATGCTATTTATTCATCATACTGAAGTAGGACGTGATGATTATTGGTTGATCATGGGAACAGTGTTCTCTTTTTGTTTATTTCCAATAATCGTTCTTTTTCTTGGAGCTGGGTGGTATCCAACACGGTATTATCAAAAAATAACTGCCTCTGGGTTTTACTCTTACGGTGCTCCTGCGGGTAAAGAGCGGCGTCAGGCTTTAGCAAAAAACTGCATGATCGGGGGGGGCATTATCGCGCTGTTATTACTGTTTGTTGCTGGCCCTATTGCGTTTGTGGGGGCCGGTGCGGGGGCATTGGGGTTCTTAAAAATGGGCTCGATTAAAGATCCAGAGCCAGAAGAAAGTGCTTGGCCTTGGTTAGGTACATACGGAATGGTAAAAGAATTTAAGCCTATTTTCCCGGGATTATATAAGGTACGAACTCATTGATTTTAAGTAAGGCTCAGCTAGAGCAAGTACAAGAAATTGTTAAAGAATATGGTCAGCATGAGCTTGAACTGTATAACAAGGTCAATGATCGCTTCTTTGACCGCTGGTGGGATCACCAAGACACCATGCCTTTTAGGCAGACAGTGAAATAACAAATTAATGCTGTTTGTATGGAAGAAGGTGGGCCCTGCGCTCACCTTTTTTGTTTCAGGGTAAATCAGGCATGTACTAAAAACTCAGAGTTTGCCTTTTGTTTATAAGGGGCTATCAGCAGTGAGAAAATGATGAATAACGCACAAGAAAGAAAACATACATATGAGAGAATGCAGCAGCGTTTGAATAACGATCCAGAACTAAAACATTGGGGGCATAGGGAAGATGTTTGCCGAGAAACTTATGCTGAGATTGTTAAAAATGAGCCAGCCATCATGGAATGGGAGGTCGATTACTGGGGGCGTTTCGGGAAATGGGGGCTACCATTTATTATTGTCTTTTGTTTTGGCTTTGTGCCAATGGTGCCTGCACACTATTTAGCAATCGAGGGTAATGAATATTGGTTTGTTATGGGAACATCATTCTCTTTATTTTTGCTTCCTACAATCCTTCTATTGCTTGGAGCTGGGTGGTATCCAACACGGTATTATCAAAAAATAACTGCATCTGGGTTTTACTCTTACGGTGCTCCAGCAGGTAAGGAGCGGCGTCAGGCTTTAGCGAAAAACTGCATG
>NZ_JAKRGH010000005.1 GCF_022347565.1 Vibrio sp. Of7-15
CCACCTGACTCCTTGCCGAACTCAGAAGTGAAACGCAATAGCGCCGATGGTAGTGTGGGGCTTCCCCATGTGAGAGTAGGACATCGCCAGGCTTTAAATTAAAGAAACCCGCTTCTTAAGCGGGTTTTTTGCTTTCTATACCTTAAGAATTACCACTAATGCTTAATAAATAAGCACTTAGATGATTTAAATTTGAAAAAATAGACAATCACTCTAGTAATTCTGAATTATCTGTATAGAATAGCTACCAGTTCGTAGGGGTGTAGCTCCAATTGGCAGAGCAGCGGATTCCAAATCCGCGTGTTGGGAGTTCGAATCTCTCCACCCCTGCCATATTAAAGAAGGCCTTAGCAGAAATGCTAAGGCCTTTTTGCTTTCTAGTGTTTTTAAAATTCTCTTTCTACAAAAACATAAAGTGGTACTTTCAATGTTGTGCTGCTACCCCTCGTTTTTTCCCTTGTGATTTACTGTTAGCGTAAATGTTTTCATCTGTAGTCTTTTATTTTTTATTCTTGCTCATTTTCATCTGTAGGATTTATCCGTATCCTCACACTTTGTCACCAGTTAACTGAGAATATGTATGAATCAGGCGATCACACTAGGTTTTATTGCGATGGGAGGAGCTGTAGGAGCTTGTTCTCGGTATTTGATTTCAGAATGGTGTGCTGCGGTTTTCGGTCGAGGCTTTCCTTATGGAACATTAACTGTAAATATTCTTGGTTCATTATTAATGGGAATATTAGCTGCTGCCATTGAGCAAGGCGTGATTGCTTCTGCTCCTTGGCGCCAGATCATCGGCCTAGGCTTTTTAGGTGCCCTTACAACATTCTCAACCTTTTCAATGGATAATGTTTCTTTACTACAGCAAGGGGAGTTTATGAAAATGGGATTGAATGTTGTATTAAATGTCGTGGTGTGTATTTTTGCCACCTGGATTGGTTTTCAGTTGATCACCAAATCTTAACATTTACACATTTTCCCTCTTTTCTTTTAGATTCCTTTTGCATATACTCCGACACGATACTTGTCGGAGTGCCATAAGGCTGAGACCGCATTTGCGGGATCCGTTGAACCTGATTCAGGCTAATACCTGCGAAGGGAACGAGAGAAACCATAGATCTGATCTAGATCTATCTGTGCTAAGGGATCCCCTTACGCCTCTTGTAGCATTATAATCCGCCAAGCATTTTCCCCAATAAATATTAACTATAGGAAAAATGCTATGTCGAATCGCAAACAAGCGAGACTGGAAGCAAAACAGTTTATTGATTCACTATCTGTTCAACCATACCCAAACTCTACGAAAGCGTATATTGAAGGTAGCCGCCCTGATCTTCGTGTACCTATGCGTGAAATTTCACTTTCACCAAGCCTAATTGGTGGTACGAAAGAAAACCCAGTGTTTGAGCCCAATGAGCCAATTCAGGTTTATGATACGTCGGGTGTATACACAGATCCTGATTACGATATTGATATTTATGAAGGTTTACCAAAACTTCGTGAGCGCTGGATCGAAGAGCGTGGTGATACTGAATATTTGGATGGAGTCAGCTCGGCGTACACTCAAGAGCGTTTGGATGATGAAACACTCGATGAGTTACGTTATGGCAACCTACCTACGATTCGTCGTGCAAAAGAAGGGCAATGTGTTACTCAACTGCATTACGCGCGCAAAGGCATTATTACTCCAGAAATGGAATACATCGCGATTCGTGAAAACATGGGTCGCCAGCAATATGCCGATGAAACCCTGAACTTCCAACATCCTGGTCATAACTTTGGTGCTAATCTACCAAAAGAAATCACTCCTGAGTTTGTGCGAAAAGAAGTTGCAGAGGGTCGCGCGATTATTCCGTCAAACATTAACCACCCAGAATCAGAACCAATGATCATTGGCCGTAATTTTTTGGTGAAGGTGAATGCCAACATTGGTAACTCTTCAGTGAGTTCGTCCATTGAAGAAGAAGTTGAGAAACTAGTCTGGTCTACTCGCTGGGGTGGCGATACCGTGATGGATTTATCGACAGGCCGTAATATTCACGAAACTCGTGAGTGGATCATGCGTAATAGTCCTGTGCCGATTGGTACCGTACCTATGTATCAAGCGCTTGAAAAGGTGAACGGCGTTGCTGAAAACCTAACATGGGAAGTCATGCGTGATACGTTAATTGAGCAAGCTGAGCAAGGCGTGGATTACTTCACTATCCATGCTGGTTTGTTATTACGCTATGTACCAATGACGGCCAAACGTGTAACGGGTATTGTTTCTCGCGGCGGTTCTATTATTGCTAAATGGTGTTTGGCTCATCACCAAGAAAGCTTTCTCTACACTCACTTCCGTGAAATCTGTGAGATTTGTGCGAAATACGATGTTGCTCTTTCTCTTGGAGATGGTCTGCGCCCTGGCTCTATTGCCGATGCGAACGACGAAGCACAATTTGCGGAGTTACGTACATTAGGCGAACTCACCAAAGTGGCATGGGAATACGATGTGCAGGTGATCATCGAAGGCCCTGGTCACATTCCAATGCACATGATCAAAGAAAACATGGATGAGCAACTTGAGCATTGTCATGAAGCGCCATTTTATACACTTGGCCCATTAACGACGGATATTGCACCTGGCTATGATCACATTACCTCTGGGATCGGTGCTGCAATGATTGGTTGGTATGGCTGTGCAATGCTTTGTTACGTAACGCCAAAAGAGCACTTAGGGTTACCAAATAAAGAGGATGTGAAAACGGGCTTAATCACCTATAAGTTGGCAGCTCATGCCGCGGACTTAGCCAAAGGTCACCCAGGGGCACAAATTCGTGATAATGCGTTATCGAAAGCACGTTTTGAATTCCGCTGGGAAGACCAATTTAATCTCGGCCTAGACCCTGAAACTGCGCGTGCTTTTCATGATGAAACTTTACCGCAAGAGTCTGGAAAGGTAGCTCACTTCTGTTCAATGTGTGGACCTAAATTCTGCTCAATGAAAATTTCTCAAGAAGTGCGTGAATACGCCAAAGACACTGAGCAAGTGGCCGCCGATCAAGCCATCGAAATTAAAATGTTAGATGATCCACTAGAAGGCATGCATCAAAAATCGGAAGAGTTTAAAGCGTCGGGATCTGAGCTGTACCATTCGGCTGTTGGAGAGAGTTAATGAACTCATTGCACTTACCAGTTCCACATCAGTGGTTGTTAAGTCATATTGAGCCATTACTTTCTTCTGCCCGAACTTACGGGGTAGGTGAATCTGTTGAGCTGGGTGTCAGCTCAACGGATCAAATTGACATACACCTAACCGATAAGCAGTTTAAGGTATGGTTTCAAGCGACAGAAACCGCATTGCTTGGAACATTCGATATTGTGGTATTGGAAGCGAGTCCGTCACTTTCCGTTACTCAAGCTCAGCAAGACGTTATTGCCAACCCTCACTTAGTGTTACTCGGAGTGCAGGCTGGCGATGGTTTTGTTGATGTTTGGCATCATGAAGGTGAAGCTCGCGCTATTTATTTTGATAGTAACAACCATAAAGATCGTCAACGAGCCATGTTTTTGTCTGCGTTAGCAATGGATTTCTTACTTGAGGATGCCATTACTTTAGCGCGTGCTGTTGTTCCACGTGAAACAACGATATCTGTAAACTCCCTCAATGCGACTGAATGTGTTTCACGTGAAACATGGCCAGTAGATGTTGAGCAATTCCCATTGCCAGTGCTTGCAGGAAGTGAGTTAGCGAATCGCATTGGGTGGCACAGTGGTATTCATTTTCCATCTCACTTTGCTCCAACGGACGGTAAAAAGTTAAGCCTTTACCCGGTGGTGGATAGTGCAGATTGGGTCGAGCAATTGTTGGATATGGGAGTAACTACGGTTCAGCTTCGTATGAAGAACCCGGGTGATCCGACCTTAGAAGATCAAATTCAGCGTGCTATTGTTGCGGGAAAACGTCACCAAGCTCAAGTTTATATCAATGATTATTGGCAGCTGGCCATTAAGCACAGCGCTTATGGGGTACATCTTGGTCAGGAAGATTTAGAAGTCGCAGATTTGGCTTTAATTGCAGATAAAGGACTGCGGTTAGGGCTGTCTACTCATGGTTATTATGAAATTTTGCGTGCTCGAAAAATTCAGCCAAGCTACATCGCGCTAGGCCATATTTTTCCGACAACGACAAAACAAATGCCATCAAAACCTCAAGGGTTAAATCGATTGGCTTGTTATCAGAAGTTGGCGGGAGATACTCCGACGGTGGCGATAGGCGGGATTGATTTATCACGAGCGCAAGCTGTGTGGGACACAGGTGTTTCTAGTTTAGCCGTTGTGCGAGCAGTAACAGAAGCGGAGAACCCGCAATCTGTTATTCATGCGTTTCATCAGATCATGAAGCAAACACCAAGTGATAATATTCAGACTTCTGAGTTTATGGCAAAAAAAGGTGTTACTGATGTCGAGCACATTGACTGATAAAGAGTTTGTTCGTTATAGCCGTCAAATTATGCTTCCACAAGTCTCGGAGCCTGGCCAGCATCAGCTGAAGAAGGCGTCTGTGTTGATTGTTGGTGCTGGAGGTTTAGGCTCAGCAGCGGGTTTGTATTTAGCTGGTGCTGGAGTGGGAACGTTGGTGATCGCCGATGATGATGTGGTGGACAGTTCGAACCTACAGCGGCAAGTTGTCTACCGCCAGTCAGATGAAAAGGTCAACAAAGCCAAAGCGGCGGCAGAGCAGCTTAGTGCGTTGAATCCTTTAATTCGAGTCAGGCCACTTCAAGCCCGTTTAGCCGAGCAGCAACTGAAAATGGAAGTCATGATGTCGGATGTTGTGCTTGATTGTTCAGACAACATGGCTACTCGTCAGGCGGTGAATGCCGCTTGTGTCCACGCTCAAAAGCCACTTATTTCTGGTGCCGCCATTGGTTGGCAAGGTCAGCTAATGCCTTTTGATTTTCGTCAGCCAGATAGCCCCTGTTACCACTGTGTATTTCCGAATACTAGTGATTCTGAAGCACAAAATTGTTCAACATCAGGAGTGATGGGGCCAGTGGTGGGAACGGTGGGAAATTTGCAGGCATTAGAAGCCATTAAGTTATTGGCTGGGGTGAAAGAGCAAACTTTTGGGTATTTGCATCACTTTGATGGTTTAACGAATCAGTGGCAAAAATTATCAATCAAACAAGATCCTAATTGCTCTGTGTGTGGCAGTTAGGCGTGGTTTGATATACCGGGCGGTTTGCTTTTTATTCTCTGTTTTACTCAATGTGGGCAAAGTTAGATAAAAAAGAAATGCAGCGTCAGCCCGGTTCTTTAGGAGAAAAGCTCATGCAAGTATGGGTGAATGAAAAACCAGTTGTGCTCGAAAATGGAAACAGTGTGTATGCATTGCTAGAGCAACTGAACCTACCATTAGCAGCAAGTGCCATTGCACTGAATGATGCCATTATTGCTCGCAGCCAGTGGGAAATAACCGATTTGAATGACGGTGATCGTATTGCCTTATTTCAAGCTATTGCAGGGGGGTAAGGCATGTTAACTATTGCAGGAAAAACCTTTCAATCACGACTTTTTACCGGCACGGGTAAATTTGCGAGTCGAGATAAAATGACCAATTCCATCATTGCGTCTGAATCTGAGTTGGTCACCATGGCACTTAAGCGTGTCGATATTGATAACCAAGATGATGATATTCTAGCGCCATTAATTGCCGCAGGTGTGAATCTATTGCCCAATACCTCTGGGGCTAAAAATGCGCAAGAAGCTATTTTTGCCGCGCAGCTGGCACGCGAAGCGCTGGGCACTAATTGGTTGAAGCTAGAAATTCACCCTGATCCGAAGTACTTGATGCCAGATCCTATAGAAACGCTGAAGGCCGCAGAAAGTTTAGTGGATCAAGGCTTTATCGTTTTGCCTTATTGCCATGCTGATCCGGTGTTATGTAAACATTTAGAAGAAGTGGGTTGTGCTGCGGTAATGCCGTTAGGAGCGCCAATTGGTTCTAATAAAGGGTTAGCTTCACGAGACTTTTTAGAAATCATTATCGATCAGGCCAAAGTACCTGTGGTGGTTGATGCCGGGATTGGTGCACCATCTCATGCCGCTGAGGCGATGGAGTTAGGTGCTGATGCCGTATTGGTTAATACTGCCATCGCCGCGGCTGCCGATCCTATTGCAATGGGCAAAGCGTTTAAGTTGGCCGTTGAAGCGGGTCGAATGGCATACGAAGCTGGTTTAGCTGGCACCGTGAATCACGCGATTGCATCCAGCCCATTAACCTCTTTCCTAAATGAGTAGAGGTTATTATGAGTTTTGTTCAGGAGTGGCAACGGCTTGATTGGGATGACGTTAAACTGTCGATTTACAGTAAAACGGCATCCGATGTAGAGCGGGCTTTATCAAAACCTAAGCGTGATTTGGAAGATTTTAAAGCGTTAATCTCTCCGGCTGCGGATGCGTACTTAGAGCAAATGGCACAGCAATCTGCGGTTCTGACTCGTAAACGATTTGGCCATACGATCTCTTTTTATATCCCGCTTTATCTTTCTAATTTGTGTGCGAATGCTTGCACCTATTGTGGCTTTTCCATGGAAAATCGCATTAAGCGCCGGACATTAACGTTAGATGAGATCAGTGCGGAAACGGCAGCCATTAAAAAGATGCAGTTTGATAGTGTGCTGTTGGTTACTGGGGAGCATGAAACCAAAGTCGGAATGAAGTACTTTCGCCAGACTGTCCCTGAAATTAAAAAGCAGTTCAGTTATCTGGCGATGGAAGTTCAGCCTTTGGATCAGCAAGACTATGCGGAACTGAAAGGGTTGGGGCTCGATGCGGTGATGGTGTATCAAGAAACTTATCATCCATCGACTTACGCAGAGCATCACTTACGTGGTAATAAAACCGATTTTGAATACCGTTTAGAAACCCCTGACCGATTGGCGAAAGCCGGGATTGATAAGATAGGAATAGGGGCGTTGATTGGCTTGGATGAGTGGCGTACCGATTGTTTTTATGTGGCAGCGCATCTGGATTATTTAGAACGAACCTATTGGAAAACCCGTTACTCTATTTCGTTCCCGCGTTTACGCCCTTGTGAGGGTGGTTTACAACCAAAATCGGTGATGTCAGATCGGCAGTTGGTTCAGCTGATTTGTGCGTATCGCTTACTGAACCCTGAAGTGGAATTGTCGTTGTCGACTCGCGAATCCGCGCAGTTTAGAGACAATGTGTTACCGCTTGGTATCACGAGTATGTCAGCAGCTTCGAAAACTCAACCTGGTGGTTACGCGAATGGTGAGCCTGAGTTGGAGCAGTTTGCTATTAGCGATGAACGCTCTGCACAAGGAGTCGCTCAGGCTGTCAAACAACGTGGCTTTGAGGCGGTTTGGAAAGACTGGCATCCGGCGTATTCTGGGTAATTGAATACAGAGTTGAAGAATATTTAGTCCAGAGTGCTGTGTTTCACGTGAAACAGTGCATCAACATCGATTTATGTCTGATACGACTTAGTAGGATAGAAATGGAAAATAAAACGCCGCATGGGAATACATGCGGCGTTTTTTATGAGTGAAGATGACCCGCTGCCAGTAACAACTGCTTACTGGATTATGAATGCGCTAGTGCGGATGTTGCTTGGAGTAACCATTCGAGATCATCACCTTCTAATAATGGGCTCACTTCATCCCATACTTTTTGGTGGTAGTCATTCAGCCAAGCCAGCTCAGGGCGAGTCAGCATGTTGGTGTTGATTAAACGTTTGTCGATTGGTGCACGTGTTAGTGATTCAAAACCAAGGACATTGAAATCACCTTGTGTTTCGACATCAACAACAAGCTCTAGGTTTTCAATACGAATACCAAACGCGTCTGCCCGGTAATAGCCTGGCTCGTTAGATAACACCATGCCTGCCAATAGCGCTGTGTTGTTTGCTACTTTAGCAATGCGTTGTGGCCCTTCATGAACACTTAAGAAGTGGCCGACACCGTGGCCTGTGCCATGATCATAATCGTAGCCATTTGCCCATAAGTGCTGGCGAGCTAAAACATCCAGCTGATGGCCGCACGTGCCTTTCGGGAATCGAGCGGTTGCTAATGCAATATGGCCTTTTAGCACTAAGGTAAATTGCTGTTTAAGATCGTCATTGGCTTCACCAATCGCAATGGTGCGGGTGATGTCTGTAGTACCGTCTGGGTACTGACCGCCAGAATCCACTAAGTACAAATTGCCCAGTTCGAGTTTACCTGGTTCTGGTTGGTTCATGTGGTTGTAGTGACACATGGCTGCATTGCCAGCCGCTGCCGAAATAGTATCGAAACTTAGGTCGGCTAGGGTTTCATCTTGTTGGCGGAAGCTTAGGAGCTTGTCTGACAAGGTGGCTTCGTCATGCAGGTTGCCAGCGGCCACTTCGCTGTCTAGCCAGGCTAAGAATTTGCTGACTGCCGCACCATCGCGGATATGGCAGGCTTTCATGCCCGCAATTTCAATGGCATTTTTGGCTGCTTTTGGCAGAAAACATGGGTCTGCAGATTCCACAATATGAGCACCAGCAGAGTGTAATACTAAGCTTGCCCATGCGTTGCTGGTTGTTGGATCTACTAATACCGTTTGCTCGGCTAAACTGTTTAAGCCTGCTTCCAGTGCATCGGGTTTATGGACACGAACGCCTCGCCCGACGTGATCAATAAAATCAGCAGGTAGGCGGCTTGGGTCTAGGTAAAAATCGACGCTTTCATCTGAGTGGACGATGGCATGAGAAAGCAGAACAGGGAAACATGGTACGTCTAAGCCGCGGATGTTTAACAGCCAGCAAATGCTATCTGGTTGAGTAAGTAGTACGGCTTCTGCTTGTTGCTCTTTCAGTTTCGCGGCAATCAACGCACGTTTATCAGCGCTCGATTGCCCAACAAGCTCTAGCCCCATTAGGCGGGCATCGGTCAGTAATGGCTCTGGACGATCGGCCCATAAGGAATCAATTGGATTGGCTGTCAGAGAAACTAGCTCTAATTTACCCTCTGTTTCCGCTGTGGCTTTTGTTAACCACGCCGCGCTGTGCAGGCGGGGATCAACGGCAACTTTACTGCCCTGTGCTAGGGTACCTTGAACCCATTGAATGGCAGGTTCTTCAATGAGGTGGCGGTATTCAAATACGTCACCAGGGACTTCTTTACGTACTTGAACAACGTAGCGGCCATCCACAAACATCGCGGCATTATCTTGGGTGATCACGGCCATACCTGCTGATCCAGTAAAGCCTGTTGCCCACAACAAACGCTCATTATGTGCTGGGATATACTCACCAAGATATTCATCTTCATGAGGGATCAAGAGGGCATCATATTGGTTGGCGACTAGCCATTGGCGAAGTTGCTCAACACGCTGAGAAGTGACTTCATGCATCTGTGATTTCCTTGTGGTTACTCCGCCCTTAGTCTGGTGGACGGTAAATTTTCTATAAGCTATCTTGTTTACGGATACGCTGCAATTGTACTGTTTGATAAATCCTTACAGTGGCTAATTATGATATTCCTCAGCCAGCTATTTGCAGGATCATCCTGTTGGTGTTGGTGCCAAAAAAGGGTATAGGCCATCGGGGGTAATTCTGTTGGCAGAGACAAAACGGCCATATCCAGTTGCTTGGCCATTAAATGAATATAATGGCTGGGTGCCGTGAACACTAAGTCACTGTGGGTACATAAACTGGCAGCACTGTTAAAATCAGGAACCAATACCGCAATATCTCGTTCTAGTCCTACTTCTGCCAGTTTGTAATCAAGTAGCCATCTTTCGTTACCATCACAGCGAACTTGAATATGACGCTCTTTTAAATAGGTATCGAGTGTCCAAGGTTTCTTGAGAACAGGATGATTCTTTCTCACCACACACATTTGCATGTCTCGATATATTTCTTGAAAGCAGATGTCTTTGGGAGGCATCATGGTGAGCTGGGCATCATTAAAGTTAATGTCTTTGCCTGTGATCCCTAAATCGAGTTTGCCATTTTGCAGATGCTCAAAAGTGTGCCTGTCCCAAGAGTGGGTATCTAAGGTCACTTGGGGGGCTTTGGTAAACAGCTCTGTTAAAAAATGGGGCAAGATCAGCGGGTAAGTACTCTCTACTAACGCCATTTTAAAACGGCGATCGCTGGTTTCTGGAATGAAGTTTTCAGGGCGGGTAAAGGCTTCTAAGTCTTGCAATAAAGGCTGCAATTTGAGTTTTAACTTTTCGGCGCGTGGGGTCGGTTTTAAGCCATAGGCGGTACGAGTAAAAAGAGGATCGTTAAATTGCTCTCGTAATTTGGCCAAGTTTTTACTGACCGCAGACTGGCTGAGGTGCAGTCGGTTGGCTGTGTACGTGACGTTACACTCTTCTAACAAAACGTGCAGGCAGATCAGTAAATTTAAATCTATTTTAGTCAGTTTTTCAAAAAACATAGAGATATTCCTATATGGAAATTCTAACCTCAATATAAAGCATTTCTGTTCATATCACGAATCGAATACACTACAGCGATTGAAGTAGGGGTGAACCATGAACAGCGCACAAACAATACCAACACAAACCATGTCAACAGACAGACGATTGATAGCCTTGATGGTGCTACTCGTGCTGTTTAGCCCATTGGCCATTGATATTTACTTACCCGCCTTACCCATGATGGCCACCGATTTTGGGGTCGAAATGGCGTGGGCGCAAGACAGTATTACCTGGTTCATGTTTAGCATGGGTGTTGGACAGCTATTCGCAGGCCCACTGGCGGATCGCTATGGTCGTCGACCAATTGCGTTAGGCGGTATTCTTATTTATGGCTTCAGTGCTCTATTTGCTTGGAGCGCGGCACAAATCGATATGCTTTTGCTGGCGCGTTTACTGCAAGGTCTTGGTGCTTGTGCAACCTCAGTGGCGGCCTTTGCGGCGGTACGTGACAGCTTTGGCGCTGAGAAAAGCGGGAAGATGATTAGCTATCTAAATGGTGCGATTTGTTTTATCCCTGCCCTCGCTCCGATTCTTGGCAGTTGGTTAACCCATGAGTTCGGTTGGCGTTCAAACTTCAGCTTTATGGCCGGGTTTGCAGTGATTGCTTTTCTGTTTATTGCGGTGTTCTTTAAAGAAACACGCCCTGAGCACACGCAAAGTTCAGGCCGATTAATCAGCCCAAGTCGTTATTTTTCGGTATTGAAACACCCTGTCTTTTTATTCCACGCCACGCTGTGCATGTTAGCGATGGCCGTGATCCTTGCTTATGTGACCTCTGCTCCGGCATTACTGATGGGGAAACTAGGTCTAAGCATGAGTGACTTTACTATGTGGTTTGGTGTGAATGCGATTTTTAACATTGCAGCTTGTATGCTAGCGCCAAAGTACATGGATAAATTTGGCACACGTAGTGCGCTTAATTTAGGGTTATCCGTGTTGGTTCTCGCTGGAGGATTGATGCTGGCCCTGAGTGAAATTCAGCAAGCCTGGGCTTTCATGGTTCCGATCTTTCTCTCGTCAGTTGGTTTTGCGTGGGTACTGGGATCGGCGGCAGGAAAGGCGTTAGCACCGTTTGGTGATCGCGCTGGGACTGCGGCGGCATTATTAGGGTTATTTCAAATGAGTGGTGCAGGAGTCATTGTTGGCACAATGCAAAGATTAGAGCTCGCTCCTTCACTGCTTTTAACCTTACAAATGTGGCTTTTATTACCAGGCTTGCTGATTCTTTGGTCTCGTTTGGGTAAACAATGGCATGCCCCCGTTAAAGTGAACTAACATTTTGCGACGGAAATAGTTATTTAAAAGGCCAGTATTGTATTTTACTGGCTTTTTTTATTTCCGTTTTAGGAATTCAGTAGTATATTTAACATTCAAACGAACTTATGCTGAATTGAATAATTATCTGACTTGTGCAGATGATGAGCCGTTCGGTATCAACCTCATTTATACTTGTTATATTAAGGCATGTATTACCTATGTCGTTATCCACGATTGAAATGGCGCGCATCTTAGAACAGATGGAAGATTCGCCAGAAAAACTGATGTTTGGCAAATTATTGACGGAATTAGGCAATCAAAGCGAAGAACGTATTCGCAGTGCCGCAAGACAGGTTCCTATTAATTATTTACGAGACTTTGTATTTCAGTTCCAGAAAGTAATTGAAGAACGCAAAGGTGAGCGTATATCTGAATTAGCAGCCGAAATAGCAAAAGATGGTTTTAGTGCCGACGAGCTGCGTGAATATTTAACGAATACGAAATAATTAATAAGGGAGTCTCCTCCCTTACTGATGCATATATTAATCAGCGGATTATATTTCTGTGTGGGGCTTTTTATTTGTCCCATTATTTTTGGTCGTAAATGCAATCTGCTGAATAATTAACCCAATAACAATGAGTACTAGCCCTATTAGTGTTGAGCTGTGAATGGTTTCTCCAATAATAGTGGCCAGTAGCAGTAAAGAAATAAATGGGGAGGCAAAAATAAGATTACTGATACGGGCTGTATTTTGGGTCAACTTGAGTGCACTTAACCATAATACAAAAGTAATTCCCATTTCGAACAGACCCACATAGCTAACGGCTAGCCATCCTTGCCATGGAATATGGCTCCAGCCAGCGCCTTCGTAAAGGCTTATACCGAATGCAAAAGGCAGCGCCACCAAAAAGCCTAATAATAAGCCAAGAATTGGATCGGCCTTATTCTTTGCATTTAGGATCCAGTACATGGCCCACAACAATGTCGATAGCAATGCCAAGGCTACCCCCATTGGGCTGTCAAATTGCAGCGCCATGACATCCCCTTTTGTGGCAATGACCACCACACCAAAATAACCTAATGTGCAAGCTACCCAATCCTGTTTTCTGATTTTTTGACCAAGAAAAACGGCGGCCATTAAGGTCAGGGTGATCGCCCAACTGTAGTTCAGAGGTTGAGCCTGAGAGGCGGGTAATAATTCATAAGCCTTAAATAAAATAAGGTAATAAGCCAATGGATTAATGCAGCCTAACAAAAAATAATAACCAGGGTTGGCAAGAAACGTGGGTATTAGTAACTTAATTTTTTTCTGGTAAGTGGCTACCCCTGCCAAGGCTAATGCTGATACAAAACTAGCAGCAGTTAACATCTGAATTGGGGTTAAATATTCAAGCGTAATTTTAAAAGCGGTAGCAACGGTAGACCACAGTAATACTGCAGCAATACCAAAGCCGATAGCACGACGTTCATCCATGGCAGTAACTTCAACTAAGAGAAAAGGCACTCAGTCTATATAGGTAACCGTACAGCGAAAACTGGACATTGATCCAGTATCCGAATAGCCTAGCTTCATAATCCCAATGAGCATTTGAAAGTTAGGTTGTAGAGCATGATCCAGTGGTTGGCTGAATACAGTCATGTAGTGTTGGCAGCGGTGTCGGGCGGTGTTATCAGTCTTGGTTGTTGCAGTGTGTGGTTTAAAAGCCGTTACCAACAGCAAACAGCGTTGTTAGAGCAGCAATTGGCGTCGGAAAAAAAATTAGCACAAAGCCACTTGCAGCAATTGCAAATGCAGCTTGATGAGAAAAACAATGAGCTGGATGAACTGGATATTGAACGCGACAAAATGGCCATGGAACTTCGTCAAATGCATGGGCGGCTCATGGCTGCGGTAGAAAAGATGCGTCATTTTGAAGCACTGCAAAAAGAGCGCGTTTATTTAACACAGCAGCTGGAAGAATCGCGTCGTGGGACGGCGGAGTTAGAAGCTGATTTGCGTGAACAAGAAGCGCGTAGCCAAGAAGAGCGACGTTCAGCCCAAGAAAAGATTGTGTTGTTAGAAAATGCAGAGCAACGTTTAAAAGTGCAGTTTGAAAGCCTGGCAAATCAGCTTTTTGAACATAAATCGAAAACTGTCGATGAACAAAATAAGGTGAGTTTAGAAGGATTGTTATCACCGCTTAAAGAGCAGCTGGAAGGTTTTAAAAAGCAGGTGAACGACAGTTTTGGTTTTGAAGCCAAAGAGCGTCATACCTTAGTGCACGAAATTCGCAGTTTGCAGCAGTTAAACGAAAGGATGACGCAAGAAGCGGTGAACTTAACCCAGGCCCTGAAAGGAGATAATAAGCAGCAAGGCAACTGGGGGGAGGTGGTACTGGCGCGCGTGTTGCAAGAGTCGGGTTTGCGTGAAGGGCATGAATATCATACGCAAGTTAACTTAGAAAATGATGAAGGTAAGCGTTATCAACCTGATGTGGTGGTGCATTTACCGCAACAAAAAGACGTGGTGGTGGATGCCAAAATGGCCTTGGTTGCCTATGAACGTTATTTTAACGGAGAAACGTTTAACGAGCGTGAAATCGCGTTAGATGATCACCTGACTGCCATTCGTGCACATCTGCGTGGGCTAGGGAGAAAAGATTATCATCAGTTACATGGCATTCGTAGTTTAGATTACGTGTTGATGTTTATTCCGGTAGAGCCGGCTTTCCAAGTGGCTGTTGAGGCAGACCCAAGCTTGATCAGTGATGCTATGGAACAAAACATTATTATTGTGAGCCCAACCACCTTACTGGTAGCGCTTCGTACCATTAATAATTTGTGGCGAAATGAACGCCAGAATCAAAATGCCAAAGTGATTGCAGAACGAGCCAGTAAACTGTACGACAAAATGCGTTTATTCATGAATGACATGGAAGCGATGGGCGGGGCATTAGATAAAGCCAACCAAAGTTACCAAGGGGCCATGAATAAACTGGTGTCTGGGCGGGGTAATTTAATTCGCCAAGCCGAAAGCTTTAAAGAACTTGGTGTAGAGGTAAAACGAGACATTAGCCGATCTGCCATAGAGCAAGCTTTTGACAATGAGGCAGTGCAAACATTTGGTGCTAGTGAGGCCGATAAAGTAAACTAAGCACAGTACCGCTTCAGACTGGTGATGGTCAATTTTGCTTGGTTGAGCGAAATACATCATCATTTGTTTGAAGTGGTGCTCTATTCTTTAGGGGAAAATACATGACGGATTCAACAGTAAACTCATCTCAGGGCGCTTCAGTGCAAGAACAAAATACAACTCATTTTGGTTTTCAAACCGTAGCCAAAGAAGAAAAAGTAGCAAAAGTTGCGGAAGTTTTTCACTCGGTTGCCGCAAAGTACGACATCATGAACGATTTAATGTCGGGTGGTATTCACCGTGTGTGGAAGCGTTTTACGATTGATTGCAGTGGAGTTCGTCCTGGTCATCGTGTACTGGATTTAGCCGGCGGCACTGGTGATTTGACCGCGAAATTTTCTCGCATTGTGGGCGATGAAGGCCAAGTGATTTTGGCAGACATCAACAACTCCATGCTGAATGTCGGTCGCGATAAGCTGCGTGATATGGGCATTGTGGGCAATGTAAATTACGTACAGGCCAATGCGGAAGAACTGCCTTTCCCTGATGATCACTTCGACTGTATTACCATTGCTTTTGGTCTGCGTAATGTGACGGATAAAGACAAAGCATTGCGTTCTATGTTCCGTGTGTTAAAGCCGGGTGGTCGCTTATTGGTGCTTGAGTTTTCAAAACCAGTTCTTGAGCCGTTATCAAAAGTGTACGACGCGTACTCTTTCCATTTATTGCCAAAAATGGGTCAGTTGATTGCGAATGACGCAGAAAGTTACCGTTATTTAGCCGAGTCTATTCGGATGCACCCAGATCAAGAGACACTGAAGGGCATGATGGAAAACGCTGGCTTTGAGCAAACGAAATACTACAACTTAACGGGTGGTATTGTGGCTCTTCACCGCGGTTATAAATTCTGAGGACAATATGCCTTTAGACCCATTTGTTACAGGTGTTGTTGAAACAGCGATTAATAAGCTGTTGCAAGACGATCCGGAAAACACGCGCCGATTGACTCGTTTAAAAGGCAAAGTGATTAAGATCCACCTGAAAGAGTTAAAAAAAGATCTGATCTTTATATTTAGCCATCAGATTGATGTGCTTTCTCAATACGAAGGTGAACCCGATTGTTACCTTGCATTGAATTTATCTGTGCTGCCTGAACTGCGAGAGCAAGCTAATCTAACGCAGCTGATTAAATCGGATCAATTGGTGTTGGAAGGAGATATCCAACTTGCGCAGCAATTTTCTTCGTTACTCAGTGGCTTAAAACCTGATATTGAAGAGCAGCTATCCAAATACACTGGTGATGTGGTGGCTCATACTGTGGTGAGTGGTGTAAAAGGTGGCCTGTCTTGGTTGCAAGGACGCGCTCAAAAACACCAGACGCATTTGGCTGAAGTGATCACTGAAGAGTGGAAATTGGCCCCTGCGCCATTAGAAATTGCCCATTTTTGTGATCAAGTTGATGACTTAAACAGTGGAGTCTCTCGTTTAGAAGCCCGCTTAAACCGCCTGTTGGAGCGCACATGACCCCGGCAGAAATGAAACGTCTGTATCACATCACCAAAGTGCAACTTGAATATGGTTTAGACGAGTTGCTACCGGAACAAGCCTTTACTCAAGTGCCTAAAACTCTGCGCAAAGGACTCTTTTGGGTTAAAAACCGCTACCCAGAAAAACCACTTGGTGAACGTTTACGTTTGGCATTGCAAGAGCTTGGTCCTGTGTGGATCAAGTTTGGTCAAATGATGTCTACCCGTCGCGATTTGTTCCCGCCGTTAATTGCCGATCAATTGGCTTTGTTGCAAGACCAAGTGGAATCATTTGATGGTCAATTAGCCAAAAATCAAATGGAAGCGGCTTTGGGTGGTCCACTAGAGAACTGGTTTACAGATTTTGACATTGTGCCATTGGCCTCAGCTTCTATTGCGCAAGTTCATACCGCAAAGTTGAAAGAAAATGGCCGTGAAGTCGTTCTTAAAGTTATTCGCCCCGATATTTTACCGGTGATAAAAGCGGACATTAAACTGATGTACCGCATGGCTCGTATTGTGGCCAAGTTGTTGCCAGAAGCGAGGCGCTTAAAGCCCGTTGAAGTGGTGCGTGAATACGAAAAAACATTGCTTGATGAGCTGAACCTAATGCGAGAAGCGGCTAACGCCATTCAGCTGCGTCGCAACTTCGAAAACAGTGAAGAACTGTACGTGCCGGAGGTGATCAGCGATCTCAGCTCGGAAACCTTGATGGTATCGGAGCGTATCTACGGGATTCAAGTTTCAGATATCGAAGGGCTGAAAGCAAACGGCACTAACATGAAGTTGCTGGCTGAACGTGGTGTGACAGTCTTTTTCACCCAAGTGTTTCGCGACAGTTTCTTCCATGCTGACATGCACCCTGGCAATGTGTTTGTGTGCCCGAAAAATCCAGATAATCCACAGTGGATAGGGCTGGATTGTGGCATCGTGGGTACGTTGAACAAAGACGATAAACGCTATTTGGCAGAGAATCTGCTGGCGTTTTTCCACCGGGATTATCGCCGTGTGGCAGAGCTGCATGTGGATTCAGGGTGGGTACCGCACGACACTAATATTGAAGACTTTGAGTTTGCGATTCGTACCGTGTGTGAGCCGATTTTTGCTAAGCCATTGTGCGATATTTCGTTTGGCCATGTTTTGCTTAACCTGTTTAATACTGCCCGACGCTTCAATATGGAAGTGCAGCCTCAGTTAGTGCTGCTGCAAAAGACGTTACTTTATGTCGAAGGGTTAGGTCGTCAGTTATACCCACAACTGGACTTATGGGATACCGCTAAGCCATTTTTGGAAGACTGGATGGCGCAGCAAGTGGGTCCGCAAGCCGTGATTAATGCGGTAAAAGATCGTGCGCCATTTTGGGCTGAAAAACTTCCCGAGCTGCCAGAATTAGTTTATGACAGTTTGCGCCAGGGCAAGGTATTAAACCAAAGAATGGATACACTTTACGAAGGATATAGAGCGAGTAAGCGCCAACAAGCAACAGGCAAGCTCTTGTTTGGTATTGGGGCGACCTTAGTGGTATGTTCTGCCATACTTCTTAATAGTTATACTGAACAACTTTCTGCAGCCTGCGCTGTTGCAGGAGTCACGTTTTGGCTATTTAGCTGGCGTGCTTACCGTCAATAAACGGTAAGGTTAGCGGGCTAAGATTAGCTCCTTTTTTAACCCGAAATAAGCTGAGGTAAAACAAGCATGGGTGGTATTAGTATTTGGCAACTTTTAATTATTGCTTTAATTATTGTGCTGTTATTTGGAACAAAAAAGCTACGTGGCATCGGCGGTGATTTAGGCTCAGCAGTAAAAGGCTTTAAAAAAGCAGTTACTGACGACAACACAGCGGCGAAAAAATCGGACGCTAAAGATGCAGATTTTGAACCAAAAAACCTAGAGCAACAAAAAGGTGAAAACGTTCAAGAAAGCCAAAAAAACAAAGAGCAGGTTTAATTCGTGTTTGATATCGGTTTCTGGGAGCTGGTACTGATATCTGTCGTCGGGTTAGTGGTCTTAGGGCCAGAACGTTTACCTGTAGCTATTCGCTCCGTGTCGCGCTTTATTGGTGCGGCACGTGGCATGGCGAACAACGTAAAAGATGAGTTATCTCAAGAGCTCAAGATCCAAGAGCTGCAAGAGAACCTCAAAAAAGCCGAACAGATGGGTATGCAAGACTTATCTCCTGATTTGCAAAAGTCGGTTGAAGAGCTGAAACAAGCAGCAAAAGAGGTTCAGCATCCATACGCTAAACCTGAATCGGCTGCCGATAGTGGCTCGACATCCGCCGCCTCTAAGCAGGAAAAAGCAGAATAATTATGTCATCAGTTGAACAAACTCAGCCGCTGTTCAGTCATTTGATTGAACTGCGCAATAGGCTGCTGCGTGCAATGTTAGCCGTGATGGTCGTTTTCCTTGGCCTAGTGTGGTTTGCCAACGACATTTACGAGTTCTTGTCGTCACCACTGGTTGAGCGGTTGCCTGAAGGGGCGACTATGATCGCAACAGATGTTGCCTCACCTTTTTTTACCCCTATTAAATTGACACTGGTCACGTCTGTTTTTGTCGCAGTACCTGTCATTCTTTATCAAATTTGGGCATTTGTTGCGCCGGGTTTGTACAAGCATGAACGTCGCTTAGTGATGCCATTATTGGCTTCAAGCTCTTTACTGTTTTACTGCGGTGTGGCGTTTGCCTATTTTGTCGTATTTCCATTAGTGTTCAGCTTTTTTACCTCAATTGCTCCAGATGGTGTACAAGTTGCTACCGATATTGCCAGTTACCTCGATTTTGTTTTAGCGCTGTTTATGGCATTTGGCATCGCGTTTGAAATACCCGTGGCGATCATCTTGTTGTGTTGGACAGGAGCGACGGATCCACAAAGCTTACGTGCAAAACGCCCATACATTATTGTGGCAGCGTTTGTGGTGGGGATGTTATTAACACCACCTGATCTGATCTCACAAACGCTATTGGCCATCCCAATGTGTTTGTTGTTTGAGGTCGGTTTGTTCTTTACGCGCTTTTATGTGCGAAAAGATCGTGAAGAAGATGAGCTGGAATAACACTTAGCATGATAAAAAAGAGCTGACATGATGTCGGCTCTTTTTGTATGTACAGTGCGTAGGCAACGAGGGCTTTTACAGTTTAAACAAGGTTTCGGCATTGCTGGTGGTGAGGGCATCCACTTCTTCGATGGTCATGTCACGTAACTCCGCCACACGTTTTGCCACCAATTGAGTGTATGCAGGCTCGTTACGTTTGCCTCTATGAGGTACTGGAGCCAAATAAGGGCAGTCTGTTTCCAGTACTACTTTACTTAAATCCAGGTGTGGGATCACTTTGTCCATCCCACCATTTTTAAAGGTGCTTACGCCGCCGAGGCCAAGGTGAAAACCCAAGTCGTTAATGGCTTTAGCTTCTTCTACTGAGCCGCCAAAGCAATGGAATAGGCCCGTTAGATCGCCGTTTTGTTCTTTTTCTAAAATCGCCAGTACTTCTTGAATGGAATCTCGCGTATGGATGACAACGGGCAGTGCCATTTCTTTTGCCCAATTTAACTGGGTGACTAATGCCTTTTCTTGTTCGGCTTGATAGGTTTTATCCCAGTAGAGATCAATGCCAATCTCACCGACGGCGATGAAGTTGTGCGTTGAAAATTGCTCGTAAATTTTTGCTAAGGTTTTATCCACATCTTGATTTACATAACATGGGTGCAGCCCCATCATAGAGCGACAAACGTCAGGGTAGGCCGCTTCGGTTTGTAGCATAGGCTCGATAGACTCAAGATCGATATTGGGCAGTAAAATACGGTCGATACCTTGTGCTAACGCACGTTTTACAACTTCATCTCGGTCTTGATCAAATTCTTTGGCATATATATGAGCGTGCGTGTCTATCATGATGTCTGCTTATCAGTCTATTGATGGGAAGTAAGGTTACGATTTTATCGATTAAGTATACCATCAGTTACTGGCAAGATGACTAGGCTCTAGAAGCGGTAAGGTGAGACTAATCGGGCATTTTGGCGTATTCATTCTGTCGGCAAACACTGACGGTGGTATGATTTCACTTAGATAACAAAAACTAACTAGACAAGGAGGGTACTGTGTCTGTATCCATTCAAGGCGTTTTTCCTGCTCGCCGCATGCGTCGTATGCGTAAACATGATTTCAGTCGTCGTTTGATGGCGGAGAACCAATTAACCGCGAGCGATTTGATCTACCCAATGTTTGTTCTAATGGGAAAAAATCGCCGTGAAGAAGTTGAGTCTATGCCGGGTGTTGAACGCCTTTCTATCGACTTAATGTTATTAGAAGCGGATTACCTATCGAAGTTAGGTGTACCAGCCATTGCGTTGTTCCCTGTGGTATCACAAGACGCAAAAAGCCTATGTGCTGCTGAAGCGCATAACCCTGAAGGTTTAGTGCAGCGTGCTGTTCGTGAATTAAAAGAACATGTGCCGGCAATGGGGGTGATCACTGACATCGCCTTAGACCCATTCACGACGCATGGTCAAGATGGTATCATCGATGAAGATGGGTATGTCCTAAATGATGAGACAACGGAAGTGCTGATCCAACAAGCTTTGTCTCATGCTGAAGCGGGTGCTGATGTTGTGGCACCATCGGATATGATGGACGGTCGTATCGCTCGTATTCGTGAAGCGTTAGAAGAAGCGGGTCACATTAATACCCAAATCATGGCTTATTCTGCGAAGTACGCCTCCCATTACTATGGCCCATTCCGTGATGCCGTCGGCTCAGCATCCAACTTAAAAGGTGGTGATAAGAAAAACTACCAGATGGATCCGGCGAACAGTGATGAAGCTATCCATGAAGTGGCGATGGACATCAGTGAAGGCGCTGACATGGTGATGGTGAAGCCGGGTATGCCATACCTAGATATTGTTCGTCGAGTGAAGACTGAACTGAAAGTACCGACGTTTGCTTACCAAGTGTCTGGTGAATACGCGATGCATAAAGCGGCGATTCAAAACGGTTGGTTAAAAGAGCGTGAAACGGTTCTTGAGTCTCTGTTGTGTTTTAAGCGTGCTGGTGCGGATGGTATTTTGACGTATTTTGCAAAAGACGTTGCAGAATGGTTAGCAGAAGAAAATGCTCAAGCACAAGCCAGTATTACTGAAGGTGCAGAGCAAGAGTAATTACAGCTTTTGAACACTCTATTTTGAGATAAGAAAAAGGCGATAGAGCACATGCTGTATCGCCTTTTTTACTACTGGTTAATAAAAACCGTAGAGAATCACAAACTAGGACAGTTGAATGACCAGCGGCCAACCAAGATCGGTTTGGCGATTGGCTTCTAATTCGAGCTCAGCTTTGGTTAGAGGGTTGTTGTCTAACCAAGCGCTATTGAGGTGAAGTGTGATTTGATCGTCAGTGGCGGTAATGTTGAGCTTAGGTAATACCGCGCTGTTACGGCGATGACATAACACCACTGCAAGACGAAGCACTCGTAATAAACGGCGAGCACTTTGATCTGAGAGTGCGTGTTGTTCGGTGATGTTACTCAGTTGTTCACGATAGCGACGTAGCATTTCTGCTAATAGCTGTTTTTGAGCACGAGTAAATCCAGGCAGTTCTAAACTACGAACTAAATAGGCAGCGTGTTCACCGTCTCCTTTAAAGCTAATACTCATTCCAATTTCATGCAGTTGTGCTGCACTGGTGAGTAATACTTCAGCTTGAGGCTCGGGTAACCAGTTTGCTGCACCGCATTGCTTTACGATTTCCAAACAGGTATCAGCAACTTGATGGCCGTATTGGCGATCAAGTTGGTAACGCGCTTGTAGGCTATTGATGGTGCGTTGACAAATATCATCATGGCGCATTTCATCCATCATTTCATACACTAAACCTTCACGTAGAGCGCCGCCTGCCAGTGTCATCGAATCAATATTTAATGACTCAAAAATGGCAATAAGAATAGAAAGCCCACTTGGGAAAACTAAAACGCGTTCTAAAGTTAACCCTTCAATATCCAGCTCTTCTAAGTGATCATATTGCATGGCTTGATGCTGCAGTCGCTTCAGTTTTGCATGGGTGATCACTTCATCCATGCCTTGGGCGACCATAATTTCTTGCAGTGCTTGCACGGTACCGCTGGCACCGACACACACATTCCAACCGAGATCTAAATATTGCTTGAGGATAGGTTGAAGCGTGTTTTTAGCACCTTGGATCGCAGCATCAAAGTTTGTTTGAGTCAGTTGACGATCTTTAAAATAACCTTCGAGCCAAGTTACGCAGCCCATTTTCAGACTGGTCAGGGCTTTTGCATCAAAACCTTCACCGATGATGAGCTCTGTACTTGCGCCACCAATATCGACCACAAGACGTGAGCCACAACCACCAGAGGTATGTGATACCCCTTGGTAAATGGTTCGAGCTTCTTCTTCACCTGGGATCACTTCAATGTCGTGTCCAAGGATTTGGTTTGCTTTACTTAGAAATTCCTCAACGTTGGTCGCGGTTCGCAGTGTCGCCGTGCCCACAATGCGGATGTGACTAACCGGGAAATCTTGCAGACGCTCAGCAAATAGACTCAGACAATCCCACCCACGTTGCATGGCGTCATGGCTTAAACGATTATGTTTATCTAAGCCTGCTGCTAAGCGGACTTTGCGCTTAATTTTAGCCATTGTTTGCACACTACCGTCAACATGACGGACGACAAGCATGTGAAAACTGTTAGACCCAAGGTCAATGGCGGCATACATAGGTGAAGTTGCTGGTGTATTCATAACGTCCTTATTATTGTTGTGATTGACGACGCGGCTGACGCTGACGGTTGTTGTGTTTACGATTGCCTTGGCGTTGTCCTTGACGCTGATTACCATTGTTTGAACGGCGATTGTTCGTTGGCTGGCGACGTTGTAAACGCAGTGGCGCAGGTAAATCTTGGATCAGAGCTGTCGTATCGTATTCAGAAACCGGTACCGCGTGATCAATGTATTCTTCAATCGCAGGTAGGTTAATGGCGTACTCTTCACAAGCAAAGCTAATGGAGTGGCCACTTGCACCAGCACGGCCAGTACGGCCAATACGGTGAACATAGTCTTCAGCATCGTCTGGTAAATCGTAGTTAAATACGTGTGTTACCTGAGGAATATGCAATCCACGAGCCGCAACGTCGGTGGCAACCAGGATATCCACTTCGCCTTGTGTGAATTGCTCTAGAATGCGAACGCGTTTCTTCTGTGGCACATCACCAGTCAGTAGGCCCACACGGTGTCCGTCAGCGGCTAAGTGACCCCATACCGATTCACATTTGTGCTTCGTGTTAGCAAACACAATCGCACGCTCTGGCCAATCTTCTTCAATGAGAGTTTGAAGCAGTGGCATTTTGTCGGTGTTTGATGGGTAAAACAGTTCTTCTTGGATGCGGTGACCTGTTTTTTGATCCGGTTCAACCACTAAGTGCTCTGGGTTGTTCATGTGTTCAAAAGCCAGCTCTTGTACACGGTATGACAAGGTTGCAGAGAACAACATGTTTAAACGTGCTTTTGGCTCAGGCATGCGTCGGAACAAGAAACGAATGTCTTTAATAAAGCCCAAATCGAACATGCGATCCGCTTCATCAAGTACAACCGCTTGAATAGAACGGAAGTCGATTAAGCGCTGTTTGTAGAAATCGATGATGCGGCCCGTGGTGCCAATCAGGACATCAATACCGTTTTCTAGCGCTTCTTTTTGTTTGTCGTAACCTTCACCGCCGTAAGCAAGGCCCGCTTTTAAGCCCGTACTTTTGATCAGTGGTTCCGCATCATTATAAATTTGGATCGCCAATTCACGTGTTGGCGCCATAATGATGGCACGAGGTTGGTTCTTGCGACGATCGGCAGGAACTTCTGTCGTTAGTAGGTGGTTAAAAGTAGCAGTAAGGAACGCAAGCGTCTTACCAGTACCCGTTTGGGCCTGGCCTGCGATGTCTTGGCCGGTGAGCATGACCGGCAATGCCAAGGCTTGGATTGGGGTACAAAATTCGAACCCTTTTCCGCTTAAACCTTCAATGATCTGAGGCTGTAAATTCAGATCGGCAAACTTTTGCTCTGTGATATGCGTCTTTTTCATCGCTATAGAATATCAGCTTAGGGTTGCAATACGAAACTGAATCAATTCAAATAGGGCATCGATTTACTGGTTAATATGAAATCAGTGACTAAAATCAGACATTGGAGTGGACGATGAGCGACAAGATTGTGCAGCTAACTGACGATAGCTTTGAAAGCGACGTAATTAATGCAGCTGGCCCTGTACTTGTAGATTTCTGGGCAGAATGGTGTGGCCCTTGTAAAATGATTGCACCGATTTTGGATGAAATTGCTGACGAGTACGAAGGCAAACTGACTATTGGTAAGCTAAACATTGACCAAAATGCTGGTACTCCACCGAAATTTGGTATTCGTGGAATCCCAACACTGCTTCTTTTTAAAGATGGCGGCGTAGCGGCAACGAAAGTAGGTGCGTTATCTAAAACTCAACTTAAAGAGTTTTTAGACGCAAACCTATAATAGCCACTGAGTATTATACCCAGTTTGCTATTAAACCGTGTATAATCTGTGTTATACGCGGTTTAGCTTTTTCTAAGCTAGACTCATTTAGGATTTAGTGATAACGTGTTGCACGTAAATCATACAGTTGTTCATTCCTTGAGCGAATTTTGACCTATCTGATGGTCATTTCTATTCTTAATTAACCTAAACAGATCCCAATTTTGACTAACAAGATACCCACCACTATGAATCTTACTGAATTAAAGAACAGACCCGTGTCTGAGCTTGTTGCACTTGGCGAAAGTATGGGCCTGGAAAACTTGGCTCGACTAAGAAAACAGGACATCATCTTTTCTACATTAAAGCAGCACGCTAAAAGTGGTGAAGACATTTTTGGTGATGGTGTTCTAGAAATTCTGCAAGATGGCTTCGGTTTCCTTCGCAGTGCAGACAGTTCATACTTAGCTGGCCCTGATGATATTTATGTTTCCCCAAGTCAAATTCGCCGCTTTAACTTGCGAACGGGTGACAGCATTGCCGGGAAGATTCGTCCACCAAAAGACGGTGAGCGCTATTTTGCCCTGCTAAAAGTTAACTCTGTTAACCATGACCGTCCTGATAATGCCCGCAACAAAATCCTTTTCGAAAACCTTACTCCTTTACACGCTAATGATCGCCTACGTATGGAACGTGGTAATGGTTCTACCGAAGACATTACCGCGCGTGTATTAGATTTAGCGTCTCCGATTGGTAAAGGTCAGCGTGGTCTGATTGTTGCTCCGCCAAAAGCGGGTAAAACCATGTTGCTACAGAACATTGCACAAAGTATTGCTCATAATCACCCTGATTGTGAGTTGATGGTATTGCTGATCGATGAGCGTCCGGAAGAAGTAACGGAAATGCAACGCCTAGTTAAAGGTGAAGTAGTGGCTTCTACGTTTGATGAGCCAGCTTCTCGCCACGTTCAAGTTGCAGAGATGGTTATCGAAAAAGCAAAACGCTTGGTTGAGCACAAAAAAGACGTGGTGATCTTATTAGATTCCATTACACGTTTGGCTCGTGCATACAACACCGTGATCCCATCATCAGGTAAAGTACTGACAGGTGGTGTGGATGCGAACGCCCTACATCGTCCTAAGCGTTTCTTTGGTGCGGCACGTAACGTTGAAGAAGGTGGCAGTCTAACCATCATCGCAACCGCGCTTGTTGATACAGGTTCTAAGATGGACGAAGTGATCTACGAAGAGTTTAAAGGTACAGGTAACATGGAACTGCACCTAAACCGTAAGATTGCTGAAAAACGTGTTTTCCCTGCGATTGATTTCAACCGCTCTGGTACTCGTCGTGAAGAGTTGCTGACTAAAGCAGATGAGTTACAGAAAATGTGGATTCTACGTAAGATTGTCCACCCAATGGGCGAAACCGATGCCATGGAATTTTTGATCGATAAGTTAGCAATGACAAAAACGAACAACGAATTCTTTGATGCGATGCGTCGCCAATAAATTGCCTTAGTGTCACAAATCCTAAAATGCCGCTGTAAAAAGCGGCGTTTTTTATTGCCTTCCATTATTATCAATAGCATCATATGTAGTATGAATGTTACTGGAAGGTTAATATGCAACAAGGATTGTTGGTATCACTGCTTCTGTCTTCGACTTTGATGGTGGGCTCTGTATTTGCGACGGAGCTACAGCCAAAACGTGTTTCGGCATTGCTACAAGATGAGCAACTGAATCAAAGGGTGGAGGACTTATATCATTCAGCCCTTACGAATGATGTGGATGCTCTGAACTTTTCACTAAACCGCCTTTCTTTACCCCAACAAGAAGCTGCTCGTTTCTTGGTTATTCAACATTTAGAACAAAATAATGTTGCACTAACACCAGTGCTTGCCAAGTGGTTACAGCAGCAATTAGAGCGTCGTCCTACGTATCAGGTGTCTGAGCAGGGAGATGGTTATGTGATCACGAAAGTGGCTTTTAACTACCCAGCGGTTGCTCAGCGTTTGTTGCATCGCTGGGAAAAGGACCAACAAGTATTGGATTTCATTTTAAGCTCAGAGCGTCAGGAACTTAAGCTGTCTGATTGGCTTAGTGGTTCCGTGCATGATCTCAATGTAAAGCAAGAAATCTTGCTAAATGAGCTGGATAGTTTATCTCCTGAAGCGTTGCAAGCGCTGGTGGATCAAGTCACTCAGCATGCTGTGTCTGCTTGGCTACCTTCAACCAAAGTGATGGTGAAATTGGCCAAAGTGAGCCAAGACCCACAGCTGTATAAAGTGCTGTGGCAAATGCGGGCTGATCAACACAGTTTGTCTGAACTACAGCGGCTTGCGAATCTTGCGCCGGAATTGTTCGCAACAGAACAAGTGATTGCTGCGACTCAAAATCCATCTTTGAAAGTGCAGGCGCTAGGGTATTTGGCTCAGTTACACCCGCTCCCTGATAATGTGAGAGAGTTTTTATTGGTGAAACTGAATCACGTTGATGATGGCAGCATTGTGGCGACTCAATTGGCAAGATCCGGTCATGCAGGTTGGTTACAACAGTTATTGGGTGAGCGTGATACCGTGCGTCAGAATAATGTGAAAGCGGGTTTATCACACATTTCGCAATGATTGACGTTGTGATTTTATGTGATTGCTATTAACAAATCGTTATAATATGCCGGAATTTAGCAAGCCGGTAGAGGCCAATGAAATACAATGATTTACGTGACTTTATTGACCATTTAGAGCAAGTTGGTCAGCTAAAGCGAATCGCACATCCCGTCGACCCTCATTACGAAATGACCGAAATCAGTGATCGTACATTACGAGCACACGGTCCTGCTTTGTTGTTTGAAAATCCCATAGGCTATGACATGCCAGTGCTAACCAACCTTTTTGGTACTCCTGAGCGAGTCGCAATGGGGATGGGTCGTGAAGACGTAAAAGAGCTTCGTGAAGTGGGCAAGTTACTGGCGTATTTAAAAGAGCCAGAGCCGCCAAAAGGCTTTAAAGATGCGATAGATAAGCTGCCTGTGTTTAAGCAAGTCTTAAATATGCCTGTAAAGCGACTGCGCAAAGCGCCATGCCAGCAAGTGGTGTGGCAGGGTGATGATGTGGATTTGGACAAAGTTCCTGTCATGAGCTGCTGGTCTGATGATGTTGCGCCTCTGCTTACTTGGGGCCTTACTGTGACAAAAGGGCCGAATAAGAAGCGTCAAAATTTAGGTATCTACCGTCAGCAAAAATTAAGTAAAAATAAAGTCATTATGCGTTGGTTGGCTCACCGTGGTGGTGCGCTAGACCTTCGTGAGTGGATGGAAACCAATCCGGGTAAACCTTTCCCAGTGTCTGTGGCTTTTGGAGCTGACCCTGCAACGATTTTAGGTGCGGTGACCCCAGTGCCCGATACTTTGTCGGAATACGCGTTTGCGGGTTTGCTACGTGGCAGTAAAACCGAAGTGGTTAAATCAGTGAGTAACGATCTTGAAGTACCTGCCAGTGCGGAGATTGTACTTGAGGGCTATATTGATCCTACTGAGTTTGCGGATGAAGGCCCATACGGTGATCACACAGGATATTACAACGAAGTTGAACGTCATCATGTGTTTACCGTTACGCACATGACCATGCGTCAGAACCCTATTTATCACAGCACGTACACTGGTCGTCCGCCAGATGAGCCAGCGGTGCTGGGGGTTGCACTTAATGAAGTGTTTGTGCCGATTTTACAAAAGCAGTTCCCTGAAATTGTCGATTTTTACTTACCACCAGAAGGTTGTTCGTATCGAATGGCTGTGGTGACAATGAAGAAGCAATACCCTGGTCATGCCAAGCGCGTGATGATGGGGGTATGGTCTTTCTTACGTCAATTCATGTACACCAAGTTTGTATTGGTGTGTGATGAAAACGTCAATGCGCGGGATTGGTCTGAAGTCACGGCGGCGATGTCGGCTCAAATGGAACCCGTGCGCGATACACTGATGATCGAGAGCACTCCTATCGACTCTTTGGACTTTGCTTCTCCAGTTGTGGGGTTAGGCTCCAAAATGGGCTTAGACATCACGAAAAAGTGGGATGCAGAGTTGGAGCTGTCTCCAAGCGTGGCGGCAGAACCATTGAATGCGGATGACATTGAAGGCAGGCTCACTGAATTAAAGCAACGATTCCCTGAAATTATCGATGTTCATTTACAAAATGAAAACTCGAGTATGGTGGTGATTTCGATTGATAAGACAGAAGCTCATCAGGCGAAGAAGCTCATGGATGGGGTTTGGTCTCAGTTTGCCGACAATAGGTCTGTCATCGTGTGTGATGGTGACGTTAACGTGCGTGATTGGAACGACATTATCTGGGCGGTGACGACGAGAATGGACCCAGCCAGAGATACTCTATTCTTAACTAATGAGTCTGAGCCATCAAGAATGGGTCTGGATGCGACCAATAAGGTTCAAGGTCAAGAGTGCCGAAGAGAATGGGGGGTTCCAATTACAAAAGATCCTAAGGTGGTAGAAAAAATTGATAGTATCTGGGAATCGTTAGGGATTTTATGAGCTATCAAGTAGCTTTATACCCAGAAAATATCACCTTTGAGGTACAAGAAGGGCAAACGGTGTTGGATGCAGCGCTCAACAACAATATTTATTTTCCAAACCGTTGCCAAGTTGGTGCATGCGCAATGTGTATGTGTAAAAAGTTAGAAGGGCAAGTGAGTTACCACCTTGAACCAATGCTCACAGAGAAAGAGCAACAGCAAGGTTGGATTTTCGCTTGCCAAGCATTTGCAGAAAGTAATTTAGTCCTGACCTTTGTTGAATAGAGGTTAGCGAGAGGAATAACATGACTATTAAATGTAAAGTGAAGTCTATCGAGCCTTTGGCTTGTAATACTTACCAAATTTTACTTCACCCAGAAACGCCGGTCGCTTTTAAAGCGGGTCAGTACCTTATGGTAGAAATGGGTGAAAAAGACAAACGCCCATTTTCTATTGCGAGTAGCCCATGTCGTCATGAAGGTGAATTAGAACTTCATATCGGGGCTGCTGAGCACAATTCATATGCTTTAGAAGTGGTTGAAGCAATGAAGAAAGCTCAAGCTGAAGATGGTGATATTGCCATTGATGCGCCTCATGGTGAAGCCTGGGTGCGTGAAGGAACTGAAAACCCTATCCTATTGATTGCGGGCGGTACTGGTTTTAGTTATGTACGCAGTATTTTGGATCACTGTATTAGTCAAAATGTGACTAAGCCTGTGTTCTTATACTGGGGTGGTCGTGATGATTGCCAATTGTATGCCAAAGAAGAGTTAGACAACATTGCAAGCCAATACGCTAACGTGACGTTTGTTCCTGTGGTTGAAGAAGCGCCAGAGCAGTGGTCAGGTAAAGTGGGTAATGTGCTGGAAGCGGTGATGGACGATTTTATCAGTCTTAGCGCGTACGATATTTATATTGCGGGTCGCTTTGAAATGGCTGGTGCGGCACGTGAGCAGTTTACTGAGCAGAAAGGAGCAGAGCGTCATCACATTCATGCCGATGCGTTTGCTTTTATTTAAGCCATAATAGTTAATGAAGAATAAAAAAGCGCAGCCTAGAGCTGCGCTTTGTCGTTTCGAGGGGGCTGTAAAAGATTACTTATACTGGCTGATTAGTACTGCTGTCATAAGAGCAGTAATAACTGAAACGATCATGCCAGAAACTAAGATCCAAGGAAGCATATCCATAAGGCTGACTACTTTTAATAATAATGTTATTGGGAGTCTTATTGAACAGATTTTGCGCAGAGAGAACAATGCGACAGAAAGGTTTTCTCAACCTTGGTAACATTCTGCAACACTTGAAATATTTTGTGACTGAAATCGCATTATTTTTGAGCGAAAAAAGGCGTTACTCGAAAGTAACGCCTATTAATTCAGTTGCTTATTGGTTTTGACGGTTGTTGATTAATTACTCGGTAGCAAAGTCAGGGCTTGGCGAGAAATATCTGCTGCGGCTTGTTTTTGATCCAGTTTATCGAGCACATCGGCCAAGTACGCGTAATCAGAAATATCTGGACGAATATCTAGGGCTTTTTCAAAATGCTCTTGAGCTTCAGCCCATTTGTTGTCACGCATGTAAAGTTGAGCGATGGCACTGTGAGTCACAGGGTTGTTTTCATCGTAGCGCAACACATCAGATAATAATACGATGGCTGGGTGGTAATCCGGTAGGTTTAGCTCTGGGAACAGAATGACTAAGCGATCATCAGATTGTTTCTTCACCGCCTCACGAAGGACGCCATAGGCTTCGCTATCAGCTTTACGAGTGATTAGCTGTTTAGCAAAACATGCGATTAATACGTTGCGCTGGCGGCTCTTACGAGGCAGTGAGCGCCAGTGATTAACTAACCCTTCGCTGCCTTGTTGACCAGCAATGCGTTCCATTAATCCACATTCGGTTTTTTCTTCTAAACGTGCCGCTTCTACTTGGTCAATCATGTCAGCTTTCACCAATTGTGGAAGCAGAGTACGAAGTGGCTGCCAGTCACCCAGCTTTAAGTAGGTGGTTTTCAGTAGCTCAAGTAAGACCGGGTTGTGTGGGTGCTGTTGCTTAATGTCTTGCAGTGTGGCCAGCGCTTGCTCGTATTGCTCTTGGCGAATTTGCAGCTTGGCGCAAGTCAGTGCTACCGCTAAGTTACCCCCATCTTGCTCTGAGGCCAGTTTTAGGTAATTGTCGCGCTGTACAGTTTCACCACGGCCTTGAGCTGCTTCTGCCGCTGCTAGGTAGTTGAGAAGCGGCGAATCACTGTGGGTTGCACCTTTTACGACTAACTTTTCAGCTTGACGCCAGTCACCTTCCACTAATTTTACAAGACCTTGTGACGTGTTTAAGCGAGCTTTACGTACTTTACGGCCTGAGAACCAGCCACGAGTTGCGCTGCCAACAGAGAAAATACGTTTGATGATCAGCTCAAGTAAGAAAAGCGCACCGATCAATGCGGCAATGGCGATGATAAGCGTGGTTAAGCTCATTTCAATGGTCTGATTGGCCGCTGAAATAAGTACGTAACCTTGGTGGCCCGCAAAATCAGGACCAACCACTAAGCCAGCAATCAGCGCGATAACAAGAAGAAGTAGGCGGATCATGCTTTATCCTCCTCTGTAATGATGCTCGTAACTTCACGACGTAGGCGCTCGGAAATAACATCAGCAATGATTGGTTGCGTATTAAGCTTAACAGGGTACTCCACTTCAATCGTTTGTGTGGCCAAGCTATCTAGGCTATTAATGAAGCTTTGTACTTTTTTGTCTTCTTGGTTAAAGAACTGAGTTGACCATTCTTTTGCAGCTTCCAGCGATGAGACATACACATCGCCTTGCTCACGATAAACCGCTTTGATCGCTGTTTCGATTTTTGCTTTTAGGTTTTCTTGTAAGTAGAAGTGCTGTTTTGGGGTTAATAATGGCGTTACGTTTCCATCACGCTTACGGTAAGTAATGAAGTTGCCAGAGAAGTCTTTTAATGAGGTCATTAAGTTCTCTTGCCACTGATTAATGTCGCTTGAGACTACTGCTTCAGCTTCGATTTCAGCTTCTGGTAAAATCGCGTGTGAAAGTGGAAGGCTTGCAATCTTTTCTTGTAAGCTGGTTAATCGAAGTACTAAGCCATCACGATCAATGAGTGGTACAGCTCGTAGTTTGATGATGTCATCGGCCATGGCTTTACGAAGGGGGACTAAGCTTGGATCGTTTAACGCAGCAATGCGCTGATCTGCGGTTTCCATTAGCTTAGTTGCACTTACTACATCATGCTCTAGCCACAGTTTACGCCCTGCCATTTTCACAAAGTAGTCAGATTCAGCCAGTAGCCAGTCGTTTGGTCGACGGCCTTTTAACTCGGCTAGTGCCAATTGCAGGCTTTCAATGCTCTTATCTTGTTGTTCAAGCAGCACTTGTGTTTTTTGGCTGATTTGATCCACTTGACTCAGTGTTTCTTGGCGGCTTGATTTGATTTCAGAAGCCGTTGAGTTTTGCAGCAAGTTGACTTTTTGCTCTAGGTTCGTGATTTGCGCATTTTGGTTGGCAAGTTGCAGATTGTACTGCTGGGTTTGCTGGTAGCCTTGGAAATACAGGCCGCCGCTCAGTGCGACAACTAACGCAATTGCTACAGCACCGAGTGTATTACTCTGTTTTTGAGCTGGTTCAGTAGCTTGCTGTTTTACAGGCTCTGGTTGAGAAGCGGCTTGTGGCTGCTTTTCTGTTTTATCTGTGGGGGTTGATTGTGGTGCCGCTTTCTCGGTATCCACTTTTTTAGCGTCTACTGGTTGTGAAGTTTCGGCGTTGTCTATCTGCTCTTGTTCTGGTGCAGATTTGCTATTTTCGTTTTTAGACGTGTTTCTATTCGTTTTTTTGCTAGTCATTCGAAAGTCCCATCATGCTTCAGGTCGCTCAAAGTTGAGAGCAAAGCGGCGTTTGCGGCGCTACCAACCGTTGAAATTAATGAAAAACCAAGTTCAGTCGCTCGGTTTGCGATTCTACGACTTGGTACTAACAGGCGGCAGCTGTAGAGCCAGTTAGTATGTTGAACTGGAATCAAGTCGGTTAAATATTGCAATTGCTCAGAGCTGGTGATCACAATGGTATTAACATTGCGGCGACGCCAGTCTAAAACAAGTTGTTCACCATCCAGTGTTAACCATTGGCGGCGATAGGTTTCACAATACTCTACGTTGGCATTACGTTGCTGCAAAGTATCGTAAATCAGTTCTCGCCCACCGTTGCCACGTAAAATGAGAACGTTTTTACCAGCCACGGAGTGCAAAATCGGGTGTTTCAGTAAATGTTCACTATCACTGTGTGTTGGATAGTGTACCGCCTGTAATGTCGATTGCTCGAGGGAATGAGCCGTTTTTTGACCAACGGCAACATAATTTATGCCTTCAGGCCAAGACAAACCACATGATGCCAGTTGTTGGTGAGCATATTCAACCGAACGAGCACTAACGGCGATAATATAATCACCAGATTGAAGGGTTTGGAGCATTTTGGCAAGAAGAGGCAGTTGTGCACCTGCTTCAATGTTGAGGAGAGGTTGTGCAATAGCAGTCATGCCCTGTTGTTGTAGGGCATGGCAAAGAGCAGTTCCATCTGGCTCTGGGCGGGTGACCAAAATCGTCATTACGCGTTGTCGTATAACTTCTTCAAAATGTCTTTAGCGCCATCAGCCAGTAATTGATCAGCTAAGGTCGTTCCCAGCTTTTCTGCATCGGCGACTGGGCCTTTAATTTCACCACGAACGATTTTTGAACCGTCTGGCTCACCAACCAGTGCCCGCAGCCAAATTTCATCACCATCAATGAGTGAGTAGCTACCAATTGGCACTTGGCAACCACCTTCAAGGCGGTTATTCATGGCGCGCTCACACAATACACGTGATGCCGTTTCAGGGTGATTTAGGGTATCTAGAAGTGCTCGAATGCGTGTATCGTCAGTGCGGCATTCAATACCCACAGCGCCTTGGCCTACGGCAGGCAAAGAGACTTCAGGTTCAATTGAGCTGCGAATGCGATCGCCAAGTCCTAAACGGATAAGACCTGCACAGGCTAAGATAATGGCATCGTAATCCCCGTTATCTAGCTTTTGAAGGCGTGTGCCAACGTTGCCACGTAAATCTTTAATCACGAGATCTGGGCGTTGTTCTTTTAACTGACATTGACGGCGTAAACTGCAAGTGCCAACTACAGCACCTTGTGGCAGTTCATCAATGCTGTTGTAGGTGTTCGATACAAACGCGTCACGTGGGTCTTCACGTTCACAGATGGTAACTAAACCTAGGCCCTCTGGGAATTCAACAGGTACATCTTTCATGGAATGCACCGCTAAGTCGGCGCGTCCTTCTAACATGGCGACTTCGAGCTCTTTTACAAATAACCCTTTTCCGCCTACTTTGGCTAAAGGAGTATCTAAAATGATGTCGCCTTTTGTTACCATTGTAACCAGTTCTACCACCAAGCCTGGGTGTGCCGCTTCGAGAGCATCTTTGACAAAATTGGCTTGCCATAACGCAAGTGGGCTTTTACGTGTGGCGATTCTGACAGGGGCTTGTTGTGACATATTGGGTTCCATATAAAAAGGCTCTAAAACAGACTAATCGTACCACTGCTTATTGCTATCGAGTAACTATCAGATCTCACCTCGGTGATGAAACTGCTTTATTACTAAATGTGTGGCTAGAAAATGTGACTTGTGTCACAATGAATGTGTTAGTCTACTGCTTATCTTATCAATATTGTTACAACATCAATACGTTGCAACTGTAATGACAAGTTAATAGTAACTGAGAATATAGTGTGCATTAGGGAAAGTCTTTTTTAGTGCAAAGGATAGTAATACAAACTTTACGGTTACTAGTTAAAGTGTTACATTGATCACGTTTTGATCTGTTGGTCGCTGATGTTTTATGCGATTTGCACGCCTTTTTAACTAGTTGAGTATCGGTGTTCTTGGATAAGAAATTTGCAAATCTATATCAAGAAACTAATAAGCAGGCTTGATGCCCTAAACGAGCAGCGTATCGAAAGAGCGCTGGCGGTAATGGATACTCAAGCGCAACGTGTCTTTCATATGTTGCCTGTGTTGCTTCATTATAATCATCCCTCCATTCCGGGCTACCTTGAGCAAGAGGTGCCTTACGGGATCTGTGATTTTGCGTTAAATGAACACCAGCGGCAGTTTATTGATGACACCGCCCTCACGACAGGTGATTCACTTGTCTCTTCTCCTGTTCCTCATATTTTTGGTCTCTACACCATGGGCAGTACGTCTTCCATTGGTCAGAGCTTATCGAGTGATCTTGATATTTGGGTTTGTGTGTCGGCCCAAATGGGTGGAGAGGAACGCCATCATCTTGAATCAAAATGTTCTTTGATTTCTGATTGGGCCATGAGCCAAGGGGTAGAAGCCAACTTCTTCCTTATTGATGAAAATCGCTTCCGTGATAATTTTTCGGAAAAGATGACCGGAGATAACTGCGGCTCTTCTCAGCATTTGTTGCTACTGGATGAGTTCTATCGTTCTGCGGTTCGTTTGGCTGGTCATCGGTTATTGTGGCAGTTAGTACCGCCAGAAATGGAAGAGTGCTACGATCAGTACGTAAAACAGCTTTGCCAAGATGGCCATATTAACTGTGAGCACTGGATTGATTTTGGTCAGCTGAATCGCATCCCTGCGGAAGAGTATTTTGGCTCAAGCTTATGGCAGTTATACAAAAGTATCGACTCGCCGTATAAATCGGTTTTAAAAGCCATTCTTCTGGAAGCCTATTCTTGGGAATATCCCCACACTCAATTATTAAGTATTGACAGTAAACGTCGTTTTTTTGCCGAAGACCCAAGTCTGTATGGCATGGACGCGTACTATTTGATGCTAGAAAAAGTCACGCGTTACTTAGAACGCATTGATGACCATCGCCGTCTAGATTTGGTCCGTCGCTGCTTTTATTTAAAAACCCATGAAAAGCTCACGCGTGAGCCGGGATTAGGTTCGGTGCAGTGGCGTCGTGATACGTTGACAGAATTGACCTCGCAGTGGGGGTGGTCCGACAGTGTACTGCGTGAATTAGACAATCGCCGTAACTGGAAAGTTGAGCAGGTGAAAGTGGCGCACAATGAGCTGCTTGATGCATTAATGTTAAGTTATCGCAACTTAATCCGTTTTGCGCGCCGTAATGACATTACATCCGCCATTAGCCCAGAAGACATCAGTATTCTTGCGCGTAAACTCTATGCGGCGTTTGAAGAATTACCAGGTAAAGTTACGCTTCTTAATCCGCAGATCTCGCCGGATTTACACGAATCGGATCTGACGTTTATTCAGGTGCCAGAAGGGCGAACCAATAAATCGGGTTGGTATTTGTATAAGCAACCGCTGGAAGCCAAGCACATTCTCGGGCAACCGTCGTTAGAACATAACCGTTATTTAAGTAAGTTGGTGGCATGGGCTTTTTTTAATGGCTTGTTAACGGAATCAACTCGTTTAGATGCGGTGGTGCGTGATGCGGACTTGAATATTGATAAGTTTTATCAAATGGTCAGTGACATTCGAAATACCTTTTCTATTCGTCGCCCAAGGCCAAGTTTGCAGGCGTTATCTAGTCCGTGTGAAATTCGTCAGTTGTCGATGTTCATTAACTTGGAAAACGACCCAACCGCTGAGCTAAAAAGTAAAGCTGTTCGATTTGATTTTAAGAGCACGGATGTTTTTAGTTTTGGTAAAGATCAGGAATGCTTAGTAGGCAGCGTTGATCTGGTATATCGAAACTCGTGGAATGAAGTCAGAACGCTGCATTTTTCTGGTGAATGCGCCATGCTAGACGCGTTGAAAACTGTGTTAGGAAAAATGCACCAAGATGCGCTGCCGCCAGAATCGGTGGATGTTTTTTGTTATAGCGAGCACATGCGCGGCATGATCCGTAACCTCGTTTATCAGCTATTGGCAGAGTGTATAGAGCTGCGCTTAAAGCCGATAGAACAAGAGAAGCGTCGCCGTTTTAAAGCCATTCGTATTGGTGAGCAGATGTTTGGTTTGTTTTTTGAGCGCCGTGGTGTGTCGGTTCAAAAGCTGGAAAACTCAGTGGATTTCTATCGCAGCATTTCGACCAATAAGTTGAATGGATCCCCGGTGATGGTGTTGGGAGATACTCATGAACCGCATCCGCCAGCCATTGTGGATTCTTATGCCAGCGAAGGTCTTATTCAGTTCTTCTTTGAAGATTGCGATAACGGCTTTAATATTTACATTCTCGATGAAACCAATCGAGTGGAAGTGTACCGCCAATGCAGCGGTGACAAAGATGAAATGGTGCATGGGGTTAATCGTTTTTACACTTCAAACCAAGACAAGTTTAGCTACAGTGCTAACTTTATTAATTTCAACTTGCCACAGTTCTACGACATCTTGCATTCTGAGCAGGGTGAACCTTGTGTGGTGCCGTATCGCAGTAATCAGCAAACCATGAAAAAGCCGCCGGCTGGTCATGCATCGGGGATCAACCTCGCAAGCTAATGCAACTTATATAAAATCCACCGATATAAAAAGAGCGCCCTTACTTTAGGCGCTCTTTTGGGATCATAGGGCGTTATAAAGTGCTATTCCCATTCGATCTCTTCATCGGCGTGCTTCTCGCATTCCGTTTTCACTAATGCAACCAGCTCTGAGCCTGTTTTAGAGCAAATCCACTCAGAGTCGTTGTATTTAAAGTGAAACCCTCCTGACTTTGATGCTAACCAGATCTCGTGCATTGGTTCTTGGCGGTTAATAATGATTTGGCTGCGATTCTCAAATTCGAGTGTCATGACGTTACCCGTCACTTCATAATCGATGTCTGCGCCTGAATCATCGATGAGTTCTTCGATGGTTGTTAGCTGTTGATCAACCAATTGGTGAAATTCAGTATCATTCATCCGATAGCATCCTATTGCTTTTCCTGTTTGTGGTGCGATTATAGAGGGCATTGATAAGATAATCACGAATAGAGATATGAAGACACGATTCATGGCTTTACTTTTACTAGGCTCGCTAACGCTAGTAGGTTGTGGTCAGAAAGGGCCGCTGTACATGCCTGAAGAACCACAACAAAACGAACAAACACCATAAATTTAAGACAAGGAAGACCCGACATTGGATTACTTTAACTATAAGGATGATGGTCAGCTATGGGCTGAAGACGTCACTCTCACTCAATTGGCACAACAATATGGCACACCGTTGTATGTGTATTCTCGTGCGACATTAGAGCGTCATTGGAATGCGTTTGATTCGGCGGTGGGTGAACACCCGCATTTAGTGTGTTACGCCGTGAAAGCCAATTCGAACTTAGGTGTATTGAATGCACTGGCTCGAATTGGTGCTGGGTTTGATATTGTGTCTGGTGGTGAGCTGGAACGTGTGATTGCTGCTGGAGGTGATCCCGCGAAGATTGTATTTTCTGGTGTCGGAAAAACAGAACAAGAAATGCGCCGAGCATTAGAGCTGGGCATTAAGTGCTTCAACGTAGAATCTGAGCCTGAGCTGGAACGTTTAAACAAGGTGTCGGGTGAGTTGGGCGTGGTTGCGCCAATCTCTTTACGTATTAACCCAGACGTGGATGCCAAAACGCACCCTTATATTTCTACGGGGTTGTTGGATAACAAATTTGGTATCGCTTTTGACCGTGCGCCAGAAGTGTATCGCTTTGCGCATAGCTTGCCGAATCTCGATGTACAAGGGATTGATTGCCACATTGGCTCTCAGTTAACGGACATTTCGCCGTTCATTGATGCCACGGATCGTTTGTTAGCCCTAGTGGATAGTTTAAAAGACGAAGGCATTAATATTCGCCACCTTGATGTGGGTGGTGGTTTAGGGGTGGTGTATCGCGATGAATTACCACCACAGCCATCGGATTATGTGAAGGCGTTACTGTCTCGTTTAGATAATCGCTCTGATCTTGAACTTATTTTTGAACCTGGCCGTGCCATTGCTGCCAATGCAGGTGTTCTGCTGACGAAAGTGGAATTTTTAAAGCACACTGAACATAAAAACTTTGCCATTATTGATGCGGCGATGAATGATTTAATGCGCCCGGCGTTATATCAAGCATGGCAAGACATTGTCCCTGTGGTACCTCGTGAAGGGGAAGCGAAAAAATACGATCTGGTTGGCCCTGTCTGTGAAACTGGGGATTTCTTAGGTAAAGATCGCGCTTTAGTCCTAGAGCAAAATGATCTGCTGGCGGTACGTTCCGCAGGGGCCTATGGTTTTGTTATGTCCTCGAACTACAACACTCGCTGCCGTGCAGCCGAAGTTATGGTTGATGGCAGTCAATCACACCTGGTTCGCAAGCGTGAAAAGCTGGAAGAGTTATGGCAGCACGAGAGTTTGTTACCAGAGTAGGGTAAAGAAGAACGATGCACTTTCATTTTTCAAAAATGCACGGTTTGGGCAACGACTTTATGGTGGTTGACTGCATAACCCAAAATATCTTTTTTTCACCTGATTTGATCCGTCGCTTGGCGGATCGTCATCGTGGTATTGGTTTTGATCAGCTGTTGGTTGTTGAACCGCCTTACGATCCAGAATCCGATTTTCATTACCGGATTTTTAATGCCGATGGCAGTGAGGTGGAGCAGTGTGGTAATGGCGCGCGTTGTTTTGCGCGTTTTGTTCGCATGAAAGGACTGACCAACAAGTACAGCATTGCGGTGAGCACCAAAAATGGCAAAATGGTGCTCAAGATTGAAGACAATGATGACATCACGGTGAACATGGGGGTTCCTGAGTTTGAACCTCATAAAATCCCCTTCCGTGCTAAGCAGACTGAAAAAACCTATATTATGCGTGCCAACGAGCAAACCTTGTTTTGTGGTGCGGTAAGCATGGGCAACCCGCACTGCGTTACGGTGGTGGATGATGTTGAGAATGCAGATATAGACACCCTTGGCCCCTTGATTGAATCACACGAACGTTTTCCGGAGCGAGTGAACGCAGGTTTTATGCAGCTGTTGTCTCGCCAAGCCGTGAAGTTACGTGTGTACGAACGTGGAGCAGGAGAAACACAAGCTTGTGGAAGTGGTGCTTGTGGAGCTGTTGCTGTGGGGATCAACCAAGGCATACTGGATAATGAAGTGACCGTGAGCTTACCGGGCGGAGATTTGCTGATTCGCTGGGCAGGGCCAGGCAAACCGCTGTACATGACTGGACCCGCAAGCCATGTGTTTGATGGACAACTAACAATATGACCAATGTAACCCAACTGAGTGAGCCACAACTGACTCAGCTAACGGATGAGGTGATCACGGATTATTTACGTGATCACCCTGATTTTTTTGAACGCCAGCCAGAGCTGTTAACGCAATTACGGATACCGCACCAAGAAAAAGGGGCGGTGTCTTTGGTTGAAATTCAGCTCGGGCGCTTAAGAACACGCATCAGTGAATTAGAAGATGAAATCACGCAATTGATGTCGATTGCAGCCCGTAATGATCGCACTTTTTATTTATTGTCTCGTGTGCAAGGTGACTTGTTATCGAGTAAAAACGTGGAACAGGCAGCGCTGGTGGTTGAAGAAATGGCGGCGGAGTTAAATTTAACCTCGTGCATCCGTTTGTTTGAACTGACGCATCCGAAGCATTCACTCAATCGTGAGGGGTTTAACAGCTTTTCTCGTTCTCACTTAAACGGGAAATCGGTGTATTTAGGTCGCTTACGTCAGATTGATCGTGATGCTTTATTTACGGATGCGCCTGATTTAGGCTCGTTTGCGATTCTGCCATTGGGAGAAGCTGCACCAGTTGGGTTATTGGCATTTGCCAGTCAAGACGGCGGACACTTTCAACCAAGTATGGATACGCTCTTTTTGCAGCAAGTGGTGAGTGTATTGAACCACTTGTTGGCAGTCTGGCAGTTATCCCCTGACGTTGAGTTGTGTGATGAGTAATCCTTCATTGCCCTCGTCGCTCACGAAACCGCTAGAGCGTTTTTATGAATACCTTCGTAGTGAGCGAGGATTAAGTTTGCACACCCAACGCAACTATCAACGGCAACTGACCACGGTTGCTGAACATTTTGTTGAGTTGGGCGTTACTGACTGGAAAGACGTGGACGCCAGCTGGGTTCGTCAATTGGTGGGTAAAGCCAAACGTGATGGACTCAAACCGAGCAGCACTTCTACGCGCCTCTCTTCTTTACGTAGCTTTTTTGACTTTTTGGTTCTGCGTGGTGAGCTGTTAGCAAACCCGGCCAAAGGGGTTTCGGCCCCAAGAAAATCTCGACCTTTACCTAAAAACATTGATGTTGATGAAATGGGTCAGCTACTCGATGTGAATGAAGATGATCCGTTGTCGATTCGTGATCGTGCCATCATGGAACTTATGTATGGAGCCGGGCTGCGTTTGGCGGAGCTGATCAGTATTGATGTTCGAGATATAAACTTAAGTCACGGTGAAGTCCGAGTCATCGGTAAAGGGGACAAAGAGCGTAAAACCCCTTTTTCTGGTCAAGCGAAAGAGTGGTTAGGGCGCTGGCTGAAAGTTCGTGGCGAGTTGGCACATAGCAGTGAGCCTGCTTTGTTTGTTTCGCAACGTGGTCAGCGTATTTCTCATCGTAATGTACAAAAGCGCATGGCTGAGTGGGGGCATAAACAATCTGTAGCCAGTCACATTAGCCCGCATAAATTGCGTCACTCTTTTGCCACTCATGTTTTAGAATCCAGTGGTAACTTACGTGCGGTGCAAGAGCTGTTGGGGCATGAAAACATTTCAACCACTCAAATCTATACCCATCTCGATTTTCAGCACCTTGCACAGGCTTACGACCAAGCTCACCCTCGTGCGAAACGAAATAATAAAGAGTAAATTGTACGTGCTCTTCACTGAACACAGTTAACTGGAGGTTATCGCTTTATGCATTTTTATCGCTGCTTAAAACCAATCCTCGCCATGAGCTTTGATTTGGATGATACACTATACGATAACCGTCCTGTGATCCGTCGTTTAGAATCTGAACTGTTGGTTTGGTTGCACCATCATTACCCTGCTACTCGCACGATGACCGCACAAGATTGGCTTGCGGTGAAAATACAGCAAGCTGAGCAAAATCCTGCGTTAAAACATGATGTTACTTTATGGCGTTTTAGACAATTAGAGGCTGGTTTTATCGCTTGTGGTTATAAGAAAGAGAGTGCGAAGCAGGCTGCTGAATTAGGCTTAGCTCATGCATTATCACTGAGAAATCAGGTGGATGTCCCTGAATTGTCTCACCAAGTATTGGCTAAACTGTCTCAAAAAGTGCCATTAGTAGCACTGACGAACGGTAACGTGGACGCAGAAAAGATTGGTGTCGCACACTATTTTCGTCATATATTTATGTCCGGTCGTGATGGCCTCGCAAAGCCTCATGCGGATATGTTCGAAAAAAGTGCTGCTAAATTAGCGATACCCCCTGAAAATATTTTGCATGTTGGGGATCATGTTCGTACTGATGTCATGGGCTCAAAACAGAATGGTTTTCAGGCGTGTTGGTTTAACGACCAACAAAGACAATTACATAAAGAACGACGTGTTACTTCACTTCCAGATATAGAAATTAATTGCTTGTCAGAGCTATTGACTCTGATTTGATGACGAAAAAGGAAAATTAATGAGTTGGAACTTGTCTCCTGCTGATGTATTTCGTGCTTCACCTGTAGTGCCTGTTATGGTGATTAATAAGGTTGAAGATGCGGTCCCAATGGCTAAAGCACTGGCTGCTGGTGGGATCAACGTTTTTGAAGTAACACTACGAACGGAAGCGGCATTAGATGCAATTAAAGCGATCCACGAAGCCATGCCAAGTGCATTGGTTGGTGCGGGTACGGTGATTAACCCTGTTCAATACGATCAAGCGGTTGCCGCTGGTGCGAAATTTGTGATTTCTCCGGGCCATACGCCAACGTTATTAGCACACGCAAAAACAGCCGATATTCCTCTCATCCCAGGTGTGGCGACGCCATCAGAAGTGATGCGAGCATTAGAGCTGGGCTATGATCATTTGAAGTTTTTCCCAGCAGACTCATTTGGTGGTGCTAAGGCATTAAAAGCTATCGCTGCGCCATTGCCGCAAGTCCAATTCTGTCCAACGGGTGGTATTAGCCCAAGCAATATTGACCAATATACGTCGTTATCTTGTGTTGCGACGGTCGGCGGTTCATGGATGCTGCCTGTTGATCTGATCGCGAAAGGCGATTGGGATGGCATTACCGCATTGGCGAAAAAAGCCGTTGAGTTAGCAAGTTAGTCATTTTTGCTGTTTCATGAAAAAGCCCCAGTCGTTGTACTGGGGCTTTTTTGTTTGAGAATGAGACCAAGCTTGGCGATTATGAATCGACTTTCTTTCGTATGAACCTATCGACAGAAAGGGGACCAGCTCCCCATACAATATTAATGAGGATCATCAAGCCCCATAATTGGTGATCGTAAAACCCTTTTTCCCATAACAAAGGGTAAGACACCACCGCCACAATATTAAATACAAACAGCACAGCTGCCATAGGGCGAGTGAATAACCCCAATGCAATAAAAATAGGCAAAATCAGCTCGGCAGCCGTACCCAGATAGGCGGCCATCTCCCAAGGTAAAATTGGCACTTGGTATTCATACTCAAACAAATATAAGGTGCTATCCCAGCTGGAGTACTTCACCATCCCCGATTTAAAAAAGACCCACGCGACCCATAATCGGCAAAAGAGCAGGAGCAAAGGCACGAAGAGTTGGTTGAGTTTTTCAATAAGTCGGTCGTATTGATTGAGTAAAGCTTGCATGTCATGCCTCCTCGATGCCGCTAAAATGGGAAAAAATGTGTTGTTCAACCAATGTAACCAAAGGGTCTAGCATGGCTTCGGTGGCACTGCCTAATGGCTGCCTGGCTTGGCTATGAGTAATTAAGTCTACTCCAGCTTTAGTTGTTGGGATGACCGTTTGTTGGGTGTGTGATGGCAAAACGATCATCCATTCTGGCTGGTTTAAATCTAGGGCTTCAACGGAATCGTTGTTGACCATATTCCAAATAGACGCAATAGGGTAAACAGAACCAAAGGTCAGCACATAAGGGTGAACATGCAGCTGTAAATCCTGATATTGGTGAGGTGAAAGTGTGACCAATTGTTCGATGGGAAATCGAGATGGTGATGGCGTTTGTAAAGAAGCCCGATCGACTAACCATTCTAGTTTAGCGAGATCGACCAGATAAGGAACCGCTTCAATGAGTTGAGGAATTGCCTGTAAGGTAGTATCAAACCCTTCTCCGTAATGGGTGACATCTCCCTGTTGAAGTGGCGTGCTAAGCACATGCTGTCGAGCCACTTGCTCAAAACATTCCTCTCCCACTAAGGCCTGAATACAAGGGTAAGTGGCTGCCAATACTTCGATTAGGCTGATGATAAAATTATTGCGATACAGCTGCAGAAGTTCGTCTGATTGGAACGTATTTTCGACTACATGGCACTGGGCTTCTTGATAATGCAGTGATTGTGAAAACTGCTGCTGCAATTGAGCCAGTGAAGGGGGAGATGATTGGCTCATACGCACTCCTTATGAGGCCGCAAATTCGTGAGTATCCTACTGGCTTTTAGCGCTTCATTTAGGAGAACTTCGGGCTCTGGAATGTCTGAATCCCACTCAATAAGCGTGCGCCTTGGGCCATGTTGAGTCACCCAGTTTTGGTAGAGTTGCCAGACTTCAGGGGTAACAGGTTTGCTGTGGGTATCTAGCCAGATTTCACCTTGTTCCACTTCTTTTATGGTGAAGCCCGCCAAATGGATTTCATCCACCACTAGTGGGTTGATGGCAGCGACATAATCGTGAGCACTAAAACCATGATTGAATGCCGATACATGAATATTGTTAAAATCGAGCAGTAGGCGGCAGTCGGTACGACGTTGTACTTCAGATAAAAACTCCCACTCAGGAATGGTGGAATGTTCAAAACGTAAGTAGCTAGAAGGGTTTTCAATCAGGAGTTGTCGGTCTAATTGATGCTGAACTTGGTCGAGGTTACGGCAGAAAATATTCAAGGCTTCTTCGGTATAAGGCAGTGGCAATAAATCATTAAAATATTGCCCATTAACCGAGCTCCAGCTGAGATGATCGGAGACGAAAATGGGTTCAATGTCATGAATGAGCGTCTTGAGCTTTTGAACATGCCGTTGGTTAATAGGATCAACGGAGCCGAGTGATAACCCAATACCATGACAGCTGATCTCATAGCGCTGAGCAAGGTTTCGTAAGGCCTGATAAGACGGTGAATGAGGTTCAAAATAATTTTCGCTGTGGATTTCTAACCACGATAGTGATGGTGTCTCATTTAAAAAATAAGGTATGTGTGGGTGACGAAGCCCCACGCCCACGGCTGAATGGTAAGAAGTAGTCATAGACGCAGAGCCCATCAAAAGTAAGTGGAATTAAGACGATTGTGTGCTGCCGCCAGCAAGACGAGCACATAGACCTTTTGGCACCATCATGAAGGCGTCTTTCTGGCCATCGACTTTGGATGTGCCAGCGCATGAGCTACTTTTTGTTGCACAGTCATTTTTGCCCGCTTTTGCCACGCCATAGCATTTTTCTTTAGAAGCAGCGTGTGCTTCTGTTGCGGTAAGTGCAGTGCCGCCCAGTGCTAAAAGTCCCGTTACTGCCGTTGCAATCGCTAAATTTGCTTTTTTCATCATTCGTTCCTCTTGATGGTTGAGTGCCGCGTTATGTGTGCGAGCTTTCTGGTAATGGCTTAGTTGTGTTTGCTTATTTATTAGATTTGTTAACTGAATGTAAACGCCTCTTGCCATATAAGAACGAGTTACATCAGAATTCATTTCATAAATAGTGAAAAAAATTCATCAATCTATTTATGTAATTACAGCACTATTGAGTGTAGGCAAGCTTTGCCATTGTGAGAAATTTAACCGAAACAAGCATTCTGAGTTTAAGCTGGTATAATCAAATCAATGTATAAATAACCAGTGTGATTTGATGGACGTTTCTTTTTTACTCGATGGTCTGAATGACAAACAACGTGAAGCGGTTGGTGCCTCTCTTGAAAATCTGCTTGTGCTAGCGGGGGCGGGAAGTGGCAAAACACGAGTACTTGTTCATCGAATAGCCTGGTTAATGCAGGTAGAACAAGCCTCGCCGTTTTCCATTATGTCGGTAACCTTTACCAACAAGGCGGCGTCTGAAATGCGTGGTCGTATTCAAGAATTAATGGAAGGCAGCACCTCTGGGATGTGGAATGGTACTTTCCACGGTATCTGCCACCGTATTTTACGTGCGCACTATCTGGATGCGAAGCTGCCTGAAGACTTCCACATTATTGACTCCGATGATCAGCTGCGTTTATTAAAGCGTCTGATCAAAGCGCAAAACCTCGATGAGAAACACTGGCCACCCCGTCAGGCGGCTTGGTTCATTAATGGTAAAAAAGACGAAGGTCTGCGCCCGAATGACATCGAAACCTTTAACGATCCCATTACGAAAACGTGGTTGCAGGTATACAGCGCGTACCAAGAAGCGTGTGATCGTGCTGGTTTAGTGGATTTTGCTGAAATATTACTGCGTTGTCATGAATTGCTGCGTGATAAAAAACACATTCGTGAACATTACCAAGCACGCTTTAAACACATTTTGGTGGATGAGTTCCAAGACACCAACAACATCCAATACGCGTGGCTGAGAATGATGGCTGGCCCAGATTGTAAAGTGATGATCGTGGGTGATGATGACCAGTCTATTTATGGCTGGCGCGGTGCAAAAATTGAAAATATTCAACGCTTTTTGGACGAGTTCCAAGAGGCGCGTACCATTCGATTAGAGCAAAATTACCGCTCGACGGGCAACATTTTGAATGCGGCCAACGAGTTGATCGTGAACAACACCGATCGAATGGGCAAAGAACTGTGGACCGATGGCGGTGAAGGTGAGTTGATCTCGGTGTATTCCGCGTTTAATGATTTGGATGAAGCGCGTTTCACGGTGAATAAGATCAAAGAGTGGCAAGCCAAAGGCGGCGCGCTGAAAGACACGGCTATGCTGTATCGTAACAATGCGCAATCTCGTGTATTGGAAGAAGCCTTAATCCAAGGTGGTTTGCCATATCGCATTTATGGCGGCATGCGATTCTTCGAACGCCAAGAGATCAAAGATGCGTTGGGTTATTTACGTTTAATGGCTAACCGCAATGATGATGCGTCGTTTGAGCGTGTGGTGAATACCCCAACCCGTGGGCTTGGTGATAAAACGTTAGAAACCATTCGCTTTGCGGCCCGTGATCGTGGGGCGACGTTATGGGAAACCAGTATCGCCTTATTGGATGAAAAAGTCCTAGCTGGCCGAGCAGCGGGGGCATTAAGCCGTTTTGTGGAATTGATTAATGCACTGGAAGATGACACGGCAGAGCTGCCATTGCATGAACAGACGGATCAGGTGATTAAAAGCTCGGGTTTGTTTGCCATGTACGAGCAAGAAAAAGGGGAGAAATCCAAAGCTCGCATCGAAAACTTGGAAGAGTTGGTGACCGCGACCCGCCAGTTTGAAAAGCCAGAAGAAGCCGAAGACATGACCTTGCTGTCGGCTTTCTTATCTCATGCGGCCTTGGAAGCTGGTGAAGGCCAAGCCGACGAATTTGATGATGCGGTTCAGCTCATGACACTGCACAGTGCAAAAGGGTTGGAGTTCCCGATTGTGTTTATGGTGGGTGTGGAAGAAGGCATGTTCCCAAGCCAAATGTCGGCGGAAGAAGCGGGTCGTCTCGAAGAAGAGCGTCGTCTTTGCTACGTAGGTATGACACGAGCGATGGAAAAACTGTATATCACTTATGCGGAAATGCGTCGTTTGTATGGCCAAGATAAGTACCACAAACCATCGCGTTTTATTCGTGAGCTGCCGGAGAACTGTGTTGAAGAAGTACGCATGAAAGCACAAGTTAGCCGACCTGCTAGCTCTGGCCGTTTTAGCCAGCAAGCGGTCAAAGACAACTTTAATGAAACGGGCTTTAACTTAGGTCAGCGTGTTCAGCATGCTATTTTTGGCGAAGGCACCATCATCAACTTTGAAGGCAGTGGTCCACAAGGCCGAGTTCAGGTGGCGTTTAATGGTGAAGGCATTAAGTGGTTGGTGACTCAATACGCAAAATTAGAAGCGTTATAGTTTTTTAAAGCATGGATTGAATAAAAAATGGGCTCGCAGTGAGCCCATTTTTTTATCTGTAAATCTACCGGTTTTTATTGGCCAATCGCGCGGCCTTCACGGCGTGGATCGGCGGCGCCTTCTAGGCCGTCATCGGTAATTCGAATCGCATGAACGCCTGAGTTTAAATCGCGTACATTTACTTTATAGCCCATTTTTTCGAGTGGTTGCTGATAGTTCACCGCCGATGTTCCGGCTTCGACATCGAAAGCACCAAAACGGTTGATCAGATGAGGTTGGTTGACCGCTTGCTGGATATCCATGTCCCACTGGGTGTGCGCAATGATGGTTTTTGCGACGTACCCGATGATACGGCTACCACCTGGAGAACCAATGGCCATATAGGGCTCATCGTCTTTCATCATGATGGTGGGTGCCATGGAAGAACGAGGACGTTTACCCGGCTCAATGCGGTTGGCGATTGGAATGCCATTATTATGAGTACGGAAAGAAAAATCCGTTAACTCATTATTGAGCATAAATCCGCGCACCATCAGGCGAGAGCCAAAGGCATTTTCGATACTGGCGGTGATGGAAACCACGTTACCTTCTTTGTCCACAATGCTGAAGTGGCTGGTGGAAGGCAGCTCGATGGATTCATCATTGGCCAGCGTCATGGCGTATGACCATGGTGGCTCACCTGGACTGACTGCGGTAAGTGCTAGGTTTGGTTTAATGAGTGCTGCACGCTGTTTTAAGTAATCGGGATCCAGTAGGCCTTCTGTTGGCATCGGCACAAAATCACTGTCTGCTATATAACGACCACGGTCAGCAAAGGCCAAACGAGAAGCTTCGCCGATGATCTGCCAGCTTTGTGGGTTATCTGCCCCTAATTTGGCCAGATCAAAGTGGCTGGTGATGGACAGAATTTGGTTGAGGGTAAGTGCACCAGAGCTTGGGGGCCCCATGCCACATACATCAAATTGCTGATATTCAGAGCACACAGGTTCGCGCTCGATGGTTCGGTAGCTAGTAAAATCATGCAAACTCAGGACGCCTGGATTGCTGGCTTGTTGCACGGTTTTGACGATGTCTTTAGCAATATCACCGCTATAAAAGGCTTGCTCTCCTTGATCGGCAATGGCTTGCAATGTGGCGGCGTATTCTGGGTTTTTTAAGATCTCACCAGCTTTTTTCGGACTACCATCGCTGTGTAAAAAATACGCTTTGGTGGTTGGGAATGTGGTTAAGCGCTGTTGGTCTTTTTCGATCAAAGCGGCTAATCGTGGGCTGATGGCAAAGCCGCTTTCAGCAATGCGAATGGCAGGCTCGATGATTTTTTTCCAATCGAGTTTGCCATATTTTTGATGAGTATCCCAAAGCAGTTTGATGGTTCCCGGAGTACCAACTGAGCGGCCACCGACAACGGCATCAAAGAATTTTAATGGCTCGCCTTTTTCATTTTGGAATAGGGTTGGAGTTACATCGCGTGGGGCGGTTTCGCGGCCATCATAGCTGGTTAGGCGTTTGTTTTTTTCATCCCAGTACACCAGAAATGCACCACCACCAATGCCAGATGATTGAGGTTCCACCAACCCCAGCACCAGCTGTACAGCGACCATAGCGTCAATGGCACTGCCGCCTTGCTGAAGAATATCGGCCCCTACTTGGCTGGCTTGTGGGTTGGCCGCAGAGACCATCCACTCTTTGGCGGTGACCAAATTTTTTTGTTCTAGCCCCGTGGCATGCTCAGGGGCGACATTGTCTGTGGTTTGACTGGCATTTGCGGCTGAAACAAAAGCCAGCTGGCTCGCGATGAACCAGCACAGTGGGGTGATTTTCCTTTTGAGGGTATTTCTTTGCATCATGTACTCCTTATTGTTATGGCAAGAGAGTGACAGCAGAGAAAATACTCGTCTATTTATTGAGTTAAAAAATGTGTGTTTTATATCATATTTGGCTTTATTCTGTTTCCAAAGCCAACCGAGTTTGCTTACGGTTTTTGCGGCTATGGGTAAATGCATCAAAGGTAAAAATAAGTAATGCGCCCCAAATAAACGCAAAGGTGATGCCTTTATCTAACGTGAAGGCTTCGTCGTAAATGACCACGGCTAACAGAAACATTAAACTAGGGCCAATGTATTGGAAAAAGCCAAGCGTTGAGAGTTTCAGCCTCGTTGCTGCTCCTGTAAAACACAGCAGTGGTAAGGTGGTTACAATGCCAGCGGCGATCAGCAAGATATTCAGTTGTGTTGGGTTGGCAGCAAAATCTGAGGTTGGGCTCTGAGCGATAAACAGTAAATAAATGGCTGCAATGGGTAACATGACGCAGGTTTCTATGAACAACCCGGTTTGGGCATCCAAGTTCACTTTTTTGCGTAACAACCCATAAAAGCCAAAAGTGAATGCCAGCGCCAGTGCCACAACGGGAATAGAGCCAAATGTGATCAGCTGTACTAGCACTCCAATGCCAGCACAGGCCACCGCTAGCCACTGTATTTTACGTAATCTTTCCCCTAAGAAAATCATCCCCAATACCACGTTGATCAGTGGGTTAATGTAATACCCCAAACTGGCATCTAACATGTGGTTGAAATTGACCGCCCAAATAAAAATCAGCCAGTTGGTACCCACAAGTAAGGATGTGCTCACCAGATAGAGCATTTTTTGTTTGGAAGTAAATGTTTTAGCGACGGTACGCCAGCCTTTATTAAGAAAAATTAGCCCAGCGAGGAAAAAGAAAGACCAAATTACACGATGGCTTAAGATCTCAAATGGCGCTACCTCTTGCAGCGCTTTGAAATAAATCGGGGCGATCCCCCACATGGTGTAGGCACCAAGAGCGAATAAAATACCCTGACGAGTACGTTGTTGTTCGTTAGTCATAATTATGGTCAGTCTTCATGTTTATGGCTGTGCGAAAGGGAGTGAAGAAAATGGGGCGCATCAGCAGTCAGCGAGTAAAGTTCAGCCAGTATAGAGGGCAATGCTGGTATAAATCCATTAAATAGTGAGTTCTCTATTACTACTTGAGTGTATGAGTATTTTGTTCTAATTGCAGCAGTGGTTATTGAGCCTTACATATTGTGAGTTTTAAAAAGCGATGCGTGATTGTTCGATTCTTATTGGAGTCACGCCTTTAGCCAGCTAAAATAGCCAGCCCAAAATGAGCACAGAGTACAATCATGTCTAGCCAAGTTGTTGAACAGCCAGAAACCGCTTTATCCCGTAGCGAACAAGTCTTACGAGATGTGTTTGGCTATCAAGAATTTCGGGCTGGGCAAGACGAAGTGATCAATACCGCCATTGAGGGCCAAGATAGCTTGGTGATCATGCCAACCGGTGGCGGGAAGTCTTTGTGTTATCAGATCCCTGCGCTTGTACGGGAAGGGCTGACCTTGGTGATTTCCCCTTTGATTTCGTTGATGAAAGACCAAGTGGATCAGCTGAAAGCCAACGGGGTTGCAGCGGAGTGCCTAAATTCCACCATGGAACGTGACGAGCTGATGTCTGTGCTGAATCGCATGCACATGGGGCAGCTTAAAATGATTTACGTATCGCCAGAGCGAGTGTTGATGCGTGACTTTATTGAGCGATTGCATGGGGTGAACTTAAGCATGATTGCGGTGGATGAAGCGCATTGTATCTCACAGTGGGGTCATGACTTTCGCCCTGAATACGCCTCGCTTGGGCAGCTGAAACAGTTTTTCCCGAATGTGCCTGTCATGGCGTTAACGGCCACCGCCGATGATGCCACACGTACCGATATTATCTCTCGTTTGGCCTTGGCTGAGCCCCATGTACATTTAAGCAGTTTCGATCGTCCAAACATTCGTTACACCTTAATTGAAAAACATAAGCCTATTGCTCAGGTTGTTCGTTTCTTGGAAGGTCAGCGTGGCCAGTGCGGCATTATCTATTGTGGTAGCCGCAAAAAAGTCGAGCAACTGACTGAAAAATTATGCAATAACCACATTCGAGCAGCGGCCTACCATGCTGGGCTACCGAATGATGAGCGCGCTTATGTTCAAGAAGCCTTTCAGCGTGATGACATTCAAATTGTGGTTGCCACCGTGGCTTTTGGCATGGGGATCAACAAACCCAATGTGCGCTTTGTGGTGCACTTTGATATTCCGCGTAACATTGAATCTTATTATCAAGAAACCGGTCGAGCGGGGCGTGATGGTCTGCCTGCTGAAGCGGTAATGTTGTACGATCCGGCGGACATAGCTTGGCTTCGTCGTATGTTGGATGAAAAAGACGAAGGGCCACAAAAACAAGTGGAAGCCCATAAGTTGAGCGCCATGAGTGCGTTTGCTGAAGCGCAAACGTGTCGTCGTCAGGTGTTATTGAATTACTTTGGTGAATTTAGAAAAGAAACTTGCGGCAACTGTGACATTTGTTTGGATCCTCCTAAACGTTTTGATGGGACAGAGGCGGCGCAAAAAGCGTTGTCGTGTGTCTACCGAGTGAATCAAAGTTTTGGTATTGGTTATGTAGTGGAAGTGTTGCGAGGCATGAATACCGCCCGTATTCGTGAACATGGCCACGATAAACTATCGACGTATGGTTTAGGGCAAGAGCACAGCCATGAATACTGGGTCAGCATCATTCGTCAACTTATCCACTCTGGTTTTTTAAATCAGAACATTGTCCGCAGTTCGACCTTGCAGCTAACCGAAGAAGCGCGTCCTTTATTACGGGGTGAGCTACCGCTGGAGCTGGCTGTGCCTCGTTTAGACATGACGGCACGCTCGGCGAAGTCCGATAAACTATCAAGTCGTCACTACGATAAAAAGCTGTTTGCTAAGTTACGCAAGTTAAGAAAAGCCATTGCCGATGAAGACGATATTCCACCATACGTGGTCTTCAACGACGCCACCTTAATAGATATGGCAGAAGTGCTACCGACATCGGCGGGTGAAATGTTGGCGGTTAACGGGGTAGGGCAACGTAAGTTGGAAAAATACGCCGATCCATTCTTAGATTTGATCCAAGAGCATTTAACGGGTGGGCAATTTTAACCTGACTCGGTAAAAGACATTATCGAGTGTTATAAAGAAAAAAACCGGACAATAAGTCCGGCGCTATGCGAGAAAACATACTGGGTATGATTCGCAAGAAACAGCTTGCGTATATGGTGATAGCACCATGCTTGTCAGATGACCTAGGGGCGATCATGCTCTAACAGGCCGGCACATAAGACCATGTTGTTATTTCTAAAGCTAGACAGCATTTATGTATGATTACGGCTTGCAACAGAAACTTACACCTTTAGCGGTATCATCAAATAATCAAAGGAATTGCCATGAAAGAATTTGGATTAGCAGAGTTTTCTCCTGAACAGGGACGGTTGGTGATCACCACACCATCGTTTGATTTTGATTCATTTCCTGAGTTGGGAAAAAAGCTACTTCGTCTGTTGGATGCTACCGTCGTGGAGCAGCAGTTGGATGCGGATTTGCACAGTTGGATGATCGATTTTGAAGGCTGCCGTTTAATGTTACGGGCCGAACATTACTCCAATGCAGTATGGATCGAAAGCTTAGCGGCACATGAATCAGCGGAAGAATTAGCCTATTTGGCGCAATTATTTAAGCGTGGTTTTTGATCACAAAAATTGCTGCAAGCAGTGCAAAGGTTTTGTTGCGCAACAAAGTGGTTAAGGTATAATCGCTGCCTTCGGACTTCTTGAGGTGTTGAAAAAGCCACAAGAAGAATTATTTGGGTTCCCTCGCCCCCAATGACAAAAAGGTACGCTATGAGTACGTTTTCCCCTGCGCAAAAGCGCAATGCTTTATTTTTTCTTGTTTTATTTCATCTGGTTATCATTGCATCAAGCAATTATCTAGTTCAAATCCCATTTACCATTTTTGGTCTGCATACCACTTGGGGGGCGTTTACTTTCCCGTTTATTTTTCTCGCTACTGATCTTACTGTCCGTATCTTTGGGGCGGGTATGGCAAGAAAGATCATCGGGTTAGTGATGTTGCCAGCATTAGCGGTGTCTTACTTGCTGTCGGTGCTCTTTTATGAAGGGCACTTCCAAGGCTTTGGGCAAGTGAGTGAATTTAACTTGTTTGTTGCCCGCATCGCGATCGCCAGTTTCATGGCTTATTTGTTAGGTCAAATTTTAGATGTGCATGTGTTTAACCGCTTACGCCAAACAAAACAGTGGTGGGTTGCCCCAACGTGCTCCACTTTGTTTGGTAATGCGCTAGATACTTTAGCCTTTTTCTCTATTGCGTTTTACCAAAGCAGTGATGCATTTATGGCGGAGCATTGGACAGAGATCGCACTGGTTGATTATGGTTTTAAACTTGTAATTAGCCTTGGCCTATTTGTGCCAATGTATGGTGTATTGCTGAACTTCTTAGTAAAGCGTTTAACGGCGGTACGAGAAGGAGTACATACTCAGCAAGTGAGTGTGTAGAGGTTTTATTTTTATCGTCAAAAGCCGGCGTGTCTGCCGGCTTTTTTGTAGGAGTAAAGTGTGGTGGAAATCAAACAAGCGTCTGTGAAAGAGGCACTGGAAGTCATTCGGTTGATCCCTGAGTTTGCCCGAGGTGAAAGTGTTGAGTCGATCCAAGCCCGATTGAAGGATCGCAATAGTCTCATATTGATGGCCACGCAAGGGGAGATCCCACTTGGTGTTAAGATTGGCTACCAACTTGATAGCAGCACATTTTACAGCTGGTTGGGCGGTGTTGCACCACAAGGACGAAATCATGGAGTCGCGCAGGCTTTACTAGAGGCTCAAGAGTTGTGGGTTCAAGAGCAAGGTTATAGTGCTGTTCGTGTTAAATCGCGTAACTGTTTTCCTGCGATGCTACGCCTATTATTAAGAAATGGTTATCTAATTGAATCAATAGAACAAAAAGAAAATATTGAAGATAATCGACTTAACTTTATAAAACAGATTAGCATCTAGTTGAGAATTTATATCATTTAGGTGTTGCAATTTAAATGAGAATAGTTATTATTAACTCGTCTTTCAGGAGTTGACCAACACCTATTTGGTTGGTTCTGCTTTCTAACTGACATGACATTGCTCACATTGCTTCCAGTGTAATTCAGCTATAGCAAAGTGATTAGACGCAAACCTTAATTGCTAATCATTTTGTCTTATTTGCTAGGCGACATCTATACGATTAGATGTCGCTTTTTTCTTTTATAGTCATAAAACTTTCTTTTTCTGAATTTAAAATTGTTTATTTTTCAGTTGCTTGTGTTTTTATTTTAATTAAATGAAATAAATTCTCATTTAGATGTTGCAATACAACTGAGAATGGTTATTATTAACTTGCACTCAGGGAGACAGACATCAAGCTGTTTTACTCTGCACTCTTTGAAGGCACGACATTGCTCACATTGCTTCCAGTGTAAATCAGCTACTAGCAGGGTGATTAACGGCAAATGACATAGTTAATTATCTTGTATTTTTCTGCTGAGCGGCGTTTTTATTAAAAGCGCCGCTTTTTTCTTTTTAGCCTTTTCCTTTCTCCTCAATCTGCTCTTTGAAAGATGCAACTACACACTTATAAGTTTGTTCCCTCATTAGCAGCTAAATGTATATATGCAATAAAGTGGAATCAAAATATGACAGATAGGAATCTTTTCCACAGCGTATGATCATTTTCGGATCTAAGATCCAATGCTCTGTTGATAGTTATCTTGTTGTTTTTAATGATCTAAAACTGTTTTCAGATCATTTTGTTAACAATTGATATTTTCCTCAAAAATAAGTACTAACAAACTTATCCACAGATCGAGATAAACAAAAGGCAAAACAAATAGATCGAGATCGCGGATAGGAGTTAACAGAATCAAGATGTCGTGGCATCCTTACCAGATCTCTTTCATTTCTGGATTACCAAACACCATGGCAAGCATCCCTGAAAACCCACTGATTCTTATTGATGGTTCGTCTTACCTTTATCGTGCTTATCACGCTTCCCCAAATTTAACTAATGCCGACGGTGAGCCGACTGGCGCTGTGTATGGCGTAGTGAACATGCTGCGCGCATTGCTAAAACAAGTCGCGACAGAGCGTATTGCGGTTATTTTTGATGCGAAAGGGAAAACGTTTCGTGATGACATGTACCCTGAGTATAAAGCGAATCGCCCATCTATGCCGGATGATCTGCGCAGTCAAGTTGAACCACTACACGCGATCATTAAAGCGATGGGCTTACCTTTGATCTCTATTTCTGGTGTTGAGGCCGATGATGTTATCGGTACGTTAGCGACGCAAGCATCAAAGCAAGGAATGCCTGTATTGATCAGTACAGGTGATAAAGACATGGCTCAGCTGGTGGATGAAAATGTCACTCTGATCAATACCATGACAAACGTGGTAATGGATCCTGCTGGTGTTGTAGAAAAGTTTGGTATCGGACCTGAGCTGATTATCGACTACCTCGCGCTAATGGGAGATAAAGTGGATAACATTCCTGGTGTTCCGGGAGTGGGTGAGAAAACGGCGAAGGCGCTATTACAAGGTATTGGTGGCTTAGACGCTCTGTATGACAACCTTGATGATATTGCCCCGCTGGGTTTCCGTGGTTCAAAAACCATGGCGAAAAAGCTAACGGATAATAAAGAAGAAGCGTACCTTTCTTACCAGTTAGCCACGATCAAATTAGATGTTGAGCTTGATCAAGCGCCAGATCAATTGATCAAATCAGAACCAAACACCGATGAGTTGATTCAGTGGTTCGGTAAAATGGCGTTTAAACGTTGGTTAAGTGAGCTTCTGGATGGTGGTGATGGCAAGATTGTTGCGGATGAAAAAGCAGCGTCATCCAGCCAAGCAGATGAGCCAATTTCTAAAGCCATTATGGTTGATCGCAGTGGGTATGAAACGGTTCTGGATAAAGACAGTTTTGCCACATGGCTTGATAAACTCAACAGCGCAGATGTCGTCGCGTTTGATACTGAAACCGATGGTTTGGATTACATGACTGCGAACTTGGTTGGTCTTTCTTTTGCCGTAGAAGAAGGTAAAGCCGCGTATGTACCTGTCGCTCATGATTATTTAGATGCACCAGAGCAGTTAGATCGTGATTGGGTGCTAGAGCAATTAAAACCGCTGCTAGAAGATGACAATAGAGCTAAAGTGGGGCAAAACTTAAAGTTTGATGCCAGTATTCTTGCGCGTTACGACATTGAGATGAAAGGCATTAAGTTCGACACCATGCTGGAGTCTTACGTGTTTAACAGCGTGAGCGGCCGACATGATATGGACAGCTTAGCACTGCGTTATTTACAGCATAAAAACATCAGTTTCGAAGAAATTGCAGGTAAAGGCAAAAAGCAGCTGACGTTTAACCAAATTGATTTAGAGCAAGCGGGCCCTTATGCAGCAGAAGATGCGGATATTACTCTTCGTTTGCACAACTACTTGAATGAAAAAGTTCAAGCTGATGAAAAACTGAAATCTGTTTTTGAAGAGATTGAATTGCCATTGGTGCCAGTGCTGTCAAGAATCGAGCGTACGGGCGTGTTAGTGGATGACATGCAGTTGTCTGCTCAGTCGGTAGAAATTGCGCAGCGCTTGGATGAACTTGAAAAACAAGTGTTTGAAATCGCAGAGCAAGAATTTAATTTAAGTTCGCCAAAACAGCTTCAAGCCGTATTGTTTGAAAAAATGGGGTTGCCAGTTATTAAGAAGACCCCATCAGGCGCGCCATCAACCAACGAAGAAGTGCTGCAAGAGTTGGCGCTGGATTACCCATTGCCAAAGCTGATTTTGGAGTACCGTGGTTTAGCGAAGTTGAAATCCACTTATACGGATAAATTACCTAAGATGATCAACCCATCGACAGGGCGTGTGCACACTTCGTATCATCAAGCCGTCACGGCGACAGGGCGTTTATCGTCGACGGATCCAAACTTACAGAATATTCCAATTCGTAATGAGCAAGGCCGTCGTATTCGCCAAGCGTTTATTGCCCCACACGGTTGGAAAATCCTTGCAGTGGATTACTCTCAAATCGAATTACGTATTATGGCCCACCTGTCGGGTGATCAGGCGTTGTTAGATGCTTTCTCACAAGGTAAAGACATTCACTCGGCCACCGCTGCGGAAGTCATGGGTGTGGCTATTGAAGAGGTTACTTCTGAGCAGCGTCGCCGTGCCAAAGCCATTAACTTTGGCTTAATTTACGGCATGAGTGCGTTTGGCTTAGCAAAACAAATTGGCATTGCTCGCGGTGAAGCTCAGCAATACATGGATTTGTATTTTGAACGTTATCCAGGCGTGATGAAGTACATGGAAAATACCCGCTTGCAAGCAACTGAGCAGGGTTATGTTGAAACCTTATTTGGTCGTCGTTTGTATTTACCTGAAATCAAATCTCGTAATGGTATGCGTCGCAAAGCAGCAGAGCGTGCGGCTATTAATGCACCTATGCAAGGAACGGCGGCAGACATTATTAAAAAAGCGATGTTGATTGTGGATGAATGGATTCAAGAGTATGGGCAGGGCAAAGTGCGCCTTCTTATGCAGGTACACGATGAATTGGTACTGGAAGTGGAAGAGTCAGCGTTATCGGAAATTGAAACAAAAGTACAAAAATTGATGGAATCGGCAGCCACACTGGATGTGCCATTAATCGCAGAAAGTGGACACGGAGACAACTGGGATCAAGCTCATTAAGTAATTAGCTTACCAGTTTGTAGATAAAATTTAAGCCAGCGCACATGCTGGCTTTTTTTTTAATCAAATAAAGTGGGATAAATCAACAACAACATGTACTTTTACATCATTTTGTGAAAAAAAATTACATAAAAGACTTTTCTTATCTGAGCAATTGTTGTACATTTATCTGCGTAGGGTACAGAGGTAAGATGTTCTATCTTTCAGACCTTTTGTTTCACGTTATTGGATTTGGCTGATTCAGCCGCCCTGGTCATTTTTGGCCGGGGCGTTTTTTCTTGTGGCAAAGAAAATTTTTCTCTTCTTATAAGCCGTCAATTATTCCATCGAACGCTTTAATTTCATTTCCCTAGCGGATGTTGTTTCTTTTTTGTGCTCTGTGAGACATTCTTTCTTACATATAAATTAGAGTAAATACTTTAATTTGAGCGTTGATTGAGTATAATAGCAGCAGCTTCTTGTTCATCTTTTGTGATTCACCCTAATTCATTAGGTTTGTGTATTAGCAAAATTCGAATATTTTACCGACCCAATCCAGGTCGGTATTTTTTTACCTGTCACTTTTACTCTTTTGAATGATTACCACCTATTTGTAATTTTTCTTACATACTGTGATTTTATTAATTCTTTGTAAAAAACAAGTTTGAATGGAATTACTGGAGTTAATGGGTAAAAAAGAAAATTTATGGGTAAAAGAACTAGGAAGTAAAAGGGATTAGAGTGTGGGGAATCGCACTAAACTGATTAAAAAACTTGCGTTCTGTGAAGAAATCGTTGATTCTTTGAACTTATAACAATAATAAACCTCCTATTTCTCTCCCGTTGCCCCACCTCGTGGTGGGGACTTTTATAAGCCAATATGCCTTGTTGAACAGCATACTGGCCATAAAGGGAGTGGCGCGACGTTAAGAGGCGTCGTTATTGTCGGCAGCTGCGTCTTCTTCATCCAATTCTAATTCTTCAAATGCTGGTGCAAACCAAGAATCGAGCTTACGGCGAAGTTGATCAACCCCCATGCCTTTTAATGATGAGAACACGTCAACTTGCACATCACCACCAAAAGACTTTGATTCTTCACGAATTTTTAGAAGCTGTGCTTTACGAGCACCACTTTTGAGCTTATCTGCTTTGGTTAACAGTACTTGCACTGGCAGACCGCTGTCGACGGCCCAGTAGATCAGCTGTTGGTCGAGATCTTTCATTGGGTGGCGGATGTCCATTAGCACCACGAGTCCCTTTAAGCTCTCACGTTTTTGTAGGTATTCGCCCAAAGACTTTTGCCACTTTAGCTTCATTTCAACCGGTACTTGGGCAAAGCCATAACCTGGTAAATCCACAATGTGGCAGTTTTCATCAACCTGGAATAAGTTGATGAGCTGAGTACGACCTGGTGTTTTACTGGTTTTTGCTAAACTACGTTGATTTGTCAGGCGATTTAGTGCGCTTGACTTACCCGCGTTAGAACGTCCAGCAAAGGCGACTTCAATCCCTTCGTCAGCCGGCATATGGCGAATATCTGGTGCACTTGTTATGAAATGCGTGTTTTGATAGTGAATTGTTTTGCTCACTGTTAACTCCGTCTCGACTTAGTGTAGTCGGCTGATTACTTTTATGTGAAATTGTGTAAAATAACCGTGCTCGGCTTAAGGTCGCTCATTGTACCATGTCGTAACTTAGGCTGTGTCCCGTAATTATTTTACTATCACTATAGAAATAGCTGTTTCCTATTGGTTATGGCTAAAATTTGCACGACTGCTTCACAGTAGCTTAGTCAGAAAGGCTCTATACTGCTTTAAGTGTCGGAATAAACTGTAGTGGATGACGGCGGTAAAAATCATTGTCGGACACCGTCTGGTTTATTCGGTACTGGAAGCTTGATAATTATAAATGGAATGTCATGAAGAAATTAGCGCTGATATTGACTCTCCTTGCCAGCTGCTCAGCCTGGGCCCAAGGAGATGCGGAAGCTGGTAAAGCGAAAGCCGCAACGTGTGCCGCATGTCACGGTACAGATGGAAACAGTTTACTAACACAATACCCTAAGCTTGCTGGTCAACATGCAGGTTACCTTGAAAAACAAATCAAGGAATTCAAACTGGGTATGACAAGTGGTGGTAAACAAGGTCGTGTGGATCCTGTCATGGGGGGAATGGCAATGCCATTGTCTGATCAGGATGCTGCGGATTTAGCTGCTTACTTCTCAACACTGCCTATTTCAGATAACACTACATCTGAAGAGTCGGTTGAGTTAGGCCAAAAGTTATACCGTGCTGGTGATTCTGAGCGTGGTATTACCGCATGTATTGCTTGTCATGGTCCTCGTGGTAACGGTACTGAGCTTTCTGGTTTCCCTAAAATTTCAGGTCAACATGCTGATTACATTAAAATTCAGCTAGAAAAATTCCGTTCAGGTGATCGTGCTAACGACATGAACGCCATGATGCGTAATATTTCTGCCAAACTGACTGACGCTGAAATTTCTGCATTATCCCAATATGTTGGTGGTTTGCACTAAGAGAGCCCAACTCTTAAATCAATCATAAGCAGCCAGCTTGATTCAAGTTGGCTGCTTTTTTATGCCCTAAAGAAAATAAAGCAGGGCCAGCTGTTTTACTAATGGTGTGCGGATATTGTGTTTTCTCGTAATGTTGTAAGAGATCCGCTATTGCTTTGCTTGATTTAAGATGAAAAAACGGGGGTAGAATTTTTAGATGTCATTGTTTTCAAATGGTTAGGCTTTCTTCTTGTTATTTTTGATTATTTAAAAATTTACGTGTGTTGTTTCTGCTTATAAAAAGCGTAAATTAGTCTGTGTCGACAAGAGGTTGGCAAAGAATGAAGGTACTTCGAGGAACGGGGTATCAACACGGATGGTTAAGTTCGGTATCTGGATGATACTTCGCCTTAAGGAAAGGCCAGTTACGGATTAACTGCAAGAACACGGAATGTCGAGACGGATTGCTAAAAATCATCAGGATGATGACAAACGTAAATTTCGGCATGGAAAGCACAAATAACAAATGGATTCTTGTAACCGGGATGTTTCCAGCGGTTAAGGATAGACTCTACAAGATTATAACCAGTTACTGGTTCTTTCTATCACGACAGGTTTCGGCCTGTCGTTTTTCTTTTTTATTCCCTTCTTTTCGGTGATTCTGCTTAATAAAGCTCCACTCAGGCGCTGCTTTCTGCTATGTTGCGCATCCATGTTTTCATCTTGATAATTTGGCTGATAAACGAGAACTGCAATGCATCTGTGCCCACTGTGTCACCATCAACAAACAAGTGATTTTTTCCAAGATAAACGTCGTCGATATTATCGCTGTGAGCAGTGTTGGCTAATCTTTGTGGATCCTAATGATAGGCTCGATTCAGGCACTGAAAAAGCCCACTATGATCAACATGAAAATGACCCTCAAGATCAAGGTTATCGCCGTTTTCTTTCTCGGATGTCTGAGCCGCTGTTAGCGCGTTTAGCACAACCGAATTTAGAAGGGTTAGATTTTGGTTGTGGCCCCGGTCCGACACTATCCTTAATGATAGAGGAAGCAGGTCATCAGGTGGCATTGTACGATGTGTATTATGCGCCAGATGAACGTGTGTTATCCAAGCAGTATGATTTTGTGACGTGCACAGAAGCCATCGAACATTTTTATACGCCGAGTAAAGAGTGGGAGTTGTTACTCAGCCTTGTGAAACCCGGTGGTTGGCTTGGGATCATGACAAAATTGGCCAGGGATGTTGATGCGTTTTCAACATGGCACTATAAAAATGACGCAACCCATGTGAGCTTCTTTAGCCGAGAAACCTTTTTGTATTTGGCCAAAGAGCATGAGCTTGCCATAGAATTTATTGGTAATGATGTAATTTTACTGAGGAAGACCCAGTAATGACTCGTAAGAAAAAGTCACGTAAGCCTGGTGCCGCGGCACCAACAGAAAATGTAACACGTAATCGTACTCAGTCTGATGTAGATGCTCGACTGCGTAAAAAAGAGAAGAAACGTAAAGGGTTAAAAGCGGGTGCTCGTCACTCTGAAGGTAGTGCGAAAAAGCAGCAAACTCAAGGTCAAAAGAAAGACCCACGTTTAGGCAGCAAGAAGCCAATTCCATTGATCGTGGCACCAAAAGCGAAACCAGGTACAGCTGCGGCGAAAAAAGAGCGCCGTTTATCTGCAGAGCAAGAGTTAGCGCAATTAGAAAATGATACCCAACTGAATGTGTTGCTGGATCGTTTAGAAAATGGCGAGAACTTAGGGGCTGGTCTGCAAAACTACGTTGATGAGAAATTGGATCGCATTGAACAATTGATGAATCAACTTGGTTTGTTGGAAGAGGAAGAGCCTGAAGAGGTGATTGTTGCTTCTGCTAAGCCTTCAAAAGCAAAAACAGACGATGATTTGTTGGCGCAGTTTAGCGACCTTGATATGGATGACTTTAAGGAGTAAGCCATGTCGACAACCGCAGTGCTGGCCACCATTGGTGGTCTGATTATTGTTGGGCTTGCGAGTTACGCTGCTCATCTACTCTTAAAGCTGAAAAAGCAAACGGAGTTGCAACAGCAGCAGCAAGCACTTGCGATCGCAAAAAGAAACGCCAACATTTTTGAAAGCGTTGATACGATCTGTCTGGCTGGTATTCAGGGGCAGTGTGATTTGTCGGAAGCGACGATTCGCATTTACTGCATTTTGGATTACGTGCAGGGCGAGGAGCGCATTGATTTTGCTGCGACTTATCCGGCAATGCAAGAGCTGTACGACGTGGTGAAAGACATGCCGCGCAGTGAAGCACGTAAAGAGCTAGGTAAAAAAGAGCGTATGAAGTTTGATTACGACAGAATGAAAGCAGAAGCGAAATTGCACGATGCGATTAAGCAGGAGCTGGAAGTTCTGCAAAATCAGATTAAACCGTTAAACACCACGATACCAATAAAGATGATCTAGCCAACACTTATCATGGTCATGAAAAGTTAAAGGTCTACTAAAAGTAGGGCTTATGGCAAAATAGTCTTTATATCAATATCGTTACCGTTAGTGGAAGTAAGTCATGTCGAACGAACAAATTGTTTGGGATCAGGCCATTATTGAGAAATACAATTACTCAGGGCCAAGGTACACCTCATATCCAACTGCATTAGAGTTTCATGAGGCGTATACGCCAGCAGAGTTCGATATGGCTTGCACTCAGTACCCTGAACGCCCGCTGTCTTTGTATGTTCATATCCCTTTCTGTCACAAGCTTTGTTATTACTGTGGTTGTAATAAGGTGATCACGCGTCATCAGCATAAAGCCGATGATTATTTAGATGTGCTTGAACATGAGATTCGTCAGCGTGCAGCGCTATTGGGTCACCGTCGTGTGACGCAACTGCATTTTGGCGGCGGTACACCGACGTTTTTATCTGCTGAACAAATTAGCCGTTTAATGGGGCTTCTGCGTGACGAGTTTAGCTTCGAAGCTGACGCTGAAATCAGCATTGAAGTGGATCCACGTGAGATTGAGTTGGATATTCTTGATCACTTGCGCAGTGAAGGGTTCAACCGTTTAAGCATTGGCGTTCAAGACTTTAATAAAGAAGTTCAAAAGTTGGTTAACCGTGAGCAAGATGAAGAATTCATCGTAGCCATGGTGGCCAGAGCCAAAGAGCTGGGTTTCCGTTCAACCAATCTTGATCTGATTTATGGGCTACCCAAGCAGACAAAAGCTTTGTTTGCTGAAACCCTAGAACAAGTGCTGAAAATGAAGCCGGGTCGTTTGTCTGTCTTTAACTACGCGCATATGCCTACCTTGTTTGCGGCGCAGCGTAAAATTAAAGATGAAGACTTACCGAAGGCCGATGAGAAGCTGGCGATTTTGCAAGACACCATCGCGACCTTAACTGGGGCTGGATATCAATTCATCGGCATGGATCACTTTGCCTTGCCAGATGACGAACTGGCAATTGCACAGCGTAATGGTGTGCTGCACCGCAACTTCCAAGGTTACACTACTCAAGGTGAGTGTGATTTATTAGGTTTTGGGGTGTCGGCGATTTCCATGATTGGTGACAGCTACGCACAGAACCAAAAAGAGCTGAAAAAATACTACGCTCAGGTGAACGAGCAGCGTCATGCGTTATGGAAAGGGGTTTCTTTAGACAGCGACGATTTACTGCGCCGCGAAGTGATTAAGCAGCTGATTTGTAACTTTAAGTTAGATACAAAGCAAATTGAATCTGAGTTTAAGTTAACTTTCACGGAATACTTTGCTGAAGACTTAGAGCTGATCCAAACGTTTGTTGATGATGAGCTAGTGACGATTGAAGACGGTATCATCGAAGTGAGCTTGCGTGGTCGCTTGTTGATCCGTAACATTTGCATGTGTTTTGACAAATATTTGCGAGATCGTGCCCGTCAACAACAGTTCTCTCGCGTTATTTAAGTTTTTCATTATTAAGTCCCCTATGTGTAAACACATGTTAGAGCGGGACTGAATATAAAAACGGGGCTGTCGAATCATCTACAGCCCCGTTTTCTTTATGCGATATCTAATACGATATGGTGTGTATCGTAGTAGTAAAAGCGATTAACCGCGTTGTGCTGCAGTAACGCGTAGTGCTTCTTTTTCTGCTTCCGATAGGAACGCCAGTTCTAAACCATTAATTTGAGCTTGTTTGATTTGCTCTTGGCTTAGGCCTGCTTGTGGTGCGGCTACTTCGTATTCGTATGGCAGATCAATGCCCTCAACCGCTGGGTCATCGGTATTTAGACACGCTAAGATACCGTGATCAAGGAACTGTTTTACTGGGTGCTCAGTAATAGAAGCTACAGTGCTGGTTTGAATGTTGGATGTAATACAAGATTCGATACCAATCTTGTTTTCTGCTAGGTAATCCATCAATTTAGGATCGTGAATCGCTTTCACACCATGACCAATACGTGTTGCGCCTAGTTCTTGAATTGCTTGCCACATGCTTTCAGGCCCCGCGGCTTCACCAGCGTGAACTGTGATATTCATGCCTGCATCACGCACTTGTTTAAAGTGAGAGATAAAGCGATCACCTGGCTGGCCAAGTTCGTCACCAGCTAGGTCAACAGCCACAATTTTGTCTTTTTGAGTTAAGATGCCATCCAGCTCTTGTTGGCAAGCGTCAGTACCAAATGTGCGGCTCATGATACCAATTAGGTTCGTTTTTACACCGAAATCACGAACACCTGCCTCAACACCATCAACTACCGCTTCTACTACACCCGCTACTGGCAGCTTATGTTTCATTGCCATGTAGTAAGGGGAGAAACGCAGCTCAGCATAATCAAGTTGTGCGTTTTTCGCATCTTCAACATTTTCATAAGCTACACGACGACATGCGTCTAAGTCGCCCAGTACTGCCACACCCCAATCCAGTTTGGATAAGAAAGCCACTAAGCTTGGCTCTGCTTCCACAATTTGAACGTGTGGGCGCAGTGCTTCAACGTCGTAAGCGGGTAGGGCAAGACCAAATTTTTTGCCAAGATCTAAAATGGTTTCGATGCGAATATTGCCATCAAGGTGGCGGTGTAGATCCGTTAGCGGTAGGTTTTTCGTGATCATGTTGAGGTCTCCCCAAAAGGCAAGTACAGAAAATGGTGGCTCAGTATACGAGCTAAGCCTGCCAGTGTCAGTATAGTGAACGAGGGAAAAGCCATTATTTGTTAAATTATGAGCTTACGTTTACTAAATCTGTTGGCCATTCTTCAATCGGAACGGGTCTGCTGTACAAGTACCCTTGAGCGGATGGGCAGCCCAAAGAGGCCAGTAACTGTGCTTGCTCGGCAGTTTCAACACCCTCTGCCACAATATCGATGTTAAAGCCCTTGGTCATGTTGATGATGGCCACGATCACCGACGTTTCTAATGTCTCTTTGGTGAGAGGTGCGACAAATGAGCGATCGATCTTTAGACAGTCAAAAGGCAGTTGGTGCAAATAAGCCAATGAAGAGTAGCCCGTTCCAAAATCATCAATGGCGATTCGCACACCAAGGCGACGGATCTTTTTGATGGTCTTAATGGTGTGTGAGTCGTGATTGACAAGGCGTGACTCCGTGATTTCAAGCGTTAGGTTCTTGGCTGGCAGCTGAGTCGTAGTGAGGGTGTGCTTGAGCTCATCAATAAAATTATCTCGGGTCAGTTGGCAGACGGATAAATTCACATTGATATGAAAATCAGGTGCCCATTCACCCTTTTGAATACGCTGAGCGGTGTCTTTACACGCTTGATTGAGAATAAAGCGACCGATGTCGATGATCATGCCGTTGTCTTCAGCAATAGGGATAAAATCGGCAGGGGAAACCATGCCTCGTTGTGGGCTAAACCAACGGATTAAGGCTTCTGCCCCTTTAATCTGTCCAGTTTCTAAATTAATCACTGGCTGATAAAAAGGGACAAACTCTTGATTGTCTATGGCATAACCCAGTTCTGTGGTTAGGCGGGTTTTCATCTCGGAAGCTAAGGCCATGTCTGGGTGGTAAAGCACAATACCTTGCGGAGAGTGTTTGGCCTGGCTTAAGGCAATGCTGGCATTACGAAGCCACTCAGAGATGCTGGAAGTGGCTAAATTGCCCTCCATTGTACCGATGGAGACTTTAAGTAACACTTCTTCTCCTTGGGTGGTAAATGGGGTGTTGAACATGGCGTGTAACTCTTGTGCCTTTTGAAGCATGTCTGAGGTGTCATGAACCGTATGTAAATAGATTGCAAATTCATCGCCGCTGACACGGGCTAAAATGACCTGCTGAGAAAAGTGATGCCTTAGACGCTGGGCTATCGCAATGAGCAGTTGATCGCCATGTAAGTGGCCTAGGCTGTCGTTCACATCCCGGAATGCTTTGACACCAATTAAGATTAGCCCTCGATGTTGTGTGGTGCTTGCATCAATATTTACGGCTTCAATTAGGCCTTGCCTGCTATGAAGCTGTGTCAGAGAGTCGTATAAAATCTGATCTCTTAATGCCTGAAAGGAGGATTGCAGCTTTTGGGTCATGTCGCTAAAGGCATCCATCAGCATGCTGGTTTCATAAATGGTGCCTTTATCTTGAATGGCATATTTCCAATCACCACTGGCGAGGCTTTTTGCTGCATTGGCCGTGGTAAAAATAGGCTGGATAATGCGGTTGATGACAATAAGACCAACCACTAGCCCAATGACTCCGATGATGAGCCCTAAAAATAGACCTGTTTGCTGTTGCTGAGGAAGGTAGCCGAGTAAATCCCCCTCAGAGATAGAAACGACGATGTACCACTCTAAGCCATAACGATCTTGATAGCGGGTGACTTGGTTAAAGTAGCGATCATCATCGGTATTAAAGACGAAACTGTGTGCTTGTGCTAAGGCTTCTAAATTAAGTGATCCCACCTCTTTTGCGCTTTGGCGAATCACTGGGTTTGGGCTTTCGTTGGCAAGAAGCCGACTGCCTCTAGGGCTGTTCGGCGTGCCAAGGGAGACGACACTGCCTAAATCGGAATGGGCTACCAATCGCTGCTCTGGGTCGATGATGTAGATGGAACCAGTCGTGAGCTCTTTTTCTTGAATTAAGAATTTATTGAAGTTGTTGAGCTTTACATCCGTGACAACCACCCCGAGTAGCTGGTTGTTTTTTAAAACCGGGTTAATGGCTGATAAGGTGGTTTCTTTGCGTTCGTCTGCGTTGGCGTAAATGGGGGACCATGACGGTTTTAAGGTTTCTGCAGCGGGTGTATACCAAGGGCGAACGCGTGGATCGTAGTTCTCAATGACGGAGCGAATGTCATCGCTGATCTCTTTGCCGCGATAAATGATTAAGTTGTTATCGGTACGGCTGTCTTGCAACATCAACGATAGCCCTTGATTTGTCTCGCGGCGAAAGCCAATAAATTCGCCGTTGATACCACCAAAACCAATGACATTCATTTGTTCTAAATCGTGGTACAGATTGGTGAGGCTACCTTCGAAATATGGGTCTAGCTGAGAAAGATCGTGTGGTTGGTAAAGTTGGTAACGTTGAATGGTATCGCTTAGGGTCAGGTTAGCTTTAAAGGGTTCATCTAAGAATAACTTTAGATCATTGCTGACGTTTTTGGTAAAAGCAGCCAGTAGCTTATGACTGACTTCTTTTACCATTTTTTCGTAGCTGGTGCTTTGAATGAACGCGATGACGCCTATGGTTAGTAACAAAACCAAAGAGAAAGGCAGCATGACGGCAGTTCTGAGCGATAATTGTTTGTATTTTTTCACACGAATAACAACTTAATCCAATGGGAATTGCATTCCGTTTAGTGTAATGGTTAAAAATTATTCATGCTAGAAATAATAACAGTTATCTCACTAATGAACATCTATGTTGAGCTCTTTTAATTTTCTCGTCAGGGTATTACGCCCCCAGCCCAGTAATCGCGCAGCTTCTTGTTTGTGACCATGCGTATGGTTAAGTGCGGTTTCTAATAAGATACGCTCAAACTCGGGTTGTGCATCGGCCAACAAGTCATTTTGTCCTGCTGATAACGCCTGTTGTGCCCAGTTGGCGAGCCCATCTTTCCATGAACTAGTGCCGTTAGTTGTTTCTGGTGGTGTTTCTTCGAGTAATTCAGTGGGCAAGTCAGAAGGAAGCACTTCTTGGCCACTGGCCATGACCGTTAGCCAGCGGCAGGTGTTTTCTAACTGTCGGACGTTACCTGGCCAAGGCAGTTCGGTCAGCTTTGTGATGGTATCTGGGTGAAGGACTTTTGCCTCTATGTCTAACTCTTTAGAAGCGCGTTTTAAAAAGTGCATAGTCAGTTGAGCGATGTCTTGACGACGTTCTCGCAGTGAAGGGATGTGCACTCGGATCACGTTGAGGCGATGGAATAAATCTTCACGAAAATCGCCATCAGCGGCCAGTTGTTCAAGGTTTTGGTGGGTAGCAGCAATGATACGCACATCAACTTTTACTGGGGAATGGCCACCAACACGATAAAATTGACCATCTGCCAGTACGCGCAGTAAGCGAGTTTGAATGTCTAATGGCATGTCACCGATTTCATCCAAAAACAGAGTGCCGCCATTGGCTTGTTCAAATCGGCCTTGTCTTATGCTGTTGGCTCCCGTAAACGCGCCTTTTTCATGGCCAAACAATTCAGACTCGATTAAATCTTTGGGGATGGCGGCCATGTTCAATGCGATGAATTCGTTTTTTGAGCGTGGGCTATGGCGGTGCAAGGCATGAGCGACCAGTTCTTTACCTGTTCCCGATTCGCCGTTAATTAAGACAGAAATGGAGGAGCGAGATAGGCGACCAATGGCTCGAAAAACTTCTTGCATGGCAGGAGCTTCCCCAATGATCTCTGGGGCTGTGCCACCATTGCTGTCTTTATTTGGTTGTTTTTTCTTCTGCTCTTGGCTGTGGGTTAAGGCTCGCTCAACCAATGTAAGAGCTTCATCAATATCAAACGGTTTCGGTAGGTATTCAAAGGCACCTTTTTGGTAAGCACTGACGGCGGCATCTAAATCGGAGTGGGCCGTCATGATGATCACGGGCAGCTCCGGGTAGGTTTCTTGAATGGTTTTTAATAGGGTTAAACCATCCATGCCCGGCATGCGAATATCAGACACCAACACATCTGGTATGTTGCGTTCTAGAGCAAGCAAAACGCTGTCGCCATCGGCAAAAGTGTCACATTGCATTTTCGCGGAAGTCAGGGTTTTTTCCATTACCCAGCGGATAGAGCTGTCATCATCAACTACCCAAATTAGTCCTTTGCTCATAATGTCTTCCCCCTAGCAAATGTGGAATTTATTCTTATTTAATTGGTAAATATATGGTGAAGGCGGTGTGACCAGGCCAACTGTGTACCTCTATTTTTCCTTGGTGCTGATCCACTAAGTTACGAGCGATGGACAAACCAAGGCCGGTTCCTCCTTCGCGGGCACTGACCATCGGATAAAATAAAGTATCTTGAATATGCTGTGGAATGCCTGGGCCGTTATCAATAATGTCGATCTTGGCGGCAAGACGATAACGGTGGCCATTGATGTTGGTCTGGTAATCGGTGCGTGTTTTAATGATGATCTGGCCATCACTTTGTTTTTGTAATATTTGAGCCGCGTTACTGACGATGTTTAAGAGGGCTTGCTCTAGTTGCTCTGCATCCATCATAAAGTCAGGCAAACTTGGATCATAGTCTCGAACTAAACGAATATCCTTACCAGTATCAAGCTCCACCAATTGGCGCACTTTTTCTAACACAATATGAATGTTTTGCTGTTCTTTATGCCCTGGCCGTTGTGGGCCTAATAAGCGATCGACTAAATTTCGCAGCCGATCCGCTTGCTCAATAATGATTTGGGTGTATTCCTTTAACGATGGTTCTGGCAGCATTTTCTCTAATAACTGCGCGGCACCACGTAGGCCACCGAGTGGGTTTTTGATTTCATGGGCCAGCCCTCTGACTAAGACTTTGGCTGCTTGCTGTTGTGCATTTTGGTTGAGCTCTTGGCTTAAGCGACGTTGTTTATCGATTTGGCGAAGTTCAATCAGCAGCATTAATTGGTTTTGCCAAGGCACAGGGCTGACGGTGAGCTCTACCATGATAGGGCGGTTATCAATCACAATGGTAACGTCACTGTCTGTTATGCTTTGGCCGCTGTTTAGTGGCTGAGTGAGTAACCCTAGCTCAAAGGAGCTGTGTTGTACCAAGGTTGTGAGAGTCACATTTTCCAGTCTACGCGCACTTTGTGAAAAAAGTTGTTCGGTCGCAGGGTTGGCATAGCGGATCACCAAATCTTCATCCAGTAAGAGGGTGGCGGTGACTAAGTGGTTCATTAATGTGGTGGTGAGATCATTCGTCACTGGCATCGTCCTTGGCTTTTGCACTACATTGGTGCATTAAGTGTACCTTGGTTTGCAATAACAGTGCATGAATTTGGTGCGAGGATTTTCTATTGTTTACTCGCTTGAACGCTGTCAAAAACAATTCTATTTATTTTCAATTGGATAGTTTGTTTTTTGGTGCCGATTATCATGAATTAACCACGGTTATTGCGTGATGCACGGTGGAGGTGCACGGTCATCGGATCAGATAATGCAATTACCTTGCCGCTATTAACTACTTGAATTTGAAGTGTATGAGTTCCGCGGTCAATGTTTTTGAGCTGCCATTGTGTTTGCGTTTGTGGGGCATTGTAAGGGGAGTTATTCAGCAGCAATTGTAATTGCTCACCGATTTGTGCCTTACGAGCCAGCTCTGCTTTTATGGTGATGTTGCCTTGGTTGCTTCTAATGGTTTGTTGGTTGGTGATATTGGTGAATGTGACTTTTTGTGGCGCTAGAGGCACTGAAGCGGGTCGTGCGTCGTTGTTCATTACATTGGCTGATGCGTTGTGTGCTGGGGGCGCTACTGGCGTCATGCTGGGTAACTCAGGCATGGTAAGTTCATCTTTTGGAATATGTTCTGCTGGTGGTGAATCACTGAAATGGCGGACATTGTCAGCGTCTAACCAAGTGTAAATTTTATTGGCGACGGCATTAGGTGAGAGTAATAGTAGTGTGCATAACACGAATAAATAAGGCATGGCAGACCCAGTATTTTAGGCAGGGTTCTTTATGGTAGTGGGAATTTGCTTAGGATAGCGATAAAAAAGGCCCACCTGCGAGGCGAGCCTAATTAAATATGTGGACTTTTCAGTCTATACAGACCATCTAGATCTTATACAGAGTAGTAAAGTTCAAACTCAAGTGGGTGAGTTGTCATGTTGATTTTCTCAACATCTTGAGATTTCAGTGCGATGTAAGAATCGATGAAATCATCAGAGAATACGCCGCCAGCGGTTAGGAACTCACGGTCTGCATCCAGCTCAACTAGAGCTTGTTGTAGAGATTCTGCAACTGTTGGGATCTCTGCCGCTTCTTCTGCTGGTAAGTCGTATAGATCTTTATCCATCGCTTCACCTGGGTGGATCTTGTTCTTAATACCGTCAAGACCAGCCATTAGCATTGCAGAGAAAGCTAGGTATGGGTTTGCTGCTGGATCACCGAAACGTAGCTCAATACGGCGTGCTTTCGGGCTTGGTACCACAGGGATACGGATAGAAGCAGAACGGTTACGTGCAGAGTACGCAAGCATTACAGGTGCTTCGAAGCCAGGAACCAGACGCTTGTATGAGTTCGTTGATGGGTTAGCAAATGCGTTGATTGCACGAGCATGCTTGATTACACCACCGATATAGTAAAGTGCTAGATCAGACAGACCACCGTATTTGTCACCAGCAAACAGGTTAACACCGTCTTTTGCTAGTGATTGGTGAACGTGCATACCAGAGCCGTTGTCACCTACAAGTGGTTTCGGCATGAAGGTTGCTGTTTTACCAAATGCGTGAGCCACGTTATGAACCACGTATTTGTAGATTTGAGTTTCATCTGCTTTGGTTGTTAGGGTGTTGAAGCGAGTAGCGATTTCGTTTTGACCCGCCGTTGCTACTTCATGGTGGTGCGCTTCAACAACTAAGCCCATCTCTTCCATAACCAGACACATTGCAGAACGGATGTCTTGAGATGAATCAACTGGTGCTACTGGGAAGTAACCGCCTTTAACACCAGGACGGTGGCCTTTGTTACCGCCTTCGAAATCGGAACCTGTGTTCCATGTTGCTTCTACGTCATCAATTTTGTAGAAAGAGCCTGACATGTCAGTGTTGAACTTAACATCGTCAAATAGGAAGAATTCTGGCTCAGGACCAATAAGAACGGTGTCGGCAATACCTGTAGAACGTAGGTATTCTTCAGCACGCTTTGCGATAGAGCGTGGGTCACGGTCGTAACCTTGCATTGTTGTTGGTTCAAGAATGTCACAACGGATGTTTAATGTTGCGTCTTCTGTGAATGGGTCAAGTACCGCACTTGCCGCGTCAGGCATCATTACCATGTCTGATTCGTTAATGCCTTTCCAACCAGCTACAGAGGAGCCATCGAACATTTTGCCTTCTTCGAAGAAGTCGGCATCAACTTGGTGAGCAGGAAGAGAGATGTGTTGCTCTTTACCTTTGGTATCGGTAAAGCGTAGATCAACAAATTTTACTTCGTTTTCTTGGATTAACGCTAAAACGTTTTCTACAGACATTCGGTATAACCTCCGGTGTTAAATTGTGCTGAATATGCGTAGCTCTCGCTGTACTTTGTCTAAAGCTAAAACTATGCCAAATTTATTAATCCTTTAAATACAGTGTTTTAGCCAATTTTAGCCTCTGGTGCAAGACCACGCTGCACCATTAATGATCTTTTATGCACTATTTTGGTGCATAAAAAGTTATTCAAACTGGCTTACTGTATTTTCACTGCTCCTATTCAGCGATCAATTACGCATCTTGTCAATCTAGAAATGCATAAATATTGAATGAATAAATTGGGTTTTCTTTATAACTCTTTGTTATTAAGTGTTAATAACGTCATTAATGTTTATTTTTAATGCAAATAAACCTTGACCCACTTTGGTGCAGTGAGTTTCCTCAATGAGGATAGACTACAATGACAAGGGAGGTGAATAATCGTTTTGCCTATTTTTGTGTGCTTGCAATAAACGCCCCATTGTTATCGGTAAATGGGGCATTTGTTAGGGGCTTGGCGAGATTTAGACGCGGTTTAGTGACAAATGCGAAAAATACTTGTGGTTTAAATCACATATTTCGTGGGTTTTGCCCTAAAATCTGTTAAATTATTGACCGTTTTTAAACCAAGTAGCTCCAATGGTGGTAGCTACACGCTCTGAGTGAATTTGAATCCATGTCTACTCCACAGATTGATAAACTAAGAAATATCGCGATTATCGCGCACGTTGACCACGGTAAAACCACATTAGTTGATAAGCTGCTACAACAATCAGGTACGCTTGAATCTCGTGGCGAAGCTGAAGAGCGCGTGATGGACTCGAACGATATCGAGAAAGAGCGTGGTATTACCATCCTTGCTAAAAACACAGCAATTAACTGGAATGATTACCGCATCAACATCGTAGATACCCCAGGACACGCCGATTTCGGTGGTGAAGTTGAGCGTATCATGTCTATGGTTGATTCTGTTCTTCTTATCGTTGATGCCGTTGACGGCCCAATGCCACAAACGCGTTTCGTAACGCAAAAAGCATTCGCACACGGCCTTAAGCCAATCGTTGTAATCAACAAGATTGACCGCCCAGGCGCACGTCCTGAGTGGGTTATGGACCAAGTGTTTGATCTATTTGATAACCTAGGTGCAACTGACGAACAGCTAGACTTTAAAGTTGTTTATGCTTCTGCTCTTAACGGCTGGGCTTCTCAAGAAGAAGACACAACTGGCGAAAACATGGAACCGTTGTTCCAAGCAGTTGTTGATACGGTTGAACCACCAAAAGTTGATGTAGAGGGTGCTCTACAGATGCAGGTTTCTCAACTTGACTACAACTCTTATGTTGGTGTTATCGGTGTTGCTCGTGTAACTCGTGGTAGCGTAAAACCAAACCAGCAAGTAACTATCGTTAGCGCTGACGGTAAAAAACGTAACGGTAAAGTCGGTACGGTTCTAGGTTACCTAGGTCTTGACCGTCACGAAGTTGATCAAGCAAATGCGGGTGACATCATTGCAATTACAGGTCTTGGTGAGCTGAAAATCTCTGACACCATCTGTGATGTAAACAATGTTGAAGCGATGACGCCACTGTCTGTTGATGAACCAACAGTAACCATGACTTTCCAAGTAAACACGTCTCCGTTTGCTGGTAAAGAAGGTAAATTCGTTACTTCACGTAACATCCTTGAGCGTCTAGAAAAAGAATTGGTTCACAACGTAGCACTACGTGTTGAACAAACTGACGATCCAGACAAATTCCGCGTATCAGGCCGTGGTGAACTTCACCTTTCTATCCTGATCGAAAACATGCGTCGTGAAGGCTTCGAGCTTGCTGTATCTCGTCCAGAAGTAATCATCAAAGAAGAAGATGGTCAGCTAATGGAACCGTTCGAAACCGTAACGATTGATGTGATTGAAGAGCATCAAGGCGGTATCATGGAAAACATCGGCCTACGTAAAGGTGAGCTGACTGACATGGCACCAGACGGTAAAGGCCGTGTTCGTATGGACTTCATGATGCCTTCTCGTGGTCTTATCGGTTTCCAAACTGAGTTCATGACACTGACATCAGGTTCTGGTCTTCTTTACCATACGTTTGATCACTACGGTCCACACAAAGGCGGTGAGATCGGTCAACGTAATAACGGTGTTCTAATTTCTAACGCAACTGGTAAAGCACTGACTTACGCACTGTTTAACCTACAAGATCGTGGCCGTCTGTTTGCAGAGCACGCGGACGAAGTATACGAAGGTCAGGTGATCGGTATTCATAACCGTTCTAACGATCTGACAGTAAACTGTCTGAAAGGTAAGCAGCTAACTAACGTTCGTGCGTCTGGTACGGATGATGCGCAGGTTCTTTCTCCAGCAATCAAGTACACGCTTGAGCAAGCACTTGAGTTCATCGATGACGACGAGCTAGTAGAAGTAACACCTGAAAACATTCGTATCCGTAAGCGTCACCTTACAGAGAACGATCGTAAACGTGCAGGTCGTGCTGCAAAATAATGCATTGTTGATTGAGTCGATAACGGCTCATCAATAAGCAAAATAAAACCCTTCAAAGCAGTGAGCTCTGAAGGGTTTTTTTAATGCTTACGAGAAAGACGGATTATTTTGATTTTAGTTGAGAAATAAATTTCTCAGACTCTGCAATCGCGGCGGTCATATCACGAATAGCACGTTCAATATCACGCTCTAGGGCATTGAATTCACCTTGTAGAGAGCCAATGGCACTGGCATTTAAGTTATGCTTTAAATACAGGCTATTATCACGAAGAGTATTGAGCACGGGCGTCATTTTCTGCTCGGCTTTTTTCATGGCCGTGAGCATTTTTTGATAAGACGCTTGAGTCTCAATCAGCTTTTTTTGGCTGGCTTGTTTTAAGTTTTTACTGGTATAAAGAGACAGCTCTTGTTGCCACTCATCAAATAACGCATCAGAAACGTCTTCAATCGCGCTAATACGCTCACGAACCTCTTCCGCGGCTTTTTCGCTGTCTTGGTATTTGTCGTTGACTTGGTTGTAGATCGCTTCTAATTCACCGCCTTGGAAATCTGTGAGTGCGCTAAGTGCTTCTAGTGCACTGGTGAATTCTTGTTGAGCTTCTTGCTGAGATTCTTTGGCGTCTTCCACGCGAGTCACCATAATATCGCGCTTGTGATAGCCAACTTTTTCCATTGCTGAGTAGTAGGCGGATTGACAGCCTGCTAAGGTTGTAAGGCTGAGAAGTAATACGAGCAAATAAGGCATTAGCCCTCCTTTTGCGTAAAATAGACGGATGATTAGAAGAATAGTTGGGAACTATGGCGGACACAGCTCACAGATACAAGTTGAAACTACCTCCTTTTGTATTATTAATTTTGAATTTTTTTCATCACTTAGCCGCGCGGATCAGTCATGACCGACTCACGGTGAGTGCGGGCTACATGGCGTACATCACGTTGTTATCGTTGGTGCCTTTGGTCACGGTATTGCTGACGGCACTTTCCGGGTTTCCGGCATTCTCTGGGGTTGGCATTGTGATCCAAGAGTTTGTTATTCAAAATTTTGTGCCCGCAGCGGGCGATGCGGTAAAAGGCGCGTTGAATGAGTTTGTGGCCAATACTGGCAAAATGACAGCAGTGGGTGGGGCATTTTTATTTGTTGCCGCCGTTATGCTGATTTCAGCCATTGATAAGAGTTTAAACTACATTTGGCGAGTGCAAGAAAAGCGCCGGGCAGTGTTTTCTTTTTCCATGTATTGGATGGTACTGACATTAGGGCCATTGTTGGTGGGGACCAGTATTGCCGCGACCTCTTATCTTACGTCGTTAAAACTGATTGAAAGCGAAGCCGTGACGGGACTGTATACTCAATTACTGGGTTGGCTGCCGATCATTCTTTCATTCAGTGCCTTTCTTGGGCTGTATATTCTGGTTCCAAATAAAAAAATCTACTTTCGCCATGCGTTGTGTGGGGCACTCGTTGCTGGGTTATTGTTTGAACTCAGTAAAAAAGGGTTTGCTTTATACATTACCCAGTTCCCGTCTTATCAAATGATTTATGGCGCGCTCGCCGCAGTGCCGATTTTGTTTGTGTGGGTGTACTTATGTTGGTGTATTGTGTTGCTTGGCGCTGAAATTACCGCCGGTTTAGGTGAGCGTGCACAGTGGGACCCAGCATATCAGTTGCAATCTATTCACACTGAGGTGATGGCAGAAAGCACATCGTCTCTTCATGTATTAACTGAGCAAAAAGGAAATAACAGTAGTGATAGCACTAATTCAACGAGTCAGTGAAGCATCCGTTAAAGTGGATGGCGAAATTACGGGTGAGATTGGTCCTGGATTGTTGATTTTACTGGGCGTAGAAAAAGGCGATGATGAAGCCAAAGCAAATCGCCTAGTGGAACGGGTATTGGGTTATCGTGTTTTTAGTGATGCAGACGGAAAAATGAACCTGAATGTGCAACAGATTGATGGTAGTGTGTTGGTTGTTTCTCAATTTACATTAGCCGCCGAGACGAACAAAGGCACACGCCCTGGTTTTTCACAAGGTGCAAACCCAGCAGACGCTGAACGTCTGTATGAGTATTTTGCTAAGCGATGCCAGAGCAAAGGGGTGAATACGGGCACTGGTCGTTTTGCGGCAGATATGAAAGTATCGCTGGTGAACGATGGCCCTGTGACTTTCTGGCTACAGGTTTAACTCGGTTAACAACCTTATGGATGAATATAGGGTGAGAGGGATTTCATGTTTCGTTTAATTACACCGACCACAGAAGCGCAATTTAAGCAGTATTATCATTTTCGTTGGAAGATGCTGCGTGAACCGTGGCATCAGCCGGAAGGCTCTGAACGTGATGCGTATGATGATGTGAGTCAGCACCGGATGATTGTAGACGGTAAAGGGGAGCCAATTGCAGCCGGGCGTTTGTATTTAACGCCGGAACACGATGGCCAGATCCGTTATATGGCAGTGGCCCCGCATTATCGCAGTAAAGGCATTGGTGCGTTGGTGTTGATGGCATTAGAGTCGTACGCTCGTCAAGAAGGGGCAAAAAGATTGGTCTGTAATGCCCGTGAAGATGCGATTCCTTTTTATGAGCGCAATGATTTTGTGAGCCAAGGAGAGCTGAGTGAAGAACGAGGGCCGACTCGTCATCAGCAAATGTTGAAACAGTTAAATCCGATGGCAGACGTATTAAGAAGGCCGGAATGGTGCAGTGAGCTTCAAGAGCGTTGGCAAAGTCAGATTCCGATCAGTGATAAAATGGGCGTGCGTATTACCCAATACACTGGCTATCGTTTTGAAGTGAGTGCCGTCTTAAACGCCAACTTAAACCCGCATAACACGATGTTTGCTGGCAGTATTTTCACCATGGCTACATTAGCGGGTTGGGGGCTAGTATGGCTGATGATGAAAGAGCGCGATGTCACTGGCGACATTGTACTGGCAGACAGTCATATCCGCTATCGAGAGCCCATTACTTGTAGCCCACGCGCGGTAGTGTCATTGGATAGCTTAAGTGGCGACCTAGACCGCTTAGTTGGAGGTCGCCGTGCTCGTGTGCAGATGACGGTGACTATCTATAGCGGTGATCAAGCGGCGGCGGAATTTACCGGAACCTATGTGTTGCTGCCATCCAAAGTCAAAACGGCCACAGTAGAAGCTCAATCACAATCAGTGGTGGATTCTGTGGTGTAGTTACTACCTAACCAAGAGCGGGTGATTTGGTTACAACCTTGAGTAAATTGGTAATCAATCTTTTTTGAGGCAGAAGTCGCCAAGTCCCAGCTTCCTTCCAAACTGGCTTTAAAATCTTCTCCTAAAAACGTGATTGGTTGTAGTGTTAACCGGCCACGATCTGCGGTGATTTTGATTGGGCTGATCTCCAATGGGTTGATGGCTTGCTTGGTTGAGTTAGATGGACGTGTATGAACATAAGATTCTTGGTAGTGCCACAGTTGCTCGGCATTTAATGGTGTCGCCATGTCTCTAGGTTGTAGTTGCAATTCGCCTTCCAAGCTGTAATTAAAGCTGTCTCGATTGCCCAATAAACCCTGAGCAGATAAAGAGACTTCCGTTAACCCCGTGATAGGCAGTGGGTACTTGAGTTGCTGAGCGTTGAGCCAATTAAACACTAAGTCAGTGGGGATCCCATCACCAGTGAGAGTCAGCTGCCAAGGTTGGCTCGGCTCACTCAGATTGAGCTTACCGTTTACTTCTAATATTCCTTGTTCTAGTGGGAATAAGGCTTGGTCAATGGTCCATTCGCCATTCATACTGGCCATTTCTACGATGGCTTGATTAGTTAATACGTAATTTAAACTGGCATTTTGTACGCTGGCATGGAGCTTTCCTTGCCATAATCCCCATTGTTCTTGATGTCGTAGGCTGAGCTGACGACCGTGTACATTAAGGCCTGTCATCTGAAAAGGCGTGCTGCTTTCAGTATCGATCAATTGGCTGTGTTTTATGCTCAGTTTATCGATTTCAACTTGTTGAAGGGGCGCTAAATAAAGCTGAAGGGTTTGTTGCCAATTGGGTTTTAATAGCCATTTAATACGGTTGACTGTAAGGGTGTCTAGTTGCAGTTTCTTTGGTTGCCAGTGCCCTGCTAGGCTTACAAAGCCACCTAGGGTGGAGAAAGATAAGTCGTGCGCTGATATTTGGTTTGGGGTAAACCTTAAGTCCGCCAGTGGGCTTTCAAAGACAATATTATCGATACTGGCACTGTCTGCGCTGAAAGAGAGAGTGGTCTTTTTTTGCTGCCAAAGCGTACTTGGCCATGTGAGATTAGTGATGGCTAAGTTCAGGTTATTAATGTTGATTTCGGGCAGTTCTATATTGGCATTCAGGGCATCAAAACGTTCAATCGTGATGATTTGGTTGAGTTCTTCTAACCAAGATAAATGGGGAGTGATGTATCTCATTTCTTCCGTAGTTAGATTTAAATCTGACACCGTAAGTTGAGGTAGTCGCCACCCTTCTAATTCTGTCCATTCCGCTTGTGCTGAGATTTGGCTGTTTTTCCAGTCAAAAGAAATGCCATAGAGTCGAGCGATATCTGTCTCAATTTCTCCGTCAATGACAACATGATCAAATGCTTCCCCCTGCCAATAAAGCTGCTCGGCAGAAAATTGTATTTGGCCTTGGAAATTGAAAGCACTTTGTTGATTTGGTTTCCAATTATCAAGTTGAATTTGTGCATTACGTAGGATTAGGCCATCACTGGCAAAGTCGAGTGCATTGATGGCTAGGCGTTGTACGTCTAAGCCATTCATTACTGTTAAATCTGGAATACCATGTTGAAGGCTTAGGCTGTCTAGTAATAAGTTCTCTATCGTAAGTTTTTTATCTGAAAGCAGAGAGGTTGAAAACCACACATCCGCTTGGCCGATCATTAATGGTTCGGGTTGAATGTGTCCAATGCTGAGATCATGAAAACGAAAATAGAGTGGTTGTTTTAGGCTGTAATCGATTTGGCGAAAGTGTATAGGGTATTGGGATACGGAATTCAGCGTGTAAGCCAATATTGGCTGAGCATAACGCGTGTGCAGTAAAGTGATGATACTAACAAATGCCACTGACAGTAGACAAAGAATCAAGAGCAAAAATTTACTGAGCATTTTCATTATGCTTCACTCCTTGAAGGCAGTACTCGGAAGTGAACGAGAAGAAGGCGAGTACACTTTCAGAGTGGCTTAAATTAAGAGTTCATTCAAGAGCATGAGCATAATAAATATGGTTTATGTCTAAAAAAGCCCTTCGATATGAAGGGCTTGAGGTTTCAACTTAAATTAAGGCGATATGTTTTCTTAATCGAGCTGCGGACCTGCGGCAACCAGAGATTTACCTTCGTCGTTATCCGTGTATTGAGCAAAGTTCTTGATAAAGCGGTTGGCTAGATCTTCCGCTTTGCTGTCCCACTGTAGTGGATCGGTATACGTATCACGAGGGTCGAGAATGCCCGTATCCACACCTGGTAGCTCGGTTGGTACTTCTAGATTAAAGACAGGAACCTGCTTGGTTTCTACTTTATCAATTGAGCCATCAAGGATCGCATCAATGATGCCACGGGTATCTTGGATGGAGATACGTTTACCAGTGCCGTTCCAGCCTGTATTCACAAGATAAGCTTCTGCACCAGCAGCTTCCATGCGTTTCACCAGAACTTCCGCGTATTGTGTTGGGTGCAGAGTTAAGAAGGCGGCACCAAACGCTGCAGAGAAGGTTGGGGTTGGCTCAGTAATACCACGCTCAGTACCCGCTAGTTTTGCAGTGAAGCCAGATAAGAAGTGGTATTTGGTTTGCTCTGGCGTTAATTTAGACACGGGAGGTAAAACCCCAAACGCATCTGCTGTCAGGAAGATCACTTTCTTCGCATGACCACCTTTAGAGATTGGCTTCACAATGTTATCGATGTGATACAGCGGGTAAGAAACACGGGTATTTTCCGTTTTCGAACCATCATCAAAATCGATAGAGCCATTGTTATGAACCGTAACGTTTTCTAGCAGGGCATCACGACGGATGGCGTTGTAGATATCTGGTTCCGCTTCTTTAGACAGGCGAATGGTTTTGGCATAACAACCGCCTTCAAAGTTGAAGATACCGTCATCATCCCAACCGTGTTCATCATCACCAATCAGCTTACGCTTAGGATCGGTAGATAGGGTTGTTTTACCAGTACCAGATAAGCCAAAGAAGATAGCCACATCACCGTCTTCACCCACGTTAGCGGAACAGTGCATGGATGCGATGCCTTTGAGTGGCAGTAGGTAGTTCATGACCGCGAACATACCTTTTTTCATTTCACCGCCGTACCAAGTACCACCGATAATTTGAATGCGCTCGGTCAGGTTGAAAGCAACAAAGTTTTCAGAGTTTAAGCCTTGTTCTTTCCAATTTGGGTTTGTGGTTTTTGCACCGTTCATGACGACAAAATCTGGCTCAAAAGAGGCCAACTCTTCTTCTGTCGGGCGAATGAACATGTTTTTAACGAAATGCGCTTGCCATGCAACCTCAGTGATAATGCGCACACTTAAACGTGTGTCTGGGTTTGCACCACAAAAGCCATCAATAACATACAGGCGTTTACCAGATAATTGCTCAGTCACTAGAGACTTAAGATCAGTCCATACTTCTTGAGTAATTGGTTTGTTATCGTTTTTTCCTTGATCAGACCACCACAATGTATCGCGTGTGGTGTCATCTTTAACGATGTATTTATCTTTTGGTGAGCGGCCAGTGAAAATGCCAGTGTCAACGGCGACTGAACCCAGCTCCGTTACCACACCTCTTTCATAGCCTTCTAGGTCTGCGCGAGTCTCTTCGTGAAAAAGCTCTTCGTAGGTAGGGTTACGAAGAATAGCTTTTACATGACTAAGACCATAGTTAGACAGATCGATATTTTTATTATTATGTGCAACCTTTTTTTCTTCTACGTTCATGACGCTCATAGGTGCTCCTTAGGGGTAAGATGTAGTTTTACTGTCGACCATGCTAACAACCTGAATGGGGTAATTCAGGGATGTCAATCATAAAATAACCACAAAGTAGTAGTTGTTTTTCCATCTTGGTCACGTTAATGGGCACCTATTATTTTATCCTCATGTTAAACGATTGCGCTAGGTCTGGAAGATTAATACTTGTTCAAAATTAAGTGATGTGTTGCGTATCACAAAAGGGCGAAAAACGTGCTAGAGGTAGCAAAAAAATAGCCAGCAGATCGCTGGCTAAATAGACAAATTTACCGTCTTATTACAAACGGTGAATTAATGTAGAGTATTTGAATCTTTTGTCGCTTCTTCAAAGAGTTGAGCGACATCAACACTGTCGAAATCGTAAGAAGTACCACAATAATCACAGTGCAAAGAGACCTTACCGTCGTGCTTGATCATGTCATCAATTTCAGAGCGGGATACGGTAACAATTGCAGCGCCACTGCGCTCACGAGAACAGCCACAGAAGAACTCAACGGCTTGTGGTTCAAACAGTTGTACTGTCTCTTGGTTGTACAATCGGTAAAGTACATCGTTAGCAGATAAGCCGAATAGCTCTTCATTTTTTACTGTGTCGGTTAGCTGCTCTAAATGATCAAAATCATTTTCAGTGCCTGTGCCGTCTGGCATGACTTGCAGTAACATACCTGCCGCGTGTGGTTTGCCTTCAAACTCACCCAAGCGGAACCACAGACGAGTTCTTAGTTGCTCAGAACGCTCAAAGTAGGCTTCTAGGCACTGAGCCAAGTTATCACCTTCAAGGCCAACAACACCTTGGTAACGCTCACCTTCTTTTGGTGAAATAGTGATCACAAGGTGACCTTTGCCCATCATGTCATGCACAGTGGCATCGTCAGCAATGTCGCCATCCCAACGAGCTACACCACGTACTTTTTGATCGTGATCGCCATTGATGACAACCAAAGATACAGGGCCGTCGCCTTGCAGTTGAAGGGTAATAGATCCTTCAAACTTTAGTGTTGCTGTCAGTAATGTGGTTGCCACCAATAATTCACCAAGTAGGTTTTGTACCGCTACTGGGTATTCCTTGCTGGAAATAATTTGTTGATAGGTTTCGTCTAGTTGCACCAACTCACCACGAACGGATAAGTTTTCAAATAGATAGCGGTGCAAAGTATTGTTTGCCATGGGGAGTGCTCCAGCAAATGGTTATTGATGTTTAAACTTCATTATATCGCGTCGCTGCTTTTTATCAGGACGTTTTTCCGGACTTGGGCTTTGCAGTGCATTGAGCTTTCTCATCTGGCTGTTTTTTTCTCTTTGAGTTACGCTGTCGGGCGTTTCTGTATAAAGAGTTTGGGCTTCCGGTGCACCACGTCGTTGTGACGATATTTTCTCTATGATGATAGTGATTTCTTCGTTACTGCCTTGGCGTAAGCGTATTTCTGCGCCCACTTCGACCGCCTTACTTGGCTTCGAGCGTTGGCCATTATAATGGACCTTACCGCCATCAACCATACTGCGAGCAATGGAGCGGGTTTTATAAAATCGAGCCGCCCAGAGCCATTTATCAAGCCTTACTTGATTATCTGATTTTTTCTGTTGTGAACTCATGGTGTCTTTCCAAGTCAAATGGTTATCATCAGATGTATCATGCTCTGTGATATAAAGCATAAAATGGTGGTGAGGTGATGAAAATTCAAGCGCAGCAATGAATTTCCGATCCAGTAAAAGAATTTGTTTGGCGTAACAATAGCCTAAATGAATAAATTTCGTGATCTTGACTTGCTTATTCGTGCAAGATCACGATTAATAACTTATAAAATGACCCGGAACAGGTATTCTAACCAGTTCAGAAAACAATGATCACAACGGTGAATGGATAGCAATGGTTGCGAAAGTGAATATGATGACAACGCTGGGAAGACTTTCCGTCTCGCAACAGAAGTTAAGCCAAGTAACAGTGTTAATATTAGTGGCTTGGTTTGCTTGGGTATTAGGCAAATTGGTTTGGGCATTTTTCTCACCAGCGTCTGCGGTAGAACCTTGGCAACCTACCCGTCACGTTGTGAGTGCGTCTAAAGCTGAAAAAGACAATATTTCAGGTGTATTGCAAGCGAATGTGTTTGGCGTATATTCACCAGAAAAAAAGCAAGTCCAGCCTAAAGTAGTGGTACAAGAAGCCCCACAAACAAAATTAAATTTACTCTTGGCCGGTGTAGTGGCCAGCAGTGACAGCGCGAAAAGCTTAGCGGTAATTGCCAACCGAGGTAAACAAAATACGTACGGGGTAGGCGAAACTGTTGAAGGCACTCGGGCGACCTTAAAAGCGGTGTTTTATGATCGCGTGATCATTGAAAACAATGGCCGTGATGAAACCTTGATGCTGGAAGGCACGAAATACAGCAAACAGGTTCAACAAGTAAATAAACCTGCAACACAAGTACAAAGTACGATTGCAGGTAATAACAGTGGCTTGTCATCTGGTGATGAACAAGAGCTGAGTCAGATTCGTAAAGAAATCACTGAAAACCCTCAATCAGTGATGAAATACATCCGTTTGTCTCAAGTAAGTCGAGACGGCAATATTGTTGGTTATCGCGTTAGCCCAGGTAAAAACCGTCAGTTGTTTGAAGCGGTTGGGCTGGAAGCTGGCGATGTTGCCATCAGTTTGAATGGCGCTGATCTTACCAACCCGGCTGAGATGGGCAAAATCTGGAAAACCTTACCAGAGTTAACCGAATTAAATTTGACCGTTGAAAGAAACGGCCAGCTGCACGATGTCTATATTGGGTTCTAACCTCTCCGATAACATCAATAAGCCAAAGCGAAATCAGGAGTTTTTTGTGAAAAAATGGATGGGCAAAGGTGCCTTGTTGTTAGCGGGTGGGCTATTGTGGACATCTGCTGCCGCCAACGAGTTCAGTGCGAGTTTTAAGGGCACGGATATTCAAGAATTTATTAACATTGTTGGTCGAAATTTAGAAAAGACCATCATTGTTGACCCTGCGGTGCGTGGTAAGGTCGATGTACGTAGCTACGATCTATTAAACGATGAGCAATACTACCAATTCTTCTTAAATGTATTAGAAGTCTACGGGTTTGCTGTGGTTGAAATGGAGTCTGGCGTTTTAAAAATCATCAAAGATAAAGACGCCAAAACCTCTGCTATTCCTGTTGTCGGGGATAAAGAAGCCGTGAAAGGCGATGCGGTGATCACTCGTGTTGTGGCTGTACGTAATGTCTCTGTTCGTGAACTTTCCCCTTTACTGCGTCAGTTAAACGATAATGCGGGTGCAGGTAATGTTGTTCACTACGACCCTGCTAACATCATTATGATCACGGGTCGTGCTGCGGTGGTAAACCGTCTTGCTGAAATCATTGAACGTGTAGACCAAGCGGGTGATAAAGAAATTGAGGTTGTCGATCTCAGTAATGCTTCTGCGGCGGAAATGGTTCGTATTGTTGAAGCACTAAATAAGAGCACTGACACCAAAAATGTACCTGCATTCTTAAAACCGAAATTGGTGGCGGATGAGCGCACTAATTCCATTTTGATTTCAGGTGATCCTAAAGTGCGTCAGCGTTTGAAGCGCCTGATTCAGCAGCTTGATATTGAAATGGCGACTAAAGGCAACAACCGCGTTGTGTATTTGAAATACGCAAAAGCGGAAGAATTGGTGGATGTACTAAAAGGGGTATCAGATAACCTTCAGGCTGAGAAGCAAGGAGCAAGTAAAAAAGCGTCTGCTCAGCGTGGCGAAGTAATGATTGCAGCCCACCCAGATACGAATGCCCTCGTTGTGACTGCGCCGCCAGATATCATGCGTGCATTGGAAGATGTGATCGCTCAGCTTGATATTCGTCGTGCTCAGGTTCTGATTGAGGCATTAATTGTTGAGATGGCTGAGAGCGATGGTGTGAACCTAGGCGTTCAGTGGGGCTCTCTGGAAACGGGCGCTGTAATCCAGTATAGCAATACTGGTACGCCAATTGGCCAAGTGATGGTTGGCTTGGAAGAAGCAAAAGATACAACAGAGAAAACGCCAATTCGTGATAGTTCGACAGGTGCGATTAAGTATTATGAAGAAACAACGAAGCAAGGTGATTACTCAACTTTAGCATCAGCTCTAGGCGGTGTGAATGGCGCTGCATTGAGCCTTGTTATGGGTGACTGGACGGCGCTGATCAGTGCTGTTGCCAGTGACTCAAATTCCAACATCCTGTCGTCGCCGAGTATTACCGTTATGGATAATGGCGAAGCATCATTCATCGTAGGTGAAGAAGTTCCGGTTCTAACAGGTTCCTCTACAGGCTCTAATAACGACAACCCATTTAATACTGTTGAGCGTAAAGAAGTGGGTATCAAGCTGAAAGTGGTGCCTCAAATTAACGAGGGTGATTCCGTTCAGCTAGAGATTGAACAAGAAGTTTCTAACGTATTGGGCGCTAATGGTGCGGTGGACGTTCGTTTTGCAAAACGCCAGCTAAATACTTCCGTGATCATACAAGATGGCCAAATGCTAGCTCTGGGCGGCTTAGTTGATGAGCGCGCCCTTGAGAGTGAGTCAAAAATTCCATTATTGGGTGACATTCCGTTCTTAGGTCATTTATTTAAATCAACCAGTACTCAGGTTGAGAAGAAAAATCTGATGATCTTCATCAAGCCAACTATCATTCGTGATGGCGTGACGGCAGACGGCATCAGTCAGCGTAAGTACAATTACATTCGTGCTGAGCAGTTATTTAAAGCCGATCAGGGGCTGAAATTATTGCCTGATTCAGGTATTCCAGTTCTGCCAGAATTTGGTGAAGAGTTTTCACAGCATTCACCAGAGATTCGTGCTTTCCTTGAGCAACTGGAGAGCAAGTAATGAGTGATATCGCCTTAATGGACACCTCGTTTACCTATCGGTTGCCGTTTGCGTTCGCTAAGCGATATCAAGTGGTGCTGGAGCCGATTCAAGAAGGTGAGCGCTCCATCAATACAGAGTCGTGGGTGCTGTATTACGTGAATGCGTTATCAGCGCCAACATTGGCGGAAATTCGTCGTGTGTGCGGCAGTGCCTTTATGTTGGTGCAGCTGACAAGCGGTGATTTCGAAGCAAAGCTTACCGAAGCGTATCAGCGTGATTCGTCGGAAGCGCGCCAATTAATGGAAGACTTAGGCTCTGATAATGATGATTTCTTCTCGTTAGCCGAAGAACTGCCTGAAAACGAAGATTTATTAGAATCTGAAGATGATGCGCCAATCATCAAACTGATCAATGCCATGTTAGGGGAAGCGATCAAAGAAGGGGCATCGGATATTCACATCGAGACCTTCGAGAAAGTCTTGTCCATTCGATTCCGTGTTGATGGTGTTCTGCGTGATGTATTGCAGCCTAGCCGTAAATTGGCACCGTTGCTGGTGTCGCGTGTGAAGGTTATGGCGAAATTGGACATTGCAGAAAAACGTGTACCGCAAGATGGCCGAATTTCGTTGCGGATCGGTGGTCGTGCGGTGGATGTGCGTGTGTCGACCATGCCTTCTTCTCATGGTGAGCGGGTGGTAATGCGTTTATTAGACAAAAATGCCACGCGTCTCGACTTGCATAGTTTAGGGATGTCACCAACCAACCACGATAATTTCCGTCATATTATTGGCCGTCCTCATGGCATCATTTTGGTAACTGGCCCCACGGGTTCTGGTAAATCCACAACCTTGTACGCGGGGCTTCAGGAACTTAACAGCAACGAAAGCAATATCCTGACTGTTGAAGATCCGATTGAATTCGATATTGATGGAATAGGCCAAACGCAAGTTAACCCGAAAGTAGACATGACGTTTGCACGGGGGTTACGTGCCATCTTACGTCAAGACCCTGATGTCGTAATGATTGGTGAGATCCGTGATTTAGAAACGGCACAAATTGCCGTGCAGGCTTCTTTAACGGGTCACTTAGTGATGTCAACGTTACACACCAATACCGCTGTGGGTGCCATTACTCGTCTGCGCGATATGGGGATTGAGCCGTTCTTAATTTCTTCTTCGCTACTGGGTGTGTTGGCCCAGCGTCTTGTACGTACTTTATGCCAAGATTGTCGTCAGCCATATGAAGCCGATGCTCAGCAGAAAAAACTGTTTGGAATGGCGCCAGAAGAGTCGTTAACTCTGTATAAACCATCTGGGTGTGAGGCATGTAATAACAAAGGTTATCGCGGTCGTACTGGTATTCATGAATTGTTGCTGGTGGATGATCAAGTGCAAGAGCTGATCCACAGTGAAGCGGGCGAACAGGCGATTGAAAAGCAGGTTCGTGAAAGCACGCCAAGCATTCGGGAAGATGGCTTTATTAAAGTCAGACAAGGCATTACCACGCTTGAAGAAGTGATGCGAGTGACGAAGGAAGGCTAATTTCATGGCGGCATTTGAATACAAAGCACTGGATGCGAAAGGCAAACAGAAAAAAGGGGTACAGGAAGGAGATAATGCTCGTCAGGTACGCCAACGTTTAAAAGAGCAAGGTTTAATCCCTGTAGAGGTGATTGAAACTAAAGCGAAAGAGCGTAAAAAATCCAGCAGTACATTAAGTTTTAAACGTGGTATCAGCACTAACGAGCTGGCTTTGTTGACGCGTCAGCTTTCTACTTTGGTGCAAGCTTCTATGCCGCTGGAAGAATGTTTAAAAGCGGTTGCTGAGCAAAGTGATAAACCTCGTATTCGTAATATGATCATGGGAGTTCGCTCTCGGGTTGTGGAAGGTTATACCTTGTCCGATAGCCTTGCTGAGTACCCTCATATTTTTGATGAATTGTTTTGTGCCATGGTATCTGCTGGGGAGAAATCAGGCCATCTTGATACGGTGTTAAACCGCTTGGCTGATTACAGTGAAAATCGCCAACAGATGCGCAGCAAACTTCAGCAAGCCATGATTTACCCTATCATGCTGACTCTCATTGCGGTTAGTGTGGTGGCATTTTTGTTGGCAACAGTAGTACCGAAAATTGTGGAACAGTTTGTTCACATGGGGCAGGGCTTACCCCCTGTCACAGAAGTGCTATTAGCTGCCAGTAATTTTGTCCAAAATTGGGGGCTTGTGGTGGTTGCTCTGATCATTGGCCTGTTTATGATGTTGAAAATGGCATTGCAGCGCCCTGCTTTTCGATTGAACTGGGATCGAAAAATACTGTCTTTACCTGTGATCGGAAAAGTTGCTCGTGGTCTGAATACCTCTCGCTTTGCACGTACGCTCTCTATTTGTACTTCCAGCGCGATTCCTTTATTGGATGGTATGAAAGTCGCGGCAGACGTAATGAGCAATCAATGGGTAAAGCAGCAAGTGCTAGCGGCATCTGATCGTGTACGTGAAGGGGCAAGTTTAAAGGCGTCTTTAGATCAAACGAAACTGTTTCCTCCTATGATGCTGCACATGATTGCCAGTGGCGAACGCAGTGGTGAACTTGAGCAAATGTTAACCCGAGCGGCAGATAACCAAGACCGTGATTTTGAGTCTTTGGTGAACATGGCGTTAGGGATTTTTGAACCCTTATTAATTGTTGCTATGGCAGGTATTGTACTTTTCATCGTAGTAGCAACGTTAATGCCTATTATTGCGCTTAACAACATGGTTGGTTAATGTCTTACTCGGCAAATTAATCACAGATGAGTGACATGTTTTTTCAGAGGTGAATCTTTCATGCAAAAGGTACAAACAAAGCTAAATAAATCGCGTAAGCAGGGTGGTTTTACTCTGTTAGAAGTGATGGTTGTTATTGTGATTTTAGGGGTGCTGGCGAGCTTAGTTGTACCAAACCTACTTGGTAACAAAGAAAAAGCCGATCAGCAAAAAGCGGTAACAGACATTGTTGCTCTGGAAAATGCGTTGGATATGTACAAGCTAGATAACAGCGTGTACCCAACTACAGATCAAGGTTTAGATGCATTGGTTTCAAAACCAAGTTCTAGCCCTGAGCCTCGTAATTACCGTAATGATGGTTACATTAAGCGCCTGCCAAAAGACCCATGGGGTAATGATTACCAATACCTAAGCCCGGGTGATAACGGCACGATTGATATCTTTACATTAGGTGCTGATGGCCAAGAAGGCGGCGAAGGTGCAAGTGCTGATATCGGTAACTGGAATATGCAGGACTATCAATAAGTCATGAATATTCGACGTGGGGCAGGTTTTACCCTGATAGAGATAATGCTGGTGTTGGTTTTACTGTCTATGAGCGCCATTGCTGTGATAGTAAGCTTGCCGGAAAGTAAGTCTGATCAGGTTGAGAAGCAGGCCCTACGTTTTCATCAATTAGTGCAATTGCTAAATGAAGAAGCCTTGCTCAATGGCATTGATTACGGCGTTAGGGTTGATGAAAATCAGCGTCGTTACCAGTTTCTTAAACTCGAAGCCAGTGGGTGGAAGAAGGTTGAGCAAGGTCGCTTTTTTACCGAAGTGGCGCTAGAAGAAGATATAAGCATCGAATTAGAACTTGGTGGTGGTGCTTGGCAAGACAAAGATCGTTTATTTAAACCAGGCAGCTTGTTTGATGAAGACATGTTTGCTGAATTTGAAGATAAGAAAAAAGTGAAACCGCCACAAATCATGGTGCTTTCTAGCGGTGACATTTCACCGTTTACCCTTGTATTTGATGTACGTAATCCCAGCCGTTTGGGGCGTTCAGATCAAGAAGCTTGGAAAGTTCAGGCTCAGGAAAATGGCTTGATTCGATTGCTTCAACCAGGAGATGACGATGAAGCGAAGTAATCAAGGGATGACCTTATTGGAAGTATTGGTGGCCTTAGCCATTTTTGCTACCGCTGCATTAAGTGTTATGCGCTCTGTGACCCAGCATATCTCCACGTTAAGCTTTCTTGAAGAAAAAACCTTGGCTGCCATGGTTGTCGATAACCAAATGGCATTGGTCATGTTAGCTCCTGCTCCTACTACCACCAAAAAAGGCAAAACTGAGCTTGCGAATCAAACGTGGTATTGGAAAGTGGAGCCAATTAAAACCAGCAGTAACTTATTGCGCGCGGTCGATGTCAGTGTTGCGACAGATAAAGATCATAAGAATACCTTATTAACGGTGAGAAGCTATGTTGCGCCATAAACGTTCCCCCTCATCCATCAAAGGTTTCACACTGATTGAGGTGATGGTAGCCATTGCAGTGTTTGCCACATTAAGCATGTCAGCGTATCAGGTCTTGAATCAGGTTCAGCGCAGCAACATCCAATCTAATGAACGTTCTGCTCGGGTTCAACAACTGCAACGTGCCTTAGTTTTTATGGATAACGATTTTCGCCAAATGGCGGCTCGTCAATTCCGATCCAATGGGGAGGAGGCCGCGAAGAAATTATTGTATGCCGAAGAGTATTTATTGGATTCAGAGTCACAGGCCATAATGTTTGTGCGTTTAGGGTGGCAAAACCCTCAACAGCTTTATCCAAGGGGCGAGCTTAATAAAGTGGGCTATCGAGTCATAGAAGGCCAGCTTGAGCGAGTATGGTGGCGCTATCCAGATACGGTGACAGGGGATAAGCCAATTATTACTCCAGTGATTGATGAGGTGGAAGCTCTGAAGTTTCGTTTTTACGATGGTAAAAAATGGAGTGAAGCTTGGGATCAGGCCATGAAGCTACCCAGAGCAGTCGGCATGACCATCACTTTTAAAGATTATGGTGACATTGAGCGGATTTATTTAGTGGCTGAAAATACGCTTGAAGTTATTGTGCCAAAAGCAGAAAGTGACAAAGGCAGTAGCGATTCGCAGGGGCAATCATAATGAAGGCGCGTTATTTATCCTCCTTGAAAAAACAGAAAGGTGTTGCGCTTATTGTTGTGTTGCTATTGCTTGCCTTAATGACCGCAGTAGCCGCACAAATGTCTGAAAGGTTGTTTGTTCATTTTCATCGTGCTGAAAATCAGGTGAATCACCAGCAAGCGTATTGGTACAGTTTGGGGGTGGAGGCTTTAGCAAAAGTGGCCATCGAGCAAAGCTTAGAAGACAGCAAAACCGTAAATTTAAACCAAGCATGGGCAACGGAAGAGCAAGCTTATCCTTTGGATTATGGTGAAGCGATTGGTTCTGTGTACGATCGCCAAGCCTGTTTTAATATCAATGCATTATCGGCCATTAAAGCTAACCCTGATGTCAGTCAGCGGCCATTTTTGGTGCAATTTTGGCAACGTTTATTAGAAGAAGAAGGCGTTGATAACTATTTGACCGAAGTGATTGCCGATTCGAGTTGGGAATACGTTGATCCAAATACACAAACTGGTTCAATGATGGGGGTGGAAGACAGTACCTATGAGTCGTATCAGCCTGCTTATTTACCACCAAATGCTTGGTTAGCGGACAGCAGTGAAATACGTGCCATCAACGGTGTGTCAGGAGAAATCTTTGACAAGATAAAACCGTATGTTTGTGCATTGCCGACCTCAGATTGGTATTTGAATGTAAATACCTTAACGGTGGATCAAGCGCCTATTTTGGTTGCTCTATTTTCACCATCACTGGCATTAAGTAATGCAAAAGCCATATTAGAAGACAGACCCTATGATGGTTGGGCAACCGTGAATGATTTTCTTGCAGAATCGGCTATTTCAGCCATTGATAAAACAGTTAAAGACAAAGCAAAAGCCTATCTGGCCATAGACAGCCAATATTTTGAGTTGGATGCTCAGATTTTTGTGGAGCCATCACGCGTCAGGGTTCGAGCCCTGTTATACAGCAAAGACAAAAAAGAGGTGACGGTAGTGCGTCGCCGTTATGGAGGAATCAGTGAGCGAGTTTCTGACAATAAGGTTCAGTAGCCAGCTTTCAGAACCAGTGCAATGGCTTGTATGGTCAACAAGCCAAGAGGAAGTCATTGCATCGGGAGAGCTCACCAGCGCAGAGCAACTGGGTGATTTAACAAGCTATGCGGATCAGCGCCCTGTGTATGTGCTTATTCCAACTAGCGATGCATTGTTGACTCAAGTTGAAGTCCCACCAGGGGCCTCTCGTCAGCTACAGAATATGTTGCCCTTCCTGTTGGAAGATGAATTGGCACAAGATGTGGACGATTTACACATTTCTTTACTCAAGCAGGAAGGAAGTATCGCTCATGTGAGTGTGGTGGATAAACGCCGTTTTGAAGGGTGGCTTGAAGCGTGCCAGCAAGCAGGGCTTACGATCAAAAAAGTGCTGCCTGATAGCTTAGCGTTGCCATGGCAAGAAAAAGACATCGTAACCGCACAGTTAGGTTCGCAATGGTTGGTCCGTTCTGGTCCCTATGCTGGTGTGAGTGCGGAAGAAGCTTGGCTAGCGCCTTGGTTAACATCGTTATTAGCAAAGGCGAGCACGCAAGTTAGCGAAGAGGAAGAAAGTGAATCGGATGGTGAAGATGATAAGTCCGAGGAAACGGATCAGCTGCAGATTATCCGCAGTTTTTCTCCTGCACCAAGTATTTCAGACACGCCGCTTCCAGGGCAATGGCAGCAAGAACCGCCAGAGTTGGTGATGCAGTTGCTGGCCAAAGGTGCACAGTTAAGTAAAGTGAATTTACTTTCTGGCGAATACCGTCCGCAATCGTCGTGGTTGAAACATTGGAAAGTGTGGCAAAAATCCGCCGTTGCTGCCTGTTTAGTGCTCACGGTGTTAGTGGCTCAGCATATCATGTCGATTCAAGCGTTGGAGCAGCAAGGCAAAGAGTTACGCTCTGAAAGTGAGCGCATTTTCCGCGAAGTGTTTCCAAACAAGCGTAAGATTCCAACTGTCAGTTATTTAAAATCACAAATGCGCACAGAAGAAACCCGCCTGCAAGGGGGGGATTCTGGCACTGGTCTTTTAAATTGGTTGTCTGAATTACAGCCTCATTTAAAGCACGTTCCTCAAATCGCCATTAATGGCCTAAAGTATGACAGCAATCGTGGTGAATTAAGAATTCAAGCCAGCAGTGATGATTTCCAACCATTTGAAAAAATGCGCAGTAGCTTGTCGGAAAACTTTAATGTAGAGCAAGGCCAGCTGAATAAAAATGAAGACAAGGTTTACGGTGTGTTTGTATTACGGAGGAAATCATGATTTCGTGGTGGAATGGTTTAACAGGCCGTGAACAAAGGTTAGTGCTTGGCGGTGGTATTTCATTATTTATTGCCGTGTTGTACTGGGGAGTGTGGCAGCCATTATCAGACAAGTCGATTTTGGCTGAAAACCGAATTGTGAGTGAACGTCAGCTTCTGAACTGGGTAAAAGACAAAGCGGATGACATTACCACTTTGCGATCTTCGGGCAATGCTCCAGTCAATGCTGATCAAGCGTTAAACCGTGTGATCCCAACGAGTACCCGACGTTTTAAAATTGAGCTGATACGTATGCAGCCACGTGATGACATGATGCAAGTGTGGGTAAAGCCTTTACCATTTAATAGCTTAATTAATTGGTTAGCTTTCTTGCGAGACAATCATGGCATTCAGGTTGAGTTTATTGATATGAATAAAACTGATGTTGAAGGCATGGTTGAAGTGAACCGCCTGCAGTTAAGCCGAGGTTAATTACATGAAGTTTAAGTTGTTAATCGGCGCGGTATTTACGCTGTTTTTTTCGGTTAGTTTATTGGCTCATCTTCCTATTAAATGGGTATTGGAGCAGGTACCAAAAGTACCTCAGTTATCGTTAAAAGGGGTATCGGGGACACCATGGCAAGGTAAAGCGGAGCAGGTCAGTTGGCAGCAGCACAATGCTGGTCAAGTATCGTGGGAATTGCAATTAGCGTCTCTATTTACGGGGAAAGTGGAATTTAAGGTCCGGTTTGGCCGTGGTAGTGACCTAAACTTACGAGGCAAGGGGGTGATTGGTTATGACATGAATGGACCTTATGGCCGAGATTTGTTGTTGTCTGCCCCTGCGGATAAGCTGTTAGGGCTTGCGAAAATGCCAGTGCCTGTGAGTGCTCAAGGGCAGTTAGAGCTTACGTTAGCTCAGTATCGTTTTGTTGCTCCATGGTGTCAGGTTGCCGATGGAGAGCTCGTATGGTCAGGTGCGCAAGTTATTTCGCCTTTAGGGAACATCAATCCTGGCCCAGTCATTGCTGATGTCAATTGCACTGATAACCAGCTGAGTGTACAAAGCAAGCAGAATTCTGAAGCTCTGAGTAGCGAATTTGAAGTTGGTTTGACGCCGAATATGCGCTATTCCGTATCGGGTTGGTTTAAACCAGGGGCTGAATTTCCAGCAGGTTTAAACTCACAGCTGAAATGGTTAGGCAATCCGGATCCAAAAGGGCAATATAAGATTACCCAGTCAGGGCGACTATAACTTCGTTAGCGGGCGCAATGAGTGCTAATCAATGGTGACTCCGCTTGAATAAAAGGAAGATTAAGCAGATGAGTAAATTAAAAAAGCCAGAGATCCTTGCTAAGGAAGTCATTGCGCAATCGAGATTATTTAAGATTGAGTCGTTGGATCTGCGTTTCTCAAATGGTGTTGAGCGAACGTATGAGCGTATGAAGCCAAGTGGGCGTCATGCCGTGTTGATTGTCCCGGTTACAGAGCAAGGCGATTTATTACTGGTGCGTGAATACGCGGCAGGCACAGAAAGTTATGAGCTTGGCTTTCCTAAAGGGTTAATTGATCCAGGGGAAACGCCAATGGAAGCGGCCAATCGAGAATTAAAAGAAGAAATCGGGTTTGGTGCCGATACATTAATACCACTTAAAGAAGTGGTACTGGCACCATCATACTTCTCTAGCCGCATGACTTTGTTTGTTGCGCAAGGTTTGTATCCAGAGCGTTTAGAAGGAGATGAGCCTGAGCCATTAGAGTTAGTACGTTGGCCACTTGCTCAGGCTGATGATTTACTGACACATCTTGATTTTGCGGAAGCTCGTAGCATTACCGCGTTGTTGTTGGCTCAGAAATTATTAATGAAAGATAGCGTCTAAGGAGTAGATATTATGGCATCACTTTCCCACCTGTTGCCTGCAGTTATCGAGATCGCTCGATCATCCGGCCAGCTGATTTTAGATATATATCAAAATGGTGAGTTTGAAGAATTCACTAAATCCGATAGTACGCCTGTCACGAGCGCTGATCTAGCCGCTCATAAATTGATCATGGAACGGTTATCTGAACTGACCCCTGACATCCCTGTTCTTTCCGAAGAAGATGCTGATATTGAGTTGTCGCAACGTTCACAGTGGGAGCGCTACTGGTTAGTGGATCCGCTTGATGGAACTCAGGAGTTTATTGCTCGTAGTGGCGACTTTGCAACCATTATTGCATTAGTGGAAAACAACCGCCCGGTGATGGGAGTGGTGTATGGCCCAGTATCTGGGGTGACTTATTATGCCTATGAAGGTGAGGGAGCATGGAAAATTCCTGATATGGGGGAAAGTGTCCAAATAAGCACTCATAAGCACGAAACCGATCAGGGCTCTATTGCGATTGCGATTAGTCGTCGTCAGAATATTAATAACATCACCGACCGCATGAGCTCAGAATGGAACTACGATTTGGTACCGTTGGGATCAGCTGCGCTTAAAGCGTGCTTGGTAGCAGAGGGTACTGTGGATTGTTATTTACGTTTAGGCCCAACTGGTGAATGGGATACAGCGGCAACACAGTGCATTGTTCAAGAAGCGGGAGGCCGTATTCTTACCACTGAATTGGTGCCTCTTTCTTATAATGAGCGTGAAACGTTGGAAAACCCAAACTTTATTGTCTTGGGTGATGAAGAGCTGAAATGGCGTAAAATTCTCAAGTTAGACTCATAATCAGCGAAGAATACAGAGTGGTGTATCACTCTGTATTCTCTATTAGCAAACTATGGCCTAGTAATAGGAATGCTCGCCACGATCATGTTCAGTAATGTCTTTTACTGCGCTAAGCTCGCCTTCAAACTGAACCAGCAGCTCTTTCTCAATGCCTTCTTTTAGCGTGACATCTACCATCGAACAACCGTTACAACCACCACCAAACTGAAGAATAGCTGTGCCATCGTCTGTGATTTCTACCAAGCTTACGTTACCGCCATGGCCTGCTAGCTGCGGGTTTACTTGGGTTTGAATCACGTAATCAACACGCTCCATTAAAGGCGCATCATCAGATACTTTACGTAATTTAGCGTTCGGCGCTTTTAGGGTTAATTGAGAACCCATTTTATCGGTAACAAAGTCGATCTCAGCTTCATCAAGAAAAGGTAGACTCAGCTCATCAACGTATGCAGTTAGGCTGTCGTACTTCATTTCAGTATCAGTCGCTTCTACAGCTTCAGGTGGGCAGTAAGACACACCACACTCCGCGTTTTGAGTACCAGGGTTTACAACAAATACACGGATGCTAGTGCCTTCCGGTTGTTGCTCAAGAAGTTTTGCAAAGTGCGTTTGAGCACTTTCAGTAATAGTAATAGTAGACACGCTCAATACCTGACTTATTTGGTAAGTTTTGACCTATTCTACCCCTGATGAGCTAGGTGATCACCTTTTTTGCTCACACTCTGATCACCTCTGGTTCAGAAATAAAGGTGATATCGACATGATCAGGATGGCTCAGGAGTCCGACATACACAGTAAATATCAATATTTTTCACCCCACTATCAAGTAATAATTGAGCCAATAAAGCCACGGTACTGCCTGTTGTGACAACATCATCGACGATGGCAACATGCTCTGTGTTTGGTGGTGCGGTTAATGTGAATGCGGTTTTGAGATTGGTTTGGCGAGCTTCACGGTTGAGCCCTTTTTGAGCGAGGGTATGTCTGGTTCGCCGGAATAAAGTGGGGTGATACTGGCTTTGTAGTTGCTTAGCAAGAGGGGTTGCTAAGGCGGCACTTTGGTTAAAGCCACGTGACCAGCGACGATAATAGTGCAGTGGTACGGGAGTAATAAGCGGAGCTGGCTCGCTGATCTGCACAGCAAGCTGGTTTGCTATATCCGTTGCAAGCCAAAATTGGCCTTGGTATTTCAACTGATGAATGAGTTGGTTAAAAGGATATTGATAGTCACCTAAACAGTATAATCGGTGCCAAGGTGGTGGTTGACTTAAACATGATCCACATTGTTCTACATCGTGAAGTGTTGCAATGCCACATCGCTGGCAGCGAGGGGTTGGCTGAAAGTGTGCTAAGCATGATGAGCACCAAATGGGTTCAGGCATCAAGAAGGTTTGTGCTGATAGCTCTGAGATAGGCAGGCGGCATAATTGACACAGTGGTCTGACCCAAGTTCTGATTGATCTTCGTAATAATCGGGCTAACATCCTAGCTCCACGGATGAAAAAAGGCAGTGTAAATGACATCTCAAGTGTTTTGGCAAACCGAAGGGCAAGGTTCGGATCTGGTTCTCATTCATGGCTGGGGAATGAATGGTGCGGTGTGGCAGCAGCTCTTGAATGAGTTGAAAGATCAATACCGTGTTCATGTCGTTGATCTGCCAGGCTATGGTCACAGTAAAGAGGTTGAAGCCTATACTTTGGATGACATGGCGAATGAACTGCTCAAAAATGCGCCAGATAAAGCGGTGTGGTTAGGGTGGTCTTTAGGGGGCTTAGTAGCAACTCAAATTGCCTTGCAAGCCCCTGAGCGTGTGAGTCAGTTGGTGACGGTAGCAAGTTCCCCCAAGTTTGCTGCGGAAGGGCGTTGGCGTGGGATAAAACCACAAGTACTGAGCGATTTTAGCCAGCAGTTGGTTGATGACTTCCAACTTACGGTTGAACGTTTTATGGCCTTGCAAGCCATGGGCAGCCCCACAGCACGTAAAGATGTGAAGATGCTAAAAGAAGCAGTATTCTCTCGCCCATTACCGGATCCCAATGCACTTATGGCGGGCTTAACGATGTTGGCTGATGTCGATTTACGTGATTCTCTTTCTATGCTTACTATGCCTATGCTGAGAATGTATGGTCGTTTGGATGGGTTAGTGCCTGCAAAGGTCGCCACAGATATGGACCATTATGCGCCACATTCTGAAAAAGTGACGTTTCATGGTGCTTCGCATGCGCCGTTTATTTCTGACTTTGAGGCGTTTTGCCATCAATTAAAAGGCTTTATAAATAGTCACTCTGTTGTACAATAAGTAAGCGTGAGTAAAGGCCGCTATTAGTCAACAAACCTTGCTCAGTGACGAATAGCAGCCATAATAAAGAGAGTGCTTTTAAGGAATGAAAGCGGTGTGGCCAATGGAATAATAAGGAGTGGATAGGTACAGATTATGATCTTCTCTCCAACAAGTGTCAGCGCCCCGATTATTGCGCCATCTGTAAATATACCTACAGAGCAAGTGGCGAGAGATAACCGTGTGCGAGAACAAGTGATCCCGCCAACTCAGTTGAATGCCACTGAGCGTGAACGAGTGGTGAGCACCGAAGAAAAGCAGCTGAAAAAGCCGTCTTGGGATCCATCAGAAAACCCTGATTATGCAATTCTAGAAGATGAGCAAACACAGGGCGAGCATCCTATTTATGGTAAAGATGATGATTTGAGCCGATTGGCACAGGCGTTATCGATTGATACCTTTAGCCGTGACCAAGGTAAAGGTTACACCATGCGATTTAAGATTCCCCAGGAGATTTTAGATAAGCTTGAAGAGCTTGGGGAAATGGAGCGCCGACGTACGGTGATCAGCTACCATTATGATCAGGCAGCGGTGCCTAATATGCCTTCAGAAATTCTTATTATCATCTAAAAAGCCGTGCGCTCTTGACTACGCACGGCTTGTTCTATTTTTAATGGTTATTTTTTCGCTTTGGCAAATGCTGCAGCGAAAGCACCACCCATTGCGCCACCACCTATGTTGTTATTGCGGTCGTTATTACGCTGTGGTTTGTTTGAGTGATGGCTGTGGGATTTACGATCAGTGTTTTGGCGTGGCTGAGACGGGCGCTGTGCTCGGTTATCTTGTCCCGGAGCATCATTGAGGCGCATTGAAAGTGCAATGCGTTTGCGCTGTACATCCACTTCCATGACTTTTACTTTGACAATGTCGCCTGCTTTTACCACTTCACGCGGATCTGAGACAAATTTATCCGTCAATGCTGAAATATGCACTAATCCATCTTGGTGAACACCAACATCAACAAAGGCACCAAAATTAGCGACATTTGATACCACGCCTTCTAGCACCATACCCACTTCGAGATCGGAAATCTTATCAACTCCTTCAGCAAAAGTTGCTGTTTTAAATTCAGGACGAGGATCTCGGCCTGGTTTGTCCAGCTCTTTGATGATGTCAGTAACGGTTGGTAAACCAAAGTGATCATTAGTGTAGTCAGGTGCGCTAAGGCTACGTAAAAAATCACTGTTACCAATGACGGCATCCATGGCTTTACCATTTTTAGCGGCAATGTCTTTGACGAGTGGGTAGGCTTCAGGGTGAACCGCTGAGCTATCCAGTGGATTTTTACCATCCATAATGCGTAGGAAACCTGCACATTGTTCAAACGCTTTTGGCCCTAAGCGTGCCACTTTTTTCAGTGTCGTTCGGGCTTCGAAGCGGCCATTTTCATTGCGATACGCCACAATATTTTGGGCGATGGTATTGCTCAAACCTGCTACACGAGTCAATAAAGCAGGGGACGCGGTATTTACATCTACACCAACAGCATTTACACAGTCTTCGACGACACCATCCAGTTGTTTGGCTAGCAGGCTCTGGCTTACATCATGCTGATACTGGCCTACACCGATGGATTTAGGATCAATCTTAACTAGCTCAGCCAATGGATCTTGTAAACGACGAGCAATGGATACGGCACCACGTAGCGAGACATCCAGCTCTGGGAATTCATTAGCCGCAAGCTCTGAAGCTGAATAAACCGATGCCCCTGCTTCACTCACAATGATTTTTTGAATATTAAGATCAGCTTTTTTCAGTATATCACCCACAAAGCTGTCTGTTTCGCGAGAAGCAGTACCATTACCAATTGCAATTAAGTCAACGTTATGAGTACGAATGAGGGTTTCGAGCACGTGAGCGGACTTAGCGATTTGATTATGAGGCTGATTAGGGTAAATAGTATCGGTTGCAAGTAATTTGCCTGTAGCGTCAACGACCGCGACTTTGGTGCCAGTACGTAAACCAGGATCAAGACCTAAGGTGGTTTTTAGACCCGCAGGGGCTGCCATCAGTAGGTCTTTTAAGTTCGTTGCGAAAACATTGATGGCTTCAAGCTCTGCTTTTTCTTTTAAGCCACCCATCAACTCCGTTTCCATATGCATGAGAATTTTAATGCGCCATGCCCAGCTAATGACTTGCTTACGCCATGTATCGGCTGCTTTAGTACCTAAGGTCACTCCATAATGATCGGCAATAATCACTTCGCAGTATGAGCTACGAGAGCCTTCTTCTTGATTTGGATCTGCGTTTAACGAGATTTGTAAGTGTCCTTCATTACGGCCACGGAACATGGCTAATGCACGGTGTGAAGGAACCTTGCTTAACGCTTCATTGTGCTCAAAATAGTCTTTGAACTTTTCACCGCTTTGCTCATGGCCATCAACCATACGTGCGCTTAGCTCGGCATTGGTTGTTAGGTGGTGACGGATTTTTTCCAGCAGCCCTGCGTCTTCAGCCATACGCTCAATCATGATAGAGCGAGCACCATCGAGTGCTGCTTTTATGTCTGCTACACCTTTATCGTCGTTTACGTATTTTTCAGCTTCACTGTTGGGATCGGTATCCGGTTGAGTCCATAAGATATCAGTTAATGGCTCTAGCCCGGCTTCAATCGCAATCTGACCTTTTGTACGACGCTTCGGTTTATAAGGCAGGTATAAATCTTCCAAGCGTGTTTTGCTATCGGCAGCAAGAATGTCGCTTTCGAGTGCTGGTGTAAGTTTTTCTTGGTCGCAGATGGATTTTAAGATCACCTGACGACGGTCATCCAATTCACGTAAATAACCCAGACGGCTATCTAATGTTCGAAGCTGGGTATCGTCTAATCCACCGGTCACCTCTTTTCGGTAACGCGCAATGAAAGGAACGGTGTTTCCGTCGTCGATCAGGGTGACGGCCGCCGCCACTTGTTCTGGGCGAACGTTAAGTTCTTGAGCAATGGTATTGCTGATTGCCTGGCTCATCCGTGGGATCTCTTTTGTTTGTTTTGTTCAAGTGTATGCACAGTAGATGGGGGCTTGGGGGATTAATTTCTAGTGTCGTCATGTAATGTGCTGTCGCACGGTGTTAGGTGCTGTCCTACCTATTTTAAAAGTGCGTCAGTCCTCGGTTGAGGAGCTGACATTAATGGTCTTTTTTTGAACTGTTTATTTCTTTTAAATCATTAATATAAATATTTATTAAACAACTTTAAGTATTCGAGATGATTTGTTTTTTGACTAAAGATAGCGGCTAAATTTAATCTTTCTATCCACATTGAAACGTTGTTTTTTATCGAGAGGATAGCGACGTTATTTTTTCTTTATCATATAGGATTTTAGCCATGACCCGACTTTTAGCAGCAACTCTTATCTCATCTTTAGCATTAGGTGGTTGTGGCGGTTCCGGTGGTGGCGACGCTGGAGTTGGTAAGAGTAAAGGCACCACTCCACCAATCCAAAAAGAGGTGTACCCAGAAGGCATTTACTTCACGACTTTAGCTGATGGTGATAATGATATTTCCAGAAGTGGAGGTGAGGGCAACTATGTTGGTGTGGCTATGGTCGTAAGCGATACTAGAAAAGGTGAGAATCGTTTAGTGGGACACACATTTGAAGACTCTGACGATGGTAAGCAATATCCGGGCTCTTACTGGGTGAATACAAAAGTAGCGAATAATACTCATGATATAGATATGAGTTATTGTTATGCAGATGCATATTGTGGGTCTGGAACAATGGTATCTACTGAAATGGGAGCTGGTTGGTTACAGAGTATGAACGCTACTCAAAAGGAGCAATTAGAGCGCGACATTCTTGATGAGAAAGAGTTGAAATTATCTGATCCTCAAAGTGTGCTGAAAATAAAAGCCGTTGATATTAACAGCAGCACTTTATTATTTCATCGTTTAAGTAGTGCAGTATTAGCGGACGTTTTGCCTGAAAAGGGAAGTAAAGTGCAATGGCAGGCTGAAGAGTCACTGTCACAACCATTGAAATATAATACGTATGACTTTGAACTCGATGAAACGGGCACTAAGATGGTGATGACGGCGTCTATTCTAGATAGTCAAAAGCAGCCTCAGTGTGTTGTGACAGGAACATCTCCACACGGTTATGGCCCTTCTATCGTTGAGTTTAAAGGAACCATGACTCCAGCTGAAATGGAGCGTTGTGAGCAATACGTTAAAGGTCAAGATGAGTTTGCACGCGATGACTTTTTAAATGCGTTTAAGACAGAGCATACAATCATGGTTGGTGCGATTAAAAATGCAGATGATGAGGCTGAGATGACTGTTTTACATAGCACGGAAATAAAAGATCTTCATGGTGATAGCCTTACTTTGCCACTAAGTGCTTACGGCTTGTTAACTAAAGTACAGTAATATTCTTGTAATGCCTTAGTTTGCCTTCTCCCGGCTGAGAGAATGGCAAACTAGGGCATTGGCCATTAGCCTTTTGGATAATTAATTGAATTTACAAACCACTCTTTTGGCCCTTCAGGCGTTGGAACAACAAATTCATCATCCACCTCTTTTTTAAGTAATGCCCGAGCCATAGGGGAATCAATGGAGATGTGATCTTTCACTCCACCATATATTTCATCAGGCCCAACGATACGAAACTTCTTTTCATCGCCTTCATCGTTTTCAATTTCGACCCAAGCCCCAAAAAAGACCTTGCCTTCTTGTTGAGGAGAGTAGTCCACCACTTTGACGAGCTCGATACGTTTACGTAGGTAACGTACTCGGCGATCAATTTCTCTTAAGCGCTTCTTATTGTATTGATAATCCGCATTTTCGCTGCGATCACCAAGACTTGCTGCCCAAGTGACCTTTTTCGTGACTTCTGGTCGTTCTTCTCGCCATAAGAAATCGAGCTCTTTTTTTAATTTTTCGTAACCTTCACGGGTGATGAGATTGGTTTTCATTATGTAATCTTGATAGTGAAAAGGATTTAGTTCTTCTTTGATTTTTCTATTTTTAATAAATCAATCGTTGAATTTAGGTTATCTAATTGCCTTTTTGTTCTGATAATCTGTTTTTTAGTTTTATTGAGCAATTTTAAACTTAACAGTGATAGTAGAGTTTTACCTATCGAGGATTTTTTTTCCTTAGGTAAAAATTCTTTAGGGATCTCAATACAATCTTGGTGCTTATCTAGGTGTTCAAAACCGACCAGTAAATGGTTTGATCCTGAAGTTCTTTTTACCACATATGTAAAGGTGTACATACGTGGTATAACACCTTTCTGGTAAGCTCGTTCAATAAAAGACCCTTCTGGGCTACTTATGCCTCCAGGGTTTACAGTTGTAAAATCTTTATAAAACCGTTCAAACTCATCAATTGCGGATGTTAATTTATCTATAGTTGAAGGTTTTGCAAAGTAAAAAAGGTCAGATGCGAGAGGAGTAAAAATTGACTTTGTTTCTTGGTAATGTTGGTGATTACCACTAGAAAAGTGTATGGATGCATTCTCACTGAACTTAAATTCATTAAGATATTTATCAAGTATCAAAGGTTGAAGTAATAGTACATCTGGTCTTAATACAATAACAAAATCATACTTAATTTTATTCTCTTTTTGGTACTCTAATCTTAGTTTATTTACTTCATTTTTTGAATGCAGCATGGATTTAATTCCACGCAAGGTGATGTTATTTCTTTCATTAAAAAAACCTCCTTGATAGATAATAGAGTTGTCTTCAACATATACTCTTTTGGGAAAATAAGTGTTTTTTACCTCCTCTATATCTGTTTCTATTCTAGAATATTCCCTGTTGAAATTATGCCAAGTTTTGTCTGAATGCTCTTCTGTCCTCCAGGTGTGGATAAAAATATCACAGTCATATAAATCAATGAGATTTTTTTTGAAATAATATTCACAATCTCGGAAGCTTCTTAAGTGACCAAATAATTGGATGGCTATTTTATTTTTCATTGTAACTGCCCTCAATATTTAATGGTTGACTTGTGTTTAAGCATGAAATTAAGATCAATGTTAATGTATATAAATAAACAACATGGTTATATAATAAGATTGAATCAAAAAATATCACAATAGACGTATATGTTAATATTATTAATGATAGGTTTTTATTTTTAATACTAACTAAGTAAATTGATGATATGTATATTATTAGGACTACTAAACCTAAAAAGCCACTCTTAACTAATACCTGTAGATATTGATTATGGTAATTTGAGTTTGAATGGTAAAGGAAAGCGTAGATGGTGCTAGATATTTCTTTAGAGTTATATGCGAGCTGTGTTTTTGATAGCTCTTCAGAATTAGACATACCAATGAGAGGGTTATCTTTGAAGTAGGATAGGCCTGTTTCCCACAACTTCAGACGAATTCCTATTGAAGAGTTGAAGTCTTCAGATTGAATACGTTGAATTTCATGTAGAGTTTTTTCATATCTACTTTTAACCGAGTCAGTTAAAAGTAGTGGAGTCAGCAGTAATGGAATAATAATGAATGTTTTTTTTGATATATTATATTTAATTATAGATAAAAAAAGTATTAATAAAAGTGCTATCCATGTTGATCTTGTTTCACTATAAATAATGCTAATGAGAGAACCTAGAATAGAGAATGTTAAACTTAGTAATAGGAGCTTATTTTTAGGTTTTTGTTTTAAATAATAACTAACGAAAAATGAAATACTAAAAATAATAACTAATCCAGAATAGTATGAATATGGGATTGGATTTATTGTTTTCCACCCCATTCTTATCTCATCTAATAAAAATATATAATATATAGTGCTTATCCCGCTACATATCCCTGATATTATAAAGATAATAGCAATATCACTACGTTTTATTTTTTTTATAGGTAAGAATAAAAGGTATAAATAGCAATTAAACATTGTCCGAGAAATATCAATGTTACCACCATTTATATAGTGCATTATTAAAAAATATAATATAGGAAAAAATAGACTTAAAGATATTATTTTAAATTCGCCAGTTTTTATTTTTTCTTTCCACTCTGGATAAAATCTAAACGCACAATAAACAGCAGCAGCAATAGTTATTCGAGATAAGATATGCTTAGCATCAGGAACATTAAATAAAATAGAAAAAGTCCAAATTATAGGACTTAAAATAAATATTTTTTCGAGTCTATATAGTATGTTTCTACTCATGGATTTTTTTCTTAATTATAATTGTATTAGTTATTTTTAATCTTACCCTTCTATATAAAGAGTATAATTCTCGAGTGGGTTTTCTGTAAGTAGCAGCATTTTCTTCTTGGCCTAGTTGTATTGTTGTCTCAAATTCATGAGGATTGGATACAATAGAAGGAGAAAATAGGTAAGAATAGACCTTATGTATGTAAACAGAACCAATATAGTTGTCTACAGGCATACACCATCGGCGGGAGCCATTAATGAGCTTTCTGGCTGTTTCGGGGGATATTGAATAAGATAAGGTTCCACCGAAATTATTATCCATGAAATCAATTTTATATTTTTGTTTTTTTTCAACGTTATATAAATTGCACCTGTCCGTTTTAGGCTCTAATCTTAGAAAACCGTATTTCAGAGTTTGTTTTTCAATATCAATCAGAAACTCTTTTAATGACCTTGATACTCTAACGTCATCCTCAATGATTAGGATAGGTTGATTCATCTTTATGCACTTTTTCCAAAGTAGGTAGTGGCTAGCATAACACCCTAACTCACCTTTTGAGGGCATGCGGCCATTGCTGAACCACAGTCGCTTCGTATAGTTATAATTCGCAAACAGAGGGTGATTAGGTTCTTTATGCCCATCAATAGCATCGAAAAACTCGAACTTTATATTTTGATTATCGAGCTGTTCTTTGATTGATGTTCTGCGATTTTGTGTTCTGAGCAAGCTGATTACAAAAATTTTCATTTTATATATATCCACACAATTCACATTTCGAGATGTTCTTTATTGATTTGTTTGTAAGTTATAAACCCTCTGTTTCATTTATGTCTTGTATGTATTAATAAGTTGTTTCTTTATTTTATCACCTATCTAGGTAGAATCATTAAGTTTTTTATTTAGCTAGTTGTTACTTTAAATATGAGAACCTAATTTATTGTTTGCTTTGTCGATATTGCTTTTTGGGTAGTTTGATTAGATTTAATCGAAGAGAGGATTTTTTGGATTGAGAACACTATGCTCAGTGTTAAGGTTTTTATTTTTGTATTGGGTTGTTTTCTTCAGTAATAAAATAGCAAAAATTATGCTGATTTCTCTACACTTATCACCATAGTGTGAGGTAAATTGAGAGTGTATAAGACATAAACGGTAACAATTTCGTATCTGCATTTTATACAACTGCTGATACCTTTTTTAGCTGTTCCGAGTACACTGGGGATAAGTAAACTCATCACTTTTTATGAGGTTAGGTGAAAGATGCAGGACAATTTTAAAATTCTGGTGGTAGATGATGACATGCGTCTACGTTCGTTGTTAGATCGCTATCTTTCTGAGCAAGGTTTTCAGGTACGTAGTGTTGCCAATAGTGAGCAGATGGATCGTCTACTATCACGTGAAACGTTTCACTTGATGGTATTAGATTTGATGTTACCAGGTGAAGATGGCTTATCTATTTGCCGCCGCTTGCGTAATGCTAACAATATGCTGCCAATCTTAATGCTGACCGCAAAGGGTGATGAAGTGGATCGGATTGTTGGCCTTGAAGTTGGGGCCGATGATTACTTACCTAAACCATTTAACCCACGTGAGCTGTTAGCGCGTATTCGTGCAGTATTGCGCCGCCAAACCATTGAAGCGCCAGGTGCACCGAGTACGGAAGACAAATTGGTTGAGTTTGGTGAGTTTAAGTTGAACTTAGGCACGCGTGAAATGTTCCGTAACGAAGAGCCAATGCCACTGACATCGGGTGAATTTGCGGTATTAAAAGCCTTGGTGACTCACATGCGAGAGCCTATGTCGCGTGATAAGTTAATGAACATGGCACGCGGGCGTGAATACTCAGCAATGGAGCGTTCCATTGATGTTCAAATTTCTCGTTTACGCCGGATGGTTGAAGAAGACCCAAGCAAACCAAGATACATTCAAACCGTATGGGGGCTAGGTTATGTCTTTGTCCCTGACGGAAAAGATGTTTAAATCACTCTGACATAAAGCTTGGGTTATCTGTTGCCCAAGCTTTTTTGTTTTCTCTTCTCTAACTTACACTGACAGCGGATTATTTATGCGCCTTTCTCCTCGTAGTACCTTTGCTCGAACTCTTTTTTTACTCGCAACCTTATTGATTGCTAGCCAAGTACTTTCTTATCTCGCGGTTTTGAATTATGCCCTTCTACCGAGCTTGCAACAATTTAACCGGATTTTGGCTTATGAAGTGAGGTTGATGCTGGTGGAAGATGTGGAAATGGCGGATGGCAATAAAGTTCATTTGGATCAACCGCTAAGGCGTCAGTTGCTTGAACAGCTTGGTGTGAGCTTGCATTCGAAAGAAGAAGAGATCAGTAAGGAGTACGTACAAGCACGAAGCATTGATTTTTTAAGTGAGGAAATGAGCCATGCGCTTGATTCGCCCACAGAGGTTAGACTGATTTTAGGTGCGGATAGCTACGTGTTGTGGATGAAGAGCGAAGCCATGCCAGGCTTTTTGATGCGGGTGCCTTTATCTGAGCTTCAAGAGGAAGACTTCTCTCCTTTATTTCGGAATAGTTTGATCATTGCCTTGATGGTGATCGCGGGGGGCTGGCTGTTTATTCGCTTACAAAATCGTCCTTTGGTTGCGCTTGAGCAGGCGGCTCGTAAAGTAGGTAAAGGGGAGATCCCACCACCATTACCTGAAAAAGGAGCCTCAGAAATCCGAGCGGTGACCCAAGCCTTTAATCAGATGTCCGATGATATTCAGCAATTAGAGGCAGATAGAGCTTTGTTGATGGCGGGTGTGAGTCATGATTTACGAACTCCGTTAACCCGAATCCGCTTAGCAACGGAGATGATGTCGCCAGAAGACGACTATTTAGCAGAAAGCATGATTAAAGACACGGAAGAGTGTAATGAGATCATTAATCAATTCATGGATTACCTTAAACCGATCACCGAGCAAAACTTTGATGGCGCTGATTTAAATACCATTGCTGGTGAAGTGGCGGCAGCGGAAGGAGGATATGAGCGTGAAATTGAAACGGATTTCTCACCATTACCTCGTGATGTCCATGGTAACTCTGTGGCGGTTAAACGTGCCGTCGCAAACTTAGTGGTGAACTCTGTACGCTATGGGAATGGCTGGATAAAAATGTCAACAGGAGCCAGTGCGGATCATACGGTGGCTTGGGTGTGCGTGGAAGATAATGGGCCGGGCATTGCCGAAGATCAGATGAAGTCGGTATTTGAACCTTTTACCCGTGGCGACAGTGCTCGGGGCAGTGAAGGTACGGGACTAGGGCTTGCGATTGTAAAACGAATCGTGGATCAGCACCGTGGTTCGTTGTCCCTTCGTAATCGAAGTGAGGGGGGGCTGAAAGTTCAGCTAAACTTCCCGATGAAAAGAAAATAAAAATAAACTGATAAAACAATGAGGAGTGTGATGGTTGTCATCACACTCCTTTTTATTATTGCTCGTCAGCGGTCAGGGTTTCTGGCAAGACGAGATTTAAGATGATCGCGGTAATGCCACCGGCTGCCACACCTGAAGAGAAAATGCTTTTGATGAACTCTGGCATGAACTGCAAAATCTCTGGTTTTTGAGCGATGCCAAGGCCCATTGAAAATGACAAAGCCATGATTAAAATGGCGCGGCGGTCCAACTCTACGCGGGAAATAATACGAACCCCCGCAGCAGCAATGGTTCCGAACATAACAATGGTAGCCCCGCCAAGAACAGGCTCCGGAATCATTTGAACAAAGCTGGCGACACCTGGGAATAAACCAAGCAACACTAGCATGCCTGCAATGAAATAGCCTACATAGCGGCTAGCAACACCGGTGAGTAAAATCACGCCATTGTTTTGGCTAAACGTTGAATTAGGAAAGCTGTTAAAAGCAGCAGCAAGGGCTGAGTTTAGGCCGTCGGCCAGTACTCCGCCTTTAATTCGTTTCATATACTCCGGGCCTTTGACGGGTTGCTCTGATACTTCGGAGGTCGCCGTAATATCGCCAATGGCTTCAAGGGCGGTGATCAAAAAGATAAGCACCAAAGGAATGAATAAAGACCAGTCAAAACTCAGCCCAAACTGCATTGGAACTGGTAATGCCATGAATGCTGTGTCTGCTTGTGTGGGTGTGTCCACTATGCCTAGAACCCATGCTAGAAAGTAGCCTGCGGTCATGGCAATCACAATGGAGGCCACACGTATGTATGGGTTTGAAGCTCGGTTTAACATGACAATCAAGCCCAGTACCGTGCCTGCGAGTGCTAAATTATCTAAGCGTCCAAACGTACCATCATTGAGTGCTGCGTAGCCGCCACCCATTGAAACCAATCCTACTTGAATGAGCGTTAGACCAATTAAGGTCACCACAATGCCAGAAACCAGTGGGGTAATAATGCGCTGAGCGTATTGCAGTACGCGAGATAGCGCGATTTCAGCGGTTGATGCAACGAGAATTGTGCCAAAAATGGCGGCCATCATGGTGGCCACATCTGCTCCTCCGGCTTTGAGTGATAAGCCTGCACCAATAATTGGGCCCAAAAAGTTAAAACTGGTTCCTTGCACAGACAACAAACCTGAGCCAATTGGGCCAATGGTTCGAATTTGAATAAACGAAGAAATACCAGAAGCAAACAGAGACATGCTAATGATGGTATTGGTATCTGCAGCAGGCACTCCCAGCGCTTGGCAGATAATAAGAGAGGGCGTGATGACGGCAACAAACATCGCCAATAAATGCTGAGTGGCGGCAAAAAGTGTTTGTGGTAGCGGAGGGCGATCGTCTAAGCGGTACACGAGTTCAGATCGACGAGGGGTAACGCTAGTCTCATTTTTAGCGGTCATGACCAAATTTTCCTGTTGATGGGTACTACAACTTTGTTTTCGCTGAATGGGAAAACAAAGAGAAATAGGCTTCAATCTGTGATTGCTGTTAATCAGAACCTATTTCAGTCGTGGGGGTTACCAGTCTGCTTTGAAGCTGGTCTCAGATTCGCGATATTGTAGTTATTTTTCTGAAAATAGCAAACGTTTGCTATTCGTTGTGGAAGGGCTTTAGTTAATTGGTAGAAAAGAAGAAAACTCAGGCAAAATTTGCCTGAGAAAGGGAATGATCTAAGCGTTTGAGTATACGTCTCGCTCACCTAACCAGCGTTCAATAATTGCACGGGCATTTTGAGGGTAGTTATCGTGAATATGGCGTGCGATGCGTTGCACTTCAGGTATCAAGCGCTGGTCACGTACTAAATCAGCGATTTTAAATTCCGCCAATCCGGTTTGTTTGGTGCCAAGTAGCTCACCTGGACCGCGAATTTCTAAGTCTTTTTGGGCGATCACAAAGCCATCGTTACTTTCGCGAAGAACACCGAGTCGTTTCTGAGCCGTTTTAGAGAGCGGAGCGTGATAGAGTAAGACGCAGTGGCTGGCCACGGAGCCTCGGCCAACACGCCCTCTAAGCTGGTGGAGCTGAGCTAACCCTAATCGCTCTGGGTTTTCGATGATCATTAAGCTGGAGTTGGGGACATCTACACCCACTTCAATAACCGTTGTTGCCACCAGCAGGTGCAACTCTCCCGCTTTAAACTGTTGCATGATGGCTTGTTTTTCTGCGGATTTCATACGGCCATGGACTAGTCCGATTTTTAGCTCAGGCAATTGGAGCTTCAGTTCTTCTGCGGTGTCGGCGGCGGCTTGCGCTTCAAGGACCTCTGATTCGTCGATCAGTGTACATACCCAATACGCCTGGCGGCCTTCATTCAAGCAAGCAGAACGGACGCGATCAACAATGTCTTTTCGGCGAGTATCTGGAATGGCGATAGTTTGGATTGGTGTTCGGCCAGGAGGCAGCTCATCAATGACGGATGTTTCTAAGTCAGCGTATGCCGTCATGGCTAAGGTCCGTGGGATTGGGGTGGCGGTCATGATCAGTTGGTGAGGGTAAGCGCCTTGCTTAGCCCCTTTCTCACGTAACTCTAAGCGTTGATGAACACCAAAGCGGTGCTGCTCATCAATGATCACTAACGCTAAGTTATGGAAGTGGACATGCTCTTGGAATAGAGCGTGGGTGCCGACCACCATCTTTGCTTCACCACTGGCAATTTTAGCTAACTCTTTTTCTTTGGCTTTGCCTGTTAGCTTGCCTGCTAACCAACCAACCTGAATGTCCATGGGCTCAAGCCACTGGGCAAAGTTAATGGTGTGCTGCTCAGCCAGTAACTCAGTAGGGGCCATTAAAGCCACTTGATAACCATGTTCAATGGCTCTGACGGCGGCCATGGCAGCGACTAAGGTTTTACCTGAACCTACATCTCCTTGTACGAGTCGCATCATTGGGTGTGGTTTTGCTAAATCTGTTTCTATTTCTGCGACGACTCGGTTTTGAGCATTCGTGGGAGAAAAAGGCAGTTGTGCGAGCAGTTTGTCTTTTAAGCCACTCACCGCTTTGAGTGGAAAGGCATTGTCTTTTTGCCCTTTGCTGCGCACTGCTAACATGGATAAGTTTTGAGCCAATAATTCTTCAATGATCAAGCGTTGCTGAGCGGGGTGTTTTCCTTCATCAAATAAGGAAAGATCGATGGTCGGCTCTGGGCGATGAATGGTGTGTAACGCTTGGGGCAGGGTGGTCTGTTTGTTGTATAGACCATCTGGCAGCAGCTCAGTGACCGCCGCTTTATCCAGCAGAGCCAATGCCTGATCTGTGATGTTACGTAACGTGGTCTGGCGAAGCCCTTCGGTGGTGGGATACACCGGGGTTAGTGTTTGTTCGGTGTCTGCGGGTTGAGTTGGACTAAAGAACTGGTAATCAGGATGCACTATTTCTAGACCACCATACCCCCGCTTTATTTCACCATATGCATGCACTAAACGGCCTTCGCTGAAATTGTTTTTCATTCCGGCATTAAAGTTAAAAAAGCGCAAGGTAACGAAGCCTTTACCGTCGCTGATTTTTACCGTTAGCATTTTGCGTTTACCAAATAGAGTATCGCATGACATCACTTTTCCTTGCACGGCAGCAAACAGTCCGGCATGGAGCTTCACCATTGGCCATATCCGGGTGCGGTCTTCGTAGCGCAGCGGCAGATGAAAAAGGAGATCTTGTACTGTGCGGAGCCCAATCTTTTCCAGCTTTTCGGCAACTTTGGCACCAATGCCTGAAAGCGAAGTGAGAGGGACTGCAGAGAGAAGTTGTGATTGCATGCTCTATCCTTGTCAGGGTTACTCGTCTTGGGTTGCCTGCATTTCTGCCCACCATGCATCATTAGCCACGATTTGACCTTGATTATCCAGCTCTGGGAAAGGTAACCCTTTGCGCTTGGCGACTTTGGCTAATACAGGGTGGCCGCGTTCAAATAAAATGCGATTGACGACATCATCTGGCAGTGAAGTGGTGTCGTTATTGTACATGCCAGCCAGTTGGCGTTGGCGTTGAGCTTCATACAAAATTAATGCACTGGCTACAGAGACATTTAAAGACTGTACCATACCTACCATCGGGATGATGATGTCTTGATCGGCCATTGATAGCGCTTTGGGGCTGATGCCTGTTTTTTCACTGCCAAGAATGATGGCGGTAGGTTTGGTGTAATCGATTTCTCGAAAATCTACCGCAGTATCAGACAGGTTCGTTGCCAGTACTTGCATGCCCTGTGCTTTGAGATGGCCAATAGCACCGTCAATATTTTTATGGGTATCCACTTCAACCCAGTTGCGTGCGCCAGCTGAGGTATGACTGAGGGTTTGCATAGCTTTGGTTGGCCAAACCGCATGAATTTTATGAACACCCGTGGCATCGGCAGTGCGAATAATGGCAGAGACATTGTTGGGTTTGTGTACTTCTTCTAAGCACAAGGTGAGATCCGTCTGACGAGCGGTCAGTACAGAAATAATTCGCTGATAACGTTCGTAATTCATAATAGAAATATGTCGATAATGGTCAAAAAGAAAATGCGCTCAGGGTTAAGTGAGCGCATTTTTTAGAAGTGGTGGTCGATTAGTTGCGACGTCGGCTGACTTTGAGGATCTGTGGCATCACACGGATCCTACGCATGATTTCAGCCATATGGATGCGATCGCGAGTGGTCAGTTGAACCGTAACGGTATACAAACGGCCATCTTTTTCTTCGGTCGCTAAACCATGAATGTTTGAGCCTGTGCTAGCGATGACGCTTGTCAGATCAGCCAGGGCACCTTGGTGGTTTTTAATGTCCACTTGAAGTTCAGTTAAGAACTCTTGCTCAAATTCATCCGCCCATTCCACCGCCATGTATTTATCAGGTTCTTTCTGATAGCCACGAACATTGGCGCAATCATCCATGTGAACCACAAGGCCTCGGCCCGGACTAACATGAGCGATGATGTGATCGCCAGGAATAGGGTGACAACAATTTGCAAACGTTAGCAAGATCCCTTCGGCACCGCGGATCGGGAGTTTCTTACCTGGAGGCACATCAGAGCTTGCTTGTTCTGTTAATTCATCGGCATCACCTAATAAACGTCTTGCGATAACAATACTCATGAGTTCGCCAAGGCCTATGGAAGCCAGCAGCTCATCTTTATCTTCAAGACGTAAATCAGTTAGCACATGGTTGATGTTGTCTTCTGCAATGTCATCAATACTGTGCTCGCCTAATGCGTGGTTCAATAAACGGCGGCCAAGAATGATGGAATCTTCTCGGCGCATGGTTTTTAGAACTTGGCGAACACGGGTGCGGGCACGTGCTGTCACGACATAGTTTAGCCATGCTGCGTTTGGCCTTGCACCAGGTGCACTGATGATTTCAACCGTTTGGCCATTTTTGAGCGCTTTACTCAGTGGGTATGGTTGGCGATTAATACGTGCACCAACACATGTATTCCCCACATCGGAGTGAACCGCGTAAGCAAAGTCTACGGCGGTTGCACCCACTGGCAGCTCAATAATGCGGCCTTTTGGTGTGAAAACGTAAATCTCATCAGGGAAGAGATCAGATTTTACGTTCTCGATAAATTCAAAGGAGCTACCCGCGCTTTGTTGAAGTTCAAGTAGGCTTTGCATCCAGCGCTGTGCACGAATTTGTGCGGTAGTGCCAGAACGTTCACCGTTGTCTTTATAAGACCAGTGAGCAGCCACCCCTTTATCTGCCATTTGATCCATGTCGTCGGTACGAATTTGTACTTCAACAGGAACACCGTGTGGGCCAACCATTGAGGTATGTAATGACTGGTAACCATTGGCTTTAGGAACGGCAATATAATCTTTTACACGACCCGGGCGGGGTTTGTACAAGTTGTGAACCTGACCCATAACGCGATAACAAGTATCGAAATCTTTCACGATTACTCGAAATGCGTAAATATCCATGATGGTGTGGAAACGTTGTTCTTTGCCTTTCATCTTGTTGTAGATGGAAAACAAGTTTTTCTCGCGTCCAAGTACCTGAGCGTCGATGCCCGCTTCTTCAAGGCGACCTTCAATCTCCGAATGGATTTTTTGGATCATCTCTTTACGGTTACCACGAGCAGATTTCACCACTTCTTTTAAAACACGAGCACGGTTAGGGTAGAGGGCTTCAAAACCCAGCTCTTCCAGCTCTGTTTTAATATTATGAATACCTAAACGGTGCGCCAGTGGCGAGAAAATCTCGAGAGTTTCTTTCGCAATACGGCGACGTTTATCAGGGCGAAGAGCCCCAAGGGTACGCATATTATGAGTACGGTCGGCAAGCTTGATCAGAATCACTCGAATGTCATGCACCATGGCCATGATCATTTTGCGGAAGTTTTCCGCTTGAGCTTCTTTACGATCGCGGAACTTTAGCTTGTCCAGCTTGGAGACACCGTCAACTAATTCCGCTACAGTCGCGCCAAAACGCTGCTCTAGGTCTTCTTTAGTGACTTCGGTATCTTCAATAACATCATGAAGTAGGGCCGCCATTAACGTTTCATGATCCAAATGCATTTCAGCGAGGATACGTGCTACGGCAACGGGGTGGATAATATAGGGTTCACCACTGGAGCGAGTTTGTCCTTCGTGGGCATCCCTTGCGACCAGATAAGCCTGACGCAGAGCCTCAATGTGAGACTCTGCTAGGTACTGGTTTGCGACATCTTTAAGACTATCGAATAGATACAAACTTTGACCCGAATAGGTTTAGATTAACGGTTATGAGCAATAGAGCTAACTGCTGCTAATTCTGCAGCTTCTTGCTCTTGCTGTTCTTGACGCTCACGAGCATCTAGCACATCTTTAGTGATTAGACCTTCTTCGATCTCACGAAGAGCGATAACAGTTTGTTTATCATTCTCTTCTGGCACTAGTGCATCTTTACCACCAGTTTGGATTTGACGAGCGCGGCGAGCTGCAATTAAAACTAGGTCGAAGCGGTTGCCAATTTTCTCAACAGCGTCTTGAACGGTTACGCGTGCCATGAAGGACTCCAATAAAGTAAGTTAAATTATGACGTAAAATTGTACAGAATTGCGTTATCAATACCACTAAATTTATGGTTTTGCTATTACTTATTCTGCCAGTAGTGCAGCTAACATGCTGCTGTGTTTTGAAGATTGCTTATCTTGATTCAATCTTTCTGCACGGATAATGGCTTTAAAGTCCATTAGAGCGGCATCAAAATCATCATTCACAATAACGTAATCATACTCATTGTAGTGTGAGATTTCAGAGCGAGCTTCATCCATGCGTTTTGCAATTACCGCTTCGCTGTCTTGACCTCGAGTGTTCAAACGACGCTCAAGCTCTTCTTTTGAAGGCGGTAAAATAAATAAGCTTTTCGCTTGTGGCATTTGCTTGCGAATTTGGCGAGCACCTTGCCAATCAATGTCTAGGAATACATCGATACCTTTATTTAGGTTTTCTTCAATCCAGACTTGAGATGTTCCGTAATAGTTTCCGAATACCTCAGCATGCTCAAGAAAAACGTTTTGCTCCATGAGCTCTTCGAATTTCTCTTTGCTAATGAAGTGGTAATGAACACCATCTTCTTCGCCTGGGCGCATGCCACGAGTGGTATGCGAAACAGAAACCTTCATCGCGTAGGTTGGGTTCGTTTCCAGCAGAGCTGAAATTAAACTAGACTTACCTGCACCGCTTGGGGCAGAAACAATGTAAAGAGTACCTTTGCTCATTGCCGTTTCCGTTTAGGTAGAGACGTCATCATGGTTATTGATAGAAATAAATAACGTATTTGATGTGATGTCTTGGAAATTTAGGGAGGCGAAGATTAGCACGATCTTGCGCCAAATTAAATTAGCCACACCACATGGATTGATCTTTTTATCGCCAAATATGAGGATGAAAGGATCTTCATGGGTAAGACTGTCTGAATTATAGCTAAAAATCGCAGTGACCAAAGCCACTGCGATTGTATTGGGTTGAATGATCTCTATGGCTTGAGATTATTCGATATTTTGGATTTGCTCACGCATTTGTTCGATCAATACTTTTAGCTCGACACCAGAAGCGGTGATGTCAGTACTGATGGATTTTGAAGCTAGCGTGTTTGATTCACGATTGAATTCTTGCATCATGAAATCCAAACGACGACCCACAGCCCCACCTTTTTTCAAGATGTTAGTGGTTTCTTTTACGTGAGAATCTAAGCGATCCAGCTCTTCTGCCACATCCACTTTTTGCGCCAGTAAGATGAGCTCTTGCTCAACACGAGTTGCATCCAGCTCAATTTTGGCTTCTTCAAATTTCGTGGTTAAGCGCTCACGTTGCCATTCTAGGATTTCTGGCATACGGGCACGAACCTTAACCGCTTCATCAGTAATGGCAGATAGACGTTGCTCAATCAGAGCTTTCATGTTGTCGCCTTCACGAGCGCGAGCGGCGATGAAATCATCTACAGCTAAATCGAATTCGGTTAATAGCTCTTTATTGATGGCATCAAAGTCTTGCTCTGGTGCTTCCATTACACCTTGCCATTGCAGAACCTGGAATGGGTTGATGTTGCCTTCACCTGAGACTTCTTTTACCCAGCGTGCAGCATGGATCACTTGCTTTGCTAAGTCTTCGTTGATTTTTAGCTCGCCTTTTGCGTTTGGATTCGCTTCAAAACGCAGATGACATTCCACTTTACCGCGAGCAAGGCGCTTACGAAAACGCTCGCGCAGCACAGGCTCTAAGCCTCGAAATTGCTCTGGCATGCGAAAGTAAGTTTCTAGGTAACGTTGGTTTACTGAACGGATTTCCCATACAGCGGTACCCCAATCGCCTTTTACTTCGCGGCGGGCATAAGCGGTCATGCTATAAATCATTGGCAAGTGGTCCTTAAATTATGATTGGCGCAATTATACGCGCCGCGCCGACCGAAACCAATAGCACCAAGGCGACAGAGTCGATATAATCGCGTGTTAATGTCCAGATAAAGGTAGAATTTGATGCGTCCAAGCGGAAGAACAGCCAACCAAGTCCGTCCTATCACCATCACTCGCAACTTTACAGCCCATGCTGAAGGCTCTGTTTTAGTCGAGTTTGGTAACACCAAAGTGATTTGTACGGCGAGCGTAGAAGAAAATGTACCTCGCTGGTTAAAAGGAAAAGGTAAAGGTTGGGTAACCGCTGAGTATGGCATGCTACCTCGTGCGACTCATACCCGTAATCGTCGTGAAGCGGCCAGTGGTAAGCAAGGCGGTCGTACGATGGAAATTCAACGTCTAATTGCTCGTAGCTTACGTGCCGCGGTTGATTTAGAAGTACTGGGCGAGCAGATGATCACTGTGGATTGTGATGTCATTCAAGCTGATGGTGGTACGCGCACCGCTTCTATTACAGGTGCAAGTGTGGCGTTAGCCGATGCTATCAACCATTTATTGGCTAATGGCAAGTTGAAAAAGAACCCGATGCTAGGCCACATTGCGGCTGTTTCTGTGGGTATCTATGAAGGTAATGCAGTGTGCGACCTGGATTATCTTGAAGATTCTGCAGCAGAAACCGACATGAACGTTGTGATGACGGAAGATGGCAAAATGATTGAAGTACAGGGCACAGCAGAAGGTGCACCATTCAGTCATGAAGAGTTGTTGGATATGTTAGCACTGGCCAAACAAGGCATCAGTGATATTAACGTCATCCAGAAAGCGTCGCTGGAAAATTAATGATTTTAAACGGTTCCTATTGGAGCCGTTTTTTTTGGCTAAAAGTTAGCTTAGAGCATGGAGTACAGAAAGTTCGTAAGATTTTTTGTGCGATTATTTACTCAGTAAGACAAAAAGAGGAAAACACATGAAAGCGTATCAACGTCAGTTCATTGAATTCGCCCTAGAGAAAGGCGTGCTGAAATTTGGTGAGTTTACTTTGAAGTCTGGACGTAAGAGCCCTTATTTTTTTAACGCAGGCCTATTTAATACTGGCCGTGATTTGGCTCGCTTAGGTCGCTTTTATGCAGAAGCATTAGTGGATGCTGGTATTGATTACGATGTGCTATTTGGCCCCGCATACAAAGGGATCCCTATTGCCACAACAACGGCGGTTGCGTTAGCGGATCACCATGATGTTGACACGCCATATTGTTTTAATCGCAAAGAAGCGAAAACACACGGTGAAGGTGGTAGTTTGGTGGGTAGCCCACTAGAAGGGCGTATTATGTTGGTGGATGATGTGATCACTGCTGGTACGGCGATTCGTGAATCCATGGAAATCATTAAAGCGTGTGGTGCTGATTTGGCTGGTGTACTGGTGGCGATTGACCGTCAGGAGAAAGGCAAAGCGGAGCTGTCAGCGATTCAAGAAGTTGAGCGTGATTTTGGGTGCTCTGTGGTTTCTATCGTAAGCCTTACTGATGTGGTGACGTATCTTGAAGAGCAAGGCGATCAGCAGCAACACCTTGAAGCGGTAAAAGCGTATCGTGCTGAGTTCGGCATTTAATCACTGACGTTGTGGTTCAATATTCGGTAATAAAAAAGCGGCTGAGTAGCCGCTTTTTTGTTGGATATTGTTAGTAGAGAGCATTTCTTTCTATGCCGTGAGGGCGAGATTTAAATCGCTTATGAAGCCACATGTATTGCCCCATGCCTCGTAGAATGACTTTTTCGATGGCTTTGTTCATGTAAGCTGCCGCTGCTTCTGGCTGCTTTCTCGGAAAGTTTTCATGGATCGCATCATCAATTAATAGTTCATAGTTACCTTGTTCATCTCGGTAACCAGAAGCGGTTACGATGGCGCAGCGACTTAAATCCACTAGAAAGCTGGTGCCTGTGGTGGTACAGGCTTCTTCAACCGCAAAGAATGGAACAAACACAGAGTTATGGTGGCCGTAATCATGATCGGGTAGGTACCATAAACGCTTGCCTTGTTTTAGCACTCGTAGCATGCCTTTCATGTCTCGGCGATCAAGTAGAGTATTGCCACCACGTGTTCGTCCCCAGTATTGAATAAAGTCATAGGCCGGGTTGCTGTGTGGACGGTACACGCCTGCTCCAGGGGCAAATAGGCTAAAAGCACGGGCTGTGAGCTCTAGGTTTAAAGTATGGACACAAACCACTAGCACGCCTTTTTTATTGCGTTCAAACTCCAGCACTTCCTCAGTATTTGTTAAGGTAAAATGCTTTTGGATACGCCAATCTGGCCAAAACCATGCCATGCCCGTTTCAAAAATGGCAAGGCCCGCATTTTTAAAGTTTTCGATAACAAGCGCTTCTACCTCTTCTGCGGGCATCTCAGGGAAGCTCAGCTCTAAGTTTCGCCTTGCAATATGAGCTCTGCTTGGGGCTAATTTAAGGGCAAGCATCCCTAATCCACGGCCAAGGCGAAGCTGTGCTTTATAAGACAGCACGGTATTAAGGAAAAACAGTAGGCCAAACCCGGCCCATACAGGCCAATATTTAGGGTGCAGCAGCTGCTTAGAAAAGGTTGGAATTTGATTTTTTTTCATAGATATCGGTATTAATTGATCTGAGCGTTTAACAGTGCCCAGTACTCATCAAAGTTGTCTGTTGGTTTGTATTTAAAATCAGAACGTACAAAGCGGCAGAAACTGCCTTCAATTTGCCCCAGTAGCTGAGAAGCTAAGATGCGTTCATCCACAGGAAAGGATTTTCCTTCACGTAATTTACGTTCACGCAGCACCTGTCGAAATTGTGTTTCAATCTTTTCAAATAATTGATTAATGCGATCACGCAGACGCTCGTTTTCAAACATCAGTGCGTGACCTGTCATGATGCGTGTTAAGCCAGGATTACGCTCTGCAAATACCAATAATAGTTGGAGCACCATTTTTATGCGATTTAAGGTGTCTTTTTCATCGTCTAAAATTCGGTTTATACGAGACATTAATGAGTCTTCAATAAACTCAATTAAGCCTTCAAACATACGCGCTTTGCTTGGGAAGTGACGGTACAGTGCGGCTTCAGAAACACCGACCTGTTTGGCCAATTTAGCTGTGGTAATGCGTGATGCTCCTTCATTTGATTCAAGCATCATTGCCAGTGCTTGTAGGATTTCTTCACGGCGGTTAGGTTTTCTAGTGCCAGACATGAATTGCGGTTCCTTCTAATAACAACGGCTGCACGTACAGCAAAACGTGAGCATTCTAGCGACAAGCTGTAGGCGTGAAAACCTCTGCTTGGTATTTATGAGGGCTAATAATCATTGCTGAAAGATTCTGAGAGCTTGCTATCACATATTATGAAACAAGCTCGTGACATTATGGGGGCACTTATTTTGCGTTATAGAGTGCGATAATTTCATTCATTAACTGACTGCCTAATGACTCTTTGGACGTCAGAGGCAGCTTTTTATCACCATTTGGCCAGAATAGGTGTAGGGCGTTGGAGTCGGAGTTAAACCCTTGTCCTTGCTCTGATACGTCATTGGCGCAGATGAGATCCAAGTTTTTGCGCTCTAGCTTACCGCGCGCGTATTGTTCGACCTCTTGTGTTTCAGCGGCAAAACCTACTGTAAACGGGCGCTGCTCTGTCATTCCGGCTACGGAGGCGACGATATCAGGGTTTTTCACCATTTTGATTATCATTTCATCCGAGCCCGGGATCTTTTTCATTTTTTGATCTGCGATGGTGGCTGGTTTAAAGTCGGCAACGGCAGCACAGGCTACGAAGATATGGTGTTGTGGTGCGTGTGCCATTACAGCTTGATGCATTTGTTCTGCACTGTCGACATTGATTCGCTGAACTCCTTCCGGTGTGGCTAAATTAACAGGGCCGCTAACTAAAGTTACTTTAGCCCCTTGCTGAGCTGCGGCTTTGGCAATGGCGTAACCCATTTTCCCTGAACTGTGATTAGTGATGTAGCGAACAGGATCTAAAGCTTCTCTGGTTGGCCCTGCGGTTAAAAGCAGAGAAACACCTTGTAAAGACTTTGGCGCAAAGAACTGTTCACAGTGTGATACCAGCTCCATCGGCTCTAACATGCGGCCCGGGCCTACATCGCCACACGCTTGCTCACCCGAAGCCGGGCCCCAAATCATCAGATTACGTCGTTCTAGTGTTGCGAGATTGTCTTGTGTTGCCACATTACGAAACATTTGTTGGTTCATGGCTGGAGCCACAGCAACTGGTGCGTCTGTAGCAAGAATCAGTGTAGTCAGTAAATCATTGCCCATTCCCGCCGCCATGCGAGCGATGAGATCGGCGGTTGCTGGGGCTAATAAAATAAGATCTGCCCATTTGGCCAGTTCAATGTGGCCCATTGATGCTTCAGCGGCCGGGTCTAACAAGCTGTCAGAGACGGGCCGACCCGATACGGCTTGCATGGTTAAAGGGGTAATAAACTCTTTGGCTGCGTTGGTCATGACAACCTGTACTTGTGCACCACGCTCAATTAACCGACGCGTTAAATCTGCACATTTGTAAGCAGCGATACCGCCACCAATCCCTAATAAAATTTTTTTTCCTGCGAGTGTCTGCATCTGTATCCGCCTCCAAAGTTTGCGCTACACGATAGCATAAAACGGTATTTTACAAACCTGAGTCGCATCAATTGAGTGGGAGCTCTGCCTCAAGATAAGGTGTAAAAAGTGTGTGCAACGTATTGTTATGAGAAACCATTCGCAGGCTTTTTTATTGGTGTTGTTCTGTGCTCTTAAAGGCGTTGTGATAGGAGAACACAAGAATTTAGGGCCTGCGATGACTGTAAAAAATCTACCATTAGAATCTCGACCACGTGAAAAGCTGTTAATGAAAGGGGCGCAAGCATTGTCTGATGCTGAACTATTGGCCATCTTCTTGCGAACGGGTATTAAAGGAATGAATGCTATTGAACTTGCTGATTATTTGGTCGAGGAATTTGGCTCGTTACGGGGGCTGCTTGGGGCGAGTAAAAGTCAATTCTGTCGCCATAAAGGGTTAGGGGAAGCAAAATACGCGCAATTGCAGGCGGTGGTGGAAATGACACAACGGTATTTGGCTGAGGTGATACAAAAAGAAGATGCATTAACCAGCCCTGAGCACACCAAACGTTATCTAACTTCTGTGCTGCGAGATAGGCGACGAGAGGCGTTTTATGTGCTGTATTTGGATAATCAAAACAGAGTGATGAGTGATGAAGTGTTATTTGAAGGCACGATTGATGCTGCCAGTGTGTACCCTCGGGAAGTGGTGCGACGCTCACTGGAAGTGAATGCAGCCGCTCTAATTTTAGCTCACAACCACCCGTCTGGGGTTGCCGAACCAAGCCAAGCGGACAGAAGTATTACACGGCGAATTTCAGACGCCCTTGCCTTGGTCGATATTCGAGTTTTAGACCATTTTATCATCGGTGATGGTGAGATAGTTTCCTTCGCAGAACGAGGCTGGATTTGATTTCGACGAAAAAAAGATCAAAAAATCCATGAAAAAGGATTGCTTCGGGCTTGAGGAATGGGGTTCTACTTAGTATAATGCGCGACCTTTGATAGCCTTGAAATGGGATTTTTAAGAGAAAAATTTCCATTGTGGTGTAGTGCCACCAAGGTGATATCGAGCTGAAACGATTTGGAGAAGACAGCAATGTCCCGAGTATGCCAAGTAACTGGTAAGCGTCCTGCAGTTGGTAACAACCGCTCACACGCAAAAAATGCCACCAAGCGTCGTTTTCTGCCGAACCTACAAACTCATCGTTTCTGGGTAGAAAGCGAAAAGCGTTTCGTTAAACTTCGTCTTACCGCTAAAGGTATGCGTATTATTGATAAGAAAGGCATCGATGCTGTTCTTGTTGATATCCGCGCCCGTGGCGAGAACGTTTAAGAGGATTTAGAGAATGGCTAAAGGCATTCGTGAGAAGATCAAATTAGTATCATCTGCTGGTACTGGTCACTTCTACACTACCGACAAAAACAAACGTAACATGCCAGGCAAAATGGAGATCAAAAAATATGATCCAGTTGTTCGCCAGCACGTTATGTACAAAGAAGCTAAAATCAAGTAATTGGTTCATTGTTTCTTAAAAAACCCAGCCTGTGCTGGGTTTTTTTATACCTGTAATTTAATACGAAGATAAGTTTTCGCTTAAACTTTCAAGCCTTGCTACCATAGAGATAGATGTATTGCTATTGGTTTAAAGAAGGATTTGATGAAGTTATCTCGTAAAGGATGGAATAACACACTGATTATTTCGATTATCGTTTTTATTGGTGTTATTCAATTACCTCAGGTGATCAGGCAGCATCTCTCTTCTGAGCCTGATTTCGCTTTATTATATCTTCTGCCAGAATCCACGCCATTGAATCAAATTCACTTTGCTGACTTTAGCTTAGATAAAAGTAGCGGCGTTTGGATTTCAGATCAGCCATTATATGTCGACGCTGATGAACTTTTATTGCGTTGGACTTCATTAATGGGAACCCCTGTGGACTTAGACACAATGGCTTTGTTAAAACCTCAGCTCCCTCTTCCCAATACGGTTGAAGCTTGGTTCGATGATGTTGAGGAGCCTGCCCGTTTGACAATTTACCAAATGCCTCAGTTTTGGCTAATGCAAAATTGGCAAGGGGAGTGGCTTGCTGTGTCAGTGGATAAAGATTATCTTTTTCCCCTTAAGTCTTAGTTATCGATAAGAGCCATGCCAGAATTACCGGAAGTTGAAGTAAGTCGAATGGGGATCACCCCTCATTTAGTTGGACAAACGATTAAAGCGATTCATGTTCGTCAGCCTAAGCTACGTTGGCCTATTCCTGAAGAGTTACAACGGTTGGTTGGTCAGAAGATCACCGGAGTTTCTCGCCGGGCAAAGTACTTGTTGATTGAAACGGAAAGCGGGTCTGCGATTGTTCATTTAGGAATGTCAGGTAGCTTGCGGGTATTACCGATGCGTGAGTCTCCAGATAAGCATGATCACGTTGACCTTGAGCTGGTTAGTGGTACTACCCTTCGTTACAACGACCCTCGTCGCTTTGGGGCATGGTTATGGTGTGAAGCTGGGCAATCCCATGATGTGCTGAGTAAGCTTGGCCCTGAGCCATTGAGCGATGATTTTAATCTTGAGTACTTTGCTGAGCGAGCGAAAGGAAAGCGCGTCGTGGTGAAGCAATTTATTATGGATAATCACGTTGTTGTTGGTGTGGGCAACATTTATGCGAACGAATCTTTATTTAGTGCCAAAATCCACCCAAAAACACCTGCGGGCAAGCTTTCAAAAACGCAATTGAGTGTACTTTTAGATGAAATAAAAAAAGTATTAACGATAGCCATTAAGCAAGGTGGCACAACCCTTAAAGATTTTACTCAAGCAGATGGTAAGCCGGGCTATTTTGCCCAAGAGCTTAAAGTGTATGGTAAAAAAAATCAGCCATGCCCTGAGTGCGGCTCACTTTTGGAAGAAGAAAAAATAGGCCAACGGGCAACGGTCTTTTGTGCTCATTGTCAGTTTTTACCTGATTAATATTGAATATTAGAGATAGGAAGGCTGCATGGTGTGCAGCCTTTTTTGATTATTTTGCTATTGGCCAAGATGGGTAATGGATAAGGTTTCTAATGCCATTCATGATCATAGAACGTATTTTCCGCACTATTTTCATTACAGCTACAACATAGTTTTTTCGTCCCGTTCGATGGCGGTCCCCAATTACAGACTCCAGTTCACCACCGTAAAGGAGAGCAGGTTGTACTGCAAAAATAGGCTGGTGGTGAATCCAAGTGTTACGGATAAATACATCGACAGGATAGTTAAAGCTTTGACTGTGTTTAATGAAGGTTTTGGCAACTTGCGGAGAGATGGCGTAACAGGTAGCGCATTGTGGAACTTTCAAATACTTTATAAGAGAAAAGTGATCAGATTTGTTAACTGTATAGTATTTGTTGTTAGTTTCAGTGCTCTCCATTCTAATGAAACCATGTTTTTTTATAAGCTCTGAGCAGTAGTCAATTGAAGAATGAAATCCATCTTCTATCGAAAGATCATCTTCAAAAACTAATATGGGTTCATTTAATTCTACGCATTTCTGCCATGCTAAATAGTGGCTGGCGTAACAGCCAATTTCTCCTAGAGCGGCTGGTCTTCCACAATTAAATTGAAACTCTTTATCGTTGTAACGTTTAAGAAGAGGGTGTTCTCCTTTTCTTCCATCAACGCCGTATAAAAACTCAAAGTCGACGCTTGCGCTGTGTAATATGTCTGTGGTGAGCTGTTGGCGCTCATCGCAGCCTTTTAGGGTTAATACAAATGCTTTCATGTTTTTTCCTGTTAAACACTCTATATAGCAAGCAAAAATAGAAGTGTTTAAAATGTACTGGCCACTCTGTTGTTATTAGGTTGTAGCGGCATCAGTATGAGTTCCTTTATGGGCTAGGTATGTTTTTTCTGAAGCTCTGTGGCAACAAGAGGATGGACAAATTTACTGACGTCACCGTTGTGCAGAGCTACTTCTTTAACGATTGTCGAGGAGATAAATGAGTTTTCTTCTGCTGGGGTTAAGAACACACTTTCAAGCTCTGGCATTAAACGACGATTCATGTTTGCTAGCTGGAATTCGTACTCAAAATCCGAGACTGCGCGTAAACCACGGACAAGAATGTTAGCATTGTATTGTTTGGCAAAATCGACCAGAAGACCTGAGAAACCGACAATGTCGACATTATCAAGGTGCTTGGTCACTTCTTTCACTAAACGCACTCGGTGCTCTAAGTCGAACATGGGCTTTTTGCTTGGGCTGGCGGCGATACCAACGATAACCTGATCAAACATTTTGGCTGCACGCTCGATAAGATCACTATGCCCATTGGTAATGGGATCAAAAGTACCAGGGTAAATTACCCGGGTGTGTGTTGATTTTGACACAGCGCGGCCTCGGTTACTCTCTCGATGTTTTTATGTTATCAAAATTTACTTTGAAACACCTTTATCAATAAAGGGAAATTGTGATGCGGAGCTAGCGAATTGGCGTGGATCCAGTATTATGAGGGTGTTTTCGACCCAGAAAGGTATGATTAATGAAAAAAATATTGGTGATCCGTAATGATAAGATTGGCGACTTTATGCTGGCTTGGCCAAGCTTTGCCATGTTAAAAGCCTCGATCCCTGATTGCCATATTACTGCTCTTGTTCCCAGTTATACTGCGGCATTAGCTAAGCTTTGCCCTTGGATTGATGAAGTCATGCTTGATCCGACGAAAAAAGGCAATAAAGCAGCACAAGATCAGCTTGTGCAGGATATTAAGCAGCAATATTTTGATGCCTCCATCAACCTTTTTTCGACGACCTACAATGCAAAACTGGTGTGGAAAGCTGGGATCCCATATCGTTTGGCACCAGCAACTAAGCTTGCCCAAGTGTTATATAACCGACGAGTGAAACAGCGTCGCTCTCGGTCAGAAAAGCCAGAGTATCAGTATAATTTGGATTTGATACGTGCCTTCTTAATTGAGCAAAAAATTGAGGTTGTTGAACCAAAAACGCCTTACTTGGTCTTCAATTTTGAACAGAAAGTAGAGCAAAAACAAAAGTTGTCAGAAGCTTTAGGTTTATCGTTATCCAAACCTTGGGTTTTTGTTCACGCTGGAAGTGGTGGATCTGCCAATAACTTATCATTAGATCAATATTCAGATTTGATTGGCTCCATTGATCAGGATTTCGAATGTGTCTTAACGGCTGGCCCCGGCGAAGAAGAGCAGGCGAAGCAACTACATCAGCTAATAGTACAAAAAGGCAAAACTGCGGTTGTGTATGATAAAAATGAAGGGTTAGCTGATTTTGCGTGCTCTATTGCCTGCGCAGATGCATTCATGGCGGGGTCTACAGGGCCATTGCACATTGCAGCAGCCGCAGATGTGCCTACGGTTGGTTTTTTTCCGAATAAACGTTCGTCTACACCGCTTCGTTGGTTACCAATAAACTCGGAAGGCAGGCACATTGCGTTTTGCCCGCCAGCTGGTAAAGAAAGTGAAGTGGACATGAGCCTTATCGACATTGATAAGGCGGCAGAAACGATTAATCCTTGGCTGGCTCAGTGCTGGTCTTGATCCATAAATCAGCGTATTTCACAAAAGTAGAGTGAGCAGAAAGCAGAGACAGTAAAAAGCCTTGTTTGCCATCTAAGAAGCCTGCTTTGATAATGTACATTTTAATGAAGCAGGCTAACGCATGTACAATGCCTTGGCTGATACTGCTTTTTTTACCGCGTTTTTCTCTTTGCTCAGCCCATGCTTTTGCGTATCCGGCTGATTTAACTAGGTAATGATGCAAATCATTGTAGGTATAGTGAATAGCATCCCCTTGCAGTGGTTTGACGGCAATCTCTTTCGATAATTCGACCTTCTCATGCACAAGGGCATCATCATACTGAGTGAGTTTAGTCGGGTACAGGCGTACCACCCGATCTGGATACCAACCACAATGACGAATGTAACGACCAAACACCCAACTTAGCCGAGAAATGGTGTAGGCAGTATTTTCTTGCGGTGCTAATAATGTGTTTTCAATACTCTGTTTTAGCTCTGGAGTCACTCGCTCATCGGCATCTAGCCATAAAACAAAGTCTGATTCGACATAGCTTTGTGCTAAGCGGCGCTGAGGACCAAACCCAGGCCACTCTTCATTGACAAAAAACTTGTTGGTGTACTGGCGAGCCACTTGCTCCGTTTCATCATGACTTCCCGAGTCTAAAATAACGATTTCATCGACCCAGTCTTTTACGGTCTCTAAACAAGCTTTTAGGTTTTTGGCTTCGTTTTTTACGATTAACGCCACAGCAAGAGTTGGTTTAGGGGTTGGCATAATATTGTCCGAAATTAGGTTAGTTGATTCGACTAAGCTGATTGAGCACTTGTTCTAATTGAATGTCTTTCATTACGTGCTCTCCTTTTACTCTTGTACTCCAAGGAAGTTCGCTCAGTGGTTTGTTATGTTGTTCTTGAACATGTTGCTCATACACGCTGACAACACGATCTAAGCTTAAATATGGTCCTGTACGTTTAGGGTTACTATGACCATATAAACCGATGACAGGTGTACCTTGGGTTGTTGCTAAGTGTGCTGGCCCAGAATCTGGGGCGACGACCACTTGAGCGTGGTGAAGTAAGGCTGTCAGTTGCTTTAGGGTTGTTTTTCCAATCAAGTTAACGGCTTTATTTTTCATTAACTTAGTGATTTCTTGCCCTAGCTTGATTTCTCTTTCTGCGGGAGAGCCACATAAAAGTACGTTATAGCCTTGCTCGATAGCGGCGTCAGCTAACTGCGCATAGCGTGATGTTAACCAGTTACGCTCATCTTTACTTGCAGCGGGTGAGATAACTAAGGTTTTTTGCCCGTGCGGGATGTATTCATAGGCAAAGTTTAATTCTGATTGAGAGAGAGGAATGTGCCATTGCGGTGGCGTTTTTTGTACACCTAAATACTCAATAAATGAGAAAAAGCTGTCCAGTACATGATGCGATTGAGTGTCTGGAATTTTTTTGTTTGTAAACAGCCATTGCCCTTCTTTGGCGCGTTTTCGGTTAAAACCTATTTTGTAGTCGGCTTTGATGCCTAAAGTTAATAGGCTTGCTCTAAGTGCTAGTTGCATGTGTAAAAGGGCATCAAAACGTCGACCTTTTAATTGTGCCCAAACGGCTTTCATGCCACTGAAGCCTGCTTTTTTATCAAAAGTGATCAGCTCAATATTGGGCAGGTCTTGTAGTAGCTGCGCTTCCACTTTACCTGCAATCCAAGTGATTTTTGTGGTTGGCCACTGTTTTTGAATGGCTTGTACGGCAGCAATGGCATGGCAAACGTCACCAATGGCAGAGAGGCGTAAAATACAAAGAGAGTGTGGTGCAGTAGAAAATAAAGCCATGGCATGCCGTTGTCATTAATGGAAAAACAACATGGATTATGCAGTTGAGGGGTATGAATGTAAAATGCTCTCTTAGTGTAGAGAGCACCTTAGATATTTATTGTGAGTACTCATGAAAACAATCAAGAATAAGAATGAGCGTATCTGGTATAACAAAGCGTTACTGAAAGAGCCAGCGGAATGCTGTTTTGAACCTGAGTATTGGCAGAAGAGCGGTAAGGTGATTGGTTCTGCGACAGGCCGAGGAACGACTTGGTTCGTAAAAACTCAAGTATTGGAAGCGGCGTTGAGACATTATCGTCGTGGTGGGCTATTTGGCCGTTTGGTGGATGATCACTATCTTTTTTTGGGTTGGAAGAAAACGAGAAGCTATCAAGAGTTTGAGTTATTACAGGAACTGAGCGTATCTGGGGTCAATGTCCCTCGTCCTATTGCGGCTAAAGCAGTGAAAAAGGCCATGAGCTACCAAGCAGATCTGCTTTCTGAAAAAGTCGCTAATGCTAAGGATTTAGTTGCGATTTTACAGCAACAGAGTTTACCCACATCGGTATATAACGCGATCGGCCAGCAGATACGAAAAATGCATGATTTACAGGTATGCCACACCGATCTGAACAGTCATAATATCTTACTGGATGATAAGGAAACTGTTTGGCTGATAGATTTTGATAAGTGCGGTAAACAGAGTGGTGATAGTTGGAAAAAAGAGAATCTAGCTCGCTTAAAACGTTCTTTTGTTAAAGAAGTAGGTAAGCGGCAGATTCAGTGGCAAGAACAAGATTGGCAAGCTCTGATGGCTGGTTATAACAATCAGAGCTAGCGTTTTTCAATATGCTGCGACTTCATTAAAGAATGAACGTTAACGTATTGGCTATTGCCCCTTTGTTTTGTTCCACCACAGCAAGAGCTGATTTACCTTGTTGCTTTATTTGATCCGGATTTTCAAATAATTCATGCAGTTGGCCGGTAAGCTCATCGCTGTTTTGGCAAACGGATGTTGCGTTAACATCGAGCAGCTGTTTGGTGATATCAGCAAAATTGAAGTAGCTTGGACCAGTAATGGTGGGTTTACCTAATGCGGCCGGTTCCAGTAAATTATGTCCCCCGACTTTATTGCCAATTAAGCTACCACCCATAAAACAGATGTCAGCAGCTTGGATTAAAATCAGCATTTCTCCCATGGTATCACCGAGGTAAACTTGCGTATTTGATTGAATCGCCATGTTGCTTGTTCGAGTGATAACGCGAAAGCCTTCATTCTGACAAAGTGCTGCCATAGGTTTAAACCTCTCCGGGTGGCGAGGCACTAAAATTAAAAGAGCATCAGGAGACGTTTTTAGGAGTTTTTGATGCGCTTGCAGTATTTGCTCATCTTCCCCTTGGTGGGTACTGGCAGCTATCCAAATCGGCCGCTCAGATCCCAGCTGTTGTCTTAATTCCTCCCCTTTTTCTTTGATGCCAGTGTTCACTTCGATATCAAATTTTACAGAGCCGGTGACATGCACTTTGCCTTTTGACATACCTAAACGAATGAATCGTTCTGCGTCATCTTCATGTTGGCAAAGCACTTGATTTAGGTTGTCTGATAATAGATGAAAAATGCTCTTGAGTTTGGCATAGCGCTGACATGATCTCTCAGACAATCTAGCATTCATCACGGTAATTGGAATATTTGCTTTTGCTACTGTATTTAGGGTGTTTGGCCAAAGTTCAGTTTCCATGATTAGCATTTGAGCTGGGTTAGTGGCTTTAAGAAAGCCTTTAACAGAAAAACCAAAGTCGAGGGGCATGTAGCGATGTTCGACCAAGTCACCGAGTTTGTTTACTTGCTCTGCGCCTGTACTGGTTGTGGTTGTTACTAGAATTTGTTGCTCGGGTGCTTGTTGTTTTATGGCCCTGATGATCGGAATCGCTGCGATGACTTCACCGACGGACACTGCATGAATCCATAGAGGTTGTGTCTCACTTGGAGGTAAGGTTGGTGTGATGCCAAAATGTTCTTTCCACCGAGAACCAAAGGCTGGTTTACCTTCTTTTTTCTTATAGAGACCATAGAGAAAAAAAGGGGCAATGAGAGTAAGTAAACACGAATACAGGGCTCGATAGAACATAAATTAATAGGGAAGTTAAAAGTGATATGAGCAGTATCTTGGATTGGGGGAGGAAGGGCAAGTGTGTGCAACTACCTATATATGTGAATTAGGTAGCTGCTCATACTTTTTATATCAGGTTAGGTATTTATCTAATCCATTAGTACAGGATAAAACCCTATTTTCTTCTTTATTTTTTTTGAGTGTAGCTCTCTCTTTATCACCGTCGTCAACAGCTCTACTTGGGTGATACATATGATATAAAGCTGCTCTACCTATGTAACCATCGGATTTTATCCCAAGCATATTAAGCCTAATAACTAAGTCAGTATCTTCACCACCCCAACCTAGGTAGTCTTCATCAAAGCCATTTACTTTAAGAAGAGCTTCACGACTTATAGCCATGTTGGCCCCATAAGGTCCTATTCTTTTTATTTTTTTTGTTAGAGGAAGAATTAAGCTTGGAAAGCGAAAAATTTGCTCTGGTTTAGATAGTTGCTTAAATAGAGAAAGGAAAAGAAGTTTAAATGTATTATATAAATATGAAATTTCTTTACTGCCATTCTTCAAGTCATCGGTAAGTTTTTTATTTAGCATGACTCTTGGCCCAGCAGTTATCTTACTCGGATGAGCTAGTACACGATGGTCATGAATAAAGTACGGGTTAGGGATACAATCTCCATCAGAAAAAATAATACGATCAGCTTGGCTTGTTGCAATGGCTTTATTTAAAATAATGCTTTTTCTAAAACCATCATCTTCTTGCCACACGTGACGGATATCGAGTCCTAAATTAGAGAACTTTTCTACAAGTTTTCTTATTTCAGGCCCTGAACCATCATCAGCAATACAGATAGAAAAGTCACTATCATTTTGATTCATATATCCCTGTAAGACTACATTTAGTACATCACTGTCATTGTATGCACCAAGGATTACTTCTAATTTCATTGGTTATTCTTGATTATTAGGTTGTCAGTAATAAGGTGTGAGCTATAGTTAGGCTACACAAATGAAGCTAAGTATATGAGTCTCCATTGTTACTATCTCAAATTTTAGCTTAACCGATGCTGTATATAATAATTTATTGAGTTTTTTAGTTCATTTTTATTTTAATGGTTTCCTCTTGAACTCCTCATATTCACTTGGAACTCCACAAAAGATCACGTCTTCTCGAGAGATTTGATGATAATGAATATTTTTCCCCTTTTTGATTAGGTGATTATATAAAGGTGCCACATACAGCTCTCCTTTTTCCCAGAGTTCAGGCCTTTCTAAGTAATGCTGATAAGCCTCTAAGTAGTCTTTTGCATTGTGAAAATGGTACAGCCCTGTACAGCATAGATCTGAAATTGCTCTTTTTTCCGCTGTCTCGGTAATCTTGGTTGTCTGTTTGTTTTCTGGTAATACGAACGACCAGTTATCCCCACTGCCTTGGAACACTTCTAGGTAGCCATCGCAGCTTTTCGTATGATCAGGCAATACGAAGCCTGGACGGAAAGTATCAATATTAAAAATAGTGATAGGGCCTTGATAACTATCGAGGTTTTTTAAGCCTTCCGTTACAGTTTCAGCTTGGCCACGGGTTTCATTTTCTAATGTTACTAGATGGTATTGCTTAATACCGATTTTTTTCGCCATTTGTTCGACAAACGCGGGTGTACCGAGAGCATCTCTAACAATGAAGAGAAATGGAAGGCTATCAAAATAATGCTCAAAGCTTCCTACTGCATGCTCAAATAAGGTTTTTCCATGTGCTTCTAACTGGTACTTCGGCAATGTGTAACCAGCTTTGAAAAAACGGGAGCTCATGCCAGCCATTGGTATTACGATCATACTTGTTGTCCTTGTAGTTGTTGGGCAAGTCTAAACGCATTAGCAAGTAGCGCAAATTGCCTAGTATTATCATCATCATGCAGTGGCAACATAGATAAGAACAGCTGAATTTGCATTGCAAGGAGGTGGTGTGGCTCTAGCTGATACTTTTCTTTTACTAGTTGATAAAAAATAGCTTGGATTTTGTCATGTTGATCTTGACTCGGAAGTGTCAAGTTTAGCCGATAGTTGCTGTGTTCTAATTGGTAATAACCTGCGATGATCCAGTCATAAAGCCCAACGACGGAATGACTTAGTTTGGCAATATCATATTGAATATCACCATAAATAGAGATCTCTCCAGCTGATGTCAGCCCTCTTGGATCTATGGTTTTTATGGTTGAAGTACGAAAATCAAATAAAATGTTACTAAAGCAGAAATCACCATGTACGACGGAGATTGTGTGTGATTCATTTGGTAAGTTGCTTTGGCTAAGTTTTAATAAATCATTAATGGAATACTCTTTGGTGCCATTAAATGCCCATTTTTTAGCTCTATCGAGAGCTTTTTTTGCGCAAAAATCATCAAGTCGAGAGTTTGTTTTTTTATTAAATAAGCTATTTAAAGTCGAATATTTTGCGTCTTCGGGTGATAAATGGTTCTGGCAAGCATCAATAAAACAGAAGCAGCTGGTTAGAATATTTTTCCAAATTCCAACAGGGAGTTCACCAAAAACAAATAGCTCGTTTAGCGCGGTGTGGTGCAGGTATTCGAGTTGGTAGTGATGTTTTCCGCTATTACAGCCATGGCCAAGTAATTGTGGTAGGAATCGGCGTATAGGAGCTGGGACAGAATTAAACCAATAGGACTCTGCCGCGATTTTTTGTCTATCGCTACCTGATTTGAAAACCTGCTCTGGCGTGATGGCCAACTCATTAAAGGCGCGCTGGGTTGTGAATTTGGCTTTTGAATGAAAGTAGGTATGGACATGGCCAAAATCGAGCCAATCATCGACTTTCACTTCTGTTAAGCCAACAGACTGGTGGTATAGATTAAGCCCCTGAATAAAGTTCCAACGTGAAGAGATAAGAGCTTTTATTAATGCAGAAGGCTGGCAGAAATTGAAATAGCCATTGACCACCATACTGTTACTATTTTCTGATGTTGTACTGCTTTCGCTTACCCATTCACTGTGGTTGTGGTTGATCACAGCCCAACGATAATTGTCTTCAACATGACTAATAGCAAGGCAGTTTTTTTGTGTGGGATTATCCAGTAGTAACGTATCACCAAATAATAGTGTTAAATCATTACTTTTGCTGCTATCCATTAGATTGAAAGCAGCAACTAAAGATTCACCCAGTGATAATTGCTCTGGTAAAAAAAGTAGTGTCACGTCGTGTTCTTCTAGCCAAGCTTTATCATGCTCTGCCACTTGGTAAGAGTCTGGTAGTGATAAAAATATTTTTTTACCTGCCGGAACTCTGCTGATTTGATGTTGAAAAAGCCTTTTATTACCTAGGGGCAAAAAGGCGGGGGGCAGTAAACCAAATTCAGATTGCAGCTCAGAACTGCAATAAGCAGCAGAGGCAATTAAGAACATGTTTTAGCTATCTTTTCTTTTTCAGCTTGTAACATGGCAGTAATTTCTTCAAAAGAAAGACGAGTAAACTCACTTGGTCGCACTGCTCTATCATCAATATAGAAACCCTCATGTCCACACCAAGGTTTACCGACTAAGACTTCATCATAAGGGACATTATGTTTTTCAAGCCACTCTAAGATGATTGGTAGAGTATGTACGTTAATTTTTCCTACATTACCCTTGTGAGTTCGCATGTTACGTGCGGTACTAATCACCAATTCAAAGCCTTGTTTTTTATATTCGTGCATTTGAGCTATTAGGGCTAAGTTAGGTGAAACATTTTTATAGTCGTTTGTATCACCAAGTGTGATGGTGCTATCTAAATCAATGATGAGCTTTTTCACTAGTTATCCTTAATTGCTCTAATGATTGTTGTAACTACTTGTTCGGGCGAGGGGATTTTTGCGTCAGGTGTCATGACAATATGATGATTACCTACTTTCGGTGTATATCGAAATGGTACCGTTGCGTAAAAAATACCGATGGTTGGTGTATGGGTGGAAATAGCAAAGTTTCGTATTCCAGTATCCGTACATACAACAGCAGTGGCTTTCGCTAAGTAGGTACTTAGGTCTTCTAAGGGCATTGATGCTTGGATTTCAATATTCTTATGAGTACTTAAATCACCTAGAAAAGAGGCTTTTTCATTATCGTTGATGCCCTCTAAATAAATGTGACGATATTCTGGAAGCTCTGTACTCGCTTGAATTAGCGTGTCACGCATCTTATCAAATGGATACATTTTACGTTCTTGTGAGGCACCATTAAAGTACACAATATAAGGAGAGTTCTTGTTATGGAGCTGTCTGTGATCTGGGTAAGCAAAGTCCAGTGGCTGCTCTGGGTTGTGCCCTAAAATACGCAGCATGTTCAGCATGGTTTCTACTTCAGCTGTGAAGTCTGAGCGCAAGACACAAATGTCATACAGTAATTTGGAAACCAGAGGTCGATAAGGAAAACCAATTTTTAGTTTGGCTTTCGTGAGTTTTGTCAGCCAATAAGAGCGGTTAGTCGCGGCTAAATCAAAGATAATATCTTGATCACCTAGCTCTTTGAAATTATTTATCTTTTGGCTGAAAGTGATGTCTTTTTTCTTATCAGAGCCATGGGTTACATGCACACGATCGGCAAGATCAGATGGCATACCATACTGATAGTTAGAAATTACACTTAGTGTAATGGTAGCGTTTGGAAAAAATTTTCTCAGTTCAATAAGAAAGGGTCTTGTGATCACTTGATCACCTAACGCTGCATGACGGATCACCGCTATACGTTGGATTTTATTAGGTTCTAAATCATTAGCGACAAAGTGTCGGGCGCGTTTGTTTGCGTAGGCACCTTTTTCAAACCACAGGTGCTTCATGTTATACATGCGTTAGTATCCTTAATTTCTATTTTCTGATAGATAACGATTCAGATGTTCTAGTACTTTTTCAGGTTGTAGTTCAACTAAGCAGTTTGTATGTTCAAAAGGACACTCACGTTTAAAGCATGGTCGGCAATCAATGTCTGTATGCACTATGCTGACATTTTTACTTAATGGCGGAGTGTATTTAGGCGAGCTTGAGCCATAGACCGCGACAATATTACAACCTACCGCTGCAGACACATGCATTAACCCTGAGTCATTACTTACTACAGTATGACATGCAGCTAATAAATCCACTGCTTCAATTAAGTTAGTGTCACCCGCTAAATTGAACACATGTTGTTGATTATTGCTTTCGACAGCAAGCTTAATTTTCTCTGTTACTTCTCGATCTTTAGCTGAACCAAATAGCCAAATTTGGTGGCCTTTATTGATCATTTCATTAGCTATTGTTGCATAGTGTTGATCTGGCCAGCGTTTGGCTGGGCCAAATTCAGCGCCAGGGCATAAACCTATCACATCTCTATCAAGCTCAAGCCCAAACTTCTTGAGTGCCTTAGCTTGTTGTTCTTGGTCAATGTATAACGTTGGGTAGGGGAGATTTTCTAAGTCACCTAAACAACCAGATCCCGTCATTTCTTTTTTCGGATGGGCTAAAGCGATATAACGTTCAATCATGTATTGGAACGATTTTTTATTATTTCGTAAGTCATTCAATAGACCATAGCGCATCTCACCTTTCCAACCTGTACGCTGTGGAACTTTTGCAAACCAAGGAATAAGCGCTGATTTTGCTGAATTAGGCAGAACATAAGCGTGATCATATTTTTCGGCTCTCAACGATTTTCCTAACTGATAGCGCTGCCCCAAGTTAAATTGGCCGTGTCCCAGAGGCATTTCAATTGCTCGATTGACCTCGGGCATTCGTTCCAAAATAGGTTTACACCAACCAGGAGCCATAACATCAATTATTGCTTCAGGGTATTGCTGTTTGATGGTGATGTATAAACACTGTGACATCACCATATCACCGACCCAAGATGGCCCAATAATTAGGATTTTCATTGTGGCATTCAGTTATTCAAGTTAGGTGAGAAACTATACCAGAGTTAGCAGTATGGGTGTTATGCCACTAACTCCGGCGGACAATATTTTCTAATTATTGCACTTGTTTAGGGGATTGGGATAGTTCTATGTAGCGACCTAAGATCAGAGCTAATGCGACGGATGTGGCTATCATCGAATAATCTTGGAACATGGTATAGAACATAACAAGTGGATAAAAAGCGACTAAGTAATAAAATATTGCCCTAGTTGAAGGATCACTTTGGTAATCTTTCTTGAGGCTAAAGAAGCTAATTATGATTAAGCCAATAATGAAAATTATGGAATAGATAACCCCTGATTTTATAGTTAGATCTAAAGGCGAATTGTGGAAATCTGAGCCGCCGTAGAACCTCCCGTCAACACCCTGGTAGGCTTTCTTTTCTACTTTAGTAAGCGTATCGAGGTAATTGTGGTATGAGGCTTCAGAGTTTTCCATTCCTGAACCGAACAAAAATTTAGAGAAACTGTTTTCAGATTGGCTTTCAATGTATGCAACTCCACCTTTCCACATAGTTATTCGAGCCATATTAGATATATGTTTTTCAGTATCTCCAATAGAAGTGATACGGCTGGTTACGTGTTGTACTTGTTGGGGAAGTATTACAGATAATAACAAGAATAAAACGGTAAAGGAGACTGCGACATGAGGGATATAGCGGCGGTACTGTACGCATAATACCACGGGTATCATTATCGCCAGACAAAGATATCCAGCCCTAGTGCCTGAAATGACCATACTGAGAAGGCAAAGTAGTATAGAAGTTACTATAGCGGCTTTTGCTTTTTGATTAAGTGTTTGTACGGTTAGATATGATAATCCTATAGCGATACCACATAACATGACATTGGTATGTCTAGAGTATTCTAAAAAGCCATTCACCCTTATGTTTATATCGAAGTTATTGGTAATTGAAAATATGTATATTCCATATAGAGCTGAAAACGTACAGGCAGCTAGAAATGAATAGCAAGCTATATTTCGATTTTGTTTATTAGAAAGAAAAGCAGCAAGTAAAGGGAGTATCAATAGAAACGTATTTTTTCTTGCAAATTCTATGACATCATTGATATCAGTGTGACCAAAGTAGCTGCCTATAGTGCCCAAAGCGTAGATAGAGAAGCAGGTAATAAATAAAGTACTTATTACTGGAGGTAGGGACTTCTTATGACTGAAATAAAAGGATAATGAGTAGATTGTTAAAATGGGACTCAGAAGGTTCATGCCTGTTTTAGATACAGCTGTGGAGATGACTAAAGTAAGTAATAAACCATATATATATTTGTGGATCGGGAAGTCAGTTTTTTGAAAGAACACAGGAAATACTCTTTTTATGTGATGTCAGAAAGAAAGCTGATGTGCCCATGTGCACTCTTTAGATACAACTTTTGCAGGGTTACCTACCGCGATAGAAGTTTTATCAATAGATTTCGTTAAGGTTGAGTTTATCCCTACGATAGAACCATCACCTACATTGACTCCTTTGAGTATGGTGACATTATCTGCTAGCCATACATTATTTCCTATAGTAATTGATCTTGCAGGGTTGATCCGTTGGCCATTTTTTAAGATATCATGTCCGTCACTGGTCATGACTTTTATATTGCGAGATAGCATGCAACCCTCACCTAAAGTTAATGAGGTATTTCTTTCTCGAGCAGATAGATAGCAACTTTCGCCAATAATACAGTTTTTAGATATATGAACTGTACAATCAACACCATCTATTTCGATAAAGGAACCTCTGATATTGACACCTTCATCAATAATTAGGTGGCAGTTCCTCCCCTTAATGAGTATCTTGCAGTTTTTTACTTTTGAGTGAGGGCTTATAGACATTGTATTATGCTTCTTTACTCTGATTTTATTCCTTAAGCGAAGTTTTAATAAAGAGAACATTACTGGACCTCAGTCATTACTAATTATTGAATAAATAGATGATAACTTATTGATGTGAGTCTGCATTGAAAACTCATCTGTTGCTCTAGCATATGCTTTTTCGGCAGCTTTTTGACGAGCTTGAGGGTTGTTTAGATAAAACTCAATAGCACCTGCGATCTCGTTTGGTAACAGCGGACTACATAGCTGAGCCGTGTCTTCTAGGATCTCTGGTAAAGCACCAGTATTGGCTCCCACGATGGCTTTTTTTGCTGCCATCGCTTCGATCACGGTTAAGCCAAACGCTTCGTGATGACATGGCAAACATACAATGTCCATCGCAGCATACATTCTTTTAGTATCGGATCTAAAACCTGAAAAATGTACCCTGTTTTCTAAATTGTGTTCTTTTACTGTTGCTTGGAGCTGTGCAACAAATTCATCTTCAGAGCCTTGTTTTACCGTGAGACCACCAACAATTAATAGGTGGAGGTTAGGGTATTTGTGTTCCAGAGAAATAAAAGCATCTAGAAGTTCGCCTTGCCCCTTCCCGCGTGCGATACGGCCAGTGACACCCACAACGTCTGCATCAACAGGAACTGAGAGTTCTTTTTTTATGGCCTTTATTTCTTCTTTTGATTCAATCGGCGTATACATTTCTGTACCCAGCCACAGTCGTTGAATTTTATTTAGTGGAACGGGAAGAGCGTTAACATTTCGTTTATAGGTTTCATCACTAATAGAAAGAACTTGATCCACATGCGAGTAAACCCAGCGATGATAGAGATCTTTTTTAGGGCGAGTGACTCCCATATGTTCAGTAAAAATGATTTTACGGGAACTCAAAACATCTAGAAGGGCTGCAACAACAACATCACCTGACTTATGGCAATGAATCACATCAACACGATTCTCTTTTAGCCAGCGGTTGAGTTTAGGAAGTTGTAGAAGCAGGTTGTTTTTATTTTCTACTTCAAACGTATCGATTTTTGCTTCTTTCATGCCTTCAGCAACTCGGGAGTTTGCTAGGCACAACCCATATACATTGTAGCCTTGGTTGAGGAACTCTTTTCCAATACGCAGAGGGTACATTTCTAGCCCCCCCCAACCATGTGATAAACAGATATGTAAGATATTTTGTTTGGCCATAATTGTTTTAATTACTGAAGTATTAAATGAAGCTACCGCTTAGGCTGCGTAAGAGTATGGTTATATAGGCAGAGTGTAACGCTCTGCCTAGTTTCTTGCGTATTATTTATTTAGATGCGCCATGTACTCGGCTACGCCTTCAGCAACAGATTTGAAGCCTTCTTTATAGCCAGCAGCGCGAACTTTTGTTAAATCAGCTTGCGTAAAGGTTTGATATGCGCCTTTCAAATGCTCTGGGAATGGGATCTCTTCTATCTTGCCTTTGCCGTGGAACTTCAGCACTGCATCTGCGACCTCTTTAAAAGGTTCTGCATTACCAGTGCCGCAGTTAAAAATACCCGACTTGCTGTTTTTCCAGAACCATAGGTTCATTTTACATACATCGCCAACATAGACAAAATCACGCTTGAAAGTATCACTACCTTCAAAGAGTTTTACGTTCTCACCGTTATTGATTTGAGTATTTAAATGAAAAGCGACAGAGGCCATGCTGCCTTTGTGATTTTCACGTGGTCCGTAAACGTTAAAGTATCGGAAACCTGTGATCTGGGAAAGGGTTTCACCATGATCTTCCGCATCTTGTTGTAGGCGTCGTACATAGTTATCAAACTGTTGTTTGGAATAACCGTAGACATTGAGTGCGCCTTCATACTCACGTTCTTCGATGAAGTCATGATCACGACCACCATAAGTTGCAGCAGAAGAGGCGTATAAGAAGGGAATTTCACGCTCTAAACAGTAATGAAGTAGCTCTTTTGAGTACTCATAGTTGTTGAGCATCATGTATTTACCATCCCACTCTGTGGTCGCTGAACATGCACCTTGATGGAAAACCGCTTCAATAGGACCAAAATCATCACCAGCCATGATTTGAGTCAGAAAGTCCTCTTTATCCATGTAGTCAGTGATGTCTAAATCTACAAGGTTGCTAAACTTCTTGCCATTTTTTAAGTTATCAACAACTAGAATGTCATTAATACCTGAATCATTGAGTGCTTTGATAAGATTGCTACCAATCATTCCAGCACCGCCAGTTACGATAATCATTGTTTGTACCTAGTCTTATTAAGCGTTTAGTGATTGTATCAGGAAAGCGTTGCCTCATCGAGTTCACAATAATGGATGAACTCGCAGGAGGATCATATTTCAGGTACACTGAATATTCATTGCATAAACGGTGATAGATAGACATGAAAACTCGGGACAGAATCATTCATGCGGCGTTAGAACTTTTTAACCAAGAAGGTGAAAGAAACGTCACAACCAATCATATAGCAGCTCATTTAGATATTAGCCCTGGTAATCTTTACTATCACTTTCGAAACAAAGAAGAGATTATCCAATGCATTTTTGATTTGTATGCACAAGATCTAGCAACTCGATTTCAACCAACTGGCGAGAGAGATGCTCGTCCTGAGGTGATGATTGACTATCTTGATTCTATTTTTATGCTTATGTGGAACTATCGGTTTTTCTATGCGAATTTACCGGATATTTTAAGTCGTGATGAAGAACTTCAAAAAAAGTACTTAAAAGCTCAACAGCATTTACATGAAAACTTGATTACGATTATGTTCAATTTTAGATCTTCAGGTTTGATTGAATTGGCCGATGATGAAATTGAGGCTATGACCAATACATTAAAGTTGGTCTCTTCTTGCTGGATCAGTTATCAAACGGCAATGTCCCCGAATACTAAAGTAACCGAGAGTGTTATTTATCAGGGGGTTATTCAAATGCTGAATGTGTTTCGGACTATTGCGACGAAAGAAGGGCGCTCGCAAATATTGGATCTAGAGCGCCATTACCAGCAAAACTTAACTTCTTAGGCGAAGGATTTGGAGGGAAAGTGTCATTCCCTCCAAGTCACTATGATTATTTGACTTGGTTAGGGCGGCCATACCAAGGGGAGCGTGAATCAGTTATTTCAAATAAATGGTTTTGCTTTCCTAGCATTTGCCCACCATCACGTGTTAACGGTTGCCAATTAATTTGAGCTCGGTTGGCACTTGGTTTAACGGTCATGATGTCGAACGGAATTGAAACGTAGAAACCTTTCGTATAACTTCCTTCACCGTACTCCTCTGCACTTAGATTAGTAAAGCTTGCATAAGCCCCTGCAATTACACCAGATTTAAACTGTTTAGAAAAATCAAAGCGAGCGCCTTTATCTCCTCCTAAGAACTGGCCTGCACTGACTTTTAATAATGTACTTTCTAAAAAGCCCCACTGAGGCATGTAGTAACCAGTTAAGTGGCCTGTCATTCCTTGTGTGAGTACTTGATAGATGCGGCCATCTTCTTCACTTCGTTGAAAGTCTTCTTCAAAAAAGTTAAACCAACTATCAGGATCACGCTGTTTGACTATGTTCATATCAAGGCCTACCGCCCAGTTGGTATTCATTGGACGATATAAGATTTCTGAACCGATACCACCAAACATCATTTCCAAATAGCCGCCATACGCTTGAGCATAAAACTCTTCACTTAATTGTTCGAACCAAGTTAGTTGTAAATGGTTCATGCGAACGGGGTTATCATGTACATAAGATCGGAATAGACTTCTTACACGAGGCGTTCCAGCACTTGCTCCGTTAGAGGAGATAATATAGTTAAATTCGTCATAGTTATCAGCAAGGTTGAAGTAAATAGAACCACTAATTTCTAAGTTGTTAGATAACCAGTAATTACTTGCGGTATTTAACCCAATACTGTAGAGATAGAAGTTTTCGGCACTGCCAAAAGATTGAGATAAAGTCGGTGATATACTGTAATCCCAGCGTTCTTTTTTATTGGCAACTTCTTGGCCTGAAGGTGCTTGAGGCTCAGAAATACTCGTTGCATCAATCATCCGTGCATTGATATATTCTTGATTAGCAATTTGCTTAAATTTATCTGCATCAATGGCCGTTTCGGTTGTTTCTAGTCCTTGGTTAATTTCAATAATACGGTATTGTTTAATATAGCTTGGGAGCGAGTTAGCAAGTACTGTGGCAGCTCGCTCATGAGCCTCATTCCGGTCACGATATTTTATCTGCTTACCAGTTATTGTTATTTCACTATTATTAGTGTGAACAGTGACATCTTTATAACCTGCGTTTTTTTCAATATCATGCGCTACTTTATCCCAATCCACATATGCAGTATGTTGAGCTGGTTCTGGTTTATATTCCGGCTTCTTTTCATCTCTCCAGATGGCTTTCATTTGGTTGAAGTTAGTCGTAAGGTTAAGACCAAGGGTTAATGTATCACCACGTTGGTAGCTTGCCTTGATATCCCCCCAATTCCCCAGTCTGTAGAGTAAGCCTACATTCCAAGGGGTATGCTGAGTCATATCTTGACCTGCTCTAATTTGTGGCCAATCGCTAGAGTAATCATTACCATCATATTCTACTTTCAGCCGTAGTGGCTGATATGGTGTTTGGTACTCAATACCACCAAAGATAGCTGAAGGGCCCGCAAACCAGCGCTCAAAATCTACGCCACCTCCTGAACCTTTAAAGCCATCTTGTCGAGAGCAGAATTTATCCGAAACCTTACAAAATGGGTTTGTTATATTTCCACTTTGGCCGATATAGCCCCAGCCTATGCCTAAGGTAAAGTCTAGATTGTTGAAACGCTTGGTAGCTGCAACAAATTCACCATCAAAAATACCTGTTCCGCCAAAATCTCGAAAGCCAACAGAAGTTTCTGGAATCCAATAGCTTTCTTCTAATAGTCGAATTTTAAAATCAATCCCTTTATCTGAAAGCTTATTTGAGCCACTGAAACTTGGATCATCACTATAGAGCAAGTCTTGAACGTTAGTATATCTAATGGTGCTTTCAAACCAAGGAAGTAGCTGTAAGGAAATTGAATACATCTGGTATTCATTATTCAAGGTGCCACCCAAATTAAATGCACCCTCAGGAGCCATACGCCCTGAGGGCATTTGCATTAGACCAACGCCTCCAAAGTCGGTTTGTGAAGGCGCTAGGCTTACGTCGTTAAATTCGTTACTGTGAGCAGAGAGTGAGTAGGCTATTAGGCTTGTTATTAATGAGAATTTAAAGAGTGGCTTAGAGTCTGTGGTGCGAATAGACATTATAAATTCACCTTATGACGCAGTAACTGGGCAATTTGAGCATTTAATTTAGAAAAGTTCTGAGTTAGGGAATTAAAACCTATAAAGATTATGCTCCCAGGAGCTAAAAAGAATGACTGCTTATTCCAGTATGTGTATGGAACTTCGATAATGTTACCATCTGGTTGAATTATATAGACAAAGCTGTTGTTAGCTTCTGAAAGTAAATTTTCTTTTACTTCTTCAAGAACTAGGTAGTCAGAAACTTGACCATGTTCTATAAATGGGACTTGTAAGCTCTTTTTTGTTAGTCCAGTGATTGAAATCGTTTCTGGTCTAGTTTCTAGGTAAAAGGAAAAATTGCCTTTGAGTAAAGGGTTTGCTTTTTCTGAAATACGTATGACATCGTGATCCAATGAAATAAACTGACGATCTTTAAACTCCGCCAAAAGCAACTGAGATTCTAGCTTTTTGATGCTTTCAATTAATTCTGGTTCTTGGGCTTTTAGCTGTGATAGCTGTTCTAAAACATATTGTTTTTTTGTATCGATCGTATGTTGTTTTGATTCATCAAATAATTGTGTGCCTAACCAGTAAAGTGAACTTTGAGTATTACTATGAATATCTGATACCACCTGTTCTAATCGTGCTGGCGCTGGATATTCTAGCTTTAGTTTCTGGTTAACTAATAGTACATCGAGGTGCTGTTGTGTCGCCTGTGTAGATATTGATGGTAGTGTTAGTAGGCTGATGCTCACCTTAATAAAGGTAGCCAATATCCGTTTTTTCATAATGTGAATTCGACTTAAATTATGTAGATTAAAAGACTGCGTAGATGCCTGTGGTGTCGCTTATTCGCCATACGGTTTTAAAATAGTCATTTCGATTCTATCCATTCCAGGACCTAGGTATTGGATGCTTCTTACTACTTGATTGGTCTTGACATCTAACCAAAAGTGGTTTTGATACTGTTCATTTAAAGAGGGGAAATAGACTGTTTCTATAATATAGTGAGCTTGCTTTTCCCATGCTTCAGACTTGACCAATTGTTCGTATTGATAGGCCCATGTAATATTTGCTTGGTAGCCGTAACGGTAATTTGGCATCCAGTCAAAAGTTGTTTTCCATGCTTTAGCATCATTATTGGCTATGTATGCTTTGAGATCGGTTTGTGGTGTCAGCTGGGAAAGGAAATCCGGGTTGGTGCTATTTTTTGTACTGATTTTGGCGAGATTATCTTGTGGAAGAGCTAGTGTCTTTACAATCCTACCGTTTTCAGTCACAAGCATTGCCTTATCGGATGATAACCATTTTTGTTGCCCATTTTCGACAAGGGCTAACACCATGAAAATTTGTGGTCCATTGCCAATACGAACATAACTACTAGCGTAGGGGGAGTCATTGATTGTGGCTTTAGTCACTTTTATATCATCAAAGCCAAATATTGCTTCATGAATCGTGGCATTAACATCAGAAACTTTTTGAGTGCATCCCATCAGAATGAGGGAGAGTAAAATAGGTATTATTTTAGAAGTGAACATGAAATTTCCACAAAAGGACTAATTGGTTACAGTGGCTTGTAATGAATGATGTAAGGGGTAAACATTCAAGCAGGCAATGAGGCTTGTATAAAAAAACAACCGCGAGAGCGGTTGCTTTGAAGTACTAACTAAACAGTATTGTGATTAGTTAGTATTTGAAGTGCTACTTGTGCTGTCATTTGAACCTGAATCAGCAACAGCAACTACAGCGACAGCCGCTGCTGCACCAACAGCTACCGCAGTAGTCGTTGCTGCACCAGCTGCCGCGGTAGAAGCACCAGCAGTACCAGCAGCTGAGCCAGAAGCGCCACCAGAAGCTGCAGATGTTGAGCTAGCAGAGCCTTCCGTTGCAGCTATTGCAGAAGTAGCAAACATTGCCATTACTAGAGCAATTGCAGTCTTTTTCATGTTGAATCCTTTTAAAATTTTCACATCGATGTAGGGTAAAAGATACCCAACTAAAGTTTAAGCGGGTAATAAGTGAAAGTAAATTGTTAATATAGTTAAAATGATGAATTTCAGGTACTATAAACAGGTAGGTGCTTTGTACCTGAAATATGTCGTATAGAAGGCTTAACATGCGAATAAAAAAAACGTATAGTCCATGCTCTGTTTTAGTCAAATGAATTTCTAGCGCTATGGGGATGCGTACATAACCTCTGGGCGGTAGCATGTGAAATTTGCACTTTCCTCTCTCCGCTTTATTATTTCGGGTGTATTGTGTTGCAAAGGACTTTGCCATACTCAGCTTGGCTGTTATTTGTCGCTTCGGCTACAGTTCATTCATCGCCTTGGTTAGAGGCTGATGATGCGTACCTTCGCTCTGATCTTCAGCTTCTCTCAGACGCTGGTCTTATCACCGCACCAATCAATCATTATCCTCTACGTTGGTCTGCTTTCTCTGATGAGCTAAAAGCCATTAATTTAGAGGCATTATCGGAATCTGAAAAACAAGCTTACTATCATTTACGTCATGCCCTTTCGAATGCCGAACTTAACCGTGGAAATAAGCGTTTTAAAGCAGTATACGGAAACCGTATTCCTTTAGATAGTGGTTATGGTAACAGCAATAAAGATGAATGGGGCTTATATAGTAGTTATGAGCATCTTGATGATGACTTTTCTTTTCGCCTTTCAAGTAATTATAGTAAGCAGCTAGATAAACACACTGAAGACACAGAGCAGTTGAATTGGGATGGTAGCTATCTGACTCTTAATGCAGGTAGTTGGTTATTGACTGTCGGTGCGTTAGATCGTTGGTGGGGGCAAGGTTGGCAGCATAATTTAACTTTAAGCCAAACAAGCCGACCATTACCATCTCTGGGAGCGAGCTATCAAGGTGGAGACAATATTTTTCTGGGGTACTGGAATGTAGAAACCTTTATTGCAAAATTAGACAGTCGCACTAGTGATTCTCAATGGAGTAGTAGGTTGGTTGCGAGACCTCTAAATATATTGTCTTTAGGGATAAGCTATCAGGCTTGGTCTGATACAAATCGCTTTCGTGATGGTGAACAGCAACTAAGTGGTGACGTTCGTGTGAGTTTACCTTCGATAACATTATCCTCAGAGAGTAAAATTTATCATGGTGTTTATGGTGAATTTGCAAGTACTGATAAAAGTAGTGAACTCGGTGCCAGGCTGATTGGCTGGGATGGGCAGTGGTCTTTTTCAAGGCAATCTCTACGGCTTGCTTTAGAAAAACAAACTATAACTGATGAGTGGCAGCTTAATCAGTGGCCAAATGCGGGTGCTCAATATCCAGCAAATCATTCAGGAAAGAGTAGTAATAGTTATTTATTCGGAAATAGTGTATCGGCATCGTTATATCTTCAATTTAGTAATGATCATAACTTAAGTCTTATCGGGGCGAATTATGAAGAAAATGTTATTACAGGGGTATCCGAATATGACGTTTTACAAGCAAACTACACCATGCCGTTTCAGCAAGGAAAGTTGAACTTTGGAATAGGAAAAGTATCAGCTCTTAAAGAAAGCAATAGTCAATTTTGGATAGGATACGATTTGAGATTCTAGACAGAATACAGAATACAGAATACAGAGCCTTATAAGCATAGCCGTTCTGTATTTCATTTTTGATTTATAATAAGTGAACATTAACCCTCATGGCAAAACGAATTCAGTTATCCACAATTGCGCTTGCTACTATAGGCGTGCTTATCTCTTATTCAGTACAGGCGTTCAATCCAACACCAGCTCAAATTCAGCAGTTTCAAGCCCTTCCTAAATCCCAACAAGAGATGCTTGCTAAACAATATGGTGTTGATATTAGCGTTTTAACTGGGTCACCTTCAGCTTCAAAGCAGGAAAAAAAACCAACAACTCCACCAGAAAGGGTTAACTCTTATGAAGAAAGAAGCATTAGTAGTGAGGTACCTAGAGAGGTAAAAGAGTTACAGGCATTTGGGTATGATGTTTTTTCAGGAAAGCCTACGAGCTTTACTCCAATAGATGATTTACCTGTACCGAATGATTATGTAGTCGCTCCTGGTGATGAGATTAAAGTACAAGTATATGGAAAAGAGAGCTCGCAGCATTCACTTGTAATTAATCGAGAAGGTGTGATTAATTACCCTCAGCTCGGACCCATTAATGTCGCAGGTCAAACGTTCTCACAATTGCGGGATAGCTTAATTAAAACGATTAAGCAAAAAATTATAGGTATAGACGTAGATGTATCTATGGGCAGCATGCGTACGATGCAAATCTATATTGTTGGCGAAATGGCTCAGCCAGGTGCGTACAATGTCAATGGACTGACTACAGTAACGCAAGCATTGATTGCTGCTGGTGGTATCCAAGAATCAGGTAGTCTTCGTAAAGTACAGTTAAAGCGTAATGGTCGACTGATTAAAGAGGTTGATATGTATCAACTTCTGTTAAAGGGGGATACGCAAAGCGATCTTCGCTTATTACCTGGTGATACTTTATTTGTACCAACAAAAGGTGCAGAAGTTATCATTGACGGAGCGGTTAAGCGTTCTGCAATTTATGAATTAAAAGGTACGTCTACATTAGGGCAATTGGTTGCAAATGCAGGTGGAACCGATGCGGATGCTTATCTCCAGCAAGTGACAGTTCGTCGTTTGACGGATAAAGGGGTTGTGATCAAGTCGGTGGACTTATCAACTCAAGCTGGACATAACTTTATTATTAAAGATGGAGATGAAATTCGTGTTAATCAGCGTTCGAATCTGATTAGCAATGCTGTAGCAGTTCGAGGCTCAGTTGTTAGGCAAGGGGCTTACCAGTTTGTTCCAGGAATGAAAATTAGTGATGTAATCACATCAGTCAATACAGACTTAATGCCAAATGCGGACTTAAACTATGCTTTAGTTGTTCGCGAAATTGGGGTTAATCGTGAAATTAAAGTGCTTCAGTTTAATTTGGGTACTGCTATTACTAGAAATAGCTCAAAAGATAACTTGACTCTAGAAAAAGGTGACCAGTTATTTGTATTTAATAATGGTTTTGACCAAGAGTATTGGTTGGGTGACAAAGCAAATTCAGCAAAAGAGTTGAAAAAAGAGCAAGAAACTCAGCAAGCTCAAATGGAAAAGCTACGCTTAGAGCATGGTAATTCAGTAGTTGATGAGCGAGAGCGTTATGATAATGCAACAGGGGCTCTCGTTGAAGAAACGAATGAAGTTAGTAAATTAAAATTAGGTCAGCTTGAAGATGTTGCGACAACAGAGCTAGTTAGAAGAAATAGTAGAGAAAAGTTATTAGCCCCTCTTATAGAGCGCTTAAAAGCACAAGCGAGTTTAGGTAAGGCTGTTCAAATTGTAGAAGTGACTGGTGCTGTTAAGTATCCAGGGATTTATCCACTGGTTGATAATGGTGATATTCAAGACTTGATTGTTGCTGCAGGAGGGTTAGTTGAGTCAGCACATATTACTGTAGCTGAGTTAACTCGTGCAGGTTTTGATGGTGGTAAATTACGTCTTAATCATAAAAACATTTCATTAGATAATATCTTAAATGATAAAGAAGGTGCCAATCTATCTTTAGTGTCTAAAGATAGATTGCATGTGTTTACTAAGCCTCAGTGGCGTGATGAACAAAAAGTTGAATTACAAGGTGAAGTTGTATTTCCCGGTACTTATACATTCCAGCGTGGTGAAACTATTGATGATGTAATTCAGCGAGCTGGTGGTTTAACTGAGTTTGCTTACCCTAAAGGAGCTGTATTTAGTCGAGTAAAATTACGTTTACAAGAAGAGCAACGTCTAAAAATGCTAAATATGCAACTTAAACAGGAGATTGCAAGTTTAGCTCTACGTCGTCAGACATCATCGGCATCCTATGCTAGTAGCCCTGTAGAGGCAATGGATGTGGCAGATGAATTAGCAAGTGCTCAAGCTTTAGGGCGTATGGTTCTTAATTTGCCCGAGATTCTTAAGGGAAATGATAAAGCCGACTTAATGCTGGAAAATGGTGATAAGTTATATATTCCATCATTAAATAAAGTCATCTCGGTTATGGGGGAAGTACAGTTTGCATCTAGTCATATATTTAGTGATAGTATGACAGTAGAAGATTATATTAATAGTGCAGGTGGTACTAAAAAACAAGCTGACACTGATCGGGTTTATGTTATTCGTGCTGATGGTTCTGTGATGTTGCCTAACAACTCTTTTTGGTTTAGTCGTAACAGTAAGCCATTAGAACCTGGTGACACAATTATTGTTCCAATCGATACTGATTACCTTGATGGCTTAAGTGCCTTAACTTCAGCAACACAGATTTTATACCAGATAGGTATTGCGTGGAGTGCGGTGAAAGATTAATAGCAATAGGTAATAAGAGTATGAGCTTTAGCTCTGCTCTTATTTTCTTTTAACTCTTTTTATGTTTACTCCTTAGAATAAATTATGAATCAAAAACCTTATCAAGATTTGAATCAACCCCAAGCTTTATATTACTCTCATTCTTCCTATGGTGAAATTAACTTACGTGAATTAATTTCTGCATTATGGAAAGGTAAGTGGCTAATAATTGTTATTACATCTATATTTTCTATTTCTAGTGTATTTTACTCTCTTTCACTGCCTAATACTTATAAAGCTGATGTAGTGTTGGCATCTTCTAGTGACAGTGGTAAAGGTGGTATGGCTGCCATGGCTGCACAATTTGGAGGTTTAGCTTCATTAGCGGGAATCAACTTAGGTAGTGGTGGTACAGATAACAAAGATATGGCGTTAGCAGTCCTTAACTCTCGGCAGTTTGTGAATGCTTTTATTGCGAAGCATGATTTGCTTGTACCGTTGATGGCAAGTCGTGAATGGAATCAACAGTCTGGTTTGATTATTAATTCAGAGCTGTATGATGTAGATAAGAAAGTATGGGTACGTCCTGTTAAATCTGGAAAGTTGGCTAATCCAAGTGATTGGGAAGCTTATAAAGCGTTCAAAAAAATATTAAAGACTAAAGAATCTAAAGACAGTGGTCTAGTAACTCTATCAATTACACATTTTTCCCCTGTGGTAGCGCAGCAATGGGCTGAATTGTTAGTTAGGGATTTAAATGCTTGGATGAAGGATAAATCGCTTAATGAGACCAAGAGAAATATTGGTTACTTAGAGCAACAATTAGAAAAAACAAATGTTTCAGATATGAGGTCCGTATTTTTTCAATTAATAGAAGAACAAACGAAGAACTTAATGTTAGCTGAAGTTGAGAGTGAGTTTGCTTTTAAAATAATTGATCCTGCAGTCGTTCCTGAGGAAAAAGAGGGCCCTAAACGAGCATTGATGTGTGTTGTTGCATCGTTGCTAGGTGGATTTATTAGTATAGCGATTGTGTTATTAAGGTTTGTGTTTCGAAAAGAAAAATAGAGTCACTACTTCGAGATAAAGACAAGATTTTTATGAAATAGAATTTAACCTTAATAAGGTAGCTAGAGAAATCGACTACCTTAAAATATATATGATGTGTCTCAAATTAGCTTCATATGCTATTTAAATGAGAAATGAAATAAACTTGACTGGATAATATATGCTAAACAATAAAACGGTATTAATAACAGGTGGAACCGGTTCATTTGGTAAGCAGTTCATTAAAACAATCCTTGAGCGCTACTCTGAAGTAAAAAAAATCATTATTTTTTCTCGTGATGAGCTAAAGCAGTTTGAGATAAAACAGCAATATCCGCACAAAGATTATCCTCAATTACGCTTTTTTATCGGTGATGTACGCGACCGTAATCGCATGATACAAGCTTGTGAAGGCGTAGATGTGATAATTCACGCTGCAGCTATCAAGCAAGTTGATACCGCTGAATATAACCCAACAGAATGTATTCGTACGAATGTAGATGGTGCCGAAAATGTAATTAGTGCAGCATTAGCATGTGGTGTAAAAGATGTAGTTGCTCTTTCCACAGATAAAGCTTGTGCACCGATAAATTTATATGGTGCTACAAAATTGGCATCAGATAAGCTATTTACTGCAGCGAATAATATTAAGGGTTCTAAAGATATTCGTTTTAGTGTTGTACGTTATGGTAACGTAATGGGGTCTCGTGGCTCGGTAATTCCTTTCTTTATGAATAAGAAAAAAGAGGGCGTATTACCTATCACCCATGAAGAAATGACACGCTTTAATATATCTTTGCAAGATGGTGTAAACATGGTGATGTACGCGCTTGAAAACCATCTAGGTGGAGAAATCTTCGTTCCTAAGATTCCGTCGTACAAAATTTTAGATATTGCTAAAGCAGTGGCTCCAGATTGTGAAACTAAAGTCGTTGGTATTCGCCCAGGTGAGAAGTTGCATGAAGAAATGATCACTGATACTGATTCTTTGAATACTATTGACTTAGGCCATTATTACGCTATTTTGCCTTCAGTATCATTTACTTATACTGAATCTGAGTATATGGAACATCACAAAGCGGAGAAAGTACCATTTGGGTTTAAGTACAACTCAGGTACAAATACGGAGTGGGAAACTATTGAAAGCTTACGTGAGCTTATTAAAGAGCACGTAGATCCAAACTTTACAGTGTGAGAAGAATCGTGATTCCTTACGGTAAGCAAGATATCAGTCAGCAAGACATCGAGAGTGTTCTTGATGTTTTAAACTCGGATTTTTTAACTCAGGGGCCTCAGGTTCCTGCTTTTGAGAAGGCGCTTGTTGAGCACACTGGTGCTAACCATGCATTTGCTGTTAATAGTGCGACATCTGCGTTACACATTGCTTGTCTCGCTTTGGGGTTAGGGCAGGGAGATTGGCTGTGGACCTCTCCAATTACTTTTGTAGCATCAGCTAACTGTGGTTTATATTGTGGAGCTCAAGTAGACTTCGTTGATATTGATTCAGACACATACAATATGTGTCCGAAGCGCCTTGAAGATAAGTTAATTAAAGCAAAAGCAGAGAATAAGCTACCTAAAATTGTTGTCCCTGTGCACTTGTGTGGTCAACCATGCGATATGGCTGCCATTGGCAAGCTAGCAAAGGAGTACGGCTTTAAAGTCATTGAAGATGCTTCGCATGCGATTGGTGGGCGATATCAGAGCCAACCGATAGGGAATTGCGAACATTCAGACATCACCGTGTTTAGTTTTCACCCTGTGAAAATAGTGACAACGGCTGAAGGCGGTGCAGCGTTAACGAACCAAAAAGCGCTTGCCGATAAAATGGCTTTATTGCGTAGTCATGGCGTTACACGAGATCCTGAATTAATGCGTGGGGAATCTCATGGTGGTTGGTACTATCAGCAAGTTGATTTAGGTTTTAACTACCGAATGACTGAGTTACAAGCAGCCTTAGGCGTAAGTCAAATGAAGCGCCTTGAGAATTTTGTGGCTGCTCGCCATAAGCTTGCTGATGGATATAACGAGAAGCTTGCTGATTTGCCTTTGGTCTTACCATATCAGTTACCAAATACATATTCTGGGCTTCACCTGTTTGTGATTCGTTTACGATTAGATGAGATTGATTTGACGCACAGCCAAGTGTTTGATGCGCTACGTGAACGAGGCATTGGAGTAAACCTTCATTACATCCCAGTTCACACTCAGCCATACTATCAAGACATGGGATTTGTTGAAGGGGACTTCCCTGAATCTGAGCACTATTATCGCGAGGCCATTTCACTTCCTATGTTTCATGGCATGAGTGAAGAACAGCAAGATAAAGTAGTTCAAACGCTTACTGACATTCTTCGGGGTGGTTAATGAACATCGTAGTTATCCCCGCTCGTGGTGGTAGTAAACGCATCCTCAGAAAAAACATTAAGCTGTTTCATGGTAAACCCATGATAGCGTACTCGATCGAGGCTGCGGCTGCATCGGGGTGTTTTGACAAAATTATTGTCTCTACAGATGATGTTGAAATTGCGAATGTAGCAAAAGAGCACGGTGCGGAAGTGCCTTTTTTACGTCCCGCTGAAATATCAGATGATTATGCAACTACCATGGATGTTATGGAGCACGCGATTCGTTGGTGTGAAACTGAAGGGTGGGATGTCGAAGTTGTTTGTTGTTTATATGCGACCGCTCCATTTGTTTTGCCCGAAGATCTTCAAAAAGGCTATCAATTACTTAAAGGGGGTGATGTTCAGTTTGCTTTTAGTGCTACCTCTTTTCCGTTTCCAATTCAGAGAGCCATTAAACTGAATGAACATGGTTCAGTATCTATGTTTTCTCCAGAAAATGAGCAGGTCAGGTCTCAAGATCTTGAAGAAGCTTATCATGATGCTGGTCAGTTTTACTGGGGGCAGAGAGACGCATTTTTGAAGAAACTTTCTATATTCTCACCACACTCTAAAGCGGTACTTCTACCGCGAAAACGAGTTCAGGATATTGATACGCCTGAAGATTGGGAATTAGCAGAATCCTTATTTTCTGCTTTGAAGCTTGTTCAATAATATAGTGAAGGTAAACCATGAAGGTTGTTTTCCGTGTCGACTCGTCTCTATTGATTGGCAGCGGTCATGTCATGAGATGTTTAGTTCTTGCTGATGAACTGAAACGTAAGGGTTATGACATACTCTTTGCGTGTACACCGCTAAAAGGTGATATGCGCTCCTTTATTGGTAAACGAGGCTTCGATGTTGTCACTCTCCCAGAACCGAAAACAGTAATAGAGCCTGCAACTGATATTGATTATGTATCTTGGCTTCAGAAGAGTGTGTCTGAAGATGCAAGGGATTTTCTCAAAACGATAACCCATGCTGATCTTGTCATTACGGATCATTATGCTATTGGGCAAGAGTGGCAAAGCACTATTATAAAATCTCTTAACTGTCGATTGTTCGCCATTGATGATTTAGCGAGATATCACAAGGCTGACTTAATTCTAGATCAAACTTTAGGTCGTTCGGAGTTAGATTATCGAAAATCATTTGCACGAGTATTAACTGGGAGTAGCTATGCTTTATTACAGCATAGTTTCTCTAATAAAAGAGAACGGGCAATTTCAAGAACATTCACGAGTGATGTACCTAACGTACTCGTGTCGATGGGCGGGATAGATTCACCTAATGCTACTCTAAAGGTGCTAGAAGCCTTACATAATCAAATTGAGGCAAAGTTCACGGTCTTGCTGTCGCCAAGAGCTCCCCATTTTCAAAAAGTCACAGCTTGGTGCGAAAAACGGGGGAATGTCACTCATATAGAGTTTGTATCTGATATGGCAAGCTTAATGTTGAGTCATGATATAGCAATTGGAGCGCCAGGTACGACGAGTTGGGAGCGTGCTTGTTTAGGATTACCTAACTTAATTGTCCCTCTTGCAGACAATCAAAAGATGATTTGTGAGCAACTTGTCGAGCATGGTGCGTCAATAAAAGTCGATATTTGTAGAATTGCCAAAGATCTCCTTAAAGGATATGAGACTACGTTAAAGTGTTGGGAAACTTTCAAAAAGGCTAATCTTACTCTGTGTGATGGGCGAGGCGTAAGAAGGGTTGTTTATGAAATTGAAAATCTTTTTGCTTATGAATTAGATAATGTTGCTCTGCAAAGAGCTTCATCACAAGATATAAAGCAAGTTTATGATTGGCAATGTCATCCAGAAACTAGAAAACACGCACTAACTCCCGCAATTCCTACGTGGCAGGAGCACCAAAAGTGGATGTCTAAAAAGCTGCAATCTGCTTCTGACTACTTTTATATGGTTATGGATAAAGCAAATGGCTATAAGTTGGGGTCAGTGCGTTTAGATAGAGTAAGATCGGGACATTATCTAGTTTCAATATTTATTGACCCAAATAGCTATGGCAAAGGTATTGCGTTTAAAGCTCTTAAAGCAATAGATGCAATTCATCCAGATGTCACTTTACATGCAACAGTTTTAAAGGCTAATGTCGCTTCTCACAGGCTTTTCCAGAAAGCTTGCTACCAACAAGTCGATGACGAAAATTACGTTCGAAAACCAATTTATTGAGGCAAAAATGAAGCCATTTATTACCATTGAAGGCCGCAAAATCGGTCCGGAATTTCCACCGTATATTATCGCTGAGTTATCGGCTAATCATAATGGCGATATCAATCGTGCATTCCAAATAATGGAAGAAGCCAAAAAGGCTGGAGCTGATGCAATTAAGTTACAGACCTATACACATGAAACGATCACAATGGATTGTGATTCTGAAGAATTTCAGATTCACGGTGGCCTTTGGGATGGTCAAACTTTGTATGAGTTGTATAAAGGGGCACATATGCCTTGGGAGTGGCATAAACCATTATTTGAAAAAGCAAAAGAATTAGATATTACAATATTTAGTTCACCTTTTGATTTCTCGGCTGTTGAATTATTAGAAGATCTTGATGCTCCTGCTTATAAAATAGCTTCCTTTGAAGTAATTGACTTACCTTTAATAAAACGTGTTGCTCAAACTGGTAAACCAATGATTATCTCAACGGGGATGGCTAATGAGGAAGAAATTTTAGAAGCTGTTACAACCGCCAGAGAAAATGGTTGTCAAGAGCTAGTTGTATTGCATTGCGTGAGCGGTTATCCAGCTCCAGCTGAACAGTATAATTTGAAGACAATTGTTGATATTTCGGAGCGCTTTGGTGTACTTTCTGGACTATCTGACCATACTATCGACAATGCAACAGCGATAGCATCTGTGGCATTGGGAGCATGCTTGATTGAAAAGCATGTGACAATGGATCGTAATGGTGGTGGCGCTGATGATAGTTTTTCACTTGAGCCTCATGAGCTTAAAGCACTTTGCAAAGATTCGAAAACTGCTTGGCAAGCGATGGGGAAGGTTAATTATGAACGAACAGAAGCAGAAAAAGGAAATGTGAAATTTCGTCGTTCATTGTATGTAGTGAAAGATATTCGAGCTGGTGAAGTACTAACTTCTGAAAATATCCGAAGTATCCGGCCTGGCTTTGGTTTAGCTCCAAAGTACTATGAAGACGTACTAGGTAAAAAAGCGAAAATTGATTTAGTAAAAGGCACAGCTTTAGCGCTAAGCTCTATTAAATAGAAGGTTATTATTATGCAGTATTGTAAAAAATGTATTATGCCAACGACTCGGCCTGAACAAGTATTTAAAGATGGTATTTGTGATGCGTGTTATTCTGCTGATGAAAAACATAATGATATAGATTGGTCATCCAGAGAAAAAGAATTTGAGGCGCTATTAGAAAAATACAGAAGTAAAGATGGCAGTCAATACGATTGTATTATTCCAGTAAGTGGCGGAAAAGATAGTTGTTATCAGGCAATTACAATGCGTGATAAGTATGGTATGAATCCATTATGTGTCACTCATACACCTTGTGAGCTTACCGAAGTTGGCCTAAAAAACCTTAACTTTTTACGAGATCAAGGGTTCGATCTCATACAAATATCAGGAAATAGAAAGAACTATAAAGAGCTTGTCCGTATTGGTTTTTTTAAGCTTGGTGACTGCTGTTGGCCTGAGCATATTGGAATATTTACAGCGCCAGTACGTGTTGCTGTAAATTATAATATTCCTTTGCTTATTTGGGGGGAAAACTCCCAATTTGAATACGGCGGCCCTGCGACTAAAAAAGATAATAATTATTTAGATAGAAATTGGCTTGAACAATTTCAGATGAGTGGGCATAGGCTTTCTGATGTTGTTCATGATGGGGTTGAATTAAATACAATTAAAACACTAATTTACCCTTCAGATGAAGATGTTAGGCGTGTTGGTGTAACTGGACTATTTCTAGGATACTTTGAAAAATGGGACTCTAAACGAAATGTAGATCTTTGTTGTAGTCTAGGGTGGAATAAGAACCCTGATGGACCTGTAGAGGGTGCATATAATGATATTGAAAACCTTGATTGTAAGTATATCGGTGGTTTACATGATTATATGAAGTTTATTAAATATGGGTATGGACGCGCAACTGATCAAATTTGTATAGAAATCCGAGCTGGTCGTATGACTCGTGAAGAAGGTATTAAAGCGCTGAAAGAGTCAAGTGAAGGCCAAGTACCTATGAAGTATGTACCTGACTTTTTAGAATATTTAGATATTTCAGAAAAAGAGTTCTTTGATAACTTAGATCGTTTTACTAACAAGATGTTGTTCGCACGAGATGAAGAAACAGGTGAGTTGATTAAAGACTCGAAAGGTAATTTGGTTAGGAAATTCTTCCCAGAGTAAATTAGGTATGCTGAAAGTTATTGATTTAAAAGTTGGAAATATAGGTAGCATAACTAAAGCTATTTCTCATTTAGGCTTTGATTATGAGTTAGTTACAGAGCCTGAACAACTTTTGGGAGCGAGTAAAATCATTTTACCTGGAGTTGGTGGTTTCTCTGCTGCGTCAGAAAGAATTTTTAACTCTGGTTTTGCTGATGCTTTAAATAAATATGTTGTTGAAGATGAAATTCCCATATTAGGAATCTGCGTTGGTATGCAATTATTAGCGAAGTCAGGTGATGAAGGATATCTTTCTCCAGGACTAGGTTATATTGATGCTGTGGTAAAAAAAATAGACAGTATGAATAATACCCTCATTGTTCCCCATATGGGTTGGAATGATGTTGATTTTGGAACTTTACGTCTATTTAATGATATCGAAGAAAATAGTTGCTTTTATTTTGTGCATAGTTATTCAATGAGAATTAATGATACACAAGATGTTAATGTAGCTTATACAGATTATGGTGAAAATATAGTTGCGTATGTGAACAAAAAGAATGTGCATGGTACTCAATTTCACCCTGAAAAAAGTCAGTCTGTAGGGCTGAAGTTTATACGGAATTTTATCGAATTATGTTAAGAAAACGCATAATCCCTATGGTATTATTAGATGGTTTTTCGGTCCTTAAAACCATAAATTTCGAACAACGACGTAATCTTGGAAGCCCTATTACGGTTGCAAGAACATATAATACGAGAAATGTTGATGAATTAATTCTTTTAGATATTGATGCATCGAAGCAAGGTCGAGCGATAGATAAATTTACTATCGCTGAAATTGCACAAGATTGCTTTATGCCGCTAACTGTTGGTGGTGGCATAAAAACAATTGAAGATATTCAAGGGCTTTTAGTTAAAGGAGCGGATAAGGTAGCTATTAATTCTTATGCTATAGATAACCCAGACTTTATTAAAGAATCTTCAGCCATATTTGGGTCACAATGTATCACTATATCTATTGATGTTGTAGAACAGGATGGTGACTTTTTAATATATAGTCGTGGAGAAATAATTCACGACTTAAGTTTATCTAATTGGATGCAGACTGTAGAAAGTTTAGGTGCAGGGGAATTAATAATTAATAATGTTAGCAGAGATGGAATGATGCAAGGGGGAAGTGTTGCTCTTGCTGAATACATTTCAGATATCGTATCAATTCCTGTAATATATGCTGGTGGTATAAGCTCACCTTCAGATGCAGCTCTTATTGCAGAAACTAAAGTTTCAGGAGTTGGGGTAGCTAGTATTTTTCACTTTACTGATTACACGCCTCAAGATTGCAACAAAGCGCTTAGAAAAAACAATATTCCAGTTAGATAATACGGACTTTATAAAATAACCACATATATCTTATGTGGTTATTTTATTACCATGCAAGGAAGGGAATAACCGTATATATTTTATGCGGTTATTCTATTACTATACAAGGAAGGGAATAGGATGAGGGTAGAAAAAGTTGATATAGCAAAAGGAATTGGGATTATATGTATAATAATATCGCATTGTTTTATATCTGGTACGCCTCTACATAAATGGTTATATTCATTTCATATCCCACTATTTTTCTATATGTCAGGCTTGTTCTATAAAGAAAGAAGCACAAACGAATTAATTAAAACTAGATTTAATACATTAATTAAGCCATATTTTTTCTTCGCAATTACGTCTTTATCTTTATATTTTTTCATTGGTTATTTTAGTCATTCAATAAATATTACAACAGATGACTCAATCAATAAATGGGTTGGGATTTTTTACGCAAATGGTTATGATAAGTGGATGTTTAATATAACTTTATGGTTCTTACCTTGCTTGTTTTTTTTAGAAAATATTTATAATCTGATATATAGGAAAACACCTAGAAGATATGTAGAGCTTATAATAGTAATAGTTGTTCTAATTGGTTATCAGATGAGCTTCTACCCGTATATATACCTCCCTATTAGTGCTGATGTCGCGTTTGTAGCATTATTATTTTATCATATGGGAAATGTGACAAAAAAACATACTTTAAGTGATAATTCATTTGGGCTTATATCATTTTTGGTCTTTCTTGGAATATCATTATTCTTAATCGAATATTCAGAGCTAGTGAATATGTCTCATAGAGAGTATGGGAACTTGCTCATGCTATACATCCAAGGCGTTATTGGTGTGTGTATGGTAATATCATTATCAAACTTTATCAAAAAATCTTCTGTGCTATCATTTTTTGGCCAGAATTCCTTAATTATTTTAGGTACCCATACTATTATAATTTCATTATTCATGGGGCTACTACCAAAGATTGGTATTAACTATTCAAGTGAAATTGGAAAAACTATACAATCTTTTATCCTTTGTATTACTGTTTTACCTATTGTGATTTTTATATTGAATTATAAGTTTAGTTTCTTCCTCGGAAAGGAAAAGAAAATTAACTAAGAATATACTTTACAATAAAATTTTGTTATACGATATAATATAAATCAGGTGTGTTTAATGATAAAAAGAATAATACATAAAGTTATATTTAATATAAAATGCTTATTTAGCAATAAATTCAATGAATACCACTATTTTAAGTTTGATATTAATAAGCCACTACCAAAGGGGGCTTATCGTGTGATGAATAATTGCTGTGATATATTGTCAAAACTTGATTTAAAATACCGGCTAACGGATGGTACTGTGCTTGGCCTATATAGAGAGGGGGCTTTTATTGCTCATGATAATGATATCGATGTTGATGTTTTTGATGTTAATGAAAAAGAAATAAATAAAATAAAAAATGAATTCAAAAAAAATGGTTATTCTATTGGAAGAATTGCTACTAATTTTGGATTAACACAACAAGTTGTTTTTTATAATGACGAAAATATTATATTTGATATATTGTTCTGGTATAAAAATGGGAAAAAGTATGAAAATTTTTCAGAGCAGGGTTTTTTAAGAGCACAAGATGAAAAATATTTTAATGATTTGAGTATTTTTAATTATGATAATCATGATTACTTTATTCCAGGCCATATAGAAGAATGGTTAGTAGTTAGGTATGGACCTGACTGGAAAACACCTAAAACATATAAAGGTGATTGGAAAGATGATTGCTTTGATTTGGAAAAAATAAATGAATAAGAAGTTTTATAACTTTACCCCTGGGCCTGTACCTATGGAAGATTCCGTTATAAATGTACTGAATCAAGAGCTTCCATATTTTAGAACTAAGGATTTTTCAGAACTCACGTTAAAATGCAAGCAGTCTATGCTATCAATGTTTAATGCTGGAGCTAACTCAGATATTATCTTTCTTAGTGCTACTGGTACAGCAGCAATGGAAGCCTCTATACTTAATTTAGTAAAGGGAGATCACCAAAATTTAGTTATAAATGGTGGCGGCTTTTCGCAAAGATTCATTGACATATTAAATAGGCATGAAAAAAACACCCAAAGTGTTAATCTTGTTTCTGGGGATGCTAGTTTACCTAAAGGCCTGAATTTTGAGGGTATTGATAATGTAATTGTCAACGGGCACGAAACGACAACTGGTGTCTTATATAACTTAGAAGAAATAGGATCTCTTTGTAAGAAGAGTCAATGTAGTTTTATTGTTGATGCTATAAGTATGGCTATTACTGATGAGATTGATATTAGTCGTGATAATATTGATTGTTTGATTGTAAGTTCTCATAAAGCATTTGGTCTACATCCGGGTATGTCTTTTATTATTTTAAGTGAAAAAATGATAAAACGCATCAATATAAATAATAAAGTTCCGCTATATTTTGATTTTTCATTATATCTAAATGATATGAAAAGAGGGCAGATGCCATTCACACCATCAATTAATGTCATGTTGCAATTGGATGCATTTTTTGATTCTTGGTCTAAAAATGGAAATGTCTATTATATAAAAAGAGCTAAAGAATTAGCTTTATATTTCCGTGAGCAACTGGTGAGTAAAAATCTTCCATTTAGCGAATATTCCAACAGTATGCCGAATGCGATGACTTCCGTTGCTGTTGGGAATGGGCTAAATGCACGTGATATTGTTGATAGGCTCAATGAGAAAAACATATTTGTAGCGCCCTCTGGAGGGGAATTAGAAAGCAAGATTTTCAGGGTTTCTCATATGGGAAATCAAACTAAAAAAGATATAGATATTTTAGTTAGAGAACTCGAAAGCATTACTAAAGGTATGGAAATATGAAAGCAATATTAATGGCAGCTGGGGTTGGTAGTCGTATATCAAGACATATTGATGGAAAACCGAAATGCTTACTTGAAGTTAATGGGCAAACTCTTATTGAAAGAACATGTCAGCTATTAAGGAAGTTTGGCGTTGAGGATATTTCTGTAGTAGTTGGCTATAAGTCGGAACTGATAATTGATCAGTTAGATGAAAATATTAAGTTTTATAAAAACCCATTTTATAGAGTTACTAATTCTATTGCTTCTCTTTGGTTTGCTAGGAAAGAATTAGACACTAAAGTTGATGTTATTATTTTAAATGCAGATTTATTTTTTGAAGAAAAAGCATTGTCGAGATTAATTGACAACAAGAATAAATCTAATAACAGCATATTATTAGCAGATAGCAGTCGAATCATCGATGCAGATTACCGTTTTAACTATGAAGGTAATCATCTTTTAAAATACGGAAAAGATTTATCAATAGAAGAGACGACAGGAGAGTATGTTGGAGTCGGGCTTTTAAGTGGTAGTATGATAAACTCATTCAAGGAAAGCTTAATAGATTTAGTTGAATTGAAAGAAGAAAATGACTTATGGTGGGAGAATGTTATATACAATAATGTTCCCAACGAAAATCTTATTTATATTGAGGATATAAAGGGAATATTTTGGGCTGAGATGGACTATATTGAAGATTATGAAAGAACTCTTCAGTATGTTAAAGAGCATAACACCTAAGGAGTGTTGTTAGCAATTAATAATAGTATGCTCTTATTAATACAGCCTTTGACTTAAGCATTAAAAGGTTAATTTACTAAGCTATAAAATATTATAGTATAAATTTAATCATTTTTTATTTTGATAAATCATAAATTATATATCATCATGAAAGGAATCTATCACTTTCATGATGAATTTTCAATTTTTATGGTTATAAAAGTATTTTAGCTCCATTAAATTTAAAGAAATGCCTTTATCTTAATTCTTTATTTATATAAGAATAAATTTTAAAAGAGATATAAACTCCCCAAAATAAATAAAAATTAAATTTTTATTTAAAAGGATCTACTAGTGTTAGAAATAGTAAAAAATGTTTTTTCAATTCTATTGATTAATAAAAAAAGAGAATTTGTATCTCTTGTAGTATTAATGTTTATTCTTTCGATGCTCGAATTGATAGGCTTAGGGATATTGATTCCTGTAATAAATGCTCTATCTGAACCAAGTGAGTTTAATAATAATAAGTACATTGTTATCATTAATGAGTTATTAAACTTAAAGGGGGAATATAGTGCTATATTTCTTATGCTTATTGGCCTAGTGACATTTTATATAATTAAAGCAGTATCAACACTACTAATTATATTTAAGCAGCAGATTTTTGTTAATGAAATGTTTAAGGATTTGTCAGTAGATATATTGTCACATAGCATGTCTTTAAAGTTTTCGGAATTTAAAAATAAAGATACTTCAAATTATTTGAAAGATATTGTAAGCAGCAGTGCTTATTTATCTCTATGTACATTTAATATCTTACAGCTTTTCACAGAAACCTTTGTTTTAATTTCTATTATTGTATTTCTTTCATTTTATATTGGTATTGTCAATGTTACATATTTAATATTCTCTATTTTAATTATTGGTTGGTTATTTAAATCAGTTACAAAAAATATATCTCTTTATGGGCAGCAACGAGATGATGTCATGCATGATATTACCAAGTCTGCTACAGAAGCTCTCAATGGTTACCGAGAAATTCGTAATAATGATGTATTGAAAAATGTAATTGATGAGTATGAAAAAAAAGCAAATCCATACGTAAATATATACGCAAAGTTTGGTACTATTATATATGTCCCTAAAGTTGTTTTAGAATCTATCACGGCACTAGGAATTATATTGTATCTTTTTTATGTCTTTTTTATGGATATTCCTATTGCCTCAGTCATGCAGAACTTAATCATCTTTGCTTTTGTAGGTTTGAGAACTATTCCTTGTCTTACAAAATTACTCGGGGCATTAGCTCAGATAAGATATTTTGGCAGTGAGTCAGAAAAATTTAAGAAATTATTTTTGGATATAGGTGATAAATATGAATATGAAAGCACTGTAAATGACTTTAAAAAAGAAATCGAATTTAGAGGTATATCATACAAATATCCGGGTAATGATATTAATACTTTGAATGACTTAAGTTTTAAAATTGAAAAGAATAAAAAATATGGATTTGTTGGTCAGTCGGGAAGTGGTAAAAGTACTTTATTTGATCTTATTCTAGGTTTAACATCCCCTTCTAGTGGAGTAATCACTATTGATCAGAATGAATTTAAAACTTTAGAAAATGTCAATGTTACTAAGTTAGTTGGTGTGGTTTCACAAGATTTCTTTATACTTGATGGAAGTTTTAAAAGTAATATTTTATTTTTTAGTGAAAATGAAAATAAAGAACTATTAAAGGAAGCTATTGAGGGTGCACAATTAAAAGAACTTATTACTGGTAATGGGAATCCTATGGTTGGTGAAAATGGGAGTAACTTGTCTGGTGGTCAAAAACAAAGATTGGCAATTGCTAGGAGTTTATACGCGAATAAGAATATTCTATTGTTAGATGAAGCTACTAGTGCACTTGATAATAATACAGAGCGTCAGTTTATAAAATACCTTAATGATAAACAGGATCACACCGTTCTGACAATTGCACATAGACTCACGACAGTGAAAGATTGCGATAAAATATTTGTATTTAAAAATGGCTCAATTGTAGATTCTGGTGACTTTGATGAGCTTTCAAAAACATCTGTTGAATTTAAAAAACTTCTAAATAGTGGAGATGTAATTAATGATGAGTAATCTGTTTCTTAAGATGGTTGAATCAAATAGATTATTCTGGTCGGACGTTAATAAAAAAGATGATGATAATGGTTGTCTTTTATATGAGATGTTTTACTCAGAGCCTGAGATGATATATGGGATATCAAAAACTGCTTTAACAATTGCCAAGCAAAAAAGTTTAAAGCCTATTTGTATAACGGGCCTGAGAGGTAAAAAAGAAAGATTTTCATTGATAAATTCAATGAATGATACGGTTGTAGGTGATCTCTTTTCTTTCTTTAAATCATCAGCGATAAGTGTTGTACCTATCCTAAAAACTATGATTTCTATAAGAAACAAAAAAGACCTACTCAATTTAGAGATCGATGGGTATAAAGTAGGGCATCATATATATGATGCTATATTAAAAGCGTTATATATACCCGAGATAAATAAAATGACACTTCCAGTAAGAAAGATACTTCTTCTGGAAATTTGTTACTTTTATTTTTTTAAAAAAATTATAGAAAATGAAAAAGTAAAAGTTATTGTTTTAGGTGATAATGTCTATAGATGTGGTTTACTATTTGAATTAGCCAGACATAATAATATAGAGTGTATTACTCCAATTAACTTGAATGGTTTTTCTATGTGTAGATATATAGATAAAGGTGATTTTGAAAACCATGATAGAAAACCGGATATGGCAGTTTTAAAATCTCTAGATAATAATTTTATTGATAATTATCTTGAGTCTTATTTCTCAAAGAGGTTTGGTGCATCTTTAGAGCATCATGATGTGTTAAAGGCATTTTCAAATGATAAAACCGTCTACAATAAACTTGATATAATAAAGCAATATGGATTAAATAAAGATCTTCCGATTGTGGTTGTTATGAGCCATATATTTTGTGATGCTCCTCATTCATACCCAGGTATGATCTATGATGATTACAAGCATTGGCTAGTGAATACTATTAAAAATTTAAAGAAAAATAAAAAGGTTAACTTTTTAATCAAAGAACACCCTTCAGCTGATCTTTATAATGAAAAAGGTGTTATTAATAAAATTCTAAAAGATCTGGACTGTGAGCATCTTTTATTAAAAGAAGATGTTCATAATTTAACAATATTAAATTATTTTGATGTGGTTGTTACATGTGGTGGAACTATTGGGCAAGAATTTGCTTATAAAGGTAAGCCAGTAGTATTAGCCGCTCAACCTCCATATAGTGGTTTTGGCTTTACTGTTGAGCCGGGAAGTAAAGACCTGTATGAAGAACTAATGAGAACAGGTATAGAAAGTTTAGAGCTTTTAGGTAAGAACCAAAAAGAAATGGTCAATAAGGTTTTATATCATGATTTCGTTTTGCTTGATAGCTACTCGGATGATTTGGAGTTGGGTGGAGAAAGGTTTTATATAGGAAGAGAGTTTGACTATGATAGATTCTCTAAAAAAATAATTGACTACAATAAAGTTCCGATTGATAACCAAATAATGTATAAAAAACTAGAAAATTATATCCTGTCTGATAAAAAACATTTATTAAGGGAGGAGGAAGTATGAATAAAAAATTATCAATAATAATTGTGACGTACAATAGCATTGAAGTTATTGAAGAATGTCTTAATTCAATTGAAAAATATAATGATATTGGAAGTGGTTTGGAGGTTTTAATCGTAGATAACTCTCCGGTCTTTGAAATTAACGATTTTGTAAGTGACTTAAAGTTAGATTTAGATATAAAATTAATTCATAACCCAAAAAATGGTGGCTTTGGGCAAGGTAATAACATTGGTGTTAAAGCTTCTAATGGAGAGCTACTTTTAATTTTAAATGCTGATACTATTTTAGTTGAGCCTGTATTTTCATACATCCTTGATAAATTTGAGGATGAAACTCTCACTGCAGCTGGTTTCAAGTTAGTTGGAAGAGACGGTAAAGTAAATAATTCATTTGCACTATTTCCTGAATATAACTATTTTTATTTCATTATCCCATTAAAGCTACTTTACTTTTTTGTGTTAAAATTTAGTATGCTATCAAAGCTTATTTTTCCATGGGGAGCAGACTTTGTAGTTAGGAAGAATGATTTTATTGAAGCAGGGATGTTTGATGAGAAAATATTTTTATGTAATGAAGAACCAGATTTAACTAAACGGCTTGGTGGTAAAGTAAGGATTTTCAATAAACCAATTATTCACCTAGAAGGGCATACAACAGTGGTTGATGACTTGAGATTTAATGAATGGTTATTAAGTACACGTTATTATTTTTCAAAGTATAACCTAGATTTTGATAAGTTTATTAAAGTTGAGATTAAGCTTAACAGGCTTAAAATTAAAATAAAAAAATTACTAGGCCATAATGTTGAACATTTAGTGTCGTATGTAAATATGATTGAAGATAGAATGCGGTGATAGTTCCTTTAGCTCGGAGACATAAAGGGCCTAATATAATGACATTGCAATTAACGGATTTATATTATTATTCGTTTCTTGCAATGTTTTCTGTTATTGTTTTTACGAACCTTCTCCCTTCAGATTGGGTTATAATAACACGTCCTTTTGTTATTATATCATCACTGTTATCTATTGTTTTACTAAATAACTTAAAAGGCGTTTTTTATGTATTGATATTATATATATTTATACTTATCTATACATTGTCTCCTTTGGTTTTTAGTAGCGTTAACCCTTCTTATTTGGCTAATAATACTCGGTACCTTATATATTTTGTGTTGATATTTGGCTTGATAAGAATACTAGAATCTACCCCTTTGGAGCGTTTGTTATATAGCATGTCAAAGGTCTTCGTAGTTAAGCTAATTATTGTTGGGATGATTAGCTTAAATATGAATTTATTAGGAGGATTGTTTTCAAATTATATTCTAAATGGGATGGATTTAGTTGTTCATGAGCTGTTTGGCCAGTACCGTATTCTTGACTTATATTTGTTTTTATTTCCTCTAGTGTTTCTTTATGTAGAAAATAAAAGTAGAAAAGTTAAAATTTTAGTTCATTCTTTATTGTTTTTCAATATTCTTTCTTCTATTACATTTGGAATTATATTTTCTTATTTAATTGTAATGAGCCTAAGGTATAAATATTTTAGAAGTATCCTTATTTTTGTTATTTTCGCTATATTTTTTATATATTACGATTATTTTATAAGTTTGTATGACAACTTTTTGCTAGAAAAAAGTGTTTCGATTGAAGTTAAATTAAATCAATTTCTCTTTGTATTTGACAATATAAGCATTTGGGGGCAAGGATTAGGGCAATCTATATCGATAGAAGGGCGTGTTGACTCAATGCTTGAAAATGTCTTTATCTACTGGTTTATTGTGTATGGAATTATAGGGATGATATTTATGGTTACTTTTTTTATACTATTCCCATTTTACATCTGTTTCCAGTATCGAAAAAATATATCATTACAAATTCTCTTTTATGTACATTTGTCTGTACTTCTAGTTTCTGCCTCAAATCCTTTTTTAGAGTCCGTCATTGGTATAATTCCTATGATGATAATAGTTTCATTTTTTATTTGTAATGGAGCTTTATTTAAAGAAAAAACAAGTAAATTATATTTTTAGAATGATTTTAATTTATCAATAATAGATAAAAGGGAATACTCTGGAAATATTCAACATGAGTGAATATAAACTATTGGGAGGTGATAGAATGAAAATAGTTAATATAAATAGTGGATTAGGAAATCAAATGTTCCAATTTGCTTTTTATTTGTCATTAAAGGAAAAGTATAAAAATGAAGATGTTAAAGTTGATCTTTCATGGTTTGATTCTGAAGAGTTCCATAATGGCTTTGAGTTAGAAAAAATTTTTAATGTATCTCCAGATTACTCAAGTCGGAAAGAAGTTAGCAGCTTATCACAAGTGGGTTATAGTTTATATTCTAGAATAATGAGAAGACTACTCCCTAGAAAAAAAAGTGAGATCATTGAATTAAAAGAAAATCAATTTAGTTTTAACCCTGAACTATATGGTAATGCAGGAGATAGTAATTACTATCTTGGCTATTGGCAAAGCTATAAATATTTTTATTCTATAGAAAATATAGTCAAAGACACATTTAATTTTCCACCTTTTAATGAATTTGAAAATAAGTCTATGAATTCTTTTTTAGAAGATAATAAGGCTAGGACTGTTTCTATTCACGTTCGAAGGGGAGATTACTCAAATCATAAATCGTTAGGGGGATTGTGCTCTATAGAATATTATGAGAAAGCTATCTTAGAAGTAGAAAAAAAAATAAAAAATCCAATTTTTATCGTTTTTTCAAATGATATAGATTGGTGCAGAGAAAATTTAACTTTCGATAACGTTAAATTTGTTGATTGGAATAGTGGTGAGCTTTCTTATCGTGATATGCAATTAATGAGTATGTGCAACAGTAATATTCTTGCAAATAGCAGCTTTAGTTGGTGGGGAGCTTTTCTTAATTCAAATGAAGATAAATTAGTGATCGCTCCTAAAGTTTGGATAAGAGGAAATGATACTAAGGACTTAACACCAAAAGACTGGATTAGAATATGATAGGGAAGATAAAGTAAATTATTGATATTTTGTTTTTAATTTATATAAGGTAAGGAAGTTCTATCTAATATACATATCGGACAATATGTTAAATTTAAGATAAATATTTGATTATGATTAATAATATAACTGACATAGAAGTTTCTATAGTAGTACCAATGTATAATGCAGAGAGCACAATATCTTCTGCGCTAGATTCAGTCTTGAAACAAACGTATCAAGGTCCTTTAGAGGTAATCATTGTTAATGATGGTTCTATAGACCAGTCCGAACAGGTAGTTAAAGATTACATTCGTCATAATACATCTAAAAATGTGATTATTAATTTAATAAATCAGGAAAATTCCGGTGTTTCGTCTGCCAGAAATGCTGGAATAAAGCAGGCAAAGGGAGAATGGGTTGCACTGTTAGATTCTGATGATGTTTGGTTACCTTTAAAGCTTGAAAAGCAAATGGATGAAATAAAAAAAAATGCTGACATTAGTTTTATTGGGTGTAATCGAAATGGCGAAATTTACCCATATTTTGATAAGAAAGAAGAAAAATTATTTACGCTAAACGCTAAACAGTTATTAATTAAATGGTATCCGCAAACTTCAACAGTTTTGATGTCATCTAAAGTTTTACATGATAATAAATTTGATGAAAGAAGGAAGTATGGGGAAGATGGGGATTTATGGTTAAGGATATTAGAGAGCTATAAGATCTATGTTTTGAATCAAGATTTAGTTATAACTGGTGGTGGTAAAAGGCATTTCGGTGAATCAGGTTTATCAGCTAACTTATCAAAAATGTTCTCTGGTGAATTACTAAATTTGCGAGATGCATTAATGCGTAAACAAATCAGTTTTATGGATTTTGCATTTTTGTGGCCTTATATGTATTTAAAGTACGTACGACGAATAATTATAACAAAGGTTTTGAAGAGAGCTTAGCCTTTATCAATTTGATATATTGCTTTTTTTTTTGTTTGTATTTATATGTTACAATCTGATTTTAGGTAAAGATAACGCATATTAACTATAGTAAAGACAAGCTCTTTTGAAGGGCTCCTAAGTAATGAAAGTGGTAAAAATATATTGTTATAGCCAGTGCTTAGTCTCCGTTAGACAACCACCTTTCTAACTCTACTTAATCTGAAACATCGCTATAAGTTATTTCTTTTTAGAAATCTATTGATTTAATGGGATATTTAATGAATCGTAAAATTGCGCTAATCACAGGTGTTACTGGCCAAGATGGCTCTTACTTAGCTGAGTTTCTTTTAGAGAAAGGTTACGAGGTTCACGGTATTAAGCGCCGCTCTTCTTCTTTCAATACGGAGCGTGTAGATCATATCTACCAAGATCGCCATGAAGATAATCCTAATTTCTTTCTCCATTATGGTGACCTAACAGATACTTCTAATCTAACGCGCATCTTGAAAGAAGTGCAACCGGATGAAGTTTATAATTTGGGCGCTCAGTCCCATGTTGCAGTCTCCTTTGAGTGTCCAGAATACACGGCAGATGTGGATGCAATTGGTACTTTACGCTTATTAGAGGCTATTCGTTTTCTAGGGATGGAGAAAAAAACCAGGTTTTATCAAGCCTCTACGTCAGAGTTGTATGGTGAAGTGCAAGAAATCCCTCAGCGTGAAACGACGCCTTTTCACCCTCGCTCTCCTTATGCGGTCGCGAAAATGTATGCGTACTGGATTGTGGTGAATTACCGTGAATCTTATGGTATGTATGCATGTAATGGTATTTTATTTAATCATGAATCACCTCGCCGCGGTGAAACATTCGTAACTCGTAAAATTACCCGTGCTATTGCTAATATTTCTCAAGGTTTAGAGACTTGTCTGTATCTTGGTAATATGGATGCGCTTCGTGACTGGGGGCATGCGAAAGATTATGTTCGTATGCAGTGGATGATGCTTCAGCAAGAAGTAGCCGATGATTTTGTTATTGCCACGGGTAAGCAAATTTCAGTTCGTGAGTTTGTTCGTATGACGGCGAAAGAGTTAGGAATTGAACTGGAATTTTCTGGTGAGGGTGTTGATGAAATTGCTACTGTAAAATCTATCACGGGTGAGAGTGCTCAAGCGTTGAATGTTGGCGATGTGGTTGTTCGAGTGGATCCTCGTTATTTCCGCCCTGCTGAAGTGGAAACTTTGTTAGGGGACCCCTCTAAAGCAAAAGCTAAGCTGGGTTGGGAGCCAGAAATTACTGTGGAAGAAATGTGTGCGGAAATGGTTCGCTGTGATTTTGAAAAGGCTAAGCAGCACGCGTTACTTAAAGAGAGTGGTTTCGACGTTTCTATTTCTTTAGAGAGCTAAACAGTTATGTCTACTACGCTAAAACGTGTATTTGTTGCTGGCCACCGTGGTATGGTAGGTTCTGCAATTGTCAGGCAGCTTTCTGTTGAGCCTGGTATTGAAGTGATCACTCGCAATCGTGATGAATTGAATTTGTTGGATACTCAAGCCGTATCTGATTTCTTTTTTGATAATAGTATTGATCAAGTTTATCTAGCTGCTGCTAAGGTAGGGGGGATTGTTGCGAATAACACCTATCCTGCTGAGTTTATCTATGAGAACTTGACTATTCAGAATAATATAATTCACGCGGCTCATATATCCGGTGTTCAGGATTTGCTGTTTTTAGGATCTTCATGCATCTACCCTAAGTTTGCAGAGCAGCCTATGACTGAACAGTCACTATTAACGGGGATACTAGAAGAAACCAATGAGCCTTATGCGATTGCTAAGATTGCCGGGATTAAGATGTGTGAATCATACAACCGCCAGTACGGTCGTAATTATCGTTCTGTGATGCCTACTAATTTGTATGGTGAGAACGACAATTTTCACCCTGAAAATTCGCATGTCATTCCAGCTTTAATCCGCCGTTTTCATGAAGCTAAGTTGGAAAAACAGCCGCAAGTAGTCGCGTGGGGAACGGGTAAGCCTATGCGTGAGTTTCTACATGTGGATGACATGGCGGCGGCTAGTATTCACGTTATGAATTTATCGCAGGATCTCTATCAAGCGAACACTCAACCGATGTTGAGCCACATTAATGTTGGCACAGGTGTTGATTGTACTATTCGTGAATTAGTAGAAACTGTCGCAAAAGTCGTTGGGTATCAAGGAGAAGTTGTTTTTGATACGACTAAGCCAGATGGTACACCACGTAAACTGATGGACGTATCACGTTTAGCTAGATTAGGGTGGTCAGCATCGATTACTTTAGAAAATGGTCTGAGAGATACTTACCAATGGTTTCTAGAAAACCAAAATAACTTCAGAAAGTAATTCTTGCCTAGTTTAAGAGGTGTGCAAGGACAGTACACCTTTTTTCATTTTATATCGTTTACTTGAGCATTTTATGTTTTTAGAGCGAAGCACGTTCTCAACGGTGATTGCAAGTGCGCCTTTAGTTTCTATTGATTTGATGGTAGAAAATGAACAAGGGCAAGTTTTGTTGGGTAAGCGCCTTAATAAGCCTGCTCAGGGATACTGGTTTGTGCCTGGTGGCCGGATTCAAAAGGGTGAGACAATAGAGCAAGCTTTTAAACGTCTGACACTGAATGAATTAGGCAAAAGTTATTCTATTAAGCAAGCTGAGTTAAAAGGGCCGTATACGCACCTTTATGATGATAATGTTTTTGGTGATGCTTTTGGTACACATTATGTGGCTATCGCTTACCATTTGGTTGTGAGCGAAAATGACTTATTATTGCCCATGAATGAACAACATGATACTTATCAGTGGTTTGAGCAAGCCACTCTTCTTGAATCTTCTAATGTACACATACATACAAAATGGTATTTTCAAGGCTAATAAATGTACGTTTAGAAGATAACAATAACGGAATTAATATGATACACCCAATTATTATGGCTGGCGGAACAGGCAGTCGTTTATGGCCTTTATCTCGTGAGCTATACCCAAAGCAGTTTTTGACAATTGCCAATGACCTGTCGATGTTACAACAGACTTTTGCTCGCCTTTCTGGTATTGAGCATCAGGCTCCGATGCTGATTTGTAATGAAGAACATCGCTTTATTGCCGCTGAGCAAGTACGATTAGCTGGCTTCTCTCATTCCGGTATTATTTTAGAGCCAGTTGGCCGTAATACCGCTCCAGCTATTGCTTTGGCTGCCCTTCAAACCTTGAAGGAAGCTGACGGTTCGGATCCTATTTTGCTTGTATTAGCGGCTGATCATCTAATTGAAGATGTGACTGAGTTTGAAGCATCTGTAGCGCAGGCCTTACCCTATGCTGAAGCGGGGCAGTTAGTGACGTTTGGGATCGTTCCGACAGCACCGGAAACTGGCTATGGTTACATCAAAAGCGGTGAGCAGCAAGAAGGCGGTGAGTTAGGCTTTAAGGTGGACAGTTTTGTCGAAAAGCCTGATTTAACTACTGCTGAGTCTTATCTTATCTCAGGTGATTACTACTGGAATAGTGGTATGTTTATGTTTAAAGCGTCGCAATATCTTGCAGAACTTAAGTTGCATCGTCCTGATATTTTAGCCGCATGTGAAAAGGCACTCTCGGGTGCACAAGCAGATATGGACTTTGTGCGTGTTGATAAAGTGCAATTTGAAATGTGTCCAGATGATTCGATTGATTACGCAGTAATGGAAAAAACGCAACACGCGACAGTGGTTCCAATGAATGCAGGTTGGAGTGATGTAGGATCGTGGTCAGCGCTTTGGGAAGTATCTGAAAAAGACAATGATGATAATGTAACCAAAGGCGATGTGATTGCGGTGAACTCGACAGGGAACTACTTACATGCAGACAACAAATTGATTGCAACCGTTGGTGTAGATAACTTGATTGTTGTAGAGACTAAAGACGCAGTATTGGTTGCTGATAAATCTCGAGTGCAAGATGTTAAAACCGTTGTGAATCACTTAAAACAGAGTGATCGTAGTGAGCATAAGTTGCATCGTGAAGTCTACCGTCCTTGGGGTAAATATGATTCGATTGATGTTGGTGAACGAGATCAAGTGAAGCGAATTACGGTGAAGCCGGGTGAAAAGTTGTCTATCCAAATGCACCATCATCGTTCTGAACACTGGATTGTCGTATCAGGCACAGCAAAAGTGACCAATGGCGAAGAAACGATTTTAGTTACAGAAGATCAGTCAACATATATTCCACTTGGCACTATTCATGCTCTTGAAAATCCAGGGAAAATCCCATTGGAGATGATTGAGGTTCAGACGGGGAGCTACTTAGGTGAAGATGATATTGTGCGTTTTGAAGACCGTTACGGTCGCTTGGATGATAAGTAAGAGTATAACATGACAAAATTAACGTGTTTTAAAGCTTATGATATTCGTGGTCAGCTAGGCACAGAGTTGAATGTTGATATTGCGTATCGTATAGGTCGTGCATTTGGTTTACATCTATCACCGGAAGCTGATCAATCTAAAACGGTAGTTGTGGGTGGGGATGTTCGTTTAACTTCAGAAGAGCTTAAGTCAGCTGTAGCTACAGGTTTAATGGATTCTGGTGTGAACGTTATTGATATTGGCGTGACAGGTACCGAAGAAATCTATTTTGCCACCAAAGATCTTGAGCTTGATGGTGGCATTGAAGTAACGGCTAGCCATAATCCAATGGATTACAATGGTATGAAGTTAGTTCGTGAGGAATCCAAGCCAATTAGTGGTGATACAGGGCTACGTGAGATTCAGCGTTTGGCGGAGGAAAATGACTTCCCTGATATTACAGTTCGTGGAACCTTAAACCAAAAATCGAATCTTACTGCTTATGTGGATCATTTAATGACCTATATTGCGCCTGATAATATTCAGCCAATGAAATTGGTGGTGAATTCGGGTAATGGTGCAGCAGGTCACGTGATTGATGAAATTGAAACTCGTTTTCAAGCACTTAATATTCCGATTGAATTTATTAAGGTTCACCATGAGGCAGATGGTAACTTCCCTAATGGTATCCCAAACCCATTATTACCAGAGTGTCGAAGTGATACGGCAAAAGCTGTTATTGAATACAAGGCAGATATGGGGATAGCTTGGGATGGCGATTTTGACCGTTGTTTCTTATTTGATGAGAACGGCGAATTTATCGAAGGATATTATATCGTAGGCTTGCTAGCTGAAGCCTTTCTTCAGAAGCATAAAGGCGCAAAAATTATCCATGATCCTCGTTTAAGCTGGAATACCATTGATATAGTTAAAGCTGCTGGTGGCGTACCTATTATGTCGAAAACGGGCCATGCATTCATCAAAGAGCGTATGCGTCAAGAAGATGCAGTGTATGGCGGAGAAATGAGTGCTCACCACTATTTCCGTGATTTTGCGTATTGTGACTCAGGAATGATCCCGTGGCTGCTAGTGACCGAATTGCTTTCTGTTAAAAAAGTAAAATTGTCGGAACTGGTTAAAGTTCGTATGGCTGCCTATCCATCACCAGGAGAGATTAACCGAAAAGTCAAAGATGCAGATGCAGTGATAGAAAAAGTATTATCTATCTATGAGGAACAAGCTTTAGATATTGATTATACCGATGGTATTAGCCTAGATATGGGCGAGTGGCGCTTCAATTTGCGTAAGTCTAATACTGAGCCGCTATTACGCTTAAATCTCGAAGTAAAACAAAATTCTAGACTAATGGAAGCTAAGACAAATGACCTTTTAGCGATCATGGTTTAATTATCAAATATTGAGTAGAGTAAATCGATGAAAGTATTAGTAACAGGTGGTGCAGGGTTTATAGGCTCTGCTGTCATTCGTCATATTATTAATAGTACTAGTGATTCAGTTGTCAATGTCGATAGCTTAACGTACGCAGGAAACCTTGAGTCTCTTACAGAAATAGATTCTAATTCACGTTACATTTTTGAACATGTTGATATTTGTAATCGTTCAGAGCTGGATCGGGTCTTTTCCGTACATAAGCCTGATGTTGTTATGCACTTGGCAGCTGAATCCCATGTTGACCGTTCTATTGATGGCCCTGCTGCGTTTATTGAAACTAATATTGTAGGCACCTATACCCTTTTAGAATCGGCACGCTTTTATTGGAGTTCCTTAGCGGAAGATAAAAAAAAGCTTTTTCGTTTCCATCACATTTCAACAGATGAAGTTTATGGTGACTTAGAAGGTACGGATGATTTATTTACAGAGACAACGTCATACGAGCCATCAAGTCCATACTCAGCTTCTAAGGCCTCAAGTGATCATTTAGTACGTGCTTGGCAACGGACTTACGGCTTTCCGACGATTGTAACTAATTGCTCAAATAACTATGGGCCTTATCATTTTCCTGAGAAACTTATCCCGTTAATGATTCTTAATGCTTTAGATGGCAAGCAGTTACCTGTCTATGGTAATGGTATGCAAATCCGAGATTGGTTATATGTGGAAGATCATGCCCGGGCTTTATATAAGGTAGTGACGGAGGGTGAAGTTGGGGAAACCTACAATATTGGAGGTCATAATGAAAAAGCCAATATTGATGTTGTTAAGACAATTTGTTCATTGCTCGAGGAGTTAGTGCCTAATAAACCCGAAGGTATTGCCTATTATCAAGACTTAATTACCTATGTAGCAGATCGTCCAGGGCATGATGTTCGTTATGCAATCGACGCGTCAAAAATCGAGCGTGAATTAGGCTGGAAACCAGAGGAAACTTTTGAATCGGGCATTCGTAAAACTGTTAAATGGTATTTGGAAAATAAGCAATGGTGGTCACGTGTCTTAGATGGTTCTTATGCCGGTGAGCGCTTGGGTGTATCAAATGAGGGCGTCAAATAATGAAAGGGATTGTTTTGGCTGGCGGCTCTGGTACACGCTTATACCCATTAACACGTGGAGTATCAAAGCAGCTGTTACCTATTTATGATAAACCAATGGTGTTTTATCCTATCTCAACATTGATGCTTGCCGGTATTAAAGACATTTTAATTATCACTACACCTGAAGATAATGAAGGGTTTAAGCGCTTGCTAGGTGATGGTTCCGATTTTGGTATTAACCTTGAATATGCTATTCAACCCAGTCCTGATGGTTTAGCACAAGCTTTTCTTATTGGGGAGGAGTTTATTGGTAATGACTCCGTTTGCTTAGTGTTAGGCGATAATATCTTTTATGGGCAGTCTTTTTCACAGACATTAAAGAATGCGGCATCCCGTGAATCTGGCGCTACAGTTTTTGGTTATCAAGTAAAAGATCCGGAGCGCTTCGGCGTAGTGGAGTTTGATAGCCGCATGAAGGCAATCTCGATAGAAGAAAAGCCGGAAAAGCCTAAGTCTAATTATGCAGTGACAGGTCTCTATTTTTACGATAATCGTGTTGTTGAATTGGCAAAAAGAGTTAAGCCCTCTCATCGTGGAGAGCTTGAGATTACTACACTTAATGAAATGTACCTTGAGCTGGGTTCTCTAAGTGTTGAATTATTAGGGCGTGGTTTTGCTTGGTTGGATACTGGTACTCATGAAAGTCTCCATGAGGCATCTTCTTTTGTGCAAACCATTGAAAATGTACAGGGCTTAAAGGTTGCTTGTTTAGAAGAGATTGCTTGGCGCAATGGTTGGTTAAGTGACGAAGATGTATTAGCACTTGCAAAGCCAATGATGAAAAATGAATATGGTCAGTACTTGAATCGTCTTGTGAATGAGCGTCAAAAGAAGGCTGTTAACTAATGCGTGTATTGATTACTGGTTGCAATGGTCAGGTTGGCCACTGTCTTGTTACTCAATTATCGAAGAGAGTAAATACGACAGTATTGTCTCTTGATAAACAGCATTTAGATATCACAGACCAAGAGGCAGTGCGCTCTATGGTGCATGAGTTTCAGCCTGAAATTATTATCAATGCTGCAGCCTATACAGCTGTCGATAAAGCGGAAAGTGAAGTTGAGCTTTCTTATGCAATAAATAGAGATGGACCTAAATATCTTGCAAGTGCAGCGCAAGAAGTAGGTGCAGCTATCCTGCATATTTCAACAGATTATGTGTTTGAAGGTAATAAAGTTGGAGAATATTACGAAAGTGATATAACAAGCCCACAAGGAGTTTATGGTGAAAGTAAGCTTGCAGGTGAATTAGCAGTTATAGAAAACTGTGAGCAGCATATTATTCTTCGTACTGCTTGGGTCTTTGGAGAGAATGGTAATAATTTTGTCAAAACCATGTTGCGTTTGGGGACAGATAGAAATGAACTTAGCATTGTCGGTGATCAGTGTGGTGGTCCGACGTACGCGGGAGACATTGCTGCAGCTCTAATACAGATCGCTGAAGCGGTGGTGGCAGAAGGTAGTGTGGAGTATGGTGTTTACCATTTCTCTGGTTTTCCATACGTGAGTTGGTTTGAATTCGCGCAAGCTATTTTTGGCGCAGCAGAAAAGCATAATGTTATCAATCTTCCCCCCAAATTAATTAGTATCGGGACTGCTCAATACCCAACTCCCGCCAAGCGTCCGAGTAACTCAAAGCTAGATATGGATAAAATTAGTAGAGCTTTTTCGATAAAAGCGAGTGACTGGCAGGCAGCATTAGAAAATATTAAAGCTTATACAGGACGATAATATGAAAGTGATAGATACAAGAATTCCTGCTGTAAAAATTATAGAACCAACAGTGTTTGGTGATGAACGTGGCTTTTTTATGGAAACCTGGCAGCAAAAGAAGTTTGAAGAGCTTGTAACGGGTAAGCCAACATCTTTTGTACAAGATAACCATTCAAAATCAAAAAAAGGAATTTTGCGGGGGCTGCATTATCAAACAGAAAACACCCAAGGAAAACTGGTTCGTGTTATCTCTGGTGAAGTGTTTGATGTAGCCGTTGATATAAGGAAAAACTCGCCGACTTACGGCCAATGGGTTGGTGAATTTCTTTCGGCAGATAATAAGCGGCAACTTTGGGTGCCAGAAGGTTTTGCTCATGGTTTTTATGTAACCAGTGATGAAGCTGAATTTGTATATAAGTGTACAGATTATTATAACTCAAGTGCCGAAGTATCAATTGCTTGGGATGATAGTAGTATCGGAGTTGAATGGCCATTCACTCAAGCCCCAACTCTTTCCGAAAAAGACTCGTGTGGTGTTAGCTTACATATGGCTCCTAAGTTGTGATGAAGGTTTGTATTCTACTGGCTGCTTATAATGGCGAGGCTCATATAAAAGATCAATTTGATTCTATCTTAGCGCAGTCGGATGTAGACATTGATCTTTATATTAGTTTAGACCGTTCAACGGATAAATCATTAGAGATAGTTCAAGAATATACGAATAGATATTCGAATATTCATATGCTGGCTTATGGACAATGTTTTGGTAGTGCAGGACGAAACTTTTTTCGTTTACTGTTAGATGTTGATTTTTCTAAATATGATTATGTAAGTTTTGCTGACCAAGATGATATTTGGTTGGAAAATAAGATTCATAGTTCGATTCAATTGATGTTAAAGAATGGTGCTGATGCATATTCTGGCAATGTAACTGCTTTCTGGGAGGATGGTAAAAAGCTACTCATTGCTAAAGATTCTCCTCAATCTGAATTTGACTATTTGTTTGAATCTGCAGGCCCAGGCTGCACATTTGTACTTACAAAATCTTTGGCATTAGATATTAAAAAGGCCTTAAGTAATAAAATACTTGAGTTAGATTCTCTGTGGTTGCATGACTGGTTTTGTTACAGCTTTGCCCGTTCAAATGGATATAATTGGTATATTGGTTCTGAACCGTTAATGCTATATAGACAACATGAGAGTAATGAAGTCGGGGCAAATACTGGCTTTAAGGCTATTGTATCTAGAGTTAAAAAGGTTCTTAGAGGAGATGCTTTCTCTAAGGTCTTAGAACAGGCCGATTTTTTAGAACAGAATGATCTACCTATTCAGATGATAAAAAAAGGGGACTCTTTTAGTTTACTTAAATTAGCATGTATGGGGGCCCGTTGTCGAAGAAAGTGTAATGAAAAAATATACTTTTCAATAGCATTAACTCTTATTTCAATTAGGCGTTTGACTCTATGGAAAGCATAACATTAGTGACAGGAGCCAGTGGTTTTGTTGGTCGAGAGGTTTTAAAGTGTTCTACCTTACTAAAGCCAGTAGTTCGTAGTGGTAAATTAGCTCTTTTTAATTCTGCTTTCCAAATTGATAAACTGGATGGGAAAACGTCTTGGATCGGTGCATTTGAAAATGTTGGTTCAATTATTCACTTAGCGGGGTTAGCTCACTCTAATGTATATGGTAAATTAGATTATCAGAGAGTTAATGTCGATGGTACGCTACATCTTGCAAGAGAAGCCGCCAAAGCTGGAGTTAAGCGCTTTGTATTTGTAAGTTCTATTGGTGTTAATGGTCCCTCTACTAATGCACCATTTTCCTCTAAATCTTCCCCAAGTCCTCATAATATATATGCAGAATCAAAGTACTCTGCGGAGCTTGGGTTGAAGGAAATATCACGTGATACTGGGATGCAGTTAGTAATTATTCGCCCTACTTTAGTTTATGGAGCTAATGCTCCGGGTAATTTTGGTTTGTTATCTAACTTAATAAAAAAGGTTCCGTGTCTGCCATTTGGAATAGTGAATAATAAACGCAACTTCATAGCAGTACAGAACCTTGCTGATTTACTTATTGTTTGTTCGAAACATCCAGATGCTGCTGGTCGTACTTTTTTAGCGTCGGATAGTGGTGGGTCTGTATCTATTAAAACGTTTACTAATGCTGTTGCGAAAGGCTTAGGTAAAAATATTACTCAGTTGCCAGTACCTGTTGCAGTGATGCGGTTTGCCGCGAAGGTGGTGGGTAAGTCTACAATGATTGAGCAATTAGTTGGTAATTTAGAAGTTGATTCTTCTTGCACGCAAGAGGTGCTAGGGTGGAGAGCGCCATATACAATGGAGCAAGCCATGTCTTATATTTCAGTGAGTAAAAAATGATTCGTATTTTAGATTTTTGTATCGCTTTTTTAGGCTTATTATTTCTATGGCCTATTTTACTTATAACAGTAATTTTAGGTTTCTTCGATACTGGTTCTCCTATTTTTGTTCAGAATCGAGTTGGTAGAAATAAACGCTCATTTAAGTTGATAAAGTTTCGAACAATGAAAGTGGAAACAGAATCTGTGGCTAGTCATCTAGCAAGTAACTCTTCGATTACAAAACTAGGCACTTTCCTTCGTAAAACAAAAATAGATGAGTTGCCACAACTGGTTAATGTGTTGAAAGGGGAAATGAGTTTAGTCGGTCCTCGTCCAAATCTTTTTAATCAAGAGGAGCTAATTAAAGAGCGTGATGCATTAGGTGTATATGGTGTTTTACCTGGTATTACTGGCTTGTCCCAAGTACAAAATATAGATATGTCTACCCCTAAGTTACTAGCTAGAACGGATAAGAAAATGATTGATACATTAAATTTGAAAAACTATTTCAAGTATATAGTCATGACAGCTACGGGCAGTGGCTCTGGTGATGCAGTGAAGAGTAAATAGGTTTATTGTATTTTCACTATGTACTCCTTTTTTCAAAAAAGAAGGTTCTCAGATTTGCTAATGTGAATCTTGTTGGTGGGAATGTTAATATTTTAAAACTAAAAGTACTAACTTTCGCTAATTATAGAAGTAGTTATGGAACATCTAAATTTTTTTTGGTCTCTTCCTCGTATTTATAAACGCCTGATTAGCCTGGCAATAGATACACTTTTTATCTCCATTGCATTCTGGATCGCTTACTGGGTTCGGTTGGGTAATATGGAACCCTTTAATGATCAAGAAAGTTGGTATGTATTTTCTGGTACTTTAACTATTTCCTTACTTGTATTTACTCGTCTAGGCCTATATCGGGCAATACTACGATACTTAACTTTCCATGCGCTATTTGTTGTATCACTTGGAGCGTTAATTTCAGCGGTTTCAGTTGCTCTACTGTCGTATTACTTTAGTGCTAATGTGCCTCGTACAGTACCTATTATCTATGGTGCTTTTTTATGCTTATTATGTGGCGGCTCACGATTAATTGTTCGAGTTTTAGTGGCAAAATCTTATGCAAAGGGAATGGAGTCAGTTATTATTTATGGTGCAGGAAGTTCCGGTAGGCAGCTTGCGCTTGCGCTCAGGCATAGTGAAGCATATAAGGTTCAAGCATTTATAGATAGTGATCCAACCTTAAAAAGTACTATTATTCAAGGTCTGTCAGTTTATTCTCCTAATAAGCTAGAAGGGATTATTCACAAGCGTAATGTTCATAAGGTTTTACTTGCTTTACCAAGCGCTAGTAGGGCTGAACGAAAACAAATTATTGATAGTTTAGTTCCTTTTCCTGTTGAAGTACTTACAGTCCCGAGTATGAGTGATATTGTCAGTGGTAATGCCAGTATTGATGAACTACGTGATGTTCCGATCGAAGATTTGTTGGGGCGAGACTCGGTTGCTCCTCAGCAGGTTTTGATGGAAGCGAATATTCGAGATAAAGTTGTCATGGTCACTGGAGCAGGAGGCTCTATTGGTTCCGAATTATGTCGGCAGATTGTCAATCAACAACCTAAAAAGCTAGTATTGTTTGAGTTATCTGAATATGGTCTTTACCAAATAGATAAAGAGTTATCTGAATATGTTATTCAAAACGATTTGGATATAGAAATCGTTCCTCTTTTAGGATCTGTACAACGTAAACATCGACTAACTGCGGTTATGCAAAGCTTTCAAATACAAACCTTGTATCATGCTGCTGCTTACAAACATGTGCCTTTAGTTGAGTATAATGTTGTTGAAGGTGTTCGTAATAACATTTACGGAACTTATTATACAGCTCAGGCTGCTATTGAAGCAGGAGTTGAGTCTTTTGTTCTTATCTCTACAGATAAAGCAGTACGGCCAACAAATGTAATGGGGACAACCAAACGAATGGCTGAGTTGGCCTTGCAAGCATTAGCAGCGGAAAATACTGCAACTCGCTTTTGCATGGTTCGATTTGGTAATGTGCTAGGATCATCTGGCTCGGTGATACCATTATTTAAACGCCAAATTGCAGAAGGTGGACCAATTACAGTCACTCACCCAGATATTATCCGCTATTTCATGACAATACCTGAAGCCGCGCAGTTAGTTATACAGGCTGGTGCTATGGGTAAAGGTGGTGATGTTTTTGTATTGGATATGGGGGAGCCTGTTAGAATTATCGATTTAGCTGAAAATCTCATTCAGTTATCTGGTTTGGAAGTAAAGTCTGAAGATAATCCTCATGGTGATATTGAAATCCAATGTACAGGTTTACGCCCAGGTGAGAAGCTGTTTGAAGAGCTATTGATTGGAGACAATGTAGGAAAAACAGCTCACGAACGAATTATGACTGCCAATGAGAGCTTTTTATCTTATGAAGAATATGAAGAAGTTTTAGCTAGGTTAGATCAAGCTTGTCATGAGTTTGATCATGAAGAAATTAGGAGTATTTTATTAGATACGCCAACTGGTTTTAACCCTAGTGATGGAATAGGCGATTTAGTTTGGAAAGAAGCAGGAAAACAAGCTTCTGAAATTTGCCAAGATACTTCAGCTAAGGCAGGTTAAAGAGCAAGGAAAGCTATGCTCTTCTTTCTTATTGATTTCTCAAAATGCCACCGTCTAGATTTAGAATTATTGAAGGAATTATGGTGTTTTGGAAGGCCATTGCAAAATGGCCTTCCAAGAAGGCTGATGATATTACTTCCTCAACCACTTTTTGGGGTTTTGAGCTTTACTGTTTCTTCTGATCTCAAAGTACAGTGAGGGTTGATCTTGTCCGCCAGTATCACCTGCCAATGCAATGGTTTCACCTGCTTGCACTAGCTCACCTTCTTGTTTCATGAGGCTTTGGTTGTAACCATAGAGTGTCATGTCGCCTTTTCCGTGGTCAATAAGCAACAACAGGCCATAACCTCGCAAATAATCTGCGAACACTACTTTTCCAGAATAAACCGCTTTTACGGGTTTTCCATAATCACTGCTTAACACCATCCCTTTCCAGGTTAAACGGCCTGTTTGCTTAGTGCCAAAGTTGTGCAGTGTTTTGCCTGAGAGTGGCCAGATCAACTTGCCTTTTCTTTTTCCTAGCCCATCCATTGGCACTTTTTGTACTGCCGGGATTTTGGCTGCTTTTGCAATTTCTGTTTTTAAGCGTTTTTCATTTTGCTGTAATTCATTTAGGTAGGAATTATCATCAGAGATGTTTTTCTTAATGCTTGAGACGGTTTTTTTACGTTTACTCTGAGCTGTTAATAGCTTATTTTTTTCTTTTTTACGTTTGGCAAGTAGAGCATTTTGTTCTGATTTCTTGTGAGTAAGACTTTGTTCTTTTTCTTTTAATTGTTCAGTTAAGGAGTCTAGCTCTGCAACAATAGCGACTCGTGCTTTGGCTAGATGACCAGAATACTGGTTCATTCTCTCCATTGTGGTTACATCGTTCCCACTTAGAACATTTGCCAAGTTGTTATTGCGTTGGGTGAGGTAGTGGGTTGTTAGTAACTCTTTTAGTAGTTCAAGTTGCCCTAAACGTTGTTGCTCTAATTCTTGTTGTTGTTGTTGAAGATCCGAGATCGTTGCGTTGACATTACGTAGGTTTGCTTCTGCGGTGCGGATTTGTTTGGCTGTGGACGAAATCGCCAGCTCTTGTTTTTTTAGATCACCTTGCAATTTATTTAGTTGTTTCTTTTTACTGCTTAGCTGATCTTGTTGACGTGAAATTTCTTGTTTTACACCGCTGAGCTCTGCATCTGCTGCATAACTTGGGTTGTGGACGGTTGCAAATAGAAGGCATAACAAAGCGCCAGTGCGTTTGGCACTGGCGCGGATAGAACTTGGTAGGTTTATAATCGTATCCCGCATAGGGGAAGATTATTTCAGATTGAACAGCACCTGACCAGTCATCTCTGCAGGGATTTTCGTATCTGTTAGCTCAAGCATGGTTGGTGCTAAATCAGACAGCTTACCGCCTTCTTTTAATTCTAACTCTTTGTTACCTACATAAATCAGAGGAACAGGAAGGTTAGTATGTGCAGTGTGAACGCCACCCGTCTCAGGGTTGATCATCATTTCTGCGTTACCGTGATCCGCTGTGATCAGCAGTTGGCCGTCAACTTCGTTAATGGCATCAACGACTTTACCGATGCACTCATCGAGGGCTTCACACGCTTTAACTGCTGCCTCGTAAACACCTGTGTGGCCAACCATATCGCCATTCGGGTAGTTACAAACAATGGTGTCGTACTTACCAGATTTGATGGCAGCAACCAGTTTTTCAGTTAACTCTGGTGCGCTCATTTCAGGTTGTAGATCGTAAGTTGCTACTTTTGGAGACGCTACTAGTTGACGCTCTTCACCTTCGAATTCGTCTTCAATACCGCCATTGAAGAAGAAAGTAACGTGTGCGTATTTTTCTGTTTCAGAGATGCGTAACTGCGTTTTACCTTCTTTAGATAGCCACTCACCGTACGTGTTCTCTAAAGATGCAGGTGGGAAGGCACACAGAAGAGGAATGTCTGCTGCGTATTGAGTCAGCATCACAAAATCAACGGCTGGGAATACGTTACGCTCAAAACCTGCGAAGTCAGTTACGAAAGCACGAGTGATTTCACGAGCACGGTCAGCACGGTAGTTCATGAAAATCACCGCATCGCCATCAACGACCGCTGCAGATTCTTGGCCTTCTGCTTGGATTGCAGTGGCTTGAACAAACTCATCGTTTTCATCACGAGAGTACGCAGCTTCAAGGCCAGCAACGGCAGTATCAAACGTAAATTCTGCTTTTGCTTCGGTTAATAATTCGTAAGATTTTTGTACGCGATCCCAGTTGTTATCGCGATCCATTGCGTAGTAGCGGCCGATAAGAGAAGCCACACGACCTTTGCCTAATTTAGCAAAGAGATCTTGGAAGCGTTGCAGTGAGTTTTCCGCGCTGCGTGGTGGCGTGTCACGGCCGTCTAGGAAGCAGTGTAGGTAGATTTTTTCCGCGCCGCGCTCAGCTGCCATTTCAACAGCAGCATAGATGTGATCTTCATGAGAGTGAACGCCACCTGGTGACATAAGGCCCATGATGTGAACCGCTTTGCCAGCGTTGATGGCTTTGTCCATGGCAGCAACAAGCACTTCAGTTTGTTGGAATTCACCATCAGCGATAGATTTCGTGATGCGAGTTAAGTCTTGGTATACAACACGACCAGCACCAATGTTTGTGTGACCTACTTCGGAGTTACCCATTTGACCATCAGGTAAACCAACATCCATACCAGACGCTGAAATTAGCGTATTTGGATTGTTAGCAATTAAGCCATCCATTACTGGTGTTTTTGCATTTGCAATTGCATTGTCTTGGTTGTCTTCACGGTGACCGTAACCGTCAAGAATCACTAGAGCCATAGGCTTCTTAGCTGACATAGTGTGACCTCTCGTCAAATCAAATAGTAATCAAAAATCTAAATTAGCGTAATTTTACTACACTTTTTAGCTTAAACAGTAGGGTAAGATCAAACAAAGTGAGCAACTGTTTGTTACCTTTTTACAAAAATAGACTTAACAAACTGTTTAAAGTTTACTACCAACTGGTGTTTTGTGTGGTCTTGAATGTGATTCTTAGCAGGAATATGGCTTTTTTTGAGGCGAAAACAGAGTGAAGCAAGGCGGGTTATTACCTTTTGTCGCTGTACTTGCCAACGTGCTTCGGTATACTCAGAATCCTTTATTTTAGGCCATAGCGTATAGAGCGGAAGATATGCAACAGTACATTGAGTTTTTTACACAGAACCCGATTCTTTCTTTAGTTTGGGTTGGTATTTTAGCTGCTTTGATTATGTCCATCGTTAAGCAAAAAACGGCTGGTTACAAAGAGATCACTCCAGCAGAAACGACTCAGTTAATGAATCGTGAAGATGGCATTGTGGTTGATATTCGCAGCAAAGATGAATTCAAAGGTGGGCATATTGCGGGCGCAGTTCACATTTTGCCAAGTGAAATTAAAGAAGAAAAGTTCGGTGAGCTTGAAAAAAGCAAAGCAACCCCAATTATCGTAGTATGTAAGACAGGCCAGACAGCGCAAGAGAGTGCTAACCTGCTAAACAAAGCGGGCTTTGAAAACGTAAACCTTCTTAAAAATGGCCTAGTGTCTTGGAATGAAGCCAATATGCCTTTGGTTCGTGGTAAGAAAAAATAACGCCACACTAGAAGTAAACGAATAAAAAGTCAGCGAACAATCGGATTTGGTGTGATTTCCTACACGTAATCAGGTGATCACCCATGCAGGTTTTATTAGCTAAGCTAACCTGTAGCCAATTAATTTACTCTAATTACAAGGATTTTAGCGTTATGGCTGAAGCAGCAACTCAAGAGAACCAACAGAACTTTGCAATTCAACGTATCTTTCTTAAAGACGTGTCTTTCGAAGCACCGAACTCACCAAACATGTTCCAAAAAGAGTGGAACCCAGATGTTAAGCTGGATCTAGACACGCAAAGTCGTGAACTGGGCGAAGGTGTTTACGAAGTGGTTCTTCGTCTAACAGTAACAGTGAAAAACGAAGAAGAAACGGCATTCCTATGTGAAGTTCAACAAGGTGGTATCTTCACAGTTGGTAACATGGAAGCACCACAACTTGCGCATTGCCTAGGTGCATTCTGCCCGAACATCCTATTCCCATACGCACGTGAAACAATTTCTAGCCTAGTTGTTAAAGGTACGTTCCCACAACTGAACCTTGCGCCAGTTAACTTTGATGCTTTGTTCATGAACTACCTACAAAACCAAACTCAAGAAAACGGTGAAGCACAGCCAGAAGCGTAATTGCTAGGTTGCTACCGATAAGCGAATAACGAGTATTTATGACCACTCACGCAGACTATTCTGACATTACCATGACGGTATTAGGTGCTGGCTCTTATGGCACCTCTTTAGCGATTTCATTGGCGCGTAATGGTGCTAAGGTGCTTCTTTGGGGCCATGAGCCAGAGCATATGAACAAGCTTGAGAGCGATCGTTCTAATGAAGCGTTTTTACCTGGTATTGATTTTCCGCCTTCTTTAATCATGACCTCTGATCTGGAGCAAGCGGTTCAAGCAAGCCAAGATTTATTGGTGGTAGTGCCAAGCCATGTATTTGGTGAAGTGCTTACAAATGTAAAGCCTTTTCTTCGTTCAGATTCTCGTATCTGTTGGGCAACCAAGGGGTTAGAGCCTGAAACAGGTCGCTTGCTAAAAGAAGTGGCAAAAGAAGCGTTGGGTGAGCAATATTCGTTAGCTGTTCTTTCTGGACCTACGTTTGCTAAAGAGCTGGCTTCAGGTATGCCGACAGCCATTTCTGTTGCTTCTCCAGATAGTCAGTTTGTGCGCGATCTGCAAGATAAAATCCATTGCAGCAAAACGTTCCGCGTGTATGCCAATAATGACTTTACGGGCATGCAGTTGGGCGGTGCGGTTAAAAACGTTATTGCGATTGGTGCGGGTATGTCTGACGGTATTGGTTTTGGTGCTAATGCAAGAACGGCACTCATTACTCGTGGTCTTGCTGAAATGTGCCGTTTAGGTGCCGCGCTTGGTGCACAAACGGAAACCTTTATGGGGATGGCTGGTCTTGGTGATTTGGTGCTGACGTGTACTGATAACCAATCTCGTAATCGCCGTTTTGGTTTGGCGCTTGGTCAGGGCAAAGATGTTGATACAGCACAAACGGAAATTGGTCAGGTAGTTGAAGGTTACCGTAACACCAAAGAAGTGTGGTTATTAGCTGAGCGTATGGGCGTGGAAATGCCGATTGTTGAGCAAATTTATCAAGTACTGTATCAAGATAAAGACGTGCGTTTAGCGGCACAAGATTTATTGGCTCGCGATAAAAAAGACGAATCAGTGTAAATTGTGTTGTGGATTGATATTAAAAATGCGGGCGATGAGTCCGCATTTTTGTTTTTATCAATAATTCAGAGTAGATTATAAAGAGCGATAATATCCCAGACGGAATTTGGGTTCGTGTCGAATGATTAAAATAATAAAACATAAGCAATGAAGAGATAACAAGGATTACTGACAGTGAAGGAATGCCGAAAACATAAAGTCTGGCAAGCCATTGTTCGGGAAGCGAGAGAGCAATCTGAACAAGAGCCTATGTTAGCCAGTTTTTACCACGCTACTATCATCAAGCACGATACCTTAGCTGCGGCGCTGAGTTATATTCTCGCGAATAAATTAGCCACTGCTTCTATGCCAGCTATGGCCGTCCGTGAAATTGTTGAAGAAGCGTTTGGATCGGATTGTTCGATTACGGATTCAGCGGCATGTGATATTTGTGCGACAGTGAATCGAGATCCTGCGGTGGCGATGTACTCTATTCCTTTACTGTATCTTAAAGGCTATCACGCCCTACAAGGTTATCGGGTCGCAAACTGGCTGTGGAAGCAAGGACGTATTGCCTTAGCAACCTATTTTCAGAATCAAATCTCAGTGGCCTGCCACGTGGATGTGCACCCTGCTGCAAAGATAGGTAAAGGGATCATGTTTGATCACGCAACAGGTATTGTGATCGGTGAAACGGCGGTGGTTGAAGATGATGTTTCCATCTTACAAGACGTGACTTTAGGTGGTACGGGTAAAGAGTGCGGCGATCGTCACCCTAAGATCCGAGAAGGTGTCATGATTGGAGCCGGTGCGAAAATTTTAGGAAACATTGAAGTAGGAGAGGGAGCGAAAATTGGTTCGTGCTCTGTGGTGCTTCAAGCTGTTCCTCCGCATACAACAGTAGCTGGTGTGCCAGCAAAAATTGTTGGTCGTCCTAGTACTGATAAGCCATCGCTTGATATGGACCAGCAGTTTAACGGGCGATCCCAAACCTTCATTGGCGGCGATGGGATTTAAAATGACCAATTAGGTATGTTTTAACCGCTCAAGAAGCAGAGCACGAGTTTGTTGCTCTGCTTAAGATCTTTTTATACCGCGCCGTTAAAACCCATTTGTCGCCATGCTTCAAACGAAATAATAGCCACTGCATTTGATAAATTCAGGCTGCGGCTGTCTGGCATCATTGGAATACGAATGCGTTGTTCCATTGGTAAGCTTTCAATTAAGTCTGCTGGCAGGCCACGGGTTTCTGGGCCAAACAGCAGTACATCACCTTGTTCAAACTTAGCGTCTGTATGATGGCCTGTTGTTTTGGTTGTGCAGGCGAAAATACGGCGTCCTTCGACGTATTGAAGAAATGATGCAAAATCTTTATGGCGTTTTACATGGGTGAGATCATGATAGTCCAATCCAGCTCGGCGCAGCTTCTTTTCTTCTAAATCAAATCCTAATGGTTCAATTAAGTGAAGTCTCGCACCACAGTTGGCCGATAGGCGGATAATGTTACCGGTATTAGGTGCAATCTCTGGCTCGTATAGGGCAATATCAAACATAATCATCATCTTGGTAAGTATGGTGGCGCTATTATACCCAAGTCATTATAAATTGCAGAGGCTCGCTGAGATCGGTTTGGATCTCAGCGAATGATCATGGATCAGTTTAAGGCGTTGTGGAAGTTATCAGCCACGGCATCCCAATCTACCACGTTCCACCAAGCATCAATATAATCAGGGCGACGGTTCTGGTAGCTGATGTAGTAAGCGTGCTCCCATACATCCAGTGCCAAAATAGGTTGGCCTTGCACAGCGCTGACGTCCATGAGCGGGTTATCTTGGTTGCTTGTTGACGCGATTTCTAAGCGGCCTTCAACTACAACAAGCCACGCGAAGCCTGAGCCGAAAGTATTGACGGCCGCATCGCTGAACGCTTGTTTGAAGCTATCAAAGTCACCAAAGTGAGTGTTGATGGCTTCGGCTAACATGCCTGTTGGATGGCCCCCGCCATTTGGCGACATGCACTGCCAATACAGAATGTGGTTATAGTAGCCGCCGCCATTGTTTCGTACTGCTGGTGGTTGAGTAGAAATGGATGAAAAAATGGTTTCAAGCGACTGTGTTTCTAGTTCACTGCCTGCAATCGACGTCATGAATTTATCGTAGTAAGTGCGATGGTGTTTACCGTAATGCACTTCCATTGTTTTGGCATCAATATAAGGCTCTAGTGCGTCATACGCATAAGGTAGTTCTGGAAAAGTATGTGTCATGATGTTCTCCCTGTTTTCATCAATATTAATTGATAATAATTATCAATATCAACCATGTCTTATCCAGGGGTTTGGATTCAGTGCATAAAAAAGAGCCCACCAATGCAAATCGGAGCTCTTTTGTGATTCATATCATGTAAAAGATAGCGTACTAATCGTTGCTTAAAGGCAGAGTGATGGTCATTTTTAGCCCTCCGAGCGGGCTTTTTGACGCTGCGATGGTGCCACTGTGTTGCCTAATGGCATTTTCAGTAATGGCTAAGCCAAGTCCTGTGCCGCCACTGCTTCGGTCACGAGCTGTCGATACACGGTAAAAAGGCCTGAAAATATCTTCTAGTTCACTTTCTGGCACGCCTTCACCGTTGTCATCAACACTGATGGTTAACTGGTTATTAAGCTCACTAAAGTTTACTTCGATGCGATCATTACCGTAGCGAATGGCATTACGGATCACATTTTCTACCGCACTCATGAGTAGATTAGGGTTACCCATTAGTGGCCACGTTTTTGGCTCGGAATAACTGAGCTTTTTCCCTGATTGCTCAGCTTCAAACTGAGCATCGTCCAGAATGTTAAACCATAAGGTATGGGCATCGATTTTTTGCCTGTCTTGATGGCTATTGATTTGCATGCGCGATAGCTCTAGCAGCTCAGAAATCATTTTTTCTAATCGCTCAGCTTCAGTATCAATACGGCTAAGCTCGCTGCTTTCTCCTTGCTTGCGAGTGGCAAGGGCGGTTGCCATGCGCAGTCGAGTGAGTGGGGATCTGAGTTCATGCGAGATGTCTGACAGTAATCGTTGCTGACCTGAAATCATGGTGTTCAGTGCTTGCACCATTTGATTAAAGCTGGCTCCAGCATGACGAAACTCACTGGTGCCTTTTTCTAAGTTGGGGTCTGTTTCAAACTGACCTTGCGCAACCCGAGTCGCGGCTTGTTGCAACCGACGGGCAGGTTGGCTCAGTGCCCAGGCTAGCCATAATAGTAAGGGAGTACTCACCAGCATGGTTACTAGTAGTAATTGGAACGGCCTGTCTAAAATCTTAATCAAAAACGGTGGTGGCTCTCGCCATAGTCGACCGACGTACATTAGAACATCTTGCTCTGCCAGTCTGACTTCAAATGGCCCAGCCATCATCCAGCGGCCATAGAGTTTTTGTTTTGGCTGCACGGGATCGTCTGAGACGGTAATAAAGTTGCGCAGCGCCTTACTGCGGTTACGTTCTTGGCTATTGAGAAGCTCACCTTTTTTGCTGGTAAAGTAGAGCTTAAACATGCCTTTTTTCTTGTGGCTGTGCTCCGTAATCTGCTGAACTTTTTGGTAAATATCCCCCGGCCCTTGGTATTGCTCTGAAATAGAGTTCGCAGCTTCTTTCATGCGCGCAATGTGTTCTGGTGCGATGGTGTGCTGAGCTCTAGGATCAAAGTGTGGTGCGGCCAACACCGCGAGTAAAACCAGTAATAAGGTCAACCAAAATATGGCAAAGATTCGGCCATATAAGCTTGAGAAAAAACGAAGTCGGCGCATTAGGCCTCCTCAACAAATAAGTAACCTCGGCCACGTAGGGTTTTTATACGTGGTTTACCATCACTTTTTTCTGGGAGTTTTTTACGCAAGTTAGAGACGTGCATATCAATGGCACGATCAAAGGGAGCCAGCCTTTTTCCTAATACATCGAGGCTGAGATCTTCTTTGGATACAACTTTCCCTGGGTTTTGCACAAAATAGCTCAATAAAGCGATTTCGGTACTGGTTAAATCTAGCAGCTGCTTATTGCAGTACACTTCTTGTCTGCCTGGGAACACTTCAATGTCTTGATAGGTTAAGCTGTCAGAATTGTTTTCCTGTGTGGTTGAGCCGGTTCGACGTAGGATGGCGCGGATGCGAGCCAATAGTTCGCGGTCGCTAAAGGGTTTTGGTAAGTAGTCGTCTGCGCCGAGCTCCAAACCAATCACACGATCGATCTCTTCACCCTTGGCCGTTAACATCAGTACGGGGGTATGGTGGTTTTCACGTAATTTACGCAGCATATCCATGCCATTCATTCTTGGCATCATAACGTCTAATAAGATGAGGTCGATGTCATCGGAGACCGCTGCTAACCCGGCTTCTCCATCATTGGCTTCGGTTACTTCAAAGCCTTCCATATCTAAAATATCTTTCAGCAGAGCAGTTAGCTCAACATCATCATCAACTAATAAAATCTTTGCCATCACTGTGCCTCTGGTTATTGATATGGGAGTTTCCGGTTAGGTAGACAGGGTAAGTATCGCGAATGGATAGAGTGAATACCATGAGAATATTATAGCTTTACGTTGCTTTACGCTTTCAATACACCGCTTTACTTAGGGCTCGCTATTCTAAACTCATCGCTGCCAATCAGGGCAATGAAGACATTAAGTTTGCTATCTAATTCTGGAGAATACGATTATGAATACATTCAAAAAAACTCTACTTTGCGCTATTGCTCTTCCTCTAGCTCTTGGTTCAGCTTCTGCGCTTGCGTTTGGTGATAATGGTGGCCATCACGGTGGTAAAGATAAGCGTGGTGGCATGTGTGGCATGCAAGGTGGTAAGCATATTTTCCGCCAGCTTAACTTATCAGATGAACAAAAAGCGGAATTAAAAGAACTTCGTAAAGCCGATAAAGCGGAAATGAAAGCTAACCGCGGTGAGCATAAGCCAGAAATGATGGAACAACGTGCTCAGATGGAAAGCTTATTGTTGGCTGAAAATTTTGATGAAGCCGCAGTACGAGATTTAGCGCAGCAAATGGCAAATCAGCAGGTTGAACACCGTGTGGCAATGGCTGAAAAGCGCCACCAGATGCTGAGTGTGTTAACACCGGAACAAAAAGCCGAGTTACAAAATTTAAAATCAGAAAAGCTGGCGGCGTGCCAAGCGAAAATGGCAGAAAGAAACAGTAAAGATAGCTAAGGGCTGATTTAGAACCTAACAAGGCTGGCAGTGATGCTGGCCTTTCTTATTTCTAAGCTTCTTTTCTTTCGTTTATTTATTGTCATTTTTGCTCGCTATACTCAAAGTAACTTTTGTTTGAATTGTAGTGAGTTAATGACAAAGCAATACGCACATTTAGTTACTATGGCGGCTTGGCTTGCCACGGTGATTGCGACCATTTTGATGCTGGCTAAGCTAGCCACATGGTGGCATACCGGATCTGTGAGTTTATTAGCCTCTCTTGTCGATTCTTTATTGGACATGGCCGCGTCGGTGACGAATTTATTTGTGGTACGTTATGCGCTGCAACCTGCGGATAAAGAGCACACGTTTGGACATGGTAAAGCTGAGTCATTAGCGGCTTTGGCTCAAGCGACGTTTATTTCTGGCTCGGCGTGCTTTTTATTATTAAACGGTGTTGAGCGTTTGTTTCGGCCGCAAGATGTGGTTGAGCCACAATATGGTGTCGCTGTCAGTGTATTTGCGTTGGTGCTAACGACTCTTTTGGTGATTGTTCAAAAATGGGTGGTGAAAAAGACGGGCAGTCAGGCCATTGCCGCTGACGCTTTGCATTATCAATCCGATATATTAATGAACGGGGCCATTATGGTGGCGTTGATGCTGAGCTGGTATGGTTGGATGCAAGCGGATGCTATTTTTGCCATATTGATTGGTATTTATATTCTTTATAGTGCTTTTACAATGGCGTATGACGCGGTTCAATTGTTACTGGATCGTCAATTACCAGATCATGAACTGGAACAAATCCGCTCAACAGCTGTTGCGATTGATGGGGTTTTGGGTGTGCATCAATTACGTACTCGGCAAGCCGGGCCAGTTCGCTTTATTCAATTACACTTAGAATTAGACGATCAGCTGCGTCTTATTGAATCACATCGCATTGCGGATGAAGTTGAAGTGGCTTTATTACACGCATTTCCCAGCTCCGACATTATAATTCATCAAGATCCCATCTCGGTCGTGTTAAACTCGGAGAAAGATCAGCTGAACTTGTAACAAAAAATAACAGAAATGTGTTTTTTGGTGTTTTTTTCGACAAAAAGGCGAAAGTCGCTGTCGATTGTGATATGAATCAACAAAGTTTTTTAGCAAAATTGTAATACTCCTACATAAGTAAGAAAGTTACAGTTTTAGTGGGGCAGTTTAGGTGGTCTAGATTGCGGTCGGGAGGGGGAACCTGACACTCACAACGGATTTGATATTGTCAATTCCCAATACTCAGAGGGTAACCATGATTAAGAAGATCGGTGTTTTAACTAGTGGCGGCGATGCACCTGGTATGAATGCAGCAGTGCGTGGTGTTGTTCGCACAGCATTGTCTGAAGGCTTAGAAGTGTTCGGCGTTTACGACGGCTACTTAGGTTTAGTTGAAGATCGTATTGAGAAGTTAGATCGTTCAAGTGTATCTGATGTGATCAACAAAGGCGGTACTTTCTTAGGTTCAGCACGTTTCCCAGAGTTTAAAGAAGTTGAAGTTCGTGAAAAAGCGATCGAAAACTTGAAAAAACACGGCATCGAAGCACTGGTTGTGATTGGTGGTGACGGTTCGTATATGGGTGCGAAAAAACTGACTGAAATGGGGTACCCATGTATTGGTCTACCTGGCACAATCGATAACGATGTAGCAGGTACTGATTACACGATTGGTTACCTAACAGCATTGAATACTGTGATTGATGCTATTGACCGTTTACGTGATACTTCTTCTTCACACCAACGTATTTCTATTGTTGAAGTGATGGGTCGTCATTGTGGTGATCTAACTCTAATGTCTGCGATTGCGGGTGGTTGTGAGTACATTATTACTCCTGAAGTGGGCTTAGATAAAAAAGCACTGCTGGAGGGAATTCAAGCGGGCATGGCAAAAGGTAAAAAACACGCCATTATTGCCATTACTGAGCTTATGACAGATGTGAATGAACTGGCTAAATTCATTGAAGCGGAAACCGGTCGTGAAACGCGTGCGACGGTTCTAGGTCACATTCAACGTGGTGGTCAGCCAACAGCATTTGACCGTATTCTTGCGTCTCGCATGGGTAACTACGCGGTTCAGCTTCTGATTGAAGGTGAAGGTGGTCGTTGTGTTGGTATTCAAAATGAGCAAATGGTTCACCATGACATCATTGATGCTATTGAAAACATGCGTCGTCCGGTGAAAACTGAGTTATACAAAATGGCTGAGCAATTATTCTAAGCTTGATGTCTAGAATATAAATTTTGATAAGAGGCTGATCTTCGGATTGGCCTTTTTTATGTTTGTTTGTAAAGAATACTTAAACGGTGACAACAAAAAAGGCCAACCTAAGTTGACCTTTGCAATCATTTCAACGGAGAACCCTTGGCTCTATATTGAAATTAAGCTTTCGCTTCTGCTGCTGCTTTCGCGATCGCTGCGAAACCTTTAGGATCTAGAGCTGCACCACCAACTAGAGCACCATCGATGTCTGGTTGTGCGAAGTATGATGCTGCGTTTTCTGGTTTAACAGAACCGCCGTATTGGATCACAACTTTTTTCGCTACTTCTTCGCTTTGCTCTGCAATGTGAGCACGGATAGAAGCGTGGATGCGCTGTGCATCTTCAGCTGTTGCTGCTTTACCTGTACCGATAGCCCAGATTGGTTCGTAAGCGATGATAGCGCCTTCAAGTGCTTCAACACCTTGAGTTTTGATCACTGCATCGATTTGACGAGCACATACTGCTTCAGTTTCACCAGCTTCGTTTTGAGCTTCAGATTCACCGATACACAGAACAGGTGTTAGGCCGTTCTCTTTTAGGAATGCAAATTTCTTAGCTACAAACTCGTCAGACTCAGCGTGGTATTCACGACGCTCAGAGTGACCAATGATGATGTGAGAAGCACCGAAGTCTTTTAGCATTGCTGGAGACATATCGCCAGTGAATGCACCGCTGTTGTTTACGTCCGTGTTTTGAGCACCAAGAATGATCTTGTTACCGCCTTCAGCGATTAAACGCTCAGCAAGGTCGATGTACAGCGCTGGTGGAGCAACTGCAACGTCAACACCGTTTACACCTTCAAGTTCAGCGTTTAGGCCGTTCAGAAGTGCTGTAACCATTTCTTTGCTGCCGTTTAGTTTCCAGTTACCCATAACTACAGGATGACGCATAGGATTTTCTCCAATTCAAATTAATGTAAATAAATTAGCGAGATTACGTAAAAATATAACAGATTGTAGCTGCTTTTTTCGTGTTCGAAATCATTATTGTGTCTGGTTGTACCTTTTTCAGTCAAAAAAGGGAACCCTAAGTGTTAGAAAAATCGGAATCTTCCATATTTGAGCCAGCATTTTCAGTAAGGTAGTGATCTCGGATAAAAAATCATCATTGTAATTTCATCTCATCCGCAGCTTTCGGTATGGTAGGGCAGTCTTAATTCGAGGGAATGTTATGCCTAATTTAGTAATGGAATATTCCAACTCTGTTGGTGAACGTGTCAACATTGAAGGTTTATTAGAGGATTTGCATCAGAGCGTATTAGAGTGTGGATTATTTGATGTGGACTCTGTGAAATCTCGTGGGCATCGTTACCACTCTTGGTTGATTGGGGAGAAGGGCAATGACGCCGATTTTATCCATATTGATTTTCAATTGTTATCGGGTAGAACGGCTGAGCAGAAGCGGGATTTGAGTCGTCGTTTAATGGCAGTTCTAACAGAGCAAGCCAGTAACATAGACAGCTTAACAGTGAACATCAGAGACATGGATAAAGATTGCTTCCTTAAAGTCACTAATTAATGGCATTTATTCAGTATGAGCCTATAGGTAACTTGGTACACTTTGGATAATCGTTTTAATTGGAAAGTAGTATGACAAAGAAGCAATGGTTGTTCTCGTTTAGTGGCCGAATTAATCGCTCTCGTTATTGGTTGTGGATACTGATTTATTATGCCGTGTTAGCTGGTGCGATGGCGTTGGCCAACATGGCGGGCGGCGGTGCAAAAGTATTGTCGATTCTGGCTGCGTTAGCGCTAATGTACCCAGACATGGCAGTACAAGCAAAACGTTGGCATGATCGTAATAAATCAAGCTGGTGGCTATTATTGAATGTGCCGCTTTTTGCTGGTCGTGTCTTGGTTCCTACTTCTGCGCCTATGGGCATGACGTATCAGCCGACAAGCCTTGAGTCTGCTGTGTCGTTAGTGGCCCTAGTGTGTGGAGCATGGATCTTGATTGAATGTGGCTTTTTGAAAGGGAAGCCGGAAGCGAACCAGTATGGCGAAGCTGTCGTAAAGGACTAAGTTTTAAGAATTAGCTTTTAAGAACTGAGTTTTACGACATCTTAGCTTCAGTCGTATTGATTACCCCTGACTGTGATAACGGCATGGGAAGGGAGTAACATCTGCCTCTTGGTAGCAGTCGAGTGGGTTGTGGATGGCATCTGAGAATTTCACGACCTGCTTACTGAGCTCTTGCATTAATACCACATTAATGTGATTGGCATTTTTACAACGGCTGATCACCCGATCAATATGGCTTTGCTGCGCCCGTAATCGTGGTTGCATCTCTTCCCGTGCGTGATTGATCATTTCATCGCTCATTTCTTTTCTAAGCGCTTCAAGTTTTTCTGGGGATTCTTCTGCCAACCGTTTGAGTTCATCAAAAGGGGGTAAATGTTGCTCTATGATCCGGATCGCCATTTTGATCTCCTTTAACAGCTTACAAGGAGTCAATTCATTGACTCTTTGTAAGCGTAGATCAAAAAATGGCAATAGGAGAGGTTTAGTATTTAATCTATCACCAGTAGTTTTCCATGGTGATATGGCCTGGCTCTTTACGTAGGTTCTTCTTCAAACCTTTACGTTCTAAGGCCGCACGGGTATCGCGCACCATATCGGGATTACCACACAACATAAACTGGCTTTGTTGTGAGATAGTTAGCCCAACACTGCGCTCAAGTAGCCCATCATCTAAGGCATGAGGAATGCGGCCAGTTAAGGTATTTGGCGCAGGCTCACGGCTGACAAAGGGCTGAACGATGAGCTGATCGGGGTGCTGTTTTTTGATCTGTTCGATCTCCGCTTGATAACTTAGATCGGAGCTGAATCGCACTGCATGAACCAATACAACTTTGCGAAAGCGTTGCCAAATATCAGGGCTGGTTAAGATGGAAAGAAAGGCGCCAAGTGCAGTACCGGAGCTTAGGAGCCAGAGGTGTTCGCCTTCAGGTACTTCATTGAGAGTGAAATAACCAGAGGCTGTGGCATTAATTAGGATCTGATTGCCAGGTTCCAGTTGATGTAGTTTGGGGGAAAGCAGCCCATCGGCCACCCGGGTGGCATAAATTTCTATATCGCTATTTGGGCCGTTGACAAAAGAGTATGCCCGTTGGATCACCTTTCCATCCATTTCCAAACCCAGCTTAGTAAACTGCCCAGCTGTAAAGGGTTCAATATCAGCACGCAGTTTTAAACTGAATAAGTCTTGATTCCAATGTCTATTTTCAAGTACTTGCGCAGGGATCCAATTTGCCATTTTACTCTCCTATTGCATTCTCCTGAATTAGGTAAGCACAACGACGTTGACCTTCGACGATGTGTTCAGTGCGCTCTACACTGTGTGTGTCACCCAATAATTGTTGAAAGATGTTTAATTCAGACTTGCATAAAGCGGGGCAACGTTTTGCTGCATTACAGATCGGGCAGTGGTTTTCGATGAGTACGTAGCCTTGCTCTGTGTGGGTGAGTTCGGCCATGTAGCCTTCTTTTTCTCGTAACAGAGTGAGGGTTTCCAATTTTTCTTTGAGGTTACTGCTGCCAGACAATTCCGCTTGGTATTGGTTAAGTGTAAGTTCTTCTCGGCGGGTTACTACTTTATTTAGACCTTCTTCTCCAAATAAAGTTTGTACTGAGTCAATAAAGTTGATGGTGAGTTCACCGTGACCATCGGTGAATCGGCCGTGACCGAGTTTTGTCAGCGTCCAATGTCTTGTTGGTCTACCGACTTTGGCCTTAATGTCGTGAAAATCTACCAAGCCATCTTCTTCTAATCCTTGCAGATGCTGGCGAACTCCCATGGTCGTCATGTTCAGATCTTCTGATAGCGTTTTCGCTGTGGTTGCCCCTTCGCGTTTTAGCTTATACAGAATACGGTCAATCGTTTTCATTACATACCCATCACTACTTCAACTATTTAATTATGTAGTCAGCTTAGTAAATAAAGCAACGGGTTTACTTAATCAATTAAATAAATTCGACTGGAAATATTAGAAGGGTCAACAAAAAAGCACAGCAGAGGCGCTGTGCTTTGGGTAAATGATTAAGGCAAAAGAGCTTATAATACGATGTCGCGCACTTCAGGATCTTTACGTTCTAGGTAGTGAATGGACTTCACTCGGCGAATAGTGCGGCAGCGACCACGGATCAACAGAGTTTCTGTTGTCGCGATGTCACCTTGGCGAGTAATGCCTTCCAGTAGATCACCTTTGGTAATACCTGTTGCGGCAAACACCACATCATCACTGCGTGCCATGTCTGACATGGTTAATACTTTATTGGCTTCAACGCCCATTTCAGCGCAGCGTTTTAGTTCTAGTTCGCCATGGGTGCGGTTTTCTTCTGTGTCACCTTTTACTTCATGGCGAGGGAGAAGTCGGCCTTGCATGTCACCGTCCAGTGCGCGGATAACGGCAGCAGACACTACGCCTTCCGGTGCTCCGCCAATGCAGTACATGACATCCACTTCACTGTCAGGCATCGATGTGAGAATTGATGCGGCAACATCGCCATCTGGCACAGCAAACACACGTATTCCCATGGCTTGCATTTGAGCTATCACGGCATCGTGGCGAGGCTTTGCTAGGGTGGTGACAACCAGAGTATCCAGTGTTTTTCCTAGTGCTTTAGCGATGTTCTTTAAGTTTTCTTCCAGTGGAAGAGTCAGGTCAATACTGCCTTTTGCACCAGGACCGACGACTAACTTTTCCATGTACATATCTGGGGCTTTTAGAAAGCTGCCTTTTTCACCCGCAGCGAGTACGGCTAGCGCGTTAGATTGTCCCATGGCTGTCATGCGTGTGCCTTCGATTGGATCTACAGCAATATCAACTGCATCACCGCCAACACCAACGTTTTCACCAATGTACAGCATTGGTGCGTCGTCGATCTCACCTTCACCAATAACAATCTCACCTTCAATCTCGGTTTTATTTAGCAAGATTCGCATTACTTCAACAGCAGCGGCATCTGCGGCATTTTTATCACCACGGCCTAACCATTTATAACCTGCTAGTGCTGCCCCTTCAGTGACACGGGAAAAGGCCATTGCTAAATCGCGTTTCATGCTTGCTCCAAACAAAAAAGTAGCTTCAAAAATTCGGCGCAAATTCTATCATAATAAAATAGTAAACGTTTGCCTTTTGTTTGGGGAAGACAGTGCGATGGAGGATAAAGTCAGTAGCTATGCAATATTGTTAAGGAAAATAGGAAGGCGTGACTACGATATGACAGATATAAAAAATCCGACCTGAATTTAGGTCGGATTGCCAATAAAGCAAAGTCTTGGATTTCTCCAAGAGAGATACGATCAGCCTTTAAACTATCATGTAAAACAAGGATGTAAAATAGGATGAGATCCCATTTTTTAGGTTTGTTAAATGAAAAATTACGCAAAAATGGATAGGTTTATTTCACCTGTTATCAAAGTGAAAAAGAACGATTTTTCTTACTTTTGAGAGAGGGAAAATTGTGCTTATAGCAAGCTAACTTTAGGTAGTTGAGCGAGATAATGTGAACGCTGATTGATTTTTGTTCAAATGATACAGATATAACAACAAGTGAGTGATAGTCTTGCTCAGGCTAGGTAGAATAGGGCTTGAAGGGGTGTAGTGATGAAAACTATACTGAGTCCGTAATTAATAACAGGTGGCCGAGATGTCTTTAGAAGTATTAGAAAAGCTAGAAGCTAAAGTGCAAATGGCAGTAGATACCATTTCACTGTTACAAATGGAAGTTGAAGAGCTGAAAGAGCAAAACGAGCAACTTTCTGCTGAGTCTGCAGAATTAAAAAGCAGCCGCACTGACTTAGAAGAGCAAAACCAGCAGCTACGTACTGATCACGAAGCATGGCAAGCTCGCGTTCGTAACCTTTTAGGTAAAATGGACGACGTAGAATAATAGAACAGAGCCAAATGGCTCTGTTTTTTTATGTGAAGATAATACGAATTTACTGAGCAGTTAAGCGTTAATCTTGCTCAGTTTCATCACCCACCAGAAGTGGTTCTTGTGACAAAATCACGCCAGTTGTATCGGCGTAAATATAGTCTTCTGCTAAAAAGGTCACACCGCCAAAATTGACAGCAACATCGATGTCACCAATGCTTTTCTGTGTTGACCCTGCTGGGGTTGAAGCTAAGGCTTGGATGCCTAAATCTAACTCTTCTAAGACATCGACTTCACGTACACAGCCGTAAACCACCAAACCTTCCCAATTATTTTCTTCTGCGAGTGTTGCCAAGTCAGCGTCAATAAGAGCACGGCGCAGCGACCCACCACCATCAATCAGAAGTACACGGCCTTCACCATCTTCTTCCAGCGTTGAGGCAATTAAGCCGTTGTCTTCAAAACATTTGATTGTCGTTATCTTGCCTGCAAAAGAAGGCCGACCACCAAAAGTGCTGAACATTGGTTCTATAACATCAACCTGATCAAAATAAACATCGCATAGCTCTGAGGTGTTGTATTCCATATTCTAACTCTTCTGTGGCGAAAAATTGGGTGCTACTGTTTTTAGCATGATGAAAGTATAACCAGCTGATATGGCAATGCAATGACCAAAAACAATATTGAGTAAGTCGTTACTATTGGGTATCAGCCTAATATTAGCCCTATAGCAAACAATAAGTTAGTTAATAGTGCACATTGAACAATCACAGGCATCATTGGGCGGATTGCTTGGCCATCAGGGGCGTTGTATACAGCGATGGCGTGTTTGAGTAATAAAGGGCTGGCGATCAAAAAGAGCCAAGCCAGTGGTGAAGTAAATTGACCACTAATAAATACGCTCAAACACAGCATGGAACCAAAGAGCAGGGATAGATGATATTTTCGCCCCCAAGTTGGCCCCATGCGAACAATCAGTGTCATTTTTCCGCATGCCTGATCGTTGTCTATATCTCTTAAGTTGTTGATGTTTAGTACACCCACCGCAAGTAGGCCACAGGCTGTAGCAGGCAGAAGAATCGCAAGATCCAGTTGGCCTGTATGAAGATAGTAGCTACCCGCCACACCTAACCAGCCAAAAAAGATTAAGACGGATAAATCGCCGAGTCCTCGATAGCCGTAGGGTTTGTTGCCTACGGTATAGGCAATGGCGGCTACGATCGCCAATAAACCAAGGCCAATGAAACTGATGATGTCTGCGGTGCTGGTAAATGAAAGAGCTATGAGTGTTAAACCACTGATGATGGTCAGTGAAATATTGATGACCATGGCGGTTTTCATGGCTTGGCTAGAGACTAAGCCAGATTGAATCGCTCTTGTGGGGCCAAGGCGTTCGTCATTGTCTGTGCCTTTTATTGCATCACCATAATCATTAGCAAGGTTGGATAATATTTGCAGTAAAATGGCAGTAATGAGTGCCATGATGGCAATGGAGAGCGAAAAATGGCCTTGCCAGTAAGCGAGAGCGCTGCCAGTAACGATGGAGGCGAGAGCCAGAGGTAGTGTTTTTGGTCGTGCGGCATCAAGCCAAATAGAAAGTGAAGCTGATTTCATTTCAGGCCTTTTGAGTGAAGGACTATAAAATCATTATTCCTGTTTAGCAGGAGGACAGCAAATATGAATCAAGAGGAATTGAAAGAAATGAAGGAAGCTTTGATCTCATCGGGGTAAATGTACCGAACTTAAAGCACTTTGAGCCCTTTAAGTTCGGTCATGAACAAGGTTATAGAATGAAGCGGCTTAGATCTTCATCTTCAACTAATTCACCTAGACGCGATTTCACGTAAGCGGCATCGACAGTTAATGTGCTGCCTGCCTTGTCTGTGGCGTCAAAGGAAATTTCTTCCATTAAACGTTCCATAACAGTGTGAAGGCGACGAGCACCGATGTTTTCGGTTGTTTCATTTACTTGCCATGCAGCTTCGGCGATCTGATTAATACCATCGTCTGAAAAATCAACACTGACTTCTTCAGTCGCCATTAGCGCCATGTATTGCTCAGTTAGAGAAGCATTAGGCTCAGTCAGGATACGTTTGAAGTCGTGGCTAGTTAATGGCTCTAGCTCGACACGAATTGGTAAACGGCCTTGTAATTCAGGAATTAGATCCGATGGTTTTGCAACTTGGAATGCACCAGAGGCAATAAACAAGATGTGATCTGTTTTTACCATACCGTGCTTAGTGGATACCGTGCTACCTTCCACAAGAGGAAGTAAATCGCGTTGTACCCCTTCACGAGACACATCTGGGCCTGAGCTTTCGCCACGTTTACAGATTTTGTCGATTTCATCGATGAAAACAATACCGTTGTTCTCAACGTTGAAGATTGCTTGTTCTTTTAGCTCTTCTTGGTTAACCAGTTTAGAAGCTTCTTCTTCGGTAACGGCTTTCAGCGCATCTTTGATTTTCATCTTACGCTTTTTGCTGGTGTTACCGGCAAGGTTCTGGAACATGCCTTGTAGCTGGTTGGTCATCTCTTCCATGCCTGGAGGAGCCATGATTTCCACGCCCATTTGTGGGGCTGCTACATCAATTTCAATCTCTTTGTCGTCTAGCTTACCTTCGCGTAGCTTTTTACGGAAAGTTTGGCGAGTATTTGAGTTTTCTTCACCCGCTTCATTTTGACCCCAAGCATCGCGAGCTGGTGGCAATAGCGTATCTAAAATACGATCTTCAGCCAGCTCTTCTGCGCGGAACTGCACTTTTTCCATCGCTTGCTGGTGCGTCATTTTAATCGCTGCATCAGTCAGATCGCGAATGATGGTTTCCACTTCTTTACCAACGTAGCCCACTTCCGTGAACTTGGTTGCTTCGACTTTGATAAAGGGGGCGTTTGCCAGTTTTGCAAGGCGGCGAGCAATTTCTGTTTTACCCACACCCGTTGGACCAATCATTAGGATGTTTTTTGGTGTTACTTCGGCACGCAGCTCTGGTTGCAGCTGCATACGACGCCAGCGGTTACGCAGAGCAATCGCCACGGCACGCTTAGCTTTGTCTTGACCGATGATGTGGCTGTCAAGTTCATGAACAATTTCGCGAGGAGTCATTTCAGACATAGTGGCATCCTATTGCTTAGCGTTGCTGTCAAGTTCTTCGACAGTATGCTGATGGTTGGTAAATACACAGATATCACCGGCAATGTTAAGTGATTTTTCTGCGATAGTGCGAGCGTCAAGCTCGGTATTTTCTAATAATGCGGTTGCAGCAGCTTGTGCAAAATTGCCGCCAGAGCCAATGGCGATCAAATCGTGCTCAGGCTGAACCACATCACCGTTACCAGTAATAATAAGAGACGCGGTTTCATCGGCCACAGCCAGTAAGGCTTCCAGTTTTCGAAGTGCGCGGTCACTGCGCCAGTCTTTGGCCAGCTCGACGGCAGCTTTGGTTAAATGGCCTTGGTGCATTTCAAGTTTACGCTCAAAACGCTCAAATAGAGTGAAGGCATCGGCAGTACCGCCAGCAAAACCTGCTAGTACTTTATTGTTATATAGGCGACGAACTTTACGAGCATTGCCTTTCATTACCGTGTTACCAAGTGATACTTGGCCATCGCCAGCAATAACGACTTTACCGTTGCGGCGTACAGATACGATTGTAGTCACGGGTTAAACCTCTTTTGTCACTCTGGCACGTTTGCCAGAACCGATATTACTTACTATCTGGGGGCGGCTGAGAGTTTTTCAACTCCATCTCCTACACAGATGATAGGAAAATAAGAGAAAAAGCGTGAATCTTTGTGACAAAAAAGCAGAGCCTTTTCAGACCCTGCTTTTTCTATATGTTACTTTTATTGAAGCACTTAGCTGTCTTTCCAGATGGCACAAGGTTCAATTTTAGCGCGCTGAAGTTTGTGGCGATCTTTTTCAGCTTGGCGTTTATATGGGTAGGGGCCCAGTACCACTCGATACCAGCTACTATTGGCCTTTTTACGGATTTCACTACTTAACCCTTGAAAAGCAATGTCCATTTTACGTTCTTCAGCTTGAGCACGTGTTTTGTAAGCGCCACATTGCATGATGTAAGGGATTTCAGGGGCTTTTTGCTCTTTTGCTTCTACCTTAATTTCTTTGTCCGGCAGCTCTTTCATGTACTCCCATTTTTCTTCAGGGAGGGGAGGCAGCGGATCGGTCTTTTTGGGCTTTTCAGGCACAGTGACGGGAGTGACTTCGACAGGCTGCACAGGCTCTGGTGCCGGCTCATTACTTAGAAAAAAGAGACCATAACCAAATACACCCATGAGAAGAAGGGCAACGGCACCTGCTTTCCATGGCATTTGGCTCGATTTTTTGTCTTGATAATTTTTCTTTTGGGTCGGCTTTTTCGGACTGCGACCGCGTTTAACGTAATCTTTAGTGGCCACGATAGTTCTTTAAATGAGTTTTTGGAAAACGATATGGTAAATCAGTTGCGCTAAGTCTGGCTAGTCTTAGCGCAAAATTGTTTGTTACAAATCTCATTTAATATGAAAAGTGAAGTAGGAGTGGCGATGGACTAGCTGCGTGGTGGTGCAGCACTGTCGCGAATCATCAATTTAGCGTCTAACAAACGAGATCCGGCACGGACTTCTTTGCCTTTTAGCAGCTCCAGTAGCATTAACATGGCTTGGCGGCCAATCTCATAGCGAGGCTGGGACACCGTTGTTAAAGCTGGTTCGCAGTAGTGAGCAAATTGGATGTCATCAAATCCCACAATGGATAAGTCTTGAGGAATGCGTAGACCTAAACGCTTGGCTTGTTGCATCGCACCAATTGCCATGATGTCATTATGACAAAACACGGCTGTTGGTGGCTCAGCTAATGACATCAGGCTGGTAATGGCTTTGGCACCGCCTTCAAAACTGAAGTCACCATTGACAATATAATTAGGGTTAACAGTAATTCCAGCACGTCGCATTGCTTGTTGATAGCCTTGATGACGGAACTGGCACAGAGCGGCGGTGTCAGGGCCTGATATTTGTGCCACACGCTGATGCCCCATTTGGGTTAGGTAGTTAACCGCTTCAAATGTGGCTGTGAGGTTATCAATATGAACCGTAGGCAATTCAAGTTCTGGTGCGTATTCACAGGCCATTACCAATGGTGGCAGGTTCTTTTGCTCAGGTTTACTGACATCAAATGGTAAATCGGTGCCTAGCAGCAACATGCCATCAGCTTGTTTCGTGAAAACAAGGTTAACTAAGGAACTCTCAGTTTGATGCTGTTGGCTACTGTTACCGAGTAGAACTAAGTAGCCGTTTTCTTTGGCTGCTTCTTCTATACCACGGATGATCTCCGAGAAGTAAGGATCACAGATGTCAGGAACAATAGTAACGATGGTCTTCGATTCATTGCGGCGTAGGTTGCGGGCTAATGAGTTTGGTGAATAGCCAGCTTCGAGTACTGCATCTTCTACTCTTTTACGGGTAGAAGCGGATACTTTTTCAGGGTTCATTAACGCGCGCGATACGGTTGCCGTCGATACACCTGCCAGCTGGGCAACATCCTTCATTGTCGCCATAGTATAAATTCCTCTTTTTTGTGTTCTCTCTTGTTATTAGTTTTGAGAATAAGCAAACGATAACGTCATAATCAGAGCAGATATTTTATGCGTTAAATTAAGGATAAAATACGGTCGATTTAACAAAAATTACATTAAAAGTGGGATTTCTCTCACATTGATACTTTTTTTTGGCCATTAGCTTAAGTCCTGAGGCTCGATATCCAGTGACCAACGTACTTTTTTTGCTAGTGGTAACAATAAAATGGCGGGCTTAGCGCTGCGTAACAGGGTTTGCATGATGCGGCGGTTTGGGGCCTGTAAAAGTAACTGCCAACGGTATTTCCCGGCACGTCGTGCCAACGGTGCTGGAATAGGTCCAAGTACTGGGGTGTGTTCATCATACACAGGGTTGGTTTCAAAAATCCCTCGGACTTGCCTTAAGAACTCTTCCACCATTTGATCATTATTGGCTTCCGCCCGAATCAGGGTTAAATACGTAAACGGAGGCAAGAGAGCCTGCTTTCTTTCGATGAGGGCACTCTGGGCAAAGTAGTCGTAGCCTTTATGGATTAACCCTTGTAATAGGCTGTGTTCAGGGTGGTGAGTTTGTAAGATCACTTCGCCAGGTTTGCTTGCTCGGCCAGCGCGGCCAGCAACTTGAATGAATAACTGAGCCAGGCGCTCTGGAGCTCGAAAATCGCTGCTGAACAGTGAACTGTCGACATCAATGAGCCCAACTAGGGTGACATTGGGGAAGTGATGCCCTTTAGCCAGCATTTGAGTACCAATTAAGATTTGATACTCGCCTTTTTTGATGGCTTCAAGGTAGTTTTCTAGAGTGCCTTTTCGGCGAGTGCTGTCTCGATCGATTCGAATGGTTTTGTATTCAGGAAAGAGCTGTTGCAGCAAGGTTTCGAGTTGTTCTGTGCCGACGCCAACAGAGATCAGCTGTGTTGAGCCACAGCCCATGCATTGATGCAAAACGGGTTGTTGTGAGCCACAGTGATGACAACGGATTTCGCCACTGCTTTGATGAAACGTATAATAGGCATCGCAGCGGGTACATTCGGCCAGCCAGCCACACTCATGACACATTAATGCTGGCGAGTAGCCTCGGCGGTTTAAGAACAACATGACCTGATTGCCCGCTTCTAGGTGTTTGCGCATTTGAGCGATCATAGGGGCAGAGAGCCCACCTTCTAGATATAAGCCTTTAACATCGAGCACACCATGACGAGCCGCTACCGCAACCCCAGCTCGCGAGGTGAGTTGCAAGTGGTGATATTTACCCGTTTGAGCATTATGAAGGGTTTCTAGGGCTGGTGTTGCTGAGCCTAAAATAATCGGAATATTTTCATTATTCGCACGCATTACAGCTAAGTCACGTGCATGGTAACGCAGGCTGTCTTGTTGTTTATAAGAAGCGTCGTGTTCTTCATCAACAATAATAATGCCCAGTTTAGTAAAGGGGGTGAAGAGCGCGGAGCGCGTACCAATGATGATACCAGCGTGATTATCTCGTGCAGATAGCCATGAATGAAGACGTTCGGTGTCGTTTAAGCCTGAATGGATCACATCAACGGGTATATTAAATCGACGTTTAAAGCGATTAATGGTTTGAGGCGTTAAACCAATTTCAGGGACAAGGATTAAAGCTTGTTTACCCGCTTTTAGCACTGGTTCAAGCAGGTTGAGGTAGACTTCTGTTTTTCCTGAGCCCGTAACGCCATCTAATAAATAACACGCAAAATTAGGGTTGGAGTTTACCGTAGCCACAGCAATAGCTTGCTCGGCATTTAATTGCGGTTTTTCTTCCTGAACTTCAAAAGTACGTTGCCAAAACGTGGCTTTTTTTTGTTGCTGTTGTTCTACAATCCAGCCTTTTTCTTGAACTGCTTTTAAAGTGGTACTGCTGATTTCTTCAGCCAGTAATTCTTCGTGAGCGCGAGCACCATTACGCAGTAAGGTTAATACTTTGGCCTGTTTAGGAGCACGAGTTAAAGACTGGATATTTTGTTCTTTACCTTGCTCGGTAAGTTGCCACTCTTTTAAGGTAGCAAAATTGGCCTCTTTGCCTTTTCTAAGCCAAGTAGGCATGGCATTAGCGAGCACATCACCTAAAGGGTACTGGTAAAAATCACTGCTCCACTTTAACAGCTTATATAAGTTGGTTGGCCATAGGGGGTGTAGGTCCAAAACTTGAGTCAGAGGTTTAAGTTGGTTAATTGGAAAGTCAGAGTGCTCAGTCAGCTCGGTAACAATGCCAATGAGTTGTTGACGGCCAAAAGGTACTTTGACTCGCCCGCCAATAACCGGGGCCTGTTCAGGTTTTATTTTATAATCAAAACACTTATCGAGTGGAACCGGAAGAGCAACGCGGGCAATAGAATACGACATATAACCAGACTTTAATAACCTGTGATCAGAGCAGGTAGTCTACATGGGAAAAATAGTTGCAGCAAAGTGGCGAAAAAAGTATCAGATTGGTTGATCCGAGAGGCATGTTTCATTACTATACTGCGCCTTACTAAAGTGTAATTTTTGATTTTAGTAATTCTATTTTAAATCACGTGTGGTGTTCGGCTAAGAATCGGATGGCGACACGGCCTAAACCAGAGGTTTTCCCATGAAAGTAGGTATTCACCCAGAATACAAATCAGTTGCTGCAAAATGTTCTTGTGGTAACACGTTTGAGTTCAACTCAACTCTAGGTAAAGAAACAATCAACCTAGACGTATGTGACAAATGTCACCCATTCTACACTGGTAAGCAACGTATCGTTGATACTGGTGGTCGTGTTGACCGTTTCAACAAGCGTTTTGGTATGCTGGGCAAAAAATAATTCTGCCAAGAATTCCAAAAAAAGGGGTGCAATCGCACCCCTTTTTGTTTTTTCAATTCTCATATTTTCCCCATCTGAATTTTTTTGCTACATCCCTCGAAAATACATTGGCTTGACCAGTAATACTGAGCTAGGATCTTCGACGCACATCAACTATTATTTTGTACCTTACCCAACTGAACACCCTTTGCATTCAGGATTAAACCACTATGTCTGAAGATTTTCGTCAACAAGCCCTTCATTATCATGCGTACCCAACTCCAGGAAAGATTTCAGTAGAGCTGACTAAGCCTGCTGATACGGTCGAAGATCTTGCACTAGCATACAGCCCGGGTGTGGCTGAGCCGGTACGTGAAATTGCACAAAATGCAGAAAACGTTTACAAGTACACCGCGAAAGGCAACATGGTTGCGGTGATTTCGAATGGTACCGCTATCCTAGGTTTAGGTAACTTAGGCCCATTAGCATCTAAACCAGTAATGGAAGGCAAATCATTGCTGTTTAAACGTTTTGCTGGCTTAGACTCTATTGATATTGAGGTTAAGCACCGTACGATTGATGAGTTTGTTGACACGGTTGCGAACATTGCTGATACCTTTGGTGGTATCAATTTAGAAGACATCAAAGCACCAGATTGTTTTGAAATTGAGCGTCGCTTGATTGAACGTTGTGACGTGCCTGTATTCCATGATGATCAGCATGGTACTGCTATTGTCACTGCAGCAGGTATGCTGAATGCGCTTGAACTGCAAGGAAAAGACTTAAAAGAGTCTGTAATTGTATGTTTAGGTGCTGGTGCAGCGGCAGTTGCCTGTATGGAACTATTGATTAAGTGTGGCGCTCAGCGTGAAAAAATCTATATGTTGGATCGTAAAGGTGTGATCCACACTCGTCGTGAAGACATCAATGAGCACAAACAAAAATTTGCAAATAACACTGATAAGCGCACATTAGAAGATGTGATCGAAGGCGCTGATATCTTCCTTGGTGTTTCTGGCCCAGATTTATTACCGGCTGAAGCGTTGGCACTAATGGCTGATAAACCAGTCGTGTTTGCATGTTCAAACCCAGATCCAGAAATTAAACCTGAACTTGCACACGAAGTTCGTAAAGATTTAATTATGGGTACTGGCCGTTCTGATTATCCAAACCAGGTTAATAATGTTATTTGTTTCCCATTCATTTTCCGTGGCGCACTAGATGTACGAGCAAGCGAAATTAATGATGAAATGAAGTTAGCAGCGGTTGAGTCTATTCGCCAATTAGCGAAAGAAGAAGTACCAGCGGCTGTTCTTGAAGCGGCAGGTGTTGATAAGCTAGAGTTTGGTATGGAATACATTATTCCAAAACCAATGGATCCACGCTTATTACCACGTGTGGCTAAAGCCGTCGCACAAGCTGCTGTGGACTCAGGTGTTGCTCGCATCGAGATGCCAAAAAACTACATGGAAAGCTAATCATTAGCTCATGTATTGCTTTATAAAAAAACCGCATTCTAGGATGCGGTTTTTTTGTATGTATTCTTTATCAGCAAGCGTGACTAAGACGGTTATTTTTCTTCTTCTTCGTCTGCAAAGGCTTCAAATTCGATGCCCATTGCGGTCATTAATGCTTTTGCTTCTGCTGGAATATCATCAGGGCGGTCTTTACGCATGTCTTCGTCAGTAGGTAATGGCTGACCTGTGTAGGCATGCAAAAAAGCTTCACATAATAGCTCACTGTTTGTGGCATGACGTAAGTTATTCACCTGACGGCGAGTACGCTCATCAGTGAGTACTTTCAGCACTTTAAGCGGGATCGATACTGTGATTTTTTTTACTTGTTCGCTTTTTTTACCATGCTCGGCGTACGGGCTGATATATTCGCCGTTCCAGTCTGCCATGCTTCACCTTTTGAGCTTCAATTAATGGGTATCTTTCCAATCTGGATAACTCACCGCAAGTCACGATAGATTATCCACATTGATGAAGGTGGATTTTAGCGGGATTTACCGCCATAAGCAAAGACATATAGACGTCTAGAAGTGTTGACGTCTTGTTTCGAGGGGTTTAAAGTGAGGCTAATTGTATGTCATCAAGCTTAAGTCACTGCTTGAGAATAAGGAAGGGAAATTATGAGCGACAGGAAACCCGCTACTATCGCAGTTCGTACTGGTATCGAATCTGACTCACAACACAATGCCGTAGTGCCACCTATTTATTTATCTACCAATTATAGTTTTCCTGAATTTGGTGATGTACCTCAATATGATTATGCACGTTCTGGTAACCCAACACGTGCTCAATTGGAAAAAGCATTGTCTGATCTTGAGCAAGGTGCGGGGGCAGTTGTCACTAATTGCGGTATGGCGGCATTGAACTTGATGGTTTCTGCGTTACTTGGCCCAGATGATCTGATCGTTGCTCCTCACGATTGTTATGGTGGCACGTATCGCTTATTTGATACTCGTGCGCGTAAAGGCGATTTTCAAGTCAAGTTTGTGGATCAATCCAATCCAGAAGCTTTGGCTGAAGTACTTGCACTGAAACCTAAGTTGATTCTGTTAGAAACACCGTCAAACCCGCTAGTGCGTGTGGTGGATATTGAAGCAATTTGCCAGCAAGCCAAGTTAGTGGGTGCTTTAGTTGCGGTGGATAATACGTTCCTTTCCCCTGTTCTACAGCAGCCATTATTACTAGGGGCTGATTTTGTCCTGCACTCCACTACAAAGTACATTAATGGCCATTCCGATGTTGTTGGAGGTGTCTTAATTGCAAAAACTCAAGAACATGCAGAAGATTTCGCGTGGTGGGGGAACTGCATAGGTTCAACGGGTACTGCGTTTGATAGTTATCTGACACTGCGTGGTATTCGCACACTGTCCGCAAGAATGCGCATTCATGAAGAAAACGCAATGGCCGTACTTAAGTGCCTACAAAATCAACCTCTAGTTGGTACCATTTACCACCCAAGTTTACCGGAGCACCCAGGGCATGAGATAGCGAAGCGCCAACAAGCGGGGTTTGGTGCCATGTTAAGTTTTGAACTTGCAGGTAGCCTGGAGCAGCTGAAAGTGTTAGTGACAGAGTTAAAGCACTTCTCGCTAGCGGAATCATTAGGTGGAGTGGAAAGTTTAATTGCTCATCCGGGTTCCATGACACACCGTGCCATGTCTGATGAAGCTCAAGCTGAAGCTGGCCTTGCGCCAACCTTATTACGTTTATCGGTAGGTCTTGAGGACAGCCGTGATCTGATCGCGGATTTAGAACAAGCCTTTGCTAAAGCGGCGGAGGTGGCGTAAATGACTCAGTCAGCGTTGCATGTAAACCCATCCTCTGAAGCTTTGCGTCAGTTACATAAATTTGGTGGCAGTAGCCTAGCAAACCCAGAGTGCTATCGTCGTGTTATTTCCATCTTAACTGAGTATTCCCACGATGATGACTTGGTTGTGGTATCCGCAGCGGGTAATACCACCAACCGCATTATTGAGTGGATGGATTTACTGAAAAAAGACGGCCGTCTAGCCCATGAGTGCTTGCAGTCATTACGTCAGTATCAGCAAGAGCTCATTGAAGATCTATTACCAGCAGAAAAAGCAGAGCCTTTAGTTACCTTGCTCCATGAGGAATTAGCGACGCTCTCTAATCTGACATCACCGCTGGATGAAGTTACTCGCTCCGATGTTCTTGGTCATGGTGAAGTATGGTCTGCCCGTTTGCTTTCTGCTTTGTTGAATCATTCGAGCTTACCAGCTGTATCCATGGACTCTCGTGATTTTTTACGTGCAGAACGTGCGGCTCAGCCAGAGGTTGATCGTTCACGTTCGTGGCCATTGCTGAAAGAAGCTTTAGTACAGCACTCTCATCATCGAGTGGTTATTACTGGGTTTATGGCACGTAACCAAGCGGGCGAGACGGTCTTACTTGGCCGTAATGGTTCTGATTATTCTGCCACTGTGATTGGTGCTTTAGCCGAAGTTTCCCGTGTCACTATCTGGAGTGATGTCGCGGGTGTGTACAGTGCTGATCCACGTAAAGTCAGTGATGCCTGTTTGCTTCCTTTACTGCGGTTAGATGAAGCGAGTGAACTCGCACGTTTAGCTGCCCCTGTGTTACACAGCCGCACTTTACAGCCAGTTGCTCAGAGTGTGTTGGATTTAAGTTTGCGTTGCAGCTATCAACCCGAGTCTGGTTCGACGCGCATTGAACGTGTATTAGCGTCTGGCCGTGGTGCTAAAATCATTACCTCATTAGATGATGTGCTTTTGATTAAACTCGACTTTGGCAAAGGTCATGACTTTGAGCGTATCCAAACAGACGTGCAGCGACTATTAACACGTGCTCAACTACAGCCATTAGCTCTAGAGGCCCAAGCCGATCAAGGCTGCATTTTATTAGCTTATACTTCTGAGGTGGTGAATTGTGCGTTGTCATTGTTGCAAGACGCAGCCATTAGTGCCGAAATTAAATTAAAAGAAGGTTATTCGATGGTCGCGGCTGTCGGTGCTGGTGTGGTGAATAACCCGATTCATTGCCATGGATTTTACCATCAGCTGAAAAATCGCCCAGTGGAGTTTGTGTCTGAATCAGAGTCTGAACTGAGCTTAGTCGCGATTTTACGTCAAACCGATACTGCAGATTTAGTCTCAGCTATTCACAGCAGTTTGTTCCAAGCGCAAAAGCGGGTGGGTATTGCATTATGTGGCAAAGGGAATATCGGGAGCAGCTGGCTGGAGCTTTTTGCAAAAGAGCGTGAAGAGCTGGAAAAGCGTCATGGGATGAGTTTTTCTCTGATTGCGGTGATGGACAGTCAACGCTACTGGTTAGATTCGAATGGTATTGATCCACAACAGGCGCTAGCAAACTTTAATGAAGAAGCTGTCGAACATGAACCTAATGAGTGGCTTGCAGAACTATCAAGCCAGGACGGTTATGATGATGTGGTATTACTTGATGTAACGGCAAGTGCTGAATTAGCTGCTCAGTACAGTGACATTGCTGAACATGGTTTGCATTTAATTTCAGCAAATAAAGTGGCAGGCTCGGCGGCAAGTAAGGAGTACCACAAGGTTCAGGACGCCTTTACGAAAACAGGCCGTTATTGGCTCTATAATGCTACTGTAGGGGCAGGGCTGCCAATTAACCATACCGTAAGAGATTTGCGTGAGAGTGGCGATGAGATTATGTCGTTATCCGGTATTTTCTCAGGGACGTTGTCGTGGTTATTCCAGCAATATAATGGTGATCTGCCATTTACTCAGCTTGTTGATCTGGCGTGGCAACAAGGTCTCACTGAGCCTGATCCTCGAGAAGATTTAAGTGGCTCTGATGTGATGCGCAAATTGGTGATCATTGCTCGTGAAGCTGGTTTAGCGATCGAACCTGAGCAAGTGAAAGTAGAGTCTTTGGTTCCTGCTGCATTAGAGCAGGTTAGCCTAGACGATTTCCTTGAGCAGGGTAAAGAGCTGAACGAACAACTAGCAGAGAGGCTTGCTAAGGCGAAAACGGAAGGCAAGGTACTACGTTATATTGCTCGTTTATCGAAAGACGGTTCAGCCACAGTAGGGGTAGAAGCGCTACCTGAGGAGCATCCTCTAGCGAATTTATTACCTTGCGATAATATCTTTGCGATTGAAAGCCGTTGGTATCGTGATAATCCATTGGTCATACGTGGACCTGGTGCAGGTAAAGAAGTAACAGCTGGTGCGATACAGTCGGATTTAAATCGAGTTGCTAGCTTGCTTTAACAGATTCTACACTACAATTATTGATGAAAAGCAGTGCTATTAGGTACTGCTTTTTTGTTTGAATTCCTTTCATCATTAACTTGAGAAAAATTCATGTTCGATAGCTTGACATTGAATAGCATAAAATACATCCTGTAGACATATAGACGTCTAAATGGATGTCTTGGAATTGAATGTAGGGTTTTAGTGGCGTTGCCACAGGGAGAGTAGGTATGGGATATTCACACGCAAGCCAGCTGGATGCGCTTAATCAAAACATCGCAGAGCTAGATGGTAACATCAATGTTTCTTTTGAATTTTTCCCGCCAAGTTCTGAAAAAATGGAAGAAACCTTGTGGAATTCCATTCACCGTTTAAAAACACTAAAGCCTAAATTTGTATCGGTTACTTATGGTGCCAATTCTGGTGAGCGTGACCGTACTCACTCCATTATTAAAGAGATCAAAGATCAAACGGGGTTGGTTGCAGCTCCTCACTTAACGTGTATTGATGCGAGCCGCTCAGAACTGATTGGTATTGCTAACGACTATTGGGCGAACGGTATTAAAGACATCGTTGCCCTACGTGGTGATATTCCACCTGGTGGCGGTACACCAGAGATGTATGCATCTGATTTGGTTGAATTACTAAAGTCTCAACATGATTTTGATATTTCCGTTGCGGCTTTCCCTGAAGTTCACCCAGAAGCTAAAAGTGCTCAAGCGGATTTACTCAACTTAAAACGTAAAGTGGATGCAGGGGCAAACCGTGCCATTACTCAGTTTTTCTTTGACGTAGAAAGCTATCTGCGCTTCCGTGACCGTTGTGTGGCGGCAGGTATTGATGTTGAAATTATTCCTGGCATTTTGCCTGTTTCTAACTTTAAGCAAGCTTCTCGTTTTGCCAACATGAATAACGTTAAGATCCCTGGGTGGATGTCGCAGCAGTTTGAAGGGCTAGACGACGATCCAGTAACTCGTCAAATGGTTGGTGCGAGTCAAGCGATTGATATGGTTCGTGTATTAAGCCGTGAAGGAGTGAAGGATTTCCATTTTTACACCCTGAACCGTGCAGAACATACTTACGCACTTTGTCATACTCTTGGTGTACGTCCATCAGGGGAGTAAGGCAAAAGCAGTATGCTCGCTTTATTCTTACAACAAAAAAGCCGCAGTAGTCATACTGCGGCTTTGTTATTTTTTACAGCTGTAAAATTTAGTTTTAAAGAGCTACGCTGCTTTCTGGGCCATCGATCTCTTTGAGTTCTGCTAGTACTTCTTCAGCCCAATCAATCCACGCTTGGCGGCTGTGGATGCCACGACGTAGCGTTAGACGATCTAAGCGAGCTTGACGATCTAATGTTTTGTAGTTAGAAAAATGCACTTTCTCTAATTCATGATAGTGAGCCATCATTGCATGAGATTCTTCAATAAGAGCAGCCAGCTGTTGTTGCATTGGCTCTGAATTGTGAACACCACAAACTAATAATTTAGCTGAGAACTCATCACGAATTGTTGGGTGCTGTGTGGATTCTTGGAACCAGCCAAATAAAGCTTCTCGGCCTAACTCGGTAATGGAATATACCTTACGATCAGGCTTGCCTTCTTGAGGTTCTAGTACACAGGTAACTAGGCCATTTTTGGCCATCTTATTTAGTTCACGATACACTTGCTGATGGCTTGCTTTCCAGAAGTAGCCAATGCTGTATGAAAATTCTTTAGTTATATCGTAACCAGTTGCGTCGCGTGTGCTAAGCACGGTTAAAATGACATGTGGTAGTGACATTTCTTCTATCCAATCGTATATATAATAAAAATTAAAAACATAACCAGTTAAACGCGACCTTCGTGCTCTTTGTCACTTATTTGTTATTGCGTTGGTTCAGCACCTAGCATGCCTACACTGTTATGATCACCTAGCATTACCAGACAAACTACAAATCCAAAGCCGCAATCACAGTGCTGTATCGCACTTTTATAGTGATATATATGAGATTTGTTACTGATAATACGTTTTTATGCGCCAGCTGATATTAATAGGATATATCAATTTATAAGCAAATTGTAGAATAGAGCTTAATTTAGGTGATAAAAATTGATAAATCTCATATTAAGCGAACTCATTCCAATAAAAAAGCCGCATCAGCGGCTTTTTTGATTATTTGTAGTATAATCTACTGCTTTATCCGGTATTACGCATTCCTGCTGCAATTCCAGCGATGGTAACCATCAAAGCTTCTTCCATTTCAGGTGCAAGCTCTTCATGCTGACGGGTACGATACAATAGCTCTGCCTGCAGCATATTCAATGGCTCAACATAGATATTACGCAATCGAATAGACTCAGAACCCCATGGGTCACGTTCCATTAGATGATCGTTATTTTCAACGTTGAGGACAGTTTTAATGTCTTTTTGTAGCTGAGAACGTAGACGATCGCCCAGTGGCCACAGTGATTTATCCGTTAAGCGCTGGTCGTAGTATTCAGAGATCCCAACGTTGGTTTTTGTGTATACCATCTCTAGCATACCCAAACGAGTTGAGAAAAATGGCCATTCACGGCACATCTCTTCTAACAGTTGTTGGTGGCCGTTATCTACAGAATGTTGAATAGCTTCACCAGCACCTAACCAAGCAGGAAGTACTAAGCGGTTCTGACTCCAAGAGAAAATCCATGGGATGGCTCGTAGGCTCTCGACTCCACCTTTTGGATTGCGTTTTGAAGGACGTGAACCCAGAGGCAGTTTACCCAGCTCAAGTTCCGGTGTTGCTGCACGGAAATAAGGAACGAAATCTTCTTCGCCACGAACGATATTACGGTAAGCGTCACAAGAAACGTCCGATAAGCTTTCCATCAGATTACGCCAATCTTGTTTTGGCTTTGGTGGTGGCAGTAGGTTCGCTTCTAGAATGGCGCTTGCGTATAAATTGAAGCTGTTTACCGCAACGTCAGGTAGGCCAAGTTTAAAGCGGATCATTTCACCTTGTTCAGTGACTCGTAGACCGCCTTTTAAGCTTTTTGGTGGCTGAGACAATAGAGCGGCATGCGCAGGTGCACCACCACGACCAATGGTACCACCACGGCCATGGAACAGAGTGAGTTCAACATTGGCTTCTTCACAGACTTCAACGAGTGCTTCCATCGCTCGGTACTGAGCCCAACCTGCTGCCATTACGCCAGCATCTTTGGCTGAATCAGAATAACCGATCATGACCATTTGGAAGTTTTGAATGAACCCACGGTACCAGTCAATATCCAGTAGCTGTTTGATCACGGTTTCTGAATTATTCAGATCATCCAGAGTTTCAAACAATGGACAAACATCCATGCGGAACTTACAGCCTGACTCTTGTAATAACAGGTGAACCGCAAGGACATCAGATGCGGTGCGTGCCATTGAAATCACGTAAGAGCCTAACGCTTCACGTGGTTGCTCAGCGACAACTTTACAGGTGTCTAAAACTTCTTTTACTTCCGCAGACGGTTCCCAGTCGCGAGGAAGCAGCGGGCGTTTTGAGCTGAGTTCGTTGACGAGGAAAGAAATCTTATCTTGCTCGCTCCACTGATCGTAATCACCGATGCCTAAGTAGCGGGTGAGTTCAGACAGGACATTCGAGTGACGTGTGCTTTCTTGACGAATGTCCAAGCGAACAAGGTGTACGCCAAAAGATTTAACACGGCGCAGTGAGTCAAGTAGTGAGCCATCTGCGATGATACCCATTCCACATTCATGCAGCGACTGGTAACAAGCAAGTAGAGGTTCCCACAGTTGATCCACCGACGTTAGGATTTCAGCATTGGAGGCGGGTTTGCCTTTCATTTGCCCACCTAACTCTTCAAGTGTGTTGTCTAGAAGAGTACGAACGCCTTTCAAGATCGCGCGGTATGGTTCGTGTTCATCGCCTGCCAGTGCACGTACGGTGTCATTGCATTTCACCATCGACAGTTCGCTGATCAGCTCTTGAATGTCGTTTAGGTAAAGATCGGCTGCTTTCCAGCGAGACAGTAATAACACTTCACGAGTAATGGTAGAGGTTACAAACGGGTTACCGTCACGGTCGCCCCCCATCCATGAAGAAAAGTGAACAGGCTTCGCGTCAATTGGTAGGCCTTCACCAACGTGGGTTTTTAGTTTGTCATCAAAATCACGTAAGAACTCAGGAACCCCTTTCCACAATGAGTTTTCTACAACGGCAAAGCCCCATTTCGCTTCATCAAGCGGGGTCGGTCGTTGTTTACGGATTACATCTGAATGCCATGCTTGGGCAATCAATTGCTCTAGACGGCGCTCTGTTTTTTGACGCTCAGAATAAGAGAGATCGGTAAGCTCTAGGCTAGATAAACATTTGTTGATTTGAACTAGCTTATGGATCATGGTGCGACGCGCAATTTCTGTTGGGTGTGCGGTCAGTACTAATTCAATATTTAGATCACGGATTGCTTGCGCTGTATCGAGCTTACTTACGTTGTTTTGAGTCAGTTTTGAGAAAAGTGAGCTGATGGCATCTGGTTGGCAAACGTGCTCTTCACAGTGACGAGAGATTGTATGATACTGCTCTGCCATGTTTGTTAAGTTGAGGAACTGACTAAAAGCGCGGGCTACAGGAGCTAGCTGATCATCTGGAAGGTTTTTCACTTCCTCGATAAGCAAGTCCCGATCTTCTTTGCTGCCGCCACGTGCTGCTTTTGACAGTTTACGAATGGTTTCAACTTTTTCTAATAATGGCTCGCCATGAGCATCGCGGATGGTATTGCCAAGCAGTCGGCCCAGCATACTAACGTTGCTCTTCAAAGCGGCGTATTTTTCATTCATAATCGCATCCCATATCGTAAATTTACTACATCCAATGTGCTTACGCAGACCAATAATCTATCGAAATTGTTGCCTCTACGTCAAATCTAGTTGTTTGTTATGAAACAAAACCACAATACCCTGAATCTTCTTCTTGTGAACTGCTTATGGTGAAAATAAGTTTCAGAATATTGTGTCCAAATATGTTTGTCATCGTTAAATGACATTATGGTGAAAGGCACCTAATTTACTATGATCTTTGAGTGTTATTTATTCTAAAAACAGTATTTATTCATTAGCTTACTGAGAATATCAACAGTAGGATCAATAAACTCAAAAGCAAGGAATTCATCGGGTTGATGAGCTTGTTCAATGGAGCCTGGACCAAGTACCAATGTGGGGCATAACTGTTGTAAAAAAGGCGCTTCAGTACAGTAGTTAACAGTTTCGGTATTACGCTGACAAATGTCTTCAACGCCGGTAATTATTGGGCTATCCGTGTTGCATTCATAGCCTGGAATTGGGGTATGCAGCGACGATATCTCAATACGGCCAGGCCATTGCGCTTCTACTTCTTTAAGAGCTTCTCTTAATAGATTGTCTAACCCATCTAAACTAATGCCCGGTAATGGGCGCACATCGTAGTGCAGTTCACAGCAGCCACAAATACGATTAGGGCTATCACCACCATGAATGTGACCAAGGTTTAAAGTTGGGTAGGGAATCGAAAACCCTGGGTGATGATACTGTTTGATGAGTTTGTCTTTTAATCCAATCAACGCAAACATCACTTGATTCATTATTTCCAGTGCATTCACGCCATGAGCAGGATCCGATGAATGACCTGACTTTCCGGTAATTCTAATGGCATTCGCAACATGACCTTTATGGCCTCGGATAGGCACTAGGCTAGTGGGCTCACCAATAATGCAATAATCCGGTTGAATCAGTGTATTGGCTGTAAAGTGACGAGCGCCCAGCATGGTGGTTTCTTCATCACAAGTGGCTAGAACATATAGTGGCCTTTTCTGTTTGCTCCAGTCCACCTTTTTAACGGCTTCTAATATAAAGGCAAAAAAACCTTTCATATCGGCAGTGCCTAGACCATAAAAACGATTATTATCTTCGCTGAGAGACAGTGGGTCATAGTTCCAGCGACCCTCATCAAAAGGAACGGTGTCGGTGTGGCCTGCCAGTAATAAACCGCCTTCACCACTGCCTATCTTGGCAACGAGGTTTTGTTTACCGCCTTCCACTTGTTCTATTTCGACTTCAAAACCCAGATCAGTAAACCATTGAGCCAGTTTACTGATTACTTGTTCATTGCTTTGATCCCAGCTGCTGTCAGTGGAGCTGATAGAGGAGGTCGAGATCAGACCTTTATATACATCTATAAAACCTGGAATTTTCATTTTATCTCACATCTACTGTTGACAGAGGCTCTATTACTCTGTAAAACACATATTAACGCATAATTAATGCATAAAAATCTAATATATATTGATTTGTCGTAATAGCTAATCATTTTATAGATAAATGAAGTAAAGGATTTCTCATCATGAACCAAGCGAAGCACATAGCTTTATATTCTCTCCGACGACGCCGCATCTAATTCGCTTGGTGCAGGCCCTCTGCACATTCAAATACCACTGCTAACGAGTAATGACTAGCAGTCATCTTCAAAGAATAAATCAAATTCAAAAAAATACGGAAAGACTATGTTAAAGACGACAATCATCGGTGCTAGCGGTTACACCGGCGCAGAGTTAGCCATCATGGTGAATAAACATCCAGAGCTTACGCTATCAGGTTTGTTCGTTTCGGCCAACAGCCTTGATGCGGGGAAAGCGATCAGTGAGTTGCATGGCAACCTAAAGGGGCTGGTTGATTTACCTTTGCAGCCTCTTGTGGATGTGGAGTTAGTGGCGAAGCAAAGTGACATTATATTGCTGGCTACAGCTCATGAAGTTAGCCATGACCTAGCGCCAACTTTTCTTGAAAATGACTGTGTTGTGTTTGATTTATCCGGGGCATTCAGAGTTCAGACCGACGGATTTTATGATGAGTTTTACGGTTTTGAGCACCAGCACAGCAATTGGTTAGATAAAGCTGTGTATGGCCTTGCTGAATGGAATGAAAAACAGATAGCAGAAGCACAACTGATTGCGGTTCCTGGCTGTTATCCTACCGCTTCACAACTGGCTTTAAAGCCGTTAGTGGATAATCAATTATTAGACTTAAATCAATGGCCTGTTATTAATGCAACCAGTGGTGTTTCTGGTGCTGGCCGTAAAGCTTCAGTTACCAATAGTTTTTGTGAAGTGAGCTTGCAGCCATACGGTGTATTCAACCATCGTCATCAGCCAGAAATTGCCGCGCATTTAGGTTGTGATGTGATTTTTACGCCTCACCTTGGCAACTTCAAGCGTGGCATCTTAGCCACGATTACCACGAAATTAGCGGCGGGTGTGACTCAAGAACAGGTACAGCAAGCCTTTGAGAGCAGTTATACCGATGCATCCGCAGTGCGCCTCTCAGTAGAGACCATGCCTTCGCTTCAAAATGTAGTTCAAACGCCATTTTGTGATATTGGCTGGAAAGTGAAGGGTGAACACCTGATTGTGGTATCGGCCATCGACAATCTTTTGAAAGGCGCTTCTAGCCAAGCAATGCAATGCATAAATATACGGTACGGCTTTCCTGTATTAACGGCTTTAGTGTAAGGTAAGGAGAATCTGATGAGTAAGCTTCCTTTGGTAGTGAAATTAGGTGGTGCAGCTCTGTCTTGCACTGAAACATTAGGTAAATTTTTTGGCGCTGTTAGTCAGTACCAGCAGTCGGCACAGCGTCCATTGGTAATTGTTCATGGTGGTGGGTACTTAGTGGATGAGCTGATGACAAAGATGCAGCTCGAAACCGTAAAAAAAGAGGGCTTACGTGTTACGCCTTATGAGCAAATTCCTTTTATTGCCGGTGCTCTAGCGGGGACGGCTAATAAAATGTTGCAGGGTGAAGCGATCAAAAATGGTGTAAATGCCATTGGTCTAAGCCTTGCTGATGGCGGCCTATGTAAAGTAACTGAACTTGACCCAGAGCTTGGTGCGGTGGGCAGTGCCACACCAGGTAACTCTAGTCTACTTCAAGCAATCCTCGCAACTGGTGCGGTGCCAATCATCAGCTCAATCGGGTTAACAGATGAAGGCCAGATGATGAACGTGAACGCCGATCAAGCTGCCGTCGCGGTTGCCGCGGCGCTCGATGCGGAGTTGGTCTTACTGTCGGACGTGAGTGGTGTGCTCGATGGTAAAGGCAAATTATTACCAAGCCTAGATGGCAGCCAAGCTGAAGAATTAATTAAAGGCGGTGTGATTACTGACGGCATGATCGTCAAAGTAAGAGCGGCGCTGGATGCGGCCAACGCTTTAGGTCGCCCGATTGAAGTGGCGACATGGCGATACCCAGAAAAGCTGAGTGCATTGTTTTCTGGTAGCAGTATCGGAACTCAGTTTTTAGTTTAAGTTGATGACAAGTTTTAATAATAAATAGATTTATGCCCGCGCGGAAAGAGACCGTCGGAGCGGACACAGGAGAAGTTCAATGAGCAAAGTTAACGTAAATAAAGTGGTAGTTGCCTATTCTGGCGGTCTGGATACATCCGTGATCATTCCTTGGTTAAAAGAAAACTATGATTGTGAAGTAGTGGCGTTTGTTGCCGACGTGGGTCAGGGGGCAGAGGAATTAGAAGGCATCGAAGAAAAAGCCATCGCCTCGGGTGCTTCTTCTTGTTACATCGCCGATTTAAAAGAAGAAATGGTTGCCGATTATATCTTTCCTACACTAAAAACTGGGGCATTGTACGAAGGTAAATACCTATTAGGCACTTCAATGGCGCGTCCTATTATTGCAAAGGCTCAGGTGGAATGTGCCCGTGAAGTGGGTGCCGATGCCTTGTGTCATGGGTGTACGGGTAAAGGGAACGATCAAGTTCGTTTTGAAGGTGCGTTTGCCGCTCTTGCCCCTGATCTTCATGTGATTGCGCCTTGGCGTGAGTGGGACTTGGTTAGCCGTGAAGAGTGCTTAGATTACCTTGCTGAGCGCAATATTCCTTGTACAGCATCACTCACAAAAATTTATTCTCGTGATGCAAATGCGTGGCACATCTCAACAGAAGGTGGCGTTCTGGAAGATACTTGGAATGCACCAAACGAAGATTGCTGGGCATGGACCGTGGATCCGGAGCAAGCGCCGAATGAATCTGAGCTGGTTAGTTTGAAAGTTGAAAATGGAGAAATCGTTGCCGTTGACGGTGAGACCATGACGCCATACAACGCGCTTGTTTATCTCAATGAAAAAGGTGCGAAACACGGTGTTGGTCGTATTGATATCGTAGAAAACCGGTTAGTGGGCATGAAGTCTCGTGGCTGTTATGAAACACCTGGGGGTGCGATCATGATGGAAGCATTGCGTGCCGTTGAGCAATTGGTTCTGGATAAAAGTGCTTATGAGTTCCGTGAAGAGTTGGGGCTGAAGGCATCGCACCTTGTGTATGATGGTCGTTGGTTTACACCACTATGTAATTCTATTTTGGCGGCTTCTGCGGAATTAGCCAAAGACGTGAATGGTGAAGTGGTGGTGAAGCTTTATAAAGGTCAGGCAACGGTTGTTCAAAAGCGTTCTGATAACAGTCTATATTCAGAAGAGTTTGCCACGTTCGGCGAAGACGAAGTGTATGACCAAAGTCATGCTGGTGGGTTTATTCGTCTTTACTCATTATCCAGTCGTATCCGTGCTTTGAACGAAAACAAAAAATAATAAGATCATCTTTAAGCACTGAGTAAGTAGTCGTAATTGAGCAATTAGGAGAAGCACAATGGCATTATGGGGCGGACGGTTCAGTCAAGCAGCAGATACACGGTTTAAGCAGTTCAACGATTCACTTCGTTTCGATTACCGTTTAGCGGAGCAAGATATCGTAGGCTCTATTGCCTGGTCAAAAGCATTGCGCTCAGTGGATGTGATCTCAGAGGAAGAGCAGCAGAAGCTAGAGCTTGCTTTGAATGAACTGAAATTGGCAGTGATGGAAGATCCTGAGCAAATTCTATTATCGGATGCTGAAGACATTCACAGCTGGGTGGAACAGCAACTTATCGGCAAGGTGGGTGACTTAGGTAAGAAGCTGCACACAGGACGTTCTCGTAATGACCAAGTCGCAACCGACTTAAAACTGTGGTGTCGACAGCAAGGCCATCAATTACTACTTACATTAGACAAACTACAAAGTCAGTTGGTTTCGGTAGCTCAAGCTCACCAAGGAACCGTTTTACCAGGTTACACGCATTTACAGCGTGCTCAACCAGTCACCTTTGCGCATTGGTGTCTTGCGTATGTTGAAATGTTTGAGCGTGATTATTCTCGTTTGAGCGATGCCATTACACGTTTAGATACCTGTCCGCTCGGTTCTGGTGCATTGGCGGGTACGGCTTATCCAATGGATCGTGAGCAACTTGCTCATAACCTTGGCTTCCGTCGTGCCACCAGAAACAGTTTGGATTCGGTCTCAGATCGTGATCATGTGATGGAGCTGCTCTCTGTTGCGTCTATCTCCATGCTTCATCTGTCGCGTTTATCTGAAGATATGATTTTTTACAACTCGGGTGAGTCTAATTTCATTGAGTTAGCTGATACCGTGACGTCGGGTTCTTCCTTAATGCCTCAGAAGAAAAACCCAGATGCACTGGAGTTGATCCGTGGTAAATGCGGTCGTGTGTACGCATCCATGACGGGCATGATGATGACTGTTAAAGCTCTGCCTCTTGCGTATAACAAAGATATGCAAGAAGACAAAGAAGGCCTATTTGATGCGTTGGACACCTGGAACGATTGCATGGAGATGGCCGCTTTATGTTTTGATGGTATTAAAGTCAACGGCGATCGTACGCTAGAAGCGGCGCAGCAAGGTTATGCCAATTCCACTGAGCTTGCCGATTACCTAGTTGCGAAAGGCATTCCTTTCCGTGAAGCACACCATATTGTTGGCGTTGCGGTAGTGGGCGCCATTGCTAAAGGTTGTGCATTGGAAGAGCTGTCGATAGAAGAACTGAAATCATTCTCAGACGTCATTGATGAAGATGTGTATGACATTTTAACCATTGAGTCGTGCTTGGAAAAACGGTGTGCGTTGGGCGGGGTTGCGCCTAAGCAGGTGGCGTATGCAGTTGAGCAGGCTCAGCAGCGTTTGGAAGATCGTGATTCCGTAGAGGTGAAAGTTCGTGCGGCACGCTTAACAGATTTAGATGCTTTGGAAGGTATGGTCGCGTACTGGGCTGGTTTAGGTGAAAACTTACCAAGGACTCGTAATGAGCTGGTGCGAGATATTGGTTCTTTTTCTGTTGCTGAACACCATGGTGAAGTGACGGGTTGTGCCTCTTTGTATGTCTACGACTCTGGCCTGGCAGAGATCCGCTCATTAGGCGTCGAGGCGGGGTGGCAAAATCAGGGGCAGGGCAGAGCGATTGTTCAGCACTTAGTGGATAAAGCCAAACAGATGGCGATTCAAAAAGTATTTGTTTTAACTCGTGTGCCTGAGTTCTTTATGAAGCAGAACTTTATACCAACATCGAAAATGTTATTGCCTGAAAAAGTATTAAAAGATTGTGATCAGTGCCCACGCCAACACGCTTGTGATGAAGTGGCCTTAGAGATCAGTGTGAATGAGCAAGTGATTGTAAAAACTCACGTTGCTTAAAAAAGAAATAAATTATGCAAGAAAACGCAGTGATAAATGGAACTATTACTTTTAGTCGTAGTCATACATAATACCACTGCTTTTTCTTAGAAATGAATCTAAGAGGCCTCATGACTTTTCTGGTTATGAGGCTTTGTTTTATCTAACCCTCTCCTTTCTATCTTCTTGCTTTTCTAATATTCGTTGGTCTTTTTTGCTAGACGATAATTTGTGGATTGTCTGTACTGTCATTAAATTTTAATTTTTTATAAAAGTTACTGAAACAATTCGCTGTGATGATGCACTGCGTTCTAACTACTTATTATTACAACTATTACCTGACCTGCTTACGGGCAGGAAGCAGTGCGTTATGGAGTTTACATTGTGAAAAGGAACCTGGTTACAACAGCCATTAGCACCGTACTAACTGGCTTGGTCGCGTCTTCTGTAGCAAATGCCGCAGTCCCTCAGCAGAGTGATGTTTGGTATAAAGAAGCACAAAGTTCACTTGCTGCAGCAAAAGAGCGTCAGCCAATTAATGGCCCCGCGAAAAACGTGATTTTATTTGTTGGTGATGGCATGAGTGTGGGGACGTTAACTGCCGCGCGTATTTATGCGGGTCAGCAGCAGGGCATGAAAGGAGAAGAGCACTCTTTATACATGGAGCGTTTGCCTCATGTGGCTTTGGCAAAAACCTACAATACCGACATGCAAACCCCAGATTCTGCGGGAACGGCAACGGCCATGGTGGCGGGGGTTAAAACGAAAGCGGGTGTGATCAGCGTGAATGATAATGTTCAGCGTGGCTTTTGTAGTACGGCGAAAGGCAATGAAGTGAAAACTGCGTTTCAGATGGCGGCAGAAAAAGGCATGTCGTTGGGGGTGGTGACTACTGCTCGTTTAACTCATGCGACGCCAGCAGTGACTTACGCGCACAGTGCAGATCGTAACTGGGAAAATGACGCGAAGTTACCAAATTTTGCTAAAAATACAGGCTGTGTGGATATTGCTCGTCAGTTTGTTGAGTTTGATTATGGTAATGGTTTTCAAGTGGCGTTTGGTGGCGGCCGCAGAGAGTTTATTCCTGCAGAAATGCATGATCCAGAAAATCAGGAAAAAGCCGGTAAGCGTAAAGATGGTCGTAACCTGATTAATGAATGGCAGCAGCGTTACCCTGAAGGGCAATACGTTTATGACCGCTCTGGTTTTGACAAACTAGATGCAGAGACAGAACGTGCGTTTGGCTTATTTGAAAACAGTCACATGCAGTACGAAGCGGACCGTAAAGAAAAGAACAATGAACCGTCGATTGCTGAAATGACGGAAAAGGCGATTGAGATACTAAGCAAAAATGACGATGGTTACGTTTTGATGGTAGAGGCTGGCCGTATTGATCATGCTCATCATGATGGTAATGCAGCGCGAGCGTTAGAAGATACCGTGGCTTACGATGAAGCGATACGTGTAGCGATGGAGAATACCAATCCAAATGATACGTTGATCATTGCAACGGCCGATCATGCTCATACGCTGATCTCTAATGGCTATGCTGAGCGTGGCAATCCGATTTTAGGCCTATCCAAATCAAAAGGTAAACTGAACAAAGATGAGTTTGGTAAAAACTACACCACGCTTGTTTATGGTAACGGACCTGGTGCGGTGGAAGGGGCGCGTTCGGACTTAACGGAGAAAGAAGTGTTAGATGTGAATTACCTTCAGCAATCTTTGGTTAAACTTGGCTCGGAAACTCATTCGGGTGAAGATGTGGCCATTTTTGCTCGTGGTCCTCAAGCTTGGTTATTCCAAGGTGTGGTTGAGCAGAACTACATTTTCCATGTGATGGACGATGCGCTAAGGCTGTCGAAGTAACGCGTTGTCTTTGTGTTTACTGAATAGAGCTACTTCTGGAGGCGGGAGTGGCTTTTTCTTTTTAATAAGACAATGAAATGCAAGGTGAGTAAACCACTGAAGGCGCTGGCGGCAAAAAGGGTTGTGATGGAGGAAACTGACGTAGGATTATTTTTAAAAAAGAGAAACCAGATAGCCCAAGTGACAAAGCTTAAAATACTGAGCTGAATCATACATTGCTTACATCGGCCTAGTTTCTGTTTAAAAAGAGTTGTGTCTTTACAAGTTTTGCATCCCATCGGTGTATAAGCCAATTAGAAAAAGGTGCTTTGAGTATAACGAAAAAAGCCCCCTGGAACAGAGGGCAAAGTGCCTGGGAGAGCGTAATTTATTAAGTCTTAACAGCCTGGGCCGCAGTCTAGACAGTGTTTGATCATTTCTGGACCTAGGTGCAGTTTGGCATTTAAATCTCTAAGTGCAGTGCGGACACCTTCTTCAATCACTGGGTGGTAAAACGGCATGTCTAACATTTCAGCAACGGTCATTTTATTTTGGTGTGCCCAAGCCAGTAGGTGCGCTAAATGTTCAGCATTCGGCCCCATCATTTCTGCGCCTAAGAAGCGACCTGTTCCTTGTTCACCATAAACGTGTAATACCCCTTTATTACGCAGCATCACACGGGAGCGACCTTGATTTTCAAAAGAAACAATACCAGTTTCAAAACAACCACATGAGCCTAGACGCTGAGTGATTTCTTGGTATGTTTCCCCCACCATCGCAATTTGTGGATCGGAAAATACGGCTGAGATTTTTGAGCGACGTAGACCTGCTCGAATATCAGGGAAACGACCGGCATTGTCACCAGCAATACGTGCTTGATCCGCAGCTTCATGTAGTAGTGGCAGTTGGTTGCTTGCATCACCAGCAATAAAAATGGACTCTACCGATGTTTGCAGCGTGTAGAAATCCGCTGTTGGTACACCACGCTCATCAAGCGTTAGTGTCGTGTTTTCAATATCCAATTTATCGACGTTTGGACGACGGCCTGTGGCAGCCAGTACGTAGTCAACAAGAATGGTTTCTAACTCATTTTCTTTGTTGATAAACATGATTTCCACTTGGTCGCCTTTGCGTTCCATGCGCTCTACTTTCACATCGGCATCAAGGTAGAATTCTTCATTAAATGCTTTGTCAGCGTACGCCATGACTTCTGGATCTGTCAGCGGGCCAACTTGTCCACCAAGGCCAAACAGTTTTACTTTTACACCTAAACGGTGCAGTGCTTGACCAAGCTCAAGGCCGATAACACCAGGGCCGAATACCGCGACAGATTCTGGTAAATCGTCCCAATCAAAAACATCGTCGTTTACTATCAGGCGATCACCCAGTTCATTCCATACTGCTGGGTAAGCCGGGCGAGATCCCGTCGCGATAACAACGCGTTTTGCATGAATGGTTGTGTGATCATCAACTTGTAGTGTGTTGTTATCAATGAACTTAGCGAAACCAACCACTTTGTCTTCTGCTGGGATCTCGTCTACCCCTTCAAGCACAAAGCCAACAAAGCGATCGCGTTCACGTTTGACTCGGTCCATAACTTCGCGACCGTTAATTACAGTTTTGCCCTGAGGATGAACACCGAATGCAGGTGCTTTTTCAATGTGGTGAACACTTTCCGCCGCAGCAATCAGTAGTTTTGATGGCATGCAGCCAACACGAGCACAAGTGGTGCCGTATGCGCCGCCTTCAATCATCACGACGCTGTCGGTATGTGCTTTTGCTGCTCGGTATGAGCCTAAACCTGCGGTACCACCACCAATAACGGCAACATCTACATTCAATACGTTCATTTTGGTTCTCTCTCTGGGCTGGTGTTTAGGAGAGGGAGTCGTGGCTCCCTCATTTTTGTTATATATTGTAGGTTACGCTAAGTAAGCTTCTAGCTCTTCGCTGCCACCGATGTGTTTACCACCGATGAACACTTGTGGCACTGTGCTGCGGCCTGTTACTGCACGTAGGCTCACGGTTGTTGCATCTTTACCTAGAATGACTTCTTCAAATGCTAAGCCTTTATCGATTAGGTTTTGTTTCGCTTTAGCACAGAACGGACAACCAGGTTTTGAGAATACAGTAATAGACTCTTGTACTTTGTATTCTGGTGCTACGTAAGACAACATAGTGTCAGCATCAGATACTTTGAACGGGTCGCCTGGCTCGTCGTTTTCAATGAACATTTTCTCAACAACGCCGTTTTTCACTAGCATGCTGTAGCGCCATGAACGCTTACCAAAACCTAGGTCCGCTTTGTCGACTAACATGCCCATGCCTTCACTGAATTCACCGTTACCATCAGGAATGAAAGTAATGTTTTCTGCTTCTTGGTCAGCTTTCCATGCGTTCATTACAAAAGTGTCGTTTACTGATACACATAAAATGTCGTCAACACCGTGCTCTGCAAATACAGATGCTAGTTCGTTGTAGCGTGGTAGGTGGCTTGAAGAACAGGTTGGTGTAAAGGCACCTGGTAAGCTAAATACGATGACGGTTTTGTTTTTGAATAACTCATCAGTTGTTACGTTTACCCATTCATCACCTTGGCGAGTTGGGAAAGTGACTTGTGGGATTGCTTGACCTTCTTTTGATGCGAACATAATGGTTTCCTTTAATTTTGATAATGATTGTTCCAATCGGAGTGTAGTAAGTGTTGCTCCGTTTTGATGTGATAATTATGCGATTTTGACTTTGATAGTTCTAATCGTTTAATGCTATGGTTTTGATAGTTGTTTTCTATCAATGGCAATAAAGAGGATTTCGATGAATATCCGAGATTTTGAATATTTGGTGGCGCTCTCTGAGCATCGGCACTTTCGTAAAGCGGCAGATGCGTGTTTTGTTAGCCAGCCGACTTTGAGTGGCCAAATTAAAAAGTTGGAAGAAGAAGTTGGTGTGGCTTTACTGGAGCGTACCAGTCGTCGGGTATTGTTTACTGATGCAGGGTTGCAGCTGGTGGAGCAAGCCAAAAGAATCTTAACAGAGGTGAAATGTTTTACTGAGCTAGCCAGTCAGCAAGGCAAGGAAATGTCCGGCCCTTTACATATTGGCTTTATTCCTACGGTTGGTCCATATCTATTGCCGCTTATTGTGCCATTGTTACGTGAGCAGTTTCCTGATTTGGAGCTGTTTCTTCATGAAGCCCAAACTCATCAGTTGGTGCAGCAGCTTGAAGATGGAAAATTAGATTGTGTGGTGTTAGCGGCCGTAGATGAAACCCAGCCGTTTATTGAGCTCCCGGTATATAACGAGCCAATGGTGCTGGCTGTGCCTTGTGAGCATGAATGGGCGGAAGAGGAGGATATTGACATGGGGAAACTCAACGGTCATACGGTTTTGATGCTCGGAGATGGCCATTGCTTGCGTGATCAGGCGTTGGGTTTTTGTTTTGCCGCAGGTGCAAAAGACGATGACCGATTTAAGGCCACCAGTCTTGAAACGTTACGTAATATGGTTGCGGCTGGAGGGGGGATCACCCTATTGCCTTATTTAGCGGCACCCAATGAAAGGCAGCGTGACGGTGTCTGCTACCTAACTGCAAAGCACCCAATCCCGAATCGGCAAATAGTTCTGGCGTATCGCCCTGGCTCGCCTCTGCGCCCTCGATATGAAAAGTTAGCGTCGGTGATTAAACAGCAAATGGAAGGTGTTATTCCTGCTTGTGAACAAGGTAAATAAAAAAGGAGAGCAAGCTTTGGACTTGTTCTCCTTTATTCGTGATTATTGATATGTTGCTAGATTAACGCTTAGAAGAGTTCATCACTTTCAAAGACATTGCCTGCCGATGCGCTACCTACGTACTCGGTTGGCTCTGTGCCTCGTTCGAAGTATTCAAACATGGTGGTGTGATCGCTACGATGTGTCAGCAATCCTGTTTCTCTATCAATACGCACTTTAACAACATTCACAGGGGCTTTTTTCGGTTGTGCTGGTGTGTCTTCAAGTGCCACTTTCATGAAGTTCACCCAAGCCGGTTGAGCGGTTTTCGCCCCTGCTTCTGCTCCTGTGATTTGGTTTTTATCTAGGTTGTTGTTGTAAGAAGTTCGGCCCAATTTGCGGGAGTGATCATCAAAGCCTACCCAAGAGGTCGCAACGATGCCAGGCCCATAGCCGTTAAACCAAGTATCTTTAGAGTCGTTTGTCGTTCCGGTTTTGCCACCAATGTCACGACGTTTTAATACTTGGCCACGCCAGCCTGTTCCATTCCAACCAGTACCATGCTTCCAGTTACCGCCACCCCAAATATTGCTGTACATCATTTCTCGAACTAAGAACGCCGTTTGTTCTGAGATCACTTGTTCTGCATAAGGTGATTCAGCCAAGCTGTCTTTGTATTCAAAGGTGTCTGGGTTTGGCTCGCAATTTGAGTGGCATACGGCTTTTGGTTTCGCTTGGAATTCAACTTGTCCAAACGGTGTTTCTACTCGTTCAATATAGAAAGGATCAACGTAATAACCACCATTGGCAAACACAGAGAAACCTTGGGCAACTTCCATTGGAGTTAAGCTACCAGCACCCAGAGCCAAGGTTTCAGAGCGAGGTAAATTATCTCGTTGGAAACCAAAACGAGTGAGGTAGGAGATGGTGTCGTCTAGACCCACTTCACGTAATACCCGAACTGCCATTACGTTTTTCGATTGTGCTAAACCAATACGAAGACGAGTTGGACCCACATAAGTTGGTGGTGAATTTTTTGGTCGCCATGCAGTACCTTGGCTCTTATCCCATTTATTAATTGGTGCATCATTAATAAGGGAAGCAAGAGTTAGTCCTTTATCAATGGCGGCAGCGTAAATAAACGGTTTAATGCCCGAACCAACTTGGCGTATAGACTGTGTTGCACGGTTAAATTTATTGTGGACGAAGTTGAAGCCCCCCACTAAAGATAAAATAGAACCATCTTCAGGGTTCATGGCCACAAAGGCTGTGTTCGCATTTGGAACTTGGCTTAATTGCCATTGCTCGGTTGTGGTTTCCTTATCTTTCGATTTTTGAGTCTTTGTGACTTGTCTAACCCAAATTTGTTGCCCAGCTTCAACAATGTCTTTGGCTTTTTTTGGGGCTCTGCCTTGGCGTTGATCCGTAATGAATTTACGAGCCCATTTGATGCCATCCCAAGTTAAGGTGAGTTGGCCGTTATTTTTGGTAATGACATCCACGCTTTTGTCATCGACTTTAACCACCACGGCAGGGATAAGAGCGCCATAGCTTGGTTGACGTTTTAGGTGTTTTTCAATGGCGGCCAGTTCCCATTGTGCTTGATCCGGTTGCCACAGAGTACTTACCTCACCACGGTAGCCGTGACGTTCGTCGTAAGATAACAGGTTATTGATCGCGGCATCATTGGCTGCGGTTTGCAGTTTGGAATCCACGGTAGTGTAAACACGCATGCCAGAGGTATAGGCATCTTCCCCATAGCGCTCAACCATCCAGGCACGCGCAAGCTCAGCCACATAAGGCGCACTTAATTCGATCTCTGCACCATGGTAGCGAGCCACGATAGGTTCGGCGCGAGCTTGATCATACTCGGCTTGGGTGATGTACTTTTCATCCAGCATACGAGCTAAGACCACATTGCGGCGCGCTGTAGCTCGGTTAACGGAGTAGATCGGGTTCATGGTTGACGGTGCTTTTGGTAATCCCGCTAAGGTTGCGACTTCACTTAACGTCAGTTCGCCAATTTCTTTCCCGTAATACACTTGGGCTGCAGCACCAAAACCATAAGAACGGTAGCCTAAGTAAATCTTATTAAGGTAAAGCTCGAAGATTTCATCTTTAGAAAGCAGTTGCTCAATGTGAATCGCAATGAAGATCTCTTTAATTTTACGCATGATCTTCTTTTCATTGGAGAGAAAGAAGTTTCGAGCCAGCTGTTGCGTAATGGTACTGGCTCCTTGCTTGGCTGAACCTGAGGTAGCAACCACGAAGGCAGCACGAGCGATACCAATAGGGTCAATGCCAGGGTGTTCGTAAAAACGGCTGTCTTCGGTTGCGATGATCGCTTCAAGAAGGTGAGGTGGCATATCCTCAATTTTCAATGGGATACGGCGTTTTTCACCAAACTGAGAGATGAGCTTTCCATCTTTACTGAAGATCTGCATTGGAGTTTGTAGCTGAACTTCTTTTAGCGTCGCCACATCGGGTAGTTCAGGTTTCACATGCATATAAAAACCGAATATTGTACCGACTCCAAGAAGTATGCAAATGAATGCAAAGATAAGTAATCGCTTTATGAACTTCACCGGATATTTCCTGTTTGGTTAAATTTGTGCCGTTTCAAACATTGAGCTGAATAGTATAAAGACAAGCACCGAGAAAATAACACCTTATCGTGGTTAATTTTGAAATAACTTATGCATGAGCATTAGGAGTTGTCGCTATGCTTTTTTCATCAATGACTGGAATTGATATTGGTCATCACAGCATCAAAGCGGTTGTGATGAAGACAAAAAGCGAACAACTTCAGCTCATGAACTTCAAAGAAATTCCGTCTACGCCCTCCATTTTTTTGGAAAAACAAACCTTAGCGCATGAACCACTTGTCACGAGATTAAAGCAGCTTAAAAAGCAACTGCCATTTGGTGTTAGAAATATTGTGTTATCGGTACCTGAAAGTGCGGTGATCAGCAAGGTTCTTCAAATAGACAGTGATCTTGATGATAAAGAACAAGAGTTTGCTATTCACCACAGCTTTGCTCAACAGTCGCCATTGCCACTGGAAGAATTAAGCATTGATTATGTGCCTATCCATACGGAAATACCAGACACAGAAGGAAGTAGTGCGACTTATCAGGTGTACGCGACCCGAAAAGAAGTGATTTCTAGCCGCATTAATGCGTGTAAAGCTGCAGGCTTTTATCCAAAAGTTATCGATATTCATTCAAGTGGTTTATTAAAGTTGTGGCAATTTGTTGCTCAACAGCAAAATCGCTTTAATTGGATGCTGGTGGATGTGGGTTTATCTCAAACTTCTTTGTGTCTATTACCGCGTGGCCGTGCGGCATACTACCGTGAAATGGCACTGGGAACTCAGCAGATGAAAGGCAACCAATCTGAGCTGTCGAACCCAACGTGTCATGACGCCTTGTTAGAGGAATTTGTTACGGAGCTCGCCGATCGTTTGTCTCGCCAGATGTCGCTTTACCGTTCTGTACAGCATCAGCAATCCATCGAAGGAATTTGGCTTACAGGAGGGGGGGCGTGTTTTCCCAATATTGAAATGACCTTGAGTATTAAGTTAGGGGTGCCTGTTATGTTGTTGAATCCATTTGGGTTGGTTGAACGACATAAAACCTTATCACTCAAACAATCATCGTTGCCAGGTAGCTGTTTTGGTGGTGCGCTTGGGTTGGCTATTCGTGGTATGCAATGGGCTGGAGGACGTTATGCTGCATGATATTAATTTACTGCCATGGCGAGATCAGCAGCGACTGCGATATCAACGTCGTTTTATTGTCATGCTGGTGGCTGGAGTAATTTTGTCTGTGGGGCTTCAATGGCTAATAGCGGACTATTTAAAGGAGCAAAAACACCTTCAAACTCAGCGTAATCAGTTTCTTACCCAACACATTGCTCAACTGGATATGAAGTTAGCAGGGCTTGCTAATATAGAAAAACAGCATGAATCCATTTTGACACGATTAGAAATGGTTCAAGAGCTGCAAAATGATCGCAATAAAACAACCGATTTGTTAACGCTACTTCCGAAGCTTATTCCTCAGGGTGTTTATATTAATAAGATTCGTTTTCATGGTCGTCAGGTGGACATTAATGGGTTAAGTGATTCTACAGCTAGGTTGGCTTCTATGTTAGATAACTTTGAAGATTCCCCATGGCTTATGGATGTAAACATGCATTCTATTGTGGCAGGTAAAGTTTTGCTGAGCCACGAACTAAAAAGCTTCAAGGTGTCATTTCGGTTATTGACTGAAGAGGAACTAAGAAGCGATGGCTGATTGGCGTGATTTGGATGTTGATGAGATTACAGAGTGGCCATTGATCCCACAAATTTGTGTGGTGGTGTTAATGGCGGTGATCATTCAAGGCTTTGGGGTTTGGCAGTGGTTAATGCCATTAGAGGACGAGTTAGCCTATTTAAAGCAGCAAGAAACTTCCTTAAAAAGTACCGTTCGATTTAAGTCCAATCAAGTGGCTGCCTTACCGCAATTACAGGCGCAACTCGATGAGTTGAATGTGCGTTATCAGTTATTGATTGAGCAACTGCCAGTGCAAAAAGAGTTGGCCAGTTTGTTATCTAGCATTAATCAGGTTGGCATGGAAAACCAATTGACGTTTACCCGTATTGACTGGGGGGCGAAAGAGCATCAGCAGTTTTTATATCGGTTGCCCTTGAACATTGAGTTGACAGGAAAATACCACAATATCGGGGACTTTTCTGAGGCTGTGGCTCGTTTACCTAGGATTGTGAATCTCAAGAATATTGAGCTGCAAAGGGTGAGCCATGAAAGTAGCACACTGCATTTTCGGGTACTGGCGCATACCTATCAATTTAATGCTAAGGAGTCTTATGTTCCTTAAACCTCGTGGGGCATATTTTATCGCTTTTTCTTTATTTCTTGGTGGATGTAATGCCCATCAGGATCCTCTGGATGATTTTATTCAGCAATCGGAAGCACAGGCGAGAGCAAAAGTTGATGCGCTCAGCCCAAATAAATCTTTCCAAGTTAGGGCGTATCAAGGACGAGAGGAGCGCTCACCGTTTATGTTGCCGGAGATTTTTGTCGCGGCGGAAAAGGCACGGTTAGAAAACTGTTGGCAACCAGAAGTAAGGCAGCAAAAAGACCAGTTAGAGTCATACTCGTTAGCCGCTTTGAAACTAAAAGGAATTATGGGAAATGGGAAGAGCTTAACTGGATTAGTCCAAACGCCAAAAGGAAATGTAGTGAAAGTGAACCCTGGTGAATACCTAGGGCACAACCATGGCAAGATCATGGCGGTGAAGGCGCAATATTTGGAAGTACAAGAAACGTTTTCTGATGGACTAGGTTGCTGGCACCAAAGAAATACGAAGTTGGCATTAAAGTAATGGTTGCCTATTAGGTTCAGTGACATAACGCTAGGTAGAAAGAATGAGAACAAAGTGGCGTACAACAAGTGCATTATGGTGGATGAAAAGCACTTTTATTTGGCTTTTGACCGTAGGTATTGCACTAGCAAGTACATTGCCGTCAAACGCGGTAAAGAATGAAGTGGTTAATTTTGACTTCAGGTTAGGCCAACATAAAGAATCCATTATTATTGTTGAGCTGACTTCACCTTCTCTTGTGGTGGACTTACGTCAATCGGACACTGGCGTGATGATCGAGCTGCATAATACGGACATCGTGGATGAGCGTTTAATGATCATCGATGTCAGGGACTTTTCCACTGAAGTGGAGCAAATAGAATCTTTTCGTGAGGGCCATAACGTCAATGTTGAGGTGAAGGTCAGGGGGGCTTTTGAATACAGTTATCAGATGAAAGGTCGTTTTCTCGAAGTGTCGATCTCGCCAACGGTAGCGGTCGTGACTCAAGATTCTTATCAACCTAACATGGCGTCTCTGGAAGCGGATGCACAGCCTATCTCTATTAACTTTCAAGACATTCCCATTCGTCATGTTTTGCAGCTAATCGCGGATTATAACGATTTTAATCTTGTGGTTGGAGACTCGGTCACGGGGAATCTGACTTTACGGCTAGACGGTGTGCCGTGGCCACAAGTGCTGGACATTATTTTGCAATTAAAGGGCCTTGATAAACGGATTGAAGGCAATATCGTGCTGGTCGCTCCCCAGAGTGAACTAGCCGCCCAAGAGAAGCAAGCGCTGGAGCAGGCTAAACTAGCGTCTGAGCTTGCTGCGCTACAGTCTGAAATCCTTCAAATTCATTATGCTAAAGCATCGGAAGTCGCTGAGTTAATCGGTGGGGAAGGCGATATTACGATGTTATCGAGCCGTGGCAGTATCACGATTGATGAACGAACAAACTCTTTGCTATTGCGTGACGTGCCGCAAAACATCGTAGTGATTAAAGACATCATTAAAACGTTGGATGTTCCCGTAAAGCAAGTGCAGATTGAAGCACGAATCGTCACCATTGAAGAAGGCAATTTGGATGAGTTTGGAGTGCGTTGGGGTTTCAGTAGTACCAATGGCAGCTCGACCATTGGTGGTTCCATTGAAAGCAACTTGGCGACTGTGGGGCTATATGAAGGAGGCGGTGAAGATGGCAGTGGCAGCTCTGTACCAATTGATGATTTCTTAAATGTGAATTTGGGCGTGTCGAATCCAGCGGCTTCCAGTATTGCTTTTCAAGTGGCGAAGCTCGGATCAGATACGTTATTAGATTTAGAGTTATCTGCGTTACAAGCGGAAAATCAGGCCGAAATTATTTCCAGCCCACGTTTAATTACCACCAACAAAAAGTCTGCTTACATCGAGCAAGGAACCGAGCTTCCTTATCTTGAAGCTTCTTCAAGTGGTGCGACTTCTATTTCATTTAAAAAGGCAGTGCTAAGCTTAAAGGTAACCCCACAGATAACACCAGATAATCGTTTGGTACTTGACCTGGAAGTCACACAAGATAAACCGGGGCAAGTAGTCAAAATTGGTACGGGTGAAGCGGTGGCGATCAGTACGCAAAAAATAGGCACTCAAGTATTAGTTAATAATGGGGAAACCGTCGTTTTAGGGGGGATTTTTCAGCACTCTCTCATAAATAACGTTGAAAAAGTGCCTCTGCTTGGTGATATTCCATTATTGGGTGCGTTGTTTAGGCGTACATATGAGCAGTTAGGGAAGCGTGAATTGCTGATTTTTGTCACACCAAAAGTCGTGATTCAGTAATTTATGCCTAACAATTGCTCTAGCTATTGCAAAGGTAGCATGATAACTGAGATAATTTTCGGTCAGATCACGAATTATCTGTGAGGAAATTGGTGCCACAGGCTTAAGTCTTCGGATGTCTAGTGGCGGTATACTTTGATTAACGTGTGTAATACTGCTGAAAATGGCTGAAAAACGAAATATTTTTCTTGTTGGTCCTATGGGAGCCGGCAAAAGTACAATTGGTAGACATCTAGCTCAACAACTGCATATGGAGTTCTTTGACTCTGATACTGAGATTGAAGAGCGTACAGGCGCAGACATTGCTTGGGTGTTTGATGTTGAGGGTGAAGAAGGTTTTCGTGCCCGTGAAGAAAACGTTATTAATGATTTAACGGAAGAACACGGAATCGTACTTGCTACAGGGGGAGGCTCTGTAAAAAGTAAGGAGAGTCGTAACCGTCTTTCTGCTCGTGGTATCGTGGTTTATCTTGAAACGACCATTGAAAAACAATTGGCTCGTACGCAACGTGATAAAAAACGTCCACTGCTACAGACGGATACGCCACGCGAAGTGTTAGAAGCGCTAGCGGCAGAGCGTAATCCAATGTATGAAGAAATTGCGGATTACGTGGTTCGTACTGATGATCAAAGTGCGAAAGTTGTAGCAAATCAAATCATAAAAATGCTAGAAGAGCGTTAAGTAAAAAGTATAGAGAAGCTGACCATGGAACGGATCAACGTAAATCTTGATGAAAGAAGTTACCCTATCTCTATTGGCGCCGGGTTATTTGCTGACTCGGCGTACTTTTCTGCGGCAATAAAAGCAGGAAAGCGGGTAGTGGTAGTGAGTAATGAAACGGTTGCTCCTCTTTACGGAGATACAATCACCTCTGTTATTCGCAGTTTAGATTGTGATGTCTCCTTGCTTGAATTGCCCGACGGCGAACAATACAAAACACTAGACACCTTCAATACCATCATGTCTTTTTTACTGGAAGGTAATTACGGTCGTGATGTAGTGATTGTTGCTCTAGGGGGGGGGGTTGTTGGTGATGTCGTGGGGTTTGCGGCTGCGTGTTATCAACGCGGGGTAGATTTTGTTCAAGTACCTACCACCTTGTTATCACAAGTCGATTCTTCTGTCGGTGGTAAGACAGCTGTAAACCATCCACTTGGTAAGAACATGATAGGTGCATTCTATCAACCTCAAGCTGTAGTGATTGATACAGACTGTCTTGCAACACTGCCAGAACGTGAGCTTGCTGCTGGTATGGCTGAAGTGATTAAGTACGGCATTATTGCTGATGCAGACTTTTTTACTTGGCTTGAAGATAATATGGATAAGCTTTATCAGTTAGATGAGAAAGCATTATCGTACGCTATTGCTCGTTGTTGCCAGATCAAAGCGGATGTTGTCGCGGCCGATGAAAAAGAGTCTGGGGTTCGTGCACTTTTGAACCTAGGTCATACTTTCGGTCATGCGATTGAAGCAGAAATGGGCTATGGTAATTGGCTCCATGGTGAAGCAGTTTCAGCAGGTACCGTAATGGCTGCTTTAACGGCTCATAAACATGGTTTACTGAGTATGGAAGATGTAGAACGCATTAAACGTATCTTGGTAAAAGCGAAGTTACCGATTTTAGCACCAAAAAATATGGATTATGACTGTTTCATGAAACATATGATGAGAGACAAAAAGGTCTTGTCTGGTCAGTTAAGATTGGTGCTACCAACTGCGATAGGCAGTGCGGATGTCGTTGCTGATGTTCCAGATGCTGTAATTGCTCAAGTTATCGAATCTTGTAAAGCGTAACCAATATGACTCTAGCCTATGAAATGATGGCGCTTGAATTTGAATCTCAAGTTCAGCTCCTGTCCCGAATCCAGTTTTTAACTCGGTTTGGTTCTAATTGTATTCAAATAACCGGAGCAGAAGGGTCGGGTAAGACCTGGCTAGCACAACGTTATTTGGAAGCATGGGCAGAGGATCAGAATCAGTCGTTGTTGATGTGTTACCCGACTCAGAGTGACAGTCAACAACGGGCTATTCTGCTGAAACAGCTTGTTAATGACCCGCTTTTTAATGAGCACGACCCGATAATTGACAGTCTTGGTCGCATGCTGGCCGGACAGCAATGCCAAATGCTTATTGTGGTTGATGATGCGCATCAGCTTAGCAGTGACATGGTGGCGGAATTATGGGCGCTAGTGCAAAAAGCACAATCCACTCCAAACTGGAAAATTAATGTTTTGCTCTTCTCACAGAAGGGGAAACTCGATAAGTTTTTATCACAAATTAGCCACGGCCAAGAGCAAAAACCCCTTGAAGTTGAAATTGAACCTTTTAGCGAACAAGAGGCAAATACGTTTGTTGATACTTTAGTGATGGGGCAGGCCCGCGGTGAAGAGAACAAGCGTGAAGTGAAAAAGCGTGCGGAAAAGTGCGCTCGTTTACCTGGTAAACTTCTCAATCTGAACCACAGACAAAAAGAAAAACGAATTATTATTCGCTCTGTTGTCCAATCACCGAAAAAAGCGTTATTTGCTGCTGGTGTTGCGGTCTTACTGGCAGGCAGTGGTTATTGGTGGCTAAACTCAAGTCAGCCAGTACCAGTATTGTCTATGAATACCAGTGAAGCTGTGCCAGCCATTGAGCCAGGATTAGAGGAAAAGAGCGAAGCTTCATCAGACAAAGAAGGTATGGCCGTAGAGTCAACACTTCCACAGGCTGAAACTGCTGCTGCTCCTGAGCAAGATACGGCTGAAAAAGAAGTCACTTTAACTCAAGATGATGGTTTAGCATTACCACCTGAAGTATTAAAAGATCCAGAATCGGTAGGAGACAGTGTCGCAGACCAAAAACGTGTTGTGGTTCCTTCGACGGTGGTTGATGCGTTAATTGAAGATCAAACCATCGGTGGTGATGGGACTGACGCAATGGCTGCTATTATTGATGAGCAACCAGCTAGCGCACCTGAATCTACGGAAAAACAAACAGCACAATCCGATCTGACGGCGGTCAAAACTGATGTCGTGGAAAAAACTGATGATATTGCGGTAACAAAGCCAGTTGTGGCAGAAGAGCAGTCACAAGTTGCAACACCTTCTGAAAAAGAAGAACCTGTTGTTGCCAAAGAAGAAGCAGAGCCAGCCATTCGATTTACTTTCTCTAATCAAGAGCTGCGCACAATTTCTGCTCGTTATTATACTCTGCAGTTGGCAGCGTTGACGTCAAAGGTTGCCGTTCAGCAGTTTATTGATGAGCATGATATCGGCAGCATTGTTCAAGTGTATGAAACGGTTAGAAATGGCTCACAGTGGTTCATTGTTACCGTGGGTAACTACACCAGTGTTGCTGCTGCCAGAAGAGCTGAAAATGACTTACCTGCTTCGGTTCAAGCTGTCGGCCCGTGGGCAAAATCTTTCTCTCAGGTACATAGAGAGATTGATCGTGCGAAATAACACTGAGCTTAAGCAAAAAATAGGGTACAATCCGCTCCCTTATTTTTCAGGTAGTGGGCTTAGCGTAAATGAAGAAACAACGCGCATTTCTTAAGTGGGCAGGTGGTAAGTATAGTCTTGTTGAAGACATTCAGCGCCATTTGCCGCCAGCTAAGAAGCTCATTGAACCGTTTGTAGGTGCCGGCTCTGTGTTTTTAAACACGGAATACGAGCATTATTTACTGGCGGACATCAATCCCGATCTTATTAATCTCTATAATATCCTTAAATCTTCTCCAGAGACGTTTATTGAGGATGCGAGAAAACTATTCCAGCCTGAATTTAATAAAAAAGAAGCTTACTTAGAGTTGCGTGCTGAGTTTAATGGTACGGACGATCCCTATCGTCGTTCACTTCTTTTTTTATATATGAACCGTCACGGCTTTAATGGTCTGTGTCGTTATAATCAAAAAGGCGGTTTTAACGTTCCATTTGGTTCGTATAAAAAGCCTTATTTCCCTGAACAGGAGATGCTTTTTTTCGCTGAGAAAGCCAAAAAAGCCACGTTTGTGTGTGAAGGGTATGCGCAAACTTTTGCCCGAGCTCGTAAAGGCAGTGTGATTTATTGTGATCCACCGTATGCGCCGCTTTCCAATACCGCAAATTTTACCTCTTATGCTGGCAATGGTTTTTCATTAGATGATCAGGCAGCACTGGCTGATCAAGCTGAGCGTACGGCAACAGAGCGTGGTATACCGGTTCTTATTTCAAATCATGATACAACCTTAACTCGCCGTTTATATCATGGGGCGGATTTAAACGTGGTTAAGGTTAAGCGTACCATCAGTCGTAATGGCGCTGGGCGTAATAAAGTCGATGAATTAATGGCACTTTTTCATGCCAAAGAAGAGACCACGCCTGAGTCAGATTAGCCTATAGCACCCATTGTACAATGGTGACTAATAGAGCAATAAACAGTAATACACCGAAAATCCCCATTAAAATATAGGGCCAGATTTGGTCCTGTTGGAAGTCTTGTTGGCGCTGTTGTTCCGATTGCACACCAAAAAAAGCCCCCGCGACACTTTTTAATACTTGTATGAAAAAAGGCACGCTGTTTCCTCCGTCATTTACCCTTTTCAAGCATAGTTGATACCTTCATCAAGTTGTGAATAAGACAGCGCAACCGTTATCGGGTAGAATTGCGCCGATTTAACTCGACTGTGTTTAGTACAATAAGGCCCGACATGAAAGATTTTCTGATTGCTCCATCAATTTTATCTGCTGATTTTGCTCGTTTAGGTGAAGACGTTGAAAAAGTACTGGCTGCTGGTGCGGATGTGGTTCACTTTGATGTAATGGACAACCATTATGTGCCAAACCTGACATTTGGTGCACCAATTTGTAAAGCGCTACGTGACTATGGCATCACGGCTCCAATTGATGTTCATTTAATGGTTAAGCCAGTTGATAACATTGTTCCTGAGTTTGCTAAAGCAGGGGCATCGATGATCACCTTCCATGTAGAAGCTTCTGAGCATATCGATCGTACGCTCCAGCTGATTAAAGAGCACGGTTGTAAAGCCGGTGTGGTTCTTAACCCTGCAACGCCATTATCTTGCCTTGATTACATCATGGATAAAGTGGACATGATCTTACTGATGTCTGTTAACCCAGGGTTTGGCGGTCAGTCTTTCATTCCAAATACACTCGATAAGTTGCGTGCCGTTCGTAAAATGATTGACGAATCAGGTCGTGATATTCGTCTTGAAATCGACGGTGGGGTTAAGGTTGATAACATTAAAGAAATCGCAGAAGCGGGCGCAGATATGTTTGTTGCTGGTTCTGCTATTTTTAATCAACCAAACTACAAAGAAGTTATCGATGAAATGCGTGCAGAGCTTGCAAAAGTAAACGCATAATCGTAGAAAGACAGATAGATTTTATATTAAGGGGCGATCATGCCCCTTTTTTAATAAGTGATTTAGTAGGAATAAACATGTCGTTAAGCTCAATTAAACTGATCGCGTTTGATCTCGATGGAACTTTGTTAGACAGTGTTCCCGATTTAGCGGTGGCTGCGGATCAAGCAGTGCAAGAGATGGGTTTTCCATCAGTAACGGAAGAGCAAGTTCGTGATTACGTAGGTAATGGTGCGGATATTTTAATTGGTCGTGCGCTTAGCCAAGCTTTAACGGTTAACCCTGAATTAAGCGAAGAAACACGTAAAAAAGCCCGTGTTTTGTTTGATGATTTTTATGAACAGGGTGGTCACAAGTTAAGCCATTTATACCCTTCGGTGAAAGAAACTTTGGCCGAGCTGAATAAAGCCGGGTTCACCATGGCGTTGGTTACCAATAAACCATCGAAATTTGTACCAGACGTACTAGCACAGCACGGTATTGATAAATATTTTGTGGATGTCATTGGTGGTGATTCTTTCCCAGAGAAGAAACCAAACCCAATGGCGCTGAACTGGTTGCTGGAAAAACACAATGTAAAAGCCGAAGAAATGCTGATGGTGGGTGATTCAAGTAACGACATCAAGGCAGCTAAAAACGCAGGTTGTTATTCATTTGGTCTGACGTATGGGTATAACCATGGTGAGCCTATTTCTGCGTCTAATCCTGATTACGTGGCAGATGACATTGCTCAATTACTAGAAGTAGTCCTCGTTTCAGCATAAAGCGGAGAAAACTTGGCGAAAGCCTCTAGTAATATACTCGCCAATGGGTACACTGCGTAAACCGTGTCGATAAATTCGGCGCGGTTTTTTTAATCAAATTATTATGAAGTCAAAGGAATCATAAGCATGAGCAAACCCATCGTATTGAGTGGCGTTCAACCATCAGGTGAACTAAGTATCGGTAACTACTTGGGTGCTCTACGTCAATGGCAACAGATGCAAGATGATTACGATTGCCAATATTGTGTTGTAGACCTTCACGCCGTTACGGTTCGTCAGGATCCAAAAGCGCTGCATGAAGCAACTCTCGACGCATTAGCAATTTGTCTTGCGGTTGGTGTTGATCCAAAGAAGAGCACGCTATTTGTTCAGTCACATGTACCAGAGCATGCTCAGCTTGGTTGGCTTCTTAATTGTTACACCCAAATGGGTGAGCTGAGCCGTATGACTCAGTTTAAAGACAAATCTGCACGTTACGCGAACGATGTAAACGCAGGTCTATTCGGTTACCCAGTGCTAATGGCTGCGGACATTTTATTGTATGGTGCTCACCAAGTTCCGGTAGGTAACGATCAGAAACAGCACTTAGAACTTGCCCGTGATATCGCGACTCGTTTTAACAATCTGTACAGCACGCCGGAACAGCCAATCTTCCAAATTCCAGAACCGTATATTCCAACGGTGAATGCACGTGTAATGAGTTTGCAAGACGCGACGAAGAAAATGTCTAAGTCAGATGATAACCGTAAGAATGTTATCACTCTGCTTGAAGAGCCAAAATCGATCATTAAGAAGATCAATAAAGCGCAAACAGACACAGATACCCCACCACGTATTGCAAGTGATTGGGAAAACAAAGCGGGTATTTCCAACTTAATGAGTTTGTATTCAGCAGCAACGGGTAAAACGTTTGAAGAGATTGAAGCGCAATATCAAGGTGTTGAGATGTACGGCCCATTTAAGAAAGACGTAGGTGCAGCCATCGTTGAAATGCTAGAGCCTATTCAATCTGAATATCGTCGTATTCGTGAAGATCGTGCATACATGGATAGCGTAATGAAAGCGGGTGCGGAGAAAGCTTCTGAACGTGCAGCAGTGACACTGAAAAAAGCTTATGAAGCGGTGGGTTTTGTTGCTCGCCCATAGTCGCAATCTCTAAAACATAGTTTTAAATATATCAAACCACTGGCTTCGGTCAGTGGTTTTTTGTTTTTGTTGAAAAGTTGACGGGTATCGACATATCAGTGAAACAAAAGTGATACATCTCTCAATTAGCATTGTTGATTCTTTTAACATTTTCATAAAAGTACAAAATTCAACGCAGTCTAATAGAGCTTTAACTCTAATTATTAATAGTGGTTATAAATAAGGTGTCAGCCAGTTGTTGGAAGCTGTGTCAGTTTATAGCTAATTGAGGTGGGTAAAATGAATAATAAAATCACGCGTTCAGCGCTGGCAGTGGCAATTGGCTCAGCGATTTCGATGGGGGCTCAGGCCGATATTCTTATTTCAGAGTATATCGAAGGAAGCTCTTTTAATAAGGCGATTGAAATTGCCAATACTGGTACTGAAGCTGTAGTTCTTGATGGTTATACCTTAAAAATTAAATATGATGGTAAAGGCGATTGGCAGTCTGATCATGATTTATCAGGTGTAACTATTCCTGCCAATGACGTGTATGTTTTAACTCATCCTAGTGCTAATGATGCGATTAAAGCTGTGTCTGATGCGACAGCAAGCATTATTAATCACAATGGTGATGAAACTTATATGCTGTTTAAAGATGGCAACCCACACGACAATATCGGAACTGATGGTGATGTTGATTGGGGTAAAGATAAAACTTTTGTTCGTAAAGTTATGACGCCATCCGCTATTTACGATGCTTCAATGTGGGACACCTTTGCGAAAGATAATTCGGATAACTTAGGAACCGTTGGTAAAGGGACGGAGCCACCACCGCCATTTAGCTGTACAACTGCAGATGGCAGCGAACCAACGTTTACTGCCATTAGTGATATTCAAGGTGATGGCGATAAATCACCATTAATTGAATCAGGTGACATTACTGAAAAGGACTACTTTGTTAAAGGTGTTGTAACGGCTCGCGGTGAAAGCTTATTTAAAGGTTTTTACTTATCAGATATTAATGTTGATGGTGATGACAACACTTCTGATGGTCTGTTTATTCATACTGGCGACGCGCCAAATGATGATATTCAGCCTGGCGCGATTGTTTGCGTGAAGGGCAAGGTACAAGAGTATTTCGATCAAACTCAGCTTTCTTCTACTAATGATAGTTATGAGGTGACGGGATCGAGTGAGGAGGTCGCCCCTGTTCCGCTAGTGATTAAAGAAGGTGAAACATTACGTGATGCACTAGAGCGCCATGAAGGTATGAAAGTGGTATTAGATGCTGATTCTGATCTTTATGTGACACGCAACTTTAGCTACGACCACCCAGCACAGCGCAATAACATGGTACTTGCGCATAAAGCGCCACTATTTAAACCTACCCAATTACATCCAGCCGAAAGTGACGAAGCGGTAGCTCTGACAAAAGAAAATGCTGAACGCCGCGTATTTGTCGAGTCCGATTACAAAGCCGCAAGTGGCAAAATTCCTTATTACCCGACGTTTGGCCAAGACGTGGATCAAGATGGTTCATCAGAAAGCCACATTCGTTTAGGGTCTCGTGTTGAACAGCTCGAAGCCATGGTGACTTACAGCTATGATGAGTATCGTTTAGTTGCAACGAATGAAATCACGAAAGAGGCTTTTGTTACCAAAGCAGTGGACTCTGAAGGTAAAGTGCTTTTTGATGTTCAGCGTACAGATGCTCCAGCAATTGCTGATTCAGATCTTCGTGTTGCTAGCTTTAATGTATTGAACTACTTCACCTCAGTGGCTGATGGTGGTGCGAGCAATCCAACCGGTAGCAATCGTGGTGCAACGAACAATAAAGAGTTTTTAGTTCAGCAAGCCAAAATTGTTGAAGCCATGACTAAAATGGATGCCGACATCATTGGCTTGATGGAAATTGAAAATAATGGCTTTGGGGACAATAGTGCAATCAGGAACTTAATTACTGCACTAAACAGTAAACAGGATGACGTTCATCGCGATAAAACAGTAGAAGAGCAGCAAAAGTACCATTACACCTATGTTGAAATAGAAGCGGCTGACAAGTATCAAGATGAGTACTTAGGTTCAGATGCCATCATGGTCGCTCTTCTGTACCGTGCAAGTGAAGTGGAATTAGATGGCGCTGCACAAGTTATCATCACTCCTGAGCAACATGTACCTGCGAATACACAGTACCGTACCAAAGATAACGGTGAGCTTGAGCTAAACCCAGCTTACGATAAATACCAACGTCACAGCTTATTACAAACCTTTAAGTTAAAGCACAATGACGAAAGTTTATCTGTGGTGGTGAATCATCTGAAATCAAAAGGCTCTGAGTGTTTTGAAGAGTGGGCGACTTTTGATGAAAACAGCAATCCAGCGCACTTGCAAGGTAATTGTAATAACTTCCGTGTTTCTGCTGCTAAAGCCATTGGTGATCATTTAGCGGGCGTAAAAGGCGACATCTTAGTGATGGGTGACATGAACGCTTATGGTATGGAAGATCCAATGCTTGCGCTAACGGACTACAGTGAAGCGAAGTATGGTCGTACTCTAATGACAGCTTCGCACACAACCTTAGGTGTTGATGATAAGGGGGAACCAGTAGAGTATGAGAAAGAAGGCTCTAAGATCACTCAAGGTTACGGCTACATTAATTTAAACACGAAATTACATGGCGCAGATACCTTCTCATACACGTATGAAGGTGAGCTGGGTAACTTAGACCACGCTCTTGCTAACTCATCATTGGCTGACAAAGTGGTTGCGATTGAAGATTGGCACATCAATGCATCTGAAAGTAATTTGTTTGAATACAGCAGCAAATACACAGGTGACATGGTGAAGTACAACGATCAGTTCTCAGCATCAGATCATGACCCAATCATCATCGCTATTGACTTACCTGAGAAAGAGTTAGCGCTTCCAGAGCCTGGTAAGCAGTTTACGGTTGAATACACATTATCATCTAACGCGTCGGTCGGTGATATCGTTAAGGTAACGCTATCTGAGTCAGCCACTAAGGTATCTGCACAGTCGGTAGCCACGCCTTATGAAGCGACAGCAACGTTAACTCAAGACGATGTTGATGCGAAGAAAGTGGATGTGGTGTTTAAAGAAGACATTCCGGCGGGTAACTATGAAATGACAGAAACGTTAACTGATGCTTCAGGCACTACAGTTAAAGAAAGCGAGACTCGTTCAGTTAGTTTGTCAGAGCAGAGCGCAACTCCAGCTCCTGTTGAAGAAGATGGTGGCTCATTCGGCTTTGGTGGTTTACTGGCACTGGCTGGTTTAGCATTCTGGCGTCGCCGTCGTTAATATAAACATGTCGTTTTATATGTTTAAAAACCCTGCTTCGGTAGGGTTTTTTATTATTTTTTGCTGACCTTCCTTAGCTCATTTTTATTTATTTACATTCGTTGTTTTTATTTTTTATATAAAGTCTGATCAAGATCGACATATTAGATTCACAAAAGTGACAGAAATCTCAATTAGTATGGTTAATGCTTTTAAGATTTTCATAAAAGACCAGAATCGGTCGCTCAGAAGCTTGTTTATAAAATCAATAGTGTGACATTAACCATAACCATTACAGGTGTGCCTCTACATTCATGGAGTGAAGTTGGCCTGTAGATCATTGAGGTAAGAAAGTGAAAACAACGATTATGCGTTCAACGCTAGCAGTAGCGATTGGTTCGGCCATCTCTATGAGTGCACAAGCCGATATTCTGATTTCTGAGTATGTAGAAGGTTCTAGTTATAACAAAGCCATTGAGATTGCGAATACAGGAGATACCGCTGTTCAACTGTCAGGGTATCAGTTAGCTCGCTCAACTAACGGTAATGGCAGTTGGTCAAGCAATCTGGATTTATCCAATGTGACCCTAGAGGCGGGTCAAGCTTATGTGATTGCTAACTCTCGCGCATCTGATGAGTTAAAAGCCAAAGCGAATCTATTAGATGGCATTGTGAGCCACAATGGTGATGACCCATTAGCATTGATGCTAGACAACGTGGTTGTGGATGTTGTTGGTGTCATGGGTGATGTTGATTTTGGTAAAGACGTGACTCTGGTTCGTAATATTGATACTGCAAAAGCGAGCAGTACGTACGATGAAAGCCAGTGGACAAAGTTAGCCAAAGATAACTTTGATGGCTTAGGTTCTTTAGAAGGGGTTGAGCCTCCGCCTGCGTTTACGTGTACCACTGAATCTGGTGAACAACCTGAGTTTACTTCGATTAATGCGATTCAAGGTGATGGCGATAAATCACCACTTATCAGCTCTGGTTTTATTACCAGCGATGAGTACTTTGTTCAAGGTGTCGTGAGTGCGCGTGTTGATAGTTTATTAAAAGGTTTTTACCTTGCTGCCCAAGATGCCGATGGCAATGCAGACACCTCTGATGGTTTGTTTATCCATACTGGCGATCAAGCAAGTGCCGATATTCAACCGGGTGCGTTCGTTTGTGTTAAAGGTAAAGTTCAAGAATTCTATAATCAGACTCAGCTGAAGTCTGACAATAGCCACTACGTTGTGACTGATACGGTTGATGCGCCAGTTGCAACAGAACTTGTGATTCGTGAGGATGAAACGTTACGTCAGGCTCTAGAGCGTTACGAAGGTATGCTGGTTAAGCTGACTGAACAAAGTGACATGAAAGTGACACGTAACTTTGGTTTTGATTTCGATTCATACCGCAACAACATGGTGCTATCACACAAAGCGCCATTGATTAAACCCACCCAAGTACACATAGCAGGTAGCGAAGAAGCGAAATTATTGGCAAGCCAAAATGCGCAGAACAAACTGTTTATCGATACCGATCAAAAAGCACCAAATGGTGTGATCCCATACTTCCCAAGCTTAGATGCCGAGCAAGGTTACATTCGTATTGGTGATCGCTTTGAAAATTTAGAAGGGGTGATTGCTTACAGTTACGGTCAGTACCGTATGATCCCAACCAACCAAGTTGAAGCGAGCGATTTTGTTCATCTTGATGACCGCACAGCCGCACCAGTGGAAGTGGAAGGAACTAACTTAAAAGTTGCCAGCTTCAACGTATTGAACTTCTTCACCAGTGCAAGTGCCATTGGCGGTGATCTGAACGCGAGCTGTAGTGACCAAGCTGATGCCGATGCATCACGTGGCTGTAACCGTGGTACGAAAGATCTGAATGAGTTTGTTCTTCAGCGCACTAAAATCGTGAATGCGTTAGTGACCATGGACGCTGACATTGTTGGCTTGATGGAAATGGAAAATAACGGCTTTGGTGATAACAGTGCTATTCAGCATTTGGTTGACACTTTGAATGCTGAGTTCAGCAATGAAGAAGACCACTACCGTTTTGTTGAAATTGCTGATGTGGATAAAAACCAAGGCAAGTTCTTAGGCAGTGATGCCATTACGGTGGCTATTTTATACCGTGAGTCTAAGGTTGCTCTTAAAGGGGATGCAGAAGTGATCCGCATGCCTGAGCAGCACATCACTGGTACTAACTCGAAAGGTGAAGAGAAAACCCTAGATAAATACCAGCGTGATAGCTTAATGCAAACCTTTAAGGTGAAAGCGGAAGGCAAAGGCCGTAAGAAGTTAACGGTTGTGGTGAATCACTTGAAGTCGAAAGGCTCTGGTTGTTATGAAGATTGGGTTAATGACGAGTTTGAGTCTGATCCTGCTGATTTACAAGGTCGCTGTAATAGCTTCCGTGTTTCTGCTGCCATGGCACTGAGCGAGAAGATCAAAGACGTGAAAGGTGACGTGTTGGTCATGGGTGACATGAACGCCTACGGCATGGAAGATCCGATTCGTTTACTTACTGACTACGATCCAACAACCGCAGAGCGTAAGATTGTCTCGGCATCTGGCACTTCAATTGCTGGTGAGCCAATGCATGAAGTGGGCATCGAAGCTGGAAAAGGGCTAGGGCTTAAAAACCTAAGTGTTGAGTTCCATGGCCCAGAGGCGTATTCATACAGCTACGACGGTGAGCTAGGCAGTTTAGATCACGCGTTAGGTAATAAATCATTACTGAAAAAAGTCGTGGGCATTGAAGATTGGCACATCAACTCGGTAGAAAACAGCTTGTTTGAATACTCGGGTAAATATTCTGGTGATTTAGTGAAATCAGAAGGCCCATATTCAGCGTCGGATCATGATCCAATCATCATTAGCCTTAAATATGGTAAGCAAAAGCCAAGCTTTACATTAACCATTAAAAACAAGAGTAATCAGCCGCTATACCCTGTATTTAACTCATGGTACTGGGATTCAACGAAGCCTTGGATGATGCCTCACGATAAGCGTGTGTATGACGAAAGTGACGCATTCCTAAACCATGTTGGCATCGAAGCAGGCCAAAAAGTGGATGTAGGTGTGTTGGCTTACGGTGTGTTTAATGTACCGTGTGGCTACGCGCCATTAAAGTTAGAAGGTGATCTTAAGGCGGTTTACAACGGTACATTCTGTCGAGTTAAGTAATCTGTCTTACTAAAGTTCAGAAACGATAGTTTTCACTAATGAGAAGGCAAGCTTGATAAGTTCGAGCTTGCCTTTATTATTTCATGCTGCACAATACTGCCCTTATTGTTTGAGCCAGATGTGAGAGCCCAATTCGCTATGCTATTAATCATCGACAATTACGACTCCTTTACTTACAACCTATACCAATACTTCTGCGAGCTTGGTGCCGAGGTAAAAGTAGTTCGTAATGATGAGATCGATATTGCTGGCATTGAAGCATTGGCGCCGAGCCACTTAGTGATCTCTCCCGGCCCCTGTACTCCCAATGAAGCAGGTATTTCTTTGCTGGCTATTGAGCACTTTGCAGGTAAATTACCTATTTTAGGGGTGTGCTTAGGTCATCAATCCATCGCACAAGTATTTGGTGGCGATGTGATTCGCGCGAAGCAAGTCATGCACGGTAAAACCTCACCCATAAAGCATACGAATCAAAGCGTATTTACGGGATTGAATAACCCACTTACGGTGACCCGTTATCACTCTTTAGTGGTGAAGAAAGAAACTCTCCCGGCGTGTTTTACTGTTACGGCTTGGACTGAGAATGAACACGGTGAGCCCGATGAAATCATGGGTTTCGTGCACAATAGCTTGCCAATTGAGGCTGTACAGTTTCATCCTGAATCGATTCTTACTGAGCAAGGGCACCAGCTACTTCAGAACTTCCTTAACCGCTAAGGCGATCTAGCTCACCTTTTTTAACAATTCTTTTGCATTTACGGGTTGCTATTCCAGTGCAACCTTATTCATCCTACATTTCCGCGTTATGGCTTTATTGCCCATATAGAAATAGTGATTTAATCAATTAGCGCTTCATAAACTTTCCATTCTTGTGCATAAATATAACCCCTCTAGCAAAAAACACTGGTTTTATCCCAAACGAAAAAAATTTTCTGCTATTGAACTGGTTAATAAAATGTAAATACTATGCTTATAGCAGTATGCACAGAAGGAAAATGTGATGACAATGGAACAGAAAGTAGAACGTAAACAGTTTGATGATGTAATGGTACCTTGCTACAACCCAATGCAGGTTATTCCGGTGAAGGGCAAAGGTGCTCGTATTTGGGATCAAGACGATCGTGAATACATTGATCTGGCTGGTGGTATTGCGGTGAGCTGTTTAGGTCATTGTCATCCAGCCATGGTTGATGCTTTAAAAGGTCAAGCTGATAAGTTGTGGCACTTGAGTAATGTCATGACCAATGAACCTGCAATCCGTTTAGCGAAGAAGCTAACGGAAGTTTCTTTTGCCGAGAAAGTCTTTTTTGCCAACTCAGGGGCTGAGGCTAATGAAGCGGCACTTAAGCTTGCTCGTCGTTGGGCAGCAGACGTTCACGGTGACGAAAAGTCTGAAATCATCGCCTTTAAACAAGGTTTCCACGGCCGTACTTTCTTTACGGTAACGGTTGGTGGTCAAGCGGCTTACTCTGATGGTTTTGGTCCTAAGCCGGGCGATGTGACTCACCTTGAGTACAACGATCTTGAAACGCTGGCAGAACACATGTCTGAGCGTACGTGTGCGATCATGATGGAACCACTTCAAGGTGAAGGTGGCATCATTTCCCCTACGTCTGAATTTGTAAAAGGCGTTCGTGAACTGTGTGACAAACACAACGCGCTGCTTATTTTTGATGAAGTTCAAACAGGTAACGGCCGTACTGGTGAGTTTTACGCTTATCAAGGTCTGGGTGTTACGCCAGATATTCTAAGCACGGCAAAATCACTGGGTGGTGGTTTCCCTGTTGGCGCAATGCTTACCACGACTGAACTTGCGAAACACCTGAAAGTAGGCACGCATGGCTCAACATACGGTGGTAACCCACTGGCGTGTGCAGTTGCTGAAGCTGTTGTGGATGAAATCAGCAAACCAGACGTTCTGGCGGGTGTGAAAGAGCGTGAGCAATGGTTCCGTGATGGCTTAGCTACAATTAATGCTAAACACAACGTGTTCTCAGAAATTCGTGGTAAAGGATTATTACTTGGTGCTGTTCTTAATGAAGAATGGCAAGGCCGTGCGCGTGACGTATTAGTTGCCGCTGGTGAAGAAGGTTTATTGGTGCTAGTTGCAGGTATGAATATTGTGCGCTTCACGCCATCACTTGTGATCACCAAACAAGAAGTTGAAGAAGGTTTAGCTCGCCTAGATCGAGCAATCGCGAAACTTGTAGCAGCAGCTTAATGTTGCTACCCGCATCAGGAGGGAGTATCGATGCTGGTTATTCGTCCAATTACTGACGCAGATTATCCGGCGCTTATGCGTTGTGCTGAGGAGTCCGGTCACGGTTTTACCTCGCTGCCAGTGAATGAAGAGTTATTACGCAATCGAATTGAACATTCGATCGAGAGTTTTAAAACAACCGTTACAGAGCCCGGCAATGAAGGCTATTTAATGGTGGCTGAAGACACTGAGACCGGTGAGGTTGCAGGAACCACGGCCATTGAAGCGGCGATTGGGTTAGACAACCCATTTTATAGCTATCACATCAGTAAAGTTGTGCATTCATCTCATCGTCTTGGGGTGAATAACGTGGTTAAGTTACTGACATTTGGTAACAACTACACGGGTTGTTCTGAAATTTGTACTCTGTTTTTACGCCCGGAGTTCCGTGGTGGATTAAATGGCCGCTTAATGTCAAAAAGCCGTTTTTTAATGATGGCAGAGCACAGAGAGCGTTTTTCTGAAACTGTGTTTGCTGAAATGCGCGGTGTATCGGACGAAGATGGTAACTCGCCATTTTGGGAGTGGCTACAAGAGCATTTCTTCTCTATCGACTTTAAATTAGCTGATTACCTAACAGGTATTGGTAAAAAAGGCTTTATTGCCGATTTAATGCCAAAGCTGCCTATATACATTAACCTGCTTAGCCCAGAAGCCCAAGCGGTGATTGGTCAGGTGCATGAAAAAACACGCCCTGCTTTGCGTTTGTTAGAGAAAGAAGGCTTTTCATGCCGTGGGTACGTAGACATCTTTGATGCAGGCCCAACGGTTGAATGTGATTTACGTAACGTGGAATCGGTGCGCCACTCTTTCCGCTGTAAAGTGGTGATTGGTGAGCACACAAGTGCCCAGCAGTATCTGATCGCAAACACATCGTTTGAACATTTCCGAGCAACGGCGGCCGCAGCGGCAGTCGATAAGGAAACAGATACGGTTCATCTTAGCCAGGAAGTGGCTTCCGCACTTCAGGTAAAAGCGGGCGATATGGTTCGCTTGTTAGCGCAATAACTCTTGTGCGGTAACAGCTACACTTTAAGTCGTAGTTGTTACCCCCAAGCAGTAGGAGATAGTAATGACACAATGGATTTCGGGTCAGTGGGTTGCTGGCCAAGGTGAAGCTATGGTTTCACTTAGCCCTGTAGACAGCCGTGAATTATGGCAAGGTGAAGCAGCAACCGCTGAGCAAGTTGAGTCTGCTGTGAAGGCAGCTCGTAAAGCGTTTCCCGCGTGGAAAAAATTAAGTTTTGAAGAGCGTGAAGCCATTGTGCTGGCGTTTGGTGAGTTATTAAAAGAAAACAGCGAAGAAATCGCTCGCATCATTGCTGAAGAAACGGGAAAACCATTATGGGAAACTCGTACAGAAGCGGGTGCGATGGTGGGGAAATTAGCTATTTCTATTCGTGCTTACCACGATCGTACGGGCCATAAAGCGCGTGAAGCGGCGGGCAATAATATTGTCTTACGTCACCGCCCATTAGGTGTGATGGCGGTATTTGGCCCTTATAACTTCCCGGGCCATTTACCAAATGGTCACATCGTACCTGCTTTGTTAGCGGGTAATACCGTTGTGTTTAAGCCTTCAGATCAAACCCCTTGGATTGGTGAGTTTGTGATGAAGTTGTGGCAACAAGCGGGTCTGCCTGATGGTGTTATTAACCTAGTTCAAGGTGCTCGTTCAACGGGTGAAGCGCTAGCGGGGGCAAAAGGCATTGATGGGTTGCTGTTTACGGGCAGTGCCAATACGGGTCATATTCTTCATCGTCAGTTTGCTGGTCAACCAGGCAAGATGTTAGCACTAGAAATGGGTGGCAATAACCCAATGGTGATCTCGAAAGATTACGGTGAACTAGAAGCGACGGTATACACCATTATTCAATCGGCATTTATCAGTGCTGGTCAGCGTTGTACTTGTGCGCGTCGTTTATACGTACCAAATGGTGAGTCTGGCGATGCACTGATCGCTCGTCTACTTGAAGTGACGAAGCAGTTGCGTGTCGATGAACCATTCGCAGATCCTCAGCCATTCATGGGACCACAAATTTCTATTGCGGCGGCGGAGCATATTTTAGCAGCACAAACGAATTTGCAGTCTCTTGGCGGAGAAAGCCTACTTGAAGCTAAACTGGTGTCTGGTGCGATTGTTACCCCAGGCATTATTGAAGTGTCTAAGCTCGCAGAGCTACCAGATGAAGAGTACTTCGGCCCACTATTGCAAGTGGTGCGTTACGATTCACTAGAGCAAGCTGTGGAATTGGCTAATGACACTCGTTATGGTTTATCTGCGGGTTTGGTTTCCACCAATGATGATGAATGGGAATACTTTGTTGAACATATTCGTGCTGGCATTGTGAACCGTAATCGCCAGTTAACAGGTGCAAGTGGTGATGCGCCATTTGGTGGCCCAGGTGCTTCTGGCAACTTACGACCAAGTGCCTATTACGCCGCTGATTATTGTGCATACCCAATGGCATCAATGGAAGGGGATACGACGGTATTACCTGCAACCCTCTCACCAGGCATTACCCTTTAAGGAGAAAGGAATGACTGTAGCAGTAGAGCAACTTTTTGAACATTTATGGCAAGACTATACCACTCGTTTGTGTCCATCCGCCGCTAAGGTACAGAAGTTATTGGCAGGATCTGAGGCATTATTGAACGACCACATTGCACTGCGTACTTTTAACCTACCACAAGTGGGATTAGACAGATTAGCTGCGCCATTTATTGCAATTGGTTACGTTCCGTGTGGTGAATACCACTTTGAAGCGAAGAAGTTATTTGCTCGTCATTTTGAACATCCTGATCCACGTGCTCCTAAAGTGTTTATTAGTGAGTTGTTGGTTGGTCAGTGCTCTGCGAAGCTGCAGGAAACCGTTCGTAGTTTGGTGGAACAGGTACCTGAGAGTTTGTTTAATAATTCTGAATTCTTGTACAGCGGACGTCCGTGGTCACTGAGTTTTGACGACTATCAGGTGTTGAGTGAAGAAAGTGAATACGCGGCATGGCTAGCGGCTCATGGCTTTGGCGCGAATCACTTCACGGTGAGTGTGAATCAGCTTGATACGCTAGAAGAAGTAAAAACAGTGAATGATGTGCTTCGTGGTGCAGGGTTTGTAATTAATGAAGCGGGTGGGGAAGTGAAAGGCTCTCCTGACGTTTTGTTAGAGCAGTCTTCCACCATGGCAGATCAGGTCAGTGTGAACTTCACGGATGGTGATAAAACGGTCCCAGGCGGTTTTTACGAGTTTGCTAAACGTTATCCACTTGAAAGTGGTGAACTGTATTCGGGTTTTGTGGCAGCATCTGCCGATAAAATTTTTGAAAGTACTAATGTTCAATAACGGTGGGCTTAGAAATTAAATCTTAGTTTACTTCGGTTTTGTGTTTCGTTCACACGCGGTAAACTGAGTGAGTTTTCTGGGCCAATAACATAATTCGAGGTGTCTTTTGTCCAGAGAGGCACCTCCTTTTCATCTTGCCTTGCTCGGTGTCTTTTTTATGTTTCATAGAGAGGACAGCTGGAAGGTTAAGGTGGCCTTTGTCTTGTCACAGCACCACTTCTAGTTGTACATAAGAGCCCTACGTGTTTAAGCACGTTTTAGGGTAAAACATAACAATAAAAAAAGGCCACACCCGGATGGGAGTGGCCTTTATCATTTGGGTACGATGAAATTAACGAGTGCCGTAAACTACAATCGTTTTACCGTGGGCAGAAATTAGGTTCTGCTCTTCTAGCATTTTCAAAATGCGACCAACGGTTTCGCGTGAACAACCTACGATCTGACCAATTTCCTGACGAGTAATCTTAATTTGCATACCGTCTGGGTGTGTCATTGCATCTGGTTGTTTTGCAAGGTTTAGTAGAGTCTGTGCAATACGGCCTGTTACGTCAAGGAAGGCTAAGTCGCCCACTTTCTGACTAGTAACTTGTAGGCGGTTCGCCATTTGAGCTGAGAGACGCATCAAGATATCTGGGTTAACTTGGATCAGCTGGCGGAATTTCTTAAATGAAATTTCAGCAACTTCACACGGAGTTTTAGCTCGTACCCATGCGGTACGTTCTTGATCTTCTTCGAATAAGCCTAACTCACCAATGAAGTCACCTTGGTTAAGGTAAGACAAGATCATCTCTTTGCCTTCTTCATCTTTAATTAGAACAGCTACAGAGCCTTTTACGATGTAGTATAAAGTCTCTGCCTTTTCACCCGCATGAATTAGCGTGCTCTTAGAAGGGTATTTATGAATGTGACAATGTGAAAGAAACCACTCTAATGTAGGGTCGGTTTGCGGTTTACCTAGAACCATAATATCTAACTTCCTCTGCAGGTATCGCCCAGCAGCAATATCCATATAATAAATTTACTGAGCCTAATGTCATGACGACTGTTAGGATATGAATAATGCAGACAGGCTGCAAGCTCACTTGAGTTTCAATATGAAATATTATCCTTTTTCGAAAATGATTTCTTGACTTTGATCGCTATGAAACAGCGTTCAAGTACTCAAAAGTGTGCACATGATCACGACCTTATTAGTAAGTTGGAGAAAACAATGCAAGCGCAAGTGAAATGGGTAGAGGATATGACGTTCTTAGGGCAGTCAAATTCTGGCCACAGTGTGGTAATGGATGGTAATGGTGGCAGTAAAGCACCAAGCCCAATGGAGATGGTTTTAATGGCTGCGGGAGGGTGTAGTTCCGTGGATGTGGTGGATGGACTAAAATCTGCCGAACAAAATGTAACGGGCTGTGAAGCACAATTAAGTGCTACTCGTCGCGATCAAGCGCCAAAGCTATTTACCGAAGTAAACATTCATTTTGTGGTCGCAGGCGATGACTTAGATGAGAGTGTGGTGGCTAAAGTCACGGCTGACTCATTAGAGAAATATTGCTCAGTGTGTTTAATGCTGGGAGAAGGCATTAAGATGACGCACAGCTACGAGATTGTTGCTAGCTAATCGCTTGGGATTTCACTGTTTTAAAAAGCTCTTGCCTGTTAGTTAGGTAAGAGCTTTTTATATTCAGCATTTTTATATATTGATGTTTAGCCAATTTTGCCTGTTTCAATTAACTGTTGCAGTAATGGGCGAATGATCAGCTCCATAGCAAAGCCCATTTTTCCGCCGGGGACCACAAGCGTGTTATGGCGAGACATGAAGGAGCCTTGGATCATCGATAAGTAGTATGGGAAATCAACATTTTTCATGCCACGAAAACGGATCACCACGAAGCTTTCATCCAAACTGGGAATGCCTTTGGCGTTCAGTGGGTTTGAGGTATCGACGGTCGGAACCCGCTGGAAGTTGATGTGGGTACGTGAAAATTGCGGTGTAATGTAGTTTAGGTAATCATCCATTGAGCGTACGATGGAATCCATAACGGCTTCGCGTGAGTGGCCTCTGTCACGGGTATCACGCACAAATTTTTGAATCCATTCTAAGTTTACAATGGGCACCATGCCGATCAACATATCCACATGCTGGGAGACATTGATGTCTTTGTCTACTACGCCGCCATGTAAACCTTCATAAAACAGAACATTGGTGTTCTCTTCTAACTCTTGCCATGGTGTGAACGTACCAGGCATTTGGTTGAATGGCACCGCCTCGTCGAAGGTATGTAAATAACGACGGTATTGGCCTGTACCATCTTCACCATATTGCCGGAAGAAGTTCTCTAGCGCTTGGAAGTCATTGGCTTCAGGGCCAAAGTAGCTGATGTGGCGGCCTTGCTCTTTTGCTTTACGGATTTCAACATCCATTTCTGGGCGTGTAAAGCGATGAAAGCTGTCGCCTTCTAGCCACGCAGCTTTGACGTTCATCATATTGAACATCTTACGGAAAGCTTCTGAGGTTGTGGTGGTACCCGCACCAGAAGATCCCGTTACGGCGATAATGGGGTGTTTAGCAGACATGACAAACCCTGTCGTTAAAAGTTACGTTACTGTTATAACAGGGTTGGCGTGGAGATCAAGAAACAGATGTTATGCAACAAGTGAAACTTAACCTAGATCGCGGCGCGATTTTATATCGACAGTCTCATGCAATTCAGAGAATACGATTACGGCATCGCCATTTTTTAGTTGTTGTTTCACTTGCTCTATTTTTGTTTCGTAGCTGACTTCATGTTCACCGTAGTCGGTGCCTTCTCTTAGAATATATTCTCCGATCAGGTTATCTAATGTATCTGGAGCAATCTCTTGCCATGGGATAATCATACTGCGTTTGCCCTAGTTATAACTTCTTTCGGTATCCTAATGTAAATGTAATGTCGGTGCTATTGTCGTGGTTAAATAAATTTTCGATGGTCGTAAATTCAATGGCACTGTTGTTTTCGTTAAAGTGAAAGCGGTATCCAAATGAAAATTCAAAGACGCGGCGGCTGAGCTCATTGTCGCTTTTAGATTCTCCTTCATGGCTTTGTAGTTCAAGCAAGAAGGAATGAGTTTTATCGAGCCGGTACTGATAGCCAACTCCGCCGTTGGTGGTGATGGGCTTAAGGTGGATGTTGGTAAAGTTCTCGTTGTCACGGTGAGTGATGCTGGCATTCACATATAAATGGTGCTGCTGAGTGAGAGAATTGGTGTAGTTGACTTGTAGGGCTTGTTCAAAGGAAGCGGCTTGAAAAGGCCCATTATTGACGTGATTGTAATAAAGCGTCCCGCCAAGAGACAGATATTGCTTGCCTGTACTGAAAAGGAGCCGCTCGGCATACATTTCCACCGCGTTGTTAAAGACCTCCCCTTTAAAATTTTCAATGCGTTGCCCTGTGATTTTGTTTTCAATATAAAATCGGTGTTTAGCTACGTCTTCTCGGCCATTTTGATTGATGTTAAAGAGATCATGAAAAGCGATGCTGAGGTTATCTAATTTGTTGTCTGCGGCGTAGCGATAGAGATAAGACATTTCCAGTTTCCAGTTGTTGGCTGGCCTAAAAGAAAAGCCGCCCATGATTTCATTCTGGTAATAATCCATCGAATATTCGCTGCTGTCTGCCCAAACACTGGCGAAGGAACCGGCTAAGTACACCTCTTTATGATCGGCTTGCCAAGGGGCTGCGTTGCGAAGCCGTGTTGATACTCCAATGGCTTGTAACGGAGCCTGTGCTCTGGCGGCTAAAGGACCAAAATCGACGTGTTGATGAGCAGAAAGAACAGGAGAAGGCATGGTAATGATGGTGAAGAGTAACAGGCATGCTTTCATAAACTTCTCCTGACATGATGTTATTGACTAAACCAATAGGGTAAACAGCGCTCCAGCCAGAACGTTGGGTTACAGCATGAGCCAGAAACAAAACCGACATGTCCGCCATGATTAGTAAGGTGGTAGGTGATGTTGTTTGGCAACTGCTGAGTTGGGATCACCGCCTTAGTCATAAAAGGATCGTCTTTTGCGTGAATCACTAAGGTATCGACTTTAATGTCAGGCAAGTGCTGAAGTCCGCTACAGCGCTGGTAATAATCGTCAGCACTTTCAAACCCGTGCAGTGGTGCGGTGATGTGATCGTCAAACTGATATAAAGAGCGAATGTTGCTGACTTTGCCTTTATCTAATTGTAGTGAGGTTGGCAGTAATGGCAGCTTTTTGAGGGCGTTGTTTTTCAAAGAGCGCAGTAAATAATTTTGGTATACCGTTGAGAAACCTTGTTGGATACGACTGGAGCACGCAGCCAGATCGAGCGGCGCTGAGATAATGGCTGCTTTATTGATAATTGGTTCATGATTGTATTGGGCGAGGTAGTTGGTCAGCATATTGCCACCAAGGGAAATCCCCACAGCGGCCTTATGGTTGTTTGGAAAATGTTCATCAAGGTATTCTAAGAAAAAGCGGGCGTCGCTGGTTTCGCCTGAATGATAAGCTCGGGGCTGCTTGTTCGCTTCGCCACTGCAGCCACGAAAGTGCATCATTACACCAAGCCAACCTTCTTGGGCGGCAGCATGTAGCAGGCCATTGGCATAGGGGCTATGAAAGCTGCCTTCTAAGCCATGAAAAAGAATAAATAGAGGTTTGTTGCACGCGTGTTCTGGTTTTTCTGTCCAAGCTAAATCCACAAAATCATCGTCAGGGGTCATTAACCGTTGCCAGTGTGGGGTAAACAGCGGGTTACGGCGAATAAAGCGCGGTAATAGGGTTTGTAAATGCGGGTTACTGAGCCCGGCCATGGGCTGAAAATTCATCATAAAGCAAACTCGTTAATAGGATCACTTAAAAGTAAATCGCGTAAGGTGATTAGCCCTTGTTCTAGCTGTTCTAGTGTCGCAGGTGAGCTGAGGGCCAGGCGAACCGCTGGTGGGATCATCCCTGCTGGTGGTGCAAATAATTCCCCGGATTTGACGATCACCTGTTGCTGCACCGCGGCGTGGATAAAGTCACTCAAACGCCATTGTTCTGGTAATGTTAGCCATAAATGGAAGCCACCCTGTTTATAAATGGGGTTAAAGTCATCCAGGTACTTATCGGCCATGCGGTGCCTTTGCTCCATTATTGCTCTGATCCCTTGCTGTGTTTTTTCGACATGACCTTGCAGTATCAGTTCACAAGCGAGGGCGGTTAATAAGGGGCTGATCATCCAACTGTGATTTTGCAGTACATTGATAAGTTGGGTATGCAAATGCTTAGGAGCTTGTACGTAGCCCACTCGCAGACCAGGCGCTAGACATTTGGATAAGGAGCCAATATGAATCACTTGCTCTGAGTCTATATTAACCAGAGGTGGTGGCCGGGTTGATGACAATAGCCCGTTGACGTCATCTTCGATAATGATCAGTTTGTTGTCTTTGCAAATTTGAATGATTTGCTTACGCCGTTCGAAGGACATGATGGCGGTGGTGGGATTTTGCAGTGTTGGCGTTAAGTAAATAAACCGAGGTTGATGCTGACGGCAGGCTGCGATCAACGATTCTGGGATGATCCCTTCGTCATCCATCTCAACTCCCTTTACCGTGAGCTGCTTTTGTTTGGCAAGGCTGAGTAGGCCAGGGTAGGTGTACTTTTCTACTAATAAGGTGTCGCCTGCTCTGGTGTAGGCATCGAGCACCATTTGCATGCCGTGTTGTGCTCCTGAGCTGAACAGTAAGCGATCGGCTTTGAGTTCCACGCCTTGGTTATTCAGCCAGTCGGCCAAAATTTCACGGTGTTGAGGTATTCCCGTTGGCTTTTGGTACATCATGTACTGATTGATAGCCTGTGGCTGAAGCATTAGTGCAGACAGTGCTTGCTGTATTGCACCGCTGCGATCAAGATTAGGGGGAATGTTATAACCGAAGTTGCACTCAGTGCTTTGCTCCGTACTTTCTTCAAATACCCAGCTGGTTTTGTTTTTATCACAAATATAGGTGCCAGCTCCGACTCTGGCTTCCACAACACCTCGTCGTTCCAATTCCGCATAAGAGCGAGTAATGGTGCCTACCGTGACACTTAACTGATCCGCTAAAGCGCGGTGAGTGGGTAGCTTAGTGTTAGCCAATAGTTGCCCTTGTTCAACTTTGTGGCTGATAGCATCGGCAATCTGTTTGTAAATTGGCCCTTGTTGTTTATCGAGAGCAATATTTAGGATTGTCATGGTGACAATAAACCTTTTGAACATTCAAAGTCTAATTGTTATGGTTATTTTGTGCGCACAAATAGAATGAATCAATAAAATATAGAAATATTGTATCGGTACAATTTTAGTTTGTGAGGAAAGTAACATGGAATGGCAATTTGTAACGACTATAGCCGTATTTGCCGCGGTAATGACGATAACCCCTGGCCCTAATAATGTAATGCTTACCGCTTCTGGTGCTAATTTTGGCTATCGGCAAAGTATTCCGCATTTTGTGGGTATTGGTATTGGCCTCGTCACGTTGATTGTTTTGGTCGCGGCGGGGTTGGGAGTGGTTTTTCAAACTTATCCTGTGATTCAGCAGGGGCTCAAAGTCTTAGGGTGCAGTTACTTATTGTCTCTCGCTTGGAAAATTGCAACGGCGCAGCCTTCAGAAGTAGCGGGATCAGAACAGCAATCTAGCCCCATGTCTTGGCATGCTGCTGCTTTGTTTCAGTTTTTAAACCCCAAAGCCTGGCTGATGTCGATAACGGCGGTGGGATCATTTTCGTACAGCGGTGAGCAATATTGGTTGTCGGTGATGGTGATTTCGGTGACCTTTATGTGTGTTCAAATGCCTTGTTCGTCGGTATGGGTGGGCTTTGGCTCTTTTATACGTCGTTGGTTATCAAGCCCTGCATCATGGCGTTGGTTTAATGGGGTTATGGGTGGATTAACCGCGGCCTGCGTGGCATTTATTTGGTAACAGGCTGAGCAAGCAAAGCAGAAAGAAGGGACTGTGCTCCTAAGTGCTGGCAATAGTGGGAAAGTAGCGCTGAGTTATTGGCACCGCTTCTTGGTAGTTGATTGAGTCTATTGATCAAATCTTGCTGCTGTTGGCGTTCCAGTGTTAACTCAAATTGCAGATGTTGTTGGTACAGCTCTGTGGGTAAGTAGGTTTTCGCTTGCTTACGCAGAGCACGATAAGGTTGAATAAGTGTTTGGCTTGGTGCTAAGGCATCGATGAGTGTGCTGATGTTAGAAGCGGTGATGGAGATTGTGTGTTCATCCAACCAAATCAGTAGTAAGGCAAGATTAACATTGCCTTGATACGTATCTTGCAGAGTTAAACACGCTTCTTGTACTCCCTTTTTACGGTAATGATTGAGGCTAAATTGCCAAAAATCATCATGAGAAAAGGGCATATGGGAAGCGTGCTGTAACATTGTTATTGTTCCTGCTTAAAATATTATGATGGTGTACCTAAGAACTCTTGCTCTAATTGCTCAAGGTGTTCTTGTTGCTCCATCCATTCCATTTCAATTTCTTCGAGTTTACTTTTTGACTCTGCTTGTTTTGCCAGTACTTCATTAAGCTTGGCTTTATTTTCGGCGTCGTACAGGGACGTTTCGGATAAAGCGGCTTCTGCTTCACTCAAAGCGGCTCCATATTTTTCAAGCTGCTTATCGAGTTTTTGAATGTGCTTGCGCAGTGGGGCAGTTTCTCTGCGAAAATCGGCTTCACGGCGTTTTTGTTCTTTGCGTGCCGCGGCACTGTTAGCATTATTCTCTGTGCTGCTGGTGCCTTTATCTTGTGCTTGCTGCTCTTTGCGTTCCGTTCGTTGTTGCTCGGTTAGCCATTTGTAGTAGTCATCTAAATCGCCATTAAATGGAACTACTTGCTTATCATGAACTAAATACAAATCGTCTGAGGTTGCGCGCAGTAAGTAACGGTCATGGCTCACGATAACCATGGCACCTTCAAACGTTTGTAGAGCAAAAGTCAGAGCTTGACGCATATCCAGATCAAGATGGTTGGTTGGTTCATCGAGTAACAGTAAATTTGGCTTTTGCCATACCAGCAGTGCCAGTACTAAACGGGCTTTTTCACCACCAGAGAACGGACCAATTTTATCGAGGGCTTTATCGCCTTGGAAACCGAAACTACCGAGGTAATTACGCAACTGTTGCTCGGTGTGTTTGGGCGCTAAGCGCATTAAGTGTTGCAGTGGGGTTTCATCCACATGCAAGGTTTCTAATTGGTGCTGAGCAAAGTAACCAATTTTTACGCCTTGAGAGTAGTTGAACTCACCACCTTGTGCTTTTAGCTCACTAGAAAGCAATTTGATCAGGGTAGATTTACCTGCGCCGTTTCGACCTAATAAACCAATGCGACTTCCCGGTACTAAGTTCAGGCGGATTTTTTCTAGGATCGTATTATCGCCATAACCTGCGGAAACCTGATCCATCATTAAAATTGGGTTGGGTAGTGCTTCTGGTTCTTTGAATGAAAAACTAAATGGGTTATCAAGCTGTGCGGGTAGCACTTTTTCCATTTTTTCCAGCGCTTTGATTCGGCTTTGGGCTTGGCGTGCTTTGCTGGCTTTATAGCGGAAGCGGTCGATGTACGACTGCATGTGCGCCATGTTTTTTTGTTGTTTTTCAAACTGGGCTTGTTGGAGCACTAACTTTTCAGCGCGCTGATTTTCAAATGACGAGTAGTTACCTGTGTACTCATTCAAGCTTTGGTTTTCAATGTGAATGATGCGGTTAACGACAGGGTCAAGAAAATCACGGTCATGGGAGATCAGAATCAGAGTGCCTGGGTAGGTTTGTAACCAACGCTCTAGCCACATGACAGCATCTAAGTCTAAGTGGTTGGTAGGCTCATCGAGTAATAATAAATCGGAACGGCATAACAGAGCTTGAGCTAAGTTTAAGCGCATACGCCAACCACCAGAGAACTGGGTTAGATTCCAACTCATTTGTTGTTGGGAAAAGCCTAGGCCATCCAATAGTTCGGCGGCACGGGCGTTAATGGTGTAGCCACCAACAGTGTCAATTTTGCCGTGAAGTTCTGCTACTAGTGTACCGTTATCTGCTTGTTCTGCTTCGGCAAGTTGTTGTTCAAGGCGACGATATTCACGGTCACCATCAATTACATATTCAATCGCACTGCGTTCTAATGCTGGGGTTTCCTGTGCTACCCACGCTAATTCCCAGTTCGATGGTAATTGCGCTGTGCCCGCATCTACGCTTAACTCATCTTTAAGTAAAGCGAATAAGGTGGATTTACCACAACCGTTTTTACCCACTAAACCGACTTTGTCACCAGTGTGAATGGTCGCAGAAGTTTGATCGAGTAATGGCTTACCGCCACGTAAAAGCTGAATATCTGAAAATGTAATCATGGTGAGTTGGCGATAAATTCCAAGTTATAAGAGTCCGACAGGCATAGTAGGCGTTACGCTTTGAATTGTCGATATCAACAATTGGTTGAACATTCACTGTTCTGCATTAGGTACAATTAGGTATGATGGTTGTAATAACAAGAAAAAGGAACAATGCCCTACTCATTCGTGGTTCGAATACTCAGTGTTATCTGAGTTTTCAAAGTAATAACAAGGAACGGCATTGGCAACAATCGTCAGTTAATGAGGAATTATGACAGCAGGAAATTCCCAACCACCGAAAGTACTCGTGATTTATGCTCATCCTGATCCGGACAATTCCGTCGCGAATAAGATCATGATGGACTTTATTACCGCTTTACCCCATGTCACGGTGCATGATTTATATGCCAATTACCCCGATTTTTTTATCGATTTGAATCGAGAGCATAAGTTGTTAGCTGAACACGATGTAATTGTTTTTCAGCACCCCCTTTATATGTACTCTTGTCCTTCTTTATTAAAAGAATGGATTGATATTGTACTAGGGAAGGGATTTGCCTACGGGGACGGTGATGCTTTAGCAGGGAAATACTGGCGTTCGGTGATCACAACCGGTGGCGCACAAGATGCTTTTACCCCCAAAGGTTATAACAAATACAGTCTGACAGAGATTTTGCAGCCTTTTGAATTAACGGCGGCGTTATGTCGCATGACGTGGATTGAACCGATGGTGTTGTATTGGGCTAGAAAAGTTTCGATACAAGAACGTGAAATGCACGCGATCAGTTATCGTCAGTGGCTATTAGACCCACTTGCTAATGTAGAGGTAAAAGCAGGAGAGACTCATGACGTCTGAGTTATTGCAAAGTGGGGTGATTTTTTTGGCCGCGGCGGTAGTGGCGGTGCCGATTGCCCAGCGGCTCGGGTTAGGGTCGGTGTTAGGCTACCTGATTGCTGGTGTTGCCATTGGCCCTTGGGGGATGGGGCTGATCAGCGATGTGGATGCCATTTTACATTTCTCGGAATTTGGGGTGGTGCTGCTGCTGTTCTTAATTGGCTTGGAGTTAAACCCGAGAAAATTGTGGCAAATGCGAGGCCCCATTTTAGGGTTAGGTGGTGGACAAGTCTTCATTACGACAGCTGTGATCACGGCCGTCGCCTTAGCGTATGGCTTAAGTTGGTCAAACAGCCTAGTGGTGGGCATGGGACTCGCGCTTTCTTCGACGGCGATTGCCTTACGGGTGATTGATGAGCAAGGGCTGGCTGGTTCCGAAACGGGGCAGTCGGGGTTTGCGGTTTTGCTCTTTCAAGATATTGCGGTGATCCCGATGTTGGCCATGTTGCCTATTTTGGCTGGTGGCGGTGGCGGAAGTTGGCTTGATTTTGCTTGGATGCTGGCAGGCATCGCGGTGCTGTTAGTGGGTGGCCATTTCTTATTACGTCCGTTATTTCGTTATGTAGTGATGAGCGGAGTTCGTGAGTTATTTACCGTTGCGGCTCTGTTATTAGTTATTGGTATTGCTGTGGGGATGCAATCGTTAGGGCTTTCCATGGCATTAGGTACTTTCTTAGCGGGTGTATTATTGGCAGAAAGTGAATTTCGTCATGAGCTGGAAATTGCTATTGAGCCGTTTAAAGGGCTATTACTTGGTCTATTTTTCATTTCTGTTGGTATGGCGGTTAATCTCGGGTTATTGGCGTTATACCCGTTTGAAATTCTGTTAGCGGTTGTGGCGTTGGTCAGCATTAAGGCCTTTTTACTGTATGGACTCGCCCGTTCGTTTGGAACCCGCGCTAAAGCACGCAGCCAAATGGCCGCAATTTTAAGCCAAGGTGGTGAATTTGCGTTTGTTCTTTTTACCGCTGCACAAGGAGAGGGGCTGCTTGGTAAAGAGCTGACATCCTTTTTGCTAGTGGTGGTGAGCTTATCCATGGTAACCACACCGTTATTGCTACTTGGTCAACAAAAATGGTTTTTGCGCACCATTAATAGTGATGAAGAGCCATTAGAGTCGGATGTGATTGATCGTGAGCCTAGAGTCATTATTGCGGGGTTTGGTCGTTTTGGTCAGGTGGTTGGCCGTTTACTGTTTGCCAACAAAATTCGAGTGACGATTTTGGAAAGTGATGCTAGCCAAATAAAGCTGTTGCGTAAGTTTGGCTATAAAGTGTATTACGGTGATGCAACTCAGTTAGAGTTATTACGCTCGGCCGGGGCCTCTAAAGCTGAAGCCATTGTTGTGTGTACGGATTCACCTGATCAGGTCATGGAAATTGTGACCTTGTGTAAAGAGCACTTCCCACACCTTAAAATCTTAGCAAGGGCTCGTAGCCGAGTTGAAGCCTATCAGTTGATGAGCCAAGACATAGAGCATTTTTCTCGTGAAACGTTTGACGGAGCGTTGGACTTAGGTCGTCAGACATTAACCACATTAGGTATGCATCCGTATCAAGCGAAACGCGCAGAAGCGCATTTTAAGAAGCTAGATGTGACGATGTTAAAAGAACTTTTGCCGTTACACAGCGAAGATACGTCCATGGCTTCTCGTGCTAAAGAAGCGCGTAAAGAGCTCGAAGAAATTTTTGATCGTGAAATGCAAAATGATCGAGAGAGCCGCTCTCATTGGGAGCAGTAGCTCGTACTTAAAACAAAAGGATAGGTAGTCCGTGAAGAAACGTTTTATCGCGGGAGCAGTATGCCCCTCATGTAATAGTCAAGATACGCTGCGCTGGTGGCAAGAAAACAGCGTCGAGGTTGTTGAGTGTGTTCAGTGCCAGCACAGTGAGCGCCGAGCTCCAAAATCTGTCGAGAACAGTGAACATGCCCAAGATCAAGTGATTGGTATATTCAAACCTGAGTAATTGGTGTTGGACAAAAAAAGCGTTATCATAGCGATTACTTTGCGTATGCAATATTCGGAGCAAAAATGAAAATTGAAAAAAATGTTGTTGTAAGCCTTGCTTACCAAGTGAAAACGGAAGAAGGCGTCGTAGTAGACCAATCCACTGTTGAAGCACCTTTAGATTATCTACATGGTCACAACAACCTGATTGTTGGCTTAGAAAATGCGCTTGCTGGTAAAGTGCAAGGTGATAAGTTCAGCATCACAGTTGCTCCTGAAGAAGCATACGGTGAGCACATGGACGAAATGGTTCAACGTGTTCCTGCTGATGTATTCCAAGGCGTAGAAGAAATTGAAGTGGGTATGCGTTTCCTTGCGGATACAGACCAAGGTCCAATCCCTGTTGAAGTGACTGAAGTTGATGGCGACCACGTTGTTGTTGATGGTAACCACATGCTAGCAGGTCAAACGTTAGACTTTGACGTTGAAGTGGTTGCACTGCGTGAAGCAACAGCAGAAGAAGCTGAGCACGGCCACATCCATAAAGAAGGTGGTTGTTGTGGTGGTGGCGAACACAGCCACGATCACGAAGGTGACGAAGGCGGTTGTTGTGGCGGCGGTAGCTGCGGTAGCCACTAATTATTGATTTTACATCGATAAATTAGTCCAGATTGAAAGGCTTTATCTGTTTAGATAGAGCCTTTTTTGATCAATATGAAAAATAAAAATCAATTTGGTGGAGGTAAGGACATGAGTCGACCAATAGCGATAGCCATTCACGGTGGTGCGGGAACCATTTTAAAAGCGCAGATGACTCCAGAATTGGAACGCGATTATCGCCAAGTATTACAAAAAGCGGTTGAAGCTGGCCATCAGATTTTAGTGGCAGGTGGGTCAGCGGTGGACGCGACGGTTGCTGCGGTAACGGTAATGGAAGATTCACCACTGTTTAACGCAGGCAAAGGCTCGGTGCTTACTCATGATGAAATGGTGGAAATGGATGCTTCTATTATGTCGGGTGCTGGTATTGATGCTGGTGCTGTTGCGGGGGTTCGTCATATTAAAAACCCGATTCAGTTAGCAAAAGATGTTATGACGAAATCTGAGCATGTGATGTTGATTGGTGACGGTGCGGAGAAATTTGCGTTCTCTCAAGAGCATGAGTTTACCGAGCAAGATTACTTTTTCACGGATCGTCGCTATGAGCAATTGCAGTCGATGAAAGAAAAAGGGTTGTTTGCACTATCTGAATCTCAATACCCAGATGATCGTAAGCATGGCACAGTGGGAGCGGTCGCCTTAGACATGAATGGTAACTTGGCGGCAGCAACCAGTACTGGTGGTGTAACTAACAAAAAATATGGCCGTGTTGGCGATTCTTCCGTTATTGGGGCGGGCACCTACGCACGTAACGAGAATGTCGCGGTATCGGCCACTGGAATGGGGGAGTATTTTTTGCGATGTACTGTAGCCAGTGATGTGAGTGCGAGAATGCGTTATTTAGGGGAGTCGGTACACCAAGCTTCTGAGGCCATCATTCAGGGAGAATTAAAAGAGCTGGGTGGTGAAGGCGGTTTAATCGCATTAGATGCACAAGGAAAGATTCATTTTGGCATGAACAGCTCAGGGATGTATCGTGCGAGTGTGAATACGAAAGGAGAAATGTACGTTGCCATTTTTGCAGATGAAATGGCTTAGATGGCATAAACACGAGTGAGCTTGAAATAAGAGGTTGTCGTATATTAAGAACAAACAACCTCATTCACCGACATGTTAATAATGCGGTGGTGGTGTTTCTTCCGATGGGTCCGCTAGATTAGACGTATCCATATTTTTGACTTTGCCTACCACGTATTTCATTTGATCTTGCATTAAATTTATCAGCAGTTGTTGTTGGCTTAAAGCATCATTTAACTCTTCGATGGTTTGTTCCTGGAACGCCAGTCGGCATTCTAAGTCGTCGATTTTTTCTTGTAGCTTTGTTGTTTCTGGCATTGTTTCTACTCTACTAACCAAGCTTGAGCGATTCCGGCAGAAGTACCTGAAATAACTCGGTCTTGTGAATCTATGGCCACATCATACACCACTGCCGTTGCTGGACGGGCATCTTTTAAAGCTTCTGCTTCCCATTGACCGATCTTCTTACCGCTTTGGGTATCCCATAACATGATTCGGCTTGCTGGAGTTCCTGTGATTAATTTTGACCCATCATCAGAAAAGCGAGCGGTGGAGAACACTTGCTGTCGTGAAAAGGTTTTTAACTTACTGACAGAGGAGCCAGTTTGTAAATCCCAAATTTGGCCATCATTGCCCCCGTCTGCGGTAAATGCGAGCTTTCCATCACGCTGTAAGACCACTCGGTTAATGCGCTGAGTATGTTCAAAGGCATGAATGATTTGTCCTGAAGTGGTGTCCCAAAGGTAAGCAAAATAGTCATTTCCGCCGGACAAGGCATACCTACCGTTCGCGGATAACGAAACAGAATTAACTTTTTCTCGGTGAGCAAGGAACTCTAAGCGTCTTCCGGTGCCCAAGTCCACGTAGATCGCTTTACCGTTGGATAACCCCAGTAAAACTTTCTCACCATTGTTAGAGATATCAATATCGCGGATCAAGCTGTCTGATATGGACCACAGTCCCTCAGATTGCCCCCAAGCTAAATCCCACACAGCAAAGTTTTGCTGACTTGCGGTAACAGCGTAGCGATTGTTGTCTGATATTTTGATATGAGACACTGCTGAACCATCGGCATCTTGTTCTCCAAGCTGAGCTAGTTGTTTGTTTTGCTCTAAATCCCAGAGCAGAATATCTTGTTCTTTGGAGTACAGTAGGGCAAACCGACCGTCTCGACTTAAAGCGAAGCTGGTGGCTCCTTCCGGTGAAATTGACCAGCGTTGGAGTTCTTTGCCATTGAAAAAGCAACCGCTTAATAGTGCGATGGTAGCCAAGTATGTGAGATAGTGAGAGATTGTTCGCATCAAAATGGATATCCAGTTTGTCTAATGGCAGCTGACCCTAGTATATTGGTGTTGTGAACATTTCGCACGGTTCAAACGAAAAGCAGATAAAAAATTGAGGCGTTTCCTCATCATAATTTGGAGAATTTAATGAAACCTATTCTTAAAGTGTCGTTATTAGCTGCGACAGTAATGCTGGCTGTTGGTTGTCAAAAAGAAGAAGCACCAAAAGCAGAAGTTGCTGTAGAGCCTGCGGTAGAAGAAGTAGCAGCAGTAGCCACATTTGAATCTGAAGATGATAAAGCCGCTTACGCGATTGGTGCATCACTGGCGCGTTACTTGAGTGCTAACTTAGAAAAACAAACGGAACTTGGCTTAGATCTTAAACAAGATATGGTTTTAGCTGGGGTACAAGACGTATTTTCTGACACGTCTCGCCTAACAGATGAAGAAGTACAAGCTGCTCTACAAGAGCTAGATAAGCGTGTTGCTGAACTCGCACAAGCAAAAGCAGCTGAAAAATCAGCAGCGACGCTAAAAGCAGGTGAAGAATTCCGTGCTGAGTTTGAAAAACAAGAAGGCGTAGCTAAAACTGACTCTGGTCTTTTATACCAAGTATTAAGTGAAGGTAAAGGCGACAAGCCACTAGATACTGATACTGTTGTAGTCCACTACACAGGTACGCTAATCGATGGTACTAAGTTTGATAGCTCATACGATCGTGATCAGCCAGCGACATTCCCACTTAACCGTGTTATCCCTGGTTGGACTGAAGGTGTTCAGCTAATGCCTGTTGGTGCAAAATACAAGTTTGTGATCCCATCAGAGCTAGCTTACGGTGAGCAAGACACACCAACGATTCCTGCAAACTCAACTTTAGTATTCGAAGTTGAGCTAATCGAAATTAAAGCAGACGAAGCAAAACCTGAAACAGCGCATCAATAATCTTTAATCGCTTGTTTTAGATCACTTTTAAGACCCGGCAAATGTCGGGTCTTGTCTTTTCTTTACAAATATTCTGATAAACTTGCCTTAATGATTTTAAATTTACGCTGAATATCAGCAAGGATTAAGTGCCAAGTGATACCAACAGATAATCTCACCTCAGATGTGTTGGTCGAGAGTGAGCTAATTGAAAGCCAACCTTTCACTGAACACGATTACCAGATCTTAAAATCGTATGAAGCCGTAGTTGATGGCTTAGCGAGTTTGATCGGTTCGTATTGTGAAATTGTGCTTCACTCGCTAGACGACCTCAATAAATCCGCCATCAAAATTGCCAACGGAGAAAACACCGGACGTCAGGTTGGTTCACCGATCACAGATCTTGCCCTCCGTATGCTAAGAGACATTGAAGGCTCAGAGCGAAACTTCTCACGTTCCTATTTCACACGCGCCAAAGGTGGCGTATTGATGAAGTCCATTACGATTGCGATCCGTAATGGCGATGATCGAGTGATTGGTTTGTTGTGTATTAATATCAACTTAGACGCGCCGTTTTCACAAGTACTGCAAGCCTTTATGCCAACAGACGAAGCGAAAGATGCCGCTTCTTCAGTTAACTTTGCTAGTGATGTGGATGAGCTTGTTGACCAAACAGTGGAACGAACCATTGAAGAAATCAACGCAGATAAAAGCGTATCGAATAACACGAAAAACCGTCAGATAGTCATGGAACTGTTTGATAAAGGTATTTTTGACATTAAAGACGCCATTAATCGCGTGGCGGATCGTCTTAACATCTCCAAACACACTGTGTACCTGTATATCCGTCAGCGTAAAACCGAGGACGGCGACAAATGAGCCTGACTTACGCCTTAATCGTAAATGGCCCTGTCTATGGTTCACAATCGGCAAGAAGCGCTTATTTGTTTTCGAAAGCGGCTTTGCAGCGCGGTCATAGCATTGCAAAAATCTTTTTCTATCAAGACGGTGTTACCAATGGCTCGGGATTAACAGTTCCGGCATCAGATGAATTTGATCTGACTAAAGCATGGCAAGAGCTCTCACAACAGCATGATATTGAACTTGAAACCTGCGTAGCAGCAGCGCTGCGCCGTGGGGTTGTGAGTGAAGATGAAGCCAAGCAACATCAATTACCCAGCTCTAACTTAGCCAGCGGTTTCTCTCAAGCCGGATTGGGTGGGTTAGCAGAAGCCTTATTAACCGCAGATAGAGTGATACAGTTTTAATATGGCAATGAAAAAACTAGGGTTTGTTTTTCAAAGTGCCCCTCATACAAGCAATGCTGGACGAGAAGGGCTTGATGCTTTACTTGCAGCTTCTGCATACAGTGAAGACATTCGAGTCTTTTTCATTGGTAATGGTACAGGGCAACTACTGGCGAACCAGCAACCGGAGAAGATCAAATCCCGAGACTATATTGCGACATTTAAGATGCTCGATTTATACGATATTGAGCAGGTTTTCTTTTGTCAGCAGTCATTAATCGAGCGTGGATTTGATGGCTTGCCACTAATTTTAGATGCAGAAGCAAAAACAACCGAAGAGATAAAACAGTTAATGGGTGAGTGTGATCGCCTATTAATGTTTTAGGGGAAAATATGCTGCACATCGTTACAACAACAGACACATTTATGCAATCTGGCGTAAGTTGGCTAGACTATATCGATCAGAATGACGTTATTTTGCTGTCGCAAGACGCAGTTTACGCTGCAAACACAAAACATGCGTTATATCCGCGTTTAATGGAGCTAGCTGTACAAATTTTTGTACTCGAAGAAGATTTAAGGGCTCGCGGAGTGCCTGTTTCTTTTTTAAGTGATTGTAAATTAATTGATTTTAATGGTTTTGTTGAGCTGACAGAGGAGCATGCCTCTACGCTGACGTGGGCGTAGTTAAGAGCAAGCGTTCTGTTTTATTGTCAGCTGTTCGAAAAAAAAAGCAAGAAGATCGCGAAGATCGTTGTATATTTCTTGACACATTATAGCGCGATGCCTAAAATTTCGCGTCCCTATTTTGTGGGACTAGATTTTTCACATGTTTACGTAAGTAATATCAGGAGCTATTTAATGGCAACTATTAACCAGCTGGTACGCAAGCCGCGTGCAAAGCAAGTTGTAAAAAGCAACGTGCCTGCACTTGAAGCGTGTCCGCAAAAACGTGGTGTATGTACTCGCGTATATACTACTACTCCAAAGAAACCGAACTCAGCACTACGTAAAGTTTGTCGTGTTCGTTTAACTAACGGCTTTGAAGTAACTTCATACATCGGCGGTGAAGGTCACAACCTTCAAGAGCACAGTGTTGTTCTTATCCGTGGTGGTCGTGTTAAAGATTTACCGGGTGTTCGTTACCACACTGTACGTGGTGCACTTGACTGTGCAGGCGTAAATGACCGTAAGAAAGGTCGTTCTAAGTACGGTGTTAAACGTCCTAAGTCTTAATGGATTCCGTTAAGTAAGGCCAAACACTAATTTTTATAATTTGAAGAAACTGAAAAGTTTTGGATAACCTGAAGAAGACAACGGAGATATATCCATGCCACGTCGTCGCGTAATCGGTCAGCGTAAGATCCTTCCAGATCCTAAGTTCAAATCTGAGCTGCTGGCAAAATTTGTAAACATCGTAATGGTTGACGGTAAGAAATCTACTGCTGAAAAAATCGTTTACGGTGCACTAGACATCATGGCTGAGCGTTCTGAAAAAGAAGGCTTAGCAGTTTTTGAGCAAGCGCTTGAAAACGTTCGCCCAGCGGTAGAAGTTAAGTCTCGCCGTGTGGGTGGTTCAACTTACCAAGTACCTGTAGAAGTTCGTCCGGTTCGTCGTAACGCTCTTTCTATGCGTTGGTTGGTTGAAGCTGCGCGTAAGCGTGGTGAAAAATCTATGGCACAGCGTCTAGCTGGTGAAATGCTAGATGCATCAGAAAACAAAGGTACTGCTGTTAAGAAACGTGAAGACGTTCACCGTATGGCAGACGCGAACAAAGCATTCGCACACTACCGCTGGTAATATCGATGGCGCAGTATTTCTTACTGCGCCAACTTTACCTTCTAAGGTCGACCTTAGTAAGAGGATACAATTGTGGCTCGCAAGACACCTATCGAGCGCTACCGTAATATCGGTATCTGTGCTCATGTTGATGCTGGTAAAACAACGACTACCGAACGCGTATTGTTCTACACTGGTCTATCTCACAAAATTGGTGAGGTACATGACGGTGCAGCAACAATGGACTGGATGGAGCAGGAGCAAGAGCGTGGTATCACTATCACCTCCGCAGCGACTACGACTTTCTGGCGCGGTATGGAAAGCCAATTCCAAGAACACCGTATCAACATCATTGATACCCCAGGACACGTTGACTTCACAATCGAAGTTGAACGTTCTTTGCGTGTTCTAGATGGAGCTGTAGTTGTTTTCTGTGGTTCTTCTGGTGTTGAACCTCAATCAGAAACTGTTTGGCGTCAAGCTGACAAGTATGAAGTTCCTCGCATGGTATTCGTTAATAAAATGGACCGTGCTGGCGCAAACTTCCTACGTGTTGTTGATCAAATCAAAAATCGTCTAGGCGCAACTCCGGTTCCTATTCAGCTCAACATTGGTGCTGAAGAAGATTTCCAAGGTGTTGTTGACCTAATTAAAATGAAGTCGATTAACTGGAATGATGCTGACATGGGTACCACGTTTACCTATGAAGATATTCCATCAGATATGGTTGAGCTTGCTGATGAATGGCGTCAAAACCTAGTCGAAACTGCAGCAGAAGCCTCTGAAGAGCTGATGGAAAAATACCTTGAAGAAGGTGATTTATCAGAAGCTGAAATCAAAGAAGCCCTGCGTACTCGTACTATTAACAACGAGATTGTATTAGCGACTTGTGGTTCTGCCTTTAAAAACAAAGGTGTTCAAGCAGTACTTGATGCAGTTGTTGAATTCTTACCAGCTCCGACAGATGTACCAGCAATTACTGGTACTGATGAAGACGAGAACGAGATTGAACGTAAATCAGATGATAACGAACCATTTTCGGCTTTAGCATTTAAAATTGCTACAGACCCGTTCGTTGGTAACCTGACTTTCATGCGTGTTTATTCTGGTGTTGTAAACTCAGGCGACTCTGTGTACAACTCAGTAAAAATGAAGCGTGAGCGTTTCGGTCGTATCGTACAGATGCATGCAAACAAACGTGAAGAGATCAAAGAGATCCGCGCGGGTGATATTGCAGCAGCTATCGGCCTTAAAGATGTGACTACTGGTGATACTTTATGTGATCCGAACTCAAAAGTAGTTCTAGAGCGCATGGAGTTTCCTGAGCCAGTAATCCAAATCGCGGTTGAACCTAGGTCAAAAGCTGACCAAGAGAAAATGGGCGTTGCACTAGGTAAACTAGCTGCAGAAGATCCTTCTTTCCGGGTTGAAACTGACGAAGAATCTGGTCAGACGTTGATTTCTGGGATGGGTGAACTTCACTTAGATATCATCGTTGACCGTATGCGTCGTGAATTCAACGTAGAATGTAACGTTGGTAAACCTCAAGTTGCTTACCGTGAAACAATTCGTGGTAAAACTGAAGTTGAAGGCAAGTTCGTTCGTCAGTCAGGTGGTCGTGGTCAATACGGTCATGTATGGCTGAAAATTGAACCTTCTGAACCAGATGAAGGTTTCGTTTTCGTTGATGAAATCGTTGGCGGTGCTGTACCTCGTGAATACATTGGTGCGGTAGCGAAAGGCATCGAAGAACAAATGACTAACGGTGTTCTAGCTGGTTACCCAGTTCTAGACGTTAAAGCAACGTTATTTGATGGTTCTTACCATGATGTTGACTCCAACGAAATGGCGTTTAAAATCGCTGGTTCAATGGCTTTCAAGAAAGGTGCACTTGAAGCGCAACCTGTTATTCTTGAGCCAATGATGAAAGTTGAAGTAACAACACCAGAAGAGTGGATGGGTGATGTTGTTGGTGACCTTAACCGTCGCCGTGGCATGATCGAAGGAATGGATGAAGGGCCAGCAGGCCTTAAAATAATTCGTTCTCAAGTACCACTTGCTGAGATGTTTGGCTACGCAACTGATTTGCGTTCTGCTACTCAAGGCCGTGCTTCTTACTCAATGGAATTTAGCCAATATGCTGATATTCCAAAGAACATCGCTGATGGTATAATTGCAGAGCGTACATAGCTTGTTATTTTGAGCGTTAATCATTACATTAACGCTTTATTTTAAAAGACTTCTGATACGTCCATACGACGGTAGGGCGTCTCTTAACTAGGAAGGAACACGATCGTGTCTAAAGAAAAATTTGAACGTACGAAACCGCATGTAAACGTTGGTACTATCGGCCACGTTGACCACGGTAAAACAACTCTAACTGCTGCAATCTGTACTACTTTATCTAAAGTATACGGTGGTGAAGCTAAA
>NZ_JAKRGH010000041.1 GCF_022347565.1 Vibrio sp. Of7-15
TTGCGTGCCCTGGTGGTGGAATTGGTAGACACAAGGGATTTAAAATCCCTCGGCGTTCGCGCTGTGCCGGTTCAAGTCCGGCCCGGGGCACCATCTAATTAAAGTCTGATTTCTATTGTAAGATTTCAGAAATGCGACACTAGCTCAGCTGGTAGAGCGCAACCTTGCCAAGGTTGAGGTCACGAGTTCGAACCTCGTGTGTCGCTCCAAATAATAAGCCCTAGCAGAAATGCTGGGGCTTTTTATTTTCTAAAAAATACCTCCTTCATTTTTCCTAATACTCTTCTTTTTTGTTACATAAATCACAGACTTTACTGAAATAACAGTTGTCATAAGAATTCACATTGTGATAACTTTGCGCCCAATCTTAGACAGCAGTTCTAAGGCATAGGCATCGCGAATAATTCAGGCTGATTTTGCCGCGATGTATCGTAGGTACTAATTGCTCAATGGCTTTTAGTAGAAGGGAATTAATAGCGCCAAATAAAATGCAGTAAAAGCGCTTATTGAAGGAACCCAACAGTGAACACACTTCCATTTATCAATCAAATCAGCTTTGCCTTACCTGACTACAGTATTATTACTGAGCCTTGATCCTTCTGTTTTGCATCATTTTTACCACTAGGTAATTAATTTCTACTTCATTAATTTTTTAATGGAGTTTGCATGCACACATCAAAATATAAATTTTCATCGCGTTACTCGTACGTGGGTTGTTTGTGTTGATCGCATTCTTTAATGACGTTTCAGTCAAGAGAGCGGGTGTGTACAGATTAGGATATATGGACAGTCCCATGAACAATGTATTTGATTTAAACGATCTGACGTACACATCCAGTGTACCAGTTGTTAATGAGCTTTATGATCTCACTCCCGATGAACTTTTACTCAGTCAGGAACACTATGAGTCAGAAGTTCGTTCTTACCCACGTCGATTGCCATTAGCAATTGAAAAAGCCCACGGTGTTTTGGTTGAAGACAGCCGAGGACAGCTTTTTTTAGATTGTTTAGCAGGAGCTGGTACTTTGGCTCTTGGTTATAACCATGCAGAAATAAACCAAGAGATCATTAATCAGCTTAATTCTGGTTTGCCTTACCAAACTCTGGATATGACCACGCCAGCAAAAGATAAATTCATTAAAGAAGTAATGAACTTTTTGCCAGAAAGCTTTGCTGAAAACGCTTGTATTCAGTTTTGTGGTCCTTCCGGCGCAGATGCGGTTGAAGCGGCCATTAAATTGGCAAAACAAACCACGGGCCGAAACACCATGGCGGCGTTTCATGGTGCTTATCACGGTATGACCAATGGTACCATGGCATTAATGGGCAATCTTGGTACCAAAGAGCGCCGCCAAGGTTTGATGTCAGATGTGCACTTTTTACCTTTCCCATACAGCTTACGCTGCCCGTTTGGTTTAAAAGGGGAAGAGAGCGCCAAACAGAGTATTCGTTACATTGAACGTATGCTAAGTGATGATGAAAGTGGAGTGCAAAAGCCAGCGGCAATCATTGTTGAGCCAATTCAAGGTGAAGGTGGCGTGATTGCGGCTCCTGCATTTTGGTTACAAGAGTTGCGCCGAATTACCAAAGAACACGGAATTTTACTGATTTTAGACGAAATTCAATGTGGTATTGGTAAAAGTGGCCACCGATTTGCGTTTGAAGAGTCTGGTATTACTCCTGATATTTTGTGTTTATCGAAAGCAGTGGGCGGCGGCTTACCCATGTCGATTTTACTGTTTGATAAATCCATAGATACCTGGAAAGCGGGTGAGCATACAGGCACGTTTCGTGGTAATCAGCTTGCAATGGCGACAGGTGCAAAAGCATTAGAAATTATTCGACGTGATAATTTGGTTGAACACGCACAAGTTGCGGGGGCGTACTTTCGAGATGGTTTGAAGAAGATCGCCAAAGAAGTGAGTTGTATCGCTGAAGTTCGTGGCAAAGGCTTGATGTTAGGCATCGAAATCGTGAATCCAGATGGTAGCTTGAATAAATTTGGTGAACCTGAAGCCGCACCAGAGTTGACGGTGCAAATTCAACGAGCAGCTTTAGAACGTGGCTTGATCATCGAAAAAGGCGGTCGTCAGGGATCGGTTCTTCGTTTCTTACCGCCGCTAATCATTACTTTTGAACAAATTGATTTTGCGCTTGATGCCTTACGTGAAGCAATGCTAGCGGTGGCAGGACCTGCACCAGTACAGGATGTCGCTTGTGCAGGTAACGAGCAAGAAAGCTGGCGTGATCATTTTATTCATACAGGTAAAGGTGGTTCTGATCAGTTTGAAGCCGCATTAAACCAAACGACCCAAGTACTAAAGCAAGTGTTTGAGTCAACGGATGCTCCGTATTCTGCAATGGAGCCACAGCTTCTTAAAAGCTTGATAGAAAACATTGATTTAGATACTCGCCAGCAATCGTTAGAAGCGGTTATTGATCAAACCGGCGATCTCATCGCTAAAAATTCGATCATGGTTCAGCATCCAAATTGTATTGCCCATTTACACACACCGCCATTATTGCCAGCGGTTGCTGCCGAAGCATTTATTAGTGCTTTGAATCAATCGATGGATTCGTGGGATCAAGCAAGCTCTGCAACTTTTGTTGAGCAGAAAGTGGTGAATTGGTTATGCGGCATGTACGGGCTTGGTGAAAAAGCAGATGGCATCTTCACCAGTGGTGGTACGCAAAGTAACCTTATGGGGCTGCTTCTAGCGCGTGATTGGGCTGTTAAAAATATTTCAGAGCACAATATTCAAAAAGCGGGCTTGCCTGAATACGCGACGAAACTTCGCATTTTGTGTTCGAACAAATCACACTTTACGGTGCAAAAATCCGCATCTCTGTTAGGGCTAGGTGAAAATGCGGTTGAGTGCGTGGATACTAACCTAGATGGCACGATTAAGCTGTCTGCCTTAGTCGCAAAGGTTGATGAATTAAAAGAGAAAAACTTCCTGCCGTTTGCTGTGGTTGGTACTGCTGGTACAACAGATCACGGGGCGATTGATGATCTCGCAGGGCTTGCCGATATTGCGGCTCAACATCAGCTTTGGTTGCATGTGGATGGCGCTTATGGTGGCGCATTAATTCTAAGTCGTCATAAATCTCGTCTTCACGGAATTGAGCGTGCTGACTCGTTGAGTGTTGATTTTCATAAGCTGTTTTACCAGCCAATCAGTTGTGGTGCCGTGTTGCTCAAAGACAAAACGAACTTTAAGTATTTGCTGCATCATGCCGACTATTTAAATCGAGAAGACGACTTATTGCCGAATTTAGTGGATAAGTCCATAGCCACGTCAAAACGTTTTGATGCATTAAAAGTATTAATGACAATGCAAACGGTAGGGCCTCAGGCTCTCGGTAGCATGTACGATCATTTACTCGGTCAAACTCAGCAGGTAGCGGATTTAATTAACCAGTCATCTGACTTTGAATTATTGGCTGATCCTGCGCTTTCTACCGTGTTATTCCGTTATGTTGGCCATGCGGATACAAACTTAGATCAACTTAATAAAACTCTCCGCCTAGAATCGCTCGTGAAAGGCGTAGCAGTATTAGGAGAAACGGTAGTGGATGGCAAAGTCGCGCTTAAGTTCACTATCTTGAACCCTTGTTTAAAAATGTCAGATTTCGAATCTTTACTGAATGAAGTGAACCAGCTTGCTTTAACGCTGGCAAAATAAAGGAATAAAAACATGTCTATTCTACAAATTGGTGCAGGTGGTGTTGGTTGGGTTGTTGCGCATAAAGCAGCACAAAATAATGAGATTCTTGGCGATATTACTATTGCCTCACGTACCGTTGCAAAGTGTGAAAAAATCATTGAGTCTATTAAGGGTAAAAATAACCTAAAAGATACCTCTAAAAAACTAGAAGCACGTTCAGTGAATGCAGATGACGTGGATGCGCTAGTTGCATTAATTAAAGAAGTACAGCCAGATCTTGTTATTAACGCTGGCCCTCCGTGGGTAAACATGAGCATCATGGAAGCCTGCTATCAAGCAAAAGTATCTTACTTAGATACATCGGTCGCGGTTGATTTATGTTCAGAAGGCCAACAAGTACCACAAGCGTACGATTGGCAGTGGGAGTACCGTGAGAAGTTCGAAGAAGCGGGCATCACAGGTATTTTAGGCGCGGGTTTTGATCCTGGCGTAGTGTCCGTATTTGCTGCTTATGCAGTGAAGCACTTATTTGATGAAATCGACACCATTGATGTTATGGACGTCAATGCTGGTGACCACGGTAAGAAGTTCGCTACTAACTTTGACCCAGAAACCAATATGCTAGAGATCCAGGGTGATTCTTTCTACTGGGAAAATGAAGAGTGGAAGCAAGTGCCATGTCACTCACGTATGCTTGAGTTTGATTTCCCGAACTGTGGAACACATAAAGTGTACTCCATGGCGCACGATGAAGTTCGCTCAATGAAAGAGTTTATCCCAGCAAAACGTATTGAGTTCTGGATGGGTTTTGGCGATAAATACCTGAACTACTTTAACTGTATGCGTGATATTGGTCTACTTAGCCCAGAACCATTAACACTGCATGATGGTACGGTTGTTCAGCCACTACACGTACTTAAAGCGATGTTGCCTGATCCAACATCATTGGCTCCGGGTTACACGGGGTTAACGTGTATTGGTACTTGGGTTCAAGGTAAAAAAGATGGTAAAGAGCGTAGCGTATTCATTTACAACAACGCTGACCACGAAGTGGCGTATGAAGATGTTGAGCACCAAGCAATTTCTTACACAACAGGTGTTCCTGCTATTACTGCTGCTCTGCAATACTTCCGTGGTAACTGGGCAGAGAAAGGCGTGTTTAACATGGAACAGCTAGACCCAGATCCGTTCCTAGAAACCATGCCTGAAATTGGTTTAGATTGGCATGTTCAAGAGCTAGAAGTGGGCCAACCGGATATTAAAATCCTTAAATAAAGATTTTAATATTCACTAAATACCTAAAGCCGATGTGTTACGCATCGGCTTTGTTCGATTTTAGAGTGGCTACGCTCAAGGTATAGATAAATGCAAAAAAGCGAACTAAAAACCCCATACTTTATGATCAATGAAGACAAGTTAATTGCCAATTTAGAAACAGCGAAACGTTTGAAAGAGCTGTCAGGTGTAAAACTTGTGTTGGCCCTGAAATGCTTTTCCACTTGGGGAGTGTTTGATCTTATTAAGCCCTACTTAGATGGCACCACCAGCAGTGGTCCTTATGAAGTGAAGCTTGGTCATGAAACGTTTGGTGGTGAAACGCACGCTTACAGTGTGGGTTACAGTGAAGATGATGTAAAAGAAGTGGCGGATATTTGTGACAAGTTAATTTTTAACTCACAGAGTCAGCTAGTAGCACATCGTCATTTGGTTGAAGGTAAAGCGTCTATTGGTCTGCGTTTGAATCCGGGAGTAAGTTATGCAGGACAAGATTTGGCAAACCCTGCTCGTCAGTTCTCTCGTTTAGGAGTGCAAGCTGATCATATTGATCCTAACGTCTTTGAAAGTTTAGATGGTGTGATGTTTCACATGAACTGTGAAAACAAAGATGTTGATGCTTTTACACGTCTTTTAGATTCTATTTCAGAACATTTCGGCACATATTTAGATAAATTAGACTGGGTTAGCTTAGGCGGCGGTGTGTTCTTCACATGGCCAGGTTACGATGTGGAAAAGTTAGCGTGTGCATTGAGAAGCTTTTCGGAAAAACATGGTGTTCAACTTTACCTTGAACCCGGCGAAGCCATCATTACAAAAACCGCCGATCTTGTCGTGACTGTAGTTGACATTGTTGAGAACGTGAAGAAAACTGCGATTGTAGATTCTGCAACAGAAGCTCACCGGCTGGATACTTTGATCTACGATGAGCCCGCATCTATCTTTGAAGCATCAGAAAATGGTGAACATGAATATGTGATCGGATCGTGTTCGTGTTTGGCAGGGGACCAATTCTGCGAAGTCACTTTTGATGCGCCGTTAGAGATTGGGCAGAAGCTTCATATTATGGACAGTGCTGGTTACACCATGGTTAAGTTGAACTGGTTTAATGGTTTGAAAATGCCATCAATTTACTGTGAGCGTTCAAATGGTGAAATCCAAAAACTAAACGAATTTGATTATTCAGATTTTAAACGTTCATTATCTCAGTGGTCGGTTAAGTAACCTTTAATACAAGTTAAGTAGCAATTTCTGAGAAAAAAAGCGGTAAAACTAAGCCTGACGTCTGTTGGGCTTTTTTTTACTCCGTAATTCGATATGTTAGAGATAATAGAATTTTTAGGAGTTATATCATGGTCAAGGACACTGCGCCTATTTCATACCCAAACACAAAAAAAGGTAATGTTTCAGATAACTATTTTGGCACACAGGTAAGTGATCCTTACCGTTGGCTAGAAGATGACATGAGTGCCGAAACTGCTGCTTGGGTAACAGAGCAAAATGATGTGACATTCGATTTTCTAGAGCAAATTCCTTATCGCAGCCAGCTACGTGACAGTATCAGTAAAGCGCAAGACTATGAAAAAGTCTCTCAGCCGTTTAAACGTGGCGATTATACGTATTTTTATAAAAACGACGGGCTGCAAAATCAAGCGGTATTGTATCGCCAGCTTGAAGAAGGTGAGCCGGAAGTGTTTCTTGATCCGAACACGTTCAGTGATGAAGGGACCAGCTCTTTAGGTTCTATTAGCTTTTCTAAAAATGCTAAGTTTGCGGCTTATTCGGTGTCAGAAGCGGGCAGTGATTGGCGTACCATTTATATTATTGATGCTCAAACAGGTAAAGAGGTTGAAGCGCCCCTTGTTGATACCAAGTTTACAGGTATGTCGTGGCTAGGGGATGAAGGCTTCTATTATGCAAGTTACGATAAACCGGAAGGCAGTGAATTATCTGCCCGTACCGATCAGCACAAGCTTTATTTCCACCAATTAGGGACGAATCAGCAGCAAGACCGCCTTATTTTTGGGGCCACTGAGCAAGAAAAACACCGATATGTGGGTGGATACACGACGGAGGACGATCGTTATTTAGTGATTTCTGCTTCGGTTTCTACTTCAGGTAACCGACTATTCATTAAAGATTTAATGAGTGACGATAACCCGATCATCACGGTTGTCGATCATACAAATTCCGATAGCTATGTTATTGAGAACCAAGGTAACCGTTTATTCATTAAAACTAATTTAAATGCACCAAATGGTAAAGTCGTTTCTGTTGATGCTAATTCACCACAGCCTGAACATTGGGAAGACGTGATCCCAGAGCAGCAGCAAGTGTTAGACGTTCAAACGGGTGGTGGTTATCTTTTTGCTATTTATATGGTGGATGTGTTCTCTCAAGTTAAGCAATACGATTTACTTGGAAACGTTGTTCGCGATATTACTTTGCCTAGTGAAGGCTGCGCATCTGGTTTTTCTGGCCGGCATGAAGATAGTCAGTTGTATTACACGTTTACCAATTATGTCACGCCACCAACCATCTTTAGTTTTGACGTCGAAGGTGGTGAATCTGAATTGTACCGTGCGTCAGATGCCCCTTTTGATAGCGAGAAATTTGAATCTCGCCAAGTGTTTTATACATCAAAAGATGGGACGAAAGTACCGATGATCATTAGCCACCGTAAAGGGCTGAAATTGGACGGTAAAAACCCAACGATTTTGTATGGGTACGGTGGTTTTAATGTGAGTTTGACGCCAAGTTTTAGTGGTGTGGTTGCCAGTTGGTTGGAGCTAGGAGGAGTATACGCCATTCCTAATCTACGTGGTGGCGGTGAATACGGTAAAGAGTGGCACAATGCGGGCACTCAGTTAAGCAAACAAAATGTGTTTGATGACTTCATTGGGGCTGCGGAGTATTTGATTGAAGAGCAGTATACCAGCTCAGATTTTCTTGCGATTCGTGGCGGCTCAAACGGTGGTTTATTAGTCGGAGCCTGCATGACTCAACGCCCAGAGCTGTTTAAAGTCGCATTGCCTGCGGTAGGGGTATTGGACATGCTTCGTTACCACACATTTACTGCGGGTGAAGGCTGGGCGTACGATTACGGTACAGCAAATCAGAGTGAAGAGATGTTCAAGTATCTACTTGGCTACTCACCTGTGCATAATGTTAAGCAAAATGTGAATTACCCGGCGACTTTGGTTACCACAGCTGATCATGACGATCGCGTTGTGCCTGCTCACTCGTATAAGTTTATCTCAGAACTTCAAGATAAATACCAAGGTCACAACCCTGTGATGATCCGTATTGATGTGAATGCAGGCCATGGCGCAGGTATGCCAATGAGTAAAATGATCGATTTATCCGCCGATTTGTATGCCTTTACTCTGTTTAATATGGGTATTGAAGAGTTGAACTAGTCACCAGCCACTATTCATCACCCAACACATAACAACGGTATCTCCCAGTGGGTATACCGTTGTTTTTATTTTTATTGATAAAATTGTGTGAAGTAGATTTAGTTAATGAATTTGTTACTTGCTTGTTGATTTTGTATTGGCTAGTTTGTGCCGCAACCTTAATGTGGCACAAGAATGATAAAGACAACATCTTTTAAAAGTGTAATGACAACAGCATGTCTGCTTAGCTGGCTGCTGGTATCGCTCATGCCTGTGATGAATGCTCATAGCAGTAATTCAGATGTGTGGGAGTCTATTTGTACTTTTAATGGTTTTAAGTTGGTCAAAGTCGGTGGTGAAGAGACCAATGGTTCGTCACATGGTACTCAGTGTCCATTCAGTCATTACACGCCTTTTCATTTAAGTACGCTGCATTCAGCCATTTCTTTGGTGGTTAGAAAAGCCCATGTTTTTGATGGCTACTCTTTTACTGCTCTGTCTCATCGCTATGTGTTGTCTTCGCCTCGATCTCCGCCTTCTCTTTATCATTCGTTAAATAAATCAAAATAATTTTAATAATGAACGTTGCGCAAAAGGCAAAGTAGTACTGCTTGGTTCTACTCGGCTACTCTGCGTGCGATATAAAGGAATATAGCTATGTTAGGCGATGTCTCTACGGCAAATTCAAATCAAAACACGAATAACAGTGCCGTTAAAAAATCATTTTATTTCACAACTTGGCGCTGGCATTTTTATGCTGGGCTTTTTGTGATTCCTTTTATGGTGATGCTTTCTATCACGGGTTTGATCATGCTTTACGATGATGTGATAGAGCAAGCGCAATACGGGGACATAATCCATGTAGAGCCCCAAAATACAACCGTGTTAGTTTCTGAACAGCTCGCCAATGTGAAAGCCAAATACCCAGAAGCTACGATAAAGCAATACATAACGCCGCCAAGCTCTGAAGAAGCCAGCCGATTTTCGATTGTGACAGAGCAGGACCAAGGCTTGTTTATTACCGTGAATCCATATACCGGAGAAGTCCTAGGCGAAATAAATCGAGACGATAGTTGGTATGCACTAGCCAATGAGGTACATGGCACGTTATTGATTGGAGATACTGGGGATCGACTTATTGAGATTGCCGCCAGCTTGAGTGTGGTGTTGTTAATCACAGGTTTATATATGTGGTGGCCACGAGATAATGCCAGTAAAGCGGGGATGTTGAAGGTACGTTTATCAAGTGGTTCTCGGATTTTTTGGCGAGATTTACATGCGAACTTAGGCATGCTTACCTCGCTCTTCTTTGTGTTTTTCTTAGTCTCAGGTCTGTCGTGGGCAGGTATTTGGGGTGGGAAGTTTGTTCAGCCTTGGAATAGCTTTCCTGCGGAAAAATGGGCCGATGTTCCTCTTTCTGATGCCACTCATGCTTCTATGAATCATGGGGTGGAAGAAGAAGTGCCATGGAACTTAGAGCAAACCCCAATGCCAGCTTCTCATCATGATCATAAATCAGGCTCACCTCAGCAAAGCATGAGCATTGATAGCATTGTCGCTTTTGCTTACCAGAATGACTTCACTCGCTTTAAAGTAAACTTGCCTAGTTCAGAAGAGGGCGTTTATACCGTATCAGCCAATACCATGAGTGGCGATATCACCGATGCAAGATTAGACAGAACCACACACCTTGATCAATACACAGGTGATGTTTTAGCTGACGTAACATGGCAAGACTACAGTGTGATGGCGAAGTTTATGGCAGCTGGTATTGCCTTACATCAAGGTGACATGGGAACGTGGAACCGAGTGCTGAATACGGCATTGTGTTTGATCTTCATTCTTATTTCGGTAACGGGAGCCGTGATGTGGTGGCTTCGTCGCCCTAAGGGAAGTGCTAAGCTAGTTGCGCCACCAATGCCTAAAAATATGCCCGTATGGAAAAGTGCGGTGGTTGTTATGTCATGTGTATCGGTTCTATTCCCGATGGCGGGGATCACTCTAGCGACGGTGTTGATTCTTGATTATGTTGTGCTGTCTCGTTTATCTAAGCTAAAACAGCGATTTAGCTAATAGAACCTAAGCAAAGTAAAGCCGCTAAATAGGTTTATTTAGCGGCTTTTTGTTTGAGAAATACTCAGTTATTTTTGTAAGGCTTGACCTTCCCCCTACTGGAACCTATACAGTTATATAGCACGTTTTATTTGAGTTTATTATGGCACAGCGAATTCATACATTGCTGATCACAGGACTAACACTGATGGCGTTATTGCTATCGAGTGTCAGTGCGAGTGCGCCTTTAATAAGCCTTAAAATGTTGTCGATGCAGTCAATGAGCACGATGTCTCACGACACTTCCTCAGAAAAAGAAGTGACAGGCTGCTCTGGCAGCATGATGCACACGGCTGGTGACTCTATGGTGCATTCTTCAAGTCCGACAGTGATGGATAGTTGTCATAGTGGCTCTGGGATGGATCATGACGTGTGTTGTTCTGATGTGTGTTCGACACAATACGCGATGAATTTTACCGATGTGACTCATTTAATTGCTCATGTAGTTCGTTTTGCTGAGTATCATGAGTTACGTTATTTCATTCCAAGCTCTCGCTTATCTAGCCTTTATCGCCCCCCGATCGCTTAATCCTTTTATTTCACTATTTGGTCTGCTTTTAGCTCTTTGAGTTATTAGCATTATTGCAATGATCCAGCCTAATGCGTGTTAGCGCAAAAGTTAGCAACACAAGTTAACGTGTGGGGCTGGTGGAATAATTGGATAGCACCATGACTTCTCAATGGAAAAAAATCTGTTTGAGTGTTGGTTTTATGTTTGCATCTGCACAGCCAGTGTGGGCTCAAAATCAGCTTTCTAACTTAATTGAACAAGCACTGATGAACGATGCCAATCAGCATCAAATCAGCGCTCAGGCACAGGCTTTACGTGAAACAGGCATAGCCTCTGCAACCTTGATGGATCCAAAGTTAAAAATGGGCATAGGTGGCGTGCCTGTGGATAGCTTTGGGCTAGATGATGATCCCATGACAAATATTTCTGTGGGGTTAATGCAGCAGTTTGAGCGCGGAGATACTCTGAAACTCCAACAAAGAAAAATGAATCAGCAAGCGGAAGGGATCGCGCTGCAAGGTAGAGTACGTGAATTAGAAGTGGCGAATAACGTGACTCAATTATGGGCAGAGCTCTACTTTCAGCAACAATCTGAGCTATTGATAAGAAAAAACCGTGCGCTGATGCTAGATCTGGTTGCGTTTATTGAAACGAATTACGCACTTGGAAAAAGCCAAGCTCAGGATCTGCTACAAGCTCAACTGCAAGTGAGCAAGTTAGACGAAAAGTTACAAGCGAACAAACAGGTACAGCAACGCATTCAATCGCAACTTTCCGAATGGTTAGGGGAGGTCGCCTTTACTCTTCAGTCCGATGGTGTACATGACTGGGTTAAGCTTGAGGCTGTCTTAGGAAATCAAAAAGGTAATACCAATTACTATTCCGTTTTAGGATTTCATCCGACGGTTTTAATTGCTGATGCATTAATCAAATCGAACCAAACTCAAGTGGATATTGCGAAGCAAGCTTATGAGCCACAGTTCGGGGTTGAAGTGATGTATGGCTACCGCCAGGCAGACGGCATGATGGGGCAGCCTGCATCTGATCTTGTCAGTGTGTTTTTGACGATGGATTTGCCCTTTTTTACTGATAAACGCCAAGACAAACAGTATTCCGCGGCACAATACCAAGTTGGTGCTGCTCAGTCACAACGAGATCTTCTTCTTACCCAAATGAATGCCAAAGTGAATACGCTTTTGGTAGATAAAGCAAACACTGAGCAACGCTTGTCTCGTTACCAACATACCTTATTAAAACAAGCAAAACAGCGCACTCAAGCTGTTGAACGGGGCTACGAAAATAATACCGCACAGTTTAGTGAGTTTATTACTGCCGCCAGTGAAGAGCTAGCACTTGCGGTAGAGCAAGCTCGTCTTCAAGCTGATCTGAACATTACGAAGAGCAACCTAGCCTTTTGGCTTGATGGTTTTGCCTATACGTCCGCTGGACATTCTTCTCAGTAACCAAAGTGAATTAAGGAATTAGTCATGAAGACAGTACAAGTTGCACTATTAGCGGCGGTTGTTGGTGGAGCGTTAGGATTTGCGGCCTATCAGCCAATTACCATGCTCATGGAGAGTGATTCCAATAGCTTGGTAACAGAAACAAAAGCGGCTAATGAGCCCTTATATTGGGTTGCGCCAATGGATCCGAATTATCAGCGTGATAAGCCGGGCAAATCACCCATGGGAATGGATTTAGTGCCTGTGTACGCTGAAGACCTTGCCAGCGAAAGTGAGCCAGCAGGTACGGTTACGATTAATGCGGCGGTGCAGAATAACCTCGGTGTAAAAGTGGCCCCTGTTACGCTATCCACGCTGATCCCGCACATTAATACCGTGGGGTACGTGGCTTTTGATGAGAGTCAGCTATGGCAAACCAATGTGCGAGTGTCTGGTTGGGTAGAAAAGCTGAACATCAATGCTGTGGGAGAAAGAGTGACAAAAGGCAGTGTGCTATTCACTCTTTATTCGCCAGATTTGGTTAAAGCTCAGGAAGAGTTATTAAATGCCTCAAAAATGGGGCGTAAAGCCTTGATTCGAGGTGCGACAGAGCGGTTGGTTTCTTTAGGTGTCGATAGAGAACAAATAGCAACTATTCTTCAGCGAGGAAAAGCCTCGAATACCATTGATATTAAAGCCCCTGCTAACGGGATCATTGCGAGCTTAAATGTACGTGAAGGTGGATATTTGTCGCCAGCCCAAGCAGCCATCAGTGCTGGGCCACTAAATGAAGTGTGGGTGGATGCCGAAGTATTTGAGCGCCAGAGCCACTGGATCAAAAGTGGAGCGAAAGCGGTCATGGCGTTGGATTCACTCCCTGGACAAGAGTGGCAAGGGGAAGTGGATTACATTTATCCCATATTAGATCCTACAACCAGAACGCTGCGGGTGCGTTTGAAGTTTATTAATCAAGATTACGCCTTAAAACCAAACATGTTTGCCAACATTACACTACAGCCAGAATCTGAGAGTGAAGTGCTTACGATCCCGCGTCAGGCCGTAATTCAATCGGGTGAGATGACTCGTGTGGTGCTTGCGTTAGGGGATGGAAAATACCGCTCTGTTCGTATCGAAACAGGCCGTGAAGCTAATCAAATGGTTGAAGTGCTTGAAGGGTTAACAGAGCAAGACACAGTGGTGGTTTCTGCGCAATTTATGTTGGATTCGGAATCCAGTCAAACAGCGGAACTGAGTCGAATCAATGGTGTCGATGATGCGGTGCCAAACCAAGAGGCTGCGACTGCAATCGCTTGGGCAAACGGTGAGATAACCGATGTGATGGCGGGGCATCGTATGCTAACCATTAACCACCAGCCAGTTCCTGAATGGGGTTGGCCGGGAATGGTAATGAACTTCATGGTGGCTGAGCAAGTGAATATGGGCGCACTTCAATCAGGGCAAGTGATTGAGTTCTCTATGCAAAAAATGGCGTCTGGGCAGTATGAGGTGCAAGAGGTTAAATTATCGAACAATACAGTGCCAAATGAAGTTTGGATGGAAGGTGATATTTCTATGCTCATGGCGGACTTTGGCATGATCACCATTAACCACCAAGCGGCTCCAGAGTGGAATTGGCAGCCAGGTGAAATGAACTTTACCGTGTCAGATTCAAATAACGATCTTGATTTATCTTCGTTAATTGAAGGACAAAAAATTCGGTTTCTAATTACGAAACAAGATAATGATTATTTGCTAAAAGAAATTGAATTAGTGTCGGGAGGTGAGCAATGATTCCGATAGTAATTCGATGGTCGCTCAGTAATCGGTTTTTGGTCTTAGTGGCGACGGCATTTTTGGTGGTGGCTGGTTTGTTCAGTGTAAAGCAGACCCCGATAGATGCACTGCCGGATTTGTCAGATGTACAGGTGATCATCAAAACCAGTTATCCGGGGCAAGCGCCACAAGTGGTGGAAGATCAGGTTACTTATCCGTTAACGACGGCCATGCTAGCGGTGCCGGGGGCAGAAACGGTTCGTGGCTATTCATTTTTTGGTGACTCGTACGTTTATATTATTTTTAACGATGATACCGACATGTACTGGGCTCGATCGCGAGTTTTAGAGTACTTAAGCCAAGTAGCGCCTAAGCTACCAGAGAGCGCGAAACCAACACTAGGGCCAGATGCAACGGGTGTCGGTTGGATTTACAGTTACGTGCTGCAAGATAAAAGTGGCAAACATGATTTAAGCGAACTTCGTAGCTTACAAGATTGGTTTTTAAAGTATGAATTACAAACGGTTAACGGTGTGTCGGAAGTGGCCACGGTTGGCGGTATGGTAAAGCAGTACCAAGTACAAATCGATCCAGCAAAGTTGCGCGCTTATGATTTAACGTTGCAACAAGTGAATACCGCTATTTCTCAGGGCAATCAAGAAACTGGTGCATCGGTGGTTGAGGTGGCTGAAGCTGAGCATATGGTGCGCACAACCGGATACTTAAGCAGTATTGAAGACATTCAATCACTGCCGTTAAAAGTCACAGAAAAAGGCACGCCACTACTATTGGGGGATATTGCCGACATTAATTTAGGCCCACAAATGCGCCGAGGGATCTCTGAGTTTAATGGTGAAGGGGAAGCCGTTGGTGGTGTGATCGTGATGCGATTTGGCGAAAACGCCAGTGAAGTGATCGACAACGTAAAAAATAAGTTGGCGGAGCTTCAGAAAAGTTTGCCGGAAGGTGTGGAGATCGTGTCTACGTACGATCGTTCTACTTTGATTAATCAAGCCGTAGATAATTTATGGGAAAAGCTGCTCGAAGAGTTCATTGTAGTGGCACTAGTGTGTGCTCTTTTCTTATTCCACATACGTTCTTCTATTGTCATTGCTATTAGCTTACCTGTTGGCATTTTAACTGCTTTCATCATCATGAATCTGCAAGGCATTAATGCCAATATCATGTCCCTTGGTGGTATTGCCATTGCTATTGGTGCCATGGTGGATGGCGCGATAGTGATGATAGAAAATGTTCATAAACACATAGAACGGACCCCTTTAACGGATAAAAATCGCTGGCAAGTGATCGGCAAAGCTGCGGAAGAAGTGGGGGCACCTCTGTTTTTCTCGCTACTGATCATCACATTAAGTTTTGTTCCTGTGTTTGCTCTGGAAGGCCAAGAAGGCAAGATGTTTGCGCCTTTAGCCTTTACCAAAACCTATGCAATGGCAGCAGCAGCAGGGTTAGCAGTTACGTTAGTGCCTGTGTTGATGGGCTATTTTATTCGCGGCAAAGTACTTCCTGAGAATAAAAATCCGATCAACCGTGGTTTAGTGGCTTTGTATCGCCCTTTGTTAGCACTTGGAATGCGCTTTCCAAAATCAGTGATTGTGGCTGCTTTGGTACTTATGGCTTCGGCGTATTATCCGATTTCGAAAGTGGGCAGTGAGTTTATTCCACCACTGGATGAAGGGGATTTGATGTACATGCCGACGACGTATCCAGGGATTTCGATTGGTAAAGCGCGCGAGCTGTTGCAACAAACTAATAAACTCATCAAAACCGTACCAGAAGTCGCCACAGTATGGGGCAAGATCGGCCGAGCGGAAACGGCAACGGACCCTGCACCGCTGACCATGATTGAAACCGTGATTCAATTTAAACCGAAAGACGAATGGCGAGAAGGGGTTACTACAGAGTCATTGCGTAAAGAGTTTGAGCAGCTGATCCAATTTCCGGGTTTAACCAATGCGTGGGTCATGCCCATTAAAACCCGTATCGATATGCTAGCAACGGGGATCAAAACGCCCATTGGGATAAAAATTGCGGGCCCTGATTTGAGTGTTATTGAGCAAATTGGTGCGGATTTAGAACCTATTTTACATGGTATTTCTGGTACGGCTTCTGTGTACGCTGAACGTGTAGCGGGTGGGCGCTATGTCACCATTGATATTAATCGCCGTCAGGCTGCACGCTACGGTTTGAGTATCCAAGATATTCAGCAGGTGATCAGCACTGCGGTCGGCGGCATGAACGTGGGTGAAACCATCGAAGGGTTAGAGCGTTACCCTATTAATGTGCGATACCCGCAGTCTTACCGTGATTCCTTAGTGAAATTACAAGGGCTCCCTTTAGTTACTCCAAAAGGCGCTCAGATTTCTCTCGCGGATGTTGCCGATATTCGTTATGAAGATGGCCCTCCCATGATCAAAACAGAAAATGCACGACCAAACGGCTGGGTATTTGTGGATATTGAAGACCGAGACCTTGGCTCTTACGTTGAAAATGCAAAGCAAGTGGTCATGGAACAGTTGAAATTACCAGCTGGCTATTCATTAGCGTGGTCTGGGCAATATGAATATATGGAACGAGCAAAAGAGCGTTTGAGTATTGTTACACCAGCCACCATCGCCATCATCATGCTACTGCTGTATTTGAGTTTCCGAAGAGTTGGAGAAGTGCTGATCATCATGGCGACTTTGCCTTTAGCCATGGTTGGTGGTTTGTGGTTAATGCACTGGCTTGGCTTTAACTTTTCGGTGGCAGTAGGCGTTGGTTTTATTGCTTTGGCGGGGGTAGCTGTGGAGATTGGGGTGATCATGCTGGTGTATTTGAACCAAGCATGGCATTTCAAACAGCTTGATGCTGCGGAAAATAATCAGACGTTATCAATAGGTGATTTATCTCAAGCGATTCGAGAAGGAGCCGGTTTGCGTGTTCGTCCTGTCATGATGACGGTGAGCACCGTAATTATTGGTTTGATCCCAATCATGATGGGATCGGGTACAGGCTCGGAAGTAATGCAGCGTATCGCCGCACCAATGATAGGCGGCATGGCATCGGCGTTATTGCTGACATTAGTTGTTCTTCCGGCGGTATTTAAGCTTTGGAAACAAACGGCCCATAAACTGAACTAATCATTCAGTTTTATATATTTTTGAAAGAAAAAGAGAAGGTGAAAATAATGAAAAAGACACTATTAGTACTGATGCTTTCTGCGATAGCAAGTACTGCAATGGCAGACAGTGCAGATCATTCCAAAATGGATCACGGTAGTATGCCCATGATGAAGATGGAAGGCATGGATCATTCTAAAATGGACCACAGTAGTATGGATATGTCGATGGAAGGGATGTCTGAGGTGGGTATGCCAGCAAAAGGCTCAAAGCCTGATAAAGTCGTCCATGTTCTGCTTTCTGACGACATGAAAATCACCTTTAAAAAAGAGGTAAAGATAGAACTTAACGATGTAGTGCAATTTGTGGTGATGAATACCGGAAAAATCGACCATGAGTTTTCAATCGGTAGCATGAAAGAACAGTTGGCCCACCGTGAAATGATGAAAAATATGGCTATGGATCATGACCACGATAGTGGCAGTGTAGTGACGGTAAAACCAGGCAAAGCTAAGCAACTGATGTGGCATTTTCACGGTAAGCCAGAAGTGGAATTTGCTTGCAATATTCCAGGTCATGCTGAAGCTGGAATGACAAAGTCCATTACCTTGTAGTATTTAATTTACCGCATGTTTTTTAAGCCGCTTTGATTTGTATATGAAGCGGCTTAAATGATCCTGATGTTTGGTTACTTATAAAAGTGATGAACTGGCCCGTGACCTTTACCTATGTCTAGCTTATCGGCATGAATTAACGCGTTAGTTAAATACTGTTTGGTTTTGTTTATTGCTTCTGGGAGTGGTTGCCCTTGAGCTAAGAAACTGGCAATGGCAGCGGAAAGAGTACAGCCTGTACCATGAGTATTCGTGGTATTAATTCGTTGGCTGGAAAAGTGAAGAACATCATTTTTAGTGATCAATAGATCGGTACTGTGATCATCTAGCTCTGCATGGCCACCTTTAAGTAACACTGATTTTGTGTCTATTTCACGAACTTTAGCGACAAGCTCAGTCATTTCTTTGTTGCTTTTGGGCTGGTTACTTTCTGTTAATACCGCTGCTTCAGGTAAGTTAGGCGTGATCACATCCGCAAGAGGAAGCAATTTCGTTTTAAGGGTAGAAAGGGCACTGCTTTCCAATAATAGGTCGCCGCTGGTGGCCACCATGACAGGATCGACAACAATAAAATTAGGTTGATATTGGCGTAGTTTATCTGCCACGACCTCGATAATACTGCTGTCATTCAGCATGCCTACTTTTACGGCAACGACATTCAGATCAGAAAAAACAACATCAAGCTGTTGGGCGACAAACTCACAAGGAACCGGGTGAATACCAAATACCCCTTGAGTATTTTGGGCCGTTAACGCAGTAATAACAGAGCACGCGTAACCACCAGTGGCAGAAATTGCTTTAATGTCGGCTTGAATGCCAGCGCCGCCGCCACTGTCTGAGCCTGCAATCGTTAAAACAATGGGGGTTATGGTGGAAGTATTGGCGTCGTTTAGTGACATCATCATGGTTTGATTCCGTATATAGAATAAAACGCAGGAAAAAGCAGACAGGTTTATTGTCATTGTGCTTAGTTCCCTACGCCAGTGTTAACTGGATCAGGTTCAACGGGTCCTATTACGACTGTTTAGAGTGACAGGCGTATCAGTCTCAGCTTTCGCTCCCCGACTAAAAATCAGTGGCAGAATAACCAGAAAAAGGTAGGAAAGAAAGCCCCTGTATCAGAGGCTTTGTATAAGTGATATCGAAGCTGGGTGAAGACGTTAGGTTAAATAGCTAAAAGGTAAAGCTAATGTTTGCTGAACCACCCAGTTGGTTTTCTCCCGCGTAGCTGCCTGCAATATCAATGTTGAATACACCAAATGGGCTAAACCCAAGACCTGCGGTGAACGAACCGTCTAGCGTGTCTTCTAAATCGTGCTCATAGCCTAAACGGAGTTGCGCCCAATCCCATGCATTACCTTCGGCACCAATACGTACAAACTGCGTATTATCATTTAATTCGTTGTACCGTTTTTGAGTGGTTAAATCTAAATCTACCCCAACAGTAATGGATTGTGTGGCATAAGCTGCCCCGATTTTGGCTTGTGGCGTAAGCTCGTAAGTGAACTGGCGGCCATTAACGGTTTTCGTGGTAATGCTTTGTTTGAGCATATTTTGAAGAGTGAAACCAACACGGTAATTGTCTTTCATCCAGACAGCACCTGCATCTAGGTTAAAGGCGCTGTCGGTGGTTTCGTTTTGATCGTATTCATCTAGGTCGAAATTGGCTATTTGCTCTCTCTGAATGTAAGTGGTGAATTGCTGCAATTTTGGAGTCACACCAAAAGAAAATTTCTGCTCTGAGATCGAATATTGTTTAGCAAGAGCAAGGCCAAATTCACTGTAGCCAAACGCGACTAAATCAATAAATGTTTGTTGATAGTCAGTTAAATTTACATCGGTTTGTGCCGCGACTTCGACATAGCCTTTAAGATAAAGATTTGCAGCAATGGCTTTATTAGGAACAGCAATCGCTAAACCAAGTGCACCATTTACCGCCAAGGGTGCTTTACCGTTTAATTCAACAAGCAGTCGGTTAATATCAGCTTGTGCACCGAAGTTTCCCGCGTTTAGTGAATCAATCGCATCTTGTAAGTCATCAATCGTTTCAATGCTGCTGTCTGGGTCATTGGCGTTCACACCAACGGCTGGGATCAGTACGCCGAAGTCGTCACTACCGTGGTATAACGCCGTTAATGCAGGGTTGTAAAAAGGAGCGGCGAGATAATCTGCGGTGGCAATACCAACATTACCCATACCATTGCTGCGTCCGTCAGCAGAAAATGTGCTGGCTTGTGCTGAAAGGGAGGCCACTGCTAAGCCAAGGCTTAAAGCGATTACATTTTTTTTCATCATTATTATTCCTTGTTCTTTCGAACGACTTTGTTGATGTGTTATTAGCACCATACATCGTTTATTTACGTACGAGGCGTAATGGAATTGATTTAGTTATTGATATTTTATATGAATTGGTAAGTGGATTGATCGCAGCATAAAGTGATGTGTGATCTTAGTTCTAAAATAAGGAGGTGATTTTGACCCATAGCTCAAAATTGTATTCGGAACTAAATATTGATTTTATTTTTCTGAGTATATGTAAATTTATATTTTCAGTCTTGAGTTTGGAATAAATTAGTTGTCATGTATTATCAACAGAATTTAAAATGATTTATTGCCGCACTTAATATTAAGTTTAAAAAGGGGAAGTGATGGAGTTTGTTTTTTTTGTTGGTATTTTAATATTCATATTTATCATGGGTATTTTCATTTATAACAGTCTTATTTCAAAAAAAAATCAAGTGAAAAATGCAGAGTCATCTATTGATGTTATGCTGAAAAAACGCTTTGACCTCATTCCGAATTTAGTTGAAAGCGTAAAATCTTACATGAAATATGAAACATCAGTCCTTACAGAACTGACCGAATTGCGTACAAAATCACTGATTGGTGATTTAAACGGTGAGCAGAAAGTAAAGCTCGATAAGCAGCTTAGTGATGCGCTTTCGCGATTTAATGTGATGGTCGAGGCTTATCCAGATTTAAAAGCCAGTGATAATTTCATTATGTTACAGCGCTCGATAAATGAAGTAGAAGAGCAGATTTCAGCTTCTCGCCGGGCATTCAACGCATCGGTTACCGAGTTAAATAATGCCATTGAAATGTTTCCGTCAAATCTTTTTGCAGGTCCTATGGGATTACAACGACATGCTTTTTTTGATATTCCGGATGCAGAGCGAAAAAATTTAAATGTTGGTAATTTATTAGATAACTCATAAGGAGGCAACGTTTCATGAAAGCTCTAGATACCCGGCCAGAAAGTGAAGACGGCGCACTTTTCATCTTATTTGAAAGTAAATTAAAACCGAAACTGGAAAACCTCGATACTATTCGTCAAACGGCAGTCAAGCGCTTTTGGTTATCGCTCTTTATTGTTTTTTTTGTAGGGTTAACTTCTTTCATTGTTGCTTATTTGACCCGGCACGAGCTTGGATTAGCTATGCTGCCGACGTGTGGTGCAATAGCAGTAATGGCATTCTACTATAGCAATAAATGGAATGAATATCGAAATAGCTATAAAAAGCACGTAGTTGAATATTTACTTAAAACTTTCGATGAATCATTTAATTACAACCCTAATAGGGCTATAACGCCAGAGCAATACAAAAAAAGCCGATTATACCGTAAAAAATATGACCGATTTGGTGGTGAAGATTACGCAAGCGGAATGCTAGGTAAAACTGCCATCGAGTTCTCTGAGTTACATACTGAATATAAAACCGTGACGAGAGACTCTAAAGGCAACAGAAAAGAGAATTGGCACACCATTTTTCAAGGGCTTTTTTTCGTCGCGGATGCAAATAAACACTTTCAGGGGGCGACTTATATTTTACCTGATAGTAAGGGGCTATTTTCTTCTATTGGTAAAATCTATACTGAGAAACTGGGTAAGATGGGGGAGCGTGTCAGTTTAGAAAATCCTGAGTTTGAAGAGCACTTTGAAGTGTACAGTGACGATCAAGTGGAAGCGCGTTATCTTGTTTCTTCTACATTAATGCAACGGATTTTAGATTTTAAAAAGCAATCTGGAGACTTACATGTATCTCTTTCTTTTGTTGAAGGGTGTTTGTATGTAGCGATCTACAATAGTAAAGCTTATTTCGAGCCTAAGTTATTCGAACCAGCTGCCTCATTTCATTTAGTTGAAAGCATATATAAAGATATCCAATTTATCACAGGTATTGTGGATGATTTAGACTTAAATACGCGTATTTGGACGAAATAATAGGCTTTGTACTCGTTATTAGCCCAACATGGTAATTTGTTCAGAATAAGAAAAATTAGTGTCGGCTCTGGTATGTATCGGAACTAAGGTTAAAAAGGATTACAGTGAACGATCTTACTCTCGGTAAGGCAGAAGCAACTTTGTTTTTGCTTCAAAACTTACCTTTTTGCGTTAAGTGCTTCTTCATCTAGTGTATCTAAACAGCAAAGCCTTACATTAAAGGTATAAATCGTAAAACGATAGTTTCTCAAAATCAGCAGAGGTGCATGACAAAGTGATAGGAGCATTTTTTGAACGAGTGTTCTATAAATGAGTTTTAATACATTGGAGCTATGACCTAATTTTGAATAGAAAGTACAAAACGCATGGGATAAAAAAGGGGAAATCAATGCACTTAATAATGCGTAAAGTACATTGATTAATGTTTAAATAGAATGTTCATGATGGACACTTCTATAAAAGCTAGATGAATTGCATCAACATTAAAACGCCAGCAAGTGCAAGTGATGAACTGCTAACAATACGTGTAATAAGGCCAGTGTGGTTCATTTTTATCATTTCGTTATGCTGCATAGGCAATCCCTTCTTTTGATTATGAAAAACGACACTATATGTATAGCCCACTTGATTGCTCATTAATAGCTTTAATTGTGCTTAGCGCGAAATCTTAATATTTCTGTAATATTTATGCTGTATGGAGGGGGCTAACTAGCTGTCGGGCTCGTCACTGCAACAGCTACCAAAGTGCACTTTGTCTAACCACTCTTGCATTTCTTGTTCGGTGATTTTAGAGGTGTTTTCTGTGGCGGCTTTTGAGCTGGTTAGTGACTCTGATGTTTCTGAAAAAGGAGGGGTAGGTTTGGTTTTATTCGGTGTAGTCATGGCGCACCATTAAAATGAATTAGCCGCCGTTTAATAACAGCGGCTAATGGAATTGGGGCTTATAGGTACAGTTTTGCTAAATCAGAAGGTTCCATTTCTTTACCTTCTAGGTTTTCATTCCAGTTAATACCAACCAGCACGCCGTCTTCAGATAGTGTGATCATCCAGTCTTCTACAAAGATATCTAATGGGATCTGAAGAACTTCGAAGTCGGCCCACTCATCAACATTATGTGATTTCGCATCAGCTTCATTTGACCAGAAAGGCATGATTTCTGAATTTTCGAACTCAGTTGAATCGCACGCTAACCATCCTTCATCGTTGCGAAGGCCCCATACTAAATGTGTTTCTTTTGTCTCAGCGACAAAAAGATCGAGATTAGCTTGAATGTCAGCAGTGAGTTTGCTCATGGTTATTCTCTTCATGTTATGCCAAAGGCAGTATGTGGTGTGTTAAATAACACTCTTCACAGTATTCTACCAAACTTACTTAAAGAAATGCCAAATTAACTCATTAAGTTGCTTCCTTTCTTCCTTTCTTTTCTCAGCTTAGATTATAATCGTAAGCTTCGAACGTTACTGGCCTTGGCTAGCGTCAATCAAACAACATAAGAATTGAAGTACATGACAGAACCTGAAAAAAAACTCACTCGCCTAAATAAATTCATCAGCGATACTGGCTTTTGCTCACGCCGCGAAGCCGATAAGTACATTGAACAAGGGCGAGTCACCATTAATGGTAAGGTTCCGGAAGTAGGAACAAAAGTTGCCGATGGCGATGAGGTGTTGATTGATGGCAATACGTTAAATACGAAAGAGAAGCGTGTTTATATTGCGTTTAATAAGCCCGTAGGAATCACGTGTACTACAGAACGTCATGTAGAAGGCAATATTGTTGATTATATTAATCATGAAAAACGTATTTTCCCTATTGGTCGTTTAGATAAGCCGTCAGATGGTTTGATTTTCCTGACCAACGATGGCGATATTGTGAATAAAATCCTACGCGCAGGGAACTCGCACGAGAAAGAATACGTGGTTCGTGTTGATAAACCGATCACTGAAGAGTTTTTAGAGAAAATGGCAGCAGGTGTACCTATTTTAGATACGGTGACGCTGCCGTGTAAGATCACACAAGAATCACGTTTTGTTTTCCGTATTGTGTTAACGCAAGGATTAAACCGCCAAATTCGCCGGATGTGTGAATATTTAGGTTATGAAGTGTTTAAACTAAAACGTGTTCGTATTATGAATATCGAATTAGGTAAACTCGCCTCAGGCGAATGGCGCTATTTAACAGAAACAGAAATGGCGGAAATCAATGGGTTAATTTCGTCATCTAGTAAAACAGAAGAAGCATCGCGTATGGCTTCAACTCCGACAGGTAAGAAAGTATCGGTTTCAGCGGCTCCTAAGCGCAAACCATCCCGTTTTGCTAAAAAAGATGAACCACGAAAAGGTGGGCGTTCATCGAAACCAGGTCAAGGTGATAAGCGCACTAGTGGTCATCGCGGTGGGAAATCAAAACGTGCAGAGCAAGAACAATCTACGATTAAAGTGTGGCGTCCGAAGGGCTAACATTTGTTGAAATATTGGTTTCATATCTTCTATAAGCTCAGCATGGTCTGGGCTTTTTTTTGTTTAAAATTTACCGTTAGAAGTGAAAAATACAGTTTGATGAACTTTTAATAAAAGATTCATTAAGTTTGTTTGACGATTTTATAAATAACTCCTAGGTTTATTTGGGGCCACTAACCAGAGGAGTAAAAACATGAAAAAAATGAATATGGCTTACCGTCTTCAATTAATAAAAGAAGTTGCCCGTCGGCGGGAAATAGAGGCAACCGGTGATGCCATGAGTGTCCATATTTATCAGTTAGTTGAGTCTCAAAAAGAGGCTGTAGGAGTGGATTACAAAGATCGTACCTCATTTGTTGGCAATCATTACGATGAACATGCTGGTGGTTGGGTTAGCGACGATTGGCTTTCAATGAAATAAAGAGAATTGAGGGCTGCTCCTTGGATTGAATGATAATAACGGATATTGCTTTACCGAGTTTAGCCCTTTGCTGATACTTCAAATAATTTAGCTATAGGTTACTTCCTTTCTTTATTAAAGAGTTTTTGTGCTTTTCTGTTTAATATTTCCTCCTTTCGATGAATAATCCGCCAAACGAACAAAAAAATGAATTTTTTATTTGACTCTTTTTTCTCAATCCGTAAAGTAAGCGTCGAAAGCAACGAAGGGTACTTCGTTAGCAATCAGAGGCGCGTTGGCAGAGTGGCTATGCAGCGGATTGCAAATCCGTGGACCTCGGTTCGACTCCGGGACGCGCCTCCATTATAAAGAGTTAAGCTCTTAAAGAATATTGCGACACTAGCTCAGCTGGTAGAGCGCAACCTTGCCAAGGTTGAGGTCACGAGTTCGAACCTCGTGTGTCGC
>NZ_JAKRGH010000042.1 GCF_022347565.1 Vibrio sp. Of7-15
GAATTGCGTGCCCTGGTGGTGGAATTGGTAGACACAAGGGATTTAAAATCCCTCGGCGTTCGCGCTGTGCCGGTTCAAGTCCGGCCCGGGGCACCATCTACAAAAAAGCCTAGCAGAAATGCTGGGCTTTTTTACGTCTGAAATACATCCTATTTGCCTTGCGCAATACTTCTGGCCTACTAATCGGTTTCGTTTTAATCTTAATTCTCTTTCTCCATACTCTGAGCGGAGAGGTGCTGTCTAAGTTGGCTCTGATATAAACTTTTTAAACCAATAACATAAGGCATGATAACTCTGTCGTAAGGGCTACTATTTCTCATAAAAGACCAGTTAAAAATATTGTTGTTCACCAAATTGATAGCCAGCGTATGAGAGTATATGAATTTGTTAAGTTCATTGTGTTACGAAGCTATTTTCTTTTATAGGTCGACTATAGAAAACTTTAAATATAAGGGCTTTTCCGATTTGGGTGAAAGTGTTTATATTGGAACTGAGAGGGTGATAAATGGGAAGACGTAGCATAATGAGAAAGATCTAAGAGTAGATCTTTCAATTCATTACGGTTTGCTTCACTGAGTTTATCGATAAAATTTTCGTACTCGATTAGGCTCATTGTTGCTTTACGTTTGATCACCCAACAAGCGATGGACTTTTTGGGCACATTTGACAGCTTAGCTGTACGGTTCACTGCATATCTAACTTTTCTAGTGGCAAAACGATACCAAGTGAATCCATATAAAAAAATGATAAAACAGATCATTGTTATCATAGTGTTTATTCAATGAGCAGGCTCATTCCTCGAAGCGCATTAAGATGCATACACTATGAGTGTAGTTTTTAGTGGCTAGAAAGCAAAAATTCTCACTTAGGCATAAGCCTGATGTAAAAATAGTTGGTTACGACCACCTTTTTTCGCTCGGTACAGGGCCTCATCTGCCTGGCAAATTAATGTTTTTCCTGTTGCTTTATCATTTTGATGGGTTGTCTCTACGTTACTGATTCCAACACTGATTGTGACATTGTTGCTTGTGGAAGATGTTACATGCTCAAGCTCAAGGTCTTTAACTGCTGTGAGGCATTGTTCCGCTAAGGCAATCGCTTTGCTTAAAGGCGTTTGCGGTAATAAAATTGCGAATTCTTCTCCACCGTAGCGGCATACAACTCCTCCGCTTTGAGTTGCTTGTTGCTCTAGTGTAGCTGCGACTCGTTTAATGCAATTATCGCCTTTAAGGTGACCATAATAATCATTGTATTGCTTGAAGTGATCGATATCGATCATCAAGAGTGATAGCGGCTGTTTTAGAGGGTTATCGAGCATTTTATGTAATGAATCATCAAACATGCGGCGGTTAAATACACCCGTTAGGCCATCTTTCATGGCAAGTTGACGCAGGGCTTCAGTTCGCTTTCTTACTTTAACTTCTAAGTTGTCATACAGACGAGCATTAACCAAAGAAACGGCAGCTTGAGACGAAAGCATTTCCAGAACTTGCTGTTGGCTTGGTGTAAAAGCATCGATGGTTAGGTTGTTTTCAAGGTATACAAGTGCAATGAGCTTGCCTTGGCCCACAATAGGAAGACACAGCACTGATTTAGGTTGATGCTGTTGCAGGTAAATATTGTGACTAAAACGAGGATCTTCCACAGGGTTATTAATCACTAAGGTTGCCTGACTTTGTTGTACATATCTGATAAGAGATTCTGGTAAAAGTGGATATTCTCCTGAACACCAGTCAGTGAGCTTTCGGTTTACAAGGTGGCAGTTTATATCTCCATTATTGGTTTTTCCGGCAATTTCAACATTCAGGATGTTGTCTTCGTCAGCAAGAATGATCTGTCCTTGTTCTGCACCCGCATTTTTGAGCAAAAGAGCCAACATTTTCTCTAACAGAGAGTGGATGTGTATTTCTTTTGCTAATAGCTGGTTTGCTTTAAGCAGGAAATGCAAATCAATTTGCTCGTTATTGTGAAACAGCTCTTTTGGGGCATTCGGTGGCGTTTTTTTACTTGGTATACGGTTGGCCTGATTAAATGAGAAGACATAAAAAGGCCAAGATTGTTCAATAAGCTGGCATTTCGCGATAGCGCCCCATTGCTTATACAGAGAGTAGGCTGTCGACATAAACTGTTGAGCGATTTTGGGTTGTCTTTGTTGTACCCAAAAATGCGCATACAGTTCATTTGCTAAAGCTTCACACTGAATCACTTTTGCAGTTTTTGAAGCATCAATGGCTTGATCATAAAAGGTCATGGCTTGCTCTTTATAGCCTTCAATTCGAGCTATTTCAGCAGAGAGCAATAGTACTTTATGTTGGAAATTAACCTCATTATGTTGAGCCCATTTTTGCAATAAGCCACAGGTTTGGTTCGCTTCTTTTAGAATCTCTTTGTAGTCAGCTGTATCTTTATTGAGATACTTTAACTTACCCATTGTGCTGTAAAACAAGCTTTCTACGTAAGTTGGTGTGTCAGGCATGAACGCAGAGATCAATGGCATGTTTTTGCTGAGTTTATGGTGCAATGTCCAATTTTCTAGGATGTAAGAGTGACGGAGCATAGAGCATGAGTATAAGGCGAGTTCCATGGTCGGTGTTTCCAGATCATCTAGGCCGTACTCTTTAATATTAAACTCACCGCTGTCGAAGGTAAGGGGGTGATCCGTCTGGCCTTGCAATGCTAATGCTGGTTGTAGGGCGGTAATATACACATACCCAGAGACTGCTTTTTGGTGTGTTGTATCTAGAAATGCCAAAGCTTGCTTGATCTCAACTTCAAGGTCGGATAATTGAACCCCTGCCATGATCTTATTCATGCAATAAGACACCGCAGCGTAACCAGCATACACAAGGTTTATTCCTTCTTTACCCCAGTTCCAAGAAGTTTTTAGGTAATGGAATGTGTTTGAAAGTGGTTCACACCAGTGTTGATATGCCGATGAAAAGTACTGATACACAGCAGAGCGAATGTATTTATTTTCATGAATATCAGAAAGTTGGACGGCTAACTTACCCATTTTGAAACAACGAGGATACTCTTCCCCCATAAGAGCCATGACAACCATATAAGTAATATAACTCAATGAGGTAAAGTCACTTTTACCGTGAGCTAGGGTGAGCTGCATCATTCGGCATGAGTTAATGCCGCTGCAATAGTTCTGCCCTGTAAAGTAGTAAGCTGCAACCAGTGCAATATGTAACTGCATCTTTAAAAAATGATCGCTGGATGTCATCGCTGGTAGTGATAACAGCTCTTTATGGGAATATTGCAGTAGAAGCGACTCTGTTTCTTTGAATAGAGAAGGGAGCTGTTCTTTAGCAATCTCATTAGAAGTTGGCATGTTGGTATCAAACAGAGCAAGGCCAGAGGTTAGAACAGGAATCACTTCAGTAAAGCGGCCTTGAAGCTGATACTGTGAAGCTTGGATTAACTTAAGGCTCACTTTTTCAGAGCGTTGAGTAAAAAAGACATCGCCTTCTTCATAGAGTTTTTCTGCTTGCTCAAAGTTGCCCGCTAAATATTCCGCTTCTGATAATTCTTTGTAAATATGGAGTGCTTCGTTTTCTGAACACTCTTGCTTACCTTTAAACAATAGCTCTTTTGCAATTCGTAGCAGCTGTACTGAAAGGGAGTACGCAGAAGAAGATTTTGCTTTAATTCCCCCTTGAAGGTTCAAGGCTCTTAAGCGGTCAATTTCATCAAAATCAGATACGAGTTCTCTAGCAAGGTTTAAGGGCTCTAAGATTGTGAATAAAGATTCATTTAATGTCTCGGGAGTGCTGCTTTGTAATAATAAGCGACCTATAGTTAGTTGTAGCGGCTTAAGCTCTTCAGCATTGATCAAGTTGTACGAGGCTTGTTGAACGCGATCATGCAGGAACTTATAGCGAGAGCGCTCTAGCTGCTCTGGACACTGGTGGTACTTATAGTCTTCATCCAGTGGCAGCAATAATCCCGATTGCAATGCTGGCCACAGTAGAGAAGCGGTTTCTTGAATGTCTGTTTCGTTCACTAATGCCAGTTTATTAAGATCAAATTCATTGCCAAGATGAGCTGCTAAAGACATCAGTTGCTGAGCGTTTTTATCAAGCCGCTTGAGCTTGCTGAGCATAAGAACGACGACATTATCCGTTAAGTCTTGCTGGAGAATGCTTTTTATATTCCATTGCCATTGTCCACACGTGTGATCGTAGAAAATATCGCCTTGCTCGTTAAGGGTAGTAATAAACTGATTTAGGAAAAAAGGGTTACCCTGGGTTTTGTGGTGGCAAAGCTTTGCAATATCATGCACATTGACTGTGCTCTTTTTTAAGGTGTCAGCAATAATACTTTGAGTGTGGTGCAGCTCTAAGGGAGCCAGATTGATATCGAGTAGGCTACCTTGCTTATTTTCAAGGTTGATTATGCAGTTGTGTAAAGGGTGTGCTTTGTCTACTTCATTGTCGCGATATGCGCCGAGGATCAGTAGTGCTGAATCACCACCCATGCTAATTTGATGTTCAATTAACTTAAGTGTTGGTAAGTCGGCCCATTGAAGATCGTCTAGAAATACAACAACCGGATGCCCATTTGACGATAAGCATTTTACAAACTCGGTAAAAGCAAGTTGGAACCGTGCTTCTGACTCGGCAGGGGGCAAAAATGGTAGAGCTGGAATGTATTCTAAAATATCAACAAGCTCAGGGAATAAATCAACAAGTACGGCGGCATTATCACCAAGAGCATGGGCAAAACGTTGGCTCCATTGTTGCTTCTTTTCGATCGAACCGTGACAAATCTGTTGTATGTAAGGTCTAAATGCTTTGATGAGGGCAGTATAAGGTTGATTGCGATTGTATTGATCACACTTCCCACTGACAAAAATTGCATTTTCGGCCATGATTTGGCTTTGCAGCTCAACAACAAGGGATGTTTTACCTACTCCAGAAAAGCCACTGATAAGAACCAGTTCTGGTTTGCCTTTAGCTGTATTGGAAAAGCATTGAATCAGTTGATTCAGTTCGTTAGTACGACCGTACAGCTTCTGGGGAATACAGAAGATAGCTGGGGTGTCATGGAGCCCCAACTCGAAATCATCAATGTGGCCCTTCTCTTTCCATTCTTCAAGGCACTTTTTACAGTCATGAATAAGCCCAAAACTGCTTTGATAACGCTCGTCAGGGGACTTCGCAAGTAGCTTGTTTACCAATTTAGCCAGCACAGAGGGGAGTGTTGGGTTGATGGTGTCAATCATTACTGGTAAGCGTGCAATGTGTGAATGCAGCATAGTAATGGGATCGTCGGTCGAAAAGGGCGCTACGCCTGTTAATAGCTCATAAAAAATGGTGCCTAGTGAGTAAAAGTCACTTCGGTAATCGACATTAAGATTGGTTCGCCCAGTTAACTCTGGTGAAATGTAAGTTAATGAATCCCATAGCTTTAAATTCTCAGGGTTCGGTAGTTCTTTACCCAACTGGGAGGCTAAAGATAAATCGCACAGTTTAAGATTCTTATTATCGGTTGAGATTAAAATATTCTTTGGCGATAGATTTCTGTGCAGAAGCTTGGCTGCATGAATATCGTTAATGGCTTCAGCGAGGAGGCAAATGATCTCAAGCTTTGTCGCGAGATGAAGTTCATTAGCGCTAATGAGTTCTGCTAAAGAGATCGAATCAAACTGTTCATGTATCAGGATCGGGCAGGCATCATTCTTTTGAAGTTTAAGGCATTTCAGAACATAAGGTGAGTGAATGTTTTTTGTGATGCTGCACTCATACTCCCATTGAGAAAGTAGGTTATTTTGTAAAATACCATGGTTAGGGTATTTTATGATCACTGACTGCCCGGAACGACCTGCAGCTTGTGCAATAATCACGTCGTTATAGGTAGAAGTAATGTGCTGAATAGTAAAACCGATCAAAATAACTAACCCTTCCTGCGTTATGAACTGTAGATAATATCTTGATAATTCTGTTGTTCAAAGGGCAAATTTCACATACTGGGCAAATAATATGAAAAAAATGTATGTCGTACGGTTGGTGACGATAATTCATTTTTGGAAAAATTGATATCTATCTTAGATATTAAATCAGGCTCACATTTATGTGTGGAATATGTTTGATATTAAAATTCTTTAATATCAAAATGTTACCTTTATTATGTTTTATGTAAGAAAACTTTTATAAAACACGTATTGTGATTGAGTTTTACCGATAACTCGTTACTATAGTGCGTCCGTCAACATAGGAATGAACTCTTCATCTGTTTTTATGAATTTTTTATTGTTAGGAAGTATTATCGCAGCCCCTGTACTCATTTTTGTTATGGTGAAGTACTCCGGAATGCAACAGAATAAACAAGCTTCTAGACAGCGCAGGCTTGATAGCCAAAGAAAACATAAGCAGATCATACAAGAATCTCGTGAGAATGAACGAGAAGAAAAGCGCAAAAAGGCGGAGGAGGGGCATCTACAGGCCCAGCTTTCACTCGCTTCAGATTTGGAGTTTATTAATCCTGATGGTGCAATTGAATGGTATAAAGCCGCTGCTGAGCAAGGCAGTGACATTGCTTTTCACGCTTTGGTCCGCTTATACGATGAAAACTTTGATGATCCTAATGCGAAAGACAAATCCCTTTACTGGCATGCAAGGATTCGCTCAAAACAGGGTGATCAAGAGTCAATTTATCGATTAGGTAGAATGTACATTGAAGCTCGTGGTTGTGAAATAAACACAGATTTGGGCATTGAGACGATTACTGGCGTGGCTGAAGCTGGTTATATGGATGCTCAAATATACCTTTCTAATTGGTATCGCTCTCACCAAGATAAAGAATTTCAGACAAAAGCGTTTTATTGGACATTAAAAGCGGCTCAGCAAGATGATCCTAAATCGATGCTAGCTCTTGGTAAGTGCTATCGAAAAGGGATGGGGGTGGCTCCATCTTCTTCTAAAGCTATTTATTGGTGTGAACGTGTTGCAGAGCTTAAGGTTGCAGAAGCTCAGTATGCTGCTGCTGTTGTAAACAAAGGCATTTCAGCATCTAACAATGCCATTGCTTATATATGGGCTTACTTAGCGGTTTCTAATGGTCTCTCTATTGCTAATGAACTTAGAAATGAGCTTGAGCAAGAGTTACCGCTTGAAAATCTACTCAGTATTCAAAATGTAGCCAGAAAGCTTGTAATGCTGATGAAAGATAAAGAAATCAAAAAGCACTCTGTCATTAAGTTACTCAATAAATTCTACGTACGTGATGGCTATTTCCCTCCTCAAAATTTAGAAGCCGAAGCTGGTTTTGTGATTGATGATCTGGTTGAGAGCACTCCACCATCAGCAGAGGCTCCCGTGAACTCATAATCGGTGTTGTGTGCGATTAGCGCACAATTACCCAAACCCCGCTTTCTACTTTGTCTCTAAACCGCTGTTTAGACACCTTCCGATATTTCAATTCATGGCCACATAGCCATATGATGCCGCCGTTAGTGTAAGTGTAGGTAGTATCATCACTAAGAGATGGTTGTTTAAAGTAAACCTTCATAATAGACCTCATTTTTAAGTTAATTAATTCATTTGAGATGCCCAAGGTTATTTGGTGGTTTTTCCCCTCTTAAACATATTTTGTCACGAATCTATTTTTATTATTAATGTGGGTGAAATATGTGCTTCAAATAAGAAAGTCATTTTTGAGTTTATACCAAATACAATCAAACGCTTTCCTATTTACAAATATTTAAATGAGTAAAAGGGTATTCACTTGAACAAAAATTTTTCTCATGGGCTATGTTTATAATGGTAAAGCCACATATAGATCGAGGTCTTTAGCCCATTTTTTTATTATTTTCCAGTTTTTGATAATAATAATTTTGACAGAAGTGGCTTAGGTGATAGCAAATAGAGAGTATGCGTATATGTCTTTATCGATAGTACAAAGAACCATTGCTGGCTTTATATTAATGTTTCTACTCATTATTTTATTAGGGGCAATAAGTTTAATGAGTGCAAATAAATTAAATAATCGTTTAGAAGATGTTACAAATATAGCAACACCAATGGTGATCTCTGCGAATGAGTTGCTATCGAGGTTATTAAAGAGTGAACTTGATTTATCTCAGTATATTAAGGAACAAGAGCTTAATAACTTGTCATCTAGGGAAAGTGCCTTTCAAGAAAGTATCCGACTGTTTGATGTCGCCAAGCAGAAAGCCCTTTCTCAAACCCAAACCGATCAGTCTAGTTCAAGTCTGACACTTGCACTCAGAGCTACTGATGGCTTTTTCCAGCTTTCTCAGCAAAGACTTAGTCTACATCGAAAGTTTATTGAAAATAATGCTCGCCTTGAAGAATTGAATCACCAGTTTATTAGACTAGAAGATACTCTTCAGTGGGCAGCTGATTTATTATTAAAAAAATCATCAGTTAAAAGGTCGTTACACAATCGTGCGGAATTAATAACAAGTGGTGTTTCACGAGATTTAAAGAATATTCGTCGATCTAATTCCAAAACAGATATTCCTGCCCTTGCTAAGGTATTAAAAAAAGATATTGAGATCGCATTTTTACGATTAAAAAAAATAGATGTCTCTCAAGATGTTAAAGATAGGTTTAAAAGAAACTTATCAAAAATGGAAGAGTTAACACTTGGTGAAAATGGTTTACTTTCTGTTATGGAGCATCAGCGTAAATTAATTTCGCAAATAAAAGAATTAAATCAAAAGTCTGGAAGGGAAGTGATTAAAGCAGAAGATCAATTAAAGGCTTATATATCAAGTGCTCAATTATTTTCAAATGAAAGTCGAGCGGCAGCAGAGCAAGCGGCATCAACAGCGCAAAATTATATTATTTTAATGGCCATTATCTCAGGTTTTGTCGCTTTAATTGTGGCTTATACGACGTCTCGAAGTATTCATAAGCCCCTGTCTTTAATTAATGGTGTTTTAATGAAAATGACATCGGGTGACATGACGCAAAAAACAGATTATCAATCGAGTTGTGAGTTTGGGGCGCTGTCACGCTCAATTGATCAGTTGGCTGCTAGTATGTCAGAGCTACTTGCTCAAATAAATTCCGGATCAGCACATTTGGTGGGAGAAGCCTCAAAAGCGTCTGATATCAGTGAAAGAGCCATGAACCGGGTTGAAGATCAAAAGTCACGTACGGATCAGGTGGCTGCGGCCATTTCGGAGATGGAAGTGAGCGCACAAGAGATTTCCCGCTCTACTGAAATGACGGTAGAAGAAGTCAATACAGTGAACCAAGCGGCGAGAGAAGGACGGGATCTTGTCGAAGCGAACCGTGAAGCGACTGAGGCGTTAGAAGCGGATATTTCTGATGCGGTGGGCATCACTCATAAATTGAATGAGTTCAGTAACAATATAGGCAGCATATTGGATGTGATCCGTAGTATCGCTGAGCAAACTAATTTGCTGGCGTTAAATGCGGCGATAGAGGCGGCAAGAGCGGGTGAACAGGGCCGAGGTTTTGCGGTTGTGGCCGATGAGGTTAGGGCGCTAGCTAATCGTACTCAGCAGTCTACAGAAGAGATTCAGGGCATGATCCAAAATTTACAAGCGAGCACAACACAAGTTGTGGAGGTGATGGCACGAAGCCAGTCTAAGACAGAAAATTGTGTAGAACAAACACGGCTAACGGATGCTTCTTTGCAAGCAATTGTAGAACGAATGAACACAATCCGTGAAATGTCGGTGCATGTGGCACAAGCAACCGAAGAACAAATTAAGGTAAGCCGTGATGTAGCCGAACACATTAATGGGATTGCTCAAGTGGCTTATGAGTCCGAAAAAGAAGCGAAAGAGTCGTCCACGAGCAGCGAGGGGTTGTCGCAACTTGCAGAGCAGCAACAGCAATTGATCAGCCGTTTTAAAGTGTAAGGGGAGAATAATGAATAAGTTAAAAACAGCCTTTGCCGTGATTAATTGGGTTCGACAATTACGTTATTGGGGCGTCATTTTATGTGCGGCGTGGCTTTTTAATTCATCTTCTGTTGTCGCAAATACGGTCGTGATTGAATCATGGCGGACTGATGATGCGATATGGAATGAAAAAATTATTCCAGCGTTTAATCGCCACTACCCCAAGATTAAGGTGGAATACCGATCACCTGAAAACCCTGCCACATTCAACCGTGAATTGATGAATCGTTTTGAAAATGGCACTGCGGGTGATTTGATCGCTTGTCGTCCATTTGATGCTTCTCTTGCTCTGTTTGAAAAAGGTTACCTAGGTGAGATCACAGAAATGGAAGGAATGGAAAACTTCCCTGGCTTTGCCGTTGATCCATGGAAAACAGATTCTGGTGCACAAACATTTTGTTTACCTATGGCGGCGGTGATCCATGGCTTTTTCTATAATAAAGCCATTTTTGAAGAACTGGGACTATCTGAGCCTGAAACTGAAAGTGATTTTTTTCAATTATTAGAAAGCATTCATCGCCATGGTCAATACCTTCCAATTTCCATGGGAACTCAAGATAAGTGGGAAGCCGCAACAATGGGTTATCAGAATATTGGCCCAAATTACTGGAAAGGAGAGGATGGTCGGTTAGGTCTCATTAATGGTGAAGAAAAGATGGACGCAAGCCACTATCGTAAAGTCTTTGAGCATTTGCGCCGTTGGGGGCGTTATATGGGACAAGATTACCAGCAGCGGGGTTATAACGATGCCATTCACCTATTCAGTTCTGGAAAAGCGGCGATTTATCCGGCTGGGTCGTGGGATATTTTAGCATTTCAAAATATTGATATGGGTGTATTTAGGCCACCTGTTCCAGACTCTAGCGATGAGTGCTATTTTAGCGATCATACCGATCTCGGCATGGGTATTAACGCAGATTCTAAAAACAAAGAAGCGGCCATGACATTTCTACGTTGGATGACAACCGCAGAGTTTGCGGATCTGTTTACAAACGAAGTACCAGGCTTTTTCTCTCTATCAAATCATTTCTTTGAGGTTGATAATGAGATTGGTCAAACCATGATTGCGTGGCGAGAAGAGTGTGATTCGACCATTCGTAGCTCGGCACAAATTCTTTCCCGTGGAACACCTGAATATGAGATAGAACTCTGGGAAACCAGCATAGGTGTGATTAACGGTACGATGACGCCAGAACAAGCGGTTACACGATTACAACAAGGGCTAGCGAAGTGGTATGAACCACAGCAAAGGTTAGAACAAGAAACAGAGAGTGAGCCGGATTGTTTGTGTGAATAGTGATGATATGTAAACCGCTCAGCTATTGATTGGATACAGCTGAGCGGTCTGATGCCGTTCGTGGCTATTTCGGTTGTACTTCTAATTTAGCTCGAATAAATTCGGCATGATCCACATAAAGCAGTTCAGCTACTTGACGTATGACAGACTCTTCTAGCGGATCTAAGTGATCATCGGCAAATGCCACAACCCACATGGCTTTAATAAGCTCAAAGCGAATTTCAGGATCTAAACTTCTTAGCTGAGAGGTGAAGTCGTACAACGAAACGGACTTTTGCGCTTTTTGTTGTGCTTTTTCAACCAGCTTCGAGGCTTGCTGTGTATTCAGCTCTAACAGTTTTTCCAGCAAATGAACTTTAGCGTCATACTCTTGATGCCGGACACTGTGATCGGCGTTTGCGACTTCACATAATAAAGCAGCCATTGCTAAGTTCATCTCTTCAACCGAGTGATTATCGCTATCGCTGCCATCGGACATAACTTGGCGTAAGAGAGTTTTCAATTTATGTAGCATTAGATTGTCTTCATTTACCCTATTACAGTATAGATGGCGTCTATTGATGAAGAATTCAAGTTACTAATAATAATATTAAAGAGAAAATCGTTTTTTAAATTCTCTTGGTGTCATGTTGCTCCACTTTTTAAAGCGAGTACTGAAATTGGCGGGATTAGGATAGCCAATGGCTTCTGAAATATGCTGGATGGGCCAGTCGGTCGTTGTCATTAGTCGGCTGGCATGCTCCATCCTTAAACGAGTCAAGTGAGCCATTGGGCTGTGTCCGAAGTATTTTTGACACAAGCGATGAAAGTGAGGCTCTGAGCACGGATAAAGCGTCGCTAAATCTGAAACTTTCCAATCTTTGTGCAATTGTCGATGTGCCGTTTGAAAAACACTATCCAGTCGTTGCTGGGCTGGTGGGGCACTAGAAGGCATCCGATGACTGATCATCAAATTGATTTGTTCCACAATGCTTGACCCAATCTGATTCCCAATAGGAAATGGAAGAGATAAAGACTGTACTAAGCACTGAATAGAATTGTACAAGATAGAAGCGCACCGAGTCGTAGAGTGAGATATCTGCTCACCAATCAAATCTTGCCATTGTGGATGCGGAGTTAAAAATAGCCACGCGATTTTCCAATATTCCCCTTCAATACCGAGTCCATTAGCATAGCCCGCAGGTACAAATATGACCGAGTCAGGTTCTAGCCGCCAACGCTTGTCTGGGGTTTCTAACCAGCCAAAGCCCTCACAGGTAAATAACAGCATATGCTTTGCAGGATTACGGCGAAAAATCGTGAAGTCTTCATGGCACTTGCTGATCCCACACTGAACAATGCCGTGCTGCTCTAAATCAAGTAGGTGTGATTGGTCAACCACCTCTTGCTCAGTGGTTTCTGATATTTGGTAATATTCTGGCCATTCCATAATGATAGTTCTGCAAAGGTTTTTGACAGCTTAGCATAATACAAAAAGTCCATAAGTGAGTAACATAACAACTTAGTCAACTAAGGCATATGAAGGAGGGTAAATCATGCTGACTTGGAAAACGGCTGCTGATCGTAACTTTTGGCAAAAAACATGGCGTTTGGCCATTCCGGTATCACTGCAATCTATGATGTTTGCCGTTCTTGGCTTGGTTGACATTATGATGGTATCGCAGCTTGGTGAAGAAGCCGTTGCCGCTGTGGGCGTAGGTAATAGGATCTTCTTCTTTAACCTACTTTTGATTGTGGGCGTGAGCGGCGCAGTAGGTGTGCTGGCATCACAATACTTTGGTGCAGGAAGAATGGATGGTGTGAGAAAAACACTTGCACAATCATGGGTGTTAGCAATAGTTTTAACCTTACCATTTATGATGCTGTACCTATTCTTACCACGAGAAATTGTCTCATTTGTCACGGATAACACGACCTACATCGAATATGCCGAAGTGTACCTTTTCATCACGGGTGCCACTATTTTGACTCCGGCATTGGTTATTCCTTTGGAATCCGCTTTACGCTCTGTTGGTCATGCACGAGTGCCAACGATAATTGGCTTACTTGCTGTAGTACTGAATGCGGCGTTAAATGCATTGCTAATTTTTGGTCTGTTTGGGTTGCCTGAAATGGGCGTTATGGGAGCAGCTCTTGGCACCAGTATTTCGAGAGTTGTGCAAACCATCATGTTGTTTTGGATCACGAAACGTAGCTACAATGATATTTTGCCAAAACAAGAAGATTGGATTGCAGCAAAAAAGAAATCTGCGCGAGATAAGTACTGTTCCGTGGCTTGGCCAATGGTATTGCATGATGCAGGCTGGGCGGTAGGCATATTGGTTTACAACATTATTGTGGGTCGATTGGGTGTATCTGAACTGGCCATCATTAGCCTATTAGCGCCAATAGAAGGGGTGTTAATTTCAGCGTTTATTGGTTTTTCGGTTGCTGCGTCAACGATATTAGGGCACGAACTTGGTGCTGAAAATTATCAACGAGCTTGGTATCAATCGTGGTGGCTGGTGTTTGTGAGTGCGTTTTTGGCGCTGCTTGTTGGAATCATTTGTGCTGTCTTTAATGAACATATTCGAGTCTTACTAGAGAAAGCCAATGTACCCGATGTGACCATGGCGCTAAAAGTGACACTCGTTTTGGCTTTCGGCTTAGCGTTGAAAGTGTATAACATGGTTGGGATTGCAGGTGTATTACGCAGTGGAGGAGACATTAAATACAGCATCTTCATTGATTTGTTTGCACAGTGGGCGGTGGGTATTCCTCTTGCATTTTATACCGGTCTTTACTTAGGTTGGCCCCTGCATTGGGTTATGCTTATTATCTTGAGTGAAGAGGTGGTAAAAGTGCTGCTGACTACCCAGAGAATCAGGGTTAAACGTTGGCTTAATAATTTAGTCAATGACGATCAAGCCTTGCCTGAATCGAAGAAAGAAGAGACGTTACTCTCTGCTTAATTCTGTTCTCTGTTTTTCAATTTCAACCATTAAATATAAACATAACAAAAGCCTGATCACCTCAGGCTTTTGTTTATGTTAAAATCCCGCCAATTTTCTTTATTTATTAGATTCAATTAGGAACGACCTTGGATCAATCAAATCAAAATACTGTACCGACTCTAAAAGCAGCGCTGAAAGACTGTATGATTCGCGACCGCTTTCGTTTTAGTAAACGTATTCACGGTGCAGCAAAAATTAAAAAAGAACAATCAAAGCACGCGGTGTTTGATGAGATCGCGCTGGATATGGCGAAGTCCATGCAGGTTGCACAAAATCGCCTGACTGACCGACCAAAAATCACATACCCTGAATCGCTTCCCGTTAGCCAGAAAAAAGATGAAATCGCAGAAGCCATTGCGAATAACCAAGTGGTGATTCTGGCGGGTGAAACTGGTTCAGGTAAAACCACTCAGCTACCTAAAATCTGTCTAGAGCTTGGACGCGGTCAGTTTGGTATGATTGGCCATACGCAGCCAAGACGATTAGCAGCACGTTCGGTAGCCAGCCGTATTGCTGAAGAACTGCAATGTGAGCTAGGCAGCTACGTTGGTTATAAAGTACGTTTTAACGACCAAGTGTCTGATCGCTCCCAAGTTAAATTAATGACCGACGGTATTTTACTGGCCGAAATTCAGAATGACCGCTATCTGAACCAGTACGACACCATCATTATTGATGAAGCTCACGAACGAAGCTTAAATATTGATTTCATCATGGGGTATTTACGCGAACTATTGCCGCGTCGCCCTGATTTAAAAGTCATCATTACATCGGCAACCATCGACCCTGAGCGTTTTTCTAAGCACTTCGACAATGCCCCTATCATCGAAGTTTCTGGCCGTACGTTCCCAGTAGAAACTCGTTACCGTCCAATTATGGAGGAAGACTCAGAAGATACCGATCGTGATCAGCTACAGGCCATCTTTGATGCTGTTGATGAGCTGTGTGATGAGGGTCTTGGCGATATTCTGATCTTCATGAATGGTGAACGTGAAATTCGTGATACCGCAGATGCACTGGAAAAGCGTAACTTGCGTGATACGGAAATTGTGCCGCTGTATGCTCGCTTATCTGCCGCAGAGCAAAATCGTGTTTTCCAAAGCCACGTTGGTCGCCGAATTGTGTTAGCGACGAACGTAGCCGAAACATCGCTAACAGTACCGGGCATTCGATACGTTATTGACCCGGGTACAGCCCGAATTAGTCGTTACAGCTACCGTACTAAAGTACAGCGTCTACCGATTGAAGCGGTTTCACAAGCCAGTGCAAACCAGCGTAAAGGTCGTTGTGGTCGTGTTGCTGAAGGTATTTGTATTCGTTTGTATTCTGAAGAGGATTTCTTATCTCGTCCAGAATTTACCGATCCTGAAATTCTTCGTACTAACCTTGCTTCTGTAATCTTGCAAATGACAGCACTTGGGCTTGGTGATATTCAAGCCTTCCCATTTGTCGAAGCACCGGATAACCGCAACATCCAAGACGGTGTTAGGTTGCTAGAAGAATTGGGTGCCATTAATGGTAAGGCGTCAGATCCGAAAAAACGCTTAACCAATGTTGGCCGCCAGTTAGCCCGTTTACCGATCGACCCTCGATTAGCTCGTATGGTGTTAGAAGCGCCAAAACTGGGCTGTTTAAAAGAGGTGATGGTGATTGCTTCGGCGCTGTCGATTCAAGATCCACGTGAGCGACCAAGTGATAAGCAGCAAGCGTCTGATGAAAAACATCGTCGTTTTCATGATAAAGAGTCTGATTTCTTAGCCTTTGTTAACTTATGGGATTACTTAAAAGAGCAACAAAAAGCCTTATCTGGTAATCAGTTCAGAAAGCAGTGTAGAAAAGATTACTTGAACTATCTGCGTGTGCGTGAATGGCAAGATGTGTATTTCCAAGTTAGCCAAGTAATGAAAGAGCTTGATTATAAAATCAATGAGCAAGAAGGCGCGTACCAGTCGATTCATACTGCCTTATTGGCGGGTATGCTTTCTCACATTGGTTTGAAAGATCAAGAAAAGAACGAATACCAAGGTGCGCGTAACGCTCGCTTTAATATCTTCCCAGGCTCTGGGTTGTTCAAAAAACAGCCTAAATGGGTCATGGTGGCAGAGCTTGTCGAAACATCCAAACTGTGGGGGCGTATTGCCGCCCGTATTCAACCAGAGTGGATTGAGCCACTGGCAGGGCACTTGATTAAGCGCAGTTACAGTGAACCTCATTGGGAGAAGAAGTCCGCAGCGGTCATGGCGTTTGAAAAAGTCATGTTGTACGGAATTCCAATTGTTCCTAAGCGTAAAATGAATTACGGCAAAATTGATGAAACGGTGTGTCGTGAGATTTTTATCCGCTCAGCCTTAGTGGAAGGGGATTGGGAAACACGCCATAAATTCTTTAAACAGAACCGTCAATTATTGCGTGAAGTTGAAGAGCTGGAGCACAAATCTCGCCGCCGTGACATTTTGATTGATGACGATCAGCTGGCTGATTTTTACGATCAGCGTGTTGGTACTGGTGTTGTGTCGGGCCGCCATTTTGATACATGGTGGAAAAAAGCCAGCAAAGAAACCCCAGAGCTTCTGAATTTTGAAAAAGAGATGCTCTTCAGAGGGGATGCGAGCCACATTACCGATTTGGATTACCCAAACTTCTGGCATCAGGGCGGCTTAAAAATGAAACTGAGTTACCAGTTTGAACCGGGGCAAGACAGTGATGGTGTGACTGTACATATACCGTTACCGATTTTAAACCAAGTTGAGCCTCACGGGTTTGATTGGCAGATCCCAGGGCTACGACATGAGCTGGTGGTGAGCTTAATTAAAGCTTTACCAAAAACCATTCGTCGTAATTTTGTACCAGCACCAAACTATGCGGATGCCTTTTTGTCACGCGCTGAACCTCTGTCTGCGCCATTACTTGATTCTTTAGAAAAAGAGTTACGTCGTATGACGGGCTTTGAAGTATTGCGAGAAGACTGGAAATTAGATCAAATTCCAGATCACTTAAAAGTCACATTCAGAGTGGTTGATCATAAAAATCGTAAGCTGAAAGAGAGCAAAGATCTGTACGAGCTAAAAGATGGCTTAAAAGAGCAGGTACAAGAAACCCTTTCTCAAGTTGCTGATGATGATATTGAACAACAAGGGCTAAAAACGTGGAGTTTTGGCGCATTACCTGAGCTTTATCAGCAAAAGCGTGGTGGCTTTGAAGTCAAAGCGTTCCCAGCTTTAGTTGATAATAAAGACAGTGTTGAGATTAAGCTATTTGAAACAGAAGAAGAGCAGCAGTCGGCCATGCAATCAGGCCAGCGCCGCTTAATTCTATTAAATGTGCCTTCTCCAATTAAATACTTACATGCCAATTTACCGAATAAATCAAAGCTTGGCCTGTACTTTAATCAGTACGGTCGTGTGATGGATTTGATTGATGACTGTATTGGCTGTGGTATCGATAAGTTGATTGAAGAAAAGGGCGGCTTAGTTTGGGAGCCAGAGCAATTTGAGCAGCTAAAAGAGCATGTGCGTGGTGAACTAGGCGACACGGTTGTTGAAGTTGCTAAGCAGGTTGAAGAAATTTTGACGACCGCCTTTAACATTAACAAAAAGCTCAAAGGGCGCGTTGACTTGAGCATGGCATTTGCCCTGTCAGACATTAAAGCCCAAATCGAAGGCTTAATCTTTAAAGGGTTTGCGACTGAGTGTGGTTGGAAACGTCTTGCCGATATTCACCGTTACATGAAGGCAATTGAACGCCGCATGGAAAAGCTGCCGATTGATCCAAACCGAGATCGTGTGCAGCTTCTGAAAGTGGAATCGGTCGCTAATGACTACAAAGAGCTATTAAATAAAATACCAAAAGGCCAACCTGTACCTGAAAAGGTGAAAGAAATCAGATGGATGATTGAAGAGTTAAGAGTAAGCTTCTTTGCTCAGCAACTAGGTACGCCGTATCCGGTATCAGATAAGCGGATAAAAAATGCCATTAATGAGTGTTAATCTTTTTTAACTGTTCATTGTTCGGTGCCAAAAAACCGTTATAATCTTTGCATTATAACGGTATGATTTTTGCTTAATAGCTCTAAAGAGTCAAAAAGACTGTCGGAGAACAGGCTACTAATTTTTGCTAGTGCTGCCTCAGTTATGATTAAAAGGGATAAACAAATGAAAAAGACATTGTTAGCTCTTGCGCTTGCAAGTGTTGCGACAACCGCTAATGCTGATTCACTAATTTACGGTGGTGCGCAGTTTGGCTCAGCTGAAACCGAAGCGCCAGGCAGTTCAACAGCAACTGATGAATCTACAGTATACGGTGCTCATGTAGGTACTGGTTTATTACCATTTCTTGGTTTAGAAGCAGGTATTTGGAACCTAGGTTCTTATACTTACTCAAATGGCGTGAAGGCAGATTACTCTTCAGTGTATTTTGCTGTAAAACCAAGCCTTGATTTTGGTCCGTTACATGTTTACGCAAAAGCGGGTCTGAACAGCTGGTCTGCAGAGTATAATACTGTTGCGGATGACGATGGTTACGACCCTTACTACGGCGTAGGTGCAGAGGTTTCTGTATTCCCAATGCTAACCATTGGTGTGGGTTACAATAATTTTGACGTTGCAGATCAAACGATTGATTTTGTTGCTCTAAATGCAACAATCCACTTCTTATAAGCGACTCAAATTATCATTGATTGAATGACAAAGCGTCAGCCATTGTGCTGACGCTTTTTGTTTGTGGCTTGGTTTGAATATCAATAAACAGCTTATTTTCCAATTGATTACTTACCATTTGATGTTGGCAGTATCATAACGAAGGTATAGAGCCTCGATTAAAGGCGGATTATCTTTATAAAATTGAGTTGGCATGCGCTTGTCTAACCCGAGGGAAGCGAGGTGTTTTTTTTGCTCTTTAGTAATGGTCATATAGGCGAGGTGCTCTTCTAAAAAGAGGGTTAAGCTCTCTTCATCCCACTCTTGTATTCTTGCTCGTTTTTTTAGCTCTCCGGTTAACACTTCTTCCGGTAGTGTTGACTCACAAATCACCTGTTTGCTTGTTTTTGCTGCTTGGGAATGAACGGCAAATTGCTGTAGTTGCTTCCAGTCTGGCTTGTTGTTACTTGTCACTAAATTATGCTTGTAGCAATAAAAACGTTCTAAAATATCACCAATGTTGGCGTATCGTTCATAATCTATTTCGATAAGAAGGTGTTGTAATTCGATATGGCAATCAATGTTCATTAGAGCTGAGTTGTACGTCATAAAAAGCAAGTCAATCAGTCTGCCAGTGTGAGAGGGCAAACTCAAGGGATCCGTTTGTACACTTTAATTTATCGGTATGGTGACGGGAACTTATTTTAAATATACAATATGAAAAACTGTATATTTAAAGGTGTGATCATGAGTATTACCGTAAATAAAGCGCCGTCTGAAAAAAGTTTCTGGAAGAAAGTGACCAAAGGGGCAAAGAAAATGGGGGAAGAGGTTGCTGTTCTTGGCATTAAAAGTTGGTTAGCAATGTCTGATTCTAATACACCGACATCGGCAAAAATGGTGCTTGGTGGTGCATTGGCTTATTTGGTCATGCCTGTTGATGCCATTCCTGATGTGCTGGTTGGAGTGGGGTACACCGACGACTTAGCGGCGCTGGGTGCTGCGGTTAAAACGGTGGGTGACGCCGTTACACAAGAGCATGAAGCACAAGCTCGTGAAAAGTGGAAAAGTCTTTAAGTACAGAAGGTTTTCTAATGCTAGATAAAATTGATGCGTCACTCAGAAAATTCAATAAGTCGGCGGAATCCACAAAACACGCGGTAGAAGAAATGAAAGGGTTAGATCCTAAAAGCATGGCTGCTGTTTTTGATCTTATTGATGAACGGGTCGAAAAAACAGCTGAGCTAATTCGCTCTGAGGTTGAAGAGTCACAGCAAAAGCTACGTCGGGAGTTAGAAGAAGACCGACGACTAGAACGTAAACATCAGAAAAAACTATTGCTGCTTAATATCGCGGTGGCTTCTATGGCTGTGGTCACTTTTTTATTTCAACGAGTGTTAGGTTAGCCAATGTTTAGCAAGCTCAAAGAATCCATTTCAGGTTTAGAGTTATCTGACGTAACAAAAAAGATCAAACGTTTAGCACAAGAAGAAGAGTTTATCCCGAGGGATACAGCCTCAATTTCATTAGAGAAGATAAGGGAAGGTATTAAGCCATCTATCATGGTCATCAATGGTTTTATGTCGGAAGGTGGTTCTGATGTTGAAGATTGGATAGATGTTGTTGATGCCCTTTATCCTAATCATGAAGTGATTCACGTTCAGTGGAATGCGGGTAATGTTAAAAAACTCATTCTTGATGAAGGAATAGCACCTAACACAGAGGGCGGTAATCTCGGAAAGTTAGCGCTATTAACCAGGGCAAGTACGCCTGTTGGTATGGCTAGTATTGCTGGTGGTTTGGTTGCTGATAAGGTTTCAGGACATTGGAAGAAAGCATTTAATGAAACTCGTCATGTCGGCTTAGAACTGGCTATTGCCATTGAAGATAACGAAGCGCTGCATGGTTCAATTTTAATGGGGCATTCGCTGGGCGGGCGTGTTATTCGTCATACACTGCATAATCTAGCGCCTAATTTGGTGTCTGTTTCTTATTTATTGGCTGCTGCGGTTTCAGCTAACGAAGAGCAATGGAAAGACATTTTCGATAAGCATGATGATCTGCGAGTGATTAACTGCATGAGCAAAAAGGACTACGTGCTGAAAAGTGCTTATAAAGTGGGGACACTATTCGATCATGATCCTGCTGGGTTAGCTCCTCTCTGTGATGATTTATATGGGAATGTTCTAAACCTAGATGTGTCGGAGTTTACTTCAGGCCATACGCGCTACAAGCATAAAGTACTGGGAAAATGCATTGCAGATGAGTTGAAGTTGTTACCAAAAGATAAGCGAGGTCAGCTTGCACTTGGCTCTATTTGAATGCTTAGAAAAACAGATGCTTCAAAAGCAAGCCTCAATTCCAGTGAGATGGAACTGAGGCGATAATGGTAAACCTGATTATTTTAAGTAACGATCCGTTAAGTGTTTCTTAAAGTGATCGGCATTTAAGGTTTCACCAGTGGCTTGTGTTACCAACTCTTCAGTGCTCAGTGTGCTGGCTTTTTTCCAAACATGCTTATCTAACCAGTTAAAAATAGGTGGTAAGTTTCGGCTTTGAATCTGGTTCGCCACGTTCATTTCTTTACTGGCAGATGCCATGAACTGCGCCGCGTACATGGCACCTAGTGTGTAAGATGGGAAGTAGCCAAACGAGCCGTCTGTCCAGTGAATGTCTTGCATACAACCGTCTTTGTAGTTGCTCTTGGTAGATAAACCAAGGTATGCCTGCATTTTCTGATCCCATAACTCTGGGATGTCACGGTAACTGATTTTGCCGTTCATTAAGTCACGTTCGATTTCATAACGAAGAATAACGTGAGCAGGGTAAGTCACTTCATCGGCGTCTACACGAATTAATCCTGGTTGAACGCGTGTGTATAGCTTAGTGAAGTTTTCCGTTTCAAATACTGGGCTGCTTTCTTCACCGAAGGCTTTGGCGGCCATTGGCGCTAGCAGTTGGATAAACTCGTTACTACGGCCGACTTGCATTTCAAAGAACAAGCTTTGTGATTCGTGAATACCCATGGAACGCGCTTCACCAACAGGCAACCCTGCTAGCTCTTTTGGTAAGCCTTGCTCATAGCGAGCGTGACCTGTTTCGTGCACCGTTCCCATTAGAGACTGAATAAAGTCATCTTCATCATAACGAGTGGTAATGCGTACATCCGTAGGAACACCACCGCAGAATGGATGCACGCTCACATCAAGGCGACCATGGTTAAAGTCAAAGCCCAGGAGCTTCATGGTTTCTAGGCCAAGTTGTTTTTGCTTTTCAGCACTGTATTGGCCTTTAGGAAGCAGTACGTCTTCCGATGCTTGTTTTTCTTGAACTTCTTTGATCAGGTTAGGTAGCCAAGATTTCACATTACTGAATAATGCGTCTAAGTTTTCTGTAGTTGCCCCGGGCTCATACAGATCTAGCATGGCGTCGTAGCGGCTCAGGCCCGTTAGCTCGGAGCGGATCTGCGCTTCTTCTTGGGAAAGGGCCACAACTTCGGCAAAGTTTTTACTGAAACCATGCCAATCATTCTTGCCACGTTGAGTACGCCATGCATGCTCACATTTGGAGCCCGCTAATGATTGTGCTTCGACTAATTCTTCTGGTAATGCAACGGCATGCGTCCATTGACGCTTCATTTCACGCAGGCTCGCACGCTCTGTGTCTGATAGGTTCTCTCTTTCGGCTTCACCAAACCAATCACCAAGTTGTGGTTGCGTTTGTAATTGGTGAACATGCACAGAAAGCTCTGCCATGGCTTCAGAGCGGGCTTGGTTACCACCTTCAGGCATTACCGCTGCCTGATCCCAGCCACAAATCGCGCCTAAATGGTTAAAACGAGAAATCTTATGAAAGTGTTTAACTAGTTTGTTATAGGATTCCATCCTTTTTCCTTCTTATCATTTATCCGTCCTAGATTAAGCTTAACAATTAAATCTATGGAATAAAAAGCTTATGTTGGTTTTTTATTAGTTATGTGTAGTATTTTGTAAAATATATATTCAATTTGATGATGTTTAATTGAGCGATTATGCTCAATGAAAAATTTGTGGAGACTAAGTACAGCGGCTAGGGTTAGATAGAATGAAGCATAAAAAAGCAGAAGCCCCGCCAAGCAGGAGAGGCTTTTTTCTTGTGTGGTTTAAGCTTTGATGGCGGCAATATCATCAGCCATTGTGATTAAGGTTGATAGAATTTTTTCACCGTCGGCACCAAGCCCATTATGCTCGTATTCGTTGGTCATCCACGCACGTGAGTGAGGGATGTTTTTAAGGGTTTCACGAGTAAAGTCAAATTCAACGTACATGTCATCCACATAAGCAGCACAAGCCAATGGTACGGTGTTTTGGCTAAGCTGTTCGGCATTGTAGAGATTAGGCCAATCATTTTTTGCGGCGAGTAATTCAGCGGCTTGCTTTAATGGCTTTAACGTTTCTAGTTGATCAAACATCCACGGGTAGACCATTTCACCTGTAAAGCGAAGGTCTTTACCTGTTTCAAAGTTGAATTCAGCGTAACTTTCACGAACGCGATGTGCCGACCAATTAGAGGCATTGTGCTGGCAATAAATTGATTCATGCAAAATCGCATAAATAGGATTGGTCAGATACGCTTGTTGCGACAGGACATAACTTAAAAAGTTATAGCTGATCTCTTGTTTACCATCGATATCGACCAGAGCACTTTCCAGCTGGAAATACAGTTCTTCCGCGCCACCACTGCCACCGAAGGCAATGCCCATTTGCTGAAATTGTTCTACGGTGAATAGTTGGTTGTTTGGCAATCTTACGTCGTTGGCGAGTAGGCGCTCTGCAATCTGATTACATAACGTTTGAGCTTGTGGGAAGCGTGCGAAAAACTGAGCATTTTTATCTTGAGTGCGTTTATAGGTGGCGTGATACACCTCATCAGCTGGGCGATCAATGGCTGGAATACCACCAGTAACAAAGCATTGAGTAAGGCTATTTGGAAATAGAGACAAATAAGTTAAGGTGCAGAATCCACCAAAGCTTTGTCCTAGTGTTGACCACTTTTCAATGCCTAGCTGCTCACGAATGGCCTCAGCATCTCGAATAATATTGTCAGCTCTGAAGTGGCTTAAATAATCTGCTTGTTCTTTTGCTGAAAGGTGGCCAATAGTTTGTGTGGTGATTGCGGAACTAAGGCCAGTGCCTCGTTGATCAAGTAAGATCACGCGGTATTTTTGTAGGGCACGTTTTAACCAGCCAGAATTTGCTGTTGGTCGTGGGGAAGGAAAACCTGGCCCACCTTGCAAATAGACGAGATAAGGTAGCTCTGAATCTGTAGAGTTACTTGCTACAAGTTCACGAGCAAATACCGTAATGTGTTGTTGCTCAGGGTGCTGATAGTTTAGCGGTAACTCAAAATAATGAGAGCGGTATACTACGCCATCAAGAGTAAATGAAGACATCTGTGATAATCCTTTCAACTGTGTAATTTAGGCTCATGGCCTTTTTATTTGTTTAATGAAGCGAGCAGTGCTTCACAGCCTTGTTTTAGGGCTAATAATTCTTCTTTGGTCATGTCGACGCTACCCGCTAGAGTTGCTGGTACGTGTTTGGCTTGCTCTTTTAGTTGCCAGCCTTGTTCGGTAAGCGTGATGACTTTGGCTCTTTCATCGGTTAAATCAATTTCGCGGCGAAGTAGCTCTTTACTTTCTAAGCGTTTTAGCAGGGGCGTTAATGTACCAGAATCAAGGTATAGCTTTTCTCCCAATGCTTTTACGCTGATTTTGTCATGCTCCCAAAGTACCATCATGGCGAGATATTGTGGGTAAGTGAGATCCAGAGGCTTTAGCAGTGGGCGGTAGGCTCGTACAAGGGCATTTGTCGCGCTGTATAAAGGGAAACAGACTTGTTTATCTAGTTTAAGTAAATCATCACTCATAAGAATCTCTAATTAATTTTGCACAACTTAACTGGTGATAGGGTAATTCAAAATGAGAGAATGGGGTAGGGAATAATAGCTAAAGCTCACATATTGCTACAGGAGGAATAAGGAAATTTAGAAACAGGAACAGATATAGGGCATTTTTGATTAATAAATGACAGACTTGGTCGTATTGTGTGCTATTGAATTGTTTTTATTAAAAAAGGGCTTTACAGCTTTTTCATCTGCCCGTATTATTCGCCGCACTTACGGAGAGATGGCTGAGTGGTCGAAAGCACCGGTCTTGAAAACCGGCATACGTTTGTAGCGTATCTA
>NZ_JAKRGH010000043.1 GCF_022347565.1 Vibrio sp. Of7-15
ATGGGATAGAGCCATGCTCTCGAAGCGCTTTATCATTGAGACAATTAACGATCAGTTAAAGAATATCTCTCAGATAGAGCACTCGCGCCATCGAAGTCTGCATGGGTTCATGCTAAATCTACTTGGCGGCTTGATCGCTTACTGTTTAAAGCCAGAAAAGCCATCGTTGAATATTACGCCTGTTGAAAAAGCAGGCCTAATGACAATGGCTTAAACCGATCTCAGGTTAATTAATATTAATGCAGCAATGAATATAAAAACCGTCGGCTGGCGGGGATAGTCTAAACAGGTTATAAGACTTATTTTCAGTGCACTAACTTGTAGTAGCTCATACGCGATCAGGCTCTTTGGCAGGTACAGTTCGACTAGGTCTTACACTTGATTTATCTTTTCTAGCTCACTTCTGCCCCTTTCCTTGTTTCGACTGACTCAACACATACTTCACCAAAGCTTCATCTGACTTACTTTTTCTAATCTAACTAAGTGACCAAATTTACTAGTCCACAAAAAACCGACTCAAATACTTAGGGAATATTGAGGTTTGCCAGTTAGTGGAGTAACATTGAAAGACTCTTTAGTGTAAGACGTAATTCGTCTAGTCGGGTGGTTAGCCAGACTCAAATTTATTGAACGGGTTTAAATGCGAGGTGTACGCATCCTAAACTCGTTCCTCCTTTAGGATGCGTACACCTCGCACTCTTTAGTAAAGAGTTAAGCTCAAGGTGCTTTACCACACCTTGAGCTTTTTAACGGAAAACTATGAGTATCATTAGCCAATTAGCACAAACCTTAAAGAAACCTGAGTACGTAATAGAAGATATTCTCTTCATAGCTCCAATGAAATATAAAATTTACTATATCCCTAAACGAACTCACGGTTTTAGAAAAATAGCCCAACCATCAAAAGAATTAAAAGAATGCCAGAGAGCATTTCTTAGGTTTTGTAACCTCCCCACTCACAACTGTGCTATGGCCTATAGAGAAGGCTTAAGTATCAAAAACAATGCCATTGCACATAAAAACCAAGCATACTTGCTCAAGCTAGATCTCGAAAACTTCTTCAACAGCATTACTCCTAATATCTTTTGGCATACATGGGAATTAACAGGTGCAGAACTGCCAACTAAAGATAATCAACAATGGATTGAAAAGCTGCTTTTTTGGAATCTAGAAGATAAGCTCGTTTTAAGTGTGGGAGCCCCTAGTTCACCTTCAGTATCCAATTTTTGTATGCTTATATTCGATCAAATATTACAAGAGCAGTGTCAAAATTTGGGAATAAAGTACACTCGCTATGCCGATGATTTAACCTTCTCTACCAATGAGAAAGATATACTTTTCCAAATCCCAGAAAGTGTAGAAAATATTTTGTCAAAATGCTTTAACGGAAACTTAAGATTAAATAAAGGTAAAACTATTTTTTCGTCCAAGGCACATAATCGTCACGTAACTGGAATTACTATTACTAATAGTGGGAAAATATCTTTAGGTCGTAGTAAGAAACGATATATAAAACATAAAATTCATCAATTCTCTCTTGAGTTGCTAAATAACCACGAAGTAATGCACTTAAAAGGGTTGATGGCATATGCACGTCATATTGAACCAAGTTTTTATGAGTCTCTTATAAGAAAGTACTCAAAAGAACTAATAGAACGTATTTTTGAGGTCCCAAATGAGTAGAGAAGCTAAGATAAACAATGAAATAGCATTACTTGAAAGAAGCTTTAAGGCGGGATCTATTTCATCTGGATTTAAGCTTTATGAGATGTATGACAATGGTGTCTTCGAAAAAAATTCTGATGGCGATATAGTTTGCATCCTAGATAAGAACCCCAAATTAGCTCATACATATTTACTAGATTGCAGACAATCACTTAATGAGAATGAAAAAAATAACAGACTTCATGTATCTCGCTTAACTGTATCAGACTTTAGAAAGTTCAAAACACTCAAAGTAAAGCTGGATAAAAACTTAACTGTTATTATTGGTGATAATGGTGCAGGTAAAACAACCATTATTGACGGCATAACAAAATCTTTAAGTTGGCTTAGTGCAAACATTCTCAAGAAAGGGGGCGTTGGCCTTCGTGTTACAGATTATGATGTAAATATTGATTCAATGAGCTTTGCTGAAGTCACCTTACAGACAAGCCTAAATAAAAACAGTCAGTATTCAATATCTTTATACAAAACAGCCAAAGGCGCTAAAGAAGCTAAAAGAAGTGAACTAGAGGCGTTCGAAGAGTTAGGTGGATTATATAGAATAATAGATAATTACAATCGCACAAATAATGAAAGTGAGATTAACTTACCACTTATTGTTAGCTATTCAGTGAACAGAACCAATATTAAGTCTAATAAAACCTTTGACTTAGAAAAAATCACCTCAGTTAAAATAGGATCTAAGTATGATGCTTATGAGAATAAATCAATTGATGGCACTGGTAACTTTGATGAGTTTTCTGAATGGTTTTTAGCTCTACACAATCTCTCTGGCGAAGATTTAAGCGTTCGCTTAGGCAGTGCAAAAAAACGACTTGATGCACTGAAAGCTGCAGGAGCAGATCAAGACACTAGTGAAATTTTTGAATTATACATTACCGCTAAAGAAGAGTATGAAGATCTCCAAAACGATTATGACAGTCGTAAATCTCACATAAAGAACCTTCACTTTGTAAAAAGCGCAATACTTTCAACAGTACCTGGCTTTACAGATATTTTTATTGAAAAAAACCCTGACTCAGGGAGGGTAGAGCTAAAAGTAACTGTGGACGGGAGGAATATTAATATATTTCAAACGTCACAAGGGCAGCATGTCTTTATATCAATGATTGCAGATATCGCAAGGAAATTAGTTGCGTTAAATCCTCATATGGAGAACCCTTTACATGGCCAAGGAATAGTACTAATTGATGAGATTGAACTTCACTTACACCCTAAGTGGCAACAAAATATAGTCAATGTATTAGTAACCACATTCCCAAACATTCAATTTATAGTTACAACGCATAGCCCACAAGTCCTATCGACTGTTGATAAATCTTCAATTAGGCACTTTATTACAGATGAGAATGGTAATGCCCATTGCCCACCACCTAGGTTTCAAACGAAAGGGGTTAGAAGTGCTGATATCCTTGCTGAAATAATGGGGACAAATTCAATTCCAGATGTAGAGGAAGCTCGTAAAGTCGATAAGTTTTCAGGGTTTTTATTAGATAATCAGAAAGGTAAAGCAACGAAGCTACTTAAAGAGCTTGAAAAACATTTTGGTTCCGACCACCCTGTCATTCTAGATTGCCAGAACAAATTAAACGTATTCGAAATGAAGGAAAGGATTAACCTCAAGAGAAAAGAGGGTTAATAAGTGAAGAAGTTAGATCGCAACTTGGCGGAAAAGCCCATATTTCTCAATAATATATCTCACACAACACACACTTGGAAGGATATGACCAAATCTAGAAAGCAAAGTGTGTGGAAAGAGCTAGGGAAATTCCAAGATAAGCTCTGTGTTTATTGTGAATCCAAAGCAGAAAAAGGAACTAACACAGGCCATATCGAGCATTTTTTCGACAAAAGCACTCATGTTCATTTAACCTTTGATTGGAACAACTTATTTGGATGTTGCGCTTCAAGACTTCATTGTGGCCATTACAAAGATCAAAAGCTCCCTGGAGGAGTTAGGCGAACCTATAACACAAGCTTATTAATTAAACCTGACACTGAAGATCCAGAAGATTACTTACAGTTCTTACCTAGTGGTAAAATTGAGAGCAAAAGTGGCTTAAATACTATCTCTGAACAAAAAGCGATCGAAACAATTAAGGCTTTAAAACTTGATGACCCATCATTGGAACGCACACGAGAGCAACAAATAACTCGATTTCAATCAAAAGTAACCACAGCTCTAAGCTTCATCGACACTGGAGATGAAGAAACTATAGCTTTAGCCATGATTGAATACAGAAAAATAGAACAAGAAGCCAAGTTCACCTCACATAGAACAGCAATAAAACAAGCCGTAATCTGGCTATAGGCAATTAATTCAGTGAGTTGATTAAAGATATCAACTCATTTTTCTATTTGACTAAATATAACTTCTCCGAACTACATAACTTAGAGTGCCAGCTCTAAGCGATATCTGTCCCAAAGTGAGTCATGTAACGTACAGATTGACGATTGGATCACGCTACATCATCAACATTATCAGATCATGTACGAGTTAGTCATTTTTAAGAAAGGTGGCATAGACTTTTCCATGCCATATTTAAGAAAGATACTTCTACGGCTTTGATGAGTTACTCTTGGTGACTGCTTTGTTTATACGCACTCATCACTTTATCAATGGCCTCATCCAGCTCGGCCTGGATGTCTTTTGGTAAACGTCCAAACTCATACGAGAAATTACGGCCTTTTACTCGTTTGCGAGCAAACACACCTTTACTGTCGAATTCAGCAAGTGGGGTGACTTGTGCTTTGTCTGTGTTCTTTTTTGCTTCTGCCACTTTGAGCTCAGATTTGATGAAAGCAATGATCGCTTCTTTCTGCTCTTTAATGGCATATTCAGCCTGAATATTGACAACATTTTCACCCACTTGTTTGATAAACGCAGTCAGTGATTTGCTGTCTTCATGCACCTTCGTCACCTTAGCTAGCAAGGTATAGTCTGGATGAGAAAGGGCATTTGGATCAGGAAAAATCTTAACCAACCTTTCTTCAACACTGGCTGCCTTCATGGCTTTACTCACCCCAGCTTGGCTTAAACCCAGCCGCTCTGCGATCTCAGCTTGAGTTACCCCCTCGGAGGCTTTTTGAATCGCCAAGCACTGCAAACCTACTTCACGCAAATTATGCTCTTTGGCCGTTTGTAGCTGTTTCGCTAATGCTTTGGCATCCGCTGTCGAAAGTTCATTTTGCGTTACCAAAATACGGAATGTTTCTACTCGGCCTTCTTGCAGTAAGAACCAAGCGCGGCGACGAGAGCCATCTAAGATATCAACTTTGCCATCCACTTCTCGACCAACCGCAGGGTAGAACTGCTGAAATGCCAAGGAATTGAGATCGTCGAGCGACTCTTTGGTTAATAAAGACTGATCACGCCCATTCACATCAAAAGTCACATAGGTCTCATCTTTTACTTGACGATATGACAGGGTAACCTCGTTAAATACTGCGGTTTCACCAGACGCTAGTTGCCAAACCATTGTTTGACCAACGGACTCAATACCAAATTGTTTTTGCAGATAGGCCGCCGTATCTTGGCCCGATTGTTCCAACTCTCTGCTTAACTGCTTAGTTAACGATTCAAGGTTCGCTTTCGCAGCTGACTGTTGTGCTTGTTGCGAGCCAGGTGCATTACCGAGTGGGCTACCCCCACGTTTTTTCGCCATTATTGATTCTCCTGCTCACGCCATACATTAACAATATCCCGCAGGATCTGACTGGTGACTTCATAACTATTTTGCTGAGCGGTTTGGAACGTGGCCTTGCTCTTTGGGTACTCACTCTTTGACATGTCAAACACCGTAGAAAGCAGCGAAGAAGCTTGGCGAATGGCCTCACTGTGTTTGAACTCTTTGGAGTACAAATAAGGTGAAAAATAATCATAAAGGCTATTCATCAGCTCGGTGGTGGTTGAGCTATCACGGTGGTTCGTCAGCAAAATTTTCATGAAGTCATAACCTTCATGCTGTGCGTTTTCCAGTAAGGCCCACACTTGAGGGATATAGCTGAAATACGAGCACGTTGCGTCAATGTCGTTTTCTGTGATCGACAGCGGAAACACCACACTGGTTGCCGAGTAATACGCATTAAACGTAGCGTAGCCAAGAGAAGGAGGCGTATCGATGATGATGATATCAAACTCTTCTTTGACACTTTCAATGATGTCACTAAGCAAAGAATACGGGGAGGCCAGTTTATGGCTGAACACTTGTTCGTGAAACCAGCCTTCCATCGCTCGATCGCTTTGTGCTGCTGGCAAAATTCGAAGGTTAGGAATGGTGGTTGGCAAAAAAGCGTCAGAATACACTTGCGCTAGGGTTTCGCCTTCATCGAGATCAAATTGTTTCATCATCAGATCGCCCACGGACAGTTCACCTTCTTGTTCCGCTTCAGGGGCATAATACATGGATAACGTGGCTTGGCCGTCCATATCTATTAATCCCACACGGTACTCTTGATGAAACTCCGTCGCGAGCCCCGATGCAATCGTCGCGGCAGAAACGGTTTTACCGACTCCGCCTTTTTGATTTTGGATCACAATGACTTGGGTATGTTGCTTCTCACTACGTGTAAATTTTGGCTCCTTACGCAGGGTTTCAGGCAGTAAGTCACGAACACGATACATTTCAGAGATATCAATTGACCACTGAGAATCTTCATGACGACGAGGATCAATGTCTGCTGAGGCGACGTATTTATCCAAGGTTTTTGCATCAATACCAAGATAAGCCGATGCTTCTGCTCGGGTAAAGTTACGTAGCTCTTTTCGATGATTGGCCAATAACCGCAGATTGCGGCGCTTAATGTAGTCATCAGCCCCTTTTTTAAGGTTCTGAAAATCCTGAGTTGTGTGTGTGGTGTCCATTTCTGCCCCCCTATAGGAATGCAAAACAGTATATACCTTGATTTTGAAGGGTGGTAGTGAAAAATGATGGAAATGTGACGTTTTAGGCTCTATCTATTTTGCAAAAACGCTTAATATTTTCCGAAGCGCCCATTTAAACAAAGCCGTTATTTATTATAAAAAGAATTAAGCTTATAGCTTTATAAAACAGTAAGCCTAACTGACTCGATTAATTAACAATAAGGCTACCCACAGGGCAGCCTTAATAGACTCGAAATTCAGTTAGTTTATTCCTCAAAATCAGCAGTCAACATCGATAGAAAGGACTCCATATTTTCTGCAATGGGCTCTAAAGGATGACTGTTTACACCATTTTCATCACACTCATGAAACCACAATGCCACCCGAGGATCATTCTTTGGGGTGCCTTCATAATCCAACACAATGACATCACCAAATCTTGTATCGGCAATAGGAACCAAATTTGGATTATTAAACCTATCTTGGTAAAACTCCCACGAACTAAAAATATTATTCGATTCATGAAGAATAATGGTGTCATCGAAACTTAAATTTAAGAACTCTCTAATAGGGTGCTCATTGGTTGGTGTTTTAAAAAATTTTTGTACCGGAGTGCCACCATTATTTTTCTTTAATAGCTCAATTAATGCGTTAGGAAAGCGTTTACCGCCAATAAACTCATCAAAGAACTCTTCCGCTTCTTCTAGATGCTCATCCGTAACTGGCTCACAAGATGTACCTTTTTTAAAACTTATTTCTGTCATGACTATTGCTTTTATTCACACGTTCAATCTTTAGTCAACATAGCTAAAAATGACTCCATATCCTCAGAAACAGGCTCTAAAGGATGGCTGTTAACGCCATTATCATCACACTCATGGAACCATAACGCTACACGAGGATTATCTTTGGGGGCATTTTCATAATTTAAAACGATGACATCACCAAAGCTAGTTTCAGCTATCGGCAATAAATTAGCGTTATTGAACCTTTCAGAGAAAAAAGAACACATATCACACAACTCTGTAGACTCATGTAAAACGGCAGGACTATCTTCACTGATGTTATAGAAAACTTTAATAGGATACTTGTTATTCAACGTTTCAAAGTTACGCTGTATAGGCTCTCCACCATTATTTTTCTTTAATAAATTAATAAGTGCTCGTGGCAGAATTTTTCCGTTCATAAATTCATCTAGAAAGTCTTGAACATCTTCTAAATGTTCATCTGTGACTTGCTCAAATGATGTACCTGATTCAAAATTAATGCTTACCATATATTATCTAACCCCTTTGCACCATTTCACGAAACCGCCCACATGATTATACAATTTATGTATACCATAAGGGAGCAATTGCATTCTCCCTGGATCTTGGTGATGGTGCCAAGTCCAAAATTTATTCAGCCTCCCATTAGGCTTAAAATACTGCTCAACATTCTTTTCCTGGCTCTCAAACATCTTGAGAGTTTCTTTATCTAAATACTTTTCTTGCTCATTCATTTTATGTGCCCAATACTCTTCAGGTAAGGGAATATCTATCGCTGAGTATTCATCAAAGTTAACTTCGCGCTTGGCTTTATTCACTTCAAGTTGAGGCAGAAGACCTATGCGAATGGAAAATAGTCGAATATGATTCCTTTCTGATTTATTAATTTTTCCAACATTTGCCTTCTCTTGGATCCCCGACCAAATATATTCTTGAGGATCATTAGACTTAACTGCCGCCACAAAGGCTTCGACCTTTTTACGTTGCTCCTCATTCAGATCTTCTAAGCTCTGGCCATTCTGATAATTATGGTATTTACTGATCCGCTTCAGCATCACCAATATTGGTGGAATACCTGATTCCGCCGGAGTCCAGACAATAAAAATATCAGGCTCATCCATTGGTGTCACATATGGACGAGAGAACGCACTTTCATCCGCTTCTGGTGTGGCTCTCACCCCGTCGTCTATGGGATCAACAATAGGGCTGGTAAACTTATCCCCCACATCAATCGGCCGAATGGGGTTTTCCATACGCCCCAATTCAGGATCATGTTCATGGGCCTGACTGGTTTGCCAACCCGGCGGAAAATTAAAAGAAACCGTGCCATTGCGCCGTAACAGCGGCACTAACACCATTTCCATTTGCTCTTGGCCTGCGCCAAACTGAATCCGTTGAGAAGTGCCTGTTTCAACCGCTTGTCGACTGCCATCTCTGATCATTTCATCAGGGATCAACTGAAGCACGGCTTCTTCCTGAGCCAGAGCCTGCTTTTTCCATATCAAAGTCAAATCATCAAGGTAAGTATGATAATCCGAATGGCTTTCTTCTAATACCGTCACAGAAACTGGGCGATCGGACAATACACCGCCGGATGCTGTTGCTTCTACTGCCTTTAACCCACCATGAGCATAATCCAACTTGATATGACGATCATAATGAGTATTCAGGTTGTACGTGTAGTCGGGCCGTACCCCTTCCGCTTCATAAATAGCCTGCTCAGCACTGGGGTGAAGCTCCCCCATAAATAACAGCTGATCGTGCCACAGTTGTGACATTTCATCTTCTTCATCACGAGGCTCATTACTCCATGGCACATCGGGCCGAAAAGAAGCCGCAATAAAAAAAGAGCCTACCCACACCAAACCTTCATAAATAGCAGGCAGAGCCCCTACCGACGCAGTATCTGGCGCTGCGGTTAACGAAGTTTTAACGGGGGTATCGAGACTCATCGAGACAGGCTTTTGATTGCCAATCGCGTACAAAGGGATCCTATTTTCTTTCTGCTGATAGACCGACACCACAGGTAAATCCGGCTCAATCAGCGTCATTGAAGAAATAGGAGCCACTGCCGCACTACCCCGCAAAAATGACGGTGTATAATCGTAATGAACATTTTCAGGATGGTTGCATGATTGAGGCTGTACCGGAGGAAGCGAGTAAATAGGGCGAGCTTCGATTTGGGTATCATGAGAAGACACAGTGAGCACATCACCCACTGATAGCGATAATGGATCGGACTCATAACGTGGGTTAAGCTCTAACAACCTCTTAGCACTCAATTGATATTGCGCTGCAATGTCGTTCCAACTTTCTCTACTTCCCGTTTTAAGATCTTTTTGGACAACATGAGTGGTCATTTCAGGGGCATCGATAACACTAGCATCACAAGGTAAAACTTCTCGGGTAACAACCGACTGCTTCATGCTCTCTATCAACTCTGGGATATTCACACGATAGCCGTGTTCATCGAGCCAATTTTGATCGACAGAAGCCAACTGATTGACTGTGATTTTTTCAGGTAAATAAAGAATATGCTGATCGGAAATAACCTCACCAGACACTTTCCATTGCACTAATAAAGCTGATAAATCCCGGCCAGGAGCCTCATCGTCCGTTAATGATTCATGAGTAGAATAAGTCGCCCTGAAAGCCCATTTATTCTCGCCCAATAAGCGGTACTCTTGAAGTAACCTCCCCCCTTTAAAGAGATAAAAATAGCCTTGTGTGGGTAGCCCCAATCGAGGCCCAACTTGAACAGCAGGGATCAAAGGAAAATAGGACTCTTGCACGACTCCCGTCCCTTTGGGCTGAAGCGACACATCAGAAATAGACAATGGTGACGAACTGTCACGCACCAACCCATGATAAAGAGTTTTAGGCTCATTATAGTGTGCCAACAAGGTCAACCGAGTTCGGCCTTCTTCCCTAAGCTCAGTAGACCAACCAGACAAACCCCCTTCTTGATCGGTTTTCCCTAGCCAAAACGTGCCCCCAACACGGCGTTTCCAAGTTGTTTCCGAACAAGCAATCTCAATCACATATTCAAACTCAGGAGGTGAGCCCGGATCTATCGTTTCAGACACGGTTTTCAGAGAAGGTTTAACATCATCGATGCATGTTGGTCGTAACGACATAGGAACAAAACCGGCATAAGGCGCGCGCTTTTGCCGCTTATTCTCAAACTTCGCCATTCATACTCCACCCAGCAAAATCAAGGCGAAATTATAACAAACAGCAAGATAAGCAACAAACAGCCTATAAAGCAGAACACTTAAAAATTAACCTGCCCCTTAAGTGCTTAAAATGAATAACGAGTGTTCACGTTGTGGGGAACACCCACAACGTGAACGTTTTTATTCCCCTTCGACTTGCTCCAGAAACCTCAAAAAGTCCTCTTCATTCTCAATTTTTTCTCCACTTTCCTTAAGAACGATATTCAACGCGGCAATCATTTCACCTATCGGTGGATTCAAGGCAGCCAGCTTTTCAAACAGACCAATTAAGCGAGCATCAACAGTGTAATTCTTCATCGATTAATTCCTAGTAAGAGGGGGGCGAAAGCCCACGCTCATGAACACGTTGAATGAGTCAGCTCACCCATTGGCACCAACGCCGCTTTATTTGTGTTTCCCCAAAAAAACACTTTTTGTACTTCCCAACCACAACGGCAATAGCCTTTATTGGTGAGGTAGCTGCCTTTACCCATCGAATAATTTTCACGGTGTTCTTCACTTTGTGTCTTATCATGCAAAAAGGCCGTGTCTTCATGATTAAGACAAGCTTTACGAAGCTCAGGAAATAATCGTCGCTGGTGCTTAGACCAAGCCAAAATGATAGTACGTGTGGTACTGCATTGATGGTAATCAGCATACGGATCACTCTGCACTTCATCGTATTCCGTAAAACGGGCCACTATCACTGACTGTGCCCACTCAGGCACACAAAGAGAATCCTGAAACTCTTTTTGCTGCTGGATGCATAAATCATGAGCCGCTTTTTGTTGCGCGAGCTTAGCCTGTTTCTCAGCGTCTTGATGCTCTTTCGCGAGTCGCACTTTTTCAAAAATAACTTGGCGCATACTGGCCACTTTTTGGCGACTAAGCCGATAACTTTTTAACAACGCAATTAACTCTTTACCTTGTGGGTTAGTGAAATACCAATGATGAGGCTCTGACGCTTTGAGCGACTGAGCGTATTCCAAAATACGAAAGCAATGATCAGCAAAACCGGCCTCATTCCCACCACACCCCAAATCAATACGGCATCGATGCTCATGGCCACCTTCAAATTTCACGGTAACTTCCGTTTTATCGTACCCACCGAGTGGGTTATCTAAAGCGGCGTTAAGTGCTATCGCTTCAAAAGCATCAAACTCTAACTCTTCTCCTTCCTGTAATCGTGTTGACTCAGACCAGTTAACGAAAACCGACAGCGGCGCGACTTTCATTGTTGTAGAGCCTGACGGATGCAACGGGGATACGTTGCTCGCTTTAGCGACCTTAGTGCTGTGAGTGTGTAAAGGACATGACTGTGACATGGTGTGCTCCTTGGGTTATTAGGTTTCATCGTCGTTTTCGCCTAACTTCCCGACTGACAGCATGGTTTTCAGTGTCAAAAGCGCGCAGCGTTCATTTCACTTTTGACAGTGAAGTTCTGCTGGAAAAGGATAGAAGTGGCGTAAACGGAGCGAATGAAACCGGACCAAAGGAAAAACGTGCACAGAAATACCACACACTCAGACAGCACTTGGTCGCTAAAGTGAAAGCTCAGCTAGCCCTGATTGTGACCCGAAGGGCCAAGACACCATAAAGAACGCAGTTTGTGATTGAAGGTGGCTTGGTTGAGCCACCGATTGAGGGAGGAACGAGTGAAAAGGTACGCGAAATAAAGCAGGTTGCCCGAAGGGTGCTTTGGATATGAGCTGAACCATACATTGTATAAATACTTAATGAGCCAACCTTCAAACATTGACATAAGTCGTTGATATCCTGGAATATAGATCATAATGTCTCGTCTCATTTTTGTGACAGGATTGTGCCAATGTATAAATTCAACCATTTTGACCACTTCGACCTCCCTGACTTGGAATCAGCAAAACAACTACTACAGGCACATAACTGTAATATTGCTTTAATTAAAGCCCTCCCCAAAAATGCTAATGATAAAAACCAAGTTTATATCCACTCTGATGCGAGCTTATTAAACTCCATATTTGCACTTGAGTTTAGCGATAGAGAAGCAAGTACAAGCCAAACTAAAAAATTGTCAAAACCAGGGAAAAAGATCCCTGAAGCCGTTTTCGAATCTTTTTCTTGGTTAGGACTCGATGGTCAACTGGCAAAAACTAGAGCCTGTAAAGCCATCGTATACGCTCAGTATCCAGAAGCCAGATTATCTGGCTTTTTAACCACAGATGGAGAGATACCGCGCTCCATATCGATTGATTATACAAAAAGCAAAGAACTACTGCCTCGCTACCTCTTGATTGGAGCAACTAAAACTGGTGAGGCCATAGCAATGATTGCTGTAGCCCCCGGACCTACTTTTGTTAAAGAATTTAAAGAGCTAGAGAATTACTTTGGCTCCTCGGTATGTAAAGCTCTCATTATTGAGCAAGAAAACGGCACTAAAAAACTTGAAGCCATACTTAGAACTCACGTAGCGGAGAAAACACTTATTGGCTGTCGTTTCGATAGGGAGGGAAATACGATCCCATTCACTGGAACACAGGTACACGGATATACCCTAGAACACGCCTGTGGGATCAAACCAAACGCAGATAAAAATGGTGATATATTTGGTATTGAACTTAAGTGTTTCACTCGCAAAAAACTCACGCTATTTACACCAGAGCCAGATGGTGGATTATATAAAGATAACTTTAATCTATTCATGACAACTCACGGCTATAAAAAAGATGGCGTTTATCGGCTTACAGGACTCCACCGAGCATATAAAGAAAACCCTAGAACAGAGCTGACCCTCAAGATTGTTTGTCAACATGCCATCAAAAAGAAAGATGAGACTGGTAAGAAACACCTTCAATATGAAGCTGGGTATTACAATCCAGAAATTCCAATCACTAAACAAATGACCGATATGAAAGTGGTCCTTGAAGATAGAGTGGGTAATATCGCAGCCAGCTGGTCATTAGAACGACTTCTTAACTGTTGGGGAGCAAAACATAACGAGGTGGTTTATGTACCAGCAGAAAAGATACCTAATGAAGATGAAGATACTCTTAAAGAAGGTTACAAATGGAAAATTAAGTTCAGCAATAAAGTACTGTGGTGTAATAAAACCAGTGTAGAAAAGTTGTTTCAAGCGATTCACAACGGTACTGTCTATTTAGACCCTGCACCAAAGTACAACCCAAATAATGCAAAAGACAATAAACGCCGCTCCCAATGGCGAATTAATGATATTTATAAAGCCGCAGAGAGCCTTTATGTAGATGTAAATACTCTTACACTCATTTAATATCAAGATAAAAGGGAGGATTGTGTGTTATAATCACACACAATTTTCCCAGTTTAAGAATTATCATGCGTTATAACGAAATACTTAAAGGCGATCTTGAAGATGAAGAGCGTATCGAACGTAATCTAATTGCAACAAATAAGCTTCTAAAGTTGCTAATTACAATTTATGATCAAAAAAACTTAGCTATAAAGTTTCAAGAGCTTGGCGGTAATTACAGCGAAATAACACGTGAAAAGCTCAACAAATGGAAAGCAAATCCTAACTCTGGGGCCATCATTTTCCATGAAAGAGCACTAAAAGATCTAAAAGATCATTTATTACCAAACAAACCAACTCACTGGGATAATCCAGAGTTTACATTTATTGACCTTTTTGCCGGGATTGGTGGGCTTCGAAAAGGATTTGAAGATGTAGGTGGTAAATGTATATTCACAAGTGAGTGGGATGCATCAGCTAGGCGCACTTACTTAGCTAATCACTATGTTGATGAGCACGAACTCCCATACTTTTTAGATAATGAAGAAGATAATGTAGAGAAAAATATCTCTTACATGGACATCACAAAAATTACCCAAAGTAGTAATGAAAGCTTATCTGAAGAAGACAAACAAGCCAGCATATTAAAGCATATCCCAAAGCATGATTTATTACTCGCGGGTTTTCCTTGTCAACCGTTTTCATTAGCCGGTGTATCAAAAAAGAACTCACTAGGGCGAGCGCATGGGTTTGAATGCGATACACAAGGCACACTCTTCTTCGATGTTGAGCAAATACTCATAACGCGCCAACCGAAATATTTTGTGCTAGAAAACGTTAAAAACCTTAAAAGCCATGATAAAGGCAATACATTTGCAACCATCATACGGGCGCTAGACCGCGCTGGATACTGGGTCTCTGATATTTCCAATGTTGATGATGATATCGAAGAAGCAATCAAAGAAGTACGTAAACGTAAACCGGAGCCAACTGTGATAGATGGTTCCAATTTTACTCCACAGCACCGGGAACGTATTATTTTGGTTGGTATTCGTAAAGACCTTGTAGAAAGAGAGCCTAACTTACAAAAGCTATCACTACATAATATTGAAAAGCCAGAAAAGCGTTACACTTTAGCAGAAATTTTATGTCCACTGAGTGATGCGGAAAAGAAAAAATACACACTAACTCCAAACCTCTGGAATTATTTATACCACTACGCACTTAAACATCAAACCAAAGGAAACGGGTTTGGGTTCGGCCTTGTCGATCCAAATAATCCAAATGTAGTAACTCGAACTTTGTCAGCACGTTACTACAAGGATGGCTCAGAGATACTCATCAACCAAGATGGACTAGAGCCAGAATATTTAATGGGTAAGCGAGAGCACGGTATCAAAAAAAACCTTGAACGTGAGGCCTTCGCCAAAGATTTTGCTGAAAAACTCAAACTAAGAAAACCAGAAATCAATGAGAAAGACTATAAACTAGCAATTAAAGAAGGCGAAAAAGACTACGATGAAAAGGAAGGTCGTTATGCTAAGGAATTTGAAGCACTTTATAAAACACCAAGACGCTTAACCCCACGTGAATGTGCGAGGCTAATGGGATTTGAAAAGCCAGAGTTTGATCGCAGCGAAAGTGATACAAACTTTAGAATAGTATGTGCTGATACTGCGGCCTATAAACAATTTGGTAACTCTGTCGTTGTACCTGTTTTTAGGTCAGTAGCCAAATTGCTTAAACAGCATATGTAATATAACCACAATAAAGAAATACAGAGCTATCCCAGCTCTGTATATGCTTCCACTAAACATTGATTTTTCTGAACATCAAACCACCACGACACGACCACCGCTGCGCCAAACATTCACGCCTGAATAAGTAACTTAAACCACTAAATTTACCAAAGATACAAAGCATCATTTCCCAAAGGACGGGGCGCAGCATTGGGTGGGCGGGGGATGTGGTGGCCCCATAAAGCAGCTTGCGAACTTGATGGGTTGGCCGGAACGGCCAAAAACACCCAAGTTACCGAAACAGAAAACGTCAACTAGGCATAGGGAACGTGACCGCAATAAACACGTTGTTTGTGTTTTTTGCGCCGATCCACCCAGCTTTGCCCAGGCTTTTTTGGGCAGAGCTGATAAACAAGGTTCGACAGCTTGCTGGCGGCTTTACAGCCCGTTGTTTGGGCTGAGCAGCAATTTAATATAATGTTATTTTATACCTGTATCTGCCCAGCGGCTGACCGCTTGCGGGCAAAGAGCCGCGTAGCAAATACGTATAAAATCCGTTATGTTGAATTCGCTGCAATACCCCCAAGCTTGGGGGATGGGGGTTGGTAATCAAGCCTTTAGCGGCCTTACTGCGTAGGATAGAGAAAGCCGCTCTGCCATTTTCGACGTTTATGTGATGGCTGTGGAATGAATTTCACGCGCTTAGGCCATGACATGCCGTTGCGTGGAAAATGGCAGATGGTGGCTTGAACAGCCGAAGTGACGAGTAAGGCCTTCTTTTCTAAAAAGTCGTTTAAGTTTTCTACATAAAAATACGTTTTATCTTGCTAAGGAGGGCAAGCCAAGAACTAGACATCGAAGGAGAGGTATACGTCTCGTAGTTAATGGTCTCAGGATATCGGTTCTCTACTTTCCCTTCCCTCACCTCAAGAATGACTCGATATGGACACTTAATGTTATCCGGCACAATAACCTGTAAACGATTATCTGGCTCCTCTATGGTTAATGTACCTGAGTACCAATCGGCAAACAGGGGACCATCTGACAAGAGCTTTTTACCTCCTTCGACTTCATTTAGGTACAATTTATCGTCAACAATTGACCACGTACCACGATATCCGCGCCAACAGGCGGTACCAGAAAACAAATCAATAACGGTGTTATCATTGGGCCTTTCTTGAGCAACAACACTATGCTCTGGCAGTGTTGGGTTTTCTAAAATAGCAACGGTTAACTCATCAATGCACAAGAGTTCCTTTATTTGAACAGTCAATGTCATTCCTTTTAATATTATTCAATATATAAAACACCACTGCGTAAAATTAGAGAAAATAACTTGTTAACTCAACACTTTATATACCGTTGTTCGACTGCACCCTAACTCTTTACTGATGCGGTGCTTATTCATTCCCTGCTTCGCAAGCTCTTGAATGCGGTTATGGAGCGTCTTATCAGGAAATCGACCGAGATGCCTTCCTTCAGCTCTTGCGCGCGCCCTGCCTTCATTACAGCGCTGTAAGATACGTTTTCTTTCCATCTCAGCGAAGGCGGAAATGGTGGTGTAAATGACCCGGCCCACGTCGCTGTTGATGTCCACATTGCCCAAATCGTGAAAAACCAATCCAGCTCCTTTTTGCGCTAATGCATCGGCAATTTGTAAAGCATCGATGGTATTGCGGGCCAAACGATCCACTTTCATGACATGAATGGTGTCACCTTCTCTTGAAAACTCCAGCATGGCATTAAGTTGAATGCGATCTGAATCGTTACCGCTGGCATTCTCTTGGAATATCTTTTCGCAGCCCAAATCCGTAAGTTGTTTGATCTGAGTGTCTAATGATTGCTCTTTAGAACTAACACGTGCATAACCAATAAGCATAAAAGACCTAAAACTGTTCATATAGAGTCCATTCATATTATGGACATGTACATAATATGCAAACCAAACTTAATGAACACATTTTGGTGACTTTTTTGCTGTGTATTGAAAGTACACCTTTGTGGACACCTACCGCTCTTTAATTTATGAAATCAATGGTTACTTTTAACCAATATTTTTTTGAGAGCATTCCAGTAACAAATTGATATTGTAACTAACTGCGCTTTTACTTATTACATTATGGGTTGCTTTATAACGAAGCCGTTGTTCATGGTAGTTGTTTGTTTCTTAAAAATAAAAAGCTTGATTGTCGTTGTGGGAAACTGTGTAAATCTTTGATTTTCCAGTTATCCACATCAACTATAAAGATCTATTAAATCTATAGTTAACTATATTAACTATGAGATCTATAAAAACTATAGCTATTTTAAGTTACTGAATTTAAAGGGTTAAATGGCCTTTATTGATCCTATTTTAGGTGTTGAAATGACACATTTTAGGTGTTAATGATCTTATTTTAGGTGTTAATGATCTTATTTTAGGTAATAGATGACACATTTTAGGTGTTAATGATCCTATTTTAGGTAAATAGATGACATATTTTAGGTGTTCGCCTAGGTTAAGGCCGTGAACAGTGGCTAAAGGTGACAAAAATTAGGTTACCCATAGGCTGGGAGGTCGGAATCTTCCTTGTTTGACCTAAAATATGTCGTGTTACGGTTAACTACACCTAAAATGTGTCTTCTATGAAGAGTGAAACACCTAAAAAGTGTTATGTATGTCTCAAATGCACCTAAATTGTGTCTTGCTAGTAATCTGGGTTGTCACTGAGCTCTGATAGCGAATCGAGTTTGTCCATGAGGGAGCTGAGTTCGTCTTGTTCGTTGTCTGTATGGTTTTGCTGAAGGTGACGTTTGGCCAAGCTTTCTTCGACCTTCATGGCTTTTTCTTCATGGCCCACATAGCGATAGGAGATAGCCAGTGCTTCCAATTCAGGCTCAGACAGCTGGATGCTATTTTGTAAGCGTTTAAGCTCCAGCTCTTTAATGGTTTTTATTGCATCGTGTTGGTTTAGCTCATCGACTGTCCCCAGTTTTATCCAGCGAAAGAGGAACTTAATACCGGTGATAGAACGGCCTTTCTTGATAAGCTCGAAGCCTTTATCGCCTTGAGGGCTCTCTAAAAAGAGCAGTTCTTTTTTGATCTGAGGGTGCTCCGACAGCTCTTTGATGCTTTCTCGGATGCAACGCTTCATAAACACGCTGTTGTTTTTAAATGAACCTTTGTCTTTTTTTAATTTTCCTGCCTCATCCAATAAACCGAACACGCCTTTTAATTCGTTGATGTTTTGGCTGTGCATTTCAAAGCCTTTGTCTTTGAAGCGACTTAATAGTTCGTAGAGGCGTTTTGAGTACTCTTTTTTCACATCGAAGAAATTGCGGGTGTTGATCAACGCAAAACCTTGGTTGTACTCAATGTATTCAGATTTGAGCATGTCGTTGGGCACCATACGTAGCACACCATTTTTGTAGGCGATGTGTTTGAACAGCGGGCGATAGTCGAACTCGACATCGCCTTTGTCTGTTTCGAGTTTTATCCCTATTTTTCGACTTGCTAAGCGATTCGCGACGGGGCTTAAGTTACTGCCGACGTGCTTAGACTCGACGTGCAACCATTCTGAGAGTTGTTGCGATGAGAACTCATAATGAGGGGTGACGTTGTGCCAGTCTTCTACTTTCATGTGGGCGATCATCAGGGCAAACATATCTGCTTCTCGGGCTGATAGATCTTGGCGACTGAACACCAGTTGGTGCCCTTTCTTAATGTGTTTAGGTAGGTTATTACTGACTACGGGGAAATATTCTTGCTCGCTCATGACGCTTATCAATAGACATAATTTGAACAATGATAACACTATTTAGGTATTTTTTGTGGGATTAACACCTAAATTATGTCATTTATAATGGGGCTATCGATGAAAAGTGAGACTAAACAGCCAGGTTATCTTGCTGAGTGATCGTTATGATTTGAGCTCGTTATTAACGCGTTGCGGCGAATATAATCGTTCACCGTACTGGCGGGCTCGTCGATTAATTTGGCAATGGCTCGTTGACTGAGACCGGCTTGAAGGTACTCTTCGATGCGTCGACGTTTCTTATCCAATTTATGCGTCGCCGCTGGACCTTTTGGGCGGCCGCCTATGATGCCCTGAGCGCGTTTAGCGGCCAAGGCTTCACGGGTTCGAGTGGAAATAAATTCTCGCTCAATTTCTGCCGCAAGACCTAATACCGTAGCGGTAATGGTGGACTGCAAACTGCCATCTAAACGCATGTTCTGTTTGGCGATGTGAACGTTCACTTTATGCAGCATGGAGAACTCTAAGACATCGAGAACTTGCAAGGTGGAGCGGGCAATGCGGCTGATCTCTGAAAAAATTAAGCTATCGCCAGGAGCCAGATCGGAAAGCAGTTTTCCTAATTTGCGTTCTTGCCACTTTTTACGCCCCGAGACGGTATCTTCTACAAACTGGATGTCGGTTAGGCCCATTTGGTTAGCGTATTCTAAGATCCCGTGTTTTTGATGTTGAGCGTCTTGTGCGTCGGTTGAGACTCGTAAGTAAGCGTATGTCGGCATGATCCCTCCAGATAATAAGCCCGGCTTCATGTTATGAAGCCGGGCTTTTCCGTTAGCAGCAAGAAAGGTGGAGTGTTAAGCGAGACAGTATAACCAAAAGGTTAGACATCTATGATCAAACGAACACTAGATGCGAGGAGAAATAAATAGACGTGTAACAGCATGTAAGACATTAATGAATTGAGTGTCATTCAGATGTAGTTTGCGGTGTTTGTATTTATTGATTTGAAATTAAAAATTATAGTGCGTTAAATAAAAACGTATTGAAATGTAACACTGCGATCGAAAGGCCACCTAATCAGAAGTTCATTCTATTAACTTTTTCCATAACAAGGACTCTCCTCGCATTCGTTTCTTTATGATCAAGAACTTAAATAACAAGTTGATATGGTAAAAAACCATTCATTACCGGAGAACGATATTTAGAAGGAATAAGCATAAGGAGATGCTCTGACACGTTGTGGCCAATGACATAACAACATGTCAGAACCATTAAGGATAATGGAGTACTAAACCCTTTCATTATGCTGCTTTATTGCAGTCGACTTTACTCGCCTTATTGAACCGTAATCTCACTTTACACGCACTAAAAAACAGAGAGACAGGCAACTGATCTGCCTGGTCGTTGCGGGTAACCCTACGCCAGCGACAATAAATAATTGGGAGGCCATTGTTTGATGCAATGAAAACAACGATCAGTGACAGATTATTTCTCGTCTGAGACGGAGACGCCCTACTTTGCCTCTTTACAAGCAAAATAGGGATAAACAGGTAAAAGGTAATGCGTGGTTGTAAGGTTCGGGTTGAACATCAAGATGTGACTGCTGTGATCATGGCAGACCAGCAAACCAATCACGAAATGGGAAGTGGTGACGTACTTCCCTGCACCGGTGTGGCGAGCCGCCCAGTTATGCCCAGCCCCAATTAATCTACTGGACAAATACGCGCCTGATAAAAGAACCAATCTGAACAACAATCCACCCTATGATCATGACGGTAAATCCGGGTTGATGCTAACGATTTTGTATGGCATTACCCAGCCCGTCATAAGACCTTCTATTGCCTGAAAATAACGTTCGTTTATTTCGGACATACCTTAACATTCATGCCATCGTGATCATCAATAATAATGTTTACCCCTTACCTGCGGAAATTTTTTCCGGCGCATCCGAAACAACTCAGCGGAGCCTCGGACATATGTAGTGCCCTGAAATAATAGGCTTTGCGTTACATATCTCGTCGTAACAATAATGCCTGACTGCTCAATTACAACAGAGGTTTATTCAACTCGCAGGCCCAATGTGAGCGCCAGACACCGTAACGCAAAGTCAGTAATTTAAACGCAGCTTACAAGGATTAGACATGCGTTTTTTAAAATTACGAACTGACAGTAAACGGACACGAAAGAGCGGCCACCCTTACATCACGCCGTTGATCGTCGACTCACCACGCCGCTTTGCCCCTTCAAGGGCACGAAAAGAGACGGCGTTGAAGCGACGTCAGTGCCAACTTATTTGTGGTGCACATGACTCAGGAAAAAGCCGCTGGCTAACCCGATTGAGCGAAAACACCCCTGCCATTTGGGGGAGCTCCCATCAGCCCATTGTGTTGGAAGCTCTCTTACCACTATCCAGCTGGATTGAACATGAGCAACTCGTAACTTGGTATAATGACCAACTCAGCAGCGATGAAGCCCATCATAAGAGCGAATGGAAGCGGCTTAACCAACAGCAAAAAGCCGATCAAATGGCCGATTACCTGCTCGATACGGGGGCGTTATTGTTTATTGACGATGCCCATAAACTGACTGGTCGCAAAGCACAAATTGCACGAGCCTGCCTGTTATCCAGTAAGGTGTGGATCATGGCGACCAGCGAAGAAGGCCGTCTTCCCCCGTCGATACGCCCCATAGTAGAGCGACGGAACCCACAACGAACGCAACTAGAAACCGACGCCAGCTACGACAGCACACAAGCCCTGATTTGGTTTTTGGTGGCCTTGTGTATCGTATCGGGAGCCTGGGAGGCCGGAGCGGTAATTGGCGGCTTGCAAATGTTAGGGCGAGGAAGGAGATCTACTCGTGCCGAGTAAACTAAAGCACAACACCAAAATGGTGACATTGTCACTGAGTGTAGGACTCATCCCACTCCAAGCCATTGCAGAAGATTGGCCTATCTCTATGCCATGGAATACCCCCACCACACCACCGCCAGAGATCAAACCGTTTGAGCTCCCCACTCTGAAAGGGCAGGCACCACACTTTAATACACCACTGCCGGCACTAAAGCCGGCCCCAAAGATCGATCCCGACTCGGTGTTTGCCGCCATTTCTAATTGCTACCCAGAAAAGAGTAAATTCAAAGTGGATATCAATTTGGTCGCCGGCATGAAATCCAGTTTTGAACAATACGACGCCAGTGGCTGGCCGGAAATCACCGAACACTACGTTGGTGTCGTGGGAAAAATGCCCATTTATTCCACCACAGAGCAAGCTAGGGAACGGCAATGGGAATATCAACGGCGCACCGCCACGGCCAAGGCGGTAGCCATGTTTGCACAGTCTTTGGCGAACCGTAACCACGCCTATCGTGAGTTGGGGTTGTATTTGGCCATGGAAGCCCGCTCTCAGGCTCGCGTACAACAAGGCATTGCCAACATTACTGAGCAAGTCACCTTCTTAGAGAAAGTCGCCACGGCTCAGCGAGACATCCTTAAACACGAAGCGACATTGGTCGAACAAAGGCTGGCATTGGTGGCCATGTGTGACAATGTACAAGCTGAAAACGTCAATCAGTATTTGAAACAGTTGGCTCATTTACCAGTAAAGCCACCGACACCGGAGCCAAGCGAGCCGCATTCTCCTGAACCCGCTACGCCAAACAAAAGTGTGATGTTACCGTGAAATGGATCAACCATACTCTGATCGCCGGGGCAATGTGTGCAGTCATATCGCCCCCCCACGTGGCGATATGTGTTGCCGGAGCCACTGCACCGGATTGGCTTGAATACCTTTACAAACTCACGGGAAAGCCCGTGAAACACCGTGGTCCCACGCACGTCTTTACGCATTGGCTGATCGCGGCCATTGCCTTTACCTTTGTGTGGGACTTTTATGGCATGTTATCGGCGTTTGCTTGGGGCGGAGTCAGTCACATTGTAACGGATGCGATGACGGTCTCCGGCGTGCCTTTTTCTCCTTACAGCGACCGACGTTTTCATTTGTTTGGTGGACGATTTAGAACCGGAGATCCCATAGAATACGCCATTGCCGCAGGGGTAGTGTTTGCCAGCATTGGCTTTCATCACCTTACCGGAGGGCACGGCTTTGCTCCTTTTTTCTACGACTGGGGGGGATTGTATCAGAAAGGCATTATTGATGGGGCAGAGTGGAAGGCCAATCGATTTAGGCTGATTTGATGCAGAAAAAAGTTGTCAATATTCAGGCTGAATATCCCTAATGAAAACGCAAGATTACCATCTCGCTGTCGATAAATTTAATGACACATTAACTTTCTGCTCACTGAAAAGCGGGATGAATTCGCTGCCAGACGCTTCTTTACTAAGACGATAGGGCAACTACCTTCCCATAAGAAGCAAGGAAAAGGCAATTTAGAATAGGTATCATCCATACGTCTTTAACAGTAATAAGAAAGTCTATGGCATTAAAATTTTAGCGAGAGAGTAGTAATTAACCTGAACTCGGGATAAAAACTGAATGGAACTAAAAGCTGGTTCTGCGATCAGATCTTTCGACCAAGAAGGATTTATCACAAAGGAACCAGCTATGCGTAAG
>NZ_JAKRGH010000044.1 GCF_022347565.1 Vibrio sp. Of7-15
CAAGAATTTGAGAACTATCGCCAAGGCGCGGAATTTTTTCATGTCGAACCCGTGACGGTCAAACGCTGGCTTAACGGTTGTGTCGCCCTGAATCCCATGGCGGAAAAACTGCTCATCATCAAGGCCATTGGTTACTTACCCAATGACATACGTTGGCAAGGTTTTCGGATCAATGAAGAACTGGGGATTTTCATCACGCCAGATGGCCGAGAATTCAGTCCCAAGGAATTGGCCAGTTTTGCGTATCAACGGGATGAATATCAACTGCTGTTACAATTACATGGTCATCCTGACCCCAAAGACGTGCCCAACTACCCAGCCAAGCCGAACGTGCTGCCATTTCGTGGTGGTCGTCGAATGACGGCTGCCCCGTGGATACCCACTAAACAGAAAATGAAGAAGTTAAGGCGGAAATAACGCAGATATAAAACAGCCCGCATAATGCGGGCTGTTTGTACAAAAGAGGCTTGCATTGAATACCTGAATACGATTACTGTTCCGTTTTTCGGCAGACTAAATTTACAATTTCCATTTGCACCGAGTTTGAACGAATAACAGATAAAACGTTACCATGATATTTGAATTTCAGCTCTATTGAGTGTTCATCGCTATAATTCCGAGTTACATGCCAACGATCTGGCTGTGCAATGACATATTGGTTATTTTTAGGCAATCCATTCAGTTCATATACACCAAACGAAATAATATCATTCGAAGGATATAATGCTATCTCACTTTGTGATACGACTAGTAAAGCACTCTTGTCTAGGTTACTTTCGTCTATGTAAGCACACTTCCAAATGCCAATAGCTTCACTGGTGAACCTAGATTCTCCTTCCTTTTGAATTTGCTTAAACTTTTCTGCAATTGATTCGTCACCACTAGAAAATACCACTGAAGGAAATAATATGAAAAGAATTGCTATAAATTTATACATCCACTGACTTACCTGTTAATTTAACGCTTAATTAAACAGCCCGAAACGCCCTATAAAGTTTCTGCATAGCGCCGTAACCACTGAAATGCCAGACCTGAAAATACCACACGTTGAGGGTCTGCTTGAATTGATTGTTATTACTGCTATTGCGTTAACGCTTTATTAGGCTTTTGTCTCCGCGACTTAAATTGCTGAAACCTTTCGCCCAAGGTAAATATATAAATTAAAATAGCTTCTGTTAAATCTAAACAATCTTTAGCATCAGCTTTAGTAACATTTGCGGTTATAGCGTGCGCAGCATCGTTACCAAGAGCTCTTATTTCATGGCTCCATGACAATAAACGGCTATCAATATGACCAACCTTTTTCAAGCTTTCTAGACGTTCATATAAACTGCGACCATTGGCAGTATAATTTTTACAAACAACCTCCAATGTTTTTCTACACATTAACGCGCATGGCTCATAAAGTGATGCAGAGAAGCACTTTGCGGCTTGTTCGTACGCTTCTTCGACTTCCTTTGGCAGATTAGACAAATCTTGTGACTTCATTGATGGGAATAAGACAATATCATCAACTACTGATTCAAACTCGCCAGGAATACCATAAAGAGATTGTTTAACAAAAAATGGATGTTCGCATTTATTACACAGAGAAACGTAAAAATAACTACAATTATAAGGTGAGTCTACTTCATCTATAGTACATGTCGCTTCACTATTAATTCGTCCAGCACCTTGAAGAATAACATCACTTGCCACCATCATGTTGCACTCCGGACAGAACATATCTAAACGTTCTTCTTTCAATGTAGTTTCCTATTATTCCATTAAGGCTAACAACAGATATATAAGGATCTGTTCCGTATATATCTGCTTAACTTAAAATTGGCTCTTTTCTAATTTCAGAACCCGCTCTTCTAATTTGTCGATTAATTGCTTAATCCAACGAATATCCGTTTTAATGGTGGCTGTTGTCCCGACCGCTGATGCAAATCCGGACGCAATCGCAACCATCAATGTTTGGTATATTTCCACGCGCGCACCCTATCCTTTTTTCTCTGTTCGAGCAATATCCCAAAAACCGACTAACCCCATGATTATGCTTGGTATTAGTCCCCCTAATTCCAATCCCGAGTTCGTCATGTCGATGTCAATAAGTTGAGTCTGCCCTGTCACCAATGCCGTAGCGGCAGTGCCTAGAAGGACTAAACCTGTTTTTGTGCTGCTTTCATTCAATTTCATAATAAACCTGCTTTTTTTAAGTGCTTTATGGTGTATGCGCCGATGACCATGCCCGCGACGCTTATACTGAGTTTTAAAACAATATGTCGCTTCGTCATGCTAGATCGACCCCCGCCCGCGCCGTTTTCAGCGTGTAATAGTTCCCGACTTCCATCCGTGACATGGCGTGTAACACACTGGCTAACGTGACATTGTCACTGGTGTTAATGGGCAGCGTGGCGGGGATGCCTGTCCACTTGGAGATCGTCTTTACATAGTGGTCGGTGTCGTTTTCATGGCTTGGCGCAAAACGGGCAATGATGCCTGACAGTGTGTTGATGCCTTGGCGGTTGTAACTGCGAAGGATTCGCGCGCCCGCTCGGAACCCGTAAACCGGATTGGTGAACTCTTCGAATTCGTCGTCGCTGTCAAAAACGCGCTCGCCTTGCCATTGAGTGGTGTCGCCTTCACTTTCACGAATGTTCAATGGGTTGTTGTTACGAACGCCGCGAGGCAATGATGATTTGCGCATAAAGTACAGTCCTGTGAGTGCTGCGCCGAGAACGGCAATGTGTAAAATTTTCATGGAATTACTCCAGTATTTCTCTGAGTGAAATATCGGAAATAAGGGTATCAATTTGGGTGGCCAACAAACGCGGATACGCGGAGCTGGCGGGAATGTCGATGCTGTGGCGGCCTGTGTCATAGGCCACATTGTTGAACTTCACTACTCCCTTACAGCTAAATTCGAGCCGCGCTTTAAACGGCATAAAGTTGATGGTTTGACGAAGATAGAGCCATTTAAAGATTTTTGGCGCTAACCATGTGCCGTTGCCCTTGTCTATCCAAGACACATCCAGTGTTCTGGGCTCGGCCAAGTTGTCACCGAGTTTCGGATCATGACTTAGTGTGTAAAACCAACCGGACGCGCCCGCAGCGTTTAAGCTGTGGGCGTATTGAGTGGCAATAAACTGACTCATGCGATGATTTCCGCAATGGCAAACGTCACTGGAACATCACTGGTGTTGAACGCAAACACCGCCGCCGAGGTATTGAGCACCATGCCCGCAGGCGTTTCCCGTGAACCTGTCACGGGCAAGCCTTTGGATTCATTCACCGCCGCATCACCAAGGTTCGCTGAGGCTTCGTTTTCGCTGATGTTTTGGATCAATACTTCTTTGCGGTTTGGGTTGACCGTCACCAGTTGTTTTTGCGTGTTGGGTTCCAGCGTGATCCAATCTGGTGACATTAACCCCGTGTTGACTTGCTCGCGGGTTTTCAGTACTTGGTCGGTGACTTGAACATTAACGGGCGTTGAGTCTTCCACATTGACATTCACGGGGGTGTCGTCGTTTATCTTGGCTCGGATTTCGGCCTTGATTTCACTGACGGTGGTCTCGTTGTTGTTCTGGGTGCTCAACCGCAGACTTGAGGTCTGAAAATCCACCTCAATGGCGGTGTCATGGGGGTTGGATATGGTGAGGTTGTCAAACTCCCCGATATCCACCGAATCCCCCTGCTCGATTCGTGTTGGTGCAAGGCGGTCGGCACTCAGTTCGAGTGATTTTGTGGCCCGTCTTATCAACAAAAATCGCGCGTTCGCACTGCCCACTTGACGTATTTCATTAGGTTGTAAAATCATGTATTCCTCGACATATACGCCATTGAAATCATGGCTAGCCCCATGAATCCGGCCACCGCAATGGCGACTTTAGTCATGTCTTGTGAGCTGCCCGTTTGTGATCGCGCGGCGGTGCTGTCTGACATCTTGAGCGCCGCGCGGGCGGTGACGCCTGCTTGTGCGTTGGCTTGGCCTAACGCGGCTAACGAGTCTTCATTAATGCCCCGCATGTTGTTCATGGCTTCGGTCGCGACCTTGGTGTTGCTTTCGGTCAGCTCGCCAAAGCTGTCACCCAGTGTTTCAATGGTTTTGTTGCCCAGTTCAAACGACTTTTCCACCGCGCCGTGGTCAGTGGCGGTGATATTGACGGGACCATTGACACCGGAGACGGCCACGCCGAGGTTATCCCCCTCGATGCCCGTCTGACCGCTGACGTTGGTGTTCGTTGTTGAGGTATTGCTGCTGCTCTTGCCGCCGCCTCCCATGTTGTTCTCCTATAACAATAATCGGTGGGTGGTTTCACCGTGGGCATTGACGGCCACCTGCTCAAAGCCGAACGCGGTGAGTGCTGCGCGCATTCCCTTGCGTCGAGTCTGGTAGCTGATGGACGTGTAACCCATGTGTCGTGCTTGCTTGATGATGTGGGGCGCGGCTTTGATCATGCCGCTGCCCGTCATGGCTAAGATAAAATAATCCCCAGCTGGCTCTTGCGCTTCGCCCACAAAACGCAGCTTGATGCCATCACCTGTCAGCAGGTACATTGACGCGGAGCGGTTACGCACTGAATCACAACAGTATTCATACTCGTTTTTTGCGTCGCTCACCCCGTCAAAGGCCGCTCGTATCAGCGCAAAATGCGCCTTGATGTCAGCCCGTTGCGGGCAAAGATGGAGCCATTTCATGTGTTATTTACCCTTTTTCATCACCAAAAAAGCCAGCCCCGCCACCACGATTAAGCCGACAATCGGCATCATGTTGTTGGCGTTCCCGCCCATGTTGAGCGATCCAAACTTCACGGAGTTCTGGCCGCCTTTGGACATGGCATCACCGGATTTTCCGCCGTTGGCACTAATCGGCATTGAGCCGGAATTGGTGACACCTGGTATGGATGGCATCATTGTTTGGCCTCCCAAATTTTGAACCCGATGTAGCCTGTGCCGCCGACAATGGCGGCGGTTTTAATGAAGTTGCCCGCTTTGCTGCCGGACAGTACACCACTGGTGTACGCCACGCCCGCAATGGCGAGCGGCCAAAATAATGGCATGGTGCGCTCCTTTATTTCTTCATGGCGATAACAAGTACGCCGAGTAACAGCACCACACCGCCGCCGACCATCAGCATGGTTTGTTGGCTCATGGGTTGCGGTGCGGGTTGTCGCCAGTTACCGCCCTGCGGCCTAGTGATGGCGTTGCCTTTGTTGTCGGCTTTAAGCGGCTCCGGTTGGGTATGCACTCCCGGATTGGTGGACAAATCCGACCCGAAAAAATCTTGCACGTTTCCGGTCAAATCCGAGATGTCTTCTTGCACATCGTCCAACAAGTCGGTGCCGTATTTGGTGAAGTCATCCCACAGTCCACCTACTGAAAACCCCATCCGCTACTCCTTCAAAGTCTTTTGCGCCACGGGCAACACTTCAAGGGACTCAACCAGAATGCGGATCGAACCCGGTGCTTCTTCCGTTTCCACGCTGAATTTCAGCTCAGATTTATGCGCAGTAGAAAACAGCTCATTGATGTAAAAGCCGCGCATTGTCGGGTCGAAGTGGAAACAATCAATTGGGGTTTGTTTCCATGCTCCGCGAGTGTTACGGGCTGCCAGTGCAAAGCACAGTTTAGTGCTGCATTCGTACACTTTGACGAAATCACGGAACACCGACACGTTTTTGATGCGGCCGTACTCAAAATGCATACGGCGAATGTACACGTTGTCACCCGACACCAAATTTAAAAACTCGTTTTCAGTCGAGGTGGCTTGCATGGTTTCCGGACGAATGCGCGGAATCACCAGTCGCTCAGGTTGTTTGGGTGACACCGTCGCCCAGCCTTGTATCGAGGGGTGAGTCACGTCGCTTTCGGTATCTTGATCACCAATTTCAATTTCCAACGTGATGTTGTCACCCGCTTCGGTCACCAGTGCCGACGAACGCACGCCATTTTTGGTCTTGCCCGTGATGTCCGAGAACGGGATCACAAGAAAGCCGTCGCCCATTTCTTGCTCTTTGATGTCGTCACGGCGTTTGTAGGTTTCCAACATGAGCAGCTCTAAGCCCGTCATGATGTAAATCTCTTCACCGTTCAACACCACTGCTACGCGCTTGACTTGAGACGCTTCTAGGTTGGTTTCGAGGAGAATTTCTTCGTACGTTGGCCCCACGGAAATGGTTAAGGTGGCTTTTTGGTTCCAGCCGATGCCGTTAAACGAATTCAGTTTCATTGGTACTGTAGACATGATACTGCTCCCTTAACCGATACGATCTTCAACCGCACCCACGTTGTTGGATGCCCAAACAATGCAGGTCGCAACCAGTGTTGAAATGGTCGCCACAATGGCGATGTTCTTTGGTGATAATGACATGTGTGATGTTTCCTTTTGCTATGTCGCTTGTTAATGAGCCACCAAGACTAGAAACTCGTTTCGGCCAACGACAAGCAAAAAAAATCCCGCTGGCCTATAGGTCAACGGGATTTTTCTTTTTTGGTCTGGATCACAAAATCCCTACCATCGAAGGCGGCTTTTTTTCCAACCTTCGTCATCTTGGAGAATGTAATCAAGATTTTTGAGCTGCTTGATTTCTTCGGCGGGCACCCCTGTCATTCGTTCTAGATACACGGCACTCACAGGGGATTTTTGTTTCATGATGCAGGCCAACTCACAGTTATCAATGATGGTTTTCGACACTTCCTGCCCACGCTGAAACAGATTGATGGTGTGCAGGTTGTATTTACGGCCAAGGCGCAGCAACTTACCGTGATAGCCTGTTGCTTTACCAATACTGACACTGTGTTCGGCCACTTCCTCGCAGATGATCTTCAATGCTTTGGGATGCTTGCCATCACCACACGCCCACATTACCCGACAAAAGGCATCAAAATCATCAGGGGTAGTCTCTTTAGTGGGCTGATACGCGATCTTAAATCCTTGCTTAGTTTTGCGCCCAGCCATGACCGCAGTAGCAAAGCCTTTCAAGCTGCTATAACCACGTACCACTCGCCCACAAATCGGCTCTTGATAATCATTCAGGGGATCAAAGATGGCGACTTGATCTGTCGCTTTGATAGCAAGTTTTTTAGCCGCCGAGGTTTTACCACAACCAGACTTTCCCACAGCATACATATGCCCGTTGTTTAAGGCATTGTTTGTGTTGATGGGCTGCATTAGGCGGCCTCCGCGTCGGTCTGGGCTTGCTTCGCTTCGGCCTCTTGTTTGGCTTTTTCGAGATCAGCCGCTTTGAGCTGGCGCACTTGCATGACACTGCCAAACGCCAGCGAGCCAATGGCAAACGCGGCGATGATTTCTTGCATATACTCTTTGACCCAATCCGGTGGGTTTGCGCCGTATTTGAGTATCAGAGGGGCAACTTTTTCGGCCACGTTGTTGGCCTGTTTGGCATCAAACGTAAAGTCCGGATGGAGCATCATTTTCATGCCGCCTTCAACGGCCATCAGGCCGCCAAGTGCGAGGCCGGACGCGGCTTGAAGTTCCATTTTCTGGTCGGCCTTGCTCGGCATGTCTTCCGGCTCGAAATCGTCTTCATCCAGTGAGCTGAGAAAGTCACTTTCGACCTGTTGGCTGTGGGTTTCGGTGTGCTCGTCCGCGTCGGTGTGTTGCGGTAGTGTCTCTTCTTCTAATGTGGTTACATCCATCGTCTTTCCTTAATTGCCTAACCGAACAATAGCGCCGCCAGTGGCAACACCAACAACAACGCCAGTAAGCACCGCAAACCAAGGCGCTTTCTTCTTTTTCGGCGGGCTTGTCGTTTCTGGTACTGAGCTATCAGGCTGTTGGTCTCCGCCTGTATCGTCGTGCTCGATGCATAAGTTGCCCCCGTGACTGGGTTCTTCATTTCCTTCTGGCTCGGTGGGTTCAGTGTGCTGGGTTTCGAGGGTGTGCTCATGGTTGATTAGCTCCTCTACAGTCGAAAAATAGGTGCTCATCTTGGCTTGGATGGCCGCCCCTGTTTGTTGGTTCGTACCGCAATCGTCACAGATGGAATACAGGAACTTCTTACGGGTTCCCTTTGGTCGGTGAATGGTACGAACGTTGCCACAATCACAGCGGTTGATGCCCAACACCGGATTTTTTGAATTGCGTTTCGGCATGGTCAACTTATCCATTGGTTTGGCCTCCCTGCTGTTGTTCGAGTTCCTGCAGTTTCTCGTTAACGCCTTTCATCCAGACGATGACCAAACGCAGTGGCGCGGTGAATTTGGCGAACATGAAATTGCTCGCGGCTTCTTTAACCTGCTTTTCCAGCTCTTCGGTGATTTGTTGTTGTTTTTTCATTGTTGTTATTTTTCCTTATGTTACGCAGCCAACTGCGTGTAATAGTTCTCGATGTCTTCCATGCTGGACGCGTGTCGTCTGTCTGCGTCACTGTCATCCAGCGGGATCAGATCATCACTTAAAACCGACTGCCAATAGGCGCGCCGCTCCAAGTGATGGTGATACTGGTTTTTGTAATGATGTTTTGCGGTTTGCCGAGCTTCGGCAATGTCATCTAAGTGGTCTTGGTCAGCTTTGCCAGAAATCACCGGCACTAAACTCCAACCTCGTGCCCCACATGCCCACAGTAAAAAATCGAATACCTTGTCTTCCGCGTTGTCACCTTCAAAGGCCATGCAGAACGCATTGCGCGAGCTGGCGAACACACCACGCAGGCTCATTGTTTTGCGGGTGTGGCGTTGTTGGTGCTCCAACCGAATAAGGCGGTTTTGCAACTTTTTAATGTGGTCTTGTGGTTTCTTTTCCTGCTTGGCAATGGCTAAGGCCTTCACCGTTTGTTCTTTTTGGGCAACCTGTTGGCGTAATTTCCTTTCCAGCGGTTTACGCCACTGCTCTAACTTGTAGCCACACTCTTTGATGATGGCCGCCATGTTGCTGGTCTCATAACTGGCTAAACACTCCCATGCCGGAGCGCGGGCGCTTTGGGCGATGCCGTAGCGGTTGCCTTTGATCAAACCCTGATTAGCGTTGTCGCCTTTGGCCGCGTAGCCCACCGCCTTGATGATGTAAGTTCCGGCGGCTTTTGGCTCGCGAATACGTTCAAGGTGAGCAAAGCCATTGCCCCACAAACTTTCGATGCGTTTTGCCCATGCCGAGAAGTATTTCGGCTCCACCGTCCAATTCAGCAAGATGTGTACGTGTGGGTTGGGCTCGCCATGCTCATTAGCGGGACATTCTGCGACCCAGATATACTGAAAATCGCACTCAGTGCCTTCGATTTCTGAAACCTCTAATGCCGAATACTTCTGGCCGTCGTCGGTCACTTTGCTGACGTGGTCGGTTAACCAGCCACGCTTAAACATCTTTTTGGCTCCGTTCATGAAGCGGGATACTTCACGGCCAATGGTGGTCTCGGCCACTTTGGTGACGGTGTGACTTTTCTCAGGTTTAGCCCACAATGGTGTGTATGGTCCATCAAACCCTAGTTCTGGATTGGCGGGCGCGTGCTCGGCCATGTTACGAGTAAACGACACTGGGCAACGGTCTTCATTGCCTAAGAACTGATTGCCAAACAATTTAGCCCGTTGTTGTGGTGTAAACGTCAACGTCAGAAACGTGGTGAACCCACCATGACAGGTTGCCATGTAGGCGGCACTTTCAAAAATCTTAGTCACCGAACGCTTGGTGAGTTGTTCACTGTATCGGTCACCCGCTTGTGCTTCCGGTGCGGCGCTCGATGGCGTTTGGGTGTGCAGCGCGACGCGGTATTTTCCCGACCAGTCTTGGTGCATCAACCTGACTACGCTTGGCGTGATGTTCGGCTCGATTTTCTTGGTGTTTTCAACGGGTGGCAACACCTTAGCGGTATTTTGACCCTCACCAAACGCCGCCAGTTCGTACAGGGCGTGCGCGTCTAAAATACTGTCACTGTCATGGATGATTTTTTTAGGAGCCACAGAGCGGCGAATCAGGCCGACCTTGTGGCGAATCTGCGACGATTTAGGGTGTGTCCGACTTTTGCGCCCTTGGACAAGCCTATTGTTTTCGTCACTGCGTGCCGCCGCTTCGCGGAGATGTTCAGCGTTAATGGCTGGTAAAGACTCGGCATATTCGGTTTGCTTTTTGGCAAAAAAAGCCGTGTCACGATGAACGCGATTAAACTCCCAAACTTGTTCAGGCGTTAACGGCTCACGACGTGGGCCACAAAATCCGGAACCAAAAAAACCAGCGTCGTGGCTGGCAAGGTGGCGTTTGGTTTGGTCGGCGGGTTGAACAGCCCCCGCCACGTATAAGAGATCTTTATTGCTGAGCATGGTTTTCTGCTTCTCCGAGCCCAAGCACAAACGCTTCCGATGAAAAAGCGACCCCACAGCCAGCGCGGGCACAATCACACGCTTCTTCGGCGGTGAGGACTTCAAGCCCTTTTTCAGCGATGGTCGCTTCGGTCTCACTGTCTTTCGGGACCACCAATATGTTCATGTCGCCCATAAAATACGCTTTGATGTATAAAACATTGTTGCTGCTAATTAAAATCACTGCATTGCTCCTAATGGAAGTAACCAAGAAAGTAAACCGACAAACGCCCAACCGTATAAAATCGGTACGGCGCTTTCTGACAAAACGAAGGGACGTTTATTGGTGTCTCGACCTAACCAATAGCCCAGTAAAAACAGAATGAACGCGACCAATGCGCCCCAACCTAGACCAAATTCCATTTACCTCACCCAAATAGCCAGCAAAGAAGGATAAAAAATCGAACCATCACAAACCCAACAAACACGCCTAATAGGCCGAGTGCCAGTGCTTGAACAATAATGAATAAGATTTCAGCCATGGTGTGATAACTCATGTTGAATACGAATCGCATCATTAAGGAACTGCACCGCGCATTCGTGCTCACCCGCTAAACGGTAACTGCGTGCCAGTTGCACTGATGAACGGGCTTCGTTTTTCATTAATGTGATGGTCGTTGGTGATAACGCCTGAAAGAATCGTGAAGAAACCGCCGCCCCCGTAGGGGCATTGGTCACTTGCTTAGGGATCCGTTGGTTTAATGGGTTCACAATTAACACTCCACTGGGTGTGGTGATATGCCGATGGCTTCTATTCGCTGCTGAAAGTCCTTGAATTCTTGAGCGTTATTACACTCAATAACGGCAACCACTTCCCCTTTCTTTTGTAAAAACAGATCCTTTCCATCGGTCTTACAAGCATCAAACAGGAGACCGATCTGCTCCACATTAACCGCCGCTAATAAATGTTGGCCTTCACGTATTGAACTGAATTTCATCGTATCGCGCCCCGCATTGCTCTGATGGTTTCAAGGTCTTTTTCCGCTCTTGCAATTATCTTACGCTTAGTATCTACCGCCTCTTCCATGCCATGCGCTTCAAACTCGGCTAACTCTCGGTAGTGCTCTTTTAAACGAGCGCCCATTTCAACCATGGCAGAACCCAAAGCGCTGGTTTTATCCCATTTTTCGATGATGTTCATGCCACCCCCCCTTTGCTCATCAGAGCGCGGCGGGCTTGCACTTGGAAAGCACGAGAGAAACGAAAATCGCTACAACCACTCGGCAGTTTATTTGCCGCTTTTGGTTTTGGCGTAGTGGCCGAAAGGTGTCTAAACTCAGCTTTAAGCTGTCTGATGTGTTCGAGTGGTGTCATGTCCGTATCCCCATACAAAGCAAGTCGATGTGTGCTGTGCATCATAGTGGCAAACTAAACTTACTAGCAAGATGGCCTTACTATTAGAAAACGACATTATGATCGCCTAGAATTTAACAATTGACCCAAAAATACGGCCGAGCGATGACCTACACAATTGCATTATTGAACCGAGTGAAAGCCAAGCACGAATTGACCTCCGACTACCAATTAGCAAAAATTCTTGGGGTTAGTACTGCGCGTGTGAGTAACTGGATGAATGGGAAATGCAGCTTCGATTGGGATATCGCGTTTCAAATAGCGGATATGCTGGAGCTAGACGATCAGGATGTCGTCTATAATTTATTAGAAGATAAGTATGAAAACCCTCGCTTTATCAATGCCTTACACGCTGGCGCGGCCTCCTAAGCCGCCTTTTACCAGATCGTACATAATACGCACTCAGTCGTGGAGGTATTTAACAGTAAGCTTGCCGAGGAAAATGCGCCAAGAAGCACGCTAAACGATTGTAATCCTTGGCGATTAAATTTTTTTGCGATGTTTGCCCACGCTTGTTGAGCTTTGTGAGTCTTGCTGCGGTCACTGGCTAAGTACACTAAAACTTCTTCGGCATCTAAACCTATAGTTTCAGCCATGAAAAGCGCTTCTGTTTCAGTTAGATAGCGTTCTCCAGTTCTGATTTTACAAATCTTCTGTGGTGTTACACCTAAATCATGTGCAATTTGCTTATCTTGTACATAGTTTTTAGTGGCTTTATAAGCATCTAAGATTTTATTTTGGTACATAAACGCTCCTTTGTTTTTCTCATGATAGCCCATTAGTTCCGATTTTTGTTTACTTGTAATTCCGATTTCCGTTAATTAGAGTTAACAGAAATCGGGATTTGCCAGCGGTAATCATCCGGAACAATGATTCCTACTGGCCTGTATAGAAAAAGGAAAATGTCTATGTGTGATGTGTATCAGTTAACCCAATCTGATTTGGAATTGGCACTGGAATCATTTTGGATGTTTTTCTTTTTCATTACAGCGGGTCTTTGTGTGTTGTGGTCTTTCGTAGGACATTTTTTGTGGTGGCTGATTGATTTCATGCGGGCAAAAAGTGAGATGCGAAAAACACTACGGTTACACGGTAACGCACAAGGTGATAAGTGATGGGTATTCATGGTGAAAAGGCTCGGTGATTTTCTTGTTAATTTTGGCTGCGTGATTTTTTTTGGTGGTTTGTTTTTGTGTGTGTTGGTTCTGTTTGGTTTTTTCTGAGGTGTCCATGTCTCCTACTCCGGTTTATTACGATGAGCACGATGATGGCGTTTACTGTTGCATTGACGGTGAGCCGGAATACTTCCGCAGTATGTTGGAAGTACGCATAGTGGCGAGTAATGAAGAACGCGAGTTGATTGAGATCACCGCAGAGAACTACGACGAATTGGAAGCGCAAGGCGCATTTAGGAAGAATGACGATGACTGGTAAAAAAATAATTCGCCATACGCACATTGATTATGTGTCTTTCTCTATGTCGCCTACTCTGCTGCTTCGTTTGCGTGAGATGGCCAAACAGAAAATGAAGTTCGATGTCTTGACTGTCACTGAGCAACAAAAAGCTCTTGGCCATGACATTGACAACACACAGTTAGAAAACGATTTAACCAAGCACCATTTTATTGAGGGTTTGGGGGCTGAGTTAGGTCAGCTTCGTGAGTTGGATTTTAATTCAACGGCGGAGTATGAAGCGGCGTTAACTGAGTCTCTTGATAATTCTAAGATGGTGATTGCTGAGGGTAATTTCAGTTCTTGCTATCAGGATTTAGTCGGCAATATCGGTATTGATATGCTGGACAGTCTTTGCCATTCACAGGTTGAGCAGTTCATTGCGTTGTTGAATATTGAAATTACTCACACGGGTAATATTTGGGAAGCACGCAATGACGGTAAAGGGTTTGCGGGTTACGCCCATTCGCGCAAGTTGATGGTTAATGGCAAGCAAGCGGGTTTAGTGGCTTGGGGTGCAAAAAACTACGGCTGTTATGTGTCGTTTTCGGGTCTGGGTTGTTCCGCCCTGAACATGAAAAAGTTACATGAAGCTTTAACGCATATCCCCTCGGCGCGTATCACTCGCTTGGACATTGCTCACGATTGTTACAACGGAAAATACGACGTGCACACGGCGCGCAAGATGGCCAAGCAAGGGTTGTTTGTCGGTCGTGGTAAACCGCCTTCGTACCATTTTCATGAGTCGGGCAACTTGGTCAAGCGTGATGATACTAAGCGTTACGGTTTGATACCAAGCAAAGGCCGAGCGTTGTACATGGGTGACCGTCGTAGCGGTAAGTTAATTCGCATCTATGAAAAAGGCAAACATCTGAAGTCAGAAGATCATCCAAACTGGGTGCGTTGGGAAGTTGAGATCCATAACAAACACCGTGTGATTCCGGTGGATGCGTTGTTGGAGTCCGACAAGTATTTTGCAGGTGCTTACCCTGCCCTGACTCAGCTGTTTGAGGTGTCTGAGCATTGCCCAATCAAAACAGTACGTAACGCTTTTTATACTTCGGTGGAAAATGCGTTGGGTCATGCCAAAGTGCAGTTTGGTAAAACGGTGAATTTCATGAGCAACATCATGGGCTTGTCACCGTATGAGATTGTTGAGCGGTTAACGGCGGGGCTGGATGAAACCGACCTGCCCGAACGCTTGAACATTCCTATTATTCAATCCCATTTTGGGGAAGTTGATACGTTTGAGGATAATTGTTTATGTCAGGTTTAAAAGTGTTGGTGATTGGTGCTGAGTTTAATCAGGGTGTCAGTAAAGCAGGTAAAGATTTTGCGTTTGCGGTTGTGACGTATCTAGTGCCTAAAGAGTCTCATACTAGTGATAAAGCCACGTTTCAAAAGTGCGGTCTTGAAGAAAAGAGCATTGATATGATGTTCGATTTTAATGTTTATCAAGAGTTTGCGGCGATTGCAAATAAGTTTCCTTGTGAGCTTGAGTTGCAGTTAGCACCGAACCCAAAAGACCCAATGCGTAATGCCGTTGGTGGTTTCAAGGTAGTGTAACGATGACTCAATGTGTGGTGTGGAACAGCCGAAAAAATCAGTTCAATTATTTGGATTTGGCGGAATATGGTATCCCTGCTGATGCCTGTGTGAGCCATGATTTTGTGCCGGTGACCACCACGCAGTTTGGTGAGTATTTGGCGTTGATTGATGCGGAGTTTAGTTCGGCCTGCTTGGTCATGACGCGCAACGATCAATTGGTTATTTCGGATAAAGCGGCGGGCAACTGTGTGTCTTATGACGGTTTTTCGCCCTTGTCCCAACAAGAATTTAGCGCCTATCAAGCGCTGATGTCTTCGCCTTCGGGCAATCAATCCATCGTGATTAATAGTGACTTGTATGTGTTGGTCTCTGGGTACATTTTGTTGTCCTTCTTTAGTGGTCATGTGCTTGGCAAGATATTAAAACGTTTGGGTAAATAAACTTAACTATAAAGAGATACGATTATGAAAAAGCTTGTTTCAGTTCTAAAAAATGCAAAAACAAAAACCGCAGCAGTTGCAACGGCGGCTTTGGCTTCTGGCTCGGCGATGGCCGCAGATCCAGCGAACCCAGTGAAAGATTCGTTGGATGCCGCGATTGCAGCGGGTCAATCTAACTTCACGATTGTGGTGGTTGGTGCGATTGGTCTGGCGGCGATTGGTTTCGGTATGGGCATGATCATTTCGGCCATGCGTAAATAATGGCGGCGCTGGTTTCCGATGTTGCCAGCATTGGTTTAGGTGTAGCCATGGCTTGGTCATTTGTCCAAGGTATTTACACTGGTGTCAACGCCTCCTAGTGGGGCGTTTTTTTTTGGTTGCAGAAAATCCCCTTCTTTCTTTTTCTTCTTCTTTTGATGGCAGATTTTTTTGGTTTGACGGCTGGCCGAGTCAGGAACGCGGCGGTGGTCAGATTTTTTTGATGGCAATTGAGGTGTGTATGATTCGTTGGTTGTGGTTGGTGTTGTTGTTTGCTCCGTTGTCATCGTGGGCGAAATTGTGTCCCGATGGGCAATTTGAAGTTATTAATACGGGTTTGCATGAATGTGTGGATTCGTGTCCGGTGGGCTATTTTGAGTTGGTGTCACCGACAGGAACGCCTACATGTAGGACGGCGTGTCCAGCTCAACAGCAGCGTACCATGAGTTGGAACCCTAAAATTGATGGTGAAGATCCCAAAGGCTACTGTCATAAACCGGATAACAGCACCAAACCGTTTGAGTATGGTGTGTACGGTTGTGACATGAAGGTGTATCAATCCATTTTGTGTTTTGCGTCGGGGGATTCTTGTCAAGCTAAGTTCAGAAATACGGGGGAGCTGTGTACAGTAGCAGGTCCGTATGGGGGAACCATCCCCGACCCAACTCCTGACCCTGAGCCGGAACCGGATCCACCCAACCCTGACCCGCCACCGTCACAAACTGGTGGTTATGGGGACTCGAATACCATGCCGCAATTCAATGCCGAGTTAGATCGTTACGGTTGTTTCTCTACCACCGATGGGTTTGTGAGCTCTAAGTGTTTTGGTAGTTTGAATTCGATTTCTTTACAAAATGCCAGTGTGAATTATTTTAATGCGGGTCGTCTTGGTGCTATCAATGACAATATAACCAACACGGTTGGACAGCTTCAGGCGCTTCGTCAAACGGTTGAGAATTTGGATTTAACGCTGGAACCACAAGATGTGGATACAACATTAGATGTTGAGCGTAATCGCTACTTGTCTGAGTTATTAAAAAGTGTGGGTACATCGGGGGATTCGGGGTCTGGCTCTGAAGTGGATTTAACCACCACAGAAAAGTTACTGGGCTATACGGTTGATAATTTGGCTAACATTTATCGTGGCACCAGTGGTACGCATCACTTTTCGGCTCAAATTGCTGAACATGTTAGACAGTTAGAATTGCGTTCGAGGGATTCTGGCTCTGGCGGTGGTTCGGGGGAAGCGTCGGATTTAACGCCTGTTGTGGATTCGGTGGATTCGCTGAGTAACAAAGTGAAAAATGTGAAACGTGAATTAACTCGAATTAAAGAAAATAACCAAGCGGGGTTTGATTCGGTGGTGACGGCCATCAATGGCATTTCAGTCAGTGGTGGAACGTCTACGCTCCCAACGGGACCGGATGCGCACTCCCCGACTTCGGGCATTAACTTTGATGATAATTATTTATATTCACCGGATGCGTTAACAAAATTAAATAATGAAATTGATGATTTGAAATTAGAATATAAAAATATAGCCACAGAATTTAAAAATAATTTTTCTTTTGCGTCTAATTTAGAGCGCGGTGAATATGAAGAGAGAACATTAGATTTATCGATTAATGGTAATGAAGTTCATTATGAAGTTAGTACCTTGAAACATTTATTGGATTATAAAGCGATAATATATTCGGTTGTTGTATTGGGCTTTGGGTTAATGGCCTTATATTCTGCATTGAGGATTTAATATGGATTTTATCTATGAAAGTTTAAAAAGCGTCATGGATGCGTTATCGGTTATTCCTGACTTTTTTAATGCACTGCCTGATTTATTTGTTGAGTTCATGGCCTATATTAATCTGTGGTATTTAAAATTAAAATTTTCGGCTCAAATTGTGGTTCTTCGTATTTCTTACGAAACGGCTTTATTGTTATTAAAGGAAATTGGTTTTAATACCATGCTGGAAACTTTATTTAATAAGTTGCCTTCTGAGCTTCGTTTTTATGCGTTTGAGTTTGGTTTTGTGGATGGTATTACGTTGTATTTTAATGTGGTGACAACGGCCTTTGTCATGAGAATGAGCAACTGGAGTTAATGGGACGATGGCAATAACGATAAGAACGGGGGCAAATGGCTCCTACAAATCGGCGTATGCGGCGTGGTTTACTATTTTGCCAGCATTAAAGGCGGGTCGTGTTGTGGTGACGAATTTCGAAGGCATGGAACCTTTGCATATTATTGAACAGCGATTAGATATTAAATTTCCCAGCACCGCTAAATTAATTCGTATATTTTCACGCTCTGAAAAAGGTATTCGGTTGTGGCATCATTTCTTCTGTTGGTGTCCTTTAAATGCATTAATTGTGATTGATGAGTGTCAGGATTTATATTCTCGTAATATTGGTTTTGATATGAAGAAAATAACGTATAAGCCTATTGAGGATTTTAAAGACGATTTGCCGGATTGGTATATTCCCTTTTTTCATTCTCGTCATGTTCCTGTGAATATGTCCGAATTAAAGCCGTCGGAAATAGATGATTGTGAGCAAGCGGAATATACGCCTGATGGTCGTATTATTTATCCTTTGACTTTTAATGAAGGGTTTACTCGTCACCGGAAATACAATTGGGATATTGAATTATTATCACCGGATTGGAAGCAAATTGATTCGGCAATGAAAGCGTGCTCTGAACAATCGTTCTTCCATAAAAATAATGATGGTTTCTTTTGGTCTAAGCGTAAGCCGTATGTGTATAAGCATGATAAGTCGGTTGCCACTACGTCACTACCCAAAGGAAAAGATCCTAACTTATTAAAAGTTCATGTGCCGTTGGATGCGCACTTGCTTTATAAGTCCACCGGAACGGGGCAAACCACACAATCCGGCGGTATGAATGTGCTGTTTAAAAGTCCAAAGATCATTGGTGCTTTGGTGTTGTCTGTTTTTTGTTTGGGGTATTTTGTTTATGCGTTATCCAGTTTGGTTTTTGGTGGCTCTGAGGAAGTGGAAGAACAGGGAGCGCCGAGCGTGGCCGCTTCGCAATCAGCTCAGCAAGTTGATGCACTTCCCGCTTCGATTCCTGCGGTTTCTGATGTTTTACCTGATGGTGGGGATAGCCATTCGACTGTTAACAATGAGTTCGTTCAGCCTGTTCTTGTGAATACGGTGCCGGATTTTGTGCCGATAGAATCGTTAGTGGGTTTGTACATGACCTCGTTCACGTATGTGTACCCCAAAGACAAGTACGGGGAAGTCACTACCCGACTTTCTTTACGTGCTAAAACGTTACAAGGTGATTTTCATATTAATGATCGTTTCTTGAAGCGGTTTGATATTGCTTATCATGTTTTGGATGAGTGCTTGTTAGAGCTGACTCATTCAGGGCGCAGTTTCTTGATTGGTTGTCCGCCCACTTCTGCGGCGGCGGCTCTCCCTTCTGACTCATCCACTCCTTCGGTGAATCTGTTCTAAGTTTGCTGCTTGGCTGGCGTTCATTGAAACAATGGAGCGAGACTGAGCGGAGGTGTTGAAATGAAAAGCCAGCATAGAGTGCTGGCTTTTTTGATGGCACTATTTTTTGTCTTTGCGGTTGGCCGCCGCCGGAACGCGAGCGCACTAACTTGGTTTTGATTGCATTTTGTTTCCAGGAACAAATTGGAATGATGGCATTTTATCAAAATCCGGTTTTGATGAATCAGATTTGGATTCTGCCACACTGGGAAAATTCAAAGCTACTGCACACCAGTCATGCCCTCATGGTGCTCGGTGCTCTGCTCCCGCTCAGTGTGTTGTCTTGGGTTGGGGTCTTGAGGTTTGGCCGCGTTCCAGAAAAAGCCTTCCTTCTGCTGGACGCTCTTCACGACCTTTATGTTGTTTTTCTTGATGAGGTTTATTGCTGTGCTGCTTGGTTATCGGGTCGTGGCTGCGGCGGACGCATCACCCCGTATAGTAAAACGGGGTGAAAGTTTTTATTCGTTGTGCTTTGCGTATTATTACTTAGACATATAAGTGAAGTGTATTGTAAAATGAGTGCTTATATTTTTTGAGTCTTAAGGCGTTGACATTAATGAAAAAATTAGAATTTGGTAATTACACTTTGAAGTTTGGTGAAAACAAGGTGTTATTAGATTGTTATGAAGATGTGGTTTTGCCGTCCTTCATGGAAATGAGACATATAAGAAAATTTAAAGATGTTTCTGAATTCTTTTTCATAGATACGCAGGTAATAAAATTAAATGACGATGATAAAGAGCCCGTAATTGGAATTACTGGACGTATTGTAAAAAATACAAAATTAAAACGTGAACAAATATTTCGTGAAGATGAAATTGTAGAAGATATAAGTGAATTAGAAACAGCACCTAGTTCAACATTTTTATTAATATTAAATAACCATAGATTAATTTTATGTAAAGAAGTTCCAGGTGCTCCTACAATAAAGAACTTTGAATCTACAAGCTCATATTTTTTAAAAAAAGAATATATAAATTATATTGATACCCAACATTCTACTTTCGAAGAAGCTCGTAAAAATAACCCTGATTTACCTAGAGTAACAAAGGCTAGTTTACGCATAGAAACACCTCACCCAAAACTTCGTATTACTCCTTTGTCAAATAAGGAAGATTTACTAGATTTTGTAAATAGATTTAAAAAAATTGACTCTGTATCTATTACTTTATTACCTACTAACAAAGAAGAAATTGATAATGATGATTTCTGGTCAGACCTAAGTAGCCGACGAGAAGAGATGAATAGTAGCTCAGCAAAAGTTTCATTTACAAATAATAAAGATGGCTTGGATTCTTCTTCTGTATATAAGCAAGCCAATTCTGCTTCATCTTTAGGTAATTCAGAAATAAAGCTTAAAGGCTCTGATAATGAAGGGGATACTATCAGGGGTAGTAATGAGGATTTCAGCTTGAGCATTGAGTTAGGTGATATATCTCGTAACCCAATAAGGTCTGCTAAACGAAAGTTTGAACTCTTTATGTCTCTTGCTGATAACGGTTCTATTAGTTTGCCAAAACTTTCTCAAGAAGTGACTGATAGAATAAAAGTTATATTTAATAGGCTTTAATAATTATGTATAAATTTAATGATAGCGAACTTACTAGTGAAAAATCATTATGGGATATATATAAATTATCTCGTAGAATATCATCAAACAAATTTAATATGTCACTAATTACTTTTGTATTGATTTTACTTTCTATTAATTCATTTTATCTTGAATCTGACACTGCGGTTATATTAAAAAATACACGAGATTGGGCATCTCAAGGTTTTAATTTTTCTATAACAACATTAGGTTTTTTAATTGCTGGTTTTACAATTTTTGCTACTTTGTCAAAACCAAGAATGATGTTGGCAATGATGGATCATACTAATCCAGATACCGGAATTCCTACTTTAAAGTATAATTTCTTTGCTTTTATGAAAGTATTTATTGCTTATATTTCTTTAGCGGTAATATATCTTCTTGTTGTTCTTCTTGGTCAAAAAAATGGTTTCATTTCAAATGTTATTGAATTGCTACCTAAATCAAATTGTATAAAATACTTTTTAATAAACATCTCATATGTATTTATTGGGTCTAGTTTTGTTTATTTGCTTTTATTATTAAAAACGTTTGTATTTAATATATATACTATCGTAATGAACTCGCTGCGGTGGGAATATTTCACTATGGAAAAATAGCGGATTTTAATGAAAAGCACCAATATTCACTTGGTGCTTTTCATATATTATTTGTTTATAACTTCAATCTTCCTTATTGCTCTTAGATACCGAGCTAATTTAACCAAAACTTCATGCTCAGGCTTTGCAGCTATCTCTAAAACAGCTGCAGCAGTTAACACTTGTTGTGCTTCTAGTGCTTCACCAGTAGGTAAGACAAGTCGATCAGACTGCATGTAAAAACCTTCCCATTGTTTGCTGTCTCCTAATCTGCGGCTGCAATACATCTTCATAAGGCGTTTACACTCAGGTGGTATGGCTTTTCCTTTATCCCATAACTTGACCGTCCTCACACTTTTAAAACACAATTCAGCAGTCATTTCGATGGATAAACCACACTTGTAAAATCGGAAATAGTAATTTTCAGTCATATCTTTACGGTTCATGCAATACTTCTTCATTTGCGAAAAAGTAATTGACCTTACAAATACTTACCGTGTTTTACATAACCTCACATAATACGCACTCGCGTAAGTTATTGTAACATTTGGATTAAGGTCAGCTATTTTGTAAACGATGACTTATTTTTTCTATGTTCATCAACCAGTTATTCTCATTTCTTTGTATTTATCTCCATTTCAATTGTCTGTATCTATGTGTCCAGTAAATTTGGCACACTTCGGCCATTATGTCACTTTTGGCCGTTTCATCGCTTTTGTCGATTAAAACCCGATTTACCCATCGATAAAAACCATCAAAAGAAAAAAAGAATCGTGAGGTTTA
>NZ_JAKRGH010000045.1 GCF_022347565.1 Vibrio sp. Of7-15
TGTAAGAGCCATTTCTATGCATGAGCTTATCGATTTTCTTGTGGTTTACGCTGAAAAGAACAAAATTATTAATTGCTTCCATGATCGTTCGAATGAGCCTCCGTTACTTGGTAAAGTAAACGTATGTTAGCTGCGACCACTATTTATCTTTAGAGATACATACGTGATCACATATTTTAATAAGGTTTTATCGCTGAAAATTAAAATCACTGAAAATAAAGTTAAAATAATTACTTATGGCTATCCATGGGGGATAGAAATTAGATCTCGAGAAATATAAGAGGGCGGTATGTTCGAGATAGTCGTGAGTGTATTCGGTGTTTTGATTGTATCTTATCTTTGTATTTACCTTCCTTATGCTGTGATCCGAAGTAAAAAAAAGCTTAATCAGTTAAGTCAGGGGACCGCTTTAAGGCAGTTGACGGCGAAAGAGCAGCAAATTTTGTATTTAGTCTATCGTCGTCACTTACCTATTGGGCCTATTTTTTCGGTGCAAGGGCAGGCTCAGGTACTCGCTAAACGCCGTTTTGGTCCCGCCTATGAATTTCTGATTGGTCCTTATCGTTTAACGGGGGAATTCGTTGGTCAATTTATTGGTGATGAGGCCGAGTCTTACCAGGTTGTTGACGCGGAAATCTTCATTCATAAGAACACCGCGTACATCATCAGTGCCAATGGTCGCAGGCTGACCGATGTATATGCCGCGCAGTGGGAAGCTCGCTTTGCTCCCGAAGGACCAGCGAAAGCACTCAACATCGATATCAACGGTAGCCGCGTGATTGATACTGATGAACGTCGTCAGCTGGACTTACCATTAAAGTTGAGTGGAAATAGGTTTTTTCTTCTCGGCTTAGTGCTATTTTGTCTTTTTATGATCAACGCGTTTGGGTGGGAAGAAGAAGTACTGTTTGCCCATGGCCTTCCTATTGTTTTTGCACTGTTTGTGTTGCCTTGGGTTGTACGCTACCGTCGGCTATCTTGTCCATTTGGACGGCCCTGTATTAATCGACCGGGGCGTATGGTCACCTTGGCACAAGGCACCATTATGGGAACGGATGGTAAGCAAGTGTGGTTTACTGGCAGTGCCGATAAAGCGCCGCAAGACCCTGCTTTGTGTTTTACCCTGCCTACGCTGCAACCTGTCACGATGCTTGAAGCGGGCCAGCGTATCCAGTTCGGGTTTTGCCCTAGGCCTTGGGTAGCCCAAAGAGATTATGAGGTGTCGAGCAGCCCACAGTTGGTTACCATCGAAGGACACTTTGATGCCGGTCAGCATTATCGCAATACGCCATTTATGATGCGAGGGTGGCCACTATGTGTTTTTCTGATTGGTATATGTCCGTTTGTTTCCACAGTACCTTTGTTGTTTGATCAGGGGTTGGCTCAGTCTTATTTGGACAGCTGGAATTGGGTTTTGGCGCAGCTCGCGGTTGCTGGTGTTTGGACGTTGGCTGGGCTCTGGCTGTTGGTACGCCAGTTTATTATTTTGGGCAGGTATACCCGGCAGGCAAAAGAGCGGTTAGGGAGTAATTACATGAGTTTGTTTGATAGAAAGTGGCAGTAAGAGGCGAGAAGTAAACTTGCGCGTCCCATTCCCCCTCATGGTGCACGAGATCATGAGGGGGGCATGTGTTAACTTTTTTATACTTTATTTTTTAAAACAAAGATGTGGTAGCCGTATTGGCCTGAGTAGTGTTCGTGTATTTGTAGCTCGTTTCGTAAATCTTTCAAGGCATTGGAAGTCAAGGTGTTCTCGTCTACCTGAGCGATTTTTTTCTTCAACGGATCCAGATAGTTTCTCCACGACTTTTCACTCTGAGTGAAGCTGTCGATGACTTCAAAGCCAGCTTCTTGCATCTCTTTCACTCGCTGCTCGCTTGTTGTCATATCTGGGTAGTTCTGCTGCCAAAACTCCACAGCTTTTTCGTCTGGTTTGTCAGTTAACCAAACCAAGTCGCTGATCACTAGGTAGCCATCCGGCTTCATAAAGGGCTTCCAGTTGTTAAGGGCTTGTTTGACGCCCATGATATATGCACTGCCTTCTGACCAGATCACATCAAATTGTTCGTTGGTAAATGGCATTGCCGTCATACTGGCACAAACCGTGGTAATCCGATTCTCATAAGGGCGCTTTGTTACCTTCTCATTAAGGCAGGTTAAGTTGTACTCATCGTTATCGAGCGCAGTTAAATGAAAGGTAGAGTTTTTAGCCAGTAAAGCGGTGGTTACCCCTTTGCCACAACCTATTTCTAATGCCTCGCCTGAATTAGTCGGTAAAGCGTGTAAAGCTTTGAGAGAATCACTTTCATCCCCTGGTCCAAGTCGGTCTAAGCCTTGAAAAATTGATTCAAAATCAGCCATGTACTGTTCGTGTTCATTCATGTCTTTTGATAGCCATTTTAGTCTTAAGGCATTTTTTTCACTAAAGCCTTGTTTCATTAACCACTCTAAATGCGCAGACGGGGCACTTTTTTCAATGTTTTCATGCCATTTACGCATTGAACGTATGCCAAGCATGGACGAGAGTAGCTCTTTTGCATGCTGTTTTTCCTTTATCTCGGTGTCGAGTGTGTTTAGCCTTTCCAAAAGAGTTGATCGATTTATCTTGCCCTCTAAGCAGGATTGACACTCTTTGAGGGTTAGCCCTCCTGCCTGTAATTGCTGTAATAGTTTGATCCGCTGTCGATCTTTTTCTGAATAACGACGATAGCCATTGCTTTGCCTTTGGCCTGCAATCAACCCTAACTTCTCGTAATAAAGTAAGGTTGAACGGCTTAATCCCACTTGCTGGGCTAATTCAGAAATTCGATACATAGGAAACTTTCCTCTTAACTGGTGTACGCACTATAAATTGTAAAGTCTTAGACAGGTCAACACGAATTTTGAAGAAAAATAAAATGTTTTATGGGGGGAATTGTGTTGGTTTAAATAGTAGAGGCAGAGTCGGTTGATGTGTAGGAGTATTACATAGCTGAGCTTCTGAGGGTTTTGATCAGCAAATCGTGAAGATAATCAGCCGCTTTGGATACTTTAGATTCTGAACTCCGGTACATCGTGATTTCCATCGGCTTGTGATGGTTTATTCGGTGGTAGAACTGTGTTGTGTCCTGAAATCTAATTCTTCCAGTTGTTATGAGAACAAGTATTTTGAAACGTTAAATATGTATTTATGTGTTTGATCACACTTTCAAAACCATTGGGAGATAACGGATACCACCTTTAACTTGCTCCTTATCTGTTGGCTGAAACCCTAGCCGCTTGTAGAAACCTACTGCATTAACTGACGCTTTCACTTCAATGTTTGAAGCTCCACTTCGCTTTTGCATTTCGGTGACCAAACTTCTACCAATGCCTTAGTTCTGGTTTTTTGTTACTTTTCTTTATACTTTTTCAACAGATCCCACGGAATATGACATAAATAATGGTCTTCAGGGAACCTGGTGAGGTGATCTTGATGCTCGTCATCACTGGAAACAAAATTGGTTAATGGCAATATTTCCAATGCTATTTTATCAGCATCGGGGCGAGCTGATATATGGTGTCGTGCTACTTCCAAATGAGCAGAATTTTGACTGTATAAGCCAGTGCGATATTTCTTGCCGCTGTCCATGCCTTGTTGATTGATGCTGTACGGGTCGATAATCTCAAATAAGTGGTCGAGGAGTTTAGAGACTGATGTCAGCTGAGGGTTGAATTCTATTCGAACACATTCGGCATAGCCATCATAGTCCCCTTGAGTTGTGCTAGAAGTACCATTTGCTCGACCCGCTTCGGTGGCTAATACACCAGGCACATACTTAATAAATTCTTGTACCCCCCAAAGGCAGCCGCCTGCAAGAAATAACTCTTCTGTTGTATAAGTGGTATTCATTAGATGCCTTAAAATAAGGTAGCCCACTTTTCTGCGGTTAGTGGGCTTGTGAAATATCGCTTGCGATGACTACTGTCGCAAATTACATCTTAGCGACATCATAGCCTGCTTCAAGTAGCATTTGACGCTCTTTTTTTATCAAGTGTACTCGATCTTCGATCAACTCATCTAAAGCTTGAGAAGGCTTAGATGCGGAGTGATTGAATTGCTCAAACGAGTTCGTGTTTACTTTATCCAGCATAGAAGAGATAGCATTTCTTGCTTGGCATGTGTCTGATTCCGTCTTGAAGTATTCAATACCATCAATCGCAGTGACAATTTCCGGTAACAATTCCACAGGGCTGCCAGGTTGTGCAACGAGCATATAGTTATGTACGACTTTTTTTGCGAATAGAAGTTCTTTTAGCGGAATATCACGGCCACTCACGATAAGCTCGCTTGAGAGAACGGTGGATGAATTCATGGTGTGTCCTTACGTTGTTATTTTATCTATGAATTACTCATAATAGTTACTTGTGTCAAGAGGACTTTCTGATCATAACTTTAATTTGTATTGTTAAAGCTCAGTAAAAGTGCCAACCACTCGTAAATTGTTAGGTAGTAGCTCCCCATACCATGATAGTTGTTTTTATTTCATGATGTTGTGCTTGGTGTAAAATCCTAAAGCCATGATTTAAATACAAATCAATATTAAAATTCTCACATTGCAAGTACAGAGTTTTGATACCTAAGCAGAATGCTTTTTCTTTCGCTGATTCTAGTAAAAGAGATGCAATACCCTTGCGCCTATGATTGGGGTGAGTGAACACACCGCCTACCCAATGTTCATATTCTGGATAGTTTTTATTTTCACGAAATTTAAGCTCAAGAACACCAACAAGTTCACCATCAAGGTGAGTGACTAACGATAAAGGAAGTTGGTTTCGATTAACTGATTTCTCAATAACTTTCTCAAGCACCATTTCTTCGGTGAAGTTCGGAGCTATTCTAGTCCACTCATCGTAATACCACTTCGCTATTTTATGAGCTTCATTCGGATGATCCGCTAGTAATGAAATTTCCATATATCCTCTTAACCATATGACACCGCATTAAATGGTATAAAATAGCAGGTTAAAATTAGTAGAGAAGTAGACACAGCCAGCTGTTTTGTGTCCGATTTTAGGAACCTCGTTCAACGGCTTTTTGCAACTTATTTAGATTCAATAGCTTGTAAGCTATTCTATAGCTCTCATCTAACATACCTTTGGTTGTTGCACTATATGAAACCCAATGGATTAAATCCAAGACTTCTTTTGCGATATTTCGACTCTCTTGAACCTCAATTGCTTTACAACACTCACTTAGTTGATCTAACCAGCTTTGATAGTCATTAATCAAGCCACCTACACCAACAAATTTTCCGAGTTCATCGATGAATTTAGATAAGAATGGGTCAACAATTGAAATATGCTTCAACTCAGAAACCGTCACTAAGAGGTTTCTTTTAAATTGGGAATCTATATCAAAGTCGGGTAACTTAATGCCATTCTTCAGAAGCTCAAGGGAGGTCTCTGCCACCCATAACTCTGCATTACATTTAACAGGTAAATCTTCACACAGCTCTGATGCGGCTTTTCTAAATAAATTAACTACTTCCGTGTCAGTATCACGTTCTGCACTGGCAAGTAATACAATACTCTCATTCTCATTTCCTGACATAAGAGCGTTTAAGCCAAATTGAATCATTAGTTCTCTATAATTATGGTCTACAAGGTATAGGTAGTAGATGTGCTTAAAATCTAAAAGCATTGATAATCTCTCATGACGTTGAAAATTAACTATATAACGTAGCTCTGTATATATCTGCAATACCGAAAACCATTGCACTAGAATGGCATTAAAAATCTATCTGTAGGTTTTAGATGTAATGTTGTCGAAATTTAGAGAGTAAAGTGAATAAACTGCAACATTTCTAAAATGTTATAGCCATATAATTACCGAAAGGCCATTTTATACGACATGAGGCTCAATTTTTTAACTAAACACTGCAACACTTTGGCGACTGATGGCTACGAGCTCTCCGGCGTTGTTCCAAACATCCGCTTCTAAGTGTGCGTAACCGTTTCCAGCTTGTCTCGTGATGGCTTTATAGGCAAACCAATCTGTCGGGTTCACAGGCTTATGAGGATGAATGAATTCAAGATTCCACACCATTGTGCTGGCCGGGGATGGGCCTTTCATCATTTGCAGTACCGCTGGTGGCCAAGCGTCGATCAAACAAATTAGATGGGCATCAGAGATGTGTGATGGTGGCTCTTTAAATCGCATCCAACCATTTAAATGGGAATGAGTCTGCGCCGTATAGGGCATTGCGCCTTCTTCAATGGCTAAATCGACATTGTCGATAAAGTTGGGTGTGACAGAAGGAATGAACGGAACAAGGGGTAAGGAACCTGGATCTCGCAGATCATGTTGATCTTGGTGGCTTACTTCGATCTCTGAAAACCTATCGATCCCAAAACTTGCTTGTTGAATCACAACGACGTCATCATTTTGTATGATTCTAGCTGTTAGTTGAGAGGCATTTTTGCCTTCCCGAAGAACTTCAACTTCAAAAGAAAAGGGTGTATCAGAGACAAGAGGGCCGACAAAATTGGTCGTCAGTGATCTAAGAGGGCGGTTAGCGGCGACTTTCACTTTCATGGCGGTGTACAAAAGCGCGGCGGATATACCCCCAAAAGCGGTTCGGCCTTGTGCCCAGCTTTCAGGGAAAGTCATGGTTTTATTGTGGTGGACGCAATTTTTTGCTGTTAGAAGCAATTGATCAATATTCATGGCGGGTCTTTGTTATCAAAATGTAAATAAACATTAACTGGTCAAACCAGAAAAATCAATGAGACCGACACGCTAACGTCGAAGTGGTTTACGGATCCTATTGTCTATTCGCTTTTTAAATGATGCGGATATGCTTTTATTGAGCGTAGTGTTACTCGTTGCTCTAGGAGGGGTCGCAAACAGCCACCAAGGTGTCTAGCGGCTGTTTGAGGTTGATGAGTGTTACATTATGAGTGTGCCACTCTTAATTTATGAAGCCTTTTTAATGAGGTAATTTCATCAATAAATGCGATATATAATAATGGACATAATATTGACGTGACGAAAACATAGCTCACTTTATATCTGAAGGGCATAACGCTTTTCTTTTCACCTTCAAAGATAGTAACGCCAGTGAAAAAATAAAAAACAATGACATAAAGCGTAACGACCGATCCGATAAGAACATAGGCTGTTAATGCATAATTTAAGAAAGCTAACATGAGTATTCCTTATAAAAATAACATAAATAAAAGTGAAAATTACACTCAAATTAAATGGTAGGGTAAGTAGCGTCGACTCATTGGTTGAGTGTGAATGTTAAATCTTTTTTGTTATTAATTTTAATGATTTAATTAACGGACGTTAATAATTTGAAATGGACCCAAATTAGAAATGTAACGTTTGAAAGTAACATATCTCATAATAAGGGTGATTTATCTTTACATATAAGAGCTTTTGATTGCTTAGAAAAATAATCAAACGAATATGCGATAAGGCCACAGTAGCCCTATTTACGAGAGCCCACAGGCATATTATTAATACCTTTCAGAGTATGACGGTTTCTACTCGGTTACGCCCGGCCTCTTTAGCACGGTATAGGGCGGCATCCGCTGTTTCATAAAGCTGCTCCATTCTTTGGGTGGGGGCTTTGGCTGTGACTAAGCCAAACGAAGCGGTGAGCACAGATTCCGTCAAGCTGTATTTATGCTCCAGTTGTAATTCTTCAATGGTGCTTCTGAGGGTTTCCACAAATGCCGAGGCTTCTTCCGGTGAAAGGCCAGAAAAGATGATCCCAAATTCCTCACCTCCTAGACGGAAGCAGTAGTCTGATGAACGGTGGCAGCGTGCTTTTAGAGCGTTGGCAAGGGAGATCAATAAATTGTCTCCATTATGGTGGCCGTAGTTATCGTTGTATTGTTTGAAGTAGTCGATATCCAGAATGACAAAGCTAAGCCACTCTTTGCTGCGTTGTGCTCGGCAAATTTCGGACGGTAAGACCTGATTATAATGACGGCGATTAAATAATCCGGTAAGAGGATCGGTAATGGTAAGTTCCTCTATTTTTTTCTTTTCTTGTCGTAGTTGTTGTTCTATCTGTTTTCGCTCCGTGATTTCATTATTTAACTTTTGATTTAGGTTTGAGAGCTTTCGCGTCCAATAACTGAGGAGAATTAAGACCAGTAGAGAAATGATCGCGATTTGCCATACGAGGCTGTAGTCAACACCGTGTTCGTACCGTACTGTCACCCAGCGTGAATAGATCGCATTTTTCTTTTCTTCAGAGATGGCATCTAACGTTTTTTGCAAAATGCTGCTCAGGATTGGCCAATCGTTACGCACTGCCATGCTCAGTTCAAAGCGGTATGGGGTGATCCCCGACACTTTTAAATTGGTAAACCCCTCCCGTGTCATGACATAGTTAGCAGTAGCGATATTTCCGACATAGGCTGCGACCTGCCCTGAAGAGACAGCTTCCAGAGCATCGGATACATTATCGGCCTCAAACAGTTTGATCTTAGGGTGATTTTCCAAGAGTAATTCGTGAGAAGCATACCCTTTAACCACTGCGACTTCTTGACCATTTAACTGTTTGATATTGTTGACGTAAGGAATGCTCTGATTGGTGATGATCATCATTGGGAAGCTAAGGTAAGGGCGTGTGAAGTTTAAGTAATTTTTACGGCTGGGAGTAATGGCAAGCGCAGGGTAGATGTCCAGTTCTCGTCGTTTGGCAGCCTCAACCACTTCAGACCAGTTCATGTCTATACTTGGTGCCAGTTCTAGGTCTAAACGTTCGGCGATGAGCTTAATATAGTCTGCGGCAATACCTTGGTATATTTTTTGGTCGTCGACAAACTCAAAAGGTGGCCAGTCGATGTCGATCGCTAACCGGAGTGTTTTATGCCGTTTTAACCATTCTCTTTCTTCTTGAGTTAGTTCGAATGTTTTGGTGTCTTGGTAGTAGGTATCGAGTAGGTATTTTATACTGAAGTTGTAAAGTTTGCCGTTTTCTTGTTCTTTTGACAGTGCTTTAAAATTAATGCGTTGCCAGTTGTCATTAATAAAGCTTTGAAACATTTGTATGTTTTGATTATTGATGGCGTACATTTGGGAGTGAAATTGAGTCGACTCAGCGGCAAAATCGTGACCTTCAAGATAATCTTTGAGTAGGATCATCCCCCACGCAGCTTCGGTAAAATGGCCCCCGACTGAAATATAGGGAGCGTGTTCTTTGATGGTCTGAAGTGCTTCTGGTAGCCAGTCAATGCCACCCATGATGAGATTGTCCATGGGAACAGAAAGCTCGGCCATTGCATCCCTTGCGCCTAGAATCAAAGTGTCAGAAGCCGCCCAGATCATATTGATCTCAGGGTATTGTTGGTAATATTGCGTAAATTGACGTTTTGCTTCGTCCCGACTCCAGCTTTCATCTCCATCGCCTTCAGCAACAATGGTGACATGAGGGTGATGTTTAATGAATTGGTATAGCCCTTGATTACGTTGTTGGGCAGAAATCTCTTTCATGTTGCCATTAAGGACAAGCATGTTGATTTTTTTAAGTTGCTTTTCTTCTGCTTTTAAAAGAAGTTGTTCTGCTAACAGTGCTCCTGCTTTTTGATCATCAGGGGTAATACTGCCTATCCAAAATCGATACTTAGTTCTAGGCCGTAAGTCGTTTGTGATCAATCCGGTATTATACAGAATACTAGGTACTTTGTAGTGCTCAGTTATGGCTAAGATTTTTTCTCCGATCTGCTCATAATTCATAAACAAGATACCATCGATGCCTTCTCGGCAGGCTTCGGTGACTTGCTTCAGCATAACCTCCGGCTGATTGTCAGCATCATAAACTCGCAGAGTCATACCAAGATCATCGGCAGCAGCTTGGGCGAATTTTATTTGTGGCTGCCAAGCTGGTGTTTCGCTGCGTGGGACAAAAAGCGCGATCTCCATAGCCATAATGGGCAGCGGCAAAAAGAGTAGGTAAAGAAACAGTATGATAATTGCCTTCATCGATACACTTCAAACGATGGGTTTTATCAAGTATAGCCACAGTTATTTCAGTTAATACAGAGTATTGATTATGAAAATGTCAGGAGGGTATTGTCATTAGGAGGTGATTCCCCTCACACAGCATACAGTAATGAGAGGGGGTACATTCAATCGTGCAGTGTTTCAGCTTTAACGGGCTGATTATGGTAGGTCGAATATAAGAGCTGTGATTGACTCCTCATTGGTATTTTTAAATATCAATTGAGTTTGTTTTTCGATTTTAGCGCCATCGCCCGCTAGAAGGGGGGTGTTATCTAGCAATAAATGGCCAGCCACTTGGTGAACGTACACTCGGCGGTTTTGCTTAATAGTGAGTGCATACTCCGATTGTGGTTCTAGGATCAACTGATGCAATGTGGCGTCTTGTTTTATGTGTAATGTGCCACTTTCTCCCGTTGGTGTTGCAATGGTTGTTAATCCTGTGGCTCGGCCAAAGTCTTTCTGCTGATAGCCTGGTTTCCCCCCCAGCGTGTTAGGCTGAATCCAGATTTGCAGAAAACGTAAGTCATTTGAATTTGAACCATTATATTCACTGTGATAAATCCCTTTCCCCGCAGACATTAGTTGAAATTCTCCAGCGGGAAGAGTTTGAATGTTACCTTCACTGTCTTTGTGTTCAATGGTGCCTTCCAGTACATAACTGATGATTTCCATGTCGCGATGGCCGTGTGTATCAAACCCAGCGCCCGGTTTGACCACATCGTCGTTAATAACGCGAAGCTCTGAAAACCCCATGTGGTTTGGATCGTAATAGTGACCAAATGAGAATGTATGTTTACTGTTTAGCCAGCCAAAGTTTGCTTGGCCGCGTTCTTGTGAGTGGCGTACGGTGATCATGGCTTTTCCTCAAAATTTTTAAATGTCTTTTTTGTTAGAGCTCTCACTCTCTAAGCATTGAACTGAAGTTTAGGCGTGGTAGATTGAAGAGAAAATCGGAATGATTTGTACAGTTAGTTCAAAAAATTTGAAGTGAGGGAATATGCATCACGCCATCACGATCGACGCATTAAGAGCATTGGATGCCATTGATAAAAAAGGCAGCTTTGCGGCGGCGGCCGAGTCACTTTACAAAGTCCCTTCCGCGTTGACTTACACTATTAAAAAGTTAGAAGAAGACATGGGAGTTGCACTTTTTGATCGTTCAAAACAGCGAGCCCAGCTTACCCCAGCAGGGCGGTTAGTGTTAGAGCACGGTCGAGAGATCTTGTTAGCGACGCACCGTTTAGTGGATTCGGTTCAGCAGCTTGAATCGGGGTGGGAGAGCGAAATACGTATTGCGCGAGATACCATTATTTCCCCCTCGCCACTTTTTTCTGTGGTGCAAGAGTTTAATCAATTGGAACAAAACGTGGATTTGAGCCTTGGGGTAGAAGTGCTCGGGGGAGGGTGGGATGCCCTTCACAGTCGCCGCGCTGATATTGTCATTGGGGTGACGGGGGAGTTACCAAAAGGTTTATTCCAAACTCATAGAATAGGTACTTTGTCGTTTGTGTTTGCGGTTGCACCTGATCACCCATTAATACAGGTAGAAGGAGAATTAGAAGGTGAGCGATTGAGCGAGTATCCGGCTGTTGTGGTGTCTGATTCTTCACAATTTTTGCCCGTGCGAGACAGTGGATTGTTTAAAAGCCGACAAGTGATACGGGTGAACTCGATGGAATCTAAACTCTTGGCGCAAATGGAAGGGATTGGTATCGGTTTTTTGCCTGAACACATTGCGCGGCCCTATATTGAGAGCGGTAAATTAGTGGAAAAGCAATGCGCTATACCAAGGCCAAAGCAAGATATTTTTATCGCTTGGCATAAAGAGAAAAATGAAGGGCGCGCGTTTAATTGGTTTAAGCAAAGGCTGTGTGCCATTGACTGGGGCATTTAATGAGGGCGCTAAAATGTTGTTATGGAAGTTGGAGTAACGCAGTGGCCAGCTGCTTTACTCCAAGAGCTAAACGTTTAGTAAGAGAAGTGTAGAGATGACGGAATCGCGTTAGACGAACTTACACTGTTACCATCGATAATAAGTGAGCCATTACGGTATTCCCAATCGATTTTTTGTTCATTCGATCCGGTTAGCTGCCCCGATAAATTAGAGGAAACCCCTTTTAAGTTAAGCTGATAAGTTCCGGCTTGCAATTGAGGTTGCAGATCTGAAGGAATGGTAATGGTGTTGACCATTTCTAATGTATTGGAAGTCGTATCAATGTAGGATTCTGGCGATGTTTTCAGATGGTAAGTAGGACTCATCGCTTGATTATTCGTATTTTGAAGATCCACTATTTGGCCATTAGAATTGATGGACAAACGAGTGTTGGTTTTAAGTGTGGTTGTGTATGTACCAGAGAATTGGTAGTTACTATGAACACATTTATCTGTTGTGAATGTAACATTTGCACCAGAAACCGTTTGAGTGCTTGTTCCGCCACCAGCACAGGCAAAGGTGTTGCCTAACCTTTGGTGATCTTGAGCAAGCAAGGCGGCACCATTCAATGTGACTAAAGTAAGTTCAACGGCTTTCCCTAGTATATTTGTCGCTTGAATTTGGTCTTCCCAACTTCCTGTTAATGGTAGGGAGCTGTTGTCAGCGTTTGAACTTCCTTGACCCGTACTTTCTGAATTTGAACTCTCTCCACAGCCTAATAATAAGGTAGAGGTTAGGACTACCATAGCACTTCGGCTGAGCAACTTCGTTTTTCCTTGAGATACAATCATTCTTTTGACCTTTTTTATAACGTTATGTTTTAAAAATGAATTTCCTATTCGAGGTCGGCAGTTTATCAATTTAATGACGTCTGTATTTAATGTGTTGGTAACCAGTAGTTAACAATTGTAATGGTTGGTAAAGGGTGTGAATGCGTGGATAATCATTCAGTTGGGTAGGATCGCAGATTGTTAATGAAGAGGGTTGACGCCATGCTAATTGTATAATTAGATGGCGTCTGATGTTTTAAATTACCCTGTTGGATACTTTAAAGCAATAGTTTGAGCCAGCATCTGTTGCATGTGCTCGGCATCACTGTTGGTGCCATTATCTGTGGCGCTCGGTAATTCCCATGTTGTGTTTGCCAAAAGAGCGTAGCCCGACGGTACGGTGACCATGTCAAAAGCATGACTAGTTCCCTCTGCAACCGCTTTTTTTGTTAACTTCACGCCTTTGAATGTGGTGTTAATGTAATTCACATCGACACCAGAGAGGTTAGCAAACAGAGAATTTAAAGCATCAGGGTAAGATCCTTCTCTATCTGCCGCTTTGCCTTTTTCATAATACTTGTCATAGTTTGCTTTATTGCGCCGCATGCAGGCCTCATTTCTTTGACGCATTTTTAAGTGGTTCTCTCTTCTTTTGGTGGGCAGCTTGTCTAAAGAGGCTTGGAACTCTTTGTTCAGTTTAAATAGCCCCATGGCTTTATCGGCTTTTTTAGCGAACTTATTGCCTTGTCTTGCTTTGTTTGCTTTGTAAATGCCATCCCCTGCGCCTACTGCGATTGAAGCAACGCCAAAAATTCCAGATGCGAGGCCTAAACGTTGAATCTTGTCACTGTGATCTGTGTGATTTTTTTCATCTTTAATCGACATGGAATCGGCGGCAATACCTAAGGTATCACTGATTAGCCCTAATGCTGCCGCAGACATTCCCATGGCGATGGCTGCTGATGATCCTCCTGTAAATGGGGCGAGTATTAAGGCCAATAAATCCCCCATAAAACAAACCACATTAAGTGCTAGATCGGCTTCAGTACTGAAGTGACCTGTGGGATCAGACAAGTTAATTGGATCGCCGTTACAGTAGAAATACGGGTTAATACCACCTCCAGAAAATGGCGTCATTGAATCAGGCGAACTAAATAAGCCCAAATTAGGTAGGTAAAGGCGCGTCCCATTCCCTAGAAAATAAGCGTTAGTGGTTTTATCTAATATTTCGCCATTAAAACCCGTCTGAGAGGTTAGCTGCGCGGCTCCATAAGGGGTATAAGCCGTATTGTTGGTGGCGTTACCGTCGTGTGAAGCAATGACAGTTCCTTGTTGAGTGGAGGAAAGCACTCTGGTTACGTTGGATTCTTTTTCTGCGACGGTTTGTTGCCCACTATGAATGAATTCAATATTTTCGTTAACTGCTGACACGACTTTAAATAAGGTCTCACCGAGGTAATAGTGTACTTGGCCGTCCAACGTGTTTGTAATGAGGCGGCCGTAGGGATCGTATTGATATTCAGTGCCATTTATGGCAGTAACACGGCCTTCGACTGAGTATTTTAGTGAAGTGGAACTATTGCCTTGATCAATCAAGATCAAGTTACCATCTTCGTCGTAGCTAAGATCGATACGCTCAGGGAAGGTACTGACTAAGGTATGCATAATGGCCGTTGGACGGCGTGTGGCAGGATCATCAAAGTGGTATGTTGCGACATCTGATGTTGTTTGACCGTCAAATTTACTTTCTACGCTGGTTATGTTGTTAAAAGAGTCGTACTCAAAATTTTGTGATATGAGCTTTAGTCCTATTTCATTAATGGGCAGAAAACTAGGATCATATCCTTCGTCAATCCAGTATTGAGTAAGTCGATTTAAGCAATCATAGCTGAAGTGCTCCGTTAATCGATCTTCGTCATTTAAGCGAGTGGTTCTTGTAGACAGTTTATTTTCGGCATCGTAATGCGAGAGTAGCGTCAGTAATGAAGTCTCGTTATTTAATGTGATGTGGCAGTGCCGCGCACTTTCTCTTCCCCAGCCATCATATTCAATGGTCGTTGATTGACGAACGTTGCCAGATTCTTGGATTTCTTCTACAGCTATTCGGCTAAAAGCATCGTATTCAAGTGAGACGGTGATATTACCTTGAGTGGTAGAAACTAAACGCCCTAATTCGTCATAGTGATGCTGACGTGCCACAGTAGTATCACCGATTTTTATTTCTAAGCTGAGAGGCTTTCCAAGTAACGAGTAGGTTCTTGCACTGATTTGACCACTGTCATGTTCGGCGACGGATTGATCTACTGCACTTACGTTACCGTCATTATCATATTGATATTGGTATCCACTGACGGCATTCTTAGATGAAATTAGGCTGCCTTGGTTGATTAGAGAGGACGTATTATCTGCAAACGTAAATTCATTGCTGGACTCTAGATCGCCCTGTTTGAGGTAAGTGGATACTTTGTTTACGGAATTGTTTAGCTCTGCGATACGTTCAAACTGAATCGTGTTTCCTGAAGCTGTCGTCACTTTTGTTGGGCTATCCGATGCTTCGGTGTACTCAAAAGTTGTGTGGAGACCAGATACGCTTTTTTGGCTTAGTCGTCCGAGATCATCAAAGACTTGTTCACCAAGATTGACCTTACTGCCACCTGATAATTCTAATGTCACTGACGTTATTAACTGTTGAGGTGAGAAATCGCTGTAGCTGGCTTGATAATGTTGTTCATCGAAGCTGGTGGTTTTAATTATTCGGTCGAAAAGATCATATTCTTCGACGCTAGTTTCATGACCTAAGGGGGTATGAACTTTGGTTTTTCGGCCTATGCCATCGTAACTATTTTCCGTTATGCAAAGGGTTGTGGTGTCGTATTTGGTTTCAACTTTTAATGGGTTTTTAAATAGGTCGTACTCTGTCAGTGTTTCTGTTAAGAAAGCCGATACTGTGCTGGCGTCATGAATGTCAGATCTTAGCTCTTGGCGATGGCTCTGGGTCAGAGTCAGAGGATCATTTTTGATTGCGTCAATAACGCCGTTACCATTTTGAATTCCGCAGATTTGTCCCCAGTCATCGTATTGGTAAGTTATCGAGTGGCTTGAAAGAGCAGTGCCATCAGGAAAATAGTCTAGGGCGATTTCCAATGCTTTACGGCCCTGATCATCGTAGCCGAACTGCTGAATTTTCCTAAATCCTTCATTGATATCCTGTTGGTGTGTGGCGGCGTGGTTTTCTACGCTGAGGGGGCGGTTCATACCATCAAAACGTATTCGGGCTTGCTGACCATTTGCATCGGTGTAGAGTACCTGTGGCGTTTTGGTTTCTGTTGAGTAGCCATATTCATAGGTGTCGTTACGTTGCCATTGAGTTTCTGTGGCACTGCTACTGCGTGTGATCCTTCCTCGTACATCATAAATGGCTTCGTGTTGTACGCCATTAGTATCTATTTGACATACAGGGCGGCCAGTATAAACATTGGTTGATTCGCTCATGCTGGCTATGTTGCCGTTATACCCTACCAGTGTTTTTTCTAAGGTAAGAATGCCATCTTTGACAGCTGAATAAGTTAGTGTTACTTCAGTAGGACTCACTAAACTATTGTTATTATCTAACATTCCGGCCTGGATGCGCGTGACTGCATTATGAGTATAAAGACTTGATGGGCTATTAATATAATCAAATTCAGCTTTTAGTATGGAAGTCTCTTTATCACCATATTGGATTAAATGTACTTTTACTGCTTCTTTTAGACGATCTTGTGCGGCTTTCATTGGCGTTAAAGAGACATAGTTAAAACGCTTCGTTTTAGAAATTGTGCCATCTTGAGAGCGTGTTTCCATTGTTTTCAAGAAACGGGAAAACAGTTTGAATGGATCTGGCGGGCAGGAGTCTGGTTCACCTTCCACAGGGTAGTATTGGTAGCTTTCGACGATCCCCGTTGGGGCTTTTTTCTCTAGTTGATTACCAAAGTCATCGGTTGCCATTTCTGTAACGAAGTGGGCTTCCTTTATGCCATCGCTAAAGGTGACGGTTGTTTTGGTGGGAAACATGACGTTATTTGGTTGTAATGCCAGCTCTTTATCGGCGTAGGGCGCTTCATCACAAAGATATACGTTATGGACAGTAACTTGGCATTGGTTGGAAAAGGTTTGGTATTGGGTAAGTAAATGGAAAGTATTATAGGTGTAGACTTCTGTTTTCAGTTGCTCTCCTAGCCCTGTTTTTATCGTGATGCTGTAACTGTAATCGTTAGCCGATGCCCATAGATAAAGGTTATCTTGGAGTGTGGACCAACCATTGCTGTTGGGAAAACCTAGGAAGTTGTGTTCAGAGTAGCTGTAGGTTTGTTGGATTTCAGGCTGATCGCACCCAGGATACAGGGAATATTTAGTGATTCTGGGAATGTACTGAGTTTGACCACCTTGCACCACAAAAGGGTGACCAGAATCAGTGTACTGAAGCTCTTCAATTGCCCCTTCCGGTTGTTCTGTTCGGGTAACGATCAAATACCCTTCTTTTTCATCATACTGAAATTGTGTTTTTTCATTGGGATCATCTTCATTTTTTAAATGGCCAATCCAATCGAGTTGAGTATAAGAGCCATTTTGTGTTACTGAGATATTGAAGAGCCCCATGGTTGTTTCGTTTTGACGCACTTCAATGGAGCTAAGGACCATATTGCTATAATTAAACCGAACGAGATCAATGTTATCTTGGTTGTAGATCTTTGAAAGGTATGGAATCCCTGAAATAAACGCATTATGTTCGAAGTGATAGATTTCGCCATTAGGGAAAATAATCTCAGAGAGCCGGAATATGGTATCTACGCCACCGCCACCTAAGTTTTTAAGCACTTCAATAACGCCGTCTTTATAATATATAAAATATCGCTCATAGCTATCTTCGATACGTTTGAAGACAGAAAAGTCTTGAGTTTTTTGATCGTGAAACGACACTTTGTTCTCAGTAAGGCTTTCAAACGAAAAGCTATTTCCGTTTGAAAGGATCAACTTTTTACCTTGAGTATATTCTGAAAGGCCATTTATATGCCATCCGACACCATAGGGGGTTTTCACTAAAGGGCTGGCTTGTAGACTATTAAAATTCAGTGATAGTTTTCTTGTTACAGGTGTGTCGGTATCTTGGCTGTGTAGTTCAATTAATTCTTTGTTAAATTCGTATAGACCCGTGCTCGGACTGACACGTTTATTATTAAAGCTCTTTACTTGGGTATAAATACTCATAATTAGACCTAGACTTAATGTGTTAAATAAATTGAGGGAGTACTGGCAGAGTGGGTAAATCTGCTTACTAACGTTGGATAGAACTCAGCCTACTGCGTAATAACAAACGCTGTTGCCTGAGTTCCTATTAGTTGGGGTTATCCGTGCATTGATATATCAATATAAGCGCGTTGCAGTATTAATTAATGATTTGGGTCTATTAGGGGGTAACAATATTCGGATCACCTTTTAGCTCGATGTAAGCTGAAAAGTCATCCTTGCTGGCTTTGATATTATTACTGTCACTGCTTCGGTAGTTTTTATTATTTCGAGCAACACATTTGTAAGTATAAATTACTTTACCACCGTATTCGTCGGTAGCTGTAATGGTCATGTCATTTTCGAAATGACTTTCTCGAACACAATCATTTTGAATACTGTCTTCTCTACCAATGAAAGCAGAAGCGGTGCCAATCGCGTCGGGGTTAGCCGTATACGTGTAACTAGAGTCGTCCCCAGCTAGCCATTGGCAGATACGACCTTCAATAGAGTCTTGGTGCGACAGTGCTCGGGCAATCACATTCACGCCTCCGAGATCACCATCAAACCCTTGTTCGACAAACCCTTGGTCTGACTGAAGATAATTATCGGATGTTTTGGGTTCGCCAGAAAAGTGAGCTTCAATATTGTAGCTGTAGTCATCAGAACTGCAGCTAGCTAAATATTGATAACAATGTAATGTCTTAAATAAATCTTTATGATCATCTTTATTTGGGGTGATATCTTGTTGGTTGATTTGTATTGGTGGTTTTTCCTTTGAGGTTATTTTTACGAACTCATCGTTGCCAAAATGGCATTCCTCACCTGCAATGACTTGAGTGGCTTGAATGTTACTGGCGATGAAAAATACATCGTTATTGACGGTGTCTTCAATTTGGGCGAACGCCATTAGCTCGTAGTCACCCGTGCTTTCGGGGAGTGTGGCAAGAAAATGCATTGTGTGAGTTGGGTTAGATGCATCATTACCTACATGAACATTATGTGGAAACGCTTGGTAAGTACGGGTTGGACTGTCTGAGTCCGGTGCGGCAACGCCACTGCCGGGTAGAAATGCCACCACTTCTGGCGAAATGAAAGTCGGAAGAGTTGTTATATCATTAGATTGCTCATTTTTTAAAAGACCAGCAGTGATGCAGTTAAAATTTTCAGAACCTTCTCCGTCAATATATACATAGACGCTAATGGGAAGTTGGGCGGCACCATTTGCGAAAACTGTTGTCAGTTTATTGTTCCCTACATCGCTTTCATCGACATAAATAGACACTTTCATACTTGGCACAGACATATTAATTTCCTTATACATTTTTTATGTGGCTGACTGAATGAATTTAGAATGTCGGAAAATATTAACGATAAATAAACAATATGCAACAGTGTTAATATTGATGTTGTTTGTATGCGATCTTTGTCACCACTCTGTGAAATTGTTATATGAAGTTGGACATAAGTTTATAAGGAGCCAAAGAAATCGCTGAAATAAATGCATTGTTGTTATTTATCTTTTGAATTGAAAGTGGCTTATGAGCTGATATTAAGGTGGTGGAGGACACAGGACTAAATACTATAAAAGGATGTGTTCAATACCAATCAATCATAGGTCACAAAATAATGTCTTTTCTTGTAATAAAATAAGATGCATATCTTAGATAGCGTAGATTTTTGACTCGTAATTAGGTTGATGACAATCGCCTAAGCAACGACGTTTTTAACCCACAAGATGAGTGTTTCATGACAGCAGATACTTTAGTTACCTTTTTAATCGTATTTGGCTTTATCGGATTAATGTATAAAGTCACTTTTGGAAATTCAACGTCAGAGCTGGGCAATACTGATGACTCAACTCAAACAGCAATCGACTTGATAAACAGAGGAAAAGTGCCTGAAGGACTTAGTATGTTAGAAGGGCTTGTTGAGGAAGGCGATTATATGGCTGCGGTTATTCTAGCTGAGCTGATGTCTAAATTCTCAAGCGATGACGTACAAGATGAGAAAGAAACCCCTGCGTATTGGTATATAAAAGCAGCGTCGCTTGATGCGGAATACGCGCAATTGTTTATGTTAATGCTAGAAAATGATCGTTTGCCCAACGGAAATCATTGGGATGATGCAGAAGACAAATTAGAAGAACTACTTACTACAGCTGCTTTGGATGGGGATACAGAAGCGCAAGCTAAGTTAGGGGAATTTTATTACAAAAGACCAAAATACGATGAAACCAAAGCGAAGGCGCTGCAATGGCTTGAAACAGCAGCTGAAAGTGATTGTCCCTCAGCGCTTCATTTGCTCGGGGAACATTACCACAACTTGTATGTCGATGAAGGGCAGGATCCAGCATCTCTACTAGCCAAAAGGGCACGAGATTATTACGAACGCGCTCATGAGTTAGGGGATGCTCTATCAAACAGGCCATATGCGAATATGTTGCTGCAAGGTATTGGTGGTGCAGCTAACATATTAGAAGCTGAGAAAATTTTGATTGAAATGGCAAAGGTGGAAGATGCTACATTTGATCAGCTTGAACTTGCTAAGCATTACAGTGATGCGAAGTACTTGCCTAAAAATGTAGAGCAAGCCCGTTATTGGTACGAAAAAGCACTTGAAAATGATCAAGGTTCATCATTCATAAAAATACAATACGCTGATTTTCTTATTAGTCATTCAGAGCAAGATACCGATATTAGCCAAGCCAAAGAGATTGTTGAACAGTATGTTGGCGAATGGGACACATCTGCGTTTAGTGTATTGGCTAAAATGCATTCAACGGGACGTGGAGCCAGAAAAGATGCGCTGACCGCTGCAATGTATTATGACTTAGCGGCAAAATCTCTTTACTCTGAAGAGTTGGAAAAACGTGATGAGGCCTTTTCTCAACTAAGAGGCTATGAGAAAAGGCAAGTGCAAGGCATGGTGGAACATTATCTTGTTAAGCACCCAATCCCAGATGAAGTACAATCAGAAATGGATCTCACATCCGCTCGATTGACTTTTATGGATGATAAGGCGTCAGAATCTGATAAAGAAAGTGCCATTCAAATACTCAGGCGATTAGCATTAATGGGAAATTTGGAGGCGATTGAATTGCTTCCGAGTTCTTATGCTTCAATGAATCAAACGCTTGAAAGTGCGCTGTGGCAAAAAATAGCAGTAGAGACCGACACGGCGGTATTTGGTTACGGCAAAGAGGCTGAATATCAGTTTGAGCAACAGGCTGAAAAACTGACTCAAGAGCAACGTCAATGGCTAGAAGAAGAATCGAAACCCCTGATTTTGCTGGTTGAAGAGGCGTTATCTGAGCAGGATTAAATATTTCTACTCTAATTTAGTAAGTACTATTTTCTCAAGGAATGCTATATGATTGAGGTATATAGCATTCTTTTTATTGATTAAAATATTAGTCATTTTTCGATACGAATAACATACGGGAATTGCTTTGGGTGTCTGTTAAACGTATTTGCATGATCTGTGATTTTCCTGCCTACAAATATACTTAATACTGCATCCATTGCATCGTCGCTTGGTTTTCGGCCATTGATTTCTTTAAAAGTGTAGGCGGCTTTGGTTCCTACGTTATAAGGGATCATGTCTGGTAGCAGAGTTTGAGCGACGGAATCGGCGTAAGCCACTGGGTTAGATAGTTTAACCTGAACTCGGGATAAAAACTGAATGGAACTAAAGCTGGTTCTGCGATCAGATCTTTAGACCAAGAAGGATTTATCACAAAGGAACCAGCTATGCGTAAGTTAGTA
>NZ_JAKRGH010000046.1 GCF_022347565.1 Vibrio sp. Of7-15
AAGATCACAGGACTAGGTATGCCTAAAACCATGCGAGTTGCTTAAATTTCCCGCAAACGGTAGCATTTTAAGCCCAATTTGATTTAGGAAACAAAGCCCCACTGAGGTAGAAAAGCCTGACAAAAATCATCGACATGACAAAATAAGTCTACTAACTTACACATAGCTTGTTCCTTTATGATGAGTCCTTCTTGGTCGAAAGACCTGATCGCAGAACCAGCTTTTAGTTCCATTCAGTTTTTATCCCGAGTTCAGGTTAAGTAACTTCACCAATCTCTAGTGATTGGGGCGGTAAATACGTCACTCATTTTATGTTGCTTCCTAAAGAATTTGGTCATGTAAATGATTACCGCTGTGCTTGTATTAAAAGCGGCATTGAAGCTACTTTTTTGACCAAAATTAATGTTGGAAACACCAAGTTGGCGTGATAACTCCAATGTAGAAATACCGTTCTTTTCCTTTGTTAAAAAGTAAATAGCTAAAAAACATATTTTTATCGGTAATTTGGATGCTGAAATCAAGATACCAGAAGTTAAGGATGCTTGGTGATGACAGCGATTACATTGATACCCCCTCTGGCTATTGCACTGAAAATAATCGTTGTTGGCATTGTTAATCAAATCACGCATACATGTAAGTTTATGAATTAAAAGGATCTTTTAAATCTCACCTTATTCTTTACCATAACGATTATATCTAGCACATTGTCTATTAATTTTAGCCTATGGGAGCTGAGGTAAAGCTATACGTATCAAGCGGGCTGCTTAGCTCATTCCCTACAAGGAAGGCGTAACCTTATCAAAAAAGGGCTTCTAACAATTTAGCTATAGGTTGTCAAAAGCCATATAGTTCCAATAAGAAGTATAACTGTGTGGTTATCATAAACGTTCGTTCTCGGAGACTACAGTGTATCGAGTGAAACAATGACGAAGGGGAGGTTAAGCTTGAGGGACAACAATGCTTAGGTTGTAGAAATTTACGGCATGCTCAAAGCGCTTGAAAAGTTTACTGGATTTGGTATTCCTGAAATTCACAGTCTTGTTTAATAAACAGCCATCACAGGCACTTTGATGTTATAGTGTAATTACACAATAAGACATTTTGTTGTGACCTCTGTCACGGTGTTAAATATATTTATAAAGGTTGATAATGTATATAATTCAGTGATTTACTGAATTTTTGTCTTTTTATTCATCAGTTTAATTATAATTTCATTAATGCAACGTGTTGTATTTATTAAATCTTTAATTATTATGTGCCTCGTTGATGAAAAACTAGGAGTGTATGCAACATGAATATTAAACCAATGTCTTCTGTTTTAGCGAATTTGCAACTTGTGTATGTGTCAGATATTGAACGCTCAACTGATTTTTATAGATCTCTGTTCTGTATGGAGCCCATTTTTACTAGTCCTCGTTATGTTGCTTTTCCGGCTTCTGCTTCAGGAGAGGCACTTTTTGCTATCTGGTCGGGGGGGGAAACACCGGATCCAAAAGCTCAACGTTTTAGTGAGATTGGAATCATGCTTCCAACCAATGATGACGTGGATAATATGTTTAATATTTGGAAAGACAATCCAGATATTTCGATCGTAAAAGAACCTTATAAAGAAGTATTTGGCCTTACATTTTTAGTAAAAGATCCGGATGGAAATATCATACGAGTCAGTCCGTTAGATTAATATTAAATAAAAGAATCAACAGTGGTTGTGGTGCGCATGGGAGTCAAAGTTTGAACGTATTGTCGTGAAAGTGAAACAAGCAAGCTTTCAAGCACCAATAGAGTTAACTGGCTCCCTTATCCATTAACTTTCTTTATCGATTACTTTAATATCTTTTCCGCTAGCCTTTCGGAAAGGTATATATTAGAAAACTTTAAACATAAATAATTTAATGTACCAAAATTTATTTACTAACTCGTTTAAAATGATCTTTTGAGAATAATTATTTTTCCATGTTATAAGAGATACACGATAAGGTAATCTAGGGAGAGTTGGTTTTTTATTGAACGTAAATATTATTACTGGATAAAAAAATTTAAGGTCCGACGAGAATATTAACTTTTCACTACTCCTTTTATAAATTATATAGATGCGGAGAAAACTTTGATTATTATATAGGAAATAAGTTTATATATAATAAACTTTGCTCTAAGATGATAATTATTAGCATTAGTATTAGTATTAGTATTAGTTAATGTCATCAAAAAATTGAAATTAAATTAAGTGAAAATGTATTATTTATCGTTTCCTGTTTTATTTTAATAATGGATTAACATATGAATTCCAATGAAATAGATTTAGACAAAGTTAGAGAAATAAATCGTAAAGTAGTAGAGAAGTACCTAAAATATACTAAAGGTAATTTACGATTAGAAAGACACAAATTATACTCTGAAGAAGCTGAAGGTGGGTTATGGACCACTGAAACAGGTGAGCCAATTGTAATAAAAGGAATTGAAAACCTAGAGCGTCACGCACACTGGTCTTTACAGTGTTTCCCAGATTGGGAGTGGTATAATATTCAAGTTTTTATAACAGATAACCCAAACCATATTTGGGTTGAATGTGATGGTCGCGGTCTTATTCGATTCCCTAGTTATCCTGAAAGATATTATGAAAATCATTTTATTCACTCATTTGAATTGGAAGATGGCCTTATTGTTCGCAATCGGGAATTTATGAACCCTATTATGCAATTGAAGGCGCTGGATATAAAAGTACCTAAGATTAAACGCGAAGGCATTCCAGCTTAGTATAAATTATGGTGAGGTGAAAAACACTATATATAATCCTCACCATCTAAGAAATATTTATAATAAAGGAAAATAATGAGTAGAACACTAATTTCCGAACCTTACTGTTTGGGAAGTATTAATATCCCGTTAAAACAACCTTTAAATTGGGATGTAAATAACGAAAACTGTGCATTACTTATCCATGATATGCAGCGTTATTTTGTTAACGCTTTGTCGGATGAGCCTTCTAAAGAGATGACTTCCTCAATTTCAAATATTTTGCAGTGGGCGAGGAAAAATGACGTACCTGTTTTCTATAGCGCACAGCCGGGAAGAATGTCTGTAGAGCAACGTGGATTGCTTTCAGATCTATGGGGGCCAGGGATGAGAACCACCGAAGAAGATAGAAAAATAATTGAAGAATTGTCTCCACGACAGGGCGATGTGACCCTGACGAAGTGGCGTTACAGTGCATTTCATCACTCCGATCTACTTCCTCTTTTACGCTCTTATGGCCGTAATTCACTCCTGATCACAGGTATTTACGCCTCTGTGGGTCTTGTGGCAACGGCGATTGATGCGTTCAGTAACGACATTCGGCCATTTGTTGTGGCCGATGCCATAGCTGATTTTACGTTAGAAGGGCACCAGAAAGCAGTGAATTATTTATCAGATAACTGCGCTCGGGTAATCACAACATCGGAAATACTAAGCAATGAGTAAGTTACTTTCGTCCATTATTGCCGCTCCGGATCAGCCTTTTGCATTGTTATATCGGCCTTCTATAAATCCGGGCATTGCTGACATATTTCAATTAGATATTGACCAGTCAGAATCAATAGAAATGGCATTAGAGGGTATTGAAAAGCGACAGAAACTACTCTTACTTCCATTTAAGCAGGTAATAGAGCAGGGCTATTGTGCAGTTGATGATCATGTGCCGATTTTAAGTATGTCTGTCACAGAATCGGAACAAATACCATTAGATTCATTGATTGCAACATTGCCAGATTCTCCAATATCAATCAGTAACGCCCACTTCAATCTTGATGATGAGCAATTTGGTTGTAGGGTGTCTCATTTGATTGAAAATGAAATAGGTCAAGGGGCTGGCTCAAATTTTGTTTTGCATCGTAAGTTTCGAACAAATATTGATGCTCATGAACCAGGCAAGCTACTAAGTCTCTATCGTAGTTTGGTAGAGAGTGAGAAAAAAGCCTATTGGGTATTTCTAATTAATACAGGGAAGCAGGCATTTATTGGGGCCTCACCAGAGCTTCACGCTTCTTTGGATAATGGCGAAGTAAAAATGAACCCGATCAGTGGCACGTATTCATACCCGGATGAAGGCCCAGATGAAGTCTCATTCTTAAATTTTCTCTCTTGTCCAAAAGAGACCAATGAACTTTCAATGGTCGTTGATGAAGAATTAAAGATGATGTCTCGTTTATGCGAAAAAGGAGGAGAAGTTAGCGATTTAAGAATAAAACAATTAAGCCATGTAGCCCATACGGAATATATATTACGCGGGATTACAGATGCCAGTATTAGCTCGGTATTAAAAGAGACTTTGCCTACGCCTACCATAATAGGTAGCCCTGTTGAAAGTGCTTGTAGAGTGGTTACCCGTTATGAACCCGAAGGTCGGCGTTATTATAGTGGCGTTGTTGCCCTTGTCGACTCTAGAACTGGTTCTCCTACGCTAGATTCTGCAATCACGATTCGTACGGCTGAAATAACAGAAGCAGGTCAGGTCGAAATAGGGGTTGGTGCGACAATCGTTAAAGACTCTAACCCTGAGCGTGAAGCGAATGAAACCCGTAGTAAAGCAAGCTCTTTATACAGTGCTATGTTAAAAGAGAAACGAAATGATATCTCAGCCTATACTGTGGGTGATAAAAATAAACATAAGGAAAAATTGAACGAAATTCCATCCGTACAAGCTTTGTTAAAGAAAAGAAGCCATGAAAACTCGGTATTTTGGCGAACTAATCCAAATATTCGCAGTTGTAAATTAGAAGAATTTGTAGGTAAAAAAATATTAATTCTCGATTGCGATGATACCTTTACTTCAATGCTAAAAACCCTTCTTATTTCCCTAGGAACAATTGTTCGTATTGAGAAGGTAAGTAGTAAAATTAATATTCATCAATATGACATAGTTTTAGCAGGCCCAGGGCCGGGTAACCCATTGGATGATAACGACTCTAGAGTTATTGCAATGAAGAAGATTATCAAACGTATGATGCGTGAAAAAAAACCATTTTTCGCGGTATGCTTTAGCCATCAGATCCTTGCAACTCAACTAGGTTTGTCAATATCTCGATTGTCACCAACCAATCAAGGTGTACAAAAAACCATTTGTCTCGGAGAGCGAAAAGAAAAAGTTGGCTTTTATAATACTTTTTGCGCCGTTGCTAATAAGGAAACGGTATTAGCGAAACAAACGGAAGGTATCACATTATTTACAGATGAGCGTAATCAACAAGTACATGCGATTCAAGGAGAGACTTTCTCATCAGTTCAATTTCATTTGGAGTCATTCTTAACTATTGATGGTCCTCAAATTCTGGCTCGTTTTATTTTACCTCTTTTGACAAATAAATATTCAGGAATGAATGAACAATGCATACAAGATTAGATCTTGATTATAGCGTTACAAACGCTTTTACTCATACTCCATTACAAGGCAATCCAGTCGCAATATTTCATGATACAGAAGAATTATCTAGACTTGAAATGCAATCAATTGCTAGTCAATTACAGCTATCTGAAACAACGTTTATTAGTGAAAGAAAAAATGACGGAAGTGCAAAAGTAAAAATATTTACGCCAGTAAATGAACTTCCTTTTGCAGGGCATCCTTTAATGGGAACAGCAGGCGCATATGCACGTCGACATGGCTTAAAAGAGTTTGTATTCCACACCCAGAAAGGTGAAGTTCCTATATCAGTAATAAATCTTAGTGATACTGTTTGCGAGGTAACAATAAAAGTCCCACTTGCATGCTCTGAATATTTTCCCGAAAAAGAAAAACTACTGAAATCGTTGGGTCTGAATAAGACATTTCTTCCAATTGAAATTTATGATGCAGGTGCTAGGCATGTATTAGTTGCAGTAGACAACATTACCGATTTACATAGCCTTAAGCCAGATCATAACATATTAGAAGAATTCGAGAATATGGCAATTAATTGCTTCTGTTGGAATGGTGACAAAATAGAAAATAGAATGTTCTCACCCGCATATGGTGTAAAAGAAGATGCAGGAACAGGATCTGTTGTTTGGCCTATTTTACAACATCTTATTAAATATGATCAGTTTGAGATAAATAAAAAAATTAAAATTGAACAAGGTGTTCTTCTAGGGCGTCGTTGTGAAATGTTTGGTGAAATAAAAAATGATGGTATTAATAACTACGCAGAACTATCAGGAAAAGTTTGCCACTTTTCAGATTGTCATGCCAGTTTATAGTTAACAGTTAGTTCAATATAGAGGTTAAAATAATAATGGAAAGACTAGAGTCACTTAGTGGTAAATTAAACATTCCATTTCCACATTATGAAAACCCACCTTCGTCTCCGAAAGAAATAATAAATGAGTGGGTTAGGAGTGCGAGAGAAGAGAATGTAAGAGAGCCAGATGCTTATACTTTAGCTACATGCAACAAAAATGGTGAAATCACAATGCGAACTATGTTTCCTGTCCATTTTGATGGGGAGGTTATGTTATTTGCGACACATAGCTGTAGTCAAAAAGGGCATGATATTCGAGATACAGGTATAGCCAGTGCACATATTTATTGGCGAGAGATTGGCCGCCAATTAAGTGTAACAGGTTCTGTTGTATTAGCTTCCGATCAGGTGTCTCAGTCGACTTGGGATACAAGAAGTGCCGCATATGATCCTGTTTCAATGGCTTCAAATCAAAGTGAAGTTTTATCCGACTTATCCGTCTTGGTTAAAGAGGTATCCAAATATGATGGAAAAAATAAACTTCCACGGCCTGATCGCTTTGTTGTTTACCAATTAAATATTGAGCGGTGTGAATTTTGGTCCGCTACAAAAGACCGCATACACCAAAGACTAGTATATAAAGCCACAGACTCTGGATGGAACTATGAACGATTACAACCGTAATATCGAAATGCTTGAAAAGACGGAGTTTGGAGAGAATTCTGATGAATTTGTCCAAGCCATTATAAAGTGGCATTTTTCGGAAGAGACTGGAACAGATTTTTGGTTGTCAATAGAAAAAGAACTTGGTTTTGACCCAATTCGCGATGTTAAGACTATCGAAGACTTAAAAAAGTTTCCTGATGTTTCGGATCGCCTGCGTACAGTCCCCATTCATCACCTTTTGCCTCGCGGACTGAAAGGTAACAGTAACATATCAGTTTACGAAAGTGGGGGGACGACCGGCGAACCTAAATATGTCGTGGGCTATGATGAGTGGATAGAAAAGCTTGTAGATTGGAGAATGTCGGGTTATTTGAACAAACCAGGCCGACCAACAGGTAATACGTTGGCAGCAGTGCCGACAGGACCACATATTGTCGGTGAAATTAACAGACTTCGAGCTCAAAAATTAGGTGGATTATGCTTTACCATTGACATCGATCCTAGATGGGTAAAGCGGTTGATCAGCAAAGGAGATATGTCTTCTGTCCGTGATTATAGTGCGCACTTGGTAAGCCAGATAAAACACACTTTGTTGAATCAAAATATTCGTTTTTTGGTCACCACACCTCCGGTGCTACGCGAACTCGTGAAATGCCCGGAACTTGTTTCTCACATGAGGAATACGTTAACTCAAATTACTCTTGGAGGAACGGAGATAGATTTAGATGAGGTAAAGTTTATTTCAGGTGAAATTTTACCGAACATAGAGTTTAGCGCCAGTTACGGCAGTACTTCTGCATTAGGGCTATCTCGCTCAAAGTTGATTGATGAAGAAAGTACGCAGATAGAGTATGACAGCTTTAGCCCATTCATTACTTATGATGTAGTTAAAAAAAATACATTAGAAACGGTTGAGTATGGACAAAGAGGTCTAGTCGTTGTCTCTCATTTAAGCCGTTATGCATTTTATCCTCGAATCCTCGAGAGAGATACAGCAATACGATTGCGTGGTAGCGGGATGATGGGGGATCGCTTAGCAAACATTGCGGCGGAGCAGATATTTAGCGGACGTAAAGTCATTGAGGGTGTCTATTAATGGACGGTCCACAAAAAGCTATGGTAGAGCTATTACCACTCATTGAGGCTGTATCCCCTATGAGGAAAAAAAGTTTTACTCGTTGGAAAGCTATATGTGATATCTCAGGAAATCCTGTATCGAAACTGGCACAAATGCCGTCAGTATATACAAATCAGGTAATTCAGAGGCTTAGAACTGGGGTTAACCTTTCAGCAGCTGACCTATCGGCTGCACTAGAGCGCGCGAGTAAATTATTCCTAGAAGCGGAAATATGCGGCTTGTCGCCTTCTGACTACGTTGCAGCGGTATCATCAGTAACTGGTTTACCTGAAAAGGTTATAAGCAATGCATTGGAGAAAATTGCTGAAGCGACAGCAAGAGCACCAAAATATGCCAAGCTGGGTATACCAAAAGGTGTGCCGGATTTATGCGTGCCTGAACTTCAAATTAAAGGTTGCGCAAAGCAGATCCGCAAAGGCGATGTACTGAGCGTTATCGCACCTGGTAATGGTCCAGGTGTACACTCGATTTGGCCACAGGCAATAGCGCTCGGGTACCGTGTTGTATTAAGGCCCTCAGACAGAGAACCTTATACGGCACAGCGCCTCATTAATGCAATGTCCGAAGCTGGGCTTGATGAATATGTAGCAATGCTGCCAACGGATCATCTTGGTGTTGATGAGTTGGTTCAATCGGCGGATCTATCCATTATATACGGCGGAGATGCATTGGTTGAACGTTATGAAGGCCGCAGTGATGTGCTGGTACAGGGCCCGGGGCGTTCTAAATTGGTAATTGGGGCGGACTACCCGAAAGAGTTGGCATTGGAATTGGTTTTTGAATCTGTCGTTGGCTTGGGTGGTGCAGCGTGTGTATGCGCCAGTAGCGTACTTGTCGAAAAAGATGCACCAACTTTTGCAGATGAGTTTTATACGTATGCCAAGGAAAGGCTACAGGATAAAAATCTGCGAGAAAGTTACCTACCACAACTAACAGAAGATCGCTATATGTGGTGGCTAGAGCAGGTCCGAGACCGTAAAGATGTCTTGGTAAATCAGCCTGAAGTATTTACTGATTCATCGGGGGAAAAGCGTGTAATGCCGATAATTATGTTAGCAAACTCGGCTTTAAGCCCCTTGGTGCAACTTGAGCTTCCGATCGCGGCGGTTACCTTTGCACCCATAGAGAATGAAGATGGATTTACATCACTTGCTAATTCTTTGGTAGTAACTGTTGCTTCGGATAAGTCGTCCCTCATTTCGAAAATAGAAGCGATTCAAAGTATTCGAAATTTGTATTTAGGTCAGGTTCCTACAAATTGGATGCAGCCGCATGTTCCTCACGATGCTTATATTTCTGAATTTCTTATGTCTACCAGAGGATATTGTGCGAATTATATTAACTAAGTTTATATCTGGTGAACGATTATTCAAATAACAAAGTAAAAATATATTAAGGTATGAAAATGGAAAATATTAAAAACAAAGAATACGATAACGCCGACTTTCAAGGTGTTTATCAAGGGAAAACGTTATTATCTAGCGTAAAAATCACTTCGGTTCCATGGGATATTGGGGAGGCTCAGCCAGTAGTATTAGATATTCTAAAAAGCAGAGAGCCAAATAAACTATTAGATGTAGGCTGTGGCCTAGGACTTAACGCTAAAGCTGCAGCTGACATTGGATATGAAGTGACGGCGATTGATAGCGCTTCCAAAGCGATTGAAAACTGTAAGCGTGCTAATGATCAGCGTATTGACTTTAAAGTAGCTAATGCTTGCGACACTATGTTACTCGAAAAGTATGACATCATCTTAGACTCAGCCACTTATCATTCTATTCCTTCTATAAATAGATTGAGCTATATGAGAGAGATGCGTAGATTAGCAGGTGAAAATACCGAGTATCATCTTATTACGTTTGCAACTTCAAAGAATGGTATGCCTAAACCTTTGGCTATTGAACTCTCAGAAATTATAGACTTAGCAGAAAAAAGTGATTGGAAAATTGAATCCGTATCTCGTGTGAACTATAAAGGAAATTACGATTCGATTGCCGATTTTTGTGAAAAGAAAAACCTTAACATACTATTAGATGAGGAAGGGTTTACACGTCTTCCAAGTTGGCATGTTATTTTGAAATCCAGTTTGTAAATACTCTTTCATAATTAAAAGTTAATATTATAGGATTTAAATATGAGCCAGAGAACAATGGCTTTTATGGGGCTATGCCTTGGTTTTTTCATTGTAATGATGGATACGACCACTGTACCTCTTATTTATACATCGTTGATTACCGAATTTAATATTAGTCCTGCGACTGCTGCTTGGGTTAATAATGGATATCTAATAACATACGCAGCATTCTTATTATTGGGTGGTCGTTTAGGTGACACATATAATAGAAGGTTAATTATTTCTTCGGCATTAGTTTTAATATCAATGGGAGCGTTAATTAGCGGGTTCGGTAATAATTTATCTGAAATAATAGCAGGGCGAGCAATAATGGGGATTGGTGCTGGCTTACTTACACCGCAAAGTATGGCATATATATCCATATTATTTGCTCAAGAAGGACGCGGAAAAGCATTTGGTATATGGGGCGCTGTTGCAGGCATTGCAACGGCAACTGGTCCAGTGGTAACGCAGATGTGTCTTCACTTGGCAGATTGGCGTTGGGTTATGTGGATTAACATTCCTCTAGCTGCGTTTGCATTAGTCACAACATATATGCTGCTTCCCAACACAAAAGGTTTAGGCCTGAAAGTTAAGGAGCTATTTTTCACGGGTGCATTTGGACTTTCAATTTCAGCCGTGATTCTGGGCCTTCAGCTAATACATAGTTGGGATGATTATTCCGTTGTTGTATCTCTTCTTTTGTTTTTGGGTGGGAGTGCAGCTATTTGGCTACTATGGTATGAGTTGCACTCTCGTACAGCTTGTATTCTACCGTTTGAGATCTGGAAGAATAAATCGTATTTAAGAACATGTCTTATTTCAGGTGTACTTGGACTAAGCTTGACTGCATTTTATTTGCCTCTTGCTTACTTAATTGAAATAAAGATGAATTTTGGACCAATGGCTATTAGTGTCATCATGATATCTATTGCGATTGCAAATGCATTGATAGGGCCTATGGCTGGCAATTTGTCAGATAAGATAGCTCCTGAAGGGATCGTCCGTTATGGTCTTCTTTCATTCTCTATAGCTGCTTTGATGTTAGGCGTGGTCGGTATTTTCTTTAATGGTGGAACATTTGCCTTTATTACAATACTCGTTGCTATGGTATTCGCTGGGGCGGGAACTGGATTGGCATTTGCACCTTTAGCTAATTTGGCATTAAGACAGGCAACATCGGAATCTATCGGACGTGCAGCTGCATTTTTTAACGCTTCACGGCAATTAATGAGTGCTATGGGGAGTGTTGTTATAGCGTTGATGTTCGATTATGTGATCCGGAGTTCTAACGAAAATATTTCGCCTAATAACTTAGAACCATATTCACCGAGTGTTGCATCAGCAGCTTTAGTTAGTTTTTGCTTCATTGCTTTGTGTTTAGCTGTTGGTGCATGGCTGTCTCGTAGTTACTCAGTTCAGGGCCAGCAGGTCAATCAAAATTAATTAAGAAAAGGAATAAATGATGAATATTTGGGTAGTGAGTGGTTGCTCAAGTGGCTTAGGCTACTGTTGGACTGACTCCATTATTAGAGAACGGAAAGGTAAAGTTATTGGTATTACTCGGTCAGAAGAAGCTGCTAGAGAAATGTCAGAAATATATCAGGATAAATTTATTCCCTGTATCTCTGATGTAGGCGATGAAAAACAATTAGCAGAAAAATTAACGGCTCTGGTTAAAGAAGTTGGCACACCTAGTCGAATTGTAACCAGTGCAGGATATGCCCAATTCGGTACGCTAGAAGATTTATCTAATGAGCAGCTACGTGATCAATTTAAAACGAATGTAGAGGGTACGCTAAATGTAATTAAGCCGCTCTTACCTGCGATGCGGCAATTAGAAGAGGCGAGAATATTGCTGGTTTCTAGTATGAGCGGTGTGTCGTGTTGGCCTTTACTTGGTGCTTACCAAATGAGTAAACATGCAATTGAAGCAATCGGAGAGACATTACGTCTTGAGCTTGGAAACACAAATATCCAAGTTGGGATTATTCAGCCAGGCCCTTATAAAACAGGTTGGGCGACGCTCTCAGCACGCAGAGAAAAAATTGGTGAAGCCTACGATGAAGAAGCACTAAAACAGCAAGCGACATGTGGCTTTACTGTTGAAGAGCCTTCTGAGAGCCTACCATTTTTCTGGAAGATGTTTGATTCTGCTGAAATGCCACTGCGTATTGCTACATCTGAATCTTTTGTAAAGCGTGCTTGTGTACAAGCGGAAGAAAATATGCGGGCGTGGAGGGCACCTTTTGAATAATCAATATTTACGTTATCCGGCTTTTTTAAAAGAAAACATTGAAGCCATTGTAGCTTCATACGCTTTCGATAAAAAAACAGAGATACCAGCTGAGGACACCATGTCTCAGCTGAAAAAAAGCCCTTTACTCAAAATTCTGCAAGAAAATAGAAGTGATGGAGTTGGAACCTTATCGGAAGTTATGTTTGTCTGCCGGGAGCTCGGAAAAGTAGACGCATCTTTAGGTTGGCTGGTAGGCGTTTCCAACTCCGCGTGGTCGATGCGAGGAAATTTTGAACTCTGTGATATCACAAGCGCTAGCATGGAAGAAAACGCTCTTATGTCAATGGTCTTAGGCAGGCCTGGGGACTTGAAACTCGCACCTGATGGCAAGGGGTGGCTGCTAAGTGGTCAGTGGAAATATTCTTCAGGTTTTCCTTGGTCATCATACTTCTTTGGGTTGGCGATGGCAGAAGATAATCAAGTACGCGTTGTTGTTGTACCGTCAGATAAGCTAGAGGTCGTAGCTGAGTGGAATTCTTCTGGCTTGGTTGGAACTCAAAGTGTGATGGTCAGTGCATCCGATATTTATATACCTGAACAGTTTGCTATCGATTATCAGCCAATAATATCGGGAGAGTTCAAAAAAGGCTCAGTCGAACCATCTTATTCTCGATATTTTACCGGTGTACTAATGAATTGTTTAGTGGGAACAATATTAGGTGCAACTGAGTCTGCCTTGTCATTTGTTACAGAAAACGCTGAACGGCCCATTGCAGGCAGTACGTATACATCAATGAGTTGCTCTGGTCCAGTTCGTTATGAACTCGGAAGGCTGAGTAGTAGTTTAGATTCTCTTGTATGTCTTGCTGAATACAACGCTTGCGTTGTAGATAATGCGGTGCATAACGGAATGCAATCACTCACTGATGCGCAAAGGGTAGATATTCGATCTAGGGCTACACAAATCATGAGGGGGTGTACAGATATCGTTCATTCCTTGCTCTGGCTATATGGTTCATCCGGTATAGACAAAAGCTGCCCACTTGAAAAAATTTGGCGGGACGTAAATGTTGGCGCACGACATGGGGGGTTTGCCAAGCTTGTTCCAGAAGAACTTGCTGGAGTCACATTGCTAGGTGGTGATCCTACTAGTATTTCACGGATGTTTTAATTGTTCCTCTCTTGCATATGATGGTGCTGAGCCAACGTGATGTGTAAGAGAGGCATGTTGAAAAGGAAAAATGGATGAATTGCCATATAAATACTTGGCTGACAGATACTGGACTAGCTCCCTTAAATAGCTCACTTACTCATATCTTGGAAAATAACCCGAGTGCGCAGGCTTATGCAGAGGAAGATTATAGACTCAGTTACGCACAGTTAGTATCGATAGCTGGGGGTTGTGCGGTTAATTTGAGAGCTGCTGGTTTGACAGAAGGGGATAGAATCGCGTTGGATGCCCCCAGATCGCGTGAGTTATTTATTATTATTGTTTCATGTTTGATATCAGGAATCTCATTTATTTCAGTCCCGCGGACATATGGAACTGAACAAAAAAAGCAATTTGCTGAAGATACTTACTGTGCAGCGATTTATTCTTTGTCTGAAATTTTTTCTGATGCAGACATTAAAATAAAAGACTTAGGAAATTTAAGTTTACTGGAGAGTGCATCTAAGCGACGTATTCATAATCAAATGTCTGGTAGAGAAGTATATTGTGTCCGTACATCAGGAACAACGGGGAACCCAAAAGTAGTGCCGATACATATGAGCCAAATTTCTGGGTTTTTTGAAGATGTTTTAAGTGGATTTGATATTTCTAGTGGCCGTCGTTGGTTATGGGTACATGATTTATCTTTTGATCTTTCGATTTGGGAAGTAGTTGGTTGTTTAGTTTATGGTGGGTGCCTTGTCGTTCTGAAAGAAGAAGAAAAACGTGATCCGAAAAGAATTTGGAATACACTGGAACAGTATCGAATAAACCAGATTATTCTGACGCCTTCCGAATTCAGGTTTATATTCAAAGAAAGCAAGGTTCCATATTTGTCTCAATTAAGCCTTGAGGAAATACTATTCTGTGGAGAAAAGCTTTCTGTTGAAACTATTAGGGAGTTTTACCAAGAATTAAAATCTAATAATGTTAATTTAGTAAATACATATGGACCGTCTGAAGCAACAATATTTTGTTCGTCTCATGTCGTGAAAGATAAAGACATACATGACGGCTCCATTCCTATTGGGAAGCCTTTCCCTAATATGGATTTTTCATTAGTAAATATGGAAAATGAAATTAATGGTGAGCTGATATTAACTGGTAAACAAGTTTTTGATGGCTATGATAGGCAACCTTTATCTACTCATGAATACTTAACCGGAGATATTTGCCGAAAAGGTGAAAATGGTGAGTATTATTATGTTGGGCGAAAAGGAGGGTTTCATAAGGTTAATGGCTATCGGATTGATTTGCTAGAGATAGAAGAGTTTTTACAGTCAATCCCCGGTGTTGGTGAAGCCACTTCTTGGGTAGAAGAGAACCGTGAAAATGGTTCTATACTAATTGCAGCAATTAATGTGATGGATGGATACCAGATTTCAACGCGAGAATTACGTAAGCATTGTAGCCATTTATCTCCTTGGTTACGTCCTGCTCGCTATTTAACCGTACTTCAAAGCGATTGGCCCATGAATATACGTGGAAAGACAGATAAAGAAGAACTAAAAAGAAGGTTTCATGAAAAATAAAGGAAATATGCTAGATGTTCTGATTGATGAAATTAAAGTTATATTAAATGAATCGGATGTCAGACCCGAAGACAACTTTATAGAAATCGGAGGTAACTCTATTATGGCCATAAACATTTGTGCCCGATTGGAAGAAAGGAACTTTATTAATGTAAACCTTGAACATTTGTTAGGTGAACAGATAGGCAATGTCGTGCTCATGAAGAAGTCAGGTTGAAAATAGATGAAAATAGTTAGTATAGATTGTCAGCTTACTAAAGCGGAACGCTTACAGAATGTTGATCACCCTAATAAAATGCAGATAAAGACTCTTGAGCGTTCTGGGTATGATCAATACTGGATTGAGCCAAACGGGGTCCGTGAAATGGCAGCTTCGGCTGCAAAGAAAGCTATTTCAAAATTGAATATCCACACTAAGGATATCGATTTTATTATTGCTGGCCAATCAGGTGTTCCTGATTATATTGGCATTGATTTAGCTTGTCAGGTTGGCGCTGAGCTAAATTGTAAAAGTGTACGTACAATGAACCTTGTTGAAGGTTGCGCTAGTGGTATTAGTGCCTGGATGCATGCGTCATCATTCGCTAAATCGCTGCCAGTGAATAAAGTTGGACTCATAGTGCTTTCACAGCGAATTAGTGATTCTCACCAGGATAGATTTGGACTAATGAATGCTATTTTAAGTGATGGGGCAGCGGTTGCGGTAGTCGCTGGAGATAGTTGGAGTTTAGATGGACCAAGTTTGCGATATCTCGCCGCTGAAGACATCTCAGATTGTCGTTATGTAGACATGATGCGCGTAGAACATGGTGGCGGAAAACAACCCTATGTATCTGAAACACTAGATCCTAGAAAAGATAAATTAGGAAGAGAACGTATCATGGATATATATCGTTTTGATGCAGATGCACTTACCGAATTTTTGAAATTACGCTCAGATAATAATATTGATATTATAAGAAGAGTCATTTCTGAAGTTGGACGTGAATTAAATCGTCCTTTCTTGATACAGACCCTTGAAGGTAAGCAAAGTATTAAATCACTATGTAATGAGTTGGGTATACCTACAGATAGAAGCAATTTAGATTTACTACCTAAATTAGGCCATATAGGGTGCGTTGATTTACTTATCTCGCTTAAAATTCTTGTGGAAGAAGATAAAATTAAACCTGGTGACGATATTGTGATGAGTACTATATCTACTGGACTAAAGTGGGGAGCAGCAGTATTCGAATATGATGAAAGTTGATATATTTAAATATGAATTTTATTAATGGTCATAAAGGTATATATTGTTATGTTTAATTTAACTGGTCTTGATATTATTAAGGTTACGATTATATCAGGAATAGCAGTTTGGTGTTTTATTGAATCCTGGGGAGTTATTAAAGATTATTTAGGTGCAAAACGTTTGGTCAGTAAGGTTATGAATATGGAGCTTATCCAGGAACCACCGATGGTTCCAACTAAACTATTACACCGTAGAGTTTCTAATGAAATACTTCATCATATCAGCACCGTTACTTTGATATTTTTTAATGCGACGGCATCTTTGATTTTATTTTTGGCCTTATATAACTTTGTTTTTGGAGATGTGTCGATTAGTCTTAAAAGACTAGAGTTCATCGAATTGGCTAACTACGGGCTATCAGTGTTTATTACTATGGGGTTTTTATTAAGTTCTGGTGGAGTTTGGTTTGCTTATTATATTAAGCATTTTGAACTTATGATTACACATTTCTTATTGATTATCCTAGGAATATCCAGTTCTATAATTATTAATTTCCCTACGGTATATTAAGAAGTAAAGTTTCGAGTTAAATATTTGTTAGATTAGCATCACAAAATGAATGTAGTGATGCTAGAAATTTAAACGGTTTTCATCTTAATTTTTTTAAGAGTAAAATAGTGAGATAGAGTTACAAAATGCAAACAGCAAAGCTATGTAGTATCACTACACCTAATTACGAAAAGTTAATTACACCAGAAGCCCTCAAGAATGAGCACCCAATTTCATCAGAAATTCAATTTGAAATTATTAAGTTTAGAAAAACGATTTCAGACATTGTATCTGGACGAGATAACAGATTGATGGTGATATGTGGTCCTTGTTCTATTCATGATCCTGTGGCTGCAATTGACTATGCCCATCGTTTTAAAGAGCTTTCCAAAAAAGTAGAAAACAATATGTTTTTGGTTATGAGAACCTATTTTGAAAAGCCTCGAACTAAGGTTGGGTGGAAAGGGTTTATTAACGATCCTAGTTTGGATGGAGCATGTGATATTGAAGAAGGGCTTATAACTGCTAGAAAGCTTCTCATTAAGTTAGCTAGTTCTGGTGTTCCCCTAGCTACAGAAATACTTGATCCAAATATATCACACTATATAAAAGATCTTTTGAGTTGGTCTGCAATTGGTGCACGAACCACTGAGTCTCAAATTCACAGGGAAATAGCTTCTGGGCTTTCTATGCCAGTGGGCTTCAAAAACAGTACAAACGGTAGCGTGTCGTCGGCACTTAATGCGATTCAGGCCGCTTCTATACCACATAGCTTTGTTGGAATAGATGCGCAAGGCTCAATTAGCCTATTACGTTCGCAAGGAAATTCAAATGGACACATAATCCTTCGGGGAGGAAGTAAACCTAACTATGGACCTGAAGACATAAAAGAATGTGAGCAAGAGTTATCGCTTGCAGGGCTGTCCCCATCGATTGTAGTGGATTGTAGTCATGGAAATTCTCAAAAAGACTATCGTAATCAGCCAATAGTAGCCCAGGCTGTTGTCGAACAAATTAAAGAAGGAAATACTTCAATCAAAGGTATTATGCTAGAAAGTAATATCAATGCCGGAAATCAAAAATTGAAGGGCTCTTTACAAGAGTTGGATTATGGTATTTCGATTACGGATGCATGCATAGATTGGGTTACAACAAAAAATTTACTGCTTTCAATAAATCAAGAGCTCTCTAGTGGTAACATAATCCCGTCGTCTTAATTACATTAAAGCTTTCCTGATCACATTAATCACGAATGAATTTATTTTAAGCTATAGTAGTCGCACAAAGATAACTCGATGGGCACGGTTCTCGATATTGTGGCATGTTTCGGATTATAGGATTACTTAATTTGGGTACAATTCGGCGAATAGTTTCGTGTATACGGGATTATGTTTGCTAGCCATTACACTTACTTGCCCTTCTTACTTATGGAAGAAAGAAGGGCTTACAATATTTCCCAGAGACTCATCATCGATTAAATGTAGAGGGGCTAAATTGTTTTGTCCACTAAACTTACAACCTAATGAAATCGTGTTTTTTGATCCGAAGCTTATAGTAAAAACTAGTTATCCCTATGTAGTGGTCAACTAAAATTGGCCACAGTTTTGTAAGTTTCCCCAGTACTGCTTTTCCGACTCATTCGGCGTCAACCCACCGTTGTATTGATGGGGCCTTATCTGGCTGTAATACCTAATGATGTAGTTTGTAATAGACTGCCGAGCATCAGCTACACTTTGATACCCACAGGCAGGGACCCATTTGGACTTTAAGCTTCTGAAGAAGCGCTCCATCGGAGCGTTGTCCCAACAATTCCCTCTTCGAGATAAGCTTTGCTTAATTTGATAACGCCATAATGTTTGTCGGTATTTTCTACTTGTGTAGTGGCTGCCTTGATCGCTATGGAACATGACTCCTCGTGGCCTATCACGATGTTCGTAAGCAATTTTAAGCGCTTTACTCGTTAAGTTACTATCTGGTGATAGTGATATCGCCCAACCAATCGGCTTCCGTGCGAATAAATCAATAACAATAGCTAAATAAGCCCAGCGATTGCCAGCCCAGATGTAAGTAACATCACCAACCCACACCTGATTTGGAGTCGTTACTGCGAACTGCCTATCAAGGTGATTGGGAATTTCTACATGCTCTTGGCTTTTTAGGTTATATCGATGCTTCGGAAGCTGACAACTGACTAATCCAAGTTGTTTCATTAACTTAGTTGCTCTGTAGCGACTAAGGTTAATACCTGCTGGCTAGGGTTCTTGCGCCAGTTGAACCATGACTTGCTGTATGTGCCTCACGGATAAGTGCCCTTAGCTTCAGCTCATCTGGCTTAGGCGATACTGGTGCTTTGCACCAATATCGATAGCTACTGCGATGAACACCAAATACGTTACATAGCCTTTGAACGCTATAGCTCTGTTTCAGTTTCTCGATTATCGAGAACTGTTCAGTGAGTCCGACATCAACAGAGCTGTAGCCTTTTTTAATATTTCATTATGCTCTTCTAGGTCAGCAATACGTTTTCTCAGCTCACGAAGCTCAATTTGCTCGGGTGTTAACGGAGAAGCTTTTGGAGTAATACCTCTCTGCTCTTGCTTTAACTGTCTAACCCATTTGTCCATTGCTGACTTGCTTATATTCATCGCAGCAGCAGTTTCAGTCACAGAGTAGCCTTGCTCAGTGACTAACTGAGCAGCTTCGAGTTTAAATTCTGGACTATAAGTTCTTCTTGTACGTTTGGTCATAGTGTCACCTGTTGTGTATGAGGTGCATCTTAGCACCTCTAATTAGGTGACCAAATTAACTATGCCACTACAATATCCAAGGGGCACTGCTTACTTTTATTTGTGTGTATCTGGCTAAAAACATTAATGCACCATATTCATATTTGTTTTGGGGAGTTGCTGCTATTGGGGTAATAGGTCTTCTGCTAAACCTGATCGCTACAGCGATATACCCAAATGCTGACATCGAGACTGACATAAAACAAGATGTAGTAGGCGATAATCAAGAATTAACTGACAAAGAGAAAAAATCTTTTTATAGAGTTTGGTTAGCTTTTGCTGGTCTAGATGGTTTATTAGGGCTAGTTTTTGGTGGTATACGGATTATTTGAGTCAAATGGAAACAATATAATCAATCACTTATTAATAGAGGTTCACTGACATTCTGGATTGATGAAAGAGCGATTGACCTGTGGAGAAGTGAGGCGAAGAAATCAATTCTGTGTTTCGGCTCGCCCAAGTTCCCTTATCTTGTCCTCATTATTCCTGTATCAGTAAACGAGCGAAATCCGTTAATGTCTCGTTTAAACCTAAAACAAAAGGAGCCATCAAGCACTTGGCCATCGATGCTACAGGCCTTAAAGTCTATGGTGAGGGAGAATGGAAAGTAAAAACACACGGCACAGATGGGAAGCGTAGAATGTGGAGAAAGCTTCACTTAGCCGTGGATGCGGACACTAACGATATTGTTGCAGCCGAACTCAGTTTATCCAATGTCACTGATGCTGAAGTTCTTCCACATTTGTTGAAACAGACGCGCAGAAAAATTATCGAGATATCCGCAGATGGTGCTTATGACACTTCCCAGTGTTATGAAGCTATTAGGGTCAAGTGAGCAATTCCTCTTATTCCACCAAGAATGAATGCGGTTTTGTGGGAAAAGTATCATCCACGTAACTTAGCCGTTGCTTGCCAGCAACTCTATGGTTCAAATAAATACTGGGAAAGTAAATACGGCTATCATAAACGCTCACTCTCAGAAACAGCGATGTATCGCTTTAAGAAACTGTTAGAAGGTACAT
>NZ_JAKRGH010000047.1 GCF_022347565.1 Vibrio sp. Of7-15
GGGCCATTATTTGAAATGGTGAATGATACCCTGAATTCATCGAGTCTAGATAATCTGCCTTTCTTCGACAGCAAAAAAGTTCGTAAGTTATTAGCTGATATGCCGAAAATGTCTTCTCAGCGTCTAGCTCTACTGGATCCAATGCTGATGGAACTCACAAGTCTGTGCATCTTACAACGTAAGTTCAACATGACCGCCGAGCCATCTACGTACAAGGAAGCAGCATAATGAAAGTAGGGATTGTTGGTGCAGGTTTGAATGGGCTAGCCTGCGCCCTTTTACTCAAAAAGTTTGGCCATGACATCACGGTATTTGAACGCAGTGAAGAGCCAAGAGACTCCGGAACAGGCATTTATGTCTGGCCACAAGGCGTACAAATTCTCCGCTTTATTTTAGGGGATAACGATTTTTTAGACAGCGGACAGCCAATTGACTCTTTAGTGACTTTAAATCGCCATGGTCAAGAAATTCATCGCCAATTAGTGCAAATGCCTGGCCATGATTTTCCAGCTCCAGCGGTGATGTTTGAGCGTAAGCGACTATTTAATTTATTAAAAGAAGAACTCGGCGAAGGTGTGATCCGCTATGGTACCGCTTGCACTGACGTCATTAATACCCAAGAAAAAGCCATCATTGAAATCAATGGCAGTGCTCGTGAAGAGTTTGATTTAGTGGTAGGAACAGATGGGATCTCATCAAAGGTACGTGAATACGTAAATGACAATAAACCGCACTACACTGGTGTCATCGCCTCCCGCGGCGTCGTTCGTTTTGACAGTGATGTATTAGAGGACAAGGCCTGCCAAATTTTTGCGCACGACCAAGCAAGGTTAGTCACGTACCCCTTAGATAATGACACACGTTTTCGCTACTGGTTTGTGGCTTACCAACACGATCTTAACCAGCCAACATTAGAAAGGGCTGAAATGGTTGAGCGACTAGAAGGGCTACCGTCACCGCTGCTAACGATGATTGAAAAGACCCAAGATGAAAATATTTTGACTCTGCCACTGAATGCCATCACCCCTGGCCACAAATGGTACAACGGACGATGTGTGCTTCTTGGCGACAGCATTCACGGCATGCTACCAACCCTCGGTTACGGCTTAACCCTAGGACTGGAAAACTGTTTTATGCTCGCTCAAGCACTGACAGGAAACTGTTTTAAGGACATTCAACCAGCTCTGCAACGCTATCAAACTCGCGTAGCGCAACGCTCTTGCCAACTGATTGAAGTCATGGAACAACTGACGGATTTATTCTACTTCCAAAAAGAAAGCGTGAAAAACCAAGAGCGACTAGGCAACGCAATGGCACGCTTTCATGATTTAGCCAAGACAACCGCGTTTTAGGGGGCACCATGATTCCGTCATTCAATAACCAATTACACCGTTTTGCTCGTGATCACATAGAGCCGTATATCACACAGTGGGAGTCTGCGGGCGCTTACCCTCAAGAGCTGCATGACATGGCAGGCAGCAAAGGGTTACTTCGCTTGGGGCATGACAATTTGGACCAATTATTTAGTGATGTGGATGCCGCCATTACCCTGATCAACACGTTAACAGAGCACGGTAGCCAGGGCTTAACCATGGGACTCGCTTCTTATTTGGTCAGTTTAAGTGCTCTGCATCAACACAATCAACACAATCAATTTACTCAAGTGATCAACCAAGTGCTTGATGGGGAAGCCACCATTTCACTGGCCATTACAGAGCCTCACGCCGGCTCCGATGTGTCCGCCATCACCACAACGGCACAACCAACCCATTCAGGGCACTATGAGATCCGCGGACAAAAGAGCTTTATTTGTGGTGGAACGCGCTCGAATTACTTCATCACGCTGGCCAAATACATGGCGGATGACACCGACCAAGAAGAAATGGGGCTCTTTCTTGTTCACAGTGAACGAAAAACCACATCAAGCGATCGGATCCCAACACTAGGCTGGCAATGCTTAGACGTGGCAGATGTGGAATTCAACGCCGCCAAAGGAGAGCTCATAGCCGATCATCACACTTGCTTTAGCACCCTAAAATCCATGCTGAAAAGAGAACGCATTAACTTAGCCGCCATGGCAGCCACCGACGCGAGCAACGTGCTTGAAGCCAGCGCCATTTACAGCCACAAACGTCAAGTACACGGCGCTCCTCTTCATAAAAAACAAGCCATCTTGCATCACTTAGCGGAAATGAAAATACAGTTAACGTCTGCCAAAGCACAAGTAGACAATTGCACCACAGCCATTCATCGCGGCGAATTAAGTGATGAGGAAGCCAGCATTGCCAAAGTGATCGCAACTCGGGCTTTAGATACTGTATCAACGCTGGGGGTACAAGTCTTTGGAGCCAAAGGCTGCGAAGTGGGCCATGTCTCAGAGCGAGTCTTCAGAGACGCCAAAATTCTCTCACTTGGTGGCGGAACCACCGAAGTGTTACAAAACATCATTGGAAAATCGGTAATTAAACCATATCAGAAAAGGACAAGACAATGATCCCATCTTCCTCTCAAGAAACCCCCTTAACCCCCTACGCTCAAAAGCTTTCAACGGCATTGCTTGAGCACGAATACCAACAATTTTGTGGTATTGAAATTATGACCCAGCAGCCCGGTTTTTGTAAAACCCGCATGACTGTCACAGAGCACATTGACAACTTAAGTCAAACCTTACATGGCGGTGTAATTTACTCCATGATGGATGTCACTAGCATGTTGGCCACCATTGCGACCTTAGACGACGGAGAATACGCCATTACCAATAATTTCTCTTCTAACATAATGTCAGCCACTCAGCGTGGTGAAACCGTTGAGTTTGAAGCGGAAATCAGCCGCAACGGACGTAACCTGTTATTCAGTCAATGTTACGCCTACAAACTCACTAAGTCAGGCAAGCGGACTCTCATCGCCTCCGCCCAGCTGAGTAAATTCAAGCGACGACAAGAGCTAAATACCACTCAGAAGGTGACGCTACAATGAAAACCTCACACGCCCTCCTCATCACAGCTACACTAGGTGCGGTAACATCACTACTTACCCACGCTCATTCAACAACACCGGATAGCCCCCAAAATCCTGTCGGGGTTATTCAATTGATCGACAAATTAGATCGACCAAAAGATGGATTTTGCGTGGATGTGATTGGTTATAGCCCTTATGAACGATTGGACTTACCCTTGATCGCCCATAATTGCAAAAAGGGCTTGTTTAAAGATCAAGCCATGTCCGTCTTAGACAGCGGGGAAATTTATTTACCGGCGTACAACAAATGCCTCACGGCCATTGCCCCTCACACCAAAGCGTTACCCGGAGCCACCATCATGGCAAGAGACTGTGGTGAGCATTCGCACTTTTTAGAAACACCACAACTACAGCAGTTTGAGTGGCAACTTGATGGAAAAATTAACCTACACGGCTCTAATTTATGCCTGGCCGCTGGAGAGCGCTCCGATCAAACCTCATCGCCTTCACATCGCTGGAGAACCTTGTCGTTGCAACACTGCAAGAGCTCGGAGCCAGAGCTACTTCGCTGGCAATTTATTCAAGCAAATCACACATAGACGACAATGATTCAAATACATGTGGCCAGTACACCTCAGATCATCGCCCCCGCCATCAATTGAATTTATTTGATAAATCAAGGCCACTTTTTTCAATTTTTTTCTCACTCGATCCCACCTACTATCTTTTCGTACTCAACAAACAACGGGAAAGAAAAACAATGTCAAAAGTAACGATTGAATTTTTTCATGATGCAGTCTGTGGATGGTGTTACGTACTGAGCCCAAGATTACGCAAGCTGGCTCAACGCGCTGACGTCGAGATCAAACAACGCAGCTTTGTCTTACAACGCAATGACGAAGAAATGATCCAACGCTTCGGCTCGTTAGCTGGCGCAAAATCAGAAATCCTAAACCACTGGGTAGCATGCCAACAAAAAGCCGATGACCCAACCGCTTTCAATATTGAAGGCATGCGTGCAAAACCGTTTTCATACCCAAGTGGCTATTTAGCGGCCTTAGGGGCTAAAACCGCCGAAATCCTTGGTAATTCAGATACCCACTGGGATTACTTTGATGAGATCCAGCGTCTGCACTTAAAAGTGAACGATAACATTGGTGAACGACAGACCATTATTCAAGCCGCCCAAAATATCGGCCTCGACAGCCAGAAATTTGAAGAACTTCTGGACAGTGAACAAGTCCGAACGGCGGTTGAAGCAGACATTAGCCTCGCTCAACAGCTCAATATTCGCAGCATCCCGACCCTAGTGGTGAATGGTGAGCATGTGATCACTAACGCCTTAACAGAGGAGCAACTGGACAACTTATTCGTAAAATAACAGCACCGCCCAATGCATTATCAACCACAGGATTCATCAAAAATAAGGTAGCACAATGACAACAAAAGTATTGGTTCTTTACTACTCCAGTTATGGCCACGTTGAAACCATGGCTCAAGCTGTAGCGGAAGGAGCAAAAACAGTTGAAAATGTTCAAGTCGATATCAAACGCGTACCGGAGTTGGTTCCAGAAGAAGTCGCACAACAAGCTGGCATTCAAACCAACCAAATCGCAGACATCGCTCAGCCTGATGATCTGGCTAATTACGATGCGATCATTTTTGGCACGCCGACACGATTTGGTAACATGGCGGCACAAATGCGAAACTTCCTTGATCAAACCGGTGGGCTTTGGTTTGAAAAAAAACTCGTCGGAAAAATTGGCAGCGTCTTCACCTCCACAGGCACTGGTGGTGGAAATGAAACCACCCTACAATCTTTCCATACGACATTGTTCCACCATGGCATGGTTGTGGTTGGCTTACCTTACACCGCTTCCGAGCTGGTTGACACCTCCGAAGTCAAAGGCGGATCTCCCCTTGGCGCAGCCTGCATTGCTGGCGGAGACGGCTCTCGCCAACCATCCCCAAAAGAGCTTTCTATGGCACAGTTCCAAGGTCAGCATGTAGCCAAACTCGCGACCAAGCTCAGCTAAGCGTCATGATTCAATCCAGGACGGCGGCCGTTTCTCAAAAAAAGCGGCCAGTCCTTCCTGCCCTTCATCCGATACCCTGATCTCAGCAATTCTCCGGGCCGTATCGGCGATCAAGCCCTCATCCACTGGCTGCCCCGCCACATCCGCAATTAATCGCTTCGCCGCCGACAAGGCTTTTGGTGAGTTATTCATAAGGTGAGATAACATCTCATCCCGAGCGTGTTCCAGGTTTTCCGAAATCACATGGACCAAACCTAATCTCTGAGCTGTGATCGCATCAAACTTTTCAGCGGTTAAGAAGTAACGCCGAGCATGGCCCTCTCCCATGGCTTTGATCACATAAGGGCTGATCACCGCAGGGATCAACCCTAATTTCACCTCACTTAAACAAAAGGTGGCATCAGGAGCTGCGATCACCACATCACTGCAAGCGACAAGCCCCACGGCACCGCCAAACGCGGCCCCTTGCACTAACGCGATCACTGGCATATTTGCACAATTCAATGCTTCCATCAACGCAGCCAATTGCAATGAGTCATTCACATTGTCCGTCATCGTATTATCGGCCATAGACTTCATCCATCCCAGATCAGCGCCAGCCGAAAAGTGCCTTCCCTGACTGGATAAAACAATCACTCTGGCCTTGTCTTGATGTGCCTTATCAATGGCGGTGATCAAGTCCGCAATCAGGCTATCATCAAACGCATTGTGCACACGGGCACGATCTAGCTGGATGTTGGCCCATCCCTGTGAATCATACTGATATTTTACACCCATATTCTTTCTTCCCTGTTATTGATCTTACGCAAACATAAATAAAGTTATGATGAGAACATCCAGACGAAAAAACAAACTCTGCGATTCACTTCATAAAAATCTTTTTCGATGGGTAACTACATAATCATTTAGTTGCACTACAACCGACCTTCCGTTTAGATGTCATGGCATGTAAACAAACCAATCAATAATAAAAAAGGGAATGACGATGTCAGCGCGTGTGACTTTAGAAATGTGGAAAACGTTCATTGCCATTGCCGAAGAAGGCAGTGCGATGAAAGCGGCTCAAGCGCTCAACAAAAGTCAGTCCGCAGTGTGCCACAGTATCAAGAAAATGGAGTCTCTGCTTGGCAACTCTTTATTCATTGTTGAAGGTCGAAAATCAATTTTAACCGATCTGGGCCACAGTTTATTACCACGAGCACAAAGCCTACAAAGTAGCGCCCTTCAAATAGAAACCTTGGCCTCAAAATACCAAGGCCACCTGATGACCGAGATTAATATCGCTGTGGATGTTTTACTGGAATTTGATTTTATTCATGAAGTTCTGGAGCGTTTTAATGTTGTTTTTCCTAAAGTTTCCATTCGAGTATTTGAAACCTCCCTTTCAGGAGCGGGGCAATTACTGAGCACCGGGGCCGTGTCTCTGGCTATTGCCAGTCGATTGCCAAAAGAAACCATCATGGAGCCCCTCGTGGAAGTAGAGCTTCGCTGTGTTTGCTCCCCCGATTTTCCTCTTGCCGATGAAGAACAGATATTTCAACCCGAGTTAAAGCGGCATCGTCAGGTTGTGATCAGAGATTCAGGAAACCAAAACATTGACAGCGGATGGCTTGGCTCTCACCAGCGACTCACCGTAAGCAGCCTCGTCATGGCATTAACCGCCATTGAAAAAGGACAGGGGTTTGGCTGGCTTCCTCAGCACATGGTAGAGAAAAAGATAGAACAAGGCACGTTGGTCCCAGTCGACCTACTTAAAGGTGCCACACGCATGGTACGCTTACAGCTAGGCATGAGCCCTAACCTCGCACACATTGGTGAAGTCAACACTTTATTTGATCTTTTTACCAGCTTAAAAAGCATGGCTCATCAACCTAGCTTTAATACTGAACAGCAGCGCTAAACATAAAATAACGGTTTTTCGTAATCACCTCGCCCTGAAATCAGGGTGATTTCACCCTGAAACAAAACAATAAAAATCAATTAAATCAAAATATTAAATAAAAAATCTAACAGGTTAACCCACCTTTTAGCTAACCCGTTTATTTTACTCTTCCCACTTAGCTTTCACTGATTAATTAACCCAACTTGCCAAAGCCATAATTACGTTATTTAATGCCACTATTCTGTCCCCAAATAATAAGTACTCATGTGAAAATCCCCCCCAATGCCCCTTCGATTAGCCCAACGCTGCCCAAGCACATTAAAAAAGGGCACCAACTGGTTTTTAGCCGCCAAGATCTATCCGCTCGAGAAGCGGATTTATTTGCACTAATGATGGCCCACATGAAAGAACCAGATTGGCATAATAATACTCCTGTGTATTCCTTTCCCTGTAGCCAGATCTCTGAATGGCTGAGCATAGAATCTCGCCACGTTGGATCCATTCTCAGTCCTGTTGCAGAACGCTTGTCACAACGTAAGGTGGGGCTTCGTACCCTATCAAAAAAAGGAGAAGAAGAATTCGACTACATCCCATTTTTTAAACGACTCACCTACAAAAATGGCTGTCTGGTTATGATCCCCAATGATGAGTTACGAACCGAGTACATCGAATACAACCAAGGTTTTGCCTTGATCAATGCACGTAACTTCTTCAACTTAAAAAAAGAATACTCCAAACGCCTTTACGAATTACTCAGTCGCTTTAAAACTGAAGGCACCACCATGAAAGCTCAAAATTTAGAGGATCTAAAAGGCCTGTTTGGCATTTTAGATGAAAAAGGGCAGCTCAAAACGGACAAGACATCATTTAAAAACAACAGTGTCTTTATGAAGCGTTGCATTCGTGACAGCATCAAAGAAATATCCAATAACCCACAAACTCGAAAAGAACTTCTTTTTCTGCCAAGTGACAAAGGGGAACAAGGCTATCAGTTGATAAAACAAGGCCGGAAAATTGTCGGTATCGAGTTTTTGTACCGTTGGTTAGAAACAAACACTGTCCAAGAGCTAAATACCCACGATGCCAAAGAAACCATCCGTAAATTGGAACTCCAACGTTTACAGTCTGGCGAAAGGCTCTCTATCTCAGAGCTGCAATTGCTTGCCCAAGCGTACCGAGCCATCAATCAGACCGATACGGCAGAGCAAATAGACCACTCTATCTTTCAACGCCAGCATGAAGCGGTCACAAGCCCAGAAAGCACACCAGAGCAAGAAGACATTGATACCATGCTCGCCAACATAAAAACGTTAAAACAAATGGAAGGCAACCCACAATACTGATCATATTTATGGCTTAATTTACGATCCAAGCCACAATTATGTTATCAATAGCTACAGCGGGTAACCCTTTTATCTGGCTTCTTTCCCGAAAAGTAACACATTTATGGCTCCATAAGATAATAGGCCATAAATGTGTCATCATTAAGCCATAAATATGATCATAAAAGCCATAAATATGATCATAAAAGCCATAAATATGATCATAAAAGCCATAAATATGATCATAAAAGCCATATTTGTGTTCCTTTTACACCATAAATATGATCAATAACCCCCTTTTTATCTAATTAAATCAAGCATTTAAAAACGCTATAGATCTTATAGATTAAATAGTTTAAATAGTTTAAATAGTTTAAATAAGATTTATAGTGATTGTGGATAAGTGGAAAATCAAAGATTTACACACTTTCCCACAATCAAAACCAACATTTTTATGTTTAAATTTTAAACATTACGTATATATGATAAATACGTGCTTTCATAATAAAAATTAAGCATGATCCACATGCATTTACTTCTCTTAAAACATGCAGCATTATAAGATGAAAACAAAAAACCTGCATATTCAAGGAAAGTATGACATGTCGGATCCCAATGAATTAATTAATCGTGTTGCTGAACGTTCTGGACAAATGCTGATTGAATTAACAGAGCAAATAAATCAACAAAAAAAAGAACTACAATCGCATACTTATTATCAAGTGTACTCTAAAGCTGCTGTGGCAAAACTGCCTCAACTGAGCAAAGCAATTGTTGATAAAACCGTTGGTGAAATGGAACAAACAGGCTATACCTTTGCAAAACGTAAAGCTGGTAGCTCAGAAAAATACACCATGTCCATTCAAAATATCGCTGATATTTACCAGCATCGCAACGTGCCTAAATACCGCAGTAAACATTCAACCGCTTTTACAATTTTTCTTGGTAATTTAAAGGGAGGTGTTTCTAAAACCGTCAGTACCGTCTCTTTAGCTCATGGATTACGGACTCATCCTCATTTATTAAAAGAAGACTTACGTATTTTAGTAATAGATCTTGATCCTCAGTCTTCTGCAACCATGTTTCTTAATCATACACATGCGATTGGTTCTATTGAGGAAACAGCAGCACAAGCCATGCTTCAAAATGTCACCCGTGAAGAATTAATCAATGAATTTATTGTCCACTCTGGGGTCCCCGGAGTGGATGTGATCCCAGCTTCCATCGAAGATGCTTTTATTGCTTCACGTTGGGAAAATCTCTGTGAGGAATATTTACCGACCCATAACCGTCATCGGATTTTGCGTGACAATATTATTGATAAACTTCAATTTGATTATGATTTAATCTTTATTGACAGCGGTCCTCATCTTGATCCTTTTTTGACCAATGCTTTGGCTGCATCTGATTTATTTATGACCCCGATCCCGCCAGCACAAGTTGACTTTCACTCCACCCTAAAATATTTAAACCGATTACCTGAATTATTAGACATTATTCGTGATTCTGGTTGTTCATTACAGGTACAAGGCAACATCGGATTTATGTCTAAGCTGGCAAATAAAGCCGATCATAAATTGTGTCACAGCTTGGCCAAAGAAATCTTTGGAGGGGACATGTTAGATGTTGCTTTACCGAGATTAGACGGTTTTGAACGTTGTGGGGAGTCTTTTGACACGGTGATTTCTGCGAACCCTTCTACCTATGTTGGCAGTAACGAAGCGTTGAAAAGCGCAAGAGCAGCCGCAGAAGATTTTGCTAAATCGGTGTTTGATCGCATTGAGTTTATTCGCTCTAATTGAGGTAAAACATGAGTAAACGTAAAACAATAGGGCGCACTTTTACTAGTAAATCATTGACTTGTGAGTCGACAAAACGCTCAGAAAACATACGAACCTTTGTGATGGCATCTGGGAAACATGTGGTTTTCACTCTACAATCCATCCATGCTGCAGAGTTGGAAGCGAAGACGTTTGTTGATTTGGAAACCAATGGCCGTGATCAACAAGCTTTAACAAAAGAGTCTGTTGCCGATATTGTGCGTACGATTGGTCTTCAACAATTCTTCCCTGCTATCGGACGAAAGGTCGGGGATCGTATTGAGGTTTTAGATGGTTCACGTCGACGGGCTGCGGCTTTATTTGCACAAGCTGAGTTGAAAATCTTGGTGACGGATGAAAACATCACAACAGAAGACGCCCGCCAACTAGCGGCAGATATTCAAACGGCTCGTGAGCACAATTTACGTGAAATCGGCATGCGCTTATTGGTATTACGTGACAGTGGAATGAGTCAAAAGGACATTGCCTCAAGTCAAAACCTGTCGACAGCAAAAGTGACTCGTGCGATTCAAGCAGCGTCCGTTCCGCCTGAGATGCTTTCTGTTTTTCCAGATCATTCGGAACTTTCTTACCCTGATTATAAAGCCTTACTTGACATCTCGATGTCATTAAGCACGAAAGGGAATGATCTCGTGGAGGTGGTTGCTCAAGTTATGCTGGAAAAAAGTGAGCTTGATGAGGATTTGGCCCCTGATGAAGTAAAAGCCGCTTTAGTTACGTTATATCGTCAGGTTGCGAATCGTCAGTTAAAAAAGCCCAAGGGAAAAACTGTAAAAGTAGAGAAGTTGTGGCAGTTTGAAGACAATAATACATTTGCTCGAAAACGCACAAAAGATCGGCAGTTTAATTATGAGTTTAATCGTGTGCCTAAAGCCCTTCAAAACGAATTGGACGCTGTGATTGAAGAAACCTTAAGACGTTACTTAGGTTAGTAATAAAAAGCACAGGGGTTGGCTGTGCTTTTTAGTGATCGTATTTTTGATCCGATGGTGATTTCCTCAAGCTAACCCTTGTTGATTTTAATGATAATTTTGTTACATTTTTTTTCATTTTAACGGGGTTTTTATCTGAAAATGCATCTTTGATGCTGGATCTTAGTCCTTTCTTTACTTACTTATATAGATCTATTTAAGTACTTTATTTCACTTCACTTAATTGCACTTTAACTTGAATAAGCTTATGTATTTATTTGTTTTTTTGTTATTTCAAGAGTGTAATTAGATGCGTAATACGAAGTGATTTGATGTACATAGCGAAGTGATTTGATGGTTAATACGAAGTAATGGGATGTATGTTATGAAGGAGTCGCTTTTTTACTCAAAGTGATTTCATGTATTTTTTGAAGCGTATTCAAAGTGATCCTATGTATTTAATTGAATAAGAATTAAAAATTATCCACAGGGTTTGGAAATGACATCACTAACGGAGTCATCTGTACTGGCGTGTTCATTACATCAGTCTGCTGATTTACAAGGAAAGTTAAAGCAGTTTGGTTACAACTATCAATTGGATAAAAAAGAACAATATTATCGGTTATCCAATGAGGTGATCACAGGTTTATTGCAAATGCGCCCTGAATCGTGGCGCATTTTTGAACAGTTATGTAAAAAAATAGATGTGTACCCTTTAGATTTGCTGAATTCCCCTGAATTTATTAAAGCGTTTAATGAAGGAAAAGCAGTGGTGCCGGAAAGCTATCGGACGGTCACTCTATATGCAAAAGATTATATTCGAGATTATAAGCTGTCACCGAACACTGGGTACCGGGAGTTTACACTGAATGCATTAAGTTTATTTGATGAAGTGCTTTCTTCCGTCAGCTTTTCCTCGGTAAATGGGTTATTAAAAATGGGGCTCTCGCACCCGGTGTCTGATATTACGTTTCATGTGCAACAAAAGAAGGCGGGTGAAAATACCATTGCATCTGTCCATCGCGACATGATGAAAGAGAAGGGGTGGACACGTGGTGGTGAAGGAGGCAATAAGTTCTGGAGTGCTGCGTCCATTACTTTGGTTTTGCATGAAAAGTTAGCAATGGAAATGTTGTTGTTAAATAAGTACTTTACGCGCATTGACGGTAAGATCACTCGTCACTTGACCAAAGCGGGGAGCAAACTCTACTCATTACTGCAAATGACCGCAAACTCCACTCGACCTGAATGTGATGGATGGTCCTTAGCCCTTGATTTAGAGCAATGTAATAAGCTGATGGATACTAAATATAAAAGCATTGCACAATTTTCTGCCAATTTTAAGTTGCCCAAGGAGCTGACAGAAAAAACAGATTTTGATGTATTATTTGAAAAAGATATTTACAGCAAAATCGGTAAAAAATTCACCCGTATCATTTTGTTTTTTAGCAAAAAAAGTGCGGTTCAGATGGAGATGACTGGGGTGAAAAAGTTGGAGCGACCGCGGTTACCCCCACGTCCTCGGGTGCGGAAAGCCTCTCACGCTGAAGGCGAGTGGGCCCGACGCTGTATGGCAATTTTAGTCAGTCATCAAAAGAAATTAGAAGCCGTTAATCGTGTGCTGCCTAAAGCTGACAGGGATCGATTGGTGCGTTACCGAAAAATCATCGGCGAAGCCGTATAGCAACATCAATGTCCGAGAATTAACATTCTCGGACATTGATAATTCACAGTCGATGCTCCACTATGCACTCAAATAATATGAAATGAGCACATAGCATGGCGAAAAGAAGCCAAGAGGCCCCATTCCCTTTGTTGGGTAACGTTTCCGTAAAGTCCGTGGTTGAAGTCGCACACAAACAAAGGGCGAGGGTTGCTGAGGAGGCACAATGTAGGGCGACCACCGAGCAGCGACTCAATGAGTTCAACACCCGAAAAGATCGTTATTCTCCTGAAACCCTTCGTCGTCTTGAAAGTGCATGGGGGTGTTTTGTGGGGTGGTGTGTTTCTCACCAATGTCACTCTTTACCGGCGTCGCCCGATACCGTGGAAGCCTTTTTTGTGTCACGGTCTACAGATCTGCACCGTAATACCTTATCTGTCTACAAATGGGCGATTTCTCGCATCCACCGTGTTGCGGGGTGCCCTGATCCTTGTGTTGATGTTTTTGTGGGTGATCGGCTGAAAGCCATTGCTCGTACAAAAGCAAAAGAGGGGGAATTCATTACGCAGGCATCCCCATTCAATGAGCAACACCTGACAAAATTAATGTCCGTCTGGGGGGAAAGTGACAAGGTATTGGTACGTCGTAACTTGGCTATGTTGGCTGTGGCGTATGAATCCATGTTGAGAGGGGCTGAATTGGCGAACATTCGTGTCAGTGATTTGGCCTTTGAAGATGACGGCACAATTATGCTGACGATTCCTATTACAAAAACAAATCATTCTGGTGAGCCTGATGCTTGCGTACTGAGTCACGACGTGGCAGAGCTCATCCTGGACTACGCCGAAATGGGGAATCTGGATTTGTCGGGAGAGGGGTACCTGTTTGTTGGGGTGTCAAAATACAATGTATGTATGCATCCCAAAGCAAATGAAGATACCGGCAAACTGGAGCATGTTCCCATCACCACAAAAACGATCAGAAGGGTATTTAATCAGGCATGGGAAGATCTGGATTTAGCTCGTCGAGGTGGTAAGCCATTTACTGCACACAGTGCACGTGTCGGGGCGACACAAGATTTATTAAGAAAAGGATACAGTACACTTCAAATCCAACAGTCGGGCCGTTGGTCGAGTGATGTGATGGTAACTCGATATGGTCGAGGCATTTTGGCTCGTGATGGCGCTATGGTATTAGCGCGAAAGAAATCATGATAATGACACTGCAATCTGAAATTATAGTGCACTATAAATAAATTAAAAGTCTCAATATAGATATGGAAATATTCCTGATTTATATTATTTACCCTTCTATTTTTTAGAAGTTAATTATCTACCTTTAGATGTTAATCATATAAATAAGTTTTAAAAATAAGAATATATTTCCTAGCCCTTAAATGAAAAAACATAATAATAAAAACCACACCAAAAAATAACCGCTAAGAAGTTACACTTAAAATATTGATTTTAAATGTATAATTTAAATAACCATCAATACGATTTCATTTTTTGGTTATTATTTAAATATTTTTTTCAATTTTTTTCCTTCCATGAATACTTATTATTAATTTCAACGGCAGAGAGACACGCCAGCTAAATAATTAAAAATAAATTTATAAGGGAAAGGAAGATGAACAAAGAGCTTAAAGTCGGTATTCATAGAATTGAATTTAGCACCCCCAATAATTACCTGAATTTAGAAACGCTAGCAAACGCACACAACATAGATCCAGCGAAATACATTTATGGTATCGGCCAATCAAAAATGGCCGTGCCAACACCGGATGAAGATACCATTTCGATTGCGGCCAATGCAGCACAAGACTTGCTGGATTCCATTTCTCCAGACGACATCAAAAACATATCCACACTCATTTTTGCTACAGAGTCAGGCGTAGATCAGTCGAAATCAGGTGCGGCGTACTTGATGGGGCTGATTGATATGCACTCAAATTGTCGTGCATTTGAACTTAAACAAGCTTGTTATGGCGGAACAGCTGGCGTGCAAATGGCGTGTGACATGGTGCGTACTCGCCCAGAAGAGTCAGTATTAGTTGTGGCGTGCGACATTGCCCGATATCAACAGGACACTCCTGGAGAATGCACACAAGGTGCCGGCGCAGTGGCCATGCTGATTGCAGCTAACCCAGACGTGATTGAAATTGATGCTGAGCGTGGCTTCCACAGTGAAGACATCATGGACTTCTGGCGACCAAATGACTTCAAACACGCTCTTGTTGATGGCGAATTATCAAAAGACGCTTATCTTAATGTCATGGTAGACAGCTATGAAAGCTACCTAACCAACGGCGGGCAAACGCTGAATAACTTAGATTGGTTGTGCTTCCATCAACCTTTTACCAAGATGGCCAAGAAGGCTTATGAACACCTAAGCGCCATTTACCCGGAGCAAATGCAAGAGAAAGCCGATACGACTTATACCATCAGCCAACAATACGGTCGTGAGATCGGCAATACTTACACCGCCAGTCTGTATATTGGCTTACTGTCCTTATTGGATAACGCCGACACAGATCTAACAGGACAGAAGATAGGTTTCTTTAGCTATGGCTCTGGCGCTGTTGGCGAGTTCTTCTCAGGCACCGTGAATAAAAATTACCGCAAAGTTACCAACAAACAAGGAAATCAAAGCAAACTCGCGAATCGACAAGCCCTAAGTTACGACACTTACAGCCAATACATGTATCAACTACGTGAATACAACCAGCCAAATCAGCGTTACAACGTATCGTCCAATGCAAACTTTAGACTGGCTGCCATTAACAACAATAAACGAGTGTATGAACGCGTTTTCAATCAAATGAGCAGAGCAGCGTAACGCCCTCATTATTAAACACACCTTCGATCACGCAACCAATAGTTGAAAAAGGAAATTTTACCATGTGCGGCTTTTTAACGGTTTACAGTACTAATCCTCTTAATCAAATCAAACCACAGCAAGTAGAGCAAGGCTTAACTGCCATTCACCACCGCGGGCCAGATGAAGGCCACGTATGGCAGTCTTACGATCAACGCATGATCATGGGCCACACTCGATTGAGTATCATTGGCTTAGACAACGGCCTTCAGCCTATTCACAGTGTCGATGGTTCTATCCACTTAGTGGTGAACGGTGAATTTTATGATTTTGAGAAAATCCGTTATGAGCTGACTCAACAAGGTTGCCAATTCGTGACTCAATCAGACAGCGAAATTGCACTTCACTTGTACCGTTTATACGGCACAAAAGGATTGGAAAAATTACGTGGTGAGTTCTCATTAGTGTTGTTCGATGAACGTCAAAACCTCGTGATCGCAATGCGAGATCGTGCTGGCGTTAAACCGTTGTTTTTTGCTGAAGAGCAAGGCCGCTACTACTTTGCTTCCGAAATAAAAGCCATTTTAGATGCCGGTGTGGGTGCCGTATGGGATGAAGCGTCCTACAACACTCGTGCCTTTTATCTCAACAACAACACCTTATTTAAAAATGTCAAATCGGTCCCCGCAGGCCACTTAATGACGGTAACACCATCAGGCGCGTCACAACTGTGCTACTGGGACATTGATTACCAAGATGCCGACACCATGCAGGCCAATGACATCTCAGATGAGGAAGCCATCAAACAAGTTCATGATGCCATTGAAGAATCGGTAAAATTACGCTTGCGCGCCGATGTGCCTATCGGTGTTTATTTGAGTGGTGGTGTTGACTCTTCCGCCATACTCGGTATGGCCACCAAACTAAGTGGTAAATCGCTGGATGCTTTCAACTTATCGTTTGGTGAAATGGAAGACTACGATGAGAATCGATTTGCTCGCTTAGCGGCAGAGAAAAACGGCGCTCGTTTTCACACTATTCCAGTCACACAGCAAGACTTAGCGGATAACTTTGAACAAGCCGTGTGGCATAACGAAACCCCATTCTTTAACGCCCATGGGGTCGCAAAATACATCTTAAGTGGCATTGTCCAGGACGCTGGCAACAAGGTGGTGCTCACTGGCGAAGGCGCCGATGAAGTGTTTGGTGGCTACCCTCACTTTAAACGCGACATGGCATTGTTTAACTCTGAACAACAAAACCCTGACGACATCAACGCCATTTTAAGCAAAATGAAAGGCAATCAAGCCGGGTACACTCAAAAAGGCATGCCAAAAGACGTGGAATGGTTAACGCAACAGCTGGGCCACGGCGTATCTTGGCTAGATAACCAAGCTGGATGGTTTAAAGAGCTGCAAAATGTTTATGCCAACTCACAAATTGAAAAGTTTGGGGATGTTGAACCATACCGAATCTTCTTCAACCAATTAGATCACCGTAAATTAAGCAAAATCGACCCAGTTCACCGCTCGATGTACCTATGGGCAAAATCTTTCTTGCCAAACTTTGTTTTAACCACCTTAGGCGATCGCATGGAAATGGCACACAGTGTTGAAGGTCGTGTTCCACTGCTTGATCACAAAGTCATGGAGCTGGCGGCTAACTTACCAGTGCACCTAAAAATTCGAGGTAATACGGAAAAATTTGTATTCCGTGAGGCCATGAAGCCGTATTTACCGCATGAGCTATACACTCGTAAGAAACATTATTTCAGAGCCCCACCATCCACACTGATGCAACAAGGGCCATTATTTGAAATGGTGAATGATACCCTGAATTCATCGAGTCTAGATAATCTGCCTTTCTTCGACAGCAAAAAAGTTCGTAAGTTATTAGCTGAT